>CANKLE010000005.1 GCA_947483075.1 Flavobacteriaceae bacterium | reverse complement strand
ATTCTATTTTTTGTTTTTGCAACCCTTGTAGGGTGCAATAAAAAAGTTGAAAAAAATTCTAAAAAAATTAGAGATTCGATTTCCGTTATATATAATGAAATAGAAAACGATTCATTATCCAATTCTCAGATCAAGTTAAAACACGATAATGCTTTAAGATTAGTAATAAAAGTTAAAAACAGCGAATCTAATAGAAATTACTTATTGCGAACTCTAAAATTTTATTATGAAATAAATGACTTTGACAATCTAAAAAAAGCTAATAGATATTTATTGGAATACTCATTAAAATCTAATGACACTGCTAATATTGCTCAATCATATTTTTACTCAGGTAATCGTTGCTACAGTTCGGACATATTAGACAGCGCTTTTTATTATTTTTCAAAAGCAGAAAAATTACTAGAATATAATCCGTCATCAAAAGCATTACCATCAATATTTCTTAATAAATCAACTATACAATTGGGAATTAATGACTTTTTAGGGGCAGAATTGTATGCTTCAAAAGCATTAAAAAGTTATAGAATATTTAATGATTATCTAGGTCAATATGATGCTTATACAAATTTAGGAATAGCTTCATATGGAAATGAAAACTATAATAAATCAATAGAATATCATAGAAAAGCACTAGAAATTGCACAACAAAATGATTTAAATAAAGAATATTTTTTGGAAGAAATTTCAAGAAACAATATTGGAAATTGTTTTCAAAACCTAAATGATTATAATCAAGCGATTAAAGAGTTTGAAATAGCTTTAAAAAATAAAAAATTATCAAAAAACAAACCTAGTCTCTATGCAACACTCCTTGATAATGCAGCTTACTCTAGATTTAAAATTGATAATTCGCCTAATGTAGTTGATCTTTTTAATAGGTCCCTAAAAATTAGAGACAGTTTGAATTTGTCTTCAAGGATAATTTTAAGTAAAATTCATCTATCAGAGTTTTATTTAAATATGAAAGACACAACAAATTCTCAGAAATATGCAAATGCAGCACTTAAACTAGCTAAACAAACTAAAATCCCTTCGGATTTACTAACGTCTTTAAAACAACTTTCATTAGTTGAACATAAAAACGCTGCAAAATACTCCAAAGAATACATTAAAATCAGCGACAGTATTCAATTGGAAGAGCGCAAATCAAAAGATAAATTTGCGCGTATCGCGTTTGAAACCGATGAAATATTATTAGAAAAAGACAAATTAGCCGAACAGAACAGAAGCTTGTTGTATTTTTTTATTGCTACGCTCCTTGTGGGTCTTTTGTTGTTTGTAATTCGCACCCAGCGCGCCAAGAACAGGGAATTATTGCTGAAGCAACAACAACAAAAAGCCAACGAGGACATTTATAATCTAATGATTTCACAGCAAGCTACCATTGAAGAAAGCCGTGAAAAAGAGAAAAAACGTATTGCCCAGGAATTGCACGATGGGGTATTGGGTCGATTATTTGGGGCCCGATTGAATTTGGATAGCTTGAACCGGTTTTCTGACGATGAAGCCATCGCAAACCGCTTTAATTATTTGAACGAACTCAAGAATATTGAGCAAGATATCCGCGAAATATCGCACGATTTGAATCGGGAGAAATACGTGTTAATTAATAATTTTGTTGCCATTGTAAACAACCTACTGGAAGAACAAAAGCATTCATTTAGCTCGACCGTTAATCTTACAATTGACGAAAAAATAAAATGGGATCAAATTGCCAATACGGTAAAAATCAATTTGTACCGCATGCTTCAAGAATCCTTACAGAATTGCAATAAATACGCCAATGCCACTAAAATCGAAGTGTTTTTTGAATTAGAAGCCGATTGGATTTATTTTAGAGTAGCCGATAACGGTATAGGGTTTGATGTAAAATCAAAGAAAAAAGGCATCGGATTGCAGAATATGATTTCGAGAACGAAGGAGTGTAAAGGGATGTTGGAAGTAGAATCTCAAAAAGGAAAAGGAACTACGATTTCAATAAAAATACCGTTAAACGACCAAAACGATCTAGAATGATGGAAGTAGAATTGCACATCCTATTTATTGATGACCACCCTACTATTATAGAGGGATATAAGAGTATTTTGACTGAAAAATACACCTCAAATCAAGTGCAAGTAGCAGCGGCTTATTCCAGCGAAGCCGGCTATGAAAAATTATTTCAAAGTAATAAAATATACGACCTCGTCGTTTTAGATATTGGGCTTCCGGCCTATGCGACTCAACGAATTGAATCGGGGGAAGACTTGGCTTTTTTAATCCAAAAACACTATCCCCAAACCAAAATATTGATTTCAACCTCACATCTCGAGGCCATTATTTTATACAATATCGTCAAAAAAGTAAACCCGGATGGGTTGATGATTAAAAGTGATTTTAAATCGGATGAATTTATCTCCGCCATTGATAAAGTCTTGCAAGGCGAAATTTACTACAGCCAAACGGTAAGAAATGCCATCAAAGAAGTTGCGCAACATAACGACGCTTTAGATTCGATAGATCGCCGCATCGTGTCGTTGCTTTCTAAAGGAATTAAAACAAAAAGCATCCCTTCTCATCTGGGCATCTCATTGAGTGCGGTCGACAAAAGAAAAGCCCAAATCAAAGATTTTTTTAATATTGTAAAGGGTACCGACGAAGACATTATTCGAGAAGCGACCAAACGCGGATTAATTTAAATTTTTTAACTTTTACTGCAGATTTTCTGCACTGACTTAGCCTTCTGCCCCTTTAATTTTACGCAATACTAAAGTAATTTACCTATGAAATATATTAGGCTAGCAATTGTTTTGATTTTGTTTTATGGCTGTACAAATCAACAAAAGGAAGAGGGACGATTTAGAATAGAAAATCAACTTAAAAAATCAACTGATAAAAAAAACAGCTTTAGAAGAAGAAAAAATCTTAGTTTAAAATTATTAGAAGAACTTCCATATCTAAAAAATGACTCAATAAATAGAGACCAACTTTTAAAACTTGCTTATAATTTTTTGGTTTTAAATGATTTAAATAATTTTTATAAAACAAATAAAATAGTTTTGCAAAAATCCATAAAGTATAATGATGTTAGACAAATTGGCATTTGCAACAGATTCAATGGAATCTTTCATGAAAACAAAAGTAATAATGACTCGGCTTATTTTTATTACTTAAAGTCTGAAAAGATTTTTAAGAAAATTAATGATAGTAAACAATTATGTCTAATTTTTCAAGACAAAGCTCAAGTTCAATTTTTCATTAATGACTATTTAGGAAGTGAAGCTTCATTAGTTAATGCATTAAGAATTGCAAATAAGAATAAATATATCGAAGACCAATATTTAATTTATTCATTTCTAGGAGTAAATTCAAATGAATTAGGGGATTATAAAAAATCGTTTAATTATCATTTTAAAGCGTTAGAAATAATTAAAACTAATAAAGATATATTTGATAATTCAGATTTGGCAATTTCATATAATAATATTGGCTATAATTATATTTCAACCGAAAATTTTAAAACATCTATTGATTATTTCAAAAAAGGAATAGATCTAAAAGGGGTTAAGAATATTTACCCATATATTTATTGTAAATTAAATGAAAACATAGCTTACTCAAGATTAAATTTAAACAAATTAAAAGGGGTTGATATTTCATTAAATTTAGCTTTAAAAATCCGAAAAAAAAATAATATTTTACAAGGCCAAAACTTCAATCGCCTTTACCTTTCCCAATATTACACCGCCACCAATGACTTGGTTAAAGCCAATCAATACGCTTTGGAAGCGTTGGCGTTGTCCAAAAGTTTTAAGGCACCAAAAGACCAGTTGCTGTGCTTGAAACAGCTGATTAAAATAAATCCAAAGGAGGCTTTAGCCTACAGCGGTCAGTATATTGCGTTGGCAGACAGCATGCAAAAAATGGAACGGCAAACCCGCAATAAATTTGCGAAAATAGCCTTCGAAACCGATGAAATTACCAAACAAAAAGAAGAAGTCGAAGAGCAGAATGCAATCATATTATGGGTGTGTTTAACCATTTTTACGATTTCTATTTTGCTCTTTGTGATTGGCAAACAGTTGTTGAAACAAAAAGAATTCCGTTTGAAGCAAGTGCAACAAAAGGCAAACGAAGAAATTTACAACCTGCTGTTGGAGCAACAAAATAATATTGACAAAGCCCGAACCAACGAAAAGGAGCGCATATCAAAAGATTTACACGACGGAGTCCTGAATCGATTGGCCTCCACCCGCATGAATCTCAGTTCGTTAAACAGCCAGCCCAGCCCGGTCAATTTAAAAAAGGCTAAATCCTTAATAGAGGGAATTCAAGATGTTGAAAAAGAAATACGAAACATTTCTCATGATTTAAACAAAGAAGTGTTTTCTAAAGCGGTGAGCTTTGTCAATGTGATTACCACCTTTATGGAAGATCAATTTGAAGCAACACAAACACGGAATTTTTTGGAATTTGACCCCAAAATCAATTGGGATTTTATTTCGGGACTGGCGAAAATTCATTTGTATCGCATTGTACAAGAATCGGTACACAATTGCAACAAACATGCACGAGCAAATACCATTATTATTAGCTTTTTGGCCATTGAAGGAGGAATTCGGCTGGAAATATTTGACGACGGCGTTGGATTTTTGTTAAACAATAAGAAAAAAGGAATAGGTTTGCAAAATATTTATAGCCGTACCGAGACCTGTAACGGAACGGTTATCATAGACTCACAAAAAGGAATCGGAACTACTATTAAAGTGTTCATCCCCTATCAGAATTAGCAATAAGAAGAAAAATATGTCACAATTGGTTCGTGTTTTAATGGTAGATGACCATCCCTTTATTATAGAAGCCTATAAAAATGCCATCAAAGGGTACAACAGCAAGGGCGCCTATGAATTTGCAATTACCCAAGCCAAAGACTGTAAAACGGGCTATGAAGCGATAGTTAGTGAGGACAATCCCCAATATGATATTGCATTTTTTGATTTGAGCATGCCCACCTACGAAGAAAAAGGAATCAGCTCTGGCGAAGATTTGGCCTTGTTGGTCAAAGAGCGCATGCCGGCTTGTAAAATCATCTTGCTCACCATGCACTCCGAAATGCTCAAAATTAATACCATCATCAAAAACATTAACCCCAATGGGCTTGTGATTAAAAATGATTTAACTTTTGACGAACTCTTGTTGGCGTTTGATAAAATATTGAAAAACGAAAATTATTACAGCCAAACAGTCGTGAAATTAGTGAGTCAAATTCCATTCAATTCAAATGAAATTGATGTGTTCGACAAGCAATTGGTGTTCCATTTATCTAAAGGCATTAGTGTTGCCGATTTAGCGCAATATGTTCCGCTCGCTCCAGCAGCAATAGACAAGCGCATTGCCAATTTAAAGGCTGTGTTAGACATCCCAATGGCAACGGATGCAGAATTGGCAAAAGAAGCCAAAAGTAAAGGGATTATCTAATCTAATTCTTCGGCCAAGGCGTTCCAGCCTCTCGCTTTCAACGCAATTTTGGTATTGGCTCGGGTGATGAGGTGCATGCCTTCGGCGGCCTCAACCATGTGTCCAATTATGGTAAAATTGGGATTCCCTTTCAGTTTGTCAAAATCGTCCATGCCTACAGTGAAAAGCAGTTCGTAGTCTTCGCCACCATTTATGGCCACCGTAGTGCTGTCCAACTGAAACTCTTCGCAGACCGAGATCAACTGAGGGTCTAAGGGCAATTTATCTTCATACAAATTACAGCCCACTTCCGATTGCTTGCACAGATGCAAAATCTCGCTCGACAAGCCGTCCGAGATATCAATCATCGAAGTTGGTTTTATTTCTAAAGCATGCAACAAAGTGCGCACGTCGGTTCTTGCTTCGGGTTTGAGTTGGCGTTCGATGAGGTAGGAATAAGCTTCTAAATCGGGTTGGGAATTGGGGTTCACTTGAAACACTTGTTTTTCGCGTTCCAAGACTTGCAAGCCCATGTAGGCCGCGCCCAAATCACCACTCACCACCAACAAATCATTTACTTTGGCACCGTTTCGGTACACCAATTCTTCGGTTGAAGCTTCGCCAATTGAAGTGATGCTCAAAATTAATCCTTTTTGGGAGGAGGTGGTGTCACCCCCAATCACGTCTACCTTGTAGGCCTTTGCCGCCAAGTTTATTCCGGCAAATAATTCTTCCAAGGCCTCCAAGGGAAATCGGTTGGAAACCGCCACCGAAACCGTAATTTGGGTTGGCTTGGCATTCATGGCACAGATGTCAGAAACATTCACCACCACGGCTTTGTAGCCCAAGTGTTTGAGGGGCATATAAGCCAAATCAAAATGCACGCCTTCAATGAGTAAATCGGTCGAAATAACTGCTTTTTTGTCGCCAAAATCCAATACGGCAGCATCGTCGCCAATGCCTTTGAGCGTTGAAGATTGGGTAATTTCAAACTGATTTGTCAAGTGATCTATTAAGCCAAATTCGCCCAATTGAGAAAGGCTGGTGCGTGCCGGTGATTTATCTTCTAACATGGGAGGGAATTATATAACGCTTTAGTCATTCAATTTCAAAACGGCCATAAACGCTTCTTGCGGAATTTCTACATTCCCCACTTGACGCATGCGTTTTTTACCTTTTTTCTGTTTTTCAAGCAGTTTACGTTTACGCGAAATATCCCCGCCATAACACTTGGCCGTTACGTCTTTTCGCAAGGCTTTGATGGTTTCTCGGGCAATAATTTTGGCGCCAATGGCGGCTTGAATCGGAATATCAAATTGTTGTCTAGGAATCAATTCGCGCAGTTTTTCGCACATTTTTTTCCCGATGTTGTAGGCGTTGTCTTCGTGAATCAAAGCCGAAAGCGCATCCACCGATTGGGCGTTGAGCAGCACATCGAGTTTCACCAATTTGGACGCACGCATACCAATGGGCGAATAATCAAACGAGGCGTATCCTTTGGAAACCGTTTTTAAGCGGTCGTAAAAATCAAATACAATTTCAGCCAAGGGCATGTCAAAATTCAACTCGACACGCTCGGTAGTCAAATAGGTTTGGTTGGTGATCAAGCCTCTTTTTTCGATACACAACGACATTACGTTCCCCACAAAATCGGCTTTGGTAATGATGGTCGCTTTGATATAAGGTTCTTCTACGCGGTCCAAACGGGAAGGCTCAGGCAAGTCGGAGGGGTTGTTTACTACAAAACCGTTCTCGGGTTCTTTTTTGGTGTAGGCCAAATATGATACGTTGGGTACCGTCGTAATTACGGTCATGTTGAATTCGCGTTCCAGGCGTTCTTGGATGATCTCCATGTGCAACATGCCCAAGAATCCGCAGCGGAACCCAAAGCCCAAGGCAGCCGAACTCTCGGCGGTAAACACCAAGGAGGCGTCGTTGAGTTGCAGTTTCTCCATCGAGTTGCGCAGCTCTTCGTAGTCTTCGGTATCCACCGGATAAATCCCGGCAAATACCATGGGTTTTACGTCTTCAAACCCGGTAATCATATTGGTGGTTGGGGTTTTGGCGTCGGTAATGGTGTCGCCCACTTTTACTTCTTTGGCTTCTTTGATGCCCGAGATTAAATAGCCCACATCACCCGCACCAATCATATTTTTTGGCACTTGGTTGAGTTTCAAGGTCCCTACTTCGTCGGCAAAGTACTCGTTGCCGGTGGCCATGAATTTTATTTTTTGTCCTTTTCTAATTTCTCCGTTTTTTACGCGAAAGATGACCTCAATTCCGCGAAACGGATTGTAATGCGAATCAAAAATCAAGGCTTGCAAGGGCTCTTGCGTGTCGCCTTTTGGCGCCGGAATTTTTTCAATAATCGCAGCCAATATATTTTCTACGCCAAACCCGGTTTTCCCCGAGGCATGGATAATGTCTTCTAGTTTACAGCCCAACAAATCAATGATGTCGTCGCTCACTTCTTCGGGATTGGCGCTGGGCAAATCAACCTTGTTCAAGACCGGAATAATTTCCAAGTCATTTTCTAAGGCCAAATACAAATTCGAGATGGTTTGCGCCTGAATACTTTGGGCGGCATCCACAATCAGTAAAGCGCCTTCACAAGCGGCAATAGAACGGGACACTTCATACGAAAAATCGACGTGCCCGGGGGTATCGATGAGGTTCAAAATATAGTCCTCGCCTTTGTAGGTATATTCCATCTGAATCGCGTGACTTTTGATGGTGATTCCGCGCTCGCGTTCCAAGTCCATATTGTCGAGCAATTGGGCTTTTTCTTCGCGGGCCGTAACCGTTTGCGTGGCGCCCAATAGGCGGTCGGCGAGGGTGCTTTTTCCGTGATCAATATGGGCAATAATGCAAAAATTTCGAATGTGTTTCATGAGTGTATGCGTGTGTTATTTTGGGCAAATCCCTGCATTGCATTTCGGGTCGGGCTTTTCGCATTGCGCGGCAATTTGCTGCAATCCCTTTTGCATTTGAGCTGCAAATATAACGGAAACTTTTCATTAATAATTTGGTTTTCCCACACCCCAAAACAAACCGACAAAAAAGTGTAATTTTGGCCCAAATTTGAACGATGATTAAAATTGGCCCTATAGAACTCCCCGATTTTCCGCTGCTTTTGGCACCTATGGAAGACGTGAGTGATCCGCCGTTTCGACGCCTGTGCAAAACCCACGGTGCCGATTTGATGTTTAGCGAATTTATTTCCTCCGAGGGGCTCATTCGCGACGCCATCAAAAGCCGTCAAAAATTAGACATTTTTGATTACGAACGGCCGGTAGGTATTCAGATTTTTGGGGGCGACGAAGAGGCGATGGGCTTGTCGTCCAAAATTGTGACTACCGTAAAACCCGATATCATCGACATCAATTTTGGTTGTCCGGTCAAAAAAGTAGTCTGCAAAGGCGCCGGTGCTGCGGTACTCAAAGACGTCGATTTGATGGTAAAACTCACCCAAGCGGTAATTAAAGGCACCAACTTACCGGTTACGGTAAAAACGCGATTGGGCTGGGACGAAAACTCCATTAACATCGACGAGGTGGCCGAGCGTTTGCAAGACATTGGCGTGCAGGCCTTGTCCATTCACGGCCGAACCCGCGCGCAACTCTACAAAGGCGAAGCCGATTGGTCGCACATTGCCCGCGTAAAAAACAATCCCCGCATTACCATGCCCATTTTCGGGAACGGCGATGTTGATTCGCCCGAAAAAGCATTAGAATACAAAAATAAATACGGTGTAGACGGCATCATGATAGGCCGTGCCGCCATAGGCTACCCTTGGATTTTTAACGAAATCAAACACTACATGGCCACCGGCGAGCACTTGCCCAAACCTACGATGGCCGACCGGGTGGAGGCAGCCAAAAATCATCTGAGCTGGGCCATGGAATGGAAAGGCGAACGACTGGGCATTGTAGAAACTCGCCGCCATTATACCAATTATTTTAAGGGGATTCCCAACTTCAAAGACATTCGCTCGCAGTTGGTTACCGAAGATAATCCCGAAGTGTTATTTGGTTTGCTCAATCGTGCCGCCGAAACCTACCGCGATTTGGTGATGTAGGCGAGTGAGCGGGTGAAGCAACATCCTTTTGTGTGGCGACAGCGCACAAAAGATAACGCGAAAGACGCGACCCGCAGGGGCACTCCCAAATTTAATCAAGCATTTTTTTGGTTACTCGACTCGAGGCAATCCAAGAGGCAGTTACGCCCAAAACACTGATGGTGGCCATGACAAGGGTTGCATTTTCTAAGGAACAAATGACCGGATACGCCAAGGTAGGAGTGATCATGATGAATTGGAATTGCTGTTGCAGCAACACCAATACAACCCCCAAAAGTAAGCCAACCAAGCCGCCAAATACACTCAAGAGCGTGCCTTGCCAAAAAAAGATGCGGCGCAATTCTTTGACGGGCGTCCCCAAATTATACAAAGTTTTGAGGTTGTTTTTTTTGTCGAGTATCATCATGATGAGCGCCCCAATGAGGTTAAACAAGGCGATGATAATCACCAAGGTAAATATCAAATAGACCGCTACGTTCTCGGTATTGAGCATTTTGTACAAACTGTCGTTGAGTTGCGCTCTGTTTTTGACGCGAATATCCGGAAATAGCGCCCGGAGTTGATTGCTTACGGCTACTTCGTCGGCTTGAGGGGCCAGTTTTAGTTCTAAACCACCTATGCGATTCTCTGGGTACTCCAACAATCCTTGCACCAATTCAAGGTTGGCAAACACATATTTTTCGTCCAAATCTTCGCTAATGGCATACACGCCCACGGGTGCCAGTGTCGTTTTATTGAAGGCGTCATCGGGATTCTCTATGGCGCCTTTACCTGGTCGTGGCACATAGACTTCGAGTGGGTTATTGTAGTCGTAAAGTCCGAGGGATAGTTTTTGACACAAGCCATAGCCTAGCACCACTTCGTTGGTTTGGGGTTGGATCCAATTGCCCTGGTAAATAATTTTTTTGAGCGGAATTACTCGCCCAAAATGGGTGTCGGTCCCTTTGATGTTGGTCACCATTTCTTTGCCGTCAAAGCGGTACAAGACGCGTTCTTCGATAACTTTGCTGTAGGCTGTAATGCCTCGAATGGCCCGTAGTTTATTTTCTTGTGTAGGACTAATGACCATAGATTTACCCTGCACCGACTCGACTTTTAGGTCGGGATCGAAGGCCGAACTAAATGACAAACTAAATTCTTTGAGCCCACTAAACACCGATAAGACAACAAAAAGCGCTAGAGCCCCTACAATAATACCCATTGAAGCGATCCGATTGATGATGTTGATCGCTTTGTTTTTGCTGGCGCTGCGCAAATACCGTTTGGCTATGTAAAGGGCAAAACTCAACTTAGAATTTTCTTCGGCGATCTAACAGTTCGCGGTGTTCGATGGGATTTTCCTTGTCTGACAAGGCGCGGTCAATTTTTTCGATGTAATCGAGCGAGTCATCAATAAAGAAATGCAAGTTGGGTACTTTGCGCAATTGCAAACGCACCCGTTGTGAGAGGTCGTGTTTTATTAAAGCCGAATTGGATTTGATGGCCGCCAAGGTTTCGGGCCCTTTTTCGGGCGGAAAAATGCTGAGGTGCACCGTGGCAATAGACAAATCAGTCGTAACACTCACTTTGGAGACCGAGATGACCAAGTTTGAAATGCTGTTTTTGCGAATTTCTCCTTGCAAAATATCCACCAAATCTTTTTGGATTACGCCGCCTATTTTCTTTTGTCTATTTGTTTCCATGCCGCAAAAATACGATATGTGTTCAATTAATAATTAATAATTAATAATTAATAATGAGGGGGTTGGTTGGGAGCTTCTTCCTGCTCTGTGCTACTAGCTCTTGTGCCAAACCCCGGCACAACAGGCTATTCGCTTCGATCAGGGCTAGTGCAGTGCATTAATTGAGAATTTTTGCGTTGCCTTCCAAAAACTTTGCGAAATTTGAGGCAAAAGAAATTCCATGAGAAAAATAGAGCACATAGGCATCGCCGTAAAAGATTTGGCCGCTTCCAATCTGGTATTCGAAAAATTGTTTGGTGCGCCACCTTATAAACAAGAATCGGTAGACAGCGAGGGAGTAAACACCTCTTTTTTTGCCAGCGGACCAAACAAAATAGAGTTGCTCGAGGCCACCAATCCCGACAGTCCCATTGCCAAATTTATCGAGAAAAAGGGCGAAGGCATTCACCACATTGCCTTTGATGTGGCCGACATAAATGCCGAAGTGTCCCGTTTGCAGTCAGAAGGGTTTGTAGTGCTCAACGAAACACCAAAGCGCGGCGCCGACAATAAATGGGTAGTGTTTTTGCACCCCAAATCGACCAACGGGGTTTTAATTGAGTTGTGTCAGGAGATCGAATAGGCCCAATAAACCAATAGGATTACTTCAGCCAGTATTCCCGAAATTGATCTAAAAGAATAAAGACAGCATTGCAAAAAATGTTTGCAACGCAAGAATTTTTATCCTAATATTGCAGCCTCTAAATAAAGCCTCGTCTTTATTTACTGAACTTCAAAGCCAATAATAGTCTTTGAAGTAAACCGGTCCTATAGCTCAGTTGGTTAGAGCACCTGACTCATAATCAGGTGGTCCTTGGTTCGAGCCCAAGTGGGACCACAAGTAAACAAAAGACTTCATGTTCCTATGAGGTCTTTTTTGGTTTAAAAGTTTGCACATAGTTTGCACAAAATAGCATGCCAAGACCATAAACCAACCTTTATGGCAAACATTAAAACGCTCTTAGACCTTCGTAGAGCAAAATCTGATGGAACATTCAACATCATCTTTAGAATAATTGATTGTAAAAAAGTCTACACCATTAATTCAGGTGTTTCACTTCAACAGCATTATTGGGATGAAAGAAAAGGGCAAGTGATAAAGACGCACCCAAATGCAAAGCCACTTAATATAAAGCTTTCCAAGCATTTCTTTAAAATAGAACAAGCTGTTCTCTTGTTAGATGATGAGTTTTCAATTGAGAAACTCAAAGCAATACTCTCTGGGAAACCACAAGTTGAAGATCCAGAAACATTTCAGGTCTTCGCAAACAGAATCATTCAACAAATGATTGAAGCGAATAGGTTAGGTAACGCAATGGTCTATCAAACAGGGGTGAACAGACTAATTACGTATTGTGGAAGAGATGTTACCTTTCAGGAAGTTAATTACAAACTGTTAGACCAGTTTAGCCATCATTTAATTACTTCAGGACTCAAAATAAATAGCGTTTCAAACTACTTTAGATCGATACGTGCAATCTATAATAAGGCCATTAAATTGAAAGTGATTGAACGTAGCTATTACCCTTTCCACGACATCAGTATCAAGAGTGAAAAAACAGCAAAAAGAGCTGTTCTAAAGGAGGATATTGCTAAGCTTTTAGAAATTCCTTTGCAACAGAAATCACCTTCTTGGAGAGCATTGAATTACTTCATGTTGAGCTTCTATCTACGTGGGATTTCTTTCACTGATTTAGCCTATTTAAAGTATGCAAACATCATTGATGGTAGAATTGAATACAAACGAAGAAAGACACACAAAAACTATAATGTAAAACTGTTTCCTATTGCTGAAAGTATAGTAAACCAATTACATCTTCCTGGAGACCATTATCTCCTGCCAATCATTCCAATTGGAGTACCAGAAAACTCTATAAGAGCAAAAAGAATAATCCATCAATGCATCAAGACCACCAATAAATATTTGAAGCGATTATCTGCAGAGGTTGGTCTAGGTTGTCCTGTAACAACATATTCCAGTAGGCATTCATTTGCTACTATAGCTAAACGTATGGGGTATTCTAATGAATTAATTGCTGAAGCACTTGGTCATGAGTATGGAAATAAGATAACTAACATTTATCTAGATAAATTTGAAACTGATGTTCTTGATGATATGCACAAGACAGTGATATTAATTTTGTAGATTAGTTAAAGATCTAAATCTACATCCTGGTTTATCTATTTCATTATTCTTTATAGCCTCTAAAAGCTTTTGCGTAGTTTTTTTGTTATAAGCCATCATTTCTATTTCAGATTTCTTTTTTTCAACGTCTTTTACCAACTCTGGATTGATTTTCAAAATTGTTGATTTAAGAATGTGGTATGTAGTTCTATCAAGAGAGTGTCTGCTTCCAATTGTGTGAATTGCGTTCCAAATGAACAATGGATCTTCCTTAATCAATACACCAACGTTAAAATACTCATCATTTATCTTAATGCTGTTTGTTATCATCCTCTTCTTAGAAACTGTATTTACATATTTTTTCATAAACTATTCTATATTAAAGAATTAAGAGAGCTATTACACAATAAACCCTGGAACAGCAAAGATAAGGCCTCCATAAAAAACACCCTATTTGTCAACCCCTTACTTATAAACAAAAAGAGGGGTGTTTTCAACAAAACCTGTAAAAATAACGTGTTTTTAACAACTTAATAAGTAACTCATATACAAATGATTAGACGCATACAAGTGCTTCTATTTTATCTTGTACAAGCACCAACGTGTAATATAAAACATAAGAGAATAAATATAGCTTTGTAATGGCCTTTCTAGGTGGTTCGCTTTAAGAAATTACGTTATTTGATCTGTGTATGACATTGAAGTTCCCTTCCATGAGATCACCCCACTCAAAAAATTCATCTGAAGCACCCCCCCACCCATAATCAAAAAAATACTACATTTGTTAAATAATTAATCTTCAAATCAATATGAAAAAGATATTAACCTTATTAATAGGATTAGCTCTATTCTACTCTTGCTCGACAAGTAATGATGGAAATGGTAATAGCACAACAACCGTTGTACCTGTGTCTCCTTCTAATTTAACTGGAGTTGTAGCTTCTTCAATTCAAATTAATCTTTCATGGACAGACAATTCCACCAATGAAACAGGATTTAAAATAGAACGTAAAACTGGTACAGGTGTTTATGCTGTCGTGGGAACTACAGTAACCGATATTACTACATTTAATGATGTAGGGTTAATTCCAAATACTACATATACGTATAGAGTATATTCTTATAATTCAGCCGGAAACTCACCAACTTATTCTAATGAATTTACACTGCTTACATTTACAACAGACATAGATGGAAACAATTATCAATTAGTAACTATTTGCAATCAAACTTGGATGCAATCAAATTTGAATGTATCTCGTTATAGAAATGGTGATGTAATTCCTCAGGTTACAGACCCCATTACTTGGGCAAATCTAACAACAGGAGCTTGGTGCTACTACAACAATGATCCAGCAAATGGTGCTATTTATGGTAAATTATATAATTGGTATGCTGTAAACGACTCTAGAGGACTAGCTCCAACAGGTTGGCATATAGCAAGTGATTCTGAATGGACTCAGCTTACTGATTGTTTGGGTGGCTTGACAGTTGCTGGTGGAAAAATGAAATCAACAACTTTATGGGATAGTCCTAATACAGGAGCTTCAAATAGTAGTGGTTTTACGAGTTTGCCAGGTGGAGTTCGCGAACCAAATGGAACATTTCAATTTAAAGGATATAGTTCAAATTATTGGACTTCAACGTTTAACAATACTTTTGCTTACTTTCGTAATAATGTATCTGTTAATGCGAGTGCTTATAGAGGAACAAATGGTGATTTTCATGGTGCTCTTTCAGTTAGATGTCTTAAAGATTAAGAAATAGCAATCAAAAGGTCTCACTACAATCGTTTGCTTTGTTACGTTGGGCTGTTCCAGTCGCTTTAACAAGCTTCCATTCCACAGACCACTTGAAACCAAAACTAAGAGCAGCTAAGAAAAATAGCAGCTCTTTTTTGTTTTCTGCGCTCCCAATCTTCACACACGCACTCATTGCGTTCGTTAGAGCTACTAAATCCAAAATACAGCTTCATTTCGTTGCACTGCATTCCAGCAGTATTGTTGTCTTTCGCTCTATGTTAATTTGGTGGTTGCTCCTTCAAACAGCAGTTGGGGTTTGCTCACTTCGTTTGCTTCAAATCAAAGAACGCCTAAAGGCTGTTTTTTATTATTTCCCCAACAAACGCTCTAAGTTTTCCACGCCACTTCGCAAAAGCTACGTTTTGTTCCCAACCTTAGGCTGCTGTTTGATTGCCACAACACCAACCATCGCTCCTCAAAAAAACACTCCATAAATTCCATGTTTTTTCTGTGGTGCTTGGGGGTGTTACGTTGTCCTGAATTAGACTATCTTTCAAAAAAGGTAAGCAAAGTTAGAGTTCATTCTTCACTACCAGTCAGTCATGCTTCCTTCCATTCTCGTTCATCATTTCCTCAAAATATGGAGCTTTCTTTTTTCTCTTTTTTTGTTTTGAAAAATATAATACATTTGGCTCCAATTAAAAAAACATATTTTAAAACCAGGTTTTGGTTTGCACATAGTTTGTACAAACAGCGAAAGACTTTTTAAAGCATAATGGATCCCTATAGCTCAGTTGGTTAGAGCACCTGACTCATAATCAGGTGGTCCTTGGTTCGAGCCCAAGTGGGACCACAAGTAAAAGCCTTGCAGTAATGTAGGGCTTTTCATTAGGTTTGGATTGATTTTAAATTAGGTTTTAAAAAATTTTGAAAGAACGATTTTTTAATTACTTTTACACACTTATGAAAAAGGCCCCTTACATAATTGCCATTCTGATGACACTGCTATGTGGTGTTTTCTCGGTTGAGGCCCGTAATGGTCCACCCCCACCGGGTATTCCACCCCCACCAGGACTTCCCATAGACCAGGGCGTTTGGGTGTTGTTTTTTATAGGAATCGCAACCGCTTATTATGTGTTTACACACAAATCCAATAGAAAAACTTCGATCTAAATCGGAGTTTTTTGTTTTTAGGGCTGTTAGCTTTTAGTAATTAGCTGTCAGCTGTCAGCAGTTAGCTTTTAGCCACGAATTAAATAAATTCCAACAACCATTTTAGCACTCCCGAAGACTTCTCCGACCATCGGATTTGGCAGGCGTCCCGAAGCGTCGGGACAAAAAGGAGATCCCGAAGTTTCGGGACCGTGAAGAAACTCGAACTGTTTGAGCCCGCGAGTTTGCGAGCGGGGGAGTTTTTGAGTTTTAGGAAGTGAGCCTATTTTGATCGCCGAAAATCCCAGGTCTTGATTTTTTGTTTCTTTTTCATCAAGGAAAAAGAAAGGATTAACGATTGCTTCGCCAGTTCGAGCAAAGCTCTCGGGTAACGATCAACGATGTTTGATTTTTGATTTCCAGAAGTATACTAAGAACAGCTGGCGGTCTCATTTTCTAAATTAACCCTTAAACCCTAAACTTTTTAACCAAAAACACACCCCCAGCCCCTCTCGAGAGGGGAGTTTTGGGAGTATACTATGAACGGTTAGTTGATAGCCACGAATGCACGAATATTTTTAGATGAGAGATTAAAAGAGGAGAGAGGAGAGACAATCTGAATCCCGACACTTCGGGACCGAAACTTCGAGGCACAATTGTTACAGCAATACAAAATCTTTCAATCATCTAACCCGATAGCGCGGATTTCCTTCGGCAGTCGCTTCGCTCGTGTGCAATCCGTGACTACAAAGAGATAAAATTCGTTTCTACGTAAATTCTTTATAACTACACGAAAGGATTTTAGTTTCTCGCCAAGTCGCCAAGTCGCCAAAAACCTTTGCGTCCCGATTTATCGGGATTGCGTCCCGAAACTTCGGGATTGCGAGAAAAAAGCAGACAGAGTATCTGGATACTTCGGAAGAAAGCGGTGTCTTTAAGACGAAATCTTTCAATCATTCAATTTTTAAATCATTCAATCTTCCAGACAGACAACGGATAACTGACAACCGACAACTTCTAAAGTCTCAACCCATGCAATCGGCTCACGTATTTGCCAATCACATCAAATTCTAAATTTACTTGGGCGCCTACTTTAAAAGCGTGAAAATTGGTGTGTTCGTAGGTGTAGGGAATAATGGCCACGCTAAAGGAATTGGCTTTAGAATTCACCACAGTCAGGCTCACGCCGTTTACGGTAATGGATCCTTTTTCGATGGTAATATTGTGTAGGCTAGGCTCGTACTCAAAACTATAATACCAGCTGCCTTCTGCTTCCCGAATTTCAGTGCAAATTCCAGTTTGGTCTACGTGGCCTTGCACGATGTGTCCGTCGAGTCTTGCGCCCAATACCATGGCGCGTTCTAAATTGATCGCGTCGCCCACCGCCCAAGATTCAATATTGGTTTTCAGACAAGTTTCCTGAATGGCCGTAACCGTATAGCTAGATTCTGTTTTGGAAACAACCGTGAGGCAAACCCCATTGTGGGCCACACTTTGGTCTATTTTTAATTCGCTTGTTAACGGAGTTTGAACCGTGAGATGTAAGTTTTCTAGGTCTTTCTTTACTTCGACAAGCGTGCCGAGGGTTTCTATGATTCCTGTGAACATTGTAGTTTTATTTTACTAAATTTGCCCGTCAAAATTAGCAATAAATACCCGGTAGTACCCATGAAAAAAGCAGAAAATATATTGGTTGGAATTTCAATCGGAGATTTAAACGGTATAGGCAGCGAAGTGGTTTTAAAAACATTCGAGGACACGCGCATGATGGAACTTTGTACCCCGGTAATTTTTGCCAATGTAAAATTACTTTCGTTCATCAAAAAAACGATCGAAACGGAAGCCATGTTTCATGGTATTGACACCTTGGACCAGGTGGTCGTAGGAAAAATAAACGTACTGAATGTGTGGCGAGAAGGCGTTGATTTGACCTTTGGAGAGGCCACAGAATTGGGCGGCAGCTTCGGCATCCAGTCTTTTGTAGCGGCAACCAAGGCATTAAAAGAAGGTAAAATTGACGTGTTGGTCACGGCGCCTATTAATAAATACAATGCCCAATCGGATGATTTTAAATTCCCGGGGCATACCGATTACTTAGACCAAGAATTAGAAGGAAACGCCTTGATGCTCATGGTGCAAGACCGATTGCGCGTGGGCTTACTCACCGATCATATTCCTGTAAACGAGGTTTCGCAGCATTTAACCGAAAAATTATTGAGCGAGAAAATCGAAACCATTCGCAAAACCTTGGTGCAAGATTTTAGTTTAGTAAAACCAAAAATAGCCGTCTTGGGATTGAACCCACACAGCGGAGACAATGGGGTTATTGGCAAAGAAGAAGAAACCATTATTAAGCCCACGATAAAAAAACTAGCCGAAAAAGGAATCTTGGTCTACGGGCCTTTTCCTGCCGATGGTTTTTTTGGCAGCAACCAATACGAAAAGTACGACGCCGTTTTGGCGATGTATCACGACCAAGGCTTGGTCCCTTTTAAAACCTTGTCTTTTGGCAAAGGGGTTAATTTTACCGCTGGCTTGGCCAAAATTAGAACCTCGCCCGATCACGGAACGGCTTTTGATATCGCCGGAAAAGGAACCGCCGATTTTAATTCGTTTAAAGAAGCGGTTTATTTGGCCATAGATGTATTTCATTCCCGAAATCAGTATCTCGAAATCAGCGCTAATCCGATGAGAATCAGAGAAATAAAAGAAGAAAAAAATATTCGATAAAAAAATGCGCGCCACATTTTTGATTGTACAATAAATTTATATCTTTGCGCTCCCGATTCGTTCGGTAAATTGGTGTCAAAATGAAACAGTTAAATGAATTTTTAATTCCTATTTTAGGGTTAAAGTTAGGCAAACACCAATTTGAATATCAGATTAACAATACGTTCTTTGACCGCTTTGATTACCGCGAATTTGAAAGTTCCGACATCAAAGTAAAAGTAGTACTAGAGAAAAAACCAAGCTTTTTAGAGCTCAGCTTCAAACACAGCGGAACCATTCACGTTCCTTGCGATGTAACCGGAGAAGAGTTTGATTTGCCCCTTAAAGGAAAAATCAATTTAGTGGTGCAGTTTGGAGAGCAATTCAATAATGACAACGAGGAGTTGTTGATTTTGCCTCACGGGGAGCATCAGTTGGATGTGTCGCAATATATGTATGAAATGATTGTACTTTCTATACCCTATAGAAAAGAACATCCAGGCATTAAAGCAGGCACTTTACAAACTCCCGCACTAGAAAAATTAAAAGCCTTATCGGTTTCTGCTCCAAGTAAAGAAGAACAAGAAACAATAGACCCGCGCTGGGATAAATTAAAGCAACTATTAACGGATAAATAATACAGTAAAATGGCACATCCTAAGAGAAAAATCTCCAAAACAAGAAGAGATAAAAGAAGAACACATTATAAAGCAACTGTTGCTCAAATTGCAACTTGCCCAATTACTGGCGAAGCACATTTATACCACAGAGCTTACTGGCATGAAGGTAAAATGTACTACAGAGGACAAGTGGTTATTGACAAATCACCTGTAGCGCTTGCCTAATAAAATCAAATAATACAACAAAAACTCTCACCGATGTGGGAGTTTTTGTTGTTTATATTGGGACATAAATATCCTAGGCTAAATCAAATTTGATTTCAATTTTTTTTGTAATTTCAACCCCTTTATCAGAGGTCACTTTGAGAAGAAATAGCAAACATTTATGAGTACAATTACCGCCGCCATTACCGCTGTAGGATCGTATGTTCCTGACTTCGTATTAACCAACAAACTTTTGGAAACCTTGGTTGATACAAACGACGAATGGATTACTTCTCGTACCGGAATTCGCGAACGACGAATATTAAAAGGAGATAAATTAGGCACTTCCTATTTGGCCATCAAAGCCGCCGAAGATCTAATCCGAAAAAGCGGAATCAATCCAGCAGAGATTGATGCAGTTATTGTAGCCACTACCACCCCCGACATGCCTGTTGCTGCTACGGCAGTATATGTTGCCACGCAAATTGGCGCAGTAAATGCCTTTGCCTTCGATTTACAAGCGGCCTGTTCTGGATTTTTATATGGCATGTCTACTTGTGCGGCCTACATTCAAGCCGGACGCTATAAAAAAGTGTTGTTAATTGGGGCCGATAAAATGTCTTCCATCATTGATTATACCGATCGCGCCACCTGCATTATTTTTGGAGATGGAGCCGGAGCCGTTTTGTTTGAGCCCAATCACGAAGGATTAGGTTTACAAGACGAATTTTTGCGCAGCGACGGAATTGGCCGCGAATATTTAAAAATTGATGCGGGTGGTTCTATCTTACCCTCCTCTGCCGAAACGGTAGAAAACCGCCAACACTATGTGTTTCAAGACGGGAAAACCGTATTTAAATATGCAGTTACAGGCATGGCAGATGTGAGTGAGAAAATCATGCACCGCAACAACTTATCGCACGACGATGTAGATTGGTTGATCGCACACCAAGCCAATCGCCGAATTATAGACGCAACAGCATCACGTATGGGCGTTGACGAGAGTAAAGTTTTGATCAATATTGAGAAATACGGCAACACGACCTCGGCTACTTTGCCTTTACTATTAAGTGATTTTGAACATAAATTTAAAAAAGGAGATAACCTTATTTTTGCTGCTTTTGGCGGTGGATTTACTTGGGGATCTATCTATTTAAAATGGGCTTACGATAAAAAATAAATTAAACTTAAATCAACACATTATGGATTTAAAAGAAATTCAAAACCTGATCAAATTTGTATCTAATTCAGGGGTTGCCGAAGTAAAATTAGAAACGGGAGACATCAAAATTACCATCAGAACTACGCTCGAAGGGAATACTCCGGATATTACTTATGTGCAACAAGCACCCATGGCACAAGCTTTGCCAGCATCAGCTCCTGTTGCTGCTCCGCAAGCGCAGGCTGCTCCTGTAGCTGCCGCAGCTCCTGCCGAAAACGCCAACTACATTACGGTAAAATCACCGATGATTGGCACCTTTTATAGAAAACCAGCTCCAGACAAACCGATGTTTGTAGAGGTAGGAAGCGCCATCGGAAAGGGAGATGTAGTTTGTGTAATTGAAGCAATGAAATTATTCAACGAAATTGAATCCGAAATTTCAGGCAAAATCGTTAAAATTTTGGTTGACGATATGTCACCAGTAGAATTTGATCAACCTTTATTTATCGTTGATCCTTCCTAATTTTTTTGAAATTCCAATAATCAAATACAAATTCCACTATTAGATTTTGGTTCCGAAATAGCGGAATGGGATTTGTAATTTTAAAATTTATAAGAGATGTTTAAAAAAATATTAATAGCCAACAGAGGAGAAATTGCCTTGCGCATTATCCGAACTTGTAGAGAAATGGGTATCAAAACTGTGGCGGTTTATTCTACGGTAGATGCGGATAGTTTGCACGTAAAATTTGCTGACGAAGCCGTTTGTATCGGACCTGCGCCAAGTAATTTATCTTACTTAAAGATGTCCAACATCATAGCAGCAGCAGAAATTACAAATGCTGACGCTATTCATCCAGGCTATGGGTTTTTGTCTGAAAACGCTAAATTTTCTAAAATTTGTCAAGAACACGGCATTAAATTTATTGGCGCCTCTCCCGAGATGATAGACCGTATGGGCGATAAAGCTTCGGCTAAATCTACAATGAAAGCAGCTGGAGTGCCTTGTGTACCGGGATCGGAAGGGATTTTAGAATCCTATGAGGAAGCGGCTAAATTATCAAAAGAAATGGGCTATCCCGTAATGCTCAAAGCTACCGCTGGTGGCGGAGGAAAAGGGATGCGTGCGGTTTGGAAAGAAGAAGATTTATTGAAAGCCTGGGAAAGTGCCCGCCAAGAAGCAGGAGCTGCTTTTGGAAATGACGGCATGTACTTAGAAAAACTAATCGAAGAGCCGCGACATATCGAAATTCAAGTAGTGGGTGATGCCTATGGCAAAGCCTGTCACTTATCAGAACGCGACTGTTCGGTGCAACGCCGTCACCAAAAACTAACCGAAGAAACCCCTTCGCCTTTCATGACCGATGAATTACGTAATCAAATGGGAGATGCTGCGGTAAAAGCGGCCGAATATATTAAATACGAAGGCGCTGGAACGGTAGAATTTTTGGTAGACAAACACCGCAATTTCTATTTTATGGAAATGAATACCCGGATTCAGGTAGAGCACCCGATCACCGAACAAGTGATTGATTACGATTTGATCCGCGAGCAAATTTTAGTAGCTGCCGGTGTTCCTATTTCGGGTAAAAATTATTACCCCAATTTGCATGCCATCGAATGCCGGATCAATGCCGAAGATCCCTATAATGATTTCCGTCCATCGCCAGGTAAAATAACCACCTTGCATGCGCCAGGAGGACATGGAGTACGTTTAGATACGCACGTGTATGCCGGATATACCATTCCGTCCAATTACGATTCGATGATTGCCAAACTCATTACCACTGCGCAAACTCGTGAAGAAGCCATCAGTAAAATGAAACGTGCCTTGGATGAGTTTGTAATTGAAGGTATAAAAACAACCATTCCGTTTCACCGCCAATTGATGGATGAACCCGATTATGTGGCTGGAAATTACACCACAAAATTTATGGAGAGTTTTAAAATGAATGATCCTGACTAATAAAAAACGCCTCAATTACGAGGCGTTTTTCTTTTGATCTATTTTATAAAGTTTCTTTCAACCATTTGTAGAATTCTCGTTGCCAAACCAGCGCATTTTGTGGTTTAAGCACCCAATGATTTTCTTCGGGGAAATACAAAAATCGGCTTTTTATTCCGCGCAATTGTGCCGCTTGAAACGCCTCTTGTGCTTGTCCAATCGGCACTCTAAAGTCGGTTCCGCCTTGAATAATTAAGATTGGCGTATTCCATTGGTCAACATAATTTATAGGATTAAATGTGCTGTACGTTTTTTGCGCCACCGCATTGTTTTTCTCCCAATAAGCGCCACCAAAATCCCAGTTGTTAAAGAACACCTCTTCGGTTGTGCCAAACATACTTTGGGTATTGAACACCCCGTCGTGCGCAATAAACGACTTGAATCTATTTTGGTGAATTCCAGCCAAATAAAATACCGAATAGCCACCGTAACTCGCTCCCACGCAGCCCAAACGGGCTTTGTCTACATAAGCTTCTTTGGCCACGTCATCAATTGCCGATAGGTAATCTTGCATCACCTGTCCGCCCCAGTCGCCACTAATTTGCTCGTTCCAAGCTACGCCGTGCCCGGGCATTCCGCGTCGGTTTGGTGCCACAACGATATACCCATTGGCAGCCATGAGTTGAAAATTCCATCGGAAGGAATAAAATTGCGTCAAGGCCGATTGCGGGCCACCTTGACAATACAAAAGTGTAGGGTATTTTTTATTGGCATCAAAGTTGGGTGGTAAGATTACCCAAACCAACATTTTCTTGCCATCGGTAGTAGTCACGTAGCGTTTTTCAGTTTTACTCAGCGCGATGCCTTCGTAAATTTTGTCGTTTTCGTGCGTGAGTGGGTTCCAAGTTTTCTTTTTTAACTCATATCTGTAAATTTCTACGGCATGATTCATATCGGTGCGGGTCACTATGATGTGGTTTCCCGAAAAACCAACTAGATCGTGCACATCAAAATAGCCATCGGTGAGTTGTTTTACTACGGGAGTCATTTTGGTTACCCCCGGAAAATTTACCACAAACAATTGTACTGTTCCGTCTACGGCAGCCGTAAAATAGACGTTTTTTCCGTCGGGAGCCCACAGGTAATTGCTCACGGTGCCGTCCCAATTGGCCGTTAAATTCAAACGAACCTGCTCATTTGCTTGCACGATCAAATCATTTTTATCAGCCTCGTAGCCGTCGCGTTTCATTTGCAACCAGCTTAAATTTCCCTGAGGAGAAAAGCTTGGGTTGGTGTCGTAGCCCAAATTGCTTTCGGTGAGATTTACAGTAGTGCCTGAGGCCAAATCATATTGGTATAAATTGGTGTTGGTCGATACCGCATAGGCCGTTCCTTCTTTTTTCTTGCACACATAAATGATACTTTTTCCGTCAGGGCTCCAACAATAATCTTCTTCCCCTCCAAAGGGTTTTTGGGGGCTGTCAAAGCGTTCGTCTTTCAGAATATCAATCCCGGTTTGGTCTCCGGCCGCAGTGCTTTTGTAAAATACGTGGTTGTATTTGCCTTCGTTCCAGGTGTCCCAATGACGGTAATCCAAGCCATTATAGACTTGTGCATTAGATTGGTCGAGTTCGGGATAAAAGTCTTTCCCGTGCACCGATTGCAGTTTTACTTCTTCATTGTACACCCTGTATTTTCCGTCAGGCGAAACGGTTTTATCTGCTACATAAGGCGACGAATCTTTAATTTCGGTTGCTTTTCCGCCTTCAATGGGCATGATAAATGTTTTGGACGTAGATTTGTTTTCGGTTACCGAAGGGTAGGATACTTTGTAAATTAAAGCGGTCCCATCTTTAGAGATCCCTACGGGACTTACTCGGCCCAATTTCCATAATAGTTCGGGGGTAAGCGGTTGTTGTGCGTGCAGTGCAGCCATGCTAAATACCATTGCGATTAGTAATCCAATTTTTTTCATAGTGTAAAATTTGAAGGCATAAATGTACCCTTTTTTGCAAAAAAAAGCCATCGAATTTCGATGGCTTTTTCAGACTCATTACGTCTTATTATTTTTTAATCATTCGTTTCGTAACCGATTGTTGATTGGCGGTCAATTCAACCAAGTAGATGCCAGGCGAAAGCTCACCTACATAGAGTTGATTGTTTTCTACTTTTCCGGCGGCAATCTCTTGACCCAACAGGTCAAAAATGCGGTACGCCGCAGCAGAAGCAGTATCAGAAACCGAAATATAAGCGCCGTCAACAGGATTTGGATATAAAACTACATCTAAGGCAGCTCCTTCATCCTGACGTGCTGTTGCAGTAATGTTTACGGTATAATCTTCTACTTGTCCAAAAGATAATGTTTCACACGAAGTTGGTATAGCATTATATTTCATAGAAACCCTCATTCTTGTAGCACCAAGAGTTGCTGTGGCAGGAACTGTAAATGTTCCTGAAACAGGGGTGGTAGTAGAAGCGGCTTTTGTCCATACGGTTTCTCCGGCATCGGTAAAAACACCATTTTTATTATAGTCTATAAACACAGCATAACCTTCTTTATACTTGGTTGTAGTCACCCAAAATGGAGTTACAGTAATCGTGTTGGCGGTACTTCTAACTAAATTAGTAGAGAGTGCTGTAAAATTTTCATATCCTGCTGTTCCGGTAGAAGTATTGCTGATGGTTCCAAGAACCACTTTTCCTATTCTTTCATCAGCAGTGCTGGTTCCTTGAGAAGTACAGTAGGCAATAGTGTTGGCCAAAGTAGTAACAGATGCCGTATTACTAGCTATAGAAACATTTCCTGCAGCATCTTTAGCAATTACATAGAAACTATAAGCAGTAGAAGCTGTTAACCCTGTTACGCTATAGGTTGTTGTGGCAACATTAGCTTTAAAAACGCCATTTTGATACACATCATACGAAGTAACTGCAACGTTATCAGTAGCTCCGCTCCAAGATAAATTAGTCCCAGCTGATGTAGTGCCCGAAGCACTTAATACAGGAGCTGTTGGCGCGGTTGTATCGGGAGTTAATGTTGTAACAGTAACCGTGTTACTTGCAAGAGAAATATTACCAGCAGCATCTTTAGCCTGAACATAAAACGCATAAGCAGTGCCAGATGACAATCCGGTAACCGAAAAACTTGTAGCTGTAGTTGTTGAGCCAAGCAAAACACCATCTTTATAAATATGGTATCCAGTTACTCCCACGTTATCAGTCGCGCCTGTCCAGGACAAGTTAGTAGTAGTAGTTGTCGTTCCAGCAGCAGTTAATGTTGGAGCTGTTGGCGCAGTAGTATCTGGAACCGGTGCCAAAGTAGTAACACTTGCAGTATTACTAGCTATAGAAACATTTCCTGCAGCATCTTTTGCTTTAACAGTAAAAGAATAAGTAGTTGAAGCCGTTAATCCAGAAACAGAATAAGTAGTTGCTGTTGTAGTAGAGCCTAATAATACACCATTTTGATATACATTATAGCCTGTAACCGCAACGTTATCAGTAGCACCAGACCAGGATAAATTGGTTGTTGTTTGAGTTGTTCCTGATGCGGTTAATGTTGGAGCGCTTGGAGCAACTGTGTCTGTTGAGCCTGCTGTTATAGTGAAGTTAGTATTGGATACATCAAAGAAAATGTGATTTGTTCCTTTGATCATGATGCGGTTTGTTGTTCCAGGTGTATTTGGAATTACAATTGCTTCAGTTCCGTCGTTTGGCGTTGCAGCCAACAACATGTTATAGGTTGTCCCACCGTCAGTTGACAATAAGACGTCCACATTGGCGCAATTTACGCTATTGGCGGTGGTGCCCGCAACAGCCCAGGTAATGGTTTGCGTGCTTCCGCCCACATAGGATACTGCTGTATTTGGTGAACTTACTGCAAACGGTCCTGCAGTAGCATTAACCGTTACAATCATGTCGTCGCTATTATTGGCAGGACCACCCGCGTGGTTGTCACGTACCGTAACTCTAAAGTTTAAGGTTCTTGCTACTGATGGCAATGCTTCCACAACAAGTTCTGTTCCTGCTGTAGTAGTAGCGCCCGTTAAAACAGATGACATTTTAGGGAAATAACGTGTTGGGTTGGTTGAAGAATTATAAGATCTAAAATCTACTCCCGTAGTTTTGGTTGCACTTGGAGCAGCCGAAGTAGTTTGATTGTCCATTTGCTCCCAATTATAGGTTAACACATCGCCGTTGGCGTCAGTACCACTGGCCGTAAGCATAAACGGAGTGCTTTTCGGTACGGTGTAATCCAATCCTGCATTGGCAGTCGGAACCGCATTGCCTGTAGCAATATTTACCGAACAGGTTTTGGTTTTGATGTTGTTGGTTACTTGTTGAATGCTCACCGCATGAAAAAACGGATCAGAATGGGGTTGAACATCTAAAGTCGTAATTCCTGCATAACCCATAATGGTTGAGCCAGAACCCGGTTCCATTTGAACTCCCGTGCCTTCGTTGCTGTGTGTAAAGGTATGGTTAGCTCCAAATTGGTGACCCAATTCATGCGCTACATAATCAATATCAAAGTTGTCTCCCGAAGGGATTCCATCTGCTGGAGAAGTAATTCCGCTTCCTTTAGAACCGTTTACACATACACAACCAATACAACCGGCATTTCCACCTCCGCCAGAAGCACCAAATAAATGGCCTACATCATAATTGGCTTCCCCAATTACAGAGGTCAAGGTAGATTGCAATTGGGCATTCCAGCTCGCCATGGATGCTGCCGCTGAGTAGGGATCAGTTGAAGCACTAGTGTATATTACCAAATCAGTATTAGCAATCAAGACCATGCGTGCGCCAAAATCCAATTCAAATACTCCATTTACACGCGTCATTGAGTTATTGATTGCAGCCAAAGCTAAAGCTTTTGTTCCGCCAAAATAAACCGTGTATTCTCCGGTACAAGACATCGCCAAACGAAAAGTGCGCAATAACGAATCATCGGCATTTGGACGAGCAGTTGAGGAAGTAAGATCAGTTGGTGCATCAGCAATCACTTTACACTCAAATGGAGTTAACGATGCTGCTTTGTCTTGACGACGGTATACCACATACGAAGATAAGTCGGTGGTGTAAGGCTCAATAAATTCAGCCGATTTGTCGGGGTTGATGAGCATGGTTTGTAGTCCAAGGGGAGAAATACTGAAGTAAATTGTAGCCGCTGGATTTTCTACTCCTTGTCCTACATAGGATTTAATTTCAGGATAGCGAGCCGCCAAAGAAGGGTCCATATTCGAAGATTCTTTCACAACGTAATGGGCCATTTCGCCACTTACCGTTGGGAAACTTACTGTTTTTGTAGAGGCTGCATTTGAAGCAAAACGCTGAGGTGCATTGGCTAAGGCTTGTTGTAGCGCTTGAGCATCTAAGGCAAATAAATGCGGATTGGCAATTGTTTTTTTGTTTTCTAGGGTAATCGATTCGGTGTTTTTTACCGTCGATTTCCAAACGGGTTTGCCAGTTTGCGCGAAGGCGATTCCGATCGATGCAAAAAGAGCAAAGGTGAGTACAAGTTTTTTCATATGTTAACGTATTGATTTAGTTCGAATACCAAATATAAAAATTACTGCGAATGAACTGCAGTTTGGAGATATAAAATCGACTAAAGGCATTTTACTTCGTTGATTGTAAATCTTTGGCAGTACCAATTCAAATAAAACTTATTTTTATGAAAATTTTAGGGCATGCACTTGAGTTATTGGGAACACAAAAGTTGGTTTTCGCAGGTTGATTATACCGTGGTGGGCAGTGGCATTGTAGGACTACATGCCGCACTGCGCTTGCGCGAACGATTTCCCCAAGCCAAAATTTTGGTCCTAGAAAAGGGCGTTTTACCTGAAGGAGCCAGCACCAAGAATGCCGGTTTTGCTTGCTTTGGCAGTCTATCTGAATTGCTCGATGACCTGCGTTCCCACAGCGAAAACGAGGTGATCAACTTGGTACATCAACGCTGGAACGGCCTGCAATTGCTGCGCAAAAATTTGGGTGATGCCGCTATCGATTTTACCCCACACGGAGGCTATGAATTGTTTTTGCAATCGGATGCAAACAGCTATGCCAATTGTTTGGCTAGAATGCCGTTTATTAACGACTTGTTTCGGCCCTTTTTTAAGGCAGATGTTTTCCTAAAAGAATACAATCGCTTTGGGTTTCAAGGACTCTGCGATCAGCTTATTTTTAACCCCTTTGAGGCCCAAATTGATACAGGAAAAATGATGCAAGCCTTGCTCAAAAAGGCCATTTCTCAAGACATACTTATTCTAAACCAGCAAGAAGTGTTGGGCTATACCGAAACCAATTCGCAAGTTGAAATTCAATTACTTGATTTTTCGTTTGCTACCCAAAAATTGTTTTTTGCCACCAACAGCTTTGCTAGTCAATTGTTGGATGTGCCGGTACAGCCCGGTCGTGCGCAAGTTTTGGTAACCGAGCCCATTCCCAATTTGACCATCAAAGGCACGTTTCATCTAGACCAGGGCTATTATTATTTCAGGAATATAGATGATCGCATTTTGTTGGGTGGCGGGCGAAATCTAGATTTTGTTGGCGAAACCACGACTGATTTAGGCCAAACCGATTTAATCCAAAACCGCTTGGAGGAGTTGTTAAAAGAAGTAATTTTACCCCAACAAGACGTGAAAGTGGCGCGACGATGGAGCGGCATCATGGGCTTGGGGGCACATAAAAACCCCATTGTCGAGCAGTTGTCCAATCGCGTGTATTGCGGCGTGCGCCTAGGCGGTATGGGCGTTGCCATAGGAAGTTTAATTGGGGCCGAGTTGGCCGATTTAGCCTAAATTATGAAAAATAAATTTGTTCGAATACTCAGTAAAATTGCTTTGTGGTTTGTAGGAATATCGGTGGCTTTGGTGCTTGTATTCAAGTTTGTCCCCGTTTTTTATACGCCTTTAATGCTCACCCGAAGCATCGAAAATAAATTGGCCGGGAACGAAATGGTGTGTAGCCACAATTGGGTGCCTTTGGAACACATTTCCAAAAACCTCCAAAAAGCAGTAATTGCTAGTGAAGACGGCCGATTCCTTACCCATCATGGCTTTGATTTTGAGGCCATTCAAAAAGCAATGGAAAACAATGAGCAAGGCAAAAAACTCAAAGGCGGCAGCACCATTTCGCAGCAAACCGCCAAGAACGTGTTTTTGTGGCAAGGCCGAAGTTACATTCGCAAAGGATTAGAGGCTTATTTCACGGTGCTCATCGAGCTCATTTGGGGCAAAGAGCGCATCATGGAAGTCTACCTCAATAGCATCGAAATGGGCGATGGTGTATACGGAGCTCAAGCTGCCTGCGAATATTGGTACCGCAAAGACGCCACGAGTTTAACCAAAATACAAGCTGCAGGAATTGCGGCTATTTTGCCCAATCCGCGAAAATTTAAAGCAAGCAATTCTTCGGCCTTTATCAACCGCCGTAAATCCCGCATCGTGAAGCACATGGGCTATGTGGGCAACTTGGCGTATTAAATTAGAGGCTAATATTCATTCCCACTACAAATGATCGCCCCATATTTGGAATCCCATCAGATTTTAGTCGAGACAAATGCGGAATGTAGCGCACATTAAACACATTGGTGGCATTTAGGCTGCATTCTAGGACTACTTTTCTAAACTTTAATGTCCCTCCCGTTCCAAAATTCACCAAAGAATAGCCTTTTGAGGCCGTCTCAAATTTACTCACTTCACCTTGGGCGAACGTGGTGTTCCATTCTATAGTGCCAAATCCTTCGGTGAGCCAGTTTCCCCAACTAAATTCCGAACGCAAACTGTTGTTCCAGCGGTAGGCAGGAATGAGCGGTAAGCGGTCGCCGTTGCTTTTTTGTCCATTTACTTGTTCGTAGGAACTTTCTAAATGCAACCAATCTAAGGGATGCGGATGCCAATGCAATCCCAGTTCCCCACCCCACAATAGCGCATTAGTTTGTTCGTATTGAAACACCTCATAAGCAGCTATTTCGATAGCTGTTGGCGCAATATAAATATAGTGGTTGATGCCATTATAAAAGCCATTTACAAAAAACTCCAGGTGAGAAATTTTGTATTCTAGGTTCAAGTCGGTTTGCACATTTTGCTCGGTTTGTAAATTTGAATTTCCTATTTCATAGCGATTGGATCCTTCGTGCACCCCATTAGACGTGAGTTCTGCCAAATTAGGGGCTCTAAATCCGCTGGCCATGTTGAGCCTCAGCTGAATCGGTTCGCTGAGGTTGGTTTTATACCCCAAGGCCGCGTTCCAACTGCTGTATTTTTTTTTCAAGGCCGAAAAATAGCCCATTTCGCTTGGAATTCCCTGTTCTTGACTTTGAAGATTTCGTTGATCCCAGCGCAATCCGGCTTGCACCACTTGGTTTTTCCAGCTGTAATTCCAGGTTCCAAAAACACCAAAATCACGGGTTTGTGCATTGGGAATTAAAAATTCTTGGCCCGAATTTTGGTTGCTTTGACTCATGCCTTGCGCGCCAATTATGGTTTCTAAGCCCCCTTTTTTGGGTAAGAAATAGGCCGCTTTGTAATTCACGGTACTCAATTTCATCGCCAAATTGGGCAGGGTAGAATTTTCAAATTCACTGCGGTAATTCACGCCATAGCCCAAATCGGTTTCAATTTTCCCTTGAGGCAAATACCAAGTGGTGTTCCAGCTCGCCAAGTGATTGGCCAATTCTTGTCTGGGATAAAGTGGCGTAAAACCCAGTTCCGATCCGTATTCGCCCTCGGGAATTCCAATATACATGCGATTAAACGAATACCGAAAGGCTGTATGCATGAGGTGCGAATTAAAACCCACTCCGGTTTTGAAATCGAGTTCCTGAAAACGCGTATTTGTCACCCGATCGCCCGAAGGCACTTGGTAATCGGCATGCTGGTTTTGGGTGAGGCGCACCAAAAATTGGGTGTTTTCGCCCGATAATTTATAGCTCAACGAACGGTTAGTTCCTTGGGTGTTGGATAAGTATTTTTCAGACCAATTCCATTCGGTCTGATTGGCTCCCGCAAATTTTTCGGGGTTAAAATACAATACGCCACCAATCGCATCAGGGCCATAGAGTAGGGAGGCAGGTCCTTTGATCACTTCGACACTTTCTATTCCGGCCTCGTTGATGCCCAAGCCGTGTTCTTCCCCAAATTGTTGGTTTTCTAAGCGCACGCCTTGGGTGTAGACCAAAATCCGGCTGCCGCTGAGGCCACGAATAACAGGCTTCCCAATTGCTGTTCCGGTGCTCAGTTGATCTACACCGGGTATGCTGCTCAGCGCACTCATAAGGGTTGGCGCCCCCTTTTTTTGTAAGGATTTTACGCTCACGTGATTAACCTTCATCACATTTTGGGATTGCATTTTTCGAAATCCGGTCGAGACAATTACCTCGTCCATTTCAAATACAGTAGGCGTCAATTGAATTGTTATGGTTGAATTGATTTTGGTGTCTATCAATGTGCTGCTCGATTCAAATCCCAGTTTTGAAACCGTAAGATTGAGCTGGGTGGCCGGCAGATTCGAAAAATAAAATTGTCCTTGCTCATTGGTTTGGGTGCCCAAATGCAATTCAGGGATGCTCACAGTAACCTGAGCTTGGGCTTGGTTTTGATTGTCGGTTACAATACCCGACAGGCGTTGTTGTGCAACTGCACTCACGCTAATTCCTATACATAGGAGGCATACAAGTTGTTTCATGGGTAAGAAGTTAAATTAATAAAAAGCAACAGCTGTTGCCCTAAAAATTTAACAACGAGGTGGGCCGCGAAGCGAATAGAAACTCCCCGAAAAAAATCCGGGAAGCTCCGAGTAAAAAAAGGGTGCTTTATTTTCTACAGCAAGCGAAAGCGGAGGATAAAAATCCTGTTCGGCAAGTTGAAGCGGGCTCAAACTAAACGCACAAACTGCACACTCTTTTAGCTGAACATGTTGGTGCGTGAGTTCGTTTTTGTTCGAAGATTTTTCATGTATACAAACAGCAATTGCCCGTTCGACCTTGAAATGTTCCACTTCATGAAAGGCGGGAAAAAGCAGCGTAAAGACAAACGCCAGCCCCAATCCTATTGATTTCCAGGAAGCTTTTGTTTGCATCTTATACTAAGTTATGGGCCACCAAATATTCGGCAATTTGAATGGTATTGGTCGCGGCGCCTTTGCGTAAATTATCTGCCACAATCCACATATTGAGGGCGTTTGAACGGCTTTCGTCGCGGCGCAAACGGCCTACAAACACCTCGTCTTTGCCCTGCGCAAACAGCGGCATGGGGTAGCTGTAATTTTCAGTATCATCTTGCACAATTACTCCGGGCGTTTGAGCAAGTAAATCGCGCAATTCGCCCAAATCATAATCTCTTGCAAACTCTACATTTACAGATTCTGAGTGTCCGCCCACCACCGGAATTCGTATGGCAGTTGCCGTTACGGCAATGCTGCTGTCGCCTATAATTTTTTGGGTTTCGCGCACCAATTTCATTTCTTCTTTGGTGTAGCCATTGGCTTCAAACACATCACATTGGGGAATGGCATTGCGGTGTATCGGGTATTTGTAGGCCATTTCACCTTGTATACCTTGGTATTCGTTTTCCAATTGTTGTACTGCTTTTACGCCCGTACCCGTAATGGATTGGTAGGTAGAAACGATTACGCGTTTGATTCCGTATTTGCGGTGCAGTGGAGCCAAAACCAACACCATTTGAATGGTCGAACAATTGGGATTGGCAATAATTTTATCGGCTGCGGTCAATTCGCCGGCATTAATTTCGGGGACAATTAATTTCTTACTCGGGTCCATGCGCCAAGCCGATGAATTGTCAATTACGGTTGTTCCTGCGGCAGCAAATTTGGGCGCCCAATCGAGGGAGGTTTGTCCCCCCGCCGAAAAAAGTGCGATGTCTGGTTTCATGGCAACGGCAGTTTCCAATCCCACCACGGAATAGGTTTTTCCATTAAACACCAATTCTTTGCCTACCGATTTTTCAGAGGCAACAGGAATCAATTCACTAACGGGAAATTTTCGCTCGGCCAACACCTGAAGCATTACTTCGCCTACCATTCCGGTGGCACCTACTACAGCAACTTTCATATCTAGCTTGGTTTTAAGATCAAATATATGGCCACAAAAGTAGATAGATTTTCTAATTTCATGGGTATTTCTATGGGAATTCTGGTATTTACTCGCGGTAAAAAACGCGTTTCACCCGCTGGGAAATGCCCGCAATAATTTCGTAGGGAATAGTGTCCAATTGCTGAGCCATCTCTATCACAGTAGGGCTGTCTCCAAAAAGCTGCACCCGATCCCCTTCTTCACAGGCAATGTGGGTGACGTCCACCATGAGCATATCCATACAAATACTGCCCAAAATGGTGGCTTGATTTCCGTGAATGCTCACATAACCCAATCCATTGCCCCATTTCCGAGAAATGCCATCGGCATACCCTACAGGTATCGTGGCGATTTTCATGGATTTTACAGCTACAAATCGGCGGCCATAGCCCACACTTTCGCCCGCTTCGATAGTTCGAATTTGCGAAATCACCGATTTGAGTGTACCCACTTGTTCTAGCGCGGGTTGCTCAGCTGGATTGTTGGAAATTCCATACAGCCCAATACCCAAACGCACCATATCAAATTGGGCTTCTAAAAAATTACTGATGCCAGACGTATTGGCCAAATGACATATCGCCCGGTACCCCAGTTGTGTTTGCAGGTAGTCACTTTGTGTTTTAAAATCGGTTATTTGTTTTATAGCAAAGTCCCTGTTTTCTGTGTCATCGCTGGTGGCTAGGTGCGACAAAATACTTTGCACGCGCACGCTTTGGGTAGCTTTAAGCAGCCCGATTACTTCCGGAAGTTGCTCGGCAGTATAGCCCAGTCGGTGCATGCCAGTATCGAGTTTAAGGTGAATCGGAAACCCAGTTAATTGCTGTTTTTCGGCCAATTTAATGAAAGCGCGAAGCCCTTTTAGGCTATATATTTCGGGTTCTAAATGATGTTGTAGTAAGGACGGAAAGCTCGTGCTTTCGGGATTCATAACCATAATAGGCACTTGCACACCGGCTTGCTTCAGACTAATCGCTTCGTCGGCAAAGGCTACGCCCAAGTAATTTATTTTTTGGTGTTCGAGCAATTTGGCAATTTCAACGCCACCATTCCCATACCCAAAGGCTTTGACCATGACCATCAGTTTGGTGCCGGGATTAAGTTTGCCGCGGTAATAATTGAGGTTGTGCACCAAGGCATTCAGGTTGATTTCCAAGACCGTTTCGTGGGTCTTTTCTTCGAGTGCAGCAACAACTTTTTCAAATTCAAAGGCACGTGCTCCTTTGATAAGAATCGTTTCATTGCCCCATTCTAATTGATCGATTTGGTTTAAAAAATCGGAAGTTGATGCAAAGACCGTGCAATTTTTGATCTTGGATTGAAAGCGATTAATGCTTAAGCCAATGCCAAAAACGCGATTGATTTTATGGGTTTCGATCAGTTGGGCAACTTGCTGGTACAAGTCTTCCTCACTGAGACCGCTTTGAAATACATCTGAAAGTATCAATGTCTTTTTGAAGTGATTTTTTTGGTGTTCCAAAAAGTCCAAGGCGATTTTTAAGGAGTCCAAATCGGCGCTGTAGCTGTCGTCAATAATCGTGCTGTTGTGGAGGCCATTTTTTACTTTCAATCGCATTTCAACCGGAAAAAGGGTAGACAAGCGTTGAGCAATTTCGGCAGGGGCATAGTCTAAATAGAGAAGTAAACAGGCGCAATGTATCGCGTTTTCTATTGAGGCTTCGTCGGTAAACGGAATAGGGCAGACAAATTGAGTTGTTTGGGTTTGCATCTGCAGCCTGGTATCTGCAGCGCTGGTTTGTCTTGTAACAAATACGTTTGCTTGTTTATCTGACTCACTCCAACAAAACGGAGTCAAATGAGCAGGGATTAGCGCGTCAATCGCCAGATTTTTTTTGTAAATTAAGACCGATGCCGCAGCAAAAAGTTTTAGTTTTTCGCTTATTTTTTCGGTCATGGAAGCAAATCCTTCGTTGTGGGCCGGTCCGATATGGGTGAATATTCCAATACTGGGTTGGATAATTTGTTGCAAGACGGCCATTTCATTTGTGGTTGAAATGCCCGCTTCAAAGATGCCCAGCGTGGTTTGTGTGTTGAGCGCCAATACCGAGAGCGGAACACCCACCTGTGAATTATAACTTTTAGGACTTTTGGTGATGCTGTATTCTGGGCTTAACAAATAGTAAAGCCATTCTTTCACGATGGTTTTTCCGTTGCTGCCGGTAATGCCAATCACGGGGATATTAAATCGGCTGCGGTGTGTGGCGGCCAGTTTTTGCAGAGCGACCAAGACATTTTCGACTACAATAAAATGGATGTGATTGGGCGCATGAGCGGGAAGTTTAGACACCACAAAATGGCAAACGCCTTTTTCAATCAATTCCAGAATGTAATCGTGCCCATCGTGCTGCTTCCCTTCAAGGGCAAAAAACAAGGTGTTGGCTCCATTTTGCAGCGATCGGCTGTCTATAGAAATAGCATCAAATACAGCAACACTGGGCCGACTGAGCCAAGGAGATTGAAGATCGGTTGCTATCGTTAAACTGGCTAACATCACTCGTGTTCGGGGGATTTTTTGGTGGTTTTGGTCGGAGCGGTTTGGGGATGCATGGCGTGGTAAAAGGCGGCACGACTGAGCGGTTCGTATTCTTCGGTTTCGCCCAGCATAACGAGTTTATCGCCTGCGGCTTTTCGGAAACTGTAGTGGGCCAAATTGCCGGTATGGGTGCATACTGCATGCACTTTGGTCACGTATTCGGCGGTGGCCATCAAGGCGGGCATGGGACCAAACGGATTACCTTTAAAATCCATGTCGAGGCCAGCTACAATTACCCGGATTCCCGAATTGGCCAAGTCATTGCATATTTTTACAATTTCGTCATCAAAAAATTGGGCTTCGTCTATCCCTACCACATCACATCCTTGCGCCAAAATAGCAATATTGGCCGCTGCCGGAACAGGAGTAGAACGAATTTCGTTGCTGTCGTGCGAAACCACCATTTCGTCGTGGTAACGAGTATCGATGGCCGGTTTGAAAATTTCCACTTTTTGTTTGGCAAATTGAGCGCGTTTCAATCGGCGAATCAACTCTTCTGTTTTACCAGAAAACATCGAGCCACAGATCACTTCGATCCACCCAAATTGTTCCTTATGATTTACTGTATTTTCTAAAAACATTGTTTATTTTTCAACCTGTAATGGGATTCATTTTTTTTAGCCCTAGGGCGCCTGTAACAACTTAAAATTTTGTTACTTTTACGTCGCTGTCAAAAGTAAATAATTTTTAGTTATGGAGGCGACATCCTCGGCGTAAATACCCACAGCAAGGAACAAGATTTTATCCAAATAAACCCTACGTCTACCGAAAAAGCACAAGCAGATGAAAAAAAAGTTGGAAGCCGAATTAATTAGCATTGCACACCGCGTTTTACAATTAAAAAACAAATCGGATGTGGAGATTTTATTTCAAGAAACCCAAAAATTATACGAAAAATTAGCGGTCTTGCGCTTTGTCGAAAATCAATTCGGCGACACCAAACCCACTTTGGATCAAACCGATTGGGAGGCATTCTTTGCATCCGCTATAAGTGCAGAGGCAGAAATTGCACCCAAGAAATCGGCTAAAAAATCCAAAACACCGCTTGATCTAAAACAAGAAAATCCAGAAATCATTGCCGCTTTTGTGGCCGAATCCGAGAAAGAAGAAGATACAGATGCTTTCGAAAAGACCGAGGCCGCAGCCCAAGCACAACATGAAGAAGACACGACAGAATCCGAAACCGAAGAAGTTGTAGTTCAAGTCGAAACTGAGGAAAATTCAGAAGAAGAGATTCAAGAGGCAGTTGTTTCTGCAGCAGCAGCTCAAATTTCGTTCGAAGATTTATTGGGCGCTGATTATGCCGAGCCCGAATTTGTAAAAACAACCCTAACCGAAGAAGAAGTTACTGAACCTGTTGAGGAAGCTGAGCCAGTTCAAGAAAACGAACTAGAACCTGCCGAAACGCACATTGATGAGGCGGAAGAAAGCCCACTAGAAAACCCTTTCTTTACCCTCGACGAAGAAGCCGAAATAGTATTCGAATTGCCTACAGCTACTTCAGAACCCGACGAAGAAGAGATCAAACCGCTTTTTTCATTGTCCTCTGATGACTTGAAAATGGAAGTAAAAACGGATACAGAAGTGCCCGTAAAAGGCTTTGTAATCGGGCTAAACGACCGTGTTGGCTTTATTCATCAATTGTTTGACGGCAGCCCCGAAGATTACAACCGCGTACTGTCACAGCTCATGACTTATCATACTTTTGAAGAAGCCGAAGAGTTCATAAGCAGCATGGTAAAACCCGATTACAACAATTGGGAGGGTAAATCCGAATACGAAGACCGATTCTTGGACGTGGTGGCGCGTAAGTTTCAATAACCTTTAGCTTTCATGTCAAAATTATATATTGTTCCTACACCCATTGGCAATCTGGAAGATATGACGTTTCGCGCCATACGTGTGCTCAAGGAAGCCGATTTAATTTTGGCCGAAGACACCCGCACCAGCGCAAAATTGCTCAAGCATTTTGACATCGGCACGCACATGCACAGCCACCACATGCACAACGAGCACAAAACCATCGAAAACTGCCTGAACCGATTGAAAGCCGGAGAAACCATCGCCTTGATTTCGGATGCCGGGACTCCCGCAATTTCGGATCCTGGATTTTTACTCACTCGAGCCTGTATCGAAAACCAAATTCCAGTAGAATGTTTGCCTGGTGCCACTGCTTTTGTACCTGCTTTGGTGAACAGCGGTTTGCCCAATGATAAATTTGTATTTGAAGGATTTTTGCCCGAAAAAAAGGGGAGACAAACTCGTTTTTTGCAATTGGCTGAAGAATCCCGCACGATGATTTTTTATGTTTCGCCTCACAAATTAGTGAAAACCTTGGCCGAATTTGTGCAGTATTTTGGAGCAGAAAGAGCAATTAGTGTAGCGCGCGAATTATCAAAATTGCACGAAGAAAATGTGCGAGGCACAGCCGCTCAGGTCCTGCAGCATTTTGAAGCCAAAGCCCCCAAAGGCGAAATTGTGGTAGTAGTGGGCGGAAAACCCCAAACCAAAGAACCCAAAAAAACGGCCGAATCTTAGTCTACTTCCAAGTCGACAAACGCAAACGAATTTCCGCTAAACAAGCCTTTATCTGAGAGTTTTAGATCGGGAATCACCAACAAAGCCATAAACGAAAGTGTCATATACGGCGCTTTTAATTTACTGCCCAAGGCTTTGGCGAGGGCGTCTATTTCTTGATATTTTTCGGCTACAAGCACGCCATTTTGGTCACTCATGATTCCCGCAACCGGCAAAGGCAACACCAATTCTTGCTCGGCAGAAACCGCACACAATCCGCCTTGTTGGGCAATTACTAGATTAACGGCTCTACATAAATCTTCGTCGGTAGTGCCTACCGCGACAATGTTGTGGCAGTCGTGGGCCACCGAACTGGCAATGGCACCCGATTGTAATCCAAAATTTTTGATGAACGCCACCGCTACGGGCGCATCAGCATAGCGATTCACCACGGCTAGTTTAAGAATGTCTTCCTCTAGATTGGCGCACAGTTGCCCCGCTTTTATAGTTGCCGCCCTATGTAGTTCGTTGGTGATTAATTGGCCTTCTAGCGCCTCAATGACCCGAATGGTTTTGGCCGAACTTTTCACCGCAAAATCAGCGGGAGTTTTGGGCGAGCAATTGAAATTATTGGGGGTATCAAACGAAATTTTAGGGAGTTGGGCTTGTCCGTTTTGCGCCACGACTTCGCCATTAATATAGGTTGCTTTTACGTTGAAATGCGTGAGATCTTCCACCACAATAAAATCGGCGGGATCGTTTACGCGTAAGGTGCCTACGTTCATCTTGTAATGCTCCACCGGATTCAGGCAAGCCATTTGCAAAACCTGAAACACATCGACTCCTTTGGCTACGGCTCGGGCACATAAACTATTGATGTGTCCCAAAATTAAATCGTCGGGGTGTTTGTCATCCGAGCAAAACATCATACGCGCATAATGTTCGTGGGCCAGATCAATCAAGGCCTCAAAATTTTTGGCCGCACTTCCTTCGCGAATAATAACCTTCATGCCCAATTGCAATTTTTCTTGCGCTTCCTCATAAGTAAAACATTCGTGATCGGTGCTGATGCCTGCATTGATGTATTTTTCTATAGCGGTTCCTCGCAAGCCTGGTGCATGACCGTCTATCGGTTTGCCGATTTGGATGGCCCAGTGTAATTTTTGCAGTACTTCTGGATCGGCGTGCAAGACGCCCGGGTAATTCATCATTTCGGCCAAATAATAAATGTCGGGAGAGGCCATTAATTCTCGAATATCCGCCGCGTTTATTTCGGCACCGGCCGTTTCAAAACCAGTTGCAGGCACACAAGATGGTGCGCCAAAATGAAATTTTAAGGGGCTTTGTTTGCCGTTTTCTATCATGAATTCCACTCCGGCCACACCCAACACATTGGCTATTTCATGCGGATCAGAAATGGTGGCCACCGTGCCATGCACTACAGCCAGTGGAGCAAATTCACTAGGAACCAACAACGAACTTTCGATGTGAATGTGCGCATCAATAAAGCCCGGAAGAATAAATTGGGTTTCTTGGTGATCGGCCGGTTCAATCGAGCTGATTTTTCCGTCAATTACGGTAACTATGCCGGGAAAAATGCGTCGGTTGCGAATGTCTACAATTTGTCCTGCTATTTGCATCTTGGAGTGGGCAAACCGTTAATGATTTTCCCGAAAACAAAAATAGGAAAAAGAAAAGCGCGCAGATTTTTTATTAAATTTGATTCAAAATTTAATTTATACACCAAACAATTTTCGTATGCGCTGGACTTTTAAACCTCAACCCGATCCGCTTCTGCTAGAAGCACTTCAAGAATCTTTACAAATTGATGCCCTCACCGCCAGCTTATTGGTGCAGCGCGGCATCACGAGCTTTGATCAAGCACGCCAATTTTTTAGGCCCTCGATAGCCGATTTACACGATCCTTTTTTAATGAAAGACATGGATTTGGCCGTGGGTCGAATAGAAACCGCTTTGGCGAAGCAAGAAAAAATATTGGTTTTTGGCGATTATGATGTAGACGGCACCACCGCAGTATCTTTGGTCTCGGCCTATTTAAAAACCAGAACCGAGCAAGTGGCTACCTATATCCCCGATCGCTACATTGAAGGCTATGGCGTGTCGTTTCAAGGTATTGATTTTGCTTCTGATAATGAATTCAGTCTGATTATTGCCCTCGATTGCGGAATCAAATCGGTTGCACATGTGCAGTATGCGCAGGAGCGCGGCATTGATTTTATCATTTGCGATCACCACCGACCGGGAGAAATTTTGCCCGAGGCAATTGCGGTTTTAGATCCCAAACGCGATGATTGTTTTTATCCCTACGACGAACTTTGCGGCTGTGGCATTGGCTTTAAACTCATACAAGCCTTGGCACAAAATCAAAACCAAGATGTCGAGGAATTACTCCCTTATTTAGATTTAGTGGCCACGGCCATTGCTGCCGATATTGTGCCCATGACCGGAGAGAATCGGGCTTTGGCCTACTTGGGTTTACAAGTAATGAATACCAATCCAAGGCCGGGAATTCGCGCCTTGTTGCAACACGTAAAAAATAAAATCTACACCATAAGCGATGTGGTATTTACCTTGGCTCCACGTATTAATGCAGCTGGACGCATCAAACACGGCAATTATGCGGTGGCTTTACTCAGCGAATTTGACCAAGAACAAGCCCTGCAATTTGCCGCCGATATTGAGCAATTCAATGCCGACAGGAAGGTATTAGACCAGTTTATTACGCAAGAAGCCTTGGCACAAATTATACAAAACAAAGAAGAAAATGCTGCGACTACGGTGGTGTTTCAAGCCGATTGGCACAAAGGCGTCATTGGAATCGTGGCTTCACGTGTCATCGAAACCTACCACCGTCCTACCTTGGTTTTCACCCAAAGTGGCGAGTACTATGCGGCATCGGCTCGCTCGGTTCCGGGTTTTGATGTGTATGAAGCGCTTGAGGCTTGTGCCGAACATTTGGTTCAGTTTGGCGGACACAAATATGCTGCTGGACTGAGTCTGAAACCCGAAAATTATGCGGCCTTTAAACAAGCTTTTGAAAAAGTAGTGCAAGCCACCTTGCCCACCGAAATGGAGACGCCCGAAATAGAAATTGACGCCGAAATTGAATTGGCCCAAATTACCCCCAAATTGATGCGCATTTTAAAGCAATTTGAACCCTTTGGCCCACAAAACTTGGCTCCCGTTTTTTTAACGAAAAACTTGCGTGACACAGGTTATGCCAAGCCTATTGGGGCCGATCAAACGCACCTCAAATTGCAAGTGGTGCAAGGAAATTCAGAACGATTTGGCGCCATTGGTTTTGGCCTATCCGATAAACTTTCATTGGTGAACCAACGTCAATCATTTGAGGCAGTTTATTGCCTAGAAGAAAACGATTGGAATAATAGGGTGAGCATTCAACTTCGTATAAAAGATATTCAAGCATGAAAGAAAATTCAGTAAAGGATCCCTATGCGGCCTTGCGCAACACTCATTTCTTGTATTTTTTGGCGCTGCGATTTTTTATGGTATTTGCTTGGTCCATGCAATTTATTATCATTGAATGGGAAGTGTATAGCCTCACCAAAGATCCCTTGTCTTTGGGGTTAATTGGGCTCATGGAGGTAATTCCCGCCATTGGCATGGCCTTATTTGCCGGCCATATTGTAGACCAAAACGAAAAAAAGGGGATACTAATTAAATGTATTTTGGCTTTTTCTGTGCTCACGGGGGCTTTATTTTGCCTTAGCTGGGAACCCTTAGCAAAGCAATTGGCAACACATACCATTTTAATTTGTTTTTATACGTTGGTTTTTGTGGGCGGTATCGTGCGTGCCTTTATTGGGCCTTCTTTGTTTTCTTTTTTAGGCTTAATTGTCCCCAAAAAATTATACAGCAATGCCGCCACCTGGAGCAGCTCTGTTTGGCAAATGGCTTTCTTCACGGGTTCGGCTGTAGCGGGACTATTTATCAATTGGTTTGGAGTAAACGGCTCTATGTTTTTTATTTTATGCTGTTCATTTTTAGCTTTTTTGGCCTTATCCAAAATTCCTACACAACCGGTGCTAAACACTAAAATAGGCGAACCAATTTTTCAAAGTTTGCGGGAAGGTTTGTTGTTTGTTTTTCAGAACAAGACCATTTTGGGCGCTTTGTCCTTAGACATGGTCGCCGTATTATTTGGCGGTGCTGTTTCGTTGTTGCCTATTTTTGCGCAAGATATATTAAAAGTAGGCCCAACCGGGTTTGGGATTCTAAGAGCCGCACCTGCAGTAGGCGCCTTTGTGACCATGTTGATTGCCGCTTACATCCCGTTAACCAGAAATGCCGGACTAAAATTACTCGCTGCCATTTTTGCCTTTGGCCTGTGTATTGTGGGATTTGGTTTGTCGACGGTATTTTGGCTGTCGGTTGTTTTATTGTGCTTGAGTGGAGCTTTTGACGGAATCTCGGTGGTGTTGCGCTCCACGATATTGCAGTTGTATACCCCCGATTCGATGCGCGGACGCGTTTCTGCAGTGAACTCTATTTTTGTGGGTTCGTCTAATGAATTGGGTGCCTTTGAAAGCGGCTTTACTGCTAGACTGATGGGCACTGTTCCGGCAGTAGTTTTTGGAGGGTGCATGACCTTACTCTTGGTGAGTGGAACGGCTATTTTTTCGCCCAGTTTTCGGAAATTAGATTTAGAAAAAGACGGAAACGAAACCTAATTCCATTTCTTTAATTCGAAGGTTTGTCCGTCAAATTCGCCATAGGTAAAATACCCAATCCAGTCGCCCAGATTAATGTAGTTTGAATCGGGACCCACTTCGATATTCATAGGCAAATGCCGGTGTCCAAACACCAAGTAATTGTAGTGTTTGCTTTGTAGTTTACGCTTGGCGTATTGCACCAACCATTCGTTGTCTTCGCCCAAAAATTTCACGTCGGCTTCGCCTGAAATCAACTTATTTTTTACCGATAAATATTGCGCCAAGGCTACGCCAATATCGGGATGTATCCAGCGGAAAATCCATTTGGAAACAGGGTGAATAAACAGTTTTTTCATGCGTTTGTAGCCCTTGTCGCCCGGGCCTTTCCCGTCGCCATGGCCAATCAAAAATGTGCGATCATAGAAGGTAAATTCTCGGTTGTCGTGGTATACCGGAATTTGGAGCTCGGTTTCAAAATAATCATTCATCCACAAATCGTGGTTGCCCACAAAGAAGTAAATGGGAATGCCTTGGTCGCGCAATTCGGCCAATTTGCCCAATACGCGCACAAAGCCTTTGGGGACTACTTTTTTGTATTCGAACCAAAAATCAAACAAATCGCCCAGCAAGAAAATCGCTTCGGCATCGCCTTTAATTTGATCTAACCACTGCACAAATTTTTGTTCGCGCGGATAACTTAAAGCCGCCGTGGGTGCGCCAAAATGTTGGTCGGAAGCAAAGTATATTTTTTTGTGAGAGGAAGATGACATGGCAAATCTATTGGTTGTCACTCGCATACCATTCGGCAAACGAAGAATCGGTTTCTTGTAATTTTAAAGAATGCAAATGAATGGATTCGGGCAAACGCCTTTTTATTTTTTCGGCAAAATCAATCACCATATTTTCGCTGGTGGGTTGGTAATCAACCAAAATAATATGATGTCCTCGGTCGCTGAGTTCTTTGGCCAAAGAAACGTGTGGCGTTGTTTGATTAAACACCGTCGCATGATCAAACTGATCGACGATCTCTTCTTTGACAATTTTTTTCAAATCGCTAAAATCAATCACCATCCCAAACTTTACGTTGTTGCGATCGGTAATGGGTGTGCCAATTACGGTAACCGAAAGCTTGTAGCTGTGCCCATGCACATTTTTGCATTTGCCGTCGTAGCCATACAAGGCGTGGCCGGTCTCAAAGCTGAATTGTTTGGTGATGCGAATTTGACTCATGGATCATAAATTTGCTACAAATGTAAGGATTTTAGCCGCGAAATACGGGCCTAAAAAAAGCCGCTAGCAAGCGACTTTGTTATTTTTAAGGATTCTGTTCAAACGCTTGGGTTTCATTGGCGTTAATGAGCCGCGCATTAATGACCAAGTTATTTTCATCGACCACAAAAGCTACAAAACTCAAGTTGTTTGGATTGCTCACATTGGCGGGAACGGGAACGTTAAAACTTTTTTCGATTGGGGGAGCACCATATAAGGTTCCTGTAAGCGGATCACCGAGTAAATCGGTTAAACCTGCACGCAACACGTGGTTGTGTTCAAAGCCTGGAATAGGATTTTGAGCATTAAAATAGTTGGTGTAGTTTCGTTGGTCATAGATTAAATGGTTTTCGACCGCATAGACCACCAATTTTATATTCGAATAATTTTCAGCAAATTTGATGTTGACTTTTAAATCGATAGTATTGTCTGCAACTGTTGAGGTCATGGCAATTCCCAATCCGCAGTTGTTGCTGCTCAGGTTTTTGACTTGTGCAATGTGGTCGGCTTCGTTTTCTTCCCACACGATGGTTCGGTTGAGGCGAGATTGGGGCAAACCCAAAGCCGAATTGGGAGAAATCAAGTTCTTTAAAGGCAGTATGTTTGTAAAGTTGTACGGATCGTTTCCGGAGTGAATGGCCACTGCGATGGCTCTGTCGGCTTGGTTGTCAAAGGGATCTACTTCTACAAAAACACGCTCAATAGCATAAGCCACGCGCGCGCAATAGCCACACCAAGTTCCGGTGTAATCTTCGATCAAGACATGTTTTTTAAACAAGCCGCTGCTAGCTGGCGCATCGACGCTATCGTCAACCAATTGATTGTAATGCACCACCGTATCGCCACAAGAAACGACTAGCATTAGGGCGAGAAGGAGGAACAAAAAACGACCTTTTTTCATAGGGACTTTTTATTGAATAATAACTGCAAATAAAACAAATAAAATTTTATAGTAATCATAATAATTTATTTATTTGCAAACCTTATATAGATGAAATGAAGACCATTCAAATTGCCCTTCTGTTGCTTTTTAGTTCCGTTTTTGCTCAAAAACAATTGCCCAATTTAAGTCTTCCCAATTTGGAAGGCAAATCACTTTCCTTAACCGCTGATTTTGGCGAAAAAGATAAGATTTATGTGTTTTCTTTTTGGGCGACCTGGTGCACGCCTTGTATTCAGGAGTTGGACGAGATGAATGACATACAGGATGAATGGAAAAAAACTGTAAACCTCGAAATTATTGCCGTCGCTACCGATGATTCTCGCACGCAAAAACGTGTAAAGCCTTTGGTGAGCGGAAAAGAATGGACCTACCAAGTCTTATTAGATACCAACCAAGATTTTAAACGCGCCATGACCATCGTGAATATCCCGTATACCATCGTCGTGAAAAATCACGAAATCGTACACATTCAAAATGGCTATGTACCGGGGAACGAAAAAGATTTGTACGAAAAACTCAAATCGCTTTAATCGATGAAAAAACTACTACTTGGGTGTTTGCTGGGAGTAACTAGCCTGCTGTCTGCGCAAGAAATTACGCCCTCACCCTGGCATGTGTTTGGCGGTTTTGAATCGAATTCGCAGTGGTATACCAACGACAAAGGCTTGGGTATTTTGCATCCAGAAGATCCGTTGCGCTCCAATAATTATTTGTTTGTAAATACGTCCTACAAAAAATGGACGGCAGGCGTACAAGTTGAGGCCTACGAAAATCAAGCCCTATTAAATTACAACCCCAAGTACCAACACACCAATTTGGGGACCTATTTTGTGCAATTCAAAAGCAAAAAAGTAGACCTGACGGGCGGCTATTTTTACGAGCAATTTGGCAGCGGATTGTTATACAGAAGTTGGGAAGACCGCGCCTTAGGAATTAACAATGCCTTGTGTGGCGCGCGTATTATTTATCAACCTACAGATTTTATTGTATTAAAATCTATCGCAGGAAAACAACGCACTGGTTTTGACCTCTCTAAAGGAACGATATTTGGCGGTGATTTAGATATAAAACTTACTGACTTTTTTAGAATGAAAACTTCCGATTTATCAGTTGGCATGATGTATGTATTTAGAAACGAAAATTTAGATAATTTGGTTGATCCACAATTTTCGCCACTCACCAATTCAATCGGGACAAGAGTCAATTTCACTCACAATTCTTTTTATTCATCGGTTGAATATGATTTAAAATCAGAAGACGCCATTGTGCAATCCGATCAACTGCGTCCTGATTTGGTCAAACCCGGCAATGCTTTGCTAGTCAACATGGGCTATTCCAAAAAAGGATTTGGGATTGACGGCACCTTTCGTAGAATGGAAAACATGGGTTTTTACAGCGAACGCTTGGCCAAAGGCAACATTTACAACGACCGCATTTTGAATTTTATTCCGAGTTTAACCAAACAACACCACAGCAATTTGGCCAATATTTATGCCTATCAAGCGCAGCCTAATGTTTATATAACCTGGCAAAATGGGGCAGGAATTGGCAAAGCCGGAGAAATTGGCGGACAAATCGATTTGTTTTACAACTTCAAAAAAGGGACCGCTTTGGGCGGAAAATACGGAACCAAAGTGGCCCTAAATTACTCCGATTGGCATGCCTTAAGCGGAGATTTCTATTCGCCAATCGTCGACTACAAAACCGATTTCTTGTCTTTTGGGAAGAAATATTTTTCAGATCTCAATGTAGATTTCACCAAAAAATGGAGTCCCACTTGGCAATCAGAACTTACTTGGATTCACCAGTATTATGACAAGAACTTAATCACCGATAATTTTGCGTATGCGGTGGTAAAAACAAATATTGTAGCCCTGGAATCAACCCATCGCTTTGGCAAAGACCAATCGGTGCGCTGGGTAGCCGAGCACCTATGGGCCAGTGCCGACAAAAAGAATTGGGCTTCGGCTACAGTAGAATACAACCTCAATTCGAAGTGGTCGATCTACTCAACCGATATGTACAATTACGGCAACGACGAGCACGACCAACGCAACCAGTATTATAATTTGGGGTCTGCATATCGCTATAAATCTACCCGAGTAGCCTTGAGTTACGGCCGTCAACGCGGCGGATTGCTTTGTGTGGGAGGAGTTTGTCGAGAAGTGCCAGAAAGTTCTGGTGTTTCTTTGTCGTTAAATACATCTTTTTAATATATTTGCAGCCGAATGGGGGATTAGCTCACTTGGCTAGAGCGCTTGCCTGGCAGGCAAGAGGTAACCGGTTCGATTCCGGTATTCTCCACAACAGTTTAAAAGCCTTACAGCAATGTGAGGCTTTTTTTTGTGTTCCTGCCAAATCCGATGGTCGGAGGAGTCTTCGGAAGTGCCATTGAAGGATATTGAAATTTGCTCCCGAAGCGTCGGGATTCGTCATTGTAATTTATAATCCGTGTATTCGTGGCTAACAGCTGAAAGCTGTCAGCTGTCAGCCGTTCTTAGTATAGTTCGCAAAACTCCCCTCTTGAGAGGGGCTGGGTGTGTGTGTTTATTAGTTAATAAAATATCTTTTTTTCTTTTTTCTTGATGAAAAAGAAACAAAAAATCAAGACCTGGGATTTTCGGCCATCCACTAGTGGTTCACTTCCTAAAACACAAAAACTCCCTCGCTAAAGCGGGTCAAACAGTTTGTGTTTCTTCACGGTCCCGAAACTTCGGGATCACCTAGTGGATCCTGCCCTGCCAAATCCGATGGTCGTGGCAGAATTTCTAAGAGCCAAAATTGTACTTAGTATACTTCTACAAATCAACACCCGAGTCCCGAAGCTTCGGGATTGGAATTTCAGAATTGGAATTTCACCAATCTGTCTCTCATCTTTTCATCTCTCATCTAAGCTGAATGACAATTTCAATAATTTAACTTACATTTATTTCCCATATTGGGAACTTCTTATTATCTTCGTCCAAAATTTTGAAACTTGAGAGTCATTGCCAAAAAAATACTGCGTGATTTTTGGGAAGCCCATTCGGGTTGTGAACAACAACTCAAATCGTGGTTTCAGGAAGCAAGTAATGCAGTTTGGAAAAATCCCAATCAAATCAAAAAAGAATATCCGAGCGCGAGTATTCTAAACGATAATAGAATTGTCTTCAACATTAAAGGAAACAAGTACAGATTGGTTGTAAAGATAAATTATGATTACCAAATGGTTTGGATTCGATTTATTGGAACGCACGCAGCATATGACAAGATAAACGCAAACGAAATTTAACTGCTATGGAAATTAAACCAATAAAAACAGACAAAGATTATAAGCAAGCGCTCGAAAGACTTGAGTCAATTTTTGATGCAAAGAAAGGTTCCCCAGAAGGCGACGAACTTGAAGTGCTTGGGATTTTGGTGGACCAATATGAGAATGAACATTTCCCTATCGGTTTGCCCGATCCAATTGAAGCAATCAAATTCAGAATGGAACAAATGGGGTATAATCAAACGGATTTAGCCAATATTGTTGGGTTAAAAAGTCGCGCAAGCGAAATACTAAATAAGAAAAGAAAATTAACCTTGGAAATGATTCGTCAATTGCATGACCGATTAAATATTCCTACGGATGTTTTGATCCAAACCTATTAAGAGGTAGAATTGTTAATCAAACCTCTTTCCTTACTTTTTCCTTGATGAAATAGAAACAAAAAATCAATACCTGTGATTTTCGGCGATCAAAATAGGTTCACCTCCTAAAACCCAGAAAACGCTTCCGAATTATTGAATCAGACAGTTTGTATTTCTTCACGATTCTTAAACTTCCCACTTCCATTTTCCCGCTTCCCACCCAATGCCGTAAGCTCTAATCGGTTCTTAGTATACCAATGCAATTATTAATTATTCATTTTTAATTATCAATTAAAAATACGCCCGCAGCTGCACCGACCCAATGTGCACCACCGGATTGTTTTCGCTTTTGCGTCCTTGGTAATTCAGGTTGAGTTCTAAATACTTTGTGAGGTTTTTTTGGGCCAATAAACGCCAGGTGCTATTTTTTCCGGGCTGCAGCCCTTCTAACATCTGAAACGCCGCTGGGGTAAAGGCATCGCCTGTAAACGCATTGTTGTAAAAGGAATATTCCCCGTTTAGTGTTACTTTCTTATCTCCTGTATAGGCAAACGAACTGCCGATGCGGGTTTGTTTGAGTTGTTCTAAACCACCCAACTGGTTGGCTTTGGTTTGTCGTTCTATAAATACATCCAAGCTGGCATTTTGCGAAAAAATATAGGACAATTTTGGGGAGACAAAATAGCTACAAATGGCATAATTTCGTGAACTATAGCCGTTGGCCGAAAAGTTTGAGACCGCTGTTTTGCCCGTAAATCCTAGGAGCCAGGTTTTGGCAATGAGGTGGTTGTATTGCAGCTGGTGACCGGTATTTCGGCTAGATTGCGCGCCAAATGAAAGCAAGTTTTGCGCCTTACTTTCCAAAAAAGTATAGGTTATCGAATGGAATTGTTTGCCACGATTGATAAAAAAGCTGTTTCTAAAATTTTGTTGTAAGCCCAATAAGTTTGCTCCCGATGAACCAAAAGGATTTACATTAAAATGATCGCCATCGCGCTCCAATTTTCGGTCAATGCTGAAGGCCGTTTGGTTGTACAAGTAAGAAACGAGGTGTTTAAACCCGTTTGAGGAACGCCACTGCAGCGGGTTCCAGCTCACCGATTCGGAGAATTTATTTTGGTGGGTTTGCAAAAACACTTGGGAAGGCAAATACACCCGAATAAATTTGGCCTGATCGGGAAAAGGAGCCACCTCAAATTCTTCGAGCTCTTGCACGCCATTGCTGTTGTAATCAATCCAGGTATAGACACCTTGTCCAGGAGGCACTTCGATGTAGGTAAATTCTTGTTGGGCGATGGCGCCCGAAGCCGTTTCATAGGCCGTAGTAGTTTGCAGTAATTTGCCGCCAAAATTGTCGTTATAGAGGATTCTAGAGTTGAGCGAAGGTTGATTTTTTAGGCTTGGATCTACAAATTCGAGTCGGCGGTAATTGATAAAAACCGCCAAATCTCTATCCTCCGATTGCAAGATTTTTGATTTCAAGTAATACGAATGCGAACGGCTCACGTGTTGGAGCACTCCATTTTGCAAACTGTCGGTGCGGCGTTGTAAATACCCCAATTGGGCATAGACCTTGGTGCTGTCGCCTCGGCCTATGAAGGCGCCCAACTCAGTAAAACGCTGACTTAACGGACTTAAAATACGCGTGCTTTTAAGCCGCTCTTGGTTGTCTTCTAGGCGAAGAGAAGTGCCGATCCAGTTTTTATTGCGGTGCCATTTGTTGACGAATTGCTCCCGAACAAAGCTAGTCGTAGCCAGTTGACTGTCGCTTTTCATCACGCTGCCTTTGTTTTGCAAGGTCCAATGCTCCAACTGAAACAAGCCAGAAATTTGGTGACGATTTCCGTTAAAAAAGCGAGAAAATCCCAAGTTTTCAAACTGATACTGCAGCGATCCTTTTTGGGGTAAAGTTGCTTCGAGACTTCCGCTCAGCAAGCTTTGGTTTCCCGAAAAACCCCCCAAATTCCAGTCGCGCGCAAATTCTATGCTGTTGAGGCGTTCTACAGTTTTGAAATTTTCTTGCAAATACTGAAAGGAGCTGCTGGCATCTATCTGCCATTTTTTGGATAAAAGCCGTTGTTTGATATTCCATTTGCCGGCGAGACCATTGTTGTTGCCGTCGTTTAGGGAAGAATATAAATTGGCATCGTTTTGACTCACGGCCAATTCCCAATTGATGTTGGTCTTTTCGCTGGGATGTATCGATCCCGAGAGGTTGGCCACCTGCGTTTTGGTTGGGGGAACCAATTTAATAACAGGATCATAGCTCCCTTGTTTTACCCCATTGATCGGTGCGATATATTCAAATAATTTGCCTACCACCGAGGCATTCGAGAGTACATAATCGCCTTGATTTGGGCCAAGTAAAGTAAATCGAACATTGTACAGCACCTCTGCTGGATTATTAGAATAGACAAAATAAGTAACGCCACTGGCAGTTATTTTTTTGTACAACACCTTCGAGGCGGCATAGCTGTCTAGATAGGCCGAGCTGGCATACATGGCTGAGGTGTCGTCGCCGGCAGTGCTCAAAACGGCAATTTGTTCTTCCGTGAGGGCTTGTTGCAAGGGTTGATTTTTTAGATCACTTTCTGCATACACCGCCGTGCTGATGTCCCATTTTTCTTGCGAAACGGTTCCGCCAAAATAAGAAACAAAGCGGTTGTAACTCCGTTCGGCATATTGGTACTCGACCGCAATACGCATCTCAGACGTAATGGGAAATAAAGAAGTAAAAAGCAGTTCGCCCGCATTGTAATCGATGGTATAGTCATTATTTTCTCCTCGTTCTACTAAAACTCCATTTACATATACCCGTTCTGATCCCGAAATCACTAACACATACAATTCTCCGTTGGGCCCTTTGAGTTTATAGGGCCCTTGATTGCCTTCGCGTCCAGTAAATGCGCTTTTGGCGTATTGTCCTTTTACTAAAGCCGCAGCTGCAAATACGGTAGTTTGGGTTGTTTCGTCAGATCCAAAGCTAAAGTGAGAGGAAAGTCCTTGTACTTTTTTGTTGAAATTTAGAAAACGGGAACTTTTATTCTCTAAGAATAAATCGCCAGCCCGTATCGCCCAACGATCGCTGTATAATTCCATAAATACTTGGTCAAACTCGTCCAATTTTTGCGAATATCCGCCTTCTTGTAACGGAATATTGCTGTCTTGAATGGAGGCACGAAGACTTACTTTATCGGAGATTTTTCCGCTAATTTGCAAATCTAAATTCGAATTGACCACACTGTTTTGGTTGTTGCCAATTGTTAAACCACGGGTGATGCTTCCGGAGGTGTTCAGCCCATCAAATGGTGTGGCACGATTGGGAACTACAGGCGAAATACTAAACAATTTGGGCTGACGAATATTGGTCGTGAGCACGCGCGAATCATCGTAAATGCTGTATTTTTTGGTGAGGTGTTCTGGGAATTTTAGGTAGCGAATGCGAATCGAATCGGCAGGCAAGGGGTACTCTTTTTTGAACAGCAATAGTCCTTTTGGAAAATTAACTTCGTAGGAAGCAGCATCAATAGGCTCTCCGTTTTGGTTCAATACTTTAAAAAAACTGCTGTTAATGCTCACACTATCAATGTGAATGGTGTCGTAGGTGGGAACAAGCATTTTGGCTTTATAGGGTGTTTCTAGCACTTGTGCTTGCGCGCCAACGCCAATTGCAAAAACAAACCAAAGACAAACTAATTTACGCATACTCTTCCGATAACGGATTTCACTCAAAAGTAGTATGTTTGACGCATAATTTGCTAGAATTTATGGGGTACTTATCCGTGAATGTTTATTTTTGTTTGCCAAAATCAGATTTATGAAAATCGCTTGGACAAGACCTCTTTTGTGTGGAATCATTGCGCTACTCTTGGGTAGTTGTAATGACGACGCAGCCTATGTTCCTATAGCCGAATCTCCTGTGGTGGCAGATTTAACACAAGTGCCCTATACCAATTTATCATGCTATAAATTTTTTGACGGTCCGATGAAAGACCTGAAACCCGCCGTTGGGCTTTTGTTGTATAAACCCGCCAGTGAATTATTTACCGATTACGCCAAAAAGTCGCGCTACGTATGGATGCCCAAAAACACGAAAGCCACCTACGTTTCAGATTATGAGGTGCTCGAATTGCCGGTTGGCGCTGTCTTGATAAAAAACTTTTTTTACCATCGCGTGCAACCTTCCAATACTACTCGCATTATAGAAACACGTTTGATGATTCGCAAAGAAACAGGGTGGATTTTTGCCGAATACGTCTGGAACGAAGAGCAAACCGATGCCGTATTGCAAATGACAGGGAGTACTACACCCGTTACTTGGACTGACGAAAACAACATCACCCGAAGCATCACCTACAAAATCCCCAAAGAAGCCGAATGTTTGCTGTGTCATGGGGTAAATCAGGTGCCTCATCCTATTGGCATTAAACCGCAAAATTTAAATTACAATTTAGCCTATTCAACGAGAACAACCAATCAGTTGGATAAATGGGTTTCTACGGGATATTTAGAAAACAATCTGCCGGAACGTTCAAGTATTCCGTCGATTATTGATTACGCCAATATAAACCAACCCTTAAACCTGCGCATTCGTTCCTATTTTGATATCAATTGCGCCCATTGTCATCGTGATGGAGGCACAGCCGATTTTCCTGGACTTCGTCTTCGTTTTGAATTTAATCAAACCAGTAGCATATCGAATATGGGCGTATGCATGTCTCCGTATCATGTTATGCCTGGGTATACTGGACAGCTTGTAATTCCTGGTGATGCCCAAAATTCTATTTTGTATGGTCGTCTATGCACCAATGATCCAAATTACCGCATGCCATTTGTTGGTCGTTCTATTCTACACCAAGAAGCCATAGATTTAGTTGGTCAATGGATCAATTCGTTACAAGGCTGCGAATAAAAAAACCGCCAGTAAGGCGGTTTTTATTTTGGATAAAGAAGTAAATCTTAGTTTTTTAGCACTTTTATACTGCTGCTCGCGCCATCGGTTGTCGAAAATTTCGCAACATAAACACCAGCACTTAACTGACTTACGTCTATACTTTGCTCTCCGGTAGTAAGCGTACTATTTCGTAAGGTTTTTCCGTTGACATCAACCAATTCTAGCTGCATAGTCTTAGTTATGGTCAAGTCTAGTGCATTGGTAATTGTGGTGCTTTGTAATTGAACGCCCATTGCTTGTAGAGCTGTAAATGAATTCACCGCCAAGTTGGGGTTGTATCGGTAGGTAAAGGTAATGGAGTTTCCTACTTCGTTTCCACCTAAATCTACTTGGTAAAATCGGAACACAAAATCCATGATTTGGCCGTTGCCCGGATTGGAATTGTAAAAGTGATCAAAGTTTCCGTTGCTACCTCCAGCAGGAATAGTAACGGGTGCACTAGGATAGATTTCACCCACCGCTACCGCGGCTAAACATTCGTTTCCAAAACACAGTTCAAATCCTGTTCCGTCGGCGTTGGTCATGCCCGTGCACTCAATCAACACTCGTGTAGAGGTGGCGCCATTATTGTGCACATAATATTCTAGTGCCGCTTGATTGAAGGCAGTAGAAGTAACCGTAATCACTTGGTTGTCTGTTATTGGGGTTCCGTCGTGTTTGGTCACTGTAATTTGCGCCTGTAGTGCAGTAGCCGCAAATATAAAAACCAAATAAACAAATTTTTTCATGGGATTGGGTATAAAAAAAGAGGGAACTAGTGCTAGTTCCCTCCCTTAATTGTGTTATTATTTTAAAAGAAGCTTTTGGTTTTCTTTGTCATTACCAGAAGTGATGGTAGCGATGTACATTCCTTTTTGTAAAGAAGTTAAGTTCATTTGCGTATCATTGGTTACTTCATTCATAGTGAAAACCACTTTACCGGTAAGGTCTGCAATAGAAACTGATACTGGAGTATCTGATTTAATGCGTAAAGTTCCTTCAGATGGGTTTGGATACACTTTGAATTTTTTGGCTGCAAATTGATCATTAGCCAACAATTCAGTTGCGATAGCCGATTGCATTACTCCTTTTCCGCTGTTGGTGCTTTGGATAAACACCACCACTTCTAAATCAGTCATTTCTTCAATAAAAGTACTAGAAAGGTCTTGAGAGAAAGAAATGGTTGGGATGGGTTGGTTGTAGGTACAGTTAATCACCGTTCCTGCCGCATCCGGAATCATTTTCATCATTACATTTTTGAATTCAGTTTCTCCATTTGAAGAAATATTACCAGTTGTAACTTTTTCAATTACGGCTACTTGTAATTTATAGGTACCACTTAAATAAGGAGTAATATCTACGTTTACATCTACGCTGGTGCTAAATCCATCTAAGGGGCTGTGAGTAGCATTCACCACAAAATAAGCAGGGAGTGTAATTTCGTTGTCTAAATCTGCTTGTAAAGCGGCAGTGTTAAAATTGGTTCCGTCTTTTGCGTCTACAAACAATGTTGGAGCACCACTTACACCATAATAACCAACACGGCTTCCTACTTCTGCAGTATAATATGGATCTCCAGGAGTTGGCCAGTTTACTTGGTAGTCAATGAACGCGAAGTTTTGGTGACTTGAAGCATAAAATGGGCTAAAGTAAGTTCCGTTAAAGGTAGCACAAGGGCCACAAGTAGCACTTGAGAATTTTTCGTACAAAGGCAAACGAGTTGTTGAGTTACTTGCTACAGACACCGATTTGGTCAACGAGTTGTTTGTAGCGTCTGTATCATTTGGCGCGGTTACCCATACATTGATTGAATGCAAGCCATAGGTTGCGTCCCAAGAATCTTGGTGAGTAAAGTTGTATGCAGCTCCGTGAGCAATATTCAATCCGCTTAAAGTTTGGGTATGAATAGCGCCACCATCAGCTTGCCAATTTACGTCAATTGTAGTAATTGGATTGATTCCTGAATTTTTGAATGAACCAGTAATTGGAGTTGCTCCAGTAGTAGCCGTGATATCAACCAAGTTTGCAGCAACAATTTCTGCATCATCATTTTGCAATTGTTCAATAGAAACATTATCAATAAAGATATTGTTCCCGTATTGTGAAGTTGCAACAAACGACATGTACCCAGCGCCAGTTACTCCAGCAGGCAAGTCAAATGAATACGAATACCAACCATCTGCATCTACAATTGGATCTAAAGCCACAGAACGGTTTACAGTTCCCAACAAAGTTCCTGCAGTAGGGCTTGCTAGAGTAGTGTGGTAGTACACTTTTACGTTATCGGCATCTGTACTGTATCCACCATCACGGAACATGTTAAATTTGATTCTGTAACCCGCTCCAGCAAAATTTATTGAAGGAGAAGTTAAGCGAAAAACATTTCCAGCGGCAATGTTGTACGAATAAAAACGCGCCATACCTGCACCTGAGAATGGTGTACAAGAAGGAGCAGTTCCGATAGTTTGACGTGACCAACCTGTGGTGGTTGAAGTTCCCGTTACACGAGCAGTTGACCACGTTAAAGCAGTATCAAATCCTTGTGAAAGTAACACTTGCGCGTTACTTGAAAAAGACAAGATTGCTAAAGCAAAAAGTAAAGTAATTTTTTTCATGAATTGTTTTTTTAATAATTATAACTAGTTGGTTTATTTTGAATGCAATTATACTGAATATATTTTAATAAAAAAGGCTAATGCGTTAAAAAACAAGCCTCAATAGGCCGAAAACAAATTAATTTTTACGAATAAAATAAAAAATTTGGGCTATTCGGTTTCTTTGGTGATAAGTTGCAGGGTTTCACGGCTGCTTTGTTTGAGTAAAACTGTCTTGTTTTGAGCGACCATTTGGGCCGCTTGTTCGTCAAAATGGCGAATGGTATACAAGGACACGTTTTCGTTATAGGCCACCTTAAATTTTTTGGACAAGGTGTTTCGCAAGGCCTCAAAATTGCCAAATTTATCCTCTACACAAACCGAGAAACTGATGGCTGAGTTTTGAATGAGGCTTACTTTCATGTTGAATTGGTGCAACAAACTGAAAATTTCGCTGATGTTTTCTTCCATGATAAACGAAAAATCAATCGAAGAAAGCGACACCAACAATTGGTTTTTCTTGACAATAAAACAAGGCAAAAGCGGAACTAAATCGGCGCCTTTAGAAACGCTAGTTCCCGATAACAAAGGGTTGATAAATGATTTTACAAAAAGCGGAATTTCCTTTTTTTGCAAAGGTTGTAAGGTTTTGGGGTGAATGACACTCGCGCCGTAAAACGCCAATTCGATGGCTTCGCGGTAGGAAATTTGGGTGAGCAATTGCGCATTTTCAAAATAACGCGGATCGGCATTCAGTACACCCGGCACATCTTTCCAAATGGTTACGCTTTCGGCATTGAGGCAATAGGCCAAAATCGCGGCGGTATAATCTGATCCTTCTCGACCCAAAGTAGTGGTAAAATTATTTTCGTCCGACCCCAAAAAGCCTTGGGTAATGTAGGCTTGTTTTTTGCGAATGAGTTTGCTGCAATTTTTTTGGGTCAGCTCCCAATTTATTTCGGCATCGCGGTAAGTAGCGTCCGTTTTAATGACTGTCCGCACGTCTAACCACTGGTTGGCAATCCCGCAAAAATTCAAATAGTTTGACACAATTGCCGTAGAAAGAAGTTCTCCATAACTCACTACTTGGTCGTAGACAAAATTGTAATTGGGGGATTTGTTGTGGCTTAAAAAATGATCTAATTCGCCAAAAAATTTGGTTAGTGTTTGAAACAATGGGTGGGATTCCTCAAACAAATCCATCGCAATTTGGTTGTGGTATTTTTTTACTTCTTGAATAGAAGATTGCAAGGCAGGCGATTGCTCAAAATAATTTTTCACTACCTCTTCTAGCGCATTAGTAGTTTTTCCCATAGCCGAAACAACCAAAAGCACTTCGTCGTGGCCCACTTTGTGTAATACGTCTACTACATTTTTAATGCCGGTTGCATCTTTTACCGAGGCGCCACCAAATTTAAATACTTTCATAGGAGTTAATATAAAAGATTGTATTAGGATTTTTTGTTTTTTTCTACAAAAGCCTGAATTCCTTTTTCGTCGAGTTGTACCACGCGCCAATCGTCAAAGACTTTTGCGCCTGTTTTTTCATAAAAAGCAATTGCAGGTGTATTCCAATCGAGCACGTTCCACTCGATACGGCGCACCCCTTCGCGATAGCCGGTCTCTATTATTTTTTGGTACAGCGCAAATCCTATCCCTTGTTTTCTGAACTTCTCTTTTAGGATCAAATCTTCCAGGTGAATTGTTTTGCCTTTCCAGGTAGAATAGCGGTAATAGAACAACGCCATTCCTACAATTTCTTCGCCTACTTCGGCCACAAAAGTAGTAAATAAAGGGTTTCCCTGAAATCCGTCGCGTTGCAAATCAGCGGCGGTGACCACCACAGCATTTGGCTCGCGCTCAAAGACGGCCAATTCATTTATAAGTTCTAAAACCGCCGGCATATCGGCAGCTTCTCCTTTGCGTATAGTCATGGTAAATCACTTGGTTTTTTTGCTTGTACAAACATAGAGACAATTCTTCAAAATTAAACAGTAGAATTTTCGGCAAATTGAGCAAAAAAACGATATTTGCAGTCTTAACTACAACGATTTCGTAATGCAACAAAAACACAGTACTTTAGGGGAATTCATCATCGAAAACCAAAACGCTTTTCAGTATTCGTCGGGTGAATTATCGCGCATCATCAACTCCATTCGTTTGGCGGCCAAAGTGGTCAATTACAAAGTAAATAAAGCCGGTTTGGTCGATATTGTGGGTGCAGCCGGCGAACAAAACATCCAAGGCGAAGACCAACAAAAACTAGACGTCTATGCCAACGAGGTGTTTATTCAAACCTTGATTAATCGCGAAATTGTGTGCGGCATTGCCTCCGAAGAAAACGACGATTTCATTACCGTTTCGGGCGCCGACAACAGCCATAATAATAAGTACGTGGTGCTCATAGATCCCTTAGATGGCTCCTCGAACATTGATGTAAATGTCTCGGTGGGAACCATATTTTCTGTATATCGCCGCATCACACCCGTAGGAACGCCGGTAACTTTAGAAGATTTTTTACAACCCGGCATCAACCAAGTGGCGGCCGGCTATGTGATTTACGGCACTTCAACCATGTTGGTGTACACCACCGGTCATGGCGTAAATGGGTTTACGTTAAATCCGGCGATTGGCACCTTTTATTTGTCACACCCCAATATGCGCTACCCCAAAGACGGCACGATCTACTCCATAAACGAAGGAAATTATGTGCATTTTCCGCAAGGGGTAAAAAATTACATCAAGTATTGCCAGCTGGAAGAAGAAGACCGTCCGTATATTTCGCGCTACATTGGCAGTTTGGTCTCCGACATGCACCGCAACATGATTAAAGGCGGGATTTACATTTACCCCACGAGTTCCAAATCGCCGCAAGGAAAATTGCGTTTGCTCTACGAATGCAACCCGATGGCCTTCATTGCCGAACAAGCCGGCGGAAAAGCGGTAGATGGCTACCAAAGAATCCTCGAAATTCAACCCACCGAATTGCACCAACGCGTTCCGTTCTTTTGTGGCAGTTATAATATGGTGAGCAAGGCGGAGGAGTTTATGAAGAATAGTTGATTGAAAGATTAAATGATTTAAAGATTGAAAGATTTCATCTAATACTAATTTGGTTGTCGGTTGTGTGTTGTCTGTTTTCGGTTTGGGTTCTAAGAACCGTCTCTACTCTCTTAGTCTTTCGTCTTAGCTAAAAGCTAACGGCTGCTTAGTATACTTCCCAAAACTCCCCTCTTGAGAGGGGTTGGGGGTGTGTTAAAACTTATGGATATTGAATTTTATTGCTTTGAGCCGGTCCAGGTTCCATTCATTTGAGCAGAATTATTTAACCAGGTTCCTGAGGCGGAGCCATTAGCTAACATAATGCCATTAAAAGATGCCCCGGACGTTGAAGAGCCAACGGTTGCAACAAAAACTCCTTCCATATTTACTGACCCATTTAACTCATAGGTTGAAGAAAAGGTTGTTGATGTAGTGGTCCCAGTTGTAATTCCTGAAGAGTTCACGACTGCAGTCCAAGTTCCATTATCTTCAGCACCAGTGTATATTCCTGACCAAGTACCTTGATATTGATTAATTGTGTTTGATGAATTGTCATTTGAACAAGAAAAAGATAATAGGGCAACAAATAAGGTAAATGCTAATTTAAAAATATTGTTTTTCATGATTTTGTTTTTGTGAGTTAATTTAATCAAAAGAAAGAATTAGTTTGCATTCTTCCAACTTAAAAATCATTAATTCACAATTACTTGTTCATGTGTCCCATCTAAATTACAAAAGTTTCTCAGTCAACTTTGTTGTAGGTTTTAGGTTTTAGGTTGTCGGTTTTCGGTTATCAGTTCTCGGTTAGCTTTCTTATAACTTTCTCTCCTGTCTAACCAAAACCTTCCCACTCCCAACTTCCAACTTCCAACTTCCAACTCCCCACTCCCCACTCCCCACTTCCCGCTATTGCATTTATTTTCCCTAAAAAATTCCTAAGTTTACCCCACTTAAAACAAATTCGCATGAGTGATTTTTGGATATTTGTCGAAATCGGGGCCAAGCACGTGCTCAATTGGAATGGCTACGATCATTTGCTTTTTTTGTTGGCACTCACCGCACCCTACGCTTTTCCCGATTGGAAACGCTTGCTCATTTCGGTCAGTTTGTTTACCCTAGGGCATACCATTTCCTTGTTTTTAGGGGCTTATGAATTATTTAGTTTGCAGCCTCGAATCGTAGAGTTTCTCATTCCGCTTACTATTTTTTGCACCGCCTTATTTACTTTGCTGTCGTTGGGTAAATTCAGTAAAACCAAAAATAAATTCCAACCCATTCATTACCTCACCGTTTTTTTTGGACTCATTCACGGCCTGGGTTTTTCCTATTATTTTAATTCGCTTTTGGCCGGCAGTTCGTCTACCAAATTATTTAGCCTCATTCAGTTTTCAGTAGGAATCGAATTGGCACAAGTAGCCGTAGTGTTTGCGGTTTTAATTTTTTCCTATGTATTCCAATCGGTTTTGCGTTTTTCGCAACGGGATTTTACCTTAACTTTGTCGGCCTTTGTGTTGGGCGTGGTTTTGCCTTTATTGATACAAAACCCCATTTGGCATTAATATTCAATCCAGTTTATGACCGATAAAAAAATAGCAAAATACGACAAGGCCTATTTGCGCATTGCCAAAGAGTGGAGCCTCTTGTCCTACTGTCACCGAAAGCAAGTGGGCGCCATCATTGTGCGTGACCGCATGATTATTTCTGACGGCTACAACGGCACGCCTTCGGGCTTTGAAAATTGCTGCGAAGACGAAAACGGCCTCACCAATTGGTATGTGCTGCACGCCGAAGCCAATGCCATTCTCAAAGTAGCTCGTTCTAGCCAAACTTGCGATGGCGCTACCTTATATATTACCCTTTCGCCTTGCAAAGAATGCAGCAAACTGATACACCAAGCAGGGATAAAACGCGTGGTGTTTCACATGGCCTACCGCGACACCTCGGGAGTTGATTTTTTACTCAAAGCTGGGATACAAGTAGACCATATTCCAGAATTAGACTAGCTGGACATCACATGCAAAAATTAAAAATTCTTTTGCCAATTGCCTTGTTTTTCATGTTGGCCTTGGGCTTTCTATTGGGCTCACAGTTTCATTTTACAACTTCGCCAACAGCATTTGGCAAACCTTCGGCCAAAAATAAACTCAACACCTTATTAGACCTCATCGAAACGGAGTATGTTGATCAAGTAGATACTGATTCGATTGTGGACGATGCGGTAAATGCTATTTTGGCACACCTCGATCCACATTCTACGTATATTCCACCAGCAGATCAGGCAGAATTGGCAGAAAACATGAAGGGCGATTTTGTGGGTATCGGCGTCAATTTTTATATGTACAACGATTCGGTAGCCGTAATTACTCCCTTGCCCAAAAGTCCAGCCGAAAAAGCCGGTATTGTGGCGGGAGATCGCATTTTATATGCCGGAAAGACCAAATTATTTGGGCGAAAATTGCCCTCAGACAGTTTGTTTGCGCACCTCAAAGGCGAGGTGGGAACAGCCGTGCAACTCACGCTTTACCGCAAAAGCGAGCGCCGAATTTTTAAAACCAACCTCTTGCGCGATCGTGTGCCCATCAAAAGTGTCGATATAGCGGTTTTGGTTGCGCCCAATATTGGATACATCAAAATCAATCGCTTTGCCGAAACAACCTACCCCGAATTCTCAAAGGGCTTACAAAAACTCAAACAAAAAGGCGCTACTACTGTGCTGATCGATTTGCGCGGAAACGGCGGTGGCTACCTGGAAATGGCCACCCAAATTGCCGATGAATTTTTAAAAAATGGCCAAAAAATAGTTCTCCTTAAAAGCAGAAAAGGCGAAGTCGAAAAAACAATCGCAACCGAGAAAGGCAGCTTTGAAACAGGGAAAGTACTGATTTTACAAGACGAAAATTCAGCTTCAGCCAGTGAGATTTTGGCTGGTGCGATTCAAGACAACGACCGCGGTCTAGTGATTGGTCGTCGATCATTTGGAAAAGGATTGGTGCAACGCGAATTGCCTTTTGAAGACGGTTCGGCTGTGCGACTCACCATGGCACGCTATTATACGCCCACGGGTAGATCGATACAAAAAAGTTATAAAAAAGGGGCGGCCGACTACGAAAACGAATTTGAAAATCGCTTTGCCAACGGCGAATTGTACAGCAAAGATTCTATAAAGATTGCCGATTCGCTCAAATTCAAAACACCAAAAGGCCGAATTGTATATGGTGGAGGTGGAATCGTTCCGGATATTTTTGTGCCGTTGTCGGGCAAAAAAGGAGAGGAGCACCTCATTTATTTGATCGAACAAACCGGTTTAGTGCCGCATTTTGCTTTTGAACAATTGGATGAAAACCGCAGCGCATATTCGAACTTAACGTATGATCAATTCATTCAACGAATGAAACAAAACACCCAATTGACTTCTCAATTTGAATCCTATTTGGGCGCTAGTGGATTGGTTATTCCGTTGAAAAAAAACACAGCCTGGGTAAAGCAAACTATTATAGCCGAAATGGCCAGGCAACTGTATGGGGAAGAGCGCTATTACCAATTGATCTTGCCTTTTGACCCCATGATACAGGCTGCTTTGCGCACCCAAAAAACGGCAAATTAGTTTTTGGTTTTTTCCTCTATTTTTTTAGACAGCTTAAAAATCACCAAGATAAGAATGGCACAAAGGGAACCTAAAATTCCAATGAGTGCAATTTTGTTTTCTTCGGTAAATTGGTTAAAATCCAATCGACTAAAATTAACACCCAAAAAAATCAGTGCAAGTAAAATAAGGATTGAAGTAAAAATTTTCATTCGTAATTAATTTGGAGTGAAAGTACAAATTCAAACGTATATCCACAATACCTTAGCAATTCGAGTTGCGGCTCGAGTAATATTTATAAACAGCTGTCTTTTAGTAAGCTAGATAAATTATCAAATCATTTGGGTGGAAATCTCCGATAATTTAATTCGGAAAAGTATCTTTGCCGCATGTTTCAACTCGGAAAAACCATCGTCTCTGAAGACATTTTAGCCAAGGATTTTGTGTGCAATTTATCGGCATGCAAGGGCGCTTGTTGCGTCGATGGCGATGCGGGTGCACCACTTTCTAAAGAAGAAACGGCTATATTAGAGTCTATTTATCCGCAAATCAAACCCTTTTTGCGGCCAGAAGGCATTGCAGCTATTGAGGCGCAAGGCACCTGGGCTATCGGCACCGAAGGCGAATTAGAAACACCACTCATTGACAACCGCGATTGCGCCTACGTAATCTATGACGGACCTACCGCTTTGTGTGGCATCGAACAAGCCTACAACCAAGGAATCGTATCTTGGAAAAAACCTGTTTCGTGTCATTTGTATCCGATACGCGTAAAAGATTTTACGGAATTTGCGGCCGTCAATTACGACAAATGGGACATCTGTTCTGATGCCTGCGAATTGGGCAAAGAATTGCAAGTTCCCGTCTATAAATTTGTCAAAGAAGCGCTCATTCGCCGATTTGGAATCGATTGGTACACCGAACTCGAACAAGTAGCCGAAGAATGGCAAAATGCCCCAAAAAAACGCTCCTAATTTTTCGCAGAGGCCACTCAAATACTCTCCCTAACCTACTTCGTTTAAATGTTAATTTGTTGATCTTGTCAACCCTTATTTTTAGGGACTTTCACAATTTTACAAAAACATAAACACCTGACTATAAGTAGTTTAAAATAATTTTAAACAAATGTCTACGAAAATGAGATTTGTTAAAAACTAAAGACGATTGTGAATAAGTTTGACTTTCTTATTCCGATACAAATCCTAATCTTTGTGCGAGCACTTCACAAGTGCGCTTCAACACCTAATTCGATTAAAAACACAAAAAAATGGCAACCGTAGAACCTATTTTAAAAGAGAACAAAGACCGCTTCGTAATTTTTCCGATCAAACACCACGACATTTGGGAGTTTTATAAGAAACAAGAGGCTTGTATTTGGACGGCCGAAGAAATAGATTTACATACGGATCTCAACGACTGGAATAATAAATTGTCGGAGGAGGAGAAATATTTTGTGAAACACATCTTGGCCTTTTTTGCCGCTTCAGATGGAATTGTAAACGAAAATTTGGCTGAGAATTTTGTGAGCGAAGTGCAGTATCCCGAAGCCAAGTTTTTTTATGGCTTTCAGTTGATGATGGAGAACATTCACAGCGAAACCTATTCTTTGCTCATTGATACGTACGTGAAAGACGAGACAGAGAAAGACGAATTGTTTCATGCCATAGACGTTTTTCCGGCAATCAAAGAAAAAGCCGATTGGGCCTTGCGTTGGATCACTTCTGATTCGTTTGCCGAGCGGTTAATTGCGTTTGCTGCGGTAGAAGGCATCTTTTTCTCCGGCTCATTTTGTTCTATTTTTTGGTTGAAAAAACGCGGGTTGATGCCTGGCTTAACCTTTTCGAACGAATTGATTTCTCGCGACGAAGGCATGCACTGTGATTTTGCGGTGCATTTGCACAACCACCACCTGATCAACAAAGTTCCTAAAGCGCGCATCACCGAAATTCTTACCGACGCCCTCAATATTGAACGCAAATTCATTACGGAGTCTTTGCCGGTAAGTTTAATTGGAATGAATGCCGTTTTGATGACGCAATATTTGGAGTTTGTGACCGACCGTTTATTGGTAGAGTTGGGCTGCGATCGGGTGTACAATTCAAGCAATCCGTTTGATTTTATGGACATGATTTCGTTGCAAGGCAAAACAAATTTCTTTGAGAAACGCGTGGCCGAATACCAAAAATCGGGAGTGATGAACACCGATGCCGATGCCCAAAAAATTTCTTTCGACGCCGATTTTTAGTCGATTTCCAAACCAAACCTTTTTACGCCTTATACTTTACTACACGCCTTTTATTTTTCGATTGCCTAGCCCCGATAGCAGCGGCATCCTTTTGTGTTTTTTTGACACAAAAGATAAAGCGAATAGCGGGATTAGCTTCAAAATTCACACAAATAACCTGCAGTAGCGAAGGGATTTTCTATTGCTTAACACCACTTATCTATGTATGTAGTAAAAAGAGACGGCCACAAAGAGCCCGTTATGTTTGACAAGATTACCGACCGAGTAAAAAAATTATGTTATGGTTTAAATGATTTAGTAGACGCTGTAAAAGTAGCGATGCGCGTAATTGAGGGATTGTATGATGGGGTGACCACCTCTGAGTTAGACAACCTGGCCGCCGAAACCGCTGCGTCTATGACCATTGCCCATCCGGATTATGCCCAACTGGCCGCCCGTATTGCCATATCTAATCTACATAAAAACACCAAAAAATCATTTTCGGAAACGATGCACGACATGTATCACTACGTAAATCCGAGAACCAACCAAGCGGCTCCTTTATTATCAGAAGAAGTATACAATGTGATCCAAGAAAATGCCGAATTTTTGGATTCGCACATCATTTATAACCGTGATTTCAATTACGATTACTTCGGGTTTAAAACCTTGGAGCGTTCGTATTTGTTAAAAATAAATGGAAAAATTGTGGAGCGTCCGCAGCACATGCTCATGCGTGTAGCGGTGGGAATTCACCTCAACGACCTGACGTCAGTGATTGAAACCTATGATTTGATGTCCAAAAAATTCTTCACGCACGCCACACCCACTTTGTTTAATGCCGGAACACCTAAGCCACAAATGTCTTCTTGTTTCCTTTTGGCCATGCAAGACGATAGTATTGACGGCATCTACGACACCCTAAAACAAACGGCCAAAATCTCGCAATCGGCGGGAGGAATTGGGCTTTCTATACACAATGTACGCGCTACAGGGTCTTATATTCGCGGCACAAACGGAACCTCAAACGGAATCGTTCCGATGTTGCGTGTGTTTAACGACACGGCTCGTTATGTAGATCAAGGGGGCGGTAAACGCAAGGGAAGTTTTGCGATTTATCTAGAAACTTGGCATGCCGATATCTTTGATTTCTTGGATTTGAAAAAGAACACCGGAAAAGAAGAAATGCGTGCGCGTGATTTGTTTTTTGCCATGTGGACTTCTGATTTATTCATGAAACGCGTGCAAGACGACAGCACGTGGACCTTGATGTGTCCCAACGAATGTCCTGGATTGTACGAAGTATATGGCGAAGAATTCGAAGAATTATATACTTCGTATGAAGCCAAAGGCAAGGGCCGAAAAACGATCAAAGCCCGCGAATTGTGGGAAAAAATATTAGAGTCACAAATTGAGACCGGTACACCTTATATGTTGTATAAGGATGCAGCCAACAGAAAGTCAAACCAAAAGAATTTGGGAACCATTCGTTCGTCCAACTTGTGTACCGAGATCATGGAGTATACCTCAGAAGACGAAATTGCCGTATGTAACTTGGCTTCCATTTCATTGCCGATGTTTGTCGAGAATGGCGCCTTCAATCATGACTTGTTGTACAATGTAACCAAGCGTGTGACCCGCAACTTAAACAAAGTAATTGACCGAAATTACTACCCGGTTAAAGAAGCCGAAAACTCCAACATGCGTCACCGTCCGGTAGGATTGGGCGTGCAAGGATTGGCTGATGCCTTTATCTTGTTGCGTCTGCCGTTTACCAGCGATGAGGCCAAAAAATTAAACCAAGAAATTTTCGAAACCTTATATTTTGCTGCGGTTACCGCATCCTTAGAGATGTCAAAAGAAGAGGGACCTTATTCTACCTTCAAAGGTTCTCCTATTTCACAAGGGGAGTTCCAACACAATTTATGGGGACTTAAAGACGAAGAGCTTTCTGGTCGTTGGGACTGGGGTGCTTTGCGTAAGGAAGTGATGAAACACGGAGTGCGCAACTCCTTGTTGGTGGCGCCAATGCCTACCGCTTCTACCTCGCAAATTTTAGGAAACAACGAGGCGTTTGAGCCGTATACTTCAAACATTTACACGCGTCGTGTATTGTCTGGTGAATTTATCGTGGTAAACAAACATTTGTTAGAAGATTTAGTAAATCGGGGGTTATGGAACGAAACCCTGAAACAAGAAATCATGCGTCACAACGGCTCGGTTCAAAATATTGATGCCGTTCCAGCCGATTTGAAAGAGTTGTATAAAACCGTTTGGGAAATGTCCATGAAAGACATCATCGACATGTCACGTCACAGAGGGTATTTTATTGATCAATCCCAATCGTTAAACTTGTTTATGCAAGACGCCAATTTCTCCAAACTGACTTCGATGCACTTTTATGCTTGGCAATCGGGTCTTAAAACGGGGATGTATTATTTGAGAACCAAATCGGCAGTAGACGCCATTAAATTTACCTTGAATAACGACAAAAAAGCCGAAACGATTCCCGATGCAGTAGCCTTAGAGGTAGTCGCTGCACCGGCAGAAGCGGTAGAAATGACACCCGAAGAATTTGCAGCCATGATTGAGCGTGCCCGAAATGCCGGACCAGAAGAATGCGAAATGTGTGGCTCGTAATTAAAACCAAATAAAATGTATCTTTGAAACAGCTGTCTTTAGGATGGCTGTTTTCTTTTCATTCCAAAACAGATTCATTATGATGCAGTGGGAACAATTGTTGTCTTTGAGACGCCAAGGCGATGCAAGCAAGCGCTTGCGCAAAGAACAAGACGATACCCGTTTGGGTTTTGAAGTCGATTACGACCGGATAATTTTTTCGGCGGCCTTCCGATCGTTACAAGATAAAACCCAAGTTATTCCTTTATCTAAGACCGATTTTGTGCACACCCGACTCACCCACAGCCTTGAAGTTTCGGTGGTGGGCCGTTCCTTAGGGCGATTAGTAGGCAAAAAAATCATAGAAAAACACCCCTATTTGCAGGAAATACACGGCTACCAAATGAATGATTTTGGCGCCATCGTGGCTGCGGCCTGTTTGGCCCATGATATTGGTAACCCGCCATTTGGTCATTCGGGTGAAAAAGCCATAGGCGAATATTTTTCAATCGGAAAAGGGCAAAAATACCAAGCCGAATTGACGCCCAAACAATGGCAAGATTTGATTGATTTTGAAGGCAATGCCAACGGTTTTTCTGTGCTCACGGCCGATCGACCAGGAGTAGAAGGCGGGATTCGAATTTCGTATGCTACTTTGGGCGCATTTATGAAGTACCCCAAAGAAAGTTTACCCAAAAAACCTACTTCGGCCATAGCCGATAAAAAATACGGCTTCTTTCAGTCAGACCAAGCATTTTTTCAAGAAGTTGCTGCAGAGTTGGGAATGATACCCAATAAAACAGGAGCAGATATTGGGTTTGAACGCCATCCCTTGGCTTATTTGGTCGAGGCGGCCGACGACATTTGTTATACCATTATCGATTTTGAAGACGGCATCAATTTAGGATTGGTTTCGGAAGATTACGCCTTAGAATATTTAATAAAATTAGTCAAAGACAGCATTGACACCCAAAAATACAAAACCTTAGTGACCAAAGAAGATCGAATTAGCTACCTGAGGGCTTTGGCAATCGGCACGTTAATTAATGATGCTGTGCGTGTGTTTTTAGAAAACGAACCGGCCATTTTAGCCGGTCAATTTCCGTATTCCCTTCTAGACAAAAGCCGATTTAAGCCTCAAATGGATGACATCATTAAATTGAGCGTCAAAAACATTTACCAAAGCAGGGAAGTGATCGAAAAGGAAATCACCGGCTATCAAATTATCAATGTATTGCTCGATAAAATGTGTACTGCATTCGAAAATAAAGCGATGGGTTGCGCCACAAATTATGATAAATTATTGCTGCAATTGGTGCCCGAAAAACACCGAGTTTTTAAGGAAAACAGCTACGATCGTTTGCTGCACATTTGTCACTTTATTTCGTTGCTCACCGACGGTAATGCGCTCTTGTTTTATAAAAATATCAACGGAAATCATGAATAATCATGTTAATCTTCGACCTGATTTTTTGATATCATGAAAAATTAATTTATGTTTGTTTCACAAAACTTAATAAAAATGAAAAAAATTACATTATTAACGGCATTTCTAGTTACTTTCTTGGGTTTTTCTCAAGCAAACAAACAGAAAATCCAAACTTATTTAGACAACAATCGTGCTAAATACGGTTTAACCAGTCAAGATGTTTCTGATTGGACTGTGGTAGGGGAAGTGAGTTCTACTTCTACTCAAATTACAAACTATCGCGTGGTACAACGTTACCAAGGAATTGAGCTTTTTGATGCGCAATCTAACGTGTGGGTTAAAAACAACGAAGTGATCAACTTAGGAAATCGCTTTCGTCAAAATGTGGCACAAAAAGTAAACACTACGGTGTCTTCTTTAGATGCTACTCAAGCTTTGGCTAGTGCTTACGCTAAATTGGGTTATGGGTCAACTGCATTTACTGTCATCGAAACAGTAGACAGCCACAATTTAAAATTGTCTAATGGCACAAGCGAAGATCCGATTATCGCGAAATTGGCCTTCCAGCCTACTGCCGACAACCAATTGGTTTTGGCTTGGGGATTTCAATTTTATGCACCAAAAGGAAGTTCTTATTGGGATGTGAAAATTGACGCAACTTCAGGAGCACTTTTAGATAAAAAAGATTTGACGGTTTCTTGTAAATTCGGCGATGACCATCAAGGCAAACACGATTACAAAAAACACTTTAATTTTGAATTGAATGCATTCAATGCATCAAATTCAATGTTGGTGCCAACACCGGGTACCTATAGAGTTATTCCTTACAACTACGAAAGTCCAAATCACCATTCTTTTGATTTGATTACTACTACAGGAAATGCCTTGGCTTCACCGAATGGCTGGCATGATGCCAATGCTATTAACGGCACAACGGCTTCTTTACGCTATACCTATACCAGAGGAAACAATGTTTTGGCTCAAGAAGATGCCGACGGAAACAACGGAACAGGAATCCGTGCCGATGGCGGGGCTTCATTGACTTTTGATTTTGCTTATGGCGGTCAAACTTTATTGCCAACCGTTTATACTTCTGCAGCAACCACCAACTTGTTCTACATGAATAACATCATGCACGATATTTGGTACCAATATGGATTTGATGAAGCAAACGGAAACTACCAACAAAACAATTTAGGTCGTGGAGGAGTTGCTACGGCTACCGGAGATTATGTGCAAGCTGATTCGCAAGATGGGTATTCTCAAACTACAGCTACCTTAAACAACGCCAACTTCACGCCAACTAATGATGGTGTTCGTCCAAGAATTCAAATGTTCTTATGGAACTTAGGAGCACCTCCAACCAACTACATCACGGTAAATGGTCCATCACCAATTGCGGGTCAATATGCTGCAACTACCAATGTGTTTGATACCACAGACCGTATTCCAGTTCCACTTGCGCCAAACGGCATCGTTTCTGATTTAGTATTATACAACAACAACCCAACGCCTCCAGGATATCATTCAGCTTGCCAAGCACCAACCAACCCATTTGACTTGTCGGGGAAAATCGTGTTGATTAAGCGTGGGGGATGTTTCTTCAGCTTAAAAGTTAAAAACGCACAGGATGCAGGTGCTTTAGCGGTTATTGTTATGGATAGTATCGACAACAACCCTACTCGTTTATCTATGAGTTCTACAGGGGTATTAGGAATTACTATTCCAGCGGTATTTATTACCAAAGAAATTGGAGACAGTTTCTTGGCCGAAATGGCTAATGGTCCTTTGAGTGTGAAACTAGAAGTGCCAGACAACTTGTATTTGTATGCCGATGGTGATTTCGATAACGTAGTTATTGGTCACGAATACGGACATGGAATTTCTAATCGTTTAGTAGGTGGTGGTCTTGCAGGCTGTATGAACAACTACGAACAAATGGGCGAGGGCTGGTCTGACTGGTTTGGTTTAATGAATCAAATTAAAGTAGGCGATACGGGAGCAGATCCGAAAGAAGTAGGAACCTTTGTAATCAACCAACCGGTAGACGGATTTGGAATTAGAGACTTCCCTTATTCTACCGATTTGACCGTGAATCCTAGAACAATGATCAACTCGAATGCAGTATTGCCTGCAGACCCAACAACTGACACTGCATTCAAATATGTTGTAGGTGAATTCTGGACATCTTGTCTTTGGGATTTAACTTGGGCCTATATTAACAAGTATGGTTTTGATCCAAATATTTACACAGGAACAGGCGGGAACAACAAAGTAATGCGTTTGGTTGCCGATGCCTTAAAATTAGAAACTTGTAATGGAACTAACATTGTTTCAGGAAGAGATAATTTGATCGCTGCCGATCAAGCTACTACCGGTGGTGCAGACTACTGTTTAATTACAGACGTATTTGCTCGAAGAGGAGTTGGGTTGAATGCCAGTTCAGGAGACATTAATGATCCGAACGATCAGGTGGAAGACTTTACCTCATTTCCAGCTGGACCAAACTGTACTTTAGCGGTTGATTATTTTGCTAATCCAGATATGTTTAGAGTATATCCTAACCCATCAAACGGATTGTTCAATATTCGAATCAATCAATTTGTAGGTAAAGCTTCTATACAAATTGTAGATTTAAATGGACGTGTAGTTTACACTCAAAAAGATGCTGATTTCAATATAGAAAAAACGATCGACTTGAGCCGTTTCCAAGCAGGAATGTATATCTTGAAAGTAAACAACGAGCAATTTAATTTCTCTCAAAAAATCATGAAAAACTAAGATCCTTAGTTCTGATATAAAAATCCAAATCGAAAGATTTGGATTTTTTTTGTCCTGAAATTTCGGGTTCCTTTTTCGGGTTCCAACTATTTACTCTATGTTTGTGACAGCTAACTTTTTAAAAACAATACAGGCATTTCTATATGAAAAAATCACTACTACTCCTTGCGTTGATGTGCTCAACAACCTTTTGGTCACAAACGCATAAACAACTTATCCAACAGTATCTAGACAAGAATAAATCTACCTATAACCTCAGCGCTGCCGACATTTCAGATTGGACAATAGACAGTGAAGTTTACGCAGAAGGAACCCAAATAACCAGCTGTTATATTGTACAAAATTACCAAGGCATTGCCCTGTTTAATGCGCAATCCAACCTGGCTATCCGAAACAATGCGGTGTATCGATTCGCCAATAATTTTAAAAGCAATATTGCACAAAAAATATCCAATACCCAACCCCAACTCACCCTAGAGCAAGCGGCCGTTAGGGTATATCAACAACTTCACATTTCACAATCACCTTCATTTGCTGTGATTGAAAACTTGCCTCATCATAAGTTTACCTTAACCGACGGTTTACAAGAAGACCCTATCTCGGCGCAATTGGTTTACCAAGCCTTACCCAATGATCAACTGAATTTGGCCTGGTATTTTCAGTTTTACAGTCCCGATGCAAAACATTTGTGGGACCTTCGTATTGATGCAGTAGATGGGACAATACTAGAACAACACGATTTGATGGTAAGTTGTGCTTTTGGCAATCAGTCCCAAGCAAAAACAACTAAACCCTACAATTTTAGCCAACATGCTTTTGTATCCAATACAAATGTTACCGTGGCAGCAACGCCGGGTTCTTATCGTGTAATTCCTTACAATTACGAAAGTCCAAACCATCATCCGTTCGAACTCATTTCAACAGTTGGAAACGCCTTGGCTTCGCCCAATGGCTGGCACGATGCCAATGCCATAGGAGGAACGACAGCTTCTTTAAAATACACCTATACCCGCGGAAATAACGTGTTGGCACAGGAAGATGCCGACGGAAATAACGGCAACGGAATACGTCCCGACGGAGGAGCTGGTTTATTGTTTGATTACCAGTATGGAGGGGCAACCTTTCAGCCTACTGTCTATACGCCAGCCGCAACCACCAATTTGTTTTATTCTATAAACATGATGCACGACATTTGGTACCAATACGGATTTAATGAAGCGGCAGGGAATTTTCAACAAAATAATTTAGGCCGCGGTGGAGCTACTTCAGGTACCGGTGATTATGTTTTGGCCGATGCACAAGATGGCTATTCGCAAACTACTCCAACACTCAACAACGCCAATTTCTCGACGCCAAATGACGGCTCACGTCCACGAGTACAAATGTTTTTATGGACCATGGGTGCGCCAGCTACCAATTTTTTAACGGTCAATTCACCCGCTTCGATTGCTGGCGAAAAACTGGCAACTTCGAATGTTTTTGAAGGCACTGACCGCATACCGGTTCCAACCGCACCAAACGGAATTACATCCGATTTAGCCCTTTACGCAAACAATCCAAACCCGCCAGGATATAATTCGGCTTGTCAAACACCAACCAACGCCTTCGAATTGAGTAATAAAATTGTGTTGATTCGCCGCGGGGGATGTTTCTTCAATCTTAAAGTAAAAAATGCCCAAGACGCGGGAGCGTTGGCGGTAGTTGTTGCCGATAGTATTCCCAATAACCCGAGCACCTTGAGCATGAGCTCTACGGGTTTGTTGGGCATTACCATACCGGCAATTTTTATCACCAAAGAATTGGGTGACGAATTAATTGCAGAACTGGCAAACGGCCCGGTAAATGTAAAATTGGAATCTCCGGGCAATTTATATTTATATGCCGATGGCGATTTTGATAACGGAATCATCGCACACGAAGTAGGGCATGGTATTGCCAACCGTTTAATTGGCGGTCCAAACAATACGGCTTGTATGAATAATGCCGAGCAAATGGGTGAAGGCTGGTCGGATTGGTTTTGTTTGATTAATCAAATTAAAACGGGTGACACCGGAGCCGAAGCACGGGGCATTGGCACCTACGCCATCAATCAATTGCCTACTGATGGCGGGATTAGAGCGTATCCGTATTCTACCGACATGTCTATTAATCCGCTCACTTTAGTCAACTCAAATGACGCCGAACCGCACAATCGCGGAGAAACTTGGACGGCTGTACTCTGGGATTTAACTTGGGCCTACATCAATAAATACGGATTTGATCCCGATATTTATAACGGAACCGGCGGAAACAATAAAGTGATGCGCTTGGTGATTGACGCCTTGAAGCTACAAAGTTGTAATACGTCCTCTTTTATTAGCAGTCGTGATAATTTATTTGCCGCCGATCAGGCCACCACAGGAGGTCAAGATTATTGTTTGATAGCAGACGTGTTTCAGCGGCGTGGAATGGGCTTAAACGCCTCGTCTGGCTCTGTGGACAGCGCTGTAGATCAGGTAGAAGATTTCACCGCTTTTCCGCCAGGACCAAATTGTACTCTGGCAGTTGATTATTTTGCCAATCCCGATTTGATTCGTGTATACCCGAATCCTGCTCAAGGCGACGTGCAATTGCGTATCAATCAATTTGTGGGTAAACTTCATATTCAGTTGGTAGACACCAATGGCCGAGTGGTATACGAAGAAAACGATGCGGCTTTTCAACTTGAAAAAACACTGCATTTAGGGAATCTGCAAACAGGAGTTTATGTATTGAATGTAACTGGAGATCAATTGAAATACACCCAAAAAGTAGTCATCAAATAAGATAAATTATATCAAAGCCTAAAAAAAAGCAGTAAGATTTCTTACTGCTTTTTGCTTTTAAATTCGTAAACAATCCCAATGCCCATCATTTGCTTGAGTTGAATTTTTGGTCCTACGGTAATTTGTTGTCCGTTTACAATTTCTTTGGCCTTGATGTCGTCGTCGTAGATGAGGTTCAATCCAAAATTTGCTTTCAAGTATTCGTTGGCGATGAGTTCAAACTGGATGTGCCAATCGACATCGATATTCCCAAATTTGTTGATGTAATCGGAGTATAGGGAAAGCCGATTGTCCATCATGAAATTTTTCATCAATTCTTTTTTATATGAATTAGAAATGAGCATCCCCAACTCTGTTCGGGTTTGTTTGCCGGGAATAAGGAGCACGCCGTTAGCGTCATATATTGCTGGCGTTACCCCAAACGCCCCTTGATTGGCTAAGGTCTTATCTGCTACTAAGGTGTTTTTTATAGTAAGTGGCGACAGGTACAAGATGAATTTTTTTTCTTTCAACATATATTCGGCTCCAATTCCTAAAAAAGTATAGGCGGGAGCCAAGGGTTTAGAAATGGCAATTTCGGTATTGGGGTAGTTGTACCCGTTGGTGAATTGGGTGTTAAAATTAAATTTGGCCGAATGGTACCAATTCGACAAGCTGTCTTTGCGGTACCCGTAGGTGGAGCTAAACTGAAATACATCATCCGTTTTGCGCACTTCGATGCCATCTTGTTTGTTGAGTCCATAGCGCACGATCAATTCGTTGTGCCATTTTTGGTTGGCCTCGCTGTAGGTTCTCGTAAAATTTCCTTTCACCAAACCCGAAATCGAGCTTACCCCACCGGCATTCCAATTCACAAATACAATATCATTCAAGTCAAAACCCAGCAGATTTTTACTATTCCAATTGTTTTGAACAGGAGTGGTCGCAATAACTAGACTGTCTAAAGACTGCGCAAAAACGGTTGTAGAAATTAGGGTCAATGCTAAAAAAGGGATACGCATGCAAAAAAGATTAGGTTTTAGAACGGAATTTTCGATCTTAAAGTGTGCGACAAAATTCAGCTATTTGCGTAATAATCGAAAATAATTTGCAAATTTTTTGCGTCCAATTTACTGTATCGATGTAATTCCTCGAGGGTTCCTTGTTCGATAAATTCATCTGGAATCCCCAAAATTTTCAACCGGTTTTGGTAGTGATGTGCGGCAGCAAATTCGGCTACGGCCGATCCAAACCCACCGCTTGCAACACCATCTTCTAGGGTGATTATTGCGCTGAATTTTTGAAATATTTCATGCAAGGTATTTTCGTCAAGAGGCTTTACAAATTTAAAATCATAATGCGCAAAAGCGGCTGGGGTTTGACTCAATTCGATTGCCTCGCTTACCGGATATGCAATGGTTCCAGTAGATAATAGGGCTACCGAACTCCCTTGTTTTAGCAATTCGGCCTTGCCGATGGGAACAGCAGCGAAGGGGTTTTGCCATTCTATTTGATGACCACGACCCCTGGGGTAGCGAATAGCGATTGGATGGGGCAAACCCAATTGAGCGGTATATAAAAGGTTGCGTAAATCTATTTCGTTTCGAGGGGCACAGACAATCAAGTTGGGAATGCAGCGCAAATAGGCCAAATCAAAAACGCCCTGATGGGTAGCACCATCTTCGCCCACCAGTCCTGCGCGATCTACGCAAAAAATAACAGGTAAATTTTGCAAAGCCACATCGTGTATCAATTGGTCATAGGCGCGCTGTAAAAAAGTCGAATAGATGGCACAATATACCACCATTCCTTGCGTGGCCATTCCGGCGGCTAAGGTTACCGCATGTTGCTCGGCAATGCCTACATCAAAGGCGCGATCGGGAAAGGCATCCATCATGTATTTTAACGAACTTCCGGTGGGCATGGCGGGGGTAATGCCAATAATTTTTGGGTTAGTTCGAGCCAATTCTACTAAGGTCAACCCAAATACATCTTGAAATTTCGGCGGTTGAACGGCCAAATTTTTGGGATTCAATTCGCCGGTTTGGGCATTAAATTTTCCGGGCGCATGGTAGGCCACTTGGTTGTCTTCGGCTTGTTGCAATCCCTTGCCTTTGGTGGTAATGAGGTGCAAAAATCGGGGTCCTTTTAGCGGTTGCAAACGGCGTAATTCGGAAATTACTGCAGGCAAATCGTGTCCGTCAATCGGACCGGAATAATCTATATTCAAGGAGCTGATCCAGTTGTACTCATCGGCATATTCACCCGATTTGATGGCAGTAAAATAATTTTTTAGCGCACCCACACTCGGGTCAATCCCAATCGCATTGTCGTTGAGTATAATGAGTAAATTGGCCTCGGTTACTCCGGCATGATTCAAGGCCTCAAAAGCCATTCCTGATGCAATCGAAGCGTCGCCAATCACAGCAATGTGTGTGCGTTCGGGAAAGCCATTTAGCGCTGATGCCAACGCCATGCCCAGTGCGGCTGATATTGAGGTAGACGAATGGCCCGTGCCAAAAGCATCATACGGGCTTTCGTCGCGTTTGGGAAAACCAGATAGGCCTTCAAATTGTCGGTTGGTGTGAAAAAGATCTCGTCGACCGCTGAGCAATTTGTGTCCGTAGGCTTGGTGACCCACATCCCAAACCAATAAATCATCGGGCGTGTTAAATACATAATGCAAGGCTATCGTGAGTTCAACTACGCCTAGACTGGCGCCCAAATGGCCTTCTTTGGTGGCTACTATGTGAATGATAAAATCGCGAAGTTCTTGAGCCAATTGTGGCAATTGACTTTCGGGGATCAGCCTCAGATCGGCGGGCGATTGTATGTGTGAAAGTAAATTGTTTGGCATGCAGCAAATGTACAAATTGAATTGTTATTTTTGCGTCATGGATTCGATTTTCACCGACGCGTATTTTATGAAAAAAGCCCTACAGGAAGCCGAAATGGCTTTCGAAAAAGGGGAAATTCCGGTAGGTGCTTTAGTGGTAATCGAAGACCGGATTATTGCCCGAAGTCACAACTTAACCGAACTCTTACAAGACGTTACGGCCCATGCCGAAATGCAAGCCATTACCTCGGCCGCTCATTTTTTGGGAGGAAAATACCTCAAAAATTGCACGTTATATGTAACCTTAGAACCCTGTCAAATGTGTGCGGGCGCCTTGTATTGGAGCCAGCTCAGTAAAGTTGTGTATGGCGCCAGCGACGATCAACGCGGCTTTGTGAAAATGGGCACACAATTGCATCCCAAGACTCAAGTGGTGTCTGGCATAATGGCCGAAGAAGCTGCTGATTTACTCCAACGTTTTTTTGCCCAACGCCGAAAATAAATTTACAGAGCGGCTACAAAACAAAAAAACCGCCAATCGGTTGAAAGGCGGTTGATTTAATTAGTCTTTGATTTTCTTACCCTGTTGATCATAAAAATGATACTCTAAGTAGGTGTAAGCGTCTCTTGATTTGAGAATAAGAGGAGGAAGCCCAGTGGGCTTCAGGTACATTTGCTTTAGCAAATACTAAACACAAAAAAACCGCCAATCTTATGAAAGGCGGTTGATTTAATTAGTCTTTGATTTTCTTACCCTGTTGATCATAAAAATGATACTCTAAATAGGTGTAAGCGTCTCGTGGTATAATCTTCACCCATTTTTTGTATTCAAAAAACCATTTTGAACGCAAAGAGGGGAATCCTTTTTTAAGGTATGCGGCAACAAAAGGATGCACATTGAGCACAATTTTTTGTTGAGTTTTTACCAGTCGCTCTACATCTGAAGCAATTCGATCGATGATTAAGATAGGCGCTTCTATTTCGCCTCTCCCGCTGTTGGGGTCTTCTTCACGTGTTTCGATATTTACTTCTGGTCGAACGCGTTGTCTGGTAATTTGTACCAATCCGAATTTACTCGGCGGTAGAATTTTGTGCTTGGCTTTATCGTCTTCCATTTCTTCTCTAAGGAAGTCAAACAGCACTTTTCGATTGTCTGGATTTTGCATGTCGATAAAATCAACTACAATGATTCCGCCCATATCACGCAACCGCAATTGTCTTGCGATTTCGGCAGCGGCAATCATGTTTACTTCCATGGCCGTGTCTTCCTGATTGGTCGCTTTATTTGATCGGTTTCCGCTGTTTACGTCAATGACGTGCAAGGCTTCGGTGTGTTCGATGATCAAATAGGCTCCCTTGGTCATGGAAACGGTCTTTCCAAAAGAAGTTTTGATTTGTCTCTCTATGTGGTACTTTTCGAAAATGGGTGTGCTTTTAGATTGATAAAACTTCACAATTGATTCTTTGGACGGCGCAATTTCTTGCACGTAATCCTTGGTTTCTTGGTACAACGTCTCGTCATCGATATGAATACCGCTAAAGGTATCATTAAACACATCACGCAATATGGAGGAAGCTCTATTGAGTTCGCCCAATACTTTGGATGGATGAGGGGCCGTTGGTAATTTTTTACACATTGCATTCCATCTGCCTAGCAGGTTCTGCAAATCTTTTTCTAATTCGGCTGTATTTTTGCCTTCGGCTACTGTGCGAACAATAACGCCAAAACCTTTCGGTCTGATAGATTGAACTAATTTTTTAAGTCGGTCTTTTTCGCCTTTCTCTTCGATTTTTTGCGAAACAGATACGCGATCTGAAAAGGGAACCAATACGATAAATCGTCCTGCAAGAGAAAGCTCTGCGCTTAGTCGAGGACCTTTGGTCGATATGGGTTCTTTTACTACTTGTACCAAAACCGATTGATTGCTGGTGAGCACATCGGCAATGGTTCCGTCTTTGTCAATCTCTTTTTCAAACTGAAATGTTCGTAAGGAGAAATCTTTTAATTTACCTGTGTTTACAAGTTTTATGAATTTCAGTTGAGAAGCAAGATTTGGACCTAAGTCATGGTAATGTAAAAAGGCGTCTTTTTCGAAGCCTACATTTACAAAAGCAGCATTGAGTCCGGCAACGGGTTTTCTGATTTTGGCAATAAAAATATCGCCCACCTGAAAGTTGCTTTTTTCTTCTTCTTTGTGTAATTCAATTAGTTTTCCATCTTTTAATAAGGCAAAATCTACGGCATCTGAACTAGATCGGATGATTAATTCTTTATTCACGCTGTATATTTTTATCCATACCAAAGCAAATAGCTGTCAGCTTATAGCTGTTAGCTTGTCGCTTGAAGTAAGGATGGATTAAACAATAATTTTACAGGTATTGTACCCGGTGGATGAAATCAAATTTCAATTTAGAAATTCCAATTTCCAACAACAACGTTTGGGATTTGGATTTTTTGATTTGAAATTTATCGGATTTCAATCCGATTTCAATGAACGTTTTAAAAAAAGAAAAAAGTAGTTTTTAGACTACTTTTTCTTTTTGTGGCGGTTAGCTCTCGCTCTTTTTTTGCGTTTGTGCGTCGCTACCTTATGTCTTTTTCTTTTTTTACCACTTGGCATAGTTGGTGATTTTTTATGATTAATACTATGTTATTTTGCTTCGTTGTTGGTTTTAACTCCTTCTACAAAAACCTTAGCCGGTTTAAATGCAGGGATGTTGTGTGCAGGAATTTTAATGGTGGTATTTTTTGAAATATTTCTTCCTGTTTTTTCGGCTCTAGTTTTAATGATAAAACTCCCAAAACCTCTTAAGTATACATTATCTCCTGTTTCTAAAGAAGTTTTTACTTCTTCCATGAATGATTCTACTGTGGCTTGAACATCTCCTTTTTCAAGGCCTAATTTTTCAGAAATTTTCGCTACGATATCTGCTTTCGTCATTTTCTTTCGTATTTTAAAATAGATAATTATTTTTTTGAGGTTGCAAATATATGAATTTAAAAAACAAATTATCAACCTAATTCATTAAAATTTAATTACATAAAGATATACTTTTGTTTTCCAAAATTTAACATGGAATTCAGTAACACGCTAATCAAGTGGTATTTACAAAACAAGCGAGATTTGCCTTGGAGAACTACCCAAGATCCTTATCGCGTGTGGTTGTCTGAAATTATCCTTCAACAAACAAGAGTCGCTCAAGGCTTGCCCTATTATAACGCATTTATTGCTGCATTTCCTACTGTTCATGATTTAGCTAATGCTTCAGAGCAATCCGTGCTGAAGCTATGGCAAGGGTTAGGCTATTATTCTCGAGCGCGAAATCTGCACCAAGCGGCCCAATACATTTCTTCAGCATTAAAGGGCGAATTTCCTAAAAGTTATACCGAGCTACTCCAAATAAAAGGCATAGGAACCTATACGGCAGCGGCCATCGCTTCGTTTTGTTACGAAGAAGCAGTGCCGGTTGTAGACGGCAATGTATTTCGGGTTTTGGCGCGTTATTTGGGCGTGAGTACCGACATTGCTTCGGCTTCGGCCAAAAAAGAATTTTCTGCATTGGCCAATGAATTGATGCCCCAAAAAAAAGCTGCTTTATTCAATCAGGCGCTCATGGAATTTGGCGCCTTGCAATGCGTCCCCAAAAGCCCAAATTGTACCGACTGTGTTTTTCAAAGCAGTTGTTTTGCGTTGGCCAATAAGCAAGTCTCGGTCTTGCCATTCAAATCAAAAAAGACAAAAGTACGCCGTCGGTATCTAAATTATATGGTGCTGGAGGACGAAGCGCATAAAAGCGTAATTCAGCAACGCATCGGCCCTGGCATCTGGCAAAATTTATACGAATTTCCCTTTATTGAAACCGAGGAAGAGATTCACCTCGACGAGTTTATCGCCAAAATAATAGATTCGGAACTCATTAATCTGCCCATTCAACAGGTTTACTTGCGATCGCCATTGCCCATAAAACACCAATTGTCTCACCAGCAGTTGTGTATAAAATTTTGGTCAATCAAGGTGGCTGGACTGCTAGAAAACGGCCTCGAATATGAAGCTATAAAAGCGCATCCGTTTCCTATTGTGCTGTATAATTTTATAGTGAACGATTGGCGAGAGTTATAAATTTTAGTACATTTGGCTAAACTTCAATTCCAACTAAAATGAGCGGTACCCTAAATAAAGTTATGTTAATTGGTCACTTAGGTGAAGATGTAAAAATGCACTATTTTGATGGAGGAAATTGTATCGGTAGATTTCCGTTGGCTACCAATGAAACCTACATTAACAAATCGACAAACGAAAAAATCACCTCGACCGAGTGGCACAATTTAGTCGTGCGCAACAAAGCGGCTGAGATTTGTGAAAAATACCTCACCAAGGGCGATAAAATTTATGTAGAAGGCCGAATCAAATCGCGCCAATGGCAAACCGAAGACGGGGTAACCAAATACACTACAGAGATTCAAGTTACCGAATTCACGTTCTTATCTGTGAAAAAAGAAATTGAATCCAATCGCGGAAACGAAAGCAAACCGAGTTATGATGCGCCCAGTTCCATGATGCCCGAAAATGATTTGCCTTTTTAATTCAAGAACTTTTGTAGGCTAGTATTTGCTAGCCTTTCTTTTTATATGGTACACAAAATTACCTTGTTGAGTTGCCTAGCTATCCTGTGTTTAGGCTGTAAAAAAGAACTGTTGCCCAAACCCAATAGTCAATTGCGGTTGGACTATCTTGAAGCTACCTATGTGCATTATGAAAGTGATTGTCCGGCTACATTTGACATCAATGAAGAGGCGGTTATTAAAGGGAAACCCGATTGCGGGTATACGATCAATTACCCCAAGATGAAGGCTACTATTTACTTGACCTATAAACCGGTAAAAAACAACATCAACATGTTGTTGCGCGATGCCCAAAAACTTACCTATGAGCATGTGATTAAAGCCGACGACATCTTGGAGCAGCCCTTTGCAAATAAGGACCACAAAGTATATGGAATGTTTTATCAGGTAGATGGAAATGCGGCAACCAATGCCCAATTTTATGTAACCGACAGCACCAAACATTTCATGGACTGTTCGGTCTACTTTTATGCCAAACCCAATTTTGATTCGGTGATGCCGGCGGCAAGTTACATCAAGAACGACATGCGTCGCCTGATGGAAAGTTTGCGTTGGAAATAACTAGTCAGTTACTTTGTAGGTAGTTCCGTCAGCACAAGATTCTACCAATTTCACCAAAGATGCTTTTGTTTGTTGGGTTTTGTCAAAAGAAATTATTGCTTCTTTTTTGTCAAAATCTACCGCTGCTTTTTGCACCCCTGGCGTTTCATTCAATTTGGTTTCAATGGTTTTGGCACAGCCAATTGCACAAGTCATCCCTTCAATATGGAAACGGGTCGAATCTAAATTGGCCGCCGCAATTTCTTTGGCAACTGCAGGTTTGGCTTCTGCTTTTGGTGCTTCGCAAGCCTTTTGTTTACAGGACACAACGGTTATTCCAAGAAGTGCGATGCAAAATAATGCGGACATTTTTTTCATGATAAATCGAATTTAGGTGAAACAAAAGTAGCTAAATAAGTAAGCGCGCTTCAGAAAATTGGCAGAAAATTGGCAGAAAAAAAGGCCGACTATTTAGGTCGACCTCTTTCATAATTATGATCGTATTTTATTATTGAAAATCAGTGACAGGAATGAGTTCGTTGAGTTTGATTTCGGTGGTGATCAATTCAATTTCCATGCCGATATTGAGTATGGTTTTATGCGGAAATTGAATGCCTTTTACCGCTTTGTAGTCGCCAAACGTGGTTGTTTCTGTAACGACACCTTCTTTGGTTTCTATGCTTTTGGATTCGCCCAACTTTAAACCCGAATCACAGGCAAAATAATACGAATTTACGCCGTCTTGTACCACATAACAGTCGGTTTCATTAAACGCTTCGATGCCTTTTAAGGCGATTGTTTTTTTGGCCAACAAATCCAATTCTTCAAACGGAACGGCAGCTGCTTTGAGTGCTGCAATTTCACTAGCCGATAAGGGCACTTTTTGTCCTTGTTGAATAACATAAGTGTTTTTATCGCTCACCACTTGTTTCATCATGCTCATGCCCATGGCTTTAATTTCGCGAAGTTGTTGGTGGGCCGTGGTGGTTTTGCTGGTCAATTCAACCGGAAACCCTTGCACGGTGCCTGTAGCCAATGCCACTACAGATTGTACCCCACGGATTGCTTTTTCTCCGCCAATTGCATTGAGGTAATTTGTAACCACTCCAGAAGCTGTAAGACCAGCGGGAAGTGTACGGGCTTCTTTTTTCTCGGTAATTGGATTGCCAAATTTGTCAAAATAAAAGATAGGCAAATTCAATTCGGCCAGTTTTGAGGCCACTTCGCTGCCTTTTCCGGTCACCACGATGCGCAACTGATCGGCTTTAAAGTAGGTATTGGCCACACGCAACACATCTTCAGCAGTTACTGCATTGATGTTTTGTATGAAATTTTCATAAAAATTATCCGGTAAATTTTCGCTGCGCAAACGCAAGGCATAGGAAGCAACAGTTTGCGGTTTTTCGATTTGCATCACAAAACGACCTACATAACCTGCTTTTACATTTTGTAATACGTCTTCGGTTACCTTTTCTGTGCGAATGCGTTTCAGTTCCTTCAGCACTTCCACTACAGCGCTATCGGTCACCGCGTTGCGCACTTGGGCAAAGGTGCTGAAGCGCGAGATGTATTTGCTCGCATTGATAGACGAACCTGCGCCATAAGTCCAGCCATGTTTTTCGCGTAAATTCATGTTGAGGTAGCTGTTAAAGTCGCCACCCACCACTTGATTGGCCACAATGGCTGCAAAATAATCTGGGTCAGACATCTTTAAATTTGTGATATTCATGACCGAAATTTCAGACTGAACCGCATTGGGCATGTCAATAAAATTGATTTGCGTTTGCGGGACATCGGTGGGATCAACGTAGGGAATTTTTGGAGCTGATGCTTTGGTCCAGCCGCCAAAGAGTTTTGTAACCTGTTTTTTTACTTTGGCCAATTGCACATCGCCAATAACAATCAAATAGGCGTTTTCGGGCACAAAATAAGTTTTGTAGTTTTCTACCACATCGGCAAGTGTCACCTGGTTAATGCTGGCTTCGTTCACGTATTCGCCAGATGGATGGGCAGGGCCATAGGCTAAAATATTTTCTACTCGGCGAGCTACTGCTGGCACACTTTTTTCGTCGGCTTTAAGGCTTTCGAGAAATTTACTTTTTTCTTTTTCAAAATCATCTGGGGTAAAGCGAGGATGCAAAGCCCCGTCGGCCATAAGTTCGAGTATGCGTCCGGCATATTTAGAAAGCCCCGAGCCCGATGCGCCACTGTTGTAGAAGGAAATGTCGGCGCCCAAAAAATCAATTTCTTCGTTAAAGGCCTCTTTGGCAATTTGCGTGGTGCCATTGCCAATCATACTCGAGGTTAAATTGGATACTCCTTTTTTTGCACCTTCTACATAGGGTAAATTATCGAGGGTAAGCGTATAAGAAACCCGAGGCAGTTTATGGTTTTCTACCACCAATACCTTGAGCCCGTTGGGTAAATCATAGGTTTGCGGTTTGCCAATGTTAATACTGGGTGCTGGTCCGGGTTTGGGTTGAGTCCTGTTTTGAGCAGTCATAAGTAGGGAGATAAACAAACAGTGAATTAGGAATAGTGATTTTTTCATGGCGTGTTAGTTTTTCGGTTTTTCTTGAACAGGAAGGTACTCTAACAGCAAGCGTTGCTGGTTGCCCAAGTATTTTTTGGCTACCGCTTGAATTTCTTCTCGAGTTACCGATCGGTAGGTTTCGATGTCGGTGTTAATGAGATTTACATTGCCAAAGAGCAGGTAATAGGAAGCCAAACTTTCGGCAATTCCTTCTACGGATGCGTTGTTGTTTACGTATTGGCTTTCAATTTTGTTTTTGAGTTTTTCTAATTCTTTTTCCGAAATCAACTCGTTCTGCAACAGGGCAATTTCTGCATCAAACTCGGTTTGCAAGTCATTGATCGTAAAGGGCGCTAGCGGCAAACCATACACTACATACATCCCATAATCTTCTTGACTAAAACTGAAGGCCCCAATTTGCAAGGCCATTTTTTTCTCGTCGACTAATTTTTTGTAGAGACGCGAACTTTTTCCGTCGCTCAACAAGCCCGAAATCATTTCTAAGACACGTGCTTCTCTGTTTTTCATCGAAGGCGTGCGGTAGGCGGTAACCAGCATGGGAATTTGAATATTGGGGTCTTCATATGTCGCCTTGATGGTTTGGGTAATGGGCTCCTCGGGAAATTGAGTTTTGCTGAGCTCAGCACCTTTGGGGATTTCGGCGTAGTATTTTTGAATCCACTCGATGGTTTGGGCTTTTTCAAAATTTCCGGCCACCACCAAAACGGCATTGTTGGGCACATAGAATTTTTTGTTGAACGCCTGAAATTCTTCTAGAGTTGCGGCATCTAAATGCTCCATTGATCCAATGGTTTCCCAACGATAGGGGTGATTTTTGAACAAGTTTTTCTTCACCTCTCGCACTACGCAGCCGTAGGGCTGGTTGTCCATGCGCAGTCGTTTTTCTTCTTTTACTACCTCGTTTTGGGTATCTACTCCCACCTTATTAATCACGGGGTGTAGCATGCGTTCGGCTTCCATCCACAAGCCCAATTCTAAGCTGTTCGACGGAAACACTTCGTAGTAATAAGTGCGGTCATCAGAGGTATTGGCGTTATTTACCCCGCCATTTCCGGTCACGATTTTCATCCATTCGCCGCGGCCAATGTTTTGTGTCCCTTCAAAAAGTAGATGCTCAAAAAAGTGGGCAAAGCCGGTGCGATCGGGCATCTCATCTTTAGACCCTACATGGTACATCACCGAAGTAATAACCACCGGGGCCGATTTGTCTTGGTGCAAAATTACGTGCAATCCGTTGTCGAGCGTGAGTTCTTCAAAGACTACTTTTTGTGCCGTAGTTGCCGTTCCCACAAGGAGTGATGCGCTTAACGTCATAAGGTATTTTTTCATAAAAATTACTAATAAGTTGCGGTTGAAATCATAAATAGCACAGAATGAATTGCGCGCTTTGTGCCTCAAAAGTAGGGTTTTTTAGCGCACAAGCTGCAGGCGGAGGATTGAATTTCGAGGATAAAAAATCGGCCTAATGGTGATTCACAAACTTTTTTTAGGCTAGGGTTGTATGATTGAGATTAAGTTGTATATTTGCGTCCATTTTATAATTAACTAAACATCATTGTTATGTACGCAATCGTAGAGATAGCAGGGCAACAATTTAAAGTAAGCAAAGACTTAAAGGTTTATGTTCACCGTTTGGCTAATGAAGAAGGTTCAAAAGTTTCTTTTGACAAAGTTCTTTTATTAGACGATAACGGAAACATTACTTTAGGCGCCCCAGCTATAGAAGGTGCTTCAGTAGAAGCCAAAGTGTTACAACACTTAAAAGGAGACAAAGTAATCGTTTTCAAAAAGAAAAGAAGAAAAGGATTCAAAAAGAGAAACGGGCACAGACAGTACCTTACTCAAATTGTAATTGAAGGTATTTCTGCTTCAGGAGCTAAAAAAGCTGCTCCAAAAAAAGCAGTAGTTGAAGCAGTTGCAGAAGAAGTAGAAGCGCCAAAAGTAAAAAAAGCGCCAAAAGCTAAAAAAGAAGATACACAAGAATAATAACAATATAAAACGAATACGTCATGGCTCACAAGAAAGGTGTCGGTAGTTCCAAGAATGGTAGAGAATCAGAATCGAAACGTTTAGGCGTAAAGATTTTTGGTGGACAAGCTGCTATTGCAGGGAACATCATCGTAAGACAAAGAGGTTCTAAACACAATCCAGGCGAAAATGTGTACATCAGTAAAGATCACACATTGCACGCTAAAGTAGACGGAGTAGTGAAGTTCCAAAAGAAAAAAGACAACAAATCCTATGTTTCTATCGAAGCTTTCGAAGCATAAGAATTAGTTTAAAAGGTTAAAAAAGCCCATTCAAATTTGAATGGGCTTTTTTTTGGACTAAAATCAGGCGTTTAAATAATTGTTTTTTCATAACACTTCAATAATAGCCCAGGTATTTCTGGCAAAATGCACTTTGAATTTCTTCAAGTCCTAACTCAGGACTTAAAAAAACAGCAAAAAAATCTTCAAATTAGTTGGCTGTTACATTTTATTATATACTTTTACGTAAACTTAATGTTAATTTAATGTTACCAAATGACATTTTGAGTTAAGTAATTATTAACAAGTAAAAAAATTGAAAGATGAAAAAAGAAATCAACAACAACAGAAAATCAATTTTAAGTAACGTTTTTTTTATAGCAATACTGCTATCTGCTTTGGTGTTTAGTCAAAATATAGTGGCAAAAACCACCCAATCTGTCGATTTTAAACAAATTACCGACACGATTAAAAACAAAAAAGCAAGTTTGCCGGTAGTAGAAGCAAATAAAGTAATGGTAGAATTAAGTGATCTTCAAAAAATCGCTCAATACCCTGGAGGTTTAGAAAAGTTTTATGCTAAAATCAATGCGAAGTTTAGCAATTCAGAAATGGATTACGAAGGATTTGCTAAAATCAATGTCTCGTTTGTAATTGAAAAAGACGGCACAATGAGTGCAATTACAGTGAATGACCAAACAATGAGCAACAGCATGAAAAAAAGCATCGAGCGCGTGCTCAAATCAATTAAAACAAAATGGTCTCCGGCGATTATTAAAGACCAACCGGTGAGAACCGAGTATGAATTACCTTTGGTGTTCAATGATTAACAAGCAAAGAAAATAGTTACAGGATAAAAAACCCTTAAAGAAATTCTAGGGTTTTTTTATGCTTGCTCGTCTGCCATATGGCAGTTATAAAATTGAATTGAGATCACCGCCACTTATTTTAGCAACCAGCCAATGTTGAATTCCGAAGCTTCGGGATTACATAATTCGTGCATTCGTGGCAAAAAACAAAAAACCCTTACAGCAATGTAAGGGTTTTATCTTAATACTAAATTCTTAGTACTAGTATCTGTAGTATTCTGGTTTGAATGGCCCTTGAACTTCTACGCCAATGTAGGCGGCTTGATCATTGTTTAGGGTTTCTAATTCTACACCCAATTTGGCCAAGTGCAATGCGGCTACTTTTTCGTCGAGGTGTTTTGGTAACATATACACTTCGTTGTTGTAGGCGGCACTGTTGGTCCACAATTCGATTTGAGCTAAAGTTTGGTTGGTAAACGAGTTACTCATTACAAAACTTGGGTGTCCGGTGGCACAACCCAAATTCACCAAACGTCCTTCGGCCAAGATCAAAATGTCTTTTCCGTTTAAGGTATATTTATCAACCTGTGGTTTGATTTCAATTTTTGAAGCGCCGTGGTTTTTGTTTAACCAAGCCATGTCAATTTCGTTGTCAAAGTGGCCAATGTTACACACGATGGTTTTGTCTTTCATCGCTTCAAAATGACGTCCCACAACAATATCTTTGTTTCCTGTAGTAGTAATCACGATATCGGCATTGCTTACCACGGTATCTAATTTTTTTACTTCAAATCCGTCCATAGCGGCTTGAAGCGCACAGATTGGGTCAATTTCGGTAACGGTTACAATAGATCCCGCTCCTCTAAAAGAGGCTGCAGTTCCTTTGCCCACATCACCATATCCACAAACTACTACGCGTTTCCCGGCCAACATAAGGTCAGTCGCTCTACGAATGGCATCAACTGCCGATTCTTTACAGCCATATTTGTTGTCAAATTTAGATTTGGTTACAGAGTCATTTACGTTGATCGCCGGCATAAACAAGGTGCCATTTTTCATGCGCTCGTACAAACGGTGCACGCCTGTAGTCGTTTCTTCTGACAATCCTTTGATTCCCTCAATCAATTCGGGGTAACGGTCAAATACCATATTGGTTAAATCACCTCCGTCGTCCAAGATCATGTTCAACGGCTTACGGTCTTCACCAAAAAATAAGGTTTGTTCTATACACCAATCAAAATCTTCTTCGTTTAGTCCTTTCCAAGCGTAAACTTGAATGCCTGCTGCGGCAATAGCTGCTGCGGCTTGGTCTTGGGTAGAGAAAATATTACAAGAGCTCCAAGTTACTTCGGCGCCCAGGGCAATTAAGGTTTCAATTAATACTGCCGTTTGAATGGTCATGTGTAAACAGCCAGCAATACGAGCTCCTTTTAGGGGTTGGCTATTTTTGTATTCGCTGCGCAAAGCCATTAATCCTGGCATTTCAGCTTCGGCCAATTCAATTTCTTTTCTTCCCCAAGCTGCCAAGGAAATGTCTTTTACTTTGTAGGCCACATAAGGCATAGTTGTAGTACTCATTTATAGTATATTTGTATTTATAAATTTTGCGCAAATTTAGACAATAACTTATGATTAAAAAAAGTTTTAAACTGATTTGTGAATTGTTTACTTCCGTAATCGGTTAATTTTCAACAAAATATTTTAAAAATCAATAACGAATTAGAAGTCTATATTATCGAAATCGTATTTGAAACTCCCTTTTTTTTATATGCCATTGCATTTGCATACTTTTCCCAACGCACACACTCAACTCCTAGTTTGGTCAATTGACGAATCGAAGGAAACGTTGTTGAAAAATGTGTCCCTTACCAATCTAAGTGAATCGCGTCTGCTATCGATGAAATCAGAGTTACACCAACGGGCTTTTTTGAGCGTTCGTCAGTTGCTTTTGCATTTGGGCTATACCGATGCCGATTTGTATTACGACGCGACCGGTAAACCCCATCTGCGCGACGGAAATTTCATTTCTATTTCGCATTCCCACCAATTGGCAGTGGTACTTGTGAGTAATCAAGCGGTGGGCGTTGATGTAGAATTAGTCCGTGATAAAGTGGCAAAAATTGGGCCTAAATTTTGTGCAACAGAATTGCAGTTTTTAGCTCCCGATTTAACAACCGAGACCGAACGCCTTACGGTAATTTGGGGCGCCAAAGAAGCGGTATTCAAAGTAGTCAATCGCGAAGGGATTAGTTATAAAGACCATATTTTTGTGGCACCATTTGATTTGATTTCGGCAGAAACTACCGCCACACTTGCCCTAGATTCGTTGCCAAGACAATTCGCAGTTCAGTATCAACTCCTCGCCGACTATGCGTTGGTCTACACATTTGAAACGACCTGATGCACCAACTCTATACCCAACTTTGTCTGAACAAAGCCAACGGAATAAAACAGTTGGCCATATTACTAGATCCCGAAAAAATAAATTGGGAAGCTTGGGAAAGTACTGTTCATGCCATTAAACATTCGCCAGCTAATTTGATTTTAGTGGGCGGAAGCAGTCACAGTCTGTTGGCAGTAGATCAGTTGGTAAACGCGTTAAAAAAAGCAATCGACTTGCCCGTGCTGTTATTCCCGGGGCACGCCTCTCAAGTTTCTGCCCAAGCCGATGCCATTTTGTATTTGAGTTTGCTCTCGGGACGCAATCCAGATTACCTCATTCAACAGCAAGTAGATGCCGTTCCTGCCCTAATGCAATTAAATTTAGAGGTAATGTCAACCGGATATTTACTCATCGAAAGCGGACATGAAACGAGTGTGGAGCGCATTAGTCAAACCCAGCCCATTTCACGTACAAACCTGCAATTAGCTCTTCATACGGCCAAGGCAGGCGAGTATTTAGGCGCAAAACTCATTTACTTAGAAGCAGGCAGTGGCGCTCAGTTGCCCGTGCCAGTCGACATGATACAAGCTGTGTCAAAGGCAATCTCGGTGCCGCTTATCGTAGGCGGCGGTCTTCGTTCGCAGCAAGAAATTCAAGCGGCCTTTGATGCCGGAGCAGATATAGTAGTTATTGGCACAGCCTTCGAAAATAATTCCCAATTTTTTGAACCATGCTAGATTATTTATTTGCCCAATATAAAACCTATCCGACCTATGAAATTGCGCTCGAACTCACCGCCATTTTCTTTGGGTTGTGGAGCGTTTGGGCCGCCAAAAAAAATACACTGGCTGTCTTCCCTACAGGGATATTGAACACCGCGATTTATGTGTATTTGTTGTGGAAGTGGCACCTCTTGGGCGACATGCTCATCAACGTCTATTATGTGGTTATGAGCATCTACGGCTGGGCGCTTTGGACACGTAAAGATGCCCAACAAAACGAATTGCCTATTTCGCGCATGCAACCCAAAGAGTACCTGTATTCGGGCTTGTTATTTGCAGCTGCAGTTGTATTTGTGGTGTTGGTTTATTTGTTTTTCGGAAAGTTTACTCATTGGACATCTTATGTAGACACAGGGGTTACAGGCATATTTTTTGTAGGCATGTGGCTCATGGCCAAACGAAAAATAGAAAATTGGCTGTTTTGGATTGCAGGGGATTTAATTTCTATTCCTTTATATTTTGCAAAAGGTTTTACCTTTACCAGCCTACAATATGTTATTTTTACAATCATCGCCGTATACGGTTACCTCGCATGGAAGAACAACTTAAACAGCAGGCCACAAGCCTCATCAAAATAGCGGTTTACGGCCCTGAAAGTACCGGGAAAACAACCTTGGCTCAACAATTGGCCGAACATTTTGGCACCCATTGGGTGGCCGAATATGCCCGTGAATACTTGCAACACAAATGGGATACCAAGCAAGAAATATGCACGCCCGAAGATTTACTTCCCATAGCCATTGGTCAGGTAGCAAGCGAAAATAAGGCCTTGCAAACGGCTTCCGATTTTATTTTTTGCGACACCACGGTATTGGTTACCAAAGTCTATTCTGAGATGTATTACCAGTTTTGTGACCCGGTATTAGACAAAGCGGCCCGCAAACACAAATACGATTTATTTTTTCTCACCGATATTGATGTGCCCTGGGAAGCCGATGATTTACGAGATAGACCAGAACAAAGAGAAGCGGCTATGGCCCAGTTTGAAGCGGCTTTGGTGGCCAACGAAAAACCGTATATTCGCTTATCGGGCAGCAAGGAAGAGCGTTTGGGCACAGCCATAAAAATTTGTATGGACTACCAAAAAGCCAAAGCACTCGGGTTTAGTGCGCATAATTTTGTTCAGCTACTTAACCACGGCATTCCCCTTGAGGTCCTCGACAAACAACTTGCTATTCTTAAGCAAGGGACCACAAAAATTCAGTTGGTTCGCCCAGCCACCAAAGGCGATGGAATTCTCGTGTTATCTGAAGAGCAACTGCAATTGGCAGTACTCAATTTTGATCATAAAAAGGGCGGTTTTAAATTTAAAAAATTTGTTCCTGCTTCGGGTGCAGCCAGTCGGATGTTTAAATTTTTGAACCAATTTCTATCCGATTTTAAACCCGAAAACGAAACGATAAATGCCTACATCAACCGCTCAGGAAACAATGAACTGGCTGTTTTTTTGGCAGGAATAGAAAAATTTCCTTTTTATAAAAGCATACAAGCGCAGCTTCAAGGTGATTTTTCTGATTTTCACCAGTGGGAACAAGACCAAAAAAATTACCAACTGATCGTTTATTTATTGCATCCAACACAGTTAGATTTATCAAATAAACCCAAAGGGGTATTAGAATTTCATGCCTATGAGAGCCATTTGGCTACGCCCATAGAGGAGCACCTTAAGGAATGTGCCACTTATGCAAGCGCCAACGGGGTTTCCTACCTACATTTTACCGTAACCCAAACACACGAGCATTTATTTCGATCGGTTATAAATCGAGTAAAACCGATTGTTGAACGCGCCACACAAACACAGATTCAGGTAAACTACTCGTACCAATTTTCACATACCGATACAATAGCCGTATCGGCCAATCACGAACCGTTTAGAGACGAACAACAAAAGTTGGTTATCCGGCCAGCTGGGCACGGCGCCCTAATTCATAATTTAGGCCAATTGGATGCCGATGTGGTTTTTATTAAAAACATCGACAACGTGATCCAAAACCAGGGGGATCAAATTGCCTTTTATAAAAAGGCCCTGGCAGGTTATTTACTTAGTATACAAGAACAAGTGTTTGCTCTTTTGCAGCAGATAGATTCCCAAACCCTATCTGAGTTTGAGATAGAAACAGTTGTAGACTGGGTAAAATCTACCTTGAATTGTGCGATAAACGAAGACTTTTACAAGTTTACTATCGAGAACAAATGGGCCTACATCAAAGAAAAAATCAACCGACCCATACGGGTATGCGGCATGGTAAAAAACGAAGGCGAACCAGGCGGCGGGCCATTTTGGGTTCGTAATGCGAAAGGCAATTTGTCTTTACAAATTGTAGAATCCTCTCAAGTAGATTTACACAATCCCGATCAGCTTTATCAGCTTCAGCAAGCTACGCACTTCAATCCAGTTGATTTGGTCTGTGGATTAAAAAATTACCGTGGCGAAAAATTTGATTTGGCTCAATTCATCGATCCAAATACGGGCTTTGTGGTATCAAAAAATAAAAATGGCATTCCATATAAGGCCTATGAATTACCAGGATTATGGAATGGAGCCATGGCCCGTTGGCTCACCATTTTTGTAGAAGTACCCTTGCTCACGTTTAATCCGGTAAAAACGGTAAACGATTTATTAAAATCGGCACACCAGCCCCACTAATGGACTGGCTTCAACTTCAAAAAGAACTGCGATACAAAGCCATCCGCAGTGCAGGACCTGGCGGGCAACATGTAAACAAAGTGTCCTCCAAAATTGTGCTTTCATTTGATGTTGTAAATTCACAAGCATTAACCGAAAGCGAAAAACAGCAATTGCTCCAAAAATGGGCTTCCCGACTCAGCAAAGAACAACAGATTCAACTCAGTTGTGACGAAAGCCGTAGCCAAATTCAAAATAAGACGCGGGCATTGAGAAGGTTTTTGTCGCTGCTAGAAGCGGCTTTGGTTATTACGAAAACCAGAAAAGAAACCAAAGTACCCAAATCGGCGATCCGTAAACGGCTCCAAGACAAGCAGTCCTGGTCTAGCATTAAAAAATTGCGCCGCAAACCAGACTTGTAAATTTTTAAAGTATATTTGTCCCGTCTCAAAGGGGTGCTCCAACTAACGAGCTGAGATTATACCCAACGAACCTGGAACAGGTAATGCTGTTTAGGGAAAAGACAAGGCAAAACGCACGTTTGTCCTGTCGAGCGTATCCATTTAATTTTAACCAAGAATAATGGCCCCTTTTATTCGTAACCAAAGTACGAATGAAATTTTTTATTGCCTTTTTTTTTAAAAAAACCTACCACCTATCACCTACTACCGGAGCTCCTAAAGCAGCTGTTTTATTTCTATTTCTTACCTATACCACTTTTGCTCAAACCCAAGACAGCACGAAGGTAAGCGCCTTAAATGAAGTGCTGGTTTCTGCGGTTCGGGTTACAGCCAAAACACCGGTGAGTTTTAGCAACCTGAGCAAAAAAGAATTGGCCTCCCGCAATTTGGGGCAAGACATTCCGATGCTCTTGAATTTTATGCCCTCGGTGGTGACTACCTCTGACGCCGGAAATGGCATAGGCTACACCGGAATTCGGGTGCGCGGTTCTGATGCCACCAGGGTAAATGTCACACTAAACGGAATTCCCTACAATGATGCCGAAAGCCACAGTACCTATTGGGTAAATTTGCCCGATTTTGCATCGTCGGTGGCCAGCGTGCAATTGCAACGCGGCGTGGGAAGCTCTACCAACGGGGCGGGAGCTTTTGGAGCCAGTTTGAATGTGCTCACCGATTCCTATTCCGAGAAAAGTTACGCCGAAATAGACAATTCGGTGGGGAGTTTTAATTCCCGTAAGCACACGGTAAAATTCAGCACGGGCTTGCTCAATGATCAATTTGAAATGGCGGGGCGCTTGTCAAACATCGAATCGGACGGATACATTGACCGGGCGTCTTCGCACTTAAAATCCTATTTTTTACAAGGCACATTAGTGGGCAAAACCAGTTTATTTAAAGCTTTGGTGTTTGGAGGAACGGAGAAAACTTACCAGTCTTGGTATGGAGTTGATGCAGAGATGCTACACAACCACCGCACCTTTAATTATGCCGGGATGTATACCGATGCCAACGGAGAAACTCGTTTTTACGACAACCAAACCGACAATTACCAACAAGACCATGTGCAATTGCATTACACCAAAACTTTTTCTGAACAATGGAGCAGCACGCTGGCTTTGCATTATACCAAAGGCAAAGGCTACTACGAAAACTTCAATGACGAGGCCGACTTGGCTGCCTACAATTTAGTACCTACCGGAACAGAAACCATTGCCGACGTCATTGATCAAAAATGGTTAGACAATGATTTTTATGGCACAACTTTTTCGATAAAACGAAAAGGAGCTGTTGCACAATGGCTCATTGGCGGCGGTTTGAACACTTATATTGGCGCCCATTTTGGCAAAGTAATTTGGAGTCGAGCGGCAACTACAAGCGAATTGGGGGATCATTACTACGACAATTTGTCCACCAAAAAAGACGGGAATTTATTTGTAAAAGGGCAGTTTACACTCACGGAAAAGTGGAGTGCCTATGGTGACTTGCAATTTCGTCGAGTGAATTACGAGGCAAGTGGGGTTTTGGCCGGCGGAGTAGAGGATACCTTTGCTTTTTTTAATCCCAAGGCAGGAATTACCTGTGCCTTGAGTGAGCAGAATCAGTTGTATTTTTCGTATGCCAAAGCCCAGCGCGAACCCAACCGCACCGATTACGAAAACGGCAGTCCGAAACCCGAAAAATTGGACGATTTTGAAATGGGCTGGCGCAAAAAAACCAGCAATTGGAATTGGGCCATCAACGGGTATTTTATGGCCTACCAAGATCAATTGGTATTAACCGGTCAGTTGGATGAGGTAGGCAATCCGATACGTGCCAATACGGGAAAAAGTTACCGCATGGGCGCTGAGATAGATGCGCATGTAGTCTTGTCTAAAACTTGGGAACTACAAGCATCGGCTACCCAAAGTAAAAATGTGATTCGAGCCGATCAATCGTGGAACGGCAAAACCATTGCCTTTTCGCCCAATTTGATTTCGAGTACCCAATTGAGCTATTTGCCCTCAAAAGCACTAAAAGTGAGTTGGTTACAAAAATACGTGAGCGCCCAATTTTTGAATAACGAAGAAGATGCGACTGCGCAATTGCAAGATTATTGGGTAAATGACCTGAATTTTAGTTACGAAATAAAACCCAAAACAGTTTGTAAAAGTATCGTGATTTCAGGCTTGGTGGCCAATGTATTCGATAAAAAATACAGCTCCAATGGGGCCGATTATGGGGGTGGTTACGTGTACTATTATCCCCAAGCCGGTACACACGGTTTGGTAGGAATTAGCTTGTTGTTTTAGTTCGAGATGCGAATCAAATCGCCAAAAATCTCTACCCGATAGGGTTTCATGGAATAGGGCGCATTGCCGATACCGGTAAATAAACTGTATTCAAAATTGTCGCAACTGCATTTAGCATTCAGTCCGTTGAGGGTCATTTTAGAGCAACTAGAAGGAACCTGATTGGGGCAACTCAACTCCCAAGCCCGGTAATCGTTATCGGATATTTTCATGGCAATAATACCCGTAATTCCGGCAGTGGCTTCACGAATGATGATGGGATTTATAGGGCTATTTAGCCCACTGTACAAGGGTAAATTTTTATTTATATCGACAGAAAAACTATAATTAGGCAAGTACGGATTGTTGTAGCGTTGGGTGCCATCACTACAAGCACAAATAAAAATTAAAAAGATGCAGAGAAGCCAGTTTTTCATAAAAAAATAAGTGCTAGGTTTTGATTGCAAACAAATTTAATTTATTTAACTTTGACTTCGCTAGAATGAGTTGAATAAAATAACCGTAAACAAAAAATACTATCTTTGAAAAAAGAAATCCCGTCGTGATGGGATTTTTTCTATTTATATAACCAATGAAATTATGAGTACAGTATCGTATTATACCGCAGAAGGATTAAAAAAATTAAAGGAAGAATTAGATCATTTAAAGAGTGTGATGCGTCCCAAAGCCTCACAAGATATAGCCGAGGCTCGTGACAAAGGAGATTTGTCAGAAAATGCCGAATACGATGCAGCCAAAGAAGCACAAGGCTTGCTCGAAATGCGCATATCCAAATTAGAAGAAGTATACTCAAACGCCCGTCTTATTGATGAGTCCCAATTGGATGTGTCTAAAGCCTTGGTGTTGTCTAATGTAAAAATCAAAAACCAAGCCAACGGCATGGAAATGAAATACACCTTGGTTGCCGAAAGCGAAGCCGATTTAAAAACCGGAAAAATCTCGGTAACTTCCCCAATCGGGAAAGGATTATTGGGAAAATCAGTGGGTGAAATTGCCGAAATTACCGTCCCTAATGGCGTATTGAAATTTGAGGTATTAGAAATTTCCCGCGACTAAGATGGCCAGCATTTTTACTAAAATAGTTGCCGGAGAAATTCCGTATTACCGCATCGCCGAAGACGAAAACTACTTGGCTTTCCTCGATGTAAATCCCAACGCCAAAGGACATACGCTGTGTATTCCTAAACAAGAAATCAACAAATTGTTCGATCTCGACGACCAGGCTTATTTGGGTTTGATGTTGTTTGCCAAAAAAGTAGCGGTTGCGCTAGAAAAAACGGTTCCTTGCAAACGCATTGGCATGGCAGTAATCGGACTGGAAGTTCCGCACGCTCATGTGCATTTGATCCCCTTGAACGAAATGGATGAAATGCGTTTTCAAAATAAAGTGAGCCTCACTCCCCAGGAATTCAATGCCTTGGCCCAGGCCATTCAGGAAAATTTATAAGTTAAAAAACGAACTATCCCCAATTGTAAATTTTCAATCGGGGATTTTTTATTGCTAGTATGAAAAACCTACGGTATTATTTTATGTTCTTGTTTGTTGGTTCAATCCAGGCGCAGTCCATGCAGGAAGTGGGCAATAAAATGGATCAGATTCCAGGAAGTCAAACGCAATCTATTTCTGCCATTGCGGGCTATATAACAAGCCAATTTGCCTCTGAGGAGGATAAAATAGCAGCAATTTTTTATTGGACAGCCCATGCAATTCGGTATGATGTGCCAGGAAGCACAACTGGGCAATACGACACGCAAACCTCGGCCGACAAAGTGCAATCGGCCCTGAGCAGCCGCAAAGGGGTGTGTATGCATTATTCGGAGGTGTTTAAAGCACTTGCTCTTGCCTGTGGTATTCCCACCGAATTGGTTTCGGGCTACACCAAACAATACGGCAAAATCAGTACCCAAACGCACCAATGGTGTATGGCCAGGATCAACGGGACATGGGAGTTGTTTGACCCCACTTGGGGTGCTGGTGTAGTGAATGATCAGGAATATACTCCCCAATTTAATTTATTTTTCTTTAGAACCCCACCTGCTGCCTTGATTGAATCGCATTATCCGTTTGATTACCTCTGGCAATTGTTGCCAAATCCCCTAAGTCCAGAGCAATTTAAAAGCAACGAAACCGGTATAACGGGAAACAAAGTGCGGTGCAATCCAGCCGAAGAAATTCCGCTTTATTTTGCGCTGTCGGCTAATGAAAAATCGAAAGTCGAATTAAAACACCTCGAAATAATGGGGATCAGCAATGGAATGTTGCGCGGGGAAGCGGCTTTTTTAAAGCGCGAACTGAGTTACCATGCATTAAACAATACGTCGGCCAAATTAGAACAAGTAGTTGCCGATTTTAATGCCAGCATCACCGCCTATAATCGTCTCATTTTATTTCGGAATAAGCAGTTTAAACCGGCATTAGCAGACGAAGATTTGTTGGCTTTAGTACAACTTCCGTATGCTGATTTTACGCAAGCCTACCTTAATTTAATGGAATTAAAAGAGGTCGATCGCGCCTTACAAGGGCAAGTGGTGAGTTTAAAAAAATCTTTTATTGACACCAAGAAAGCTTGGGAAACACAGTTGGCTTTTGTGCAATTGTATGTGTCAAAACCAAGTCAAGAAAGGGAACAGTTATTTTTTATAAAGCCAAATCGCGGGAAGTAATTTTATAGCTGATTTGAATCGTAGTGCCTTTGCCCAGTTCTGATTCGACTACTTTTATTTTGCCTTTATGGTATTCTTCTACAATTCGTTTGGTTAAGGAAAGCCCCAAGCCCCAGCCTCTTTTTTTGGTAGTAAAACCCGGTTCAAAAATTCGTTTAAATTGATTTTTTGGAATTCCATTTCCCGTATCACTCACTTTAATTTTCACATAAGCGCCTTCGGTTTCAATTCTTACATTCAAGGAACCTTTGCCTTTCATGGCGTCGATGGCATTTTTTACTAAATTTTCGATGGTCCAGCTGTGCAAGGCAGCGTTGAGTGGCAGGAATATTTTTTGATTGGGTGCATCAAATGAAAAAACCACTTGTTGCGAAAAACGAGCTTGTAAATAGCTATAAGAGGCGGCAGTTTCTTGCACCAAGTCTAAGGTTTCCAAGGCCGGTTCTGATCCAATTTTCGAAAAACGATCGGTGATGGTTTGCAGGCGTATGATGTCTTTTTCAATTTCTGCTACAGCTGAAGCATCCAATTGTTCGGTTTTCATCAGTTCGAGCCAACCAATTAAGGACGACAAAGGTGTTCCAATTTGATGGGCAGTTTCTTTGGCCATTCCGGCCCACAATTTGTTTTGCGTGGCCATTTTAGTACTCTTGTAAAAGGTATAAACCAGGGCACCAAAAAGTACAATGATTAGCAGCAAGGCAATGGGGTAATACTTGAGTTTATTGATTAAAGAGGAGTTTCCATAATACAAATACTGAAACTTCCCTGGCCCATATTCCATGGCAATAGGGTCGTTTTGTTTCTTGAGGTTGGCTAAAAACGCGTTGGCTTTGTCTTTGTCTTTGGTGATTAATTCGTCAATATTTGAACTGCTGATGATGCTGTCGTTTTGGTTGGTGAGCATAATCGGAATCGTTTTATTATTCCGGATTACCTTAAAGGGTAATTCAACTTCGGTATTTTCATCGGCGTTCATCAAGGTTTTTTGCGCCTCTGCCCAGTATTCCATTTTGACGCGTTCCTCGTTTTTAAAAAAATTAAAAAACTCATAGGTGTTCCATAAAATCAAGCTGATGATGATAAAGGAACATAGGATAAGAATCCAACGAATGAGGTCTTTGTGTTTATTGAACTGCATAAAACGGTTTTGTGGCATAAATATACTTAATTAGTCGTCGAATATACCATTTTCTGTTGTGGAAAAATGTCGCAGAATATCAAGAATAAATTGACAATCGTGACCAAAGGTTTTCTACTTTTGTGTAAATTGAACCCATGTTAAGCATCAATCCACACGATTTATCTTCGGCCCAATTACAGGCTTATTTACAAAGCGCCGTTGCGCCAAGACCCATTGCGTTTGCCAGTACAATGAATGCAAAAGGCCAACCCAATTTGTCGCCTTTTAGCTTTTTTAACGTGTTCAGTTCCAATCCGCCCATTTTGATTTTTTCGCCTGCTCGTCGTGTGCGCGATAATTCGATTAAGCACACACTTTCAAATGTACAGGAATGGCAAGAAGTGGTAATTAATGTGGTCGATTTTGCAATGGTGCAGCAAATGTCCTTGTCGAGTACGGACTATGCCGAGGGAGTCAATGAGTTTGTCAAAGCAGGCTTCACGGCCTTACCGTCGATGCTGGTAAAACCGTATCGAGTAAAAGAAGCGCCGGTGCAATTTGAATGCAAGGTAAATCAGGTCATCGCCCTAGGAAATCAAGGCGGCGCTGGTAATTTGGTAATTTGCGAGGTGCTTAAAATACATATACACGAAGCCGTGCTAGACGAAAAAGGCGCGATTATTCAAGAAAAATTAGACTTAGTGGCCCGTTTGGGAGGAAACTGGTACAGCCGAGCCAATGCGGGGCTTTTTGAAGTACCTAAGCCCCTTTCTACTTTGGGAATTGGAGTAGATGCCATTCCAGAATTCATCAAAAAAAGCGGATTATTCAGCGGCAATGATTTAGGCTTATTAGGAAATGTGGATGCATTGCCAAGCCCGGAAGAAGTTGCTATATTTGTGAAGCAAAATTTTGAACTCAAAGCCGTATTAAGTGCCGATGAACCGGCAAAAAAACTAAAATTGGCCTTGACCTATTTGCATAAGAATGACGTACAAGCGGCATGGAAAGTGCTCTTGGCGTAGTATAAAATATAATTAGAAATCTATAAAATTGAACCCATGGAAGTATCAGGAAAAATCAAAGTAATCAATGCCGAACAACAAGTAAGCGCCACCTTTCGCAAAAGAGAATTGGTTGTCACTACCGACGAACAATATCCGCAGCACATCATGGTTGAATTCACCCAAGATAAATGTGATTTATTATCCAACTATAAAGTAGGAGAAGGCGTGAAGGTTTCGATCAATTTGCGCGGTCGCGAATGGATCAACCAACAAGGGGAAGCCAAATATTTTAACAGCATTCAAGGATGGCGTATTGAGCGCGCGCAAGAAGGTTCATCAGCTCCAGGCGCAGCGCCTACAGCAGCCCCCGAAGTGACTACATTTCCAGCAGCACCAAGCTTTACTGAAGAAGACCACGACGATTTGCCTTTCTAATTCCTACTGATCTTTATGATTTTGAATTTAGAAAGTTGAGCGTTATTCCTCAATTTTCTAAATTCTTTTTATTTTATATTCATGGAGTTTTTATCCAAAATACTTTATTTTCCGCCAGTTGAAGAGGCTTCTCTCGAAGGCATACTAGCAGTGGGTGGCGATTTGTCGGTAGAGCGCTTACTCATGGCCTACAAAAACGGTATTTTTCCCTGGTTTAATGAAGACGAACCCATTTTATGGTGGGCGCCTCCGCATAGAATGGTGGTGGCTCCTCGTATGTACAAAGCCCCAAAAAGTTTACGCAATGTGGTAAACCAAAATAAATTTCAGATCACCTTCAATCAAAATTTTGAGGAAGTAATTCGAAACTGCCAGCAAATAGAACGCACGGGCCAAGACAGCACTTGGATCACGGAAGACATTGTAACTTCCTATTGTGAATTGCATCAATTGGGACATGCCCAATCGGTTGAGGTTTGGCAAAACGGCGCCTTAGTTGGCGGTTTGTATGGAGTTGATTTGGGTCATGTCTTTTGCGGGGAAAGCATGTTTTCTAAAGTACCCAACGCCAGTAAAGTGGGTTTTGTATGGCTGGTGAATTACCTCAAAACGCACAATTATTTGTTGTTGGATTGCCAAGTCTACAACGACCATTTGCATTTATTGGGTTGTGTAGAAATTAGTCGGGATAATTTTATGAAAATTCTTCAGGCTAAGTAAGAATTACGAAGTCCTTTTCCAACAGGAAATCAAGTGGTCGTTTACCATGCCAGTAGCTTGCAAATGCGCATAAACTACGGTGCTTCCCACAAATTTAAATCCGCGTTTTTTCAAATCTTTGCTAATGGCATCCGAGAGTGGGGTAGTCGCCGGAATTTCCGAAAGCGTCTGCCAATGATTAACTACCGGTTTTCCTGCAGTGAATTGCCATATGTAGGCCGAGAAACTGCCAAATTCTTTTTGCACATTCAGAAAGGCAATTGCATTAGTTACCGTAGCTCTTATTTTTAATTGGTTGCGAATAATCCCTGCATCTTGCAGCAGTTCCTGAACTTTGTCTTCAGCATATGTCGCAATTTTAACGTAATCAAACTGGTTAAAAGCTGCTCTAAAATTTCCTCGTTTTTTTAATATCGTGTGCCAACTCAATCCGGCTTGGAACGTTTCGAGCACCAAGAATTCGAATAAAGTGGCGTCATCATACACCGGATTGCCCCATTCTTGGTCGTGGTAATTGCGGTAGAGGTCATCTTTTTCGCACCACCCACAGCGTACCTTAGTGGTCAACTTCGTCTTTTTTAAGTTGTTTTTCGATCAAGGCATGACCCACATAAATGAGTGGCGTTAAAGCAATGGCAATCACTAATTTCACGAAATAACCCGCCAAGGCTGAGGTAATAAAAACTTCGGTGGTCATTTTGCCGGTGAGCCAAAACGCGATACCCAACACAATAAAGGTGTCAAACAACTGAGAAATTACGGTAGAACCGGTACTGCGCAACCAGATCATTTTCTTTCCTGTTTTATTTTTGAAAAAATGAAAAATACTCACATCAATCAATTGCGAAACCATAAAGGCGGTGATACTTCCCACAATGATCCACATGCTTTGGCCAAAGACGGCGGTAAATTGGGCGTCGGTAACTAAGCCTGCTCCTTGTACAGCAGGAATTTTTAGAGCAAAATACAAGAGTATAAAGCAATACGATATTAAACCAGCCGTGAGTAAGGAAAGTTTTTTCACCCCTTTCACCCCAAAATAATCATTGATTAAATCGGTGGTGACAAAAACTACAGGCCAAGGCAAAACGCCTACACTCATTACATAAGGGCCAATGTGTATGAGTTTTCCGCCAATGAGTTCGGCTACTACGGCATTGGTAATAAAGATGCCCGCGAGCACTACGTATATGATGTCTTTTTTGGATTGAAACATATAATGGAAATTGGTTAAATAAAAAAAACCTCCACAAAAGTAGAGGTTTTTTTGTTTTGAAATGCGGTGTATTCTACCACCAGCCGTAAACTTTATATTCTACGCTTGGTTGGTGATTTCCATAAGCTACACCAATGTCGCGAGCGGCTTTGATGGTTGCTTTTTGGATATCCACATTGTCTTGTTGTTGTTTCATTTGGAATTTCCATTCACGTTGATCCAACTCTTTTACGCGTTGTGCGATTTTTGAAGACAAGGCCAAAGCTTCTTTATAGCAAGAGGCTCCTGGCTCAATTTGAGAAAGAATTCCTCCGGCATTTTCAGCGCTAGATAAATCTTGTGCTGCATTCCAAGCCGTGGTTGCATCCATCAAACGTTGTTTGCACTCTCTATCAATTTGTTTTTGGTAAATAGGCGCTACCGCATCCATTGCTTTGTCGTAACAGGCTTTGCAAACTTCTGGCACAGAAATTAATTTAGATATTGCTTCATCATATTTATTTTGACTAGCTAAAGATTGTGCGTCTTTCAAAATAAAATCGCATTTGCTGTTGTAGTATTCAATAATTCTTGTTTTTCCTGCTTCAACAAAACTCTGTATTTCAGGGTTTGAAGGGCTTATGTTTTTTAAAGCAGCAATATAGGCTTTTGTTTCATTTTCACCTGTTCCTTTAACACTTACAGAAGTACTAGTGAATTTAGTGCCTTGTATGCCATCTCCAATATAGAATGTTACTTCTAAATTAAATTGAGTTAAGGGTGGTGCTGATGGTAAAACATCTTTTGTAATAACATTTACATTTGCGGTTATAATAAACCGTTCATTAGCCGCGCTTCCGCCCATGCCACTTTTTGTTACAATTTGACTTAATTTATTTTTCAATAAACTTCTGGCCGCATCCGGCATATTTTCTATTTGTTGAGGGACATATGCAGCTAAGGCAATTCTTCCCATATCATCTGAACTTAATTTAGTATTTTGACTAAAACCTGCCAAAGCACTAAATAAAAGCATTGTCATAATTATTTTTTTCATAGTAACTTAAATTTAAATTATTTACTTTTTCCTCCAAGTATTACAACCGCTTTCCCAGTTCCAACTACATATGATGAACAAGGTAGAGGTGTAAGTGTTTTTCTCACATATTTTCTGAGTTTTGTAGCAAAATCATCACTTGTAAATGCATTTCCATCTTCACCTCGCAAAGGTATACGTACGCCTTTAAATTGCATTAATGTTGGAGTTTTAGTTTGAAGAGTTGAAGCTCCATTAACGGTGTTGTCTTTCATCCATTTTGTAATTAGGTCAGAAAGTTCATCACCATCTTCATTAATCTCTGTATTGAATTTCTTTGGAGAATTTCCAAACACTTGTAATTCTACAGAAATTTCTCTTCCTTTTGCAACCATTTCATCAAAGAATGTCATTAACTGATTATTAAACCCATCAATATGATCAAGAACTGCAGTTTCAAGCATTATATCTAGAGGTGCGCCAATTACTTCTGGTCCAGTTCCGGTAGCAGTTGCTTGAGGTTTATTTGTACCTGCATCAATTCCTGACAATGTAAATTTTACTGATTTTCTTGGGCCAGCGGGTATTACATTCCATTTCACATATAAAATAATATCAGGTCTTGCGGTGCTTAGTAATTTGTCTTTAGGACCTTCTTCTACGTTTTCTCCATCTTCGCTTGTTTCTGCATTTTTAAGCGCATTTCTGTCAGCAATATCTTTTAAAGTTGAACTTAAATTTTCTAATGGGTAACCGCGGTCTCTCATTAGTTGTTCAATTTTAGTTATTACATTATAAAGATCTTTGTTTAAAAGTGCTTTAGCATAATCAGGTTGTTTCTTGATTGTGCCTTGATCATTAACATCAATCATGTAATGATTTTCTTCCATCCAACCGTCTTCTGGAAAGACCATGATAGATGGTTTGTTTACTGCTTGCGCATTAATTTTAGGATTAAATCCTAAAATCGCTACTAGTAATATTAAAGTTTTAAAAATATTTTTCATACTATTTATTCGTTTTTATAATTCCGTCTGATATTAATTTTTGTTTTAGTTCGCTTCTCAAAACGCGTAACACTATTCCATGAGTAACACTTTCTCTTGCCCCTTTTTTATCACGTGATAGTTTATCAAAAATTCTCTCATCTCTTAAAGAAACAAAATTTTTGTATTCACCACCATCAGCAAAAAAAGTATTGAAATAGTCTTCGTATTTTCTTTGGGCATTTAATTCAAGAAGTAATGGTGATCGGTTACAATCTGATTTACCTTCAGTTATACCGTTAAATAAAATGTCGCGAACACCATTTTTTTTAGCCTGTTCAACCGCATCAGCACGGTTTCTTCCGTTGCCCCATGCTTTAAGCGTAACAGACCCATCTAATTCTACACCTAAGCATTCTGTACTATAAGTGTAATTTCCTGAAATATTTTTTTGTCCATTACAACTTGATGTTGTTATAAGTAAAATAAATAGGATGAATATATTTGAGATTAAATTTTTCATAATTATTTAGTTAAAATTTGAACCTAAACTTTTTATAATTCCTGCGTTTTCTAAATCTTTTCGTAACTCTGCAGTACGTATAGAAATTAAAACACCTACTTTGTATTCTTTACCTACTTTCATTCGGTCTTCGGCCGCTACAGCCCCGTCGTTGGTCAACGATACAAATTTCATGTATTTTCCGCCATCAGCGAAAAACGCGTCAAAAAAGTCAGCTTTTTCTTCTTCTAAATTTGGATTACTAGCAAGAGCTGATTGACCTGAAACACGGCCTGCTCCAGCAAAACCTCTGAAGATAATTCCGTGTACAGCATTCTTTTTAGCTTGTTCAATTGCTACATCTGGTTTCTTAGAATACGACCAAACTTTAATCAAGTAAGTTCCTTGAACACCAGTTTGCACGGCTTCGATTTCATAACGCCAGTTTTTGGTGTCTTTGTCTGCTTTTTTCTTCGCTTGAGCATTTGCGTTAAAGACAAAGGCTACAACAGCAAGAAGAGTAATTACTACATGTTTCATTTTTTTGTTGTTTTAAGTGTGAATAAAAAACCATTCCCTTGCCTTAACAAAGGAATGGCTGTAAAAATTTTATTTAAGTTGACGAATCAACAAGCCTGGGTAGAATTTTTTACCCCCTTTAAAGGTAGTTCTATCGACAGCGCCTTCTACAGGTGCTTCATCGCCTAAATTTTTCCGGTTGTCCCAAATTTTGTTGCCATCTACCTTGATGGTTCCGATGCTTTTGTATTCGATTTTCCCTGTTTTTTCGTCCATAACAGACTCTAAAACTTCAAACTTATCGCCGCCTTCTAAACCTTCTTTCATCCCAATTTTTGCGGTGATCGGTTCTCCAGTATACAACGGAACTTTTGGTTTAAATACATCGAAATTCTTTTGCAATTTGGCATAAACTTTCTCGATGTTACGAGCAACAGATAAATTGATGATTTGATCTTCGGTTCTTTTTTCTTTCAAAGAGAACGTTACCAAAGTAGTAGCTTTTTGAGAACCCACAAATTCCATTTCGAATAAATCTGTATTATTGTCAAATTTAGCTTTTATGGCCGGAGTTATACTTTCTTTATCAGCATACATTTCATTTTCGAATATAGCTTTAATTTCTGGTGTCCATTTTAATTTGTACAGATAAGAGGTGGTCCAAACCGAGTAGCCTTCTTTCCCTTTTTCGTAGAGTATTTCAGCAGCTTTAACGCCTATAGTGCGTGCCAATCCAGGAGCATTATTTAAAGCCAATATAGCAGCATCACGAATTCCTCTTGCAATGGGTTCATTTTCTACAAATTTCATGGTTGAAACCACCACAAAAGTGTTAGATAATAATTCTTCTCCAGCTGCAGAAATTAAACTTTTGCCCATATTAGAGGCAGCAGCTGTTTTTACATCCAAGAAGGAGGCGTTAAAGGCTCCTCTTTCAGAAATTAAGTTGCCATCAACACTCCCGTCTGGTTGTCTGTTATACCATTTAGCTACTAATTTTTTGGCAATTTGCTCGTCTTTGAAGTACTTTTCAATTACCTCTGGTGTTTTAGATTCTACGGTATCTGTAGTGTATTTGGCTGGATTGAATGATTTTTGTCCAATGTTGTGATTATCGTACTTATCTGGGAAGTCTGCACTATAGTAGGCATTGATAACCTGGTCTTTTTTAGGAAAATTAGAAGACTCAATCAAGATCGTATGCAACGAACTTCTACGGTACTTGGTCTCCTTCATTTCTTTTTGGCTGTCTTGCGCCAAAAGCACAGTAGAACAGAATACAGTGCTTAGTGTAATAAATAATAATTTTTTCATTTTTGGTTTTTGTTTAGTTTTTGTTTAGTTTTTTGTTTAGTTTGGTTTTAAGGCTAGAACAAATAGCCTATAGAAAATTGTATTACCGAGTTACTGGCTCTTTTGTTTGAATCTCCAGTTAAGCCTGTATCCGTAAGTCCTAGATTGTAACGACCTTGAAAGATTACGCCGCTACCCAATTCGTATTCTAAACCTGCATTCAAACCGAAGTCTAGCGTTTTTACGCCTTCAATTTTGTCGTTAGAGGTATTGGTTTTTCTTTTAGCTGAAACTAAAAATCCCAATTGTGGTCCTGCTTCAAAGCTCAATTTGTCGGTTAGGCCAAATTTACCTAAAACCGGTACAGTTAAGTAGTCTAATTTGGTTCTTGCAAATCCTGGAGCCGATCCGGTGTAAGTAGAACCCTGTCCAGAGTACAACAACTCAGGTTGTACGGAGAAGTTGTCAGACACAATAATTTCGGCCAATAAGCCCAAATGGATACTGGTACGCATGCCTTGATCTTCTACATCACCCATAAAGTTTGACATATTTAATCCGCCTTTTACACCCAATACAATTCCTTCTTCTCTTTTAGAACTTTGTGCGTTGGTTTGCACACAAAATAAAATTCCTAAGAACAAAACAATTTTTTTCATAGTAAAATAATTTGATTTAACTTTTTTTAAATAGTGACCACAAGTATAGTAAAAATAACTACTAGTTTAAATTTTGGACAAAAAATATAACACTAATTTTATAAAAAAAAACACCTTCGATGAAGAAGGTGTTTTTAAAAAGCTATAGTGAATTGTAATTAACCTAGAGCCGCTCTTTTAAATCCAGTCACAACTAAGTTTGCATCAACCGATTTTACATAATTGGCCACGCTCATGGAGCTGTCTTTAATGTAATCTTGGTTTACCAAGGTGTTGTCTTTAAAGAAACGTCCTAATTTACCTTTAGCAATATTTTCGATCATGGCCTCAGGTTTTCCTTCTTGACGCAACATGTCTTTGGCAATTTCAATTTCTTTTGCAATCGTATCAGCATCAACTCCTGCTTCGTTTAAAGCGATTGGGTTCATGGCCGCCGCTTGCATGGCTACGTTTCTAGAAACTTCGTCGGCTCCTGCAACAGCAGCAGATAAAGAAACCAAAGTAGCGATTTTATTGCCTGCGTGGATGTATGACCCTACAAATGTTCCGTTCAATTTTTCGAATGCACCGATTTCAATTTTTTCTCCAATAACACCAGTTTGCTCGATCAATTTTTCGGCAACTGTAATACTTTGAAAAGGAGCAGCCATGAATGCATCTTTAGTGTCAAAATTGATAGCCAATGCAGCCAATTCTTGTGCCAATTTTACAAAGGATTCGTTTTTTCCCACGAAGTCCGTTTCGCAATTTAACGCAATTACCACGCCTTCTGTGTTGTCGGCATTTACCACCGCGATCACCGCTCCTTCTATAGATTCTCTATCCGAACGGTTGGCGGCTACTTTTTGTCCTTTTTTACGAAGATTTTCGATTGCTAAATCAAAATCACCGTCTGATTCAACCAAGGCTTTTTTGCAGTCCATCATACCTGCGCCAGTGATTGTTCTTAATTTATTTACGTCTGCAGCTGTAATTGTAGCCATGTTTTTTGTAATTAAAAGATTAAAAAATTAAAAGATTTAAAAATTGGAAAGTATTACTAATAATGAAATCAATAATTTTTCAATGTTTAAATCTTTTAATCGTTAAATGTTGATATTATTCTTCAGTTGTAGCTGCTTCTTCAGTAGTTTCAGGAGCGCTTTCAACAGCAGCTTCTGCTACTACTTCTTCTGCTACTACTTCTGCAGCGGCTTCTGCCACTACTTCGGCAACAGTAACTTCTTCTTCTGCAACTTCAGCTTCCATTTCTGGAGCGGCATCCCCATCGGCATCGGCATTTCGGTTAGAAAGTCCGTCGATTACGGCAGCAGTTACAAGAGATAAGATTTTTTCGATTGATTTGGAAGCATCATCATTGGCTGGAATTACGTAATCTACTTCACGTGGATCCGAATTGGTATCAACCATGGCGAAAACTGGAATGTTTAATTTTTGTGCTTCTTTTATCGCGATGTGTTCTGCTTTAATGTCTACTACGAACAAAGCCGCTGGGAGTCTAGACATATCGGCGATTGAACCTAAGTTTTTCTCTAATTTTGCACGAAGACGATCTACTTGCAAACGCTCTTTCTTAGAAAGCGTCATGAATGTTCCATCTTTTTTCATTTTATCAATAGAAGCCATTTTCTTTACGGCTTTACGGATAGTTACGAAATTGGTTAACATTCCACCAGGCCATCTTTCAGTAATGTAGGGCATGTTGGCGGCTTTTGCTTTTTCAGCAACGATGTCTTTTGCTTGTTTTTTGGTTGCTACGAATAAAATTTTTCGGCCAGAGGCAGCGATTTTTTGCATCGCCTCGCTTGCTTCTTCAATTTTTGCAGCGGTTTTATATAGGTTGATAATGTGAATGCCATTACGCTCCATATAAATGTAAGGGGCCATGTTTGGGTCCCATTTTCTAGTCATGTGTCCAAAGTGAACACCTGCTTCTAGTAATTCTTTAACTTCTACTTTGTTTGCCATTTTTTTGTACTAGTTTACGTTCTGTTGAATTAGCAATGTCCCGAATAATTTGGTATCATTTAGATGCTAAACTAAGTTCCCGTTTGATGGGGAGCAACAATAACTTTTTTTAATTAGGCTGACATTAAATCAGCACCGTTTTTTTTACTCAATAAATTTTGAATGTAAATCGAAAAAATAATAGGTCGATTAACGTTTCGAGAATTGGAATCTCTTTCTCGCTTTTTTCTGACCGAATTTTTTACGTTCTACCATTCTTGGGTCTCTGGTAAGTAACCCTTCTGGTTTCAAGATGGCTCTGTTTCCTTCGCCTACTTCGCACATTACACGTGCCAAAGCCATACGAACAGCCTCTGCTTGACCAGTTGAACCACCTCCGTACACGTTTACTTTTACATCATAGTTGTTTACGTTCTCTGTCATAGACATTGGTTGTAATACTTTGTACTGTAAAGTAGCCGTTGGAAAGTAGGTTGCAAATTCTTTTTTGTTTACGGTGATTTTACCTGTTCCTTCAGAAACATACACACGCGCAACAGCGGTTTTTCTTCTACCGATTTTGTGAATAACTCCCATTACTTAAGATCGTTTAGGTTAACTGTTTTAGGTTTTTGAGCCGCAAATTTGTGCTCAGGACCTACACTTACATTTAGATTTCTGAAAAGCTCTGCACCCAATTTGTTTTTTGGTAACATCCCTTTTACCGCTTTTTCTACCAAAGCAGCAGGATTTTTAGATTGCAAAACTTTAGCAGTTAAAGTTCTTTGTCCTCCTGGATAGCCGGTATGACGCATGTAAATTTTGTCATCCATTTTTGTACCCGTAAGGTTGATTTTTTCTGAGTTGATAACAATTACGTTATCTCCACAGTCCACGTGTGGGGTGTAACTTGGCTTGTACTTGCCTCTCAAGATCATTGCGACTTTTGATGCAAGACGTCCTAAGTTATGCCCATCAGCATCTACAACAATCCACTCTTTGGTAACAGTGGCTTTGCTTGCAGACATTGTCTTGTAGCTTAATGCGTCCATAATTTTATTTTAATTAAACATTCCATCCCCTGCCGATGCTTCGGAATAGGGGTCGCAAAAGTACAATTTATTATTACAAATACAAATAGCTGTAAAAGATTATTTTACGAGTTTTTAATGGCAAAGCTAATTGTCTTAAAAATGTTGCAAATTATGTTGATTCAAATGCAACTTTCAGTGGAATTTGTTCATAAAAAACGTTTTTGGCGGGGGATACCAATTTTATAAAACAAAAGGGAGCCGCATTAGTTGAATGTTTCTTATTTTTACCACTCAAATTTGAGAACTTATGAAAGTAAAAGCCACCTTAAAACAAATCGCCAAGGAATTGCATGTGTCAGTTTCTACCGTGTCGAAGGCCTTAAACGACAGTCCAGAAATTAGCGAGCAAACCAAACAGAAAGTTCAAGAATACGCCAAGTTAAAAAACTACAAACCCAATATCATTGGGCTCAACCTCAAGAACAGAAAAACCAAAACCATCGGGGTCATTATCCCTAATATCCTCAATTCCTTTTTTGCCAAGGTGTTTACCGGTATCGAAAAAGTAGCCGATGCACGCGGATATAATGTGATTACTTGCATCTCAAACGAGAACTTGGAAAAAGAAGCGCATACCTTAGAGATGCTTTCCAACGGAACCATAGATGGGTTCATTTTATCCATTTCGGAAGAGGCCCAAAAATTACAAGAATACAGTCATTTAAAAGACGTGATCAACGAAGGTACGCCTATCGTGATGTTTGACCGTGTGTGCGACCAAGTGGCCTGTGACAAAGTAATCGTGGATGATTTAGATTCGGCAGTTGATGCTACCCAACATTTAATCAATTTAGGCTGTAAAAACATCGCCTTGTTTTCGTCTATTGATAACTTGAGCGTAGGCAAATTGCGTGCGCAAGGGTATATGGATTGTTTGCAAAAAAATAAGATGAACATCCAAAACGAACTCACCGTTTTAACCGATTCAGAATCCGATTTTGACGCCAAAGCCTTGGCCGTACTTTCCGATCAAAAAGTAGACGGTATTTTTGCCTTAGACGAACATGCCTCGGTTTCGGCCATAAAATTGGGCTTAAAATTGGGCTATAAAATTCCCGAAAATTTATCTGTCATAGGCTTTGCCGATGGGGTTTGGTCCCGACGTTTGTCGCCCAGCTTGTCTACTGTGAGTCAACACGGTCCAGAAATTGGAGCCGCGGCTGCTCAGTTGCTCATTGATCGATTGGAATCCAAAGAGGAGCATTTGCCGTTTGTCACTTCGGTGGTTAAGACAGAATTGCGTCAGCGGGAGTCGACAAGGAAGTTGTAGTTTACTCCGCTCCGCTTCATCGGTTCGTCCCGAAGTTTCGGGACTCGGGTCAAGTTTCAGGTTTCAAGTTTTAGGTTTTATGAAAAAATGGTCAAAACCTAAAACCTACGTCCTAAAACCTACGTCCTAATCCCTACACCCTAATTCCTCCAGCCTTTAATGCGCCTCCAGCCAGTTGTCGCCCATGCCCATTTCTACTTCCAAGGGCACTTGCAGCACGAAGGCTTGTTCCATTTCGTGTTTGATAAGTGGTTTGATGAGTTCAATCTCCGAAAGATGTACGTCAAACACTAATTCATCGTGCACTTGCAACAACATTTTTGATTTCCATTCTGTGCCGTCGGCTTTCTTTTCTGTTAATTTTTGATGAATGTTGATCATCGCAATTTTAATGATGTCAGCCGCACTACCTTGTATGGGCGCGTTTACGGCATTGCGTTCGGCACCACTGCGCACCATGGCATTGGCCGAGTTGATGTCTTTTAAATAACGTCGGCGACCCAAAACCGTTTGTACATAGCCGTTTTCGCGAGCAAAATCAACTTGGTTTTGCATATATGCTTTCAGTTTGGGGTAGGAGTTGTAATAGGCCTCAATAAGTGCGGCACTTTCTTGTCGGCTCAAATTGGTTTGGTTGCTCAAGCCAAAGGCCGAAACGCCATAGATAATTCCAAAGTTTACCGTTTTGGCATGGCTACGTTGTTCTTTGGTTACCTCGTCCAAGGGCACATTAAACACCTTGGCGGCGGTACTTTTATGAATGTCTTCGTTGTTTTGAAACGCTTTGATCATGTTGTCTTCTCCACTTAGGGCTGCAATAATGCGCAATTCTATTTGCGAATAATCGGCTGAGAGCAACACATAATTTTCGTTGCGGGCAATGAAGGCTTTACGAATTAATCGGCCGCGTTCGGTGCGCACCGGAATATTTTGCAAGTTGGGATTATTGGAGCTCAATCGGCCAGTGGCGGCAACCGTTTGCATGTAATCGGTATGCACGCGCTGGGTTTTGGAATCGACTTGCAAAGGCAAGGCATCTATATACGTGCTTTGTAATTTTACCATCTGGCGCCATTCCAAAATATCGGCTACTATGGGGTGTTCTTTTACCAAGTAACTCAGCACTTCTTCGCCGGTAGCATATTGGCCCGTTTTGGTTTTCTTTTGTTTGGCGCCGCCAATTTTGAGTTTATCAAACAAAACGTCTCCCAACTGTTTGGGTGAAGCCAAGTTGAATTTCTCTCCCGCAGTTTCGTAAATTTTTTGCTCAAAAGCGGCAATATCTTGCTGCATCACGCCCGACATTTTTTTCAAAAACGGCACATCCAAGTTGATGCCTTCGGTTTCCATATCGGCCAAGACCTTTATGAGTGGAATCTCAATTTCGTCAAATAATTTTTTGGTTTCGGCTTTGTCCAAAATGGGACTAAAAACTGCTTTGAGTTGCAGGGTAACGTCGGCATCTTCGGCCGCGTATTCTTTGATTTCTTCCAAAGCCACATCGCGCATAGACAATTGGTTTTTGCCTTTCTTGCCAATCAAGTTTTCGATTGATTGGGGCGAATACTGCAAATAGGTTTCACTTAATACATCCATGTTGTGACGCATGTCGGGATTGATCAAGTAATGTGCTAGCATGGTGTCAAACAGTTTCCCGGCCACCGGCATGCCATAATTTTTCAGGATTTTCAAGTCGTATTTTAGGTTTTGCCCTATTTTTTCAATCTGCTCGTTTTCAAAAAACGGCCTGAATTTTTCCAGCAATGCTTTTGCTTCGGCTTGGTTTTCGGGAAACGGCACATAAAATCCTTTGCCTTTCTCAAAAGAGAACGACAGGCCTACCAGTTCGGCGTGTAGCGTATTGATGCCCGTGGTTTCGGTGTCAAAACAGACCGAGGCTTGGTTTTGCAATTGGTTGACCAATAATTTTACGGCCATGTCTCCTTGCACCAGTTGGTAAAAATGATCGGTATCTGCGAGGGTTTTTAGCCCCATCCCGGCCTTCCCCAAAAGAGAAGGAGAATCGGCTGATTCCTCATAAAATCCAAACAAATCAAATTGATCTTCGTGGCTGCGTTTGGGCGCTGTTTTTTTTACTGATTCAGCTGAAGAATGGTCTCCGTTACTCTCAATTTCGTCGTATTCTTTCCCGGTTCCAAAAAGCTTGTCAAACTGGGTTTTCATTTGTCTAAATTCCAGTTCTTGAAAAAGCGCATCGGTTTTTTCTACATCGGGTTTAGACAATTCGTAGTCTTGTTCGTCAAACTGCACCGGACAATCCAAGAGAATAGTGGCTAATTTTTTGGACAGGATACCCAGTTCGGCATTGGCTTCTATCTTGTCTTTGATCGCGCCTTTTAGTTTATCGGTGTTGGCCAACATGTTTTCGAGCGAACCAAATTCGGCTAGTAATTTCTTGGCCGTTTTTTCGCCCACGCCAGGCAAACCCGGAATGTTATCGGCGGCATCGCCCATCATGCCCAAGAAATCAATGACCTGCAACGGATCTTGAATTTCGAATTTCTCGAGCACCTGCGGAATGCCCCAAATTTCGATATCATTGCCCATGCGGGCCGGTTTGTACATGAAAATATTTTCTGAAACCAATTGGGCAAAATCTTTATCGGGGGTAACCATAAACACCTGAAAGCCTTCTTTTTCGGCTTGTTTGGCCAAGGTACCTATTAAATCATCGGCTTCAAAACCAGGCATTTCAATGATAGGAATGTGCATGGCGCGCAACAAATCTTGAATATAAGGTACGGCAATTTTTATGGCTTCTGGCGTTTCGTCGCGGTGGGCTTTGTATTGCTCATACATTTCAAAACGATAGGTGCTGCCTCCTTTGTCAAAAGCAACAGCCAAGTGATCGGGTTTTTCGCGGCGAATGACGTCCATCAACGAATTCATAAATCCCATAATGGCCGAGGTGTCCATGCCTTTGGAGTTGATTCTCGGATTTTTGATAAAGGCATAATAGCCTCTAAAAATTAAAGCATACGCATCGAGCAGAAATAAGCGTTTTTGTGCAGACATTCAGATAAATTTAGTGCGTAAAAATAAACATTCGTTTGGTTCGGGAAGGGTTGCCCTTTAAAATTATTTTAGGGAAATCTTAGAAATGATAATCCGAGATGTTAAAAGTTGTATGCGCTCAATTTTTGCCCGAGTATTATTTGTTAATTTGCCAAAAATTCTCCCCACATGATAGGTCGCTTGGTCGTATTTTTTATTGTATTGCTTTGCATCGAATGGTATGCTTTTCAGGCTATTAAAACGGTAATAAAAGTAAAAGGATTTGTTATGGCCTACCAATGGATCAGTTTGTTGATCTTGTTGGTCTTGCTTTTTTTGTTTTCTAAATTTGATCGATCTACCGGCCAAACCAAAGAAACGCTCTTTACTATGGGCTTTTTGTTGTTGGTGTACGTACCCAAAATACTTGTCACTTTTATTTTGCTGGGCGAAGATGTTTACCGATTAATACAGGGTTCAATCACTTTCTTTGTCGACAACAACAACGATTCTTTTTTGCCTAGCCGAAGAGCTTTTGTGAGTAAAATTGGGTTGGGATTGGCGGCCGTACCGTTTTTGTCACTCCTATACGGGATGACCATTGGCAAGTACAACTACAAAGTGATTAAGCAACGCCTCTTTTTCCCCGATTTACCCGTCGCCTTTGACGGGATGACCATCACCCAAATCTCCGATGTGCACAGCGGCAGTTTTGACAACCCCGAAAAAATAAAGTACGCCATCGATTTGGTCAATGCGCAAAATTCTGATTTGATTTTATTTACGGGCGATATTGTAAATACCCATGCCAAAGAAATGCATCCGTGGATTGAAATTTTTAATGGAATTCAAACGCATCCACTAGGGAAATATGCGGTGTTGGGCAATCACGATTATGGGGAATACGTGACTTGGCCATCCCAAAAAGATAAAGACGAGAACTTTGAAGCGATAAAAAATTTATACGGAGACATCGGATTCCAACTCTTGCTCAACGAGCACGTGTACATTAAGAAAGGCGACGATAAATTGGCCTTGGTGGGCGTAGAAAATTGGGGCCATAATTTTAAAAAAGCCGGCGATCTCAACAAAGCCATGCACGGATTAACCCCCGAAGAGTTCAAAATTTTGATGAGCCACGATCCGAGCCATTGGGAATACGAAACCAAAAAACACCCCAAAAAAGTGCAATTAACCCTTTCGGGCCATACGCACGGCATGCAATTTGGGATCGAAATTCCGGGCTATTTTAAATGGAGTTTGGCACAATACGTATACAAACAATGGGCCGGCCTGTATGAAGAATACGGGAAGTACATCTATGTAAACCGTGGATTTGGCTTTCACGCCTATCCGGGTCGTGTAGGAATTATGCCTGAAATCACGGTCATTCAACTAAAAAAAGGCGAAAAAATAGCATAATTCGTATAAAGTGCTACATTTGTACCCTATTCCCTCTAATCGAAGGGCTGAGAAATTTAATATTTTGGTTTTATGTCAAAATTTGGAGAATTAATAAACGCACAAGTTCCTGTGTTAATCGATTTTTACACGGAGTGGAATGAATCTTCAGTTTCCATGCACCCCGTAATTCGCGACGTAGCTGCTGCTCTTGGCGATAAAGCTAAAGTCATTAAGATTGATGTAGATAAAAACCAGGAATTGGCTGATGCCCTACGTATTAAAGGATTGCCTACCTTAATGATCTACAAAGAAGGTCAGATGATTTGGAGACAATCGGGCGAACTAGACGCCAATACGATCATTGCTTTGGTGCAAGATCACCTCTAGTCAATCCCCTCACATTTAAAGTTATTTTCATTCAAAAACGCCAGGGTTTTGGGCAACACGTACTGCAAATTTGCAAAGCACTTTTGGCTGTCGTGAAACACTACTATGCTACCCGATTCGATGTTGGTGATTACATTAATTAGGCATTGTTCCGGACTGATTGCCTGATCAAAGTCGGCGCTCAATACGTCCCACATTACAATTTTATATCCCTGTTTTTTTATTTTCCAAAACGCACGCCAGCCCATTTTGCCATAGGGCGGGCGAAATAATTTTACCTCTTCGTGCAGAGTAGTTTTTAAGGTTTTTTTGCAGGCTTCGAAATCAGCCATATAATCTGAGGCAGAAGTCATCCAGCCATTGCGGTGGGTTTGGGTATGGTTGCCCAGTTGATGCCCTTGGGCTTTTATTTGTTGACAGATTTCGGGATGTTTGCGAACATTTTCGCCGATACAAAAGAAGGTCGCTTTGGCGTTGTATTGCGCCAATTGATCTAAGGTCCAAGCCGTAATTTCTGGGGTAGGGCCGTCGTCAAAGGTGAGGTACACGGCTTTGCGGTTGTTTGGTATTTTCCACAACAAACCCGGAGCAATTGCTCGAACTATTCTGTGTGTTTTTATCCAATGTAATTTCATGCTAAAGCCAAAAAAAACAGCGCTACTTTAAGGAGTAACGCTGCTAGAATTTTTATTCGTTGTCTCTTCCAAATCGCTTAAAGAACGAATTGTAGGTATTAAACGTAGTTTTGTTTTGCTTGTAATAGGCCAAATCGCCTCGGTCTTTCATGACTTCGAGCAAGCCACGGTAGCGTTCGATGTCGGTGACAATGTCAATGGCAATGTTGTTTTGTTCGCTGGCGCTTAATCCTTTATAAAAGGAAAGATTTTCTTTGTATTTGGTCATTAATTGATCTAATAATTTACGCGCCTTTTCTTTTTCGCCTACGGCATAATAGCCGCCTGCAAACGGATCAACCAACGAATAGTACCCAAACAAATCAACGGGCATTTTGTTCATGGCCAAATCAATTACATTTTTGGCTTTTTGAATTTGCCCCTCGTTTACCAATTGCTCCATTAAACGTGCCAAATTAGAGCGGTAGGAAATACTGTTTTTGCGGGTTTCTGGGTCGTGATAAACGCTTCGCAATTGGCTGTTTCCCCAATTCCATTTCATGACGATGTCGTACATTTTATTGGAGTTGATTTTGCCCAAATCGAGCGCGCTGCCGTCTTTAGGGATAGGCGAGTAGAATGGCACAAGCTTGTATACCATGCCGTCTAGCTGCAAAAAGTCTTTCATCCACAAATAGTCGTCGTCGCCAAAGCTCCCGCCCGTGAAATAAACCGGACGTTTCCAGTTGTTGTTGGCAATCACGTCGAGCATCATGATGCGGTTTTTGTACATGGCTTGGCCTTTGATCTCAAGATCTATGTAGGGCACAATCGAATCATTTTTTGCCACATCTTTATTGTGTTTGCGATAGGCCACTGTATCTACCGGAATGCGCACCAAATTGGTAGGATAGAAATGTATTTTTTGGTGATTCTGCATTTCAACTAAGGTGCGTTTGTCGTCGCTGCCAATAAAGTTGAGCAAATCTTTGATGTTCCAACGGCTTTTGGTTTTTTCGTTAAAAATCGCATAATCCAATTTATCACCCACGTATTGTTCGTGGCTAAATGAAATAGGCAAGCCATCGGCTTTGTAGGATTTGCATTTCATCTGATCGATGTACCAATCGGTCATGAACAAGCTGGTGTTTACAATTTTGATGTCGGTGCGGAACCCTTCTATTTCTTGGGCATACCAGAGCGGGAACGTATCGTTATCGCCAATGGTAAACAAGATGGCATTGGGTTCGCAGGAATTCAAATAGGCTTTGGCCATGGCAATCGCGGTGTATTTATGGGCGCGGTTGTGGTCATCCCAGTTTTGAGTAGCCATCAATACCGGCGCGGCAAGCAAACAGCTTCCCAACACCAAAGGCGCCGCGAGTTTGGGTTGCAGCACATTTTTCAGGTAGTCATACAAGGCATAGACCCCAATTCCAATCCACATCGCAAATACATAGAAGGAACCTACCAAAGCATAATCGCGCTCACGAGGCTCAAAGGGACGCTCGTTCAAATAAATTTTTAGGGCCAAGCCCATAAACAAGAACAAGGAAAGCAACACATAGAAACTTTTCGGGTCGCGTTTGGCGTGGTATATCAATCCAATGATGCCCAAAATAAAAGGCAAGAAATAGTATTTGTTACGGCCTTTGTTGTTTAAAACGTCTTTTGGCAAGTTCTCTTGTGAACCCAAATGCAACTCGTCTACAAACGGAATTCCGCTCAGCCAGTTGCCGTCTAGGTTGTCGTATTTGCCTTGAATGTCATTTTGACGACCGGTGAAATTCCACATCAAGTAACGCCAATACATGTACCCAAATTGGTATTCGACCATGAAACTCAAGTTGTCTACCGTGCTTGGTTTTTCGATGATGAGGTATTCGCCATAGGCCTTCAGGAACTTTACGTATTCTTCGTTGCCGTAATCGCCTGCGCTGTACCCTTTTCTAAATTCCGAAATCACATCGACCAATTCTTTTTCTTCTGAATATTCGGGTTTGATGTGAAATTCGGGCGGACTGGTGAAGCTCATGTAGTTTTCGATGTGTTCGGTGCTCCACAAACGAGGCAAAATGGCCTTTTGTTTGCTGTCGCTATTTTGTTCAACTTTTTTGTAGTTGTTAGTGATGCGGTACTTGCCCGTTTTGTAATCGCGTTCGTAGTTGGGCGCTTTGTCTAGATAAGGCTCTTCTTCGTCCAAGCCGGCAAAGGCATCGGTGTATTGAGGTCCATAAAATAAAGGATTCACGCCATATTGCTCGCGGTTGTAATAGGCCAAAACCTCGGCGGCATCTGAGGGTTTGTTTTCGTTAATTACGGTATTGGCATTGGCGCGAATAGGCAGCATCATCCAGGTAGAGAACCCAATCAATATAAACAGGATGCACAATAGTAAAGTGTTGTACATCACCCAGCCTTTTTGTTGGGTGTAGCGCAAGCCAAAAAAGAAAAAGGCAATGAGCAACAAGGCAATAAAAATGGTGCCCGAATTGAACGGCAAGCCCATTTCGTTTACCATATATACTTCGGCATTGGCAAACAAGGCCATGGTGAGCGGCAAGAGTAATTTAAAAATGAAAAGTAAGATCGAAACCACGACCACATTGGCAATAAGGAAGTTTTTGAGCGTAATGGTTTTGTAGTGTTTAAAGTAGTATAAGAATCCAATAGCAGGAATAGTCAATAAGGCCATAAAGTGCACCCCAAAAGACAACCCGATTAGCAAGGAAATAACCAATAACCATTTGTTTCCTCGAGGCGTGTCCATGTCTTGCTCCCAGCGTAAGCCCAGCCAAAACAACAAGGAGATAAACAACGAAGCCATGGCGTATACCTCGGCCTCCACAGCATTAAACCAAAAACTGTCAGAAAAGGTGTAGGCTAAGGCGCCAATAAATGAACTTCCCAAAATAACCAACTCAGAAGATTCGGCAGTGGGGTTGAAGCGGTGTAGGAGTTTGCGCAGCACCATAGTCGAAGACCAAAACAAGAACAAAATGGTAAAGGCGCTCGAAAAAACAGAAACCATATTCACCATCAAGGCAATTTGTTTGGCGTTGAGTGCAAACAGCGCAAAGAAAGCGCCCACCATCTGAAACAAAGGCGCGCCTGGCGGATGGCCTACTTCTAGTTTTGCTGCGGTGGCAATGTATTCGCCACAATCCCAAAAACTCATGCTGGGTTCAACGGTTAAGGAATAGGTAACTAAGGCAATAAAAAAGGCAACCCATCCCAAGAGGGTATTCCATTTTGTATAATTGAAGTTTGTTGACATCATTTTTTGACTGTTTTTTTGAACGCCACAAAGAAACTATTTTTTTGCGGAACGCCTGCCGCCTTAACAAAAAATTCTAATCTGCCCCAAGGGCTATTGTACTGACTTTTATTGCCTAAGCAAAATATAGGGAAGGCACATTTTTAAAGGGCTGCAAGATTTCAAATAAAAAAAGGGGTTTTATTTGCTTAAAATAAAATTTGTATTAAATTTGCCCTCGCTTTACAGCAATCGAATTGGTCTATGGTGTAATGGTAACACAACTGTTTTTGGTGCAGTCTTTCAAGGTTCGAGTCCTTGTAGACCAACAAAAAAATCCCGCAACTCGCGGGATTTTTTGTTTTACGACTCGAAGGTTCGGGATTTTTATTTAAATTTTAAAAGTCACCACTGGTCTCACCGTGTGGTTTACCAAATCTTCGCTGATGCTGCCATTAAAGAAGTGGGAGAAACCGGTGCGTCCGTGGGTACACATGCCTATTAAATCGGCATTTACAGCATTGGCAAAGTTTAAGATTCCTTTTTCTACATTCACGTCGTTGTAGATGTGTAAGGCATATTTGGGTAAGTTAAATCCTTTTATAAATTCATTCATGATGCTTTCGGCCACGTGTGTAGGCTTAAAGCTGTTGGGTGTGTTGATCATCACCAAATCCAAATGCGAATTGAATGTTTTGGCCAAGGCCGCCACTTTGGCAAAAGGCGCTTTAATCTCTTCCGAGAAATCAGAGGCGAAAACAAAGTTAGAAGCGTTAAAATTTGGGGTGTCGTTTTTAATGACCAAAACAGGCACGTCAGAGAAACGAACTACTTTCTCGGTGTTTGATCCGATGAATAATTCTTGAAACCCAGATGCGCCGTGTGAGCCCATGACGATAAAATCAACGTCATTTTTTTTGCTCACGGCCAAAATTCCTTCAAAGGCTTTTTCAAATTGGATAATTTCTGAAACTTCAATGCCTTTCAGAAAATCGGCATCCATCAATTCTTCCAATCGTTCAATGGCTTTGTTTTTAAAAAACATGATTTCGGGAATGGCACTTCCACTTCCAATAGCATCGCTGCCTTGGTGTGGCAACTCCAGCATGTGGAGTAACATAATTTCGCTGTTGTTTGCTTTGGCGATTTGGGCCGCTACTCGCAACGCATATTCGGCATGGTCAGAGAAGTCGGTTGGGACTAAAATTCTTTTCATATCAATTGTACTATTAGGGTTGTTAGTAATGAAACAAATGTAAATTTTTAGTAATAGACGTTTAATGATATTTGTCATATTGAAAAAAAGTTTATATTTGCACCGTTATTTAGATAGCGTACGAATTAATGAGGGAAGCAATGCTTCCCTCTTTTTATAGCAAGATGACATTCAAAGAAAAGGTAAATCAATTGTTGCAAACGGGCCTGGAAGAAAAGCCAGATTTGTTTTTGATAGAATTAAGTGTCTCGGACGCAAACAAAATAATGGTGACCTTAGATGGTGACGAGGGCGTGCAATTGCAAGACTGCATTGACATCAGTCGCGCGATTGAGCACAACCTAGACCGCGAAGAGCATGATTTCTCGTTAGAAGTTGCTTCGGTTGGTGTGGGATCTCCTTTAAAATTAGTGCGTCAATATGTAAAAAATATTGGCAGAACACTCATCGTAAAGTTGGCCACCACGACCATTGAAGCCGAATTAACAGCCGCCACCGAAAGCCACATTACCTTGGCCTGGGAAGCGAGAGAGCCTAAAAAGATTGGGAAAGGCAAAGAAACCGTACAAAAGGAACAACAGATTCCGTATACAGAAATAAAAGAAGCAATTGTTACAGTAACATTTTAATTAAAAAGTTGGCATGGAAAATTTAGCATTAATCGATTCATTTTCAGAGTTTAAAGACGATAAACTAATTGATCGTGTAACGCTTATGGCGATTTTAGAAGATGTATTTAGAAATGCATTGAAGAAAAAATTTGGCTCGGATGATAATTTTGATATCATCATCAATCCCGATAAAGGCGACATGGAAATCTGGCGTCGTCGGGTGATTGTAGCCGATGAAGATTTAGATCTAGAAAACGAAGAAATCACCTTGACCGAAGCCCGTAAAATTGAGCCCGATTTTGAAATTGGCGAAGAGGTTTCAGAAGAAGTGAAACTCATCGATTTGGGTCGTAGAGCAATTTTGGCTTTGCGTCAAAACTTGATTTCTAAAATTCACGAACACGACAACACCAATCTTTACAAACAATTTAAAGATTTAATAGGCGAAATTTATACTGCCGAAGTGCACCACGTACGTCCAAGAGTTGTAATTTTGGTGGACGACGACGGAAACGAAATTGTGCTTCCCAAAGAAAAACAAATTCCTTCTGACTTTTTCCGCAAAGGAGACAATGTGCGCGGGATTATCGAAAATGTTGAATTAAAAGGAAACAAACCTCAAATTATCATGTCAAGAACGTCAGACGTGTTCTTGGAAAAATTGTTTGAGCAAGAAATTCCAGAAGTATTTGACGGCTTAATCATGGTGAAAAACGTAGTGCGTATTCCCGGCGAAAAAGCAAAAGTAGCGGTAGATTCCTATGATGATCGTATAGATCCGGTAGGCGCTTGTGTGGGAATGAAAGGATCTCGTATTCACGGAATTGTGCGTGAATTAGGAAATGAAAATATTGACGTAATTAATTACACCACCAATATTCAATTGTACATCACCAGAGCGTTGAGCCCTGCCAAAGTTTCTTCGATCAAAATTAACGAAGAGACCAAACGAGCAGAAGTTTATCTGAAATTAGAAGAGGTGTCTAAAGCAATTGGTCGTGGTGGACACAACATCAAATTAGCAGGTTTATTAACCGGTTATGAATTGGACGTGATTCGTGAAGGCGTAATCGCCGAAGAAGAAGATGATGTTGAATTGTCAGAGTTCTCGGATGAAATTGACGGTTGGGTGATTGATGAATTCGCAAAAATTGGATTGGATACCGCCAGAAGCATCTTGAAACAAGACGTGGCTGATTTGGTAAGACGTACTGATTTGGAAGAAGAAACTATTTTGGAAGTGATGAAAATTTTAAAAGAAGAATTCAACGGCTAATTTTGTTTACCCAAGCACCACACAACTTAAATTACGATAAATAAAAGATTTTTATGTCTGAAGAAAGAGTAGTACGAATAAACAAAGTTCTTAGGGAATTGAACATTTCCTTAGAAAGAGCAGTAGATTATCTTAAGGATAAAGGAATTGCTATTGAAGCGAATCCTAATGCTAAAATTTCGGATTCAGAATACAGTATTTTACAAAATGAATTTGCTGGGGACAAGGGAAATAAAGCCGCTTCTTTGGAGGTAAGCGAAGAGAAGAGAAAAGAAAAAGAAGCCTTACGCATCGAACGCGAAAAAGAAATTGAAGACAAACGCAAAGCCGACGAAGAACGCCAACGTTTGGAAGTCATTAAGGCCAAAGCGACTGTCTCTGGTCCAAAACAAGTAGGTACGATTGATTTAGATCCTAAAAAAGCAGCAGCACAACCACCCGTTGACGAATCGCCGGTTACAGAGGCAGCCCCTGCCAAAAAGGCCAAAGCAGACCCAGTAGTTGTGTCGCCCGCTGCAGCTCCCGAAACCGAAGCGGTTGACGAAGCCATCACAACCCAATACCAAAAATTATCAGGCGCTACGCTTACCGGTCAAACCATTGATTTATCCCAATTTAATAAGCCCAAAAAGAAAAAAGAGGAGCCCAAAATTGTTCCGAATAAACCGGGCGATGCCAACAAAAATAAAAGAAAACGCATTCCCTTAAAGCCGGGCGAAGTTCGACCAGGTTTGCAAGGTGGTGCAAACCCAAATAAAATTTCTCCCAATGCACCCGGCGATCGATCATCCCGTCCGGGGTTTGTAAAAGGGGCACGCCCAGCTATTGTAGCCAAGGTAGAGCCTACAGAGGAAGAAGTAAAAAATCAAATTCGCGAAACACTAGAGAAACTTCAAGGTAAAGGCAGCAAATCAAAAGCAGCCAAATACCGACGTGACAAAAGAGAAACGCACCGTCAAAAATCAGACGAAGAACAAAGATCTATCGAAGAAGGCAGCAAAACCATAAAAGTTACCGAGTTTGTAACCGTGGGTGAAATTGCCATTATGATGGATGTGCCAATTACCAAAGTGATTGGAACCTGTATGTCGTTGGGCATCATGGTAACCATGAATCAACGTTTGGATGCCGAAACCTTGACCATCGTAGCCGATGAATTTGGGTTTGAGGTAGAATTCATCACCACCGACTTAGAAGACTCAATTCAAATTGTAGAAGATGCTCCCGAAGATTTAACGTTTAGAGCGCCAATTGTTACGGTTATGGGTCACGTCGATCACGGAAAAACTTCCTTGCTCGATTACATTCGTAAAGAAAACGTAATTGCCGGCGAATCTGGAGGAATCACCCAGCACATTGGAGCCTACGGAGTTACCTTAGACAACGGTCAAAAAATCGCGTTCTTAGATACACCAGGGCACGAGGCGTTTACCGCGATGCGTGCACGTGGAGCGCAAGTCACCGACATCGCCATTATTGTAATCGCTGCCGATGATGACATCATGCCGCAAACCAAAGAAGCCATCAGCCACGCACAAGCGGCTAATGTGCCAATTATTTTTGCGATCAATAAAATTGACAAGCCCAACGCCAACCCAGAGAAAATTAAGGAGCGTTTGGCCAGCATGAATTTACTAGTAGAAGACTGGGGCGGAAAAATCCAATCGCATGATATCTCTGCCAAAGCGGGAACAGGCGTGAAAGAACTATTAGAAAAAGTATTGTTAGAAGCCGAAATTCTCGACTTGAAATCCAATTCAAATAAATTGGCTTCGGGTACAGTTGTAGAAGCGTTCTTAGATAAAGGAAAAGGATATGTGTCTACCATCTTGGTTCAAAATGGAACCTTGAAAATTGGCGACTATATGTTGGCCGGGAAGCACCACGGTAAAATTAAAGCCATGCACGACGAACGCGGTCACGTAGTTCTCGAAGCAGGTCCATCAACTCCGGTTTCTGTATTGGGATTGGATGGAGCAGCTACTGCGGGAGATAAATTTAACGTGTTTGACGACGAAAGAGAAGCCAAAGCGATTGCGGCCAAACGCACCCAATTGATGCGTGAGCAATCGGTGAGAACACAACGTCACATTACCTTGGCAGAAATTGGCCGACGAATTGCGTTGGGTCAATTTAAAGAATTGAACATTATCCTGAAAGGGGACGTGGACGGTTCGGTTGAAGCCTTGTCTGATTCGTTCTCTAAATTATCTACCGAAGAAATTCAAATTAATATTATTCATAAAGGAGTTGGTGCCATCACCGAAACCGACGTAATGTTGGCTTCGGCCTCTGATGCGATCATCATTGGGTTTAATGTGCGTCCAGCAGGAAATGCTAGACAATTGGCTGATAAAGAAGAAATTGACATCCGAAATTACTCGATCATTTACGACGCGATTGACGACTTGAAAGATGCCATGGAAGGCATGTTGTCGCCAGAAATGAAAGAAGAAATTACCGGTACTGCCGAAATTAGAGAGATTTTCAAGATTTCAAAAGTGGGATCAATTGCCGGTTGTATGGTTACCGATGGTAAAATATTCAGAAGCTCGCGTATTCGAATTATCCGCGAAGGTGTGGTCGTATTTACCGGAGAGCTGTCTACCTTAAAACGATTTAAAGACGATGTAAAAGAAGTGTCAAAAGGATATGATTGTGGGATTCAAATTAAAAATTACAACAACATCGAAGAATTGGATATTATCGAAGCATTCCAAGAAGTTGCAGTGAAGAAAAAATTGAAATAATAAACTCAGTTTACTAAAAAAGGCGTTCTAAACTAGAACGCCTTTTTTATTTTGTTGGTTTTACCACAAAGGCTGCGGGGTATTTTTTTTTGATTTCGATCAGGGCACGTTCAACTTCGATTCTAGATTTAAAATTCCCCACCCAAACTTTGTAGGAGGGAGTGTTAAATACGATCATGGCATCAAGCGTTTTGCATTCTTTTCGAAAATCGATCAGGGTTTTTTTTGCCAAATCACTTTCACCAGAAAACAATTGAATTTTGTATTTATCGGTAACCGTGATGGCCGAATTGATTTTTCTTTTTTCGGCTAATAAACGTTCAATTTTTGGATCTTGGCTAAGCTGAGGAACTGAGGTTTGAGCAACCGAGTAGAAGCAACTAATTCCACAAAATAAAAAGAGAAAACTACCCGATTTTAAAGCCAATAAATTCATAATGTTTTGATTTTAATGCAAATGTAGTATTTATTAAAAATGCCAATCAATAATTATTATTTAGAATTAATATAAATTGATATTTAAGACTATTTTAAGGTTTTGAGAATAGTTCATAAGTCGTATTTTTGTGCAAGTTTTTAAATAAGGGGTGTTTTAGTTTCTTCAAAAAAACCAGTAAACACGCCATTTTTAGTCGATAATCATTACAAAATATGAAAAAAGTGGGTAACCATAATTCGATTTCAAGGATTCTATTTTTTGGCATAGCATTTTCGCTATCATTCTCCTTAACTTCTTTAGCACAAACTCCAGCGCCAGCTGCTCCTGCCACCCCGGCTACTGCAACTGCAACTGCTGCAATGCCAACTACTGGTGGCGATGCCGCAAAAGGAAAAGAATTGTTTAATGCCAATTGTGCGGCATGTCACAAATTAGACGCAAAAGCTACGGGTCCTGCACTTCGTGGAATAGCAAATAAATACGACATGGCTTGGATTTACAAATGGGTGCACAACAGTTCTGCGTTAATCAAATCTGGAGACGCCAAAGCCATTAAAGTTTACGAAGAAAACAATAAAACGGTCATGACTGCTTTTCCACAATTGGCTGAAGGAGACATAGACAATATTATTGCCTATACTTCGGAACCAAAGGCAGAACCGGTTGCGGCTACTACAGCGGCTCCTCCTGGAACGGAAACGAACCAAGGTGGAATTTCAAACGATGTTATTTTATTGGCCTTGAGTTTGGTCTTGATCATGTTGATCGTGATGTTGTTCTTGGTGAATAACATCTTGGTCAAAATTGCGAAAGCCAATGGAATTGAAGTGGCAGCGAAAGAAAAATCAATGCCAATTTGGAAAGCCTTTGCCAAAAATCAATTTTTAGTATTGGTAAGCTCCATTTTATTATTGCTAGTTAGCGCTTATTTTGTCTACGGTTATTTGATGCAAATTGGGGTTGATCAAAATTACGAACCGATTCAACCGATTCATTATTCACACCGAATTCACGCAGGCAGCAACGGAATCAATTGTAAATATTGTCACTCTGCAGCCCGTGTAAGTAAAAATGCAGGAATTCCTTCGTTGAATATTTGTATGAATTGCCACAAAAACATCAACGAAGTTTCGGATACCACGGCTACGCCTGAGCATTCAAAAGCATTCTATGACGGCGAAATCCAAAAATTATACACTGCAGTAGGATGGGATGTTGCTACCCAAAAATATACGGGCAAAACCCAACCAGTGAAATGGGTGCGTATTCACAACCTGCCCGATTTCGTTTACTTCAATCACTCGCAACACGTAACGGTTGCTGGAATCGAGTGTCAAACTTGTCACGGTCCGGTACAAACCTATGAAGTACAAAAACAATTTGCTCCATTAACAATGGGTTGGTGTATTACCTGTCACCGCAAAACCGAAGTAAAAATGGAAGGAAACGAGTACTACACCAAAATTCACGAAGAACTTTCCAAAAAATACGGCGTGACCAAATTGACTGCCGCGCAAATGGGAGGATTAGAGTGTGGAAAGTGCCACTATTAAAAAAATTATTAAGAGCTAATATTTATATACAATGTCATCAAACAAAAAATACTGGAAAAGTGTTGAAGAGCTAAACGAAAATAGTTCTATTGTTGAGGCGCTTAGAAATAATGAATTTGTTGAGGAAATCCCAACAGATGAATTTTTAGGAAACAAGAATGCATTATCGGATTCGTCAACTACACGTCGTGATTTCTTAAAGTATGTGGGTTTCTCTACAGCAGCAGCTTCCTTAGCCGCATGTGAAGGCCCTGTTCACAAATCAATCCCTTATGTAATTCAGCCGGAACAAATTATTCCAGGTGTTGCCGATTATTATGCCACTTCCTTTTTTGACGGATTTGATTTTGCCAATTTATTGGTTAAAACCAGAGAAGGTCGTCCAATAAAAATAGACAACAATACCCTAGCAGGCGCAAAATTTGCTGCCAATGCAAGAGCGCATGCCTCGATCTTGTCTTTGTATGACAGCATGCGATTGAAGCAACCCAAAATTGCAGGCAAATCTGCAACTTGGGCTGAGGTTGATGCTAAACTTAAATTAAGTGTAGCTGACGCAAAAACCAAAGGAAAACAAGTGGTCTTGCTAACAGGCACCTTGGCCTCGCCTTCTACCGAAAAATTAATTGCCGAATTTATCGCGCAAAACCCAAATGCGAAACATGTCGTGTATGATGCGGTTTCCGAATCACCTGCATTGGATGCATTTGAAACAGTATACGGCGAAAGAGCTTTAGTAGATTACGATTTTTCTAAAGCGAATTTAATTGTTTCTGTGGGTGCTGATTTCTTAGGCGATTGGCAAGGAGGAAGTTACAACGCGGGTTATTCCCAAGGTCGTATTCCTAAAAACGGAAAAATGTCACGCCACTACCAATTTGAAGCCAATATGACTTTGTCGGGTGCTGCAGCAGATAAGCGTGTAGCCATGACGGTTGCTCAACAAAAATTAGCTTTAGTAGCGATCTATAATGTAATTACAAACTCAGCGGCATCCAAAGGATCTAACGATGCAGTGGTGCTTAAGGCTGCTCAGCAATTGAAAGCAGCTGGATCAAAAGGAGTTTTGGTTTCTGGAATTCAAGATAAAAATGCGCAGTTGTTGGTTTTAGCTATTAATCAAGCTTTAGCAAGTGAAGCATTCACCACGATGGGAACTCGTCAAATCCGTAAAGGATCTAACGAAAAAGTTGCTCAATTGGTTGCTGATATGAAAGCAGGTACTGTGCATACGTTACTTATGAGCGGAGTTAATCCCGTTTATACGATGCCTGCTGCTTTAGGTTTTGAAGCAGGATTGAAAAAAGTAACAACTTCAGTAGCATTCACCTTGAAAGAAGATGAAACGGCTTCTGTAACAACGATTGCTGCGCCAGTTCCTCACTACTTAGAATCATGGAATGATTTTATGTTAACCAAAGGAACCTATTCTTTACAACAACCTACTATTCGTCCACTTTTTGATACTAAACAATTTCAAGATTGTTTGTTGTCATTGCTAGGAAATACAGCTTCATATTATAATTATCTACAGGCTTCGTCTGCCGGAATTATTGCAGGATCTTCTTGGAATACCGTGTTGCATGATGGCGTTTATGTAGGCGCTGCTGCCGGTTTGTCTGGTGGTGCAGTTAATTATTCGGCCGCTGCTGCTGCTGCTGTAGCAGGCGCAGAAGCTGTGAAAGGCTACGAATTAGTATTGTATACGAAAACTGGTTTGGGTGATGGGCAACAAGCGAATAACCCTTGGTTGCAAGAATTACCTGATCCGATTACTCGTGTTTCTTGGGACAATTACCTTAGTGTTTCTCGAGTTGATGCCGATAAATTAGGATTACAAAATAACAATGTGGCCAACGGTGGACTTAACGGAAGTTATGTGAACATCACTGTAAATGGAGCAGCAATAACGAATGTTCCTGTAATTGTTCAACCCGGTCAAGCTCCAGGCACAGTTGGTTTGGCTTTAGGCTACGGTAAAAAAGCAGCGTTAAAAGAAGAAATGCAAGTAGGGGTTAATGCCTACGCCTTGTACCAAAGCTTCAATAACGTGCAATCAGTAGCTATTGCAAAAGCCGATGGCGAACACGAATTTGCCTGTGTTCAATCTCAAAAAACATTAATGGGTAGAGGGGATATCATCAAAGAAACTACCCTCGAAATATTCAATACCAAAGACGCTAAAGAATGGAATGAAGTTCCGATGGTGTCTTTAGATCATAAAGAAGTTGAGGCTACCAAAGTTGATTTGTGGGAATCATTCGACCGATCAGTTGGGCATCACTTTAACTTATCCATCGACTTAAATGCTTGTACAGGTTGTGGGGCATGTGTAATTGCTTGTCATGCAGAAAACAACGTGCCTGTAGTAGGTAAAGCAGAAGTACGCAGAAGCCGTGATATGCACTGGTTGCGTATTGACCGCTATTATTCTTCAGAAGATACCTTTGCACAAGACGATGAGAAAAAAGAAGGCTTCAAAGGGCTATTTGGAGACAAAGGATCTTTGGGCGGATTTGGTCAAATGGAAAAACCAGCAGACAATCCGCAAGTAGCTTTTCAACCAGTAATGTGTCAGCACTGTAACCACGCTCCTTGTGAAACTGTTTGTCCTGTTGCTGCGACTTCTCATAGCCGTCAAGGTCAAAATCACATGGCGTATAACCGTTGTGTAGGTACGCGTTATTGCGCCAACAACTGTCCGTATAAAGTACGTCGTTTCAACTGGTTCTTATACAGTCAAAACAGCGAATTTGATTTCCATATGAACGATGATTTAGGACGTATGGTAATCAATCCAGATGTAAATGTTCGTTCGCGTGGGGTGATGGAAAAATGTTCAATGTGTATTCAATTGACACAGGCCACCATTTTGAAAGCTAAAAATGAAGGAAGAGTCATTCAAGATGGCGAATTCCAAACGGCTTGTTCGAAAGCCTGTTCTTCTGGAGCTATGGTTTTTGGAGATGTTAATGATAAAGAAAGTAAAATTTCTGCATTGGCAGCCGATGACAGAATGTATCATTTATTAGAACATGTGGGAACAAAACCAAATGTGATCTACCATGTTAAAGTTAGAAATACGTAAATTAATTAATAAACAAGATAAAGGATTATGTCGTCTCACTACGAAGCACCCATTAGAAAACCTTTAGTTATTGGTGATAAATCATATCACGATGTAACAGTTGATGTTGCCGCCCCTGTAGAAGGTAAAGCAAATAAACAATGGTGGATAGTATTTTCAATTGCCTTAGCCGCATTCCTTTGGGGAGTAAGCTGCATCATCTACACCGTTTCAACCGGTATTGGAACATGGGGATTAAATAAAACAGTGGGCTGGGCCTGGGACATCACGAATTTCGTTTGGTGGGTGGGTATTGGTCACGCAGGAACATTAATTTCTGCTGTATTATTATTATTCCGTCAACGATGGAGAATGGCGATTAACCGTTCTGCTGAAGCGATGACTATTTTCTCGGTAATTCAAGCAGGGTTATTCCCAATTATTCACATGGGGCGCCCTTGGTTGGCGTATTGGGTTTTACCTATTCCAAATCAGTTTGGATCTTTGTGGGTGAATTTTAACTCGCCTTTGTTGTGGGACGTATTTGCGATTTCTACCTATTTATCGGTATCTCTTGTATTCTGGTGGACGGGTTTATTACCTGACTTCGCCATGTTACGCGACCGTGCGATTACCCCTTTTACCAAAAGAATTTACACCATCTTAAGTTTTGGTTGGAGCGGAAGAGTAAAAGACTGGCAACGTTTTGAAGAGGTTTCATTGGTACTTGCCGGATTAGCAACTCCTTTGGTACTTTCGGTACACACCATTGTATCCTTTGACTTTGCTACCTCGGTGATTCCTGGTTGGCACACTACGATTTTCCCTCCCTACTTTGTTGCTGGAGCAGTATTCTCCGGATTTGCCATGGTAAATACCTTGCTGATCATCATGCGAAAAGTATCCAATTTAGAAGCCTATATCACCGTACAACACATCGAATTGATGAACATCGTAATTATGATTACGGGATCTATTGTGGGTGTAGCTTATATTACCGAGCTATTTGTAGCCTGGTATTCTGGTGTAGAATATGAGCAATACGCGTTCTTAAATAGAGCAACCGGACCCTACTGGTGGGCGTATTGGTCAATGATGACTTGTAATGTGTTTTCACCTCAATTCATGTGGTTCAAAAAATTACGTACCAGCATCATGTTCTCCTTTATCATTTCTATTGTAGTAAACATCGGAATGTGGTTTGAGCGATTTGTAATCATTGTAACTTCGTTGCACCGCGATTACTTACCGTCATCTTGGACGATGTTCTCCCCAACATTTGTTGATATTGGAATATTCATTGGTACAATTGGTTTCTTCTTTGTTTTGTTCTTATTATATGCTCGTACATTCCCTGTGATTGCTCAAGCTGAGGTTAAAACAATTTTGAAAACTTCTGGAGAATATTATAAAAAAAATAGAGAAGCAAATAAAGATTCACATCATGAGTAATAAAGTAATTTACGCCCTTTATAATGACGATGATGTATTGATGGACGCGGTAAAGAAAACCCGTGCTGCACATCATCATATCGAAGAAGTATTCACGCCATTTCCTGTTCACGGATTGGATAAAGCAATGGGTATTTCCCCCACGCGATTAGCGATTTGTTCATTCATTTATGGATGTATCGGTTTGTCTGTTTCAGTTTGGATGATGAACTTCATTATGATACAGGATTGGCCGCAGGATATTGGAGGTAAACCAAGCTTTGCCTATATTCAAAATATGCCAGCTTTCGTTCCTGTTATGTTTGAAATGACCGTGTTTTTTGCCGCTCACTTAATGGTGATCACCTTTTATATGAGAAGCAGATTATGGCCATTTAAACAAGCTGAAAATCCAGATGTGAGAACAACGGATGATCACTTTTTGATGGAAGTAGCAATACACGATAACGAAGCCGAATTGGTGAGTTTTTTCCAAGGAACCGGAGCAGTAGAAGTTAAAGTAATAGAAAAGCATTAATTAGTACTATGAAAAGCGTATATAAAATAACCCTTTTAGTGTGTTTCGCTGTTTTAGTTTCGTCCTGTCACGACAATTCGAAACCAAATTACCAATACATGCCAAACATGTATGAGCCAGTAAGTTATGAAACTTACGGAGAATCAAACGCATTCAAAAACGGGAAAGAAGGGCAATTGCCTGTAGAAGGCACCATCAACAGAGGGTCTGAAGTGTATGCCTATCCAAACACGACAGCGGGCTATGATTTAGCCAAGGCCAATTTAAAATCTCCTCTAGATTCCTCTGCGGTTGATATGGAAAAAGCCAAAGCATTATTTGAGATTTATTGTGCAATCTGCCACGGAAATGCTGGAGACGGAAAAGGTAAATTGGTTACCCAAGGAAAGTTTCTTGGTGTGCCAAATTACAAAGACAGACCTACGATCACTGCAGGAAGTATTTTTCATGTACAAACCTATGGTTTAAATTCGATGGGATCGTATGCGAATCAATTGAGTGCGCATGAAAGATGGCTTGTAGCGGGCTATGTGCTAAAATTACAGAGTGAATTATAATTATTGAACCAACTGATCTGAATAGATATGTATACATTTTCCAGTAAACTAAAAACTTTTTCTCTAATCCTTATGGTACTTGGTATTCTTGGGTTAGGCTATGGTTTTTTAACCGCTCCAAAAAATATTGAAGAAGTTGAAAAAATACTTGCTGCAGAAGAACATGGGCACCATGAAGCTGCTGCTCCAGTTGCAACAGAAGAACACCCGGCTGCAGAAGCAGTAGCGACGACCGACATTAAAAAAGATAGTCTACAAGCAGTTAACGATTCTACTCGGGTAGATTCTACTCAAACTGCAGTTATTGCTCCTGTTGTTGCCGACACCCACGCCACTGCTGCCTCAGAAGAAGATGCACATGCCGAGCACCAAGAACATTTAAACCACGTTTTGCACCAATTGCAAAACAAACCCTGGTCGGCCTTGTATGTGGCCTGTATATTTTTTATGTTAATCTCATTAGGAGTTCTAGTTTTTTACGGAATACAGCAAGTGGCTCAAGCCGGTTGGTCTCCAGTTCTTTTTAGAGTAATGCAAGGTATTACCGCCTATTTGCCTTGGGGTTCTGTACTTTTCTTTTGCTTATTGCTTTTGTGCGGATTGCATTTCAATCACATTTTTATATGGTTAGATCCTGAAGTTGTAGCACACGACAAATTAATTCAAAATAAATCGGGGTACTTGAATTTCCCATTTTGGATTGTTAGAGCGGCTATTTTCTTAGGTGGATGGAATTTGTATCGTTATTTTTCAAGAAAAAATTGTTTGGCTCAAGACGAATCAACAGATAATAGTTTCTACAAAAAGAACTTCAATATCTCGGCGATGTTTTTGGTGTTTTTTATTGTATCAGAATCTATCATGTCTTGGGATTGGATCATGTCATTTGATCCACATTGGTTCAGCACCCTATTTGGATGGTATGTTTTTGCCAGTTTCTTTGTAAGTGGAATCACTACGATTTGTATGGTTACCTTGTACTTAAAAGGCAAAGGATATTTAGAGCATGTCAATACTAGTCATATTCACGATTTGGCTAAATTCATGTTTGGTATCAGTGTATTTTGGACCTATTTGTGGTTTTCTCAATTCATGCTCATCTGGTATGCTAATATTCCAGAAGAGGTTACCTATTTTGTAACCCGTATTGAGATGTACAACTTACCCTTCTTTGGCGCTGTTGTCATGAATTTTGTATTCCCTATATTAATCTTAATTAATACAGATTTCAAACGCATTACTTGGGTATTAGTGATGGCTGGAACAGTAATATTATTTGGTCACTATGTTGATTTCTTTAATATGATTATGCCTGCAACAGTTGGAGATCAATGGTTTATTGGAATTCCAGAATTAGGGGCCTTGTGCTTCTTCCTAGGCTTGTTTATTTATGTTGTATTTACGGCCTTAACCAAAGCACCATTGTTCCCCAAAAGAAATCCTTTCATCGAAGAAAGTAAACATTTTCATTATTAATATTTAAAGTAAAAACAGATGACAAGTTTGTTGGTAATTATAGTTTTAATTTTATTAGCTGTTGCTCTATGGCAATTGACGAAGATTTTTGATTTAACCCAAGTTGGTGTTAAAAAAGAATCTCAAGTTGCAAGTGATAATGATAATAATGTGCAAGGCTACATCATGTTTGCCTTTCTGGCTTTCATTTATATTTTCACCATATATGGGTTGATAAAATGGGGTGGATTAGTGTTGCATACTCCTTCGTCTGCCCATGGCGCAACGATTGATAATTTGATGAACATCACCTGGGTTTTAATCTTTATTGTTCAAACCATTACGCAAGCGTTACTGTATTATTTCGCATTCAAATACCGCGGTAAAGAAGGAAATAAAGCCTTGTATTTTTCAGACAGTAATAAGTTAGAGTTTATTTGGAGTATTATACCCGCTATTGTTTTGGCTGTTTTAATTTTATATGGTTTATACGCGTGGACTAACATTATGTTTGTAGACAAAGATGAAGATTGTATAGAAATTGAATTGTATGCACAACAGTTTAAATGGACTGCACGCTATTCGGGTGAAGACAATGTCTTAGGAAAAGCAAATGTTCGCTACATTGAAGGAGTAAATGTATTGGGTGTTGATCCTGCAGATCCAAATGCGCAAGACGATAAGGTAGTATCTGAATTACACCTGCCTCTCGGAAAAAAAATAATATTCAAAATGCGTTCTCAAGACGTTTTGCACTCTGCTTTTATGCCTCATTTTAGAGCACAAATGAATTGTGTGCCGGGCATGGTAACTCAATTTGCATTTACGCCAATTTATACTACTCAGCAGATGAGAGATATGCAGTTCATGCAAGAAAAAGTGGCCAATATCAATGCGATCCGAGCGAAGAAAAGTATGCAATTAGTAGCAAACGGTGAAGCCGCATTAGATCCTTACACCTTTGATTATTTATTGCTGTGTAACAAAATTTGTGGCGCTTCTCACTACAACATGCAAATGAAGATTGTAGTCGATACGCCAGAAGACTACAAAAAGTGGTTGGCCACACAAAAAACATTCAAAGAAGAATTGCAAACAGCTGCTGCTCCGGCTCCAGCAAAAGATGGTGCCGCTCCAGTTGACAGCATGGCAGTAAACATGGCTCCTGTCGCTGCAGTTGTAAAATAATATAAAAATAATTTAAGAAACTAAATACTATGTCAGCAGTAGCTCACGATCACGGTCACGATGCCTCACACGATCACGAACACCACCACAAAGATACTTTTGTAACCAAATACATTTTTAGTATAGACCACAAAATGATCTCCAAACAGTACTTACTTACCGGTATCGTGATGGGTGTTATTGGTGTAGGAATGTCAATGTTATTTAGAATGCAATTGGCTTGGCCAGAAGAATCATTCAAAATATTCAATATCTTATTGGGAGATAAATTTGCGCCAAATGGGGTAATGTCCAATGATATTTATTTGTCTTTAGTGACTATTCACGGTACAATCATGGTGTTCTTTGTACTCACAGCCGCATTGAGTGGCACCTTTAGTAACTTGTTAATCCCCTTGCAAATTGGCGCTCGAGATATGGCCTCCGGATTTCTGAACATGGTTTCCTATTGGTTATTCTTCTTGTCGAGTGTTATCATGGTCATTTCTCTTTTTGTAGAATCAGGGCCAGCTTCTGCCGGTTGGACGGTGTACCCTCCTTTAAGTGCATTACCCCAAGCTATTGGGGGTTCGGGCGCCGGAATGACTTTGTGGTTGGTTTCTATGGCTATATTTATTGCTTCTTCGTTATTGGGGTCTTTAAATTATATTGTAACGGTTATTAATTTACGTACCAAAGGAATGTCAATGACCCGTTTACCACTTACGATATGGGCTTTCTTTGTAACAGCTATAATTGGGGTAATCTCCTTTCCGGTTTTACTTTCGGCCGCTTTATTATTAATCATGGACAGAAGCTTCGGCACCTCTTTCTTCTTGTCAGATATTTATATCGCAGGAGAAGTGTTGCACTACCAAGGCGGATCGCCAGTTTTGTTTGAGCACTTGTTTTGGTTTTTAGGACACCCTGAAGTGTACATTGTGTTACTTCCTGCTTTGGGAATTACCTCTGAAGTACTCGCTACCAATTCCCGCAAACCCATTTTTGGCTATAGAGCAATGATTATGTCTATCTTGGCGATCGCCTTTTTATCCACGATTGTTTGGGGCCACCATATGTTTATATCGGGAATGAATCCTTTCTTAGGATCTGTATTTACGTTTACCACCCTTTTAATCGCTATTCCATCTGCCGTAAAAGCGTTCAACTACATCACGACCTTATGGAAAGGAAATTTACAATTGAATCCTGCGATGTTGTTCTCTATTGGTTTGGTTTCTACGTTTATTACAGGAGGATTAACAGGAATAATTTTAGGAGATAGTACATTGGACATCAATGTGCATGACACCTATTTTGTTGTTGCTCACTTTCACTTGGTTATGGGTATTTCAGCACTTTACGGAATGTTTGCTGGAATCTATCACTGGTTCCCTAAAATGTTTGGTAGAATGTTAAATAAAAATTTAGGATACATTCACTTTTGGGTAACAGCCGTTTGTGCTTATGGAGTTTTCTTTCCTATGCACTTCATCGGATTAGCAGGATTACCAAGAAGATACTATACCAATACCAATTTCCCTCTATTTGATGATTTACAAAACGTAAATGTCTTGATTACTGCTTTTGCTTTAGTAGGCGGGGTGTTCCAATTGGTTTTCTTATATAATTTCTTCAGCAGTATATTTTATGGAGAGAAAACAATCCAAAATCCTTGGAAATCAAATACACTAGAGTGGACGGCTCCCATAGAGCACATGCACGGAAACTGGCCAGGAGAAATTCCTCATGTACACCGTTGGCCATATGATTACAGCAAACCAGGGCATGATGATGATTTTGTTCCGCAAAACGTCCCCATGAAACCCGGTGAAGAAGAATTACATCACTAATATAAATTAAGCCTTTTCTAACCGAAAGGCTTTTTTATTTCAACCCCACATTTCCCTATATTTGTTTCATGAACGAGCATTTAAATCCGACCAATTCTAATTTCAATCCCGAAGAGTTAGATCTTGAAAAAAAACTTCGTCCCTTATCGTTTGATGATTTTTCGGGTCAGGAACAAATATTAGACAACCTCAAGGTTTTTGTGGCGGCGGCCAATCAGCGCAATGAAGCGTTAGATCATACGTTATTTCACGGCCCTCCAGGCTTAGGTAAAACCACCTTAGCCAATATATTAGCCAACGAATTGGGTGTGGGCATTAAAATTACTTCTGGGCCAGTATTAGACAAACCGGGCGATTTGGCGGGTTTACTCACCAATTTAGAAGAACGCGATGTCTTGTTTATAGATGAAATTCATCGGTTGAGCCCTATTGTTGAAGAATATTTGTATTCGGCAATGGAAGACTTCAAGATCGACATCATGATCGAATCGGGCCCCAATGCGCGTTCGGTTCAAATCAATTTAAATCCTTTTACGCTGGTCGGGGCTACCACGCGATCTGGTTTGCTAACTGCCCCGATGCGAGCTCGTTTTGGCATTCAGAGTCGATTGCAATATTACAATACCGAGTTGCTCACCACGATTGTACAACGAAGCTCAACCATATTAAAAATGCCTATTTCTATGGAGGCAGCAATCGAAATTGCCGGACGAAGTAGAGGAACACCGCGTATCGCTAATGCCTTATTGAGAAGGGTGCGTGATTTTGCGCAAATTAAAGGCAACGGCACCATTGATATTCAAATTGCCAAATACGCCTTAGAAGCGCTGCATGTCGATTTGCACGGCCTCGACGAAATGGACAATAAAATACTGCACACCATTATTGATAAATTCAAAGGCGGCCCTGTAGGCTTGTCAACTTTGGCTACGGCCGTATCAGAAAGCAGCGAAACTATCGAGGAAGTATATGAACCCTTTTTAATTCAAGAAGGATTCATTATGCGCACACCCCGTGGCCGTGAAGTTACCGAGAAAGCCTATCGCCATCTAGGTATTAGCCGACCGGCAGTGCAAGGGGGATTGTTTTAAAGAGTTTGAAGCTGGAAGCTGGAAGCAGGAAGTTTCAGTCTAATTTTGTTCAAAAGTACTATGAGCTTTAAATTTGAAAAATTACTTATTTGGCAAAAAGCAATGGATTTTGGTGAAGAAATTTTTAAGGTATCACAAAGTTTTCCAAAACATGAACGCTATAATTTATCATCACAATTATTACGAGCATCAGATTCAATTGCTTTAAATATTTCAGAGGGTTCTATCGAACAGTCATCTGCTGAATTCAAACGGTTTTTAGGGTATTCAATACGTTCAATTGCTGAAGTTGTAACCTGTTTACATAAAGCTAAAAGAAGAAATTATATAGATAATGATCATTTTGATAAACTCTATAAGGATTCTTTTGATTTACTAAATATGACATTGGCCTTTAGATTAAAAGTAAAATAAACAGCTTCAAGCTCTATACTTCCAACTTCCCACTTCCCACTTCCCTCTATGACTAAAACCAAGCACACTCACCTAATCAAATCCGAAGCCAAACGCCTTGGGTTTTTATCCTGTGGCATAGCTAAATCGGGTTTTTTAGAACAAGAGGCGCCTCGGTTGGAACGTTGGTTAAACCAGAATTACCAGGGAGAAATGGCCTATATGGCCAATCATTTTGACAAACGCTTAAACCCAAATTTGTTGGTTGACGGAGCCAAAAGTGTTATCTCTTTACTGCTCAATTATTACCCAGAAACTTCCCAAGTTGAAGATTCCTATAAAATTTCTAAGTATGCCTATGGAGAAGATTATCATACGGTAATCAAGGATAAATTACGGGAGTTGTTGTACTTTATTCAAAACGAAATCGGCGAGGTAAACGGCCGAGCCTTTGTCGATTCGGCACCAGTTTTAGACAAGGCTTGGGCAGCCAAAAGCGGGTTGGGTTGGATAGGCAAAAACAGCAACCTGATTTCCCAACAAGTGGGTTCTTTCTATTTTATTGCCGAGTTGATTGTCGATTTAGAATTAGACTATGATTTGCCCACGACCGATCATTGTGGCACTTGCACCGCTTGCATTGATGCTTGTCCTACACAAGCTATTGTAGCGCCCTACGTGGTCGATGGCAGCAAGTGCATCTCCTATTTTACGATTGAACTTAAAAAGGAAATCCCCACCTCTATGCAAGGGCAATGGAACGATTGGATTTTTGGGTGTGACATTTGCCAAGATGTGTGTCCTTGGAACCGTTTTGCGAAACCCCATGCCGTTCCAGAATTCAATCCTACGCCCGATTTATTGGCATTGACTAAGCAAGATTGGGAAGAAATTACCGAAGAAACGTTTGGGATTCTCGCCAAAAATTCACCCCTTAAAAGAACCAAGTGGGAAGGAATCAAACGAAATATCGATTTTTTGAAACAAACTTAATCATCGCTTACTGCTTTGGCATATAGGATTGTTTTTATGTTCAACAATTCTGGCTGGTATTTTTATGCCTTTTTCTTTCGAATTCATTTCTAAGATTTGAATCTGCTTATAGGATATTATTTCACTAAATTCGTTGGCTAACAAATACCGCGTTGCCGTGAAAAAATTACATGTTATTCTGCTACTAGTTTGCGTCCATTTTGCTTGGAGTCAAAAGCAAATAACCTACTCAAGCGTTCAGGTTTACACTACCGCAAAAGAGACCAATGAACGATTGTCTGCTTCTGCAACTGCCTTGTTTGCTCCAGCGGGCCAGCCCTTCGAAACCCAAATTTGTGTTTTTGTGGATCCTGCCAAAAAGTTTCAAACTTTTATGGGAATAGGCGGAGCTATAACCGATGCCAGTGCCGAAGTATTTGCCTTGTTATCGCCAGCAAAACAACAAGAATTTTTAGATTCCTATTACTCAAAATCCAAAGGTATCGGCTATAGTTTGGCCAGAACCAACATGCACAGTTGTGATTTTTCGAGCGGCAGTTATACGTATGTAGCCGAAGGCGACTCAGAGTTAAACACTTTTTCTATCGCACACGATAAAAAATTTCGCATTCCGTTGATCAAAAAAGCCATGCAAACGGCGGGTAAATTAACTGTATATGCTTCGCCCTGGAGTCCACCCGCCTTTATGAAAACAAACGAAGACATGTTGCAAGGCGGTTCTTTAAAACCCGAATTTTATCAAGCTTGGGCCAATTACTTCGTAAAATTTATCCAGGCCTATGAAAAAGAAGGCATTCCAATTTGGGGAATATCGGTACAAAACGAACCCATGGCCAAACAACGTTGGGAATCCTGTATTTATTCGGCCGAACAAGAACGAGACTTCTTGAAAAATAACTTGGGGCCTACGCTAAAAAAATTAGGTTTGGGAGCTAAGAAAATTATTGTGTGGGATCACAACCGCGACTTGATGTTTCAACGCGCAGCTGCTATTTTTGATGACCCAGTCGCTTCAAAATATGCTTGGGGAATAGGGTTTCACTGGTATGAAAACTGGTCGGGTGGCCAACAAATGTATGAGAACGTCAAAAAAGTACACGAGGCCTATCCCACCAAAAATATACTATTTACCGAGGGTTGTGCCGAAGCGTTTAACGCAGAAAAATACCAGTTTTGGAACAACGGAGAAAAATACGGCACGTCTATGATTCACGATTTTAACAACGGCACTGTAGCTTGGACCGATTGGAATATCTTACTTGATGAGCAAGGCGGACCCAATCATGTGGGCAATTTTTGTTTTGCACCCGTGCACGCCAATACCAAAACAGACGAGTTAATTTACACCCCATCCTATTATTACATTGGCCATTTTTCCAAATTTATTCAACTCAATGCCAAGCGCATCAGCAGCGTGGCCAGCAGAAGTCAATTGCTCACCACCTCGTTTCAAAATCCCGATAAGAGTATTGTTACAGTGGTAATGAACACAAGCGATGAGGCGGTTTCGTATAATTTATACCTCAACAATCAGGCGGCAACAGTAAGCATTCCAGCTCGCGCCATTCAGTCGTTGGTGTACAAGACGAATTAGCCTAATGCTGCTCGGTTTTCAAGTCGGTTTTTTTACCAAAAAGAAATGCTGAATTACTTCCATTTTTCAATGATACTGCTACCTTTGTAAGTTGGAATAAAATCCGGAAACCCATGAGTACAAGTAAACGAAGAGAAGCGCTTTTATACCACGCCAAACCCACTCCAGGTAAAATTCAAGTGGTTCCTACCAAAAAATATGCCACCCAACGCGATTTGTCGTTGGCTTATTCTCCCGGTGTTGCAGAGCCTTGCTTGGAAATTGCCAAAGACGTCAAAAATGTATATAAATACACGGCCAAAGGAAATCTAGTAGCCGTAATAACAAACGGCACTGCTGTTTTGGGATTGGGCGATATTGGCCCCGAAGCGTCAAAGCCGGTAATGGAAGGCAAGGCCTTGTTGTTTAAGATATTTGCCGACATCGATGTGTTTGATATTGAGATAGACACCAAAGACATCGACGCCTTTATTGCTACGGTGAAGAACATTTCTCCCACTTTTGGCGGAATTAATTTAGAAGACATCAAAGCGCCAGAATCGTTTGAAATCGAACAGCGTTTGGTTGCCGAATTGGATATACCGGTAATGCACGACGACCAGCACGGTACGGCCATTATATCTTCAGCGGCCTTATTGAACGCCTTAGAATTAGCCGAAAAGAAAATAGAAGAAGTAAAAATTGTAGTGTCGGGAGCGGGTTCAGCCGCCTTAGCTTGCGCCAATTTGTATGTGTTGTTGGGCGTCAATCCGGCGCACATCATCATGTTTGACAAAGACGGCTTATTGTCAAATGACCGAACCGACTTGTCTGATTTGCAGCGCCGGTATTCTAAAGATATAAAAGGCACTTCATTAGGAGCTGCTTTAAAAGGCGCAGATGTGTTCTTGGGTTTGTCGGCGGGAAATATTCTGACCCCCGAAATGCTATTGGGCATGGCCAAAGACCCTATAGTTTTTGCGATGGCCAATCCAGTTCCAGAAATTGATTATGATTTGGCAATCGCCACCCGAAAAGACATCATTATGGCTACGGGTCGTTCCGATCATCCAAATCAGGTAAATAATGTCTTGGGATTCCCTTATATTTTTAGAGGGGCGCTCGATGTGCGGGCAACCAAAATTAACGAAGCCATGAAAATGGCCGCTGTAAAAGCCTTGGCCGCCTTGGCCAAAGAATCGGTGCCCGAACAAGTAAATATTGCTTATGGCGAAACCAAATTGGTGTTTGGCCGCGATTATATTATCCCAAAACCCTTCGATCCCCGATTGATTGCTATGGTTGCTCCAGCTGTTGCCAAAGCAGCAATGGATTCGGGAGTAGCCACAAACCCCATTTATGATTGGGACAAATACGTCGAAGATTTATTGGAGCGCTTAGGATCAGACAACAAAATGGTGCGCTTGCTTACCAACCGTGCAAAGACCGACCCGAAACGCTTGGTTTTTGCCGAAGCGGATCAGTTGGCTGTATTAAAAGCTGCGCAAATTGTCTACGAAGAAGGCATAGCCGATCCTATTTTATTGGGCAATCGAGAGCACATCATGGAGCTCAAAGCCGAGTTGGGGTTTGATGCCGATGTGCCCATTTATGATCCGAAAACCAAAGAAGAAGATGCCCGCCGTTTGCATTATGCCGACATGTTTTGGAAATCTAGACGCCGCCGTGGAATCTCCTTATTGGATGCCCAAAAGTGGATGCGAGAACGCAATTATTTTGCCGCGATGATGATCAATGAAGGCGAGGCCGATGCTTTGGTAACGGGCTATTCTAGAAGTTATCCCGTAGTGGTAAAACCCATGATTCAACTCATAGGCAAAGCGCCTGGTATTTCTTTGATTGCCACCACCAATATGATGATGACCAATCGTGGTCCGATGTTTTTATCGGATACGGCCATCAATCCAAATCCTTCGGCCGATGACTTGGCTAAAATTGCGTTGATGACGGCCAAAACGGTGCGCATGTTTGGGATGGAACCGATTATTGCCATGGTTTCCTTCTCAAATTTTGGTTCGTCAGCCGATAGCAGTGCCTCTAAAGTGCGGCAAGCAGTTGCTTATTTGCATCAGGAGCACCCAGATTTAATCGTAGACGGAGAAATCCAAGCCGATTTTGCCTTGAATGCCGAGATGCTCAAAGAGAAATTCCCTTTTTCTAAATTAGCCGACCACAAAGTAAATACACTCGTATTCCCAAACTTGGAGTCGGCCAACATTACCTACAAATTATTGAAAGAAATTTATAAAGTCGATTCGATTGGACCAATCATGTTGGGAATGGCCAAGCCGGTACATATTTTTCAGTTGGGTGCCAGTGTAGAAGAGATGGTAAATATGGCGGCAGTAGCTGTTGTAGATGCGCAAGAAAAAAGCAAACGCCTTCGGGATGTAAATCCAATTTAAACATAAATTAATTCCAAATATTGCTCATGGTTTTTTGCTATATTTGGTCGATTACAACATAGATGATAGCACACATACAAGGAAAATTAGTCGAAAAAACGCCCACAGAAGTAGTCATTGATTGCGGTGGCGTAGGGTACCACATTCATATTTCGTTGCATACCTATTCCTTATTGCCTCAAACCGATTTTATCAAACTCTATACCTATCTTCAAGTAAAAGAAGATGCGCATTCATTATTTGGGTTTGTCGAAAAATCAGAACGGGAGTTGTTCAAAATGCTGTTGTCTGTATCCGGTATAGGCGCAAGTATTGCCCGCACCATGTTGTCTTCACTAGAACCCATGCAGATTATACAAGCCTTGGCAGTGGGCGATTTGAATACGATACAATCGATCAAAGGAATTGGAAGCAAAACTGCCCAACGCGCCATCTTGGATTTGAAAGATAAAGTGGCCAAAATTTACCAAATTGATGAAGTTTCTTTCTCGTTAAACAATACAAACAAAGACGAAGCGTTATCTGCATTGGAAGTTTTAGGGTTTAACAAAAAAATGGCCGAAAAAGTAATGGATCGCTTGGTGAAAGAATCGCCCGATGCCAGCGTAGAAGCCTTGATAAAATTAGCCCTGAAAAACTTGTAATTTGTGAGAAAAACCCACCTACATATACTGGAACATCGACTGCTGCAAATCCTTGTGGTTTTTGTTTTTTTGTGTAGCGCTGTTGCGGTTGCGCAAGTGGTTGAGGAGCCAGAAGATTCCGTAAAAACAGGCAGCAGCTTGGGCAAACTGAAGCTTAACAATCCCCCCACCATTCTAGAAGCCTATACCTATGACCCGGTTACCGATCGCTATATATATACCAATTCGGTTGAAGGCTTTAATATCAGTTACCCCATAATTCTTACCCCAAAAGAATACGACCAACTGGTATTGCGGGAGTCGATGCGCAAGTATTTCAAGAAGAAAGCCGACGCCATGGACGGCAAAAAAGAGGGTTCAGAAGAAGCCAAACGCGATTTATTGCCCCGTTACTATGTGAACTCCGGATTTTTTAGCTCCATTTTTGGGAGCAATACCATCGATGTAAAACCAACCGGTTCGGTAGAAATTGACTTGGGATTGCGGTACACTAAACTCGACAATCCGGCCATTTCGCCTCGAAACCGAACCTCGACCACTTTTGATTTTAATCAACGCATCAGCATGAGTTTAATGGGAAAAGTGGGAACCCGTTTGCAGGTTACGGCCAATTATGATACTCAGTCTACCTTTGCATTTCAAAATTCCATTAAATTAGAATACACCCCGACCGAGGATGATATCGTGCAAAAAATTGAAGTAGGAAATGTGAGCATGCCGCTTAATAGCTCCTTGATACGCGGAGCACAGAGTTTATTTGGGGTGAAAGCCTTGTTGCAATTTGGTAAAACCAGCGTAACGGGTATTTTCTCTGAACAAAAATCACAAACCAAATCGGTGACTGCACAAGGAGGGGGAACCATTCAAGATTTTGAGTTGTATGCCTTAGATTACGATTCTGACAGACACTTTTTCTTGTCTCAATTCTTTAGAAACAAATACGACGGGGCACTAAAAAACTATCCTTTTATTGATAGCCGGATCCAAATTACGCGCTTGGAAGTTTGGATTACTAACCGCCAAAACAGGATTACAGGCACCAACAACAATTTGCGTAACATCATTGCGCTTCAGGATATAGGGGAATCCCAAATTCCGAATATTCCAGATACCGATGTAGTTATTACACCCAACACCACCGGCTTTTTCTTGGTTGACCCCAATTCTCCGGTAGACAACAAAAACAATAAATACGATCCGAGTTTAATTACTGCGGGAGGAGGGTATTTGAACACACAAATTAGAGACATTGCTACCGCTGTTCAAGGATTTACGGGTGTGGTTGGCGTGGAAGCCCAGGATTTTGCCAAATTAGAAAACGCCCGAAAATTAAACGCCAACGAATATACATTCAACCCGCAATTGGGTTACCTGTCTTTGCAACAAAAATTGGCCAATGATGAGGTATTAGCAGTAGCCTATCAATACACCATTGGTGATCAAGTATACCAAGTAGGAGAATTTGGAAACGACGGAATTGATGCCACACAAGTAGGAAATACCGACTCCAATACAGGCCAGCCTTCTATTACTAGTCAAACCTTACTCTTAAAAATGTTAAAGAGTAACTTGACCAATGTGAATGCCCCCGTTTGGAACCTGATGATGAAAAACATCTACCAAATTCCGGGTGCCTATCAGCTGCAAAAAGACGATTTTAAATTCAACATTCTCTACGCTGATCCGTCGCCATTAAACTACATTAAGCCTGTTGATGGAACTCCGTTTCCGTTGAATCCTTTGCCCGAAAATCGCTTGTCCGAAACGCCCTTATTGAAAGTCTTCAATTTGGATAAATTGAATTCGACCAATGACCCTCAAGTAGGCGGGGATGGATTCTTTGATTTCATGCCCGGACTCACCGTTGACCCGCAAAATGGCCGAATTATCTTTACCGCTGTGGAGCCTTTCGGAAAATTAATCTTCAATAAATTACGACTCAACGACACCGAAAATTACGAAGGCAATTCAACCTCTTTGATAGATTACAACGACAACCAACGCAAGTATGTGTTCAAAACCATGTACGACCAAACGCAGGCCACCGCCCTTCAAGAAAGCGCCAAAAATAAATATTTACTTAAAGGTAAATTCAAATCAACGGGTGGCGACGGGATTCCAATTGGTGCCTTTAATGTACCTAAGGGCTCGGTAGTCGTGACTGCTGGCGGACGTATTTTGGTAGAAGGAGTAGATTACAGTGTAAATTACCAAGCCGGTAGGGTTCAAATTTTAGATCCGGCCTTGCAAGCCTCAAATACGCCCATCAACGTGTCGGTAGAAAACAATTCAACCTTTGGTCAACAAACACGACGTTTCATGGGATTCAACGTAGAGCACAAGTTTTCTGAAAAATTTGTGATCGGAGGTACGTTCTTAAAAATGACCGAAAAGCCGTTGACCACCAAATCGTCCTATGGCCAAGAATCAGTAAACAATACCATTTTTGGATTGAATTCCAATTTCTCTACAGAGGTTCCTTTATTGACCCGTTTAATTAATAAGTTGCCCAACATCGACACCGATGTGCCATCAAATTTCTCTTTTAGAGGTGAAGTGGCATTCCTAAAACCCGAAGCTCCTCAAGGAGATCGTTTTGGCGGCGAGGCCACCATTTATGTGGATGACTTTGAAGGGTCTCAGTCGAATATCGATTTGCGCTCGCCAACCTCTTGGACCTTGAGTTCTACTCCGGTAACTACACTAAAAGAATTTAACGAAAATTTAGCGGGACTTCCTTATGGCGAAAAACGTGCCAAATTGAGCTGGTACAGCATTGACCCTGTTTTTTATACCCAACGCCCCTCAGGAATTTCGGTTGATGACATTTCCTTGAATAAAACCCGCCGTATTTTTAGCCAAGAATTATACCCCAATACCGATATTGCCGTAGGGCAAAGCCAGGTGGTCAATACCTTTGACATGACCTATTACCCTAAAGAAAGAGGGCCATATAACAACAATCAATTGGCAGCGGGCACCAATCAATTGCCCAACCCTAAAGATAATTTTGGTGGGATTACCCGTTCCTTAAATTCAACCAATTTTGAGCAAGGCAACGTAGAATACATCCAGTTTTGGATGTTGGATCCCTACGTGGGCAATGGACTTACGCCTCAAGAATTAGCCAATCCCGGAAAAGTATTTTTCAATTTGGGTTCTATTTCTGAAGACATCTTAAAAGACGGACGTAAGCAATTTGAAAACGGTTTGCCCGAGGTGGGCTCCACCTTGGCTCCTTATACTACAGCTTGGGGAAAAGTGCCCGTTTCTCAGTCTTTGTTGTATGCTTTCGACACCAATGAAGGCAACCGCCAAGTGCAAGATATCGGATTAGACGGTTTGCCAGATAATGACGAAGCTTCTATTTATACCAATTTTGCCGATCAGGCTGACCCCGCTGCCGATAATTACCAATACTATTTGAATGCAACCGGATCAGTCATAGACCGCTATAAAAATTACAACGGAACCCAGGGAAATTCCCCCGTAAATGTATCCGACAACAACCGCGGAAATTCTACTTTGCCCGATGTAGAAGATATTAACCGAGATAACACCATGGATGGGTTTAATGCCTATTACGAGTACCATATAGATCTGCAGCCCAACATGAGTGTAGGGACTTCTCCCTATGTGACCAATGTGATGCAAACGGTAGCCCAAACTCCGGGAGCAACTGCAGGCGATACTACTCCGGCGCGTTGGATTCAGTTTAAGATTCCCGTTTCTCAATTTGAAAACAAAGTGGGGCCTATTTCAGATTTTCGTTCCATCCGATTCATGCGTATTTACATGACCGATTTCGAAAACGAAATTACGCTGCGTTTTGGTGCCTTAGATTTAGTTCGTGGCGAATGGCGTCGTTATTTGAAATCGTTAGACGCCGAAGACGATCCAACCAATGCCTTAGACAATACCGATTTTGATATTGAAACGGTAAATATTCAAGAAAATTCAGAACGTTCTCCTATCAAATACGTGTCTCCTCCGGGTGTAGTGCGGGAGCAGTTGTACAATAATAATTCGATTATTCGCCAAAATGAACAGTCTTTAGCATTACGAGTTAAAGGTCTGGAAACTACTGATTCGAGAGCGGTATTCAAGAACATCAGCGTAGACATGCGTCAATTTAAAAAATTGAAAATGTTTATTCATGCTGAAGCCTTGCCAGCTGATCCGGCACCGGTAGCCAACAACGAAATGGTAGGATTCATCCGTTTTGGAAACGATTTTACCGAAAACTTCTACCAAATAGAAATTCCGCTAGAAGTATCTGCTGCCGGTTCTAATACGCCCGAATTAGTTTGGCCAGAAGCCAATAACATTGATTTGCAGTTGGATTTATTAACCCAACTTAAAATACTATCCCGACAAAATCCATCTTTAGGGCCCAATGAGATTTTCTACCAAATGGAAAATCAATTGGATCCTTCTCGTCCGGCAAAATTAAAAATTGGGGTACGCGGAAATCCAAATTTTGGTTTGGTGCGCACCTTGATGGTGGGAATAAAAAATAACACTACAGGCGGCACCGATCCGGCTGGCGGCACCTTACTACCCAAAGACGTGAGTGGGGAAGTGTGGTTTAATGAATTGCGTTTGGCCGACATGGACAACAAAGGCGGTATGGCTGCGGTGGTGAATGTAGACGGTAACATTGCCGATTTTGCCACGGTTTCGGCCACCGGAAAAATGAGCACCATAGGATTTGGAACCCTAGAACAAGGGCCAAATGAGCGCAGTCGAGACGACACGCAGCAATACAACATCGTGACCAATTTGAGTTTGGGGAAATTAATGCCAAAAAAATGGAACATTACGTTGCCGTTTAATTATGCCATTGGCGAAGAAACAATTACGCCACAATACGATCCGTTTAGTCAAGATATACGCTTGCAACAGTTGTTGGACATCACAGCCAATGCCAACGAGCGCGCCAACATCAAAGACCGCGCAATAGATTACACGAAGCGCCAGAGCATCAACTTTATTGGGGTGCGCCGAGAACGTTCAGAAAAACAAAAGGTGCACATTTACGATCCAGAAAATTTAACGCTGTCGTACTCCTACAACGAGGTGAACCGCCACAATTACGAAATTGAGAGCTACAAAGACCAGCAAGTGAGCACTACTGCTGATTATTCGTTTACGATTCAGCCTAAGCCCGTTGAGCCATTCAAAAAGAATAAGCTATTCAAAAAGAGTGATTACTGGAAATTGTTGCGCGACTTCAATTTCAATTATATGCCGTCAACAATCAGTTTCAGCAGCACTATTTTACGTCAATTTAACAAACAACAATTCCGTCAGGTTGATGTAGAAGGCATTCCTTTAGATCCCTTGTACCGTCGAAATTTCTTGTTCAATTACCAATACGGCTTCAATTACAACATGACCAAGTCACTCAAGTTTAATTACAGCGCAACCTCGAGTAACATTGTGCGCAACTATTTGAACGAGTTCAATGAGCCCGACAATTCGGTAACCATTTGGGATGACTATTGGAACATTGGAGAGCCCAATCAGCATTCGCAACAATTTGTGATCAATTACGATTTGCCAATCAATAAAATTCCGGCCTTGAGCTTCGTTAAATCAACGTATTCCTATACCGGAGATTACAACTGGCAACGTGCCTCCTTGGCCTTGTCACAATTTGTGGCCGAAGACGGAACGGCCTACAACCTAGGAAACACCATTCAAAATGCATCCTCAAATAAATTGAACACGACCTTTAATATGGATTCCTTTTACAAGTACATTGGCTTGACAAAAAACAAAGGAAAAGCGCCGGTTAAAAATGCCCCAACCACGGCGCCGAAACCCGGTCAAAAAGTGGCCAATGCCGCACCGCAGGTAGCCAATGAAGGAAGTGTATTTATGAATGGTCTTATAGGTGTATTGACTTCAGTGCGAAATATCCAGGCCAATTATACCGAAAATAAAGGAACCGTGTTGCCGGGGTATACGCCAGGCTTAGGATTCTTTGGCACCTCAAAACCTACCTTGGGTTTCATCTTCGGATCGCAAGATGATGTGCGTTACGAAGCAGCCAAAAACGGCTGGTTAACTACGTACCCCAACTTCAATCAGAATTTCACCCAGATTACGTCAAGAACATTAAACATGACGGCCAATGTAGATTTGTTTCCAGATTTTAAAATTGATTTAACCGCCGATCGAACCTATGTCGAAAATTACTCCGAGCAATACGATGTAACAGGAGATGGGGTATACAATTCGCGATCGCCTTACACCTTCGGGAATTATTCTATTTCTACCATGATGCTCAAAACGGCCTTCAAAGCAAGTAACGAAAACTACTCTTCGGCCTTTGAGGAATTCCGCAACAACCGACTCACGATTGCCAATCGATTGGCCGAAAATTTCTATGGAGTTAATCCTATTCCGGTATACGGACAAGGGGCATACAGCGATTTGACCAATCCAATTTATGCGGCCAATGTGGGTTATCCGGTGGGCTTCGGAAGAAACAGTCAGGCGGTCTTATTGCCTTCGTTTTTGGCGGCTTATACCGGATTTACAGGCAAGGCAGCAGGCGAAGAAGCCAAAGGAATTTCGCTGGATGCTTTCCGAAACATTCCAATTCCCAACTGGACAATTAAGTACAGTGGGTTGATGCGCTATACCTTCTTTAAAGAGAATTTTAAACGCTTCTCGATACAAAACAGCTACAAAGCTACCTATACCTTAAATTCGTTCCGATCTAATTTTGAGTTTGACAAAGCGCCCACGGGGTATTTGCCCAACGGCAGTTTGAATGTCGATGCCGGAGGTAATTTGTACAACAAGTTGCTCATCTCGAATGTAAATTTAGTAGAGCAATTTAGCCCGTTGATGCGGATAGATTTCGAGCTCAAAAACTCGATCAAAATCTTGGCCGAAATGAAAAAAGACCGGGCCCTTTCGTTGAGTTTTGACAACAACTTACTCACCGAGGTAAAAGGCGTAGAGTACGTGATGGGATTGGGTTACCGCATCAAGGACGTGATCATTTCGTCAAAATTGGCCGATAATCCTACGGGAGTCATCAAGAGCGACATCAACATAAAAATTGACGGATCCTACCGAAACAGCCAGACCATCGTGCGTTATTTAGATTACAACAATAACAAATTGTCGGGCGGACAAAACATCTGGTCGGCCAAATTAACTGCCGATTATTCCTTCAGTAAAAACTTTACCGCGATATTCTATTACGATCATTCGTTCTCGAAACCCGTTATCTCAACCTCCTTTCCTATTACCAATATTCGGGGCGGATTTACCCTGCGGTATAATTTCGGAAATTAACCCCAAAAGATTTTCAATACTCTAGAGTAAACAATACATTTGCCAAACAATTTAATTTTTTTATTATGAATATCCCAGCACAGCTTAAATACACCAAAGACCACGAATGGGTTTCTTTAGATGGTGAAATCGCCACCATAGGAATTACTGCCTTTGCCCAAAAAGAATTGGGCGATATTGTCTATGTTGAAGTAGAAACATTAGATCAAACCTTAGCGAAAGACGAAGTTTTTGGCACCGTTGAGGCCGTAAAAACAGTGTCTGATTTGTTCTTGCCGATGTCTGGTGAAATCATCGAATTTAACGAAGGCCTAGAATCAGCACCAGAGACTGTAAATACAGATCCTTATGGGGACGGTTGGATGATCAGAGTAAAAGTTTCTGATGTGGCAGAATTCGACGAATTACTTTCAAGTGATGACTATAAAAACCTTATTGGCGCCTAAAACAATTTATTATTGGGCGGCGCAACTGTGGACGCTTTTTATAGTCATATTGTGCCTAATGGATGGTTCCAGTTTTCCTCATGTTTCTGTAAAAGGAGCCGATAAATATGTTCATTTTTCCTTGCATTTTGTATTTGCTTTTTTGTGGTTGATGTATTTTCTAAAAAAAGGTACGGCTTCAAAAAGAGCAACGGTTTGGGTGTTTTTTGGCTCTTTATTTTTGGGCATTGCCTTAGAATTTTGCCAAGCTTTTTTCACCACAACAAGAAAAGCAGATGTATTTGACGTACTCTTTAATACCCTGGGGGCCATAACCGCTTTGAGCGCTACCCAAATGGGGATATATTTTTCAAAACAAACGCGTTGATTTAATTGCCCTAGTATAGTCCCACTTCGGTGGGATTTTTTATTTTTATACCATGAATATCAAACAGTACCTAGACGCGACTTACCTTAAAACAGCCGAGCAAGCAAATTTGACGGAAGCCGAAAATGCTGCCGTTGTGAAAGCCAACATTCAAGAAGCCATCGACGAAGAATTTAAGCTCATCATGATTCGTCCAAACTGGGTAACCTTGGCCAAGCAAATGATTACAGCGGCCAGATCAAAAGTAACGATTGGAACTGTCATCGACTTTCCGTTGGGGCAATCGCCGGTTGAAGTTAAATTAGCCGAAGCGCAACTGGCTGTAGAAAACGGCGCCGATGATTTGGATTTTGTTTGCAATTATGCCGCGTTTAAATTGGGAGATATTGGGTTGGTAAAAAGTGAAATTCTTGCTTGCACCCAATATGGTTTGGCCCAGCATAAAATCGTTAAATGGATCATAGAAGTAGCGGCACTAAATCCGCAGCAAATTATTCAACTCACCACCTTGATAAAAAATGTAGTCATCGCCAATTTTAAAGAAGATTGTTACGGACAGGTATTTGTGAAATCATCCACTGGATTTTTTGTGACTCCTCATAACGAGCCCAACGGCGCAACAGTACAGGCTATTATTTTGATGTTAGAAAATGGGTTTCCGTTGCCGGTTAAAGCCGCTGGTGGTGTACGCAATTACGAAGAGGCTTTAGACATGGTTCGTCTTGGAGTGAAGCGCATTGGCACTTCGGCCGCCAAACAGATTGCCCACGGACAAGCTCACGATTCGGCTTATTAAGTACCTTATCTAGTAGATATATGAAAATAAAATTACTTGCTTTACTTGTCTTATTTTGTAGTTTGTCTATTCAGGCGCAATTGATCAGTCAAAATAGCCAACTCGCCCCCCGTGCAGAAAATTGCACAACATTGCCAGAAGCACAGCAAGAGCAATGTTTCACGAACTATGTACAGGATTTTATTTACCAGCATTTTGCGCTTCCTGTCTCGGCCAATGCGCCCAACTTCAAGGCATCTCTAACGGTGTTGTTTGAGGTTGATGAAAGTGGCAAGTTTAAAGTTTTGTATGTAGACAGCCCATCGGCCGATTTGTCTATGGCTACACAAACCGTTTTTTCTCAATTCCCTTTGGTAAGCCCGGCCACTTACAATGGACGCCCCACCTTTGCTAAGTATACCTTAAAACTTTCAATTCCGCTAAAAAACAGCGCCGATTTGGCTGCGGAGGCGCAAAAAATGGCCGGTGTTTCGGCCAAGAATTTTTACCAAAACCGCAACAACGAATTGCAGGAATACGAAAAAGTGACCTATGCGAAGTACAGTAATCCGGAGTTTCAAAGTGCGATATCTATTCCTTTTTCACACTCTTTTTATGCCCATTTTGATGCGGCACTCAATCAGGTGGGTTCAAACAATCATACGGCTATCAAGCCATACGCCTACAGCACGGTATCTCCTTATTTTAGTATAGAAAACGAATACAAAAACCTCCTTTACACCAAGAAAGGGTGGTGGGGCCGCAAGTTGTTTAATGAAAATTTGGCGGCAATACAGGGGGAAAATTATTGGTTTAGCGTGAATCCAATTGTTGATTTTCAGTTGGGAAAAAGCGCGGCAAAGATTTCCAACGCTACGTTCATCAATACCCGAGGCGTTCAAGTACAGGGTGGCTTGGGCAAGCAACTTAGCTTTAGCACCACTATTTTTGAAAGCCAAGGCCGTTTTGCCGATTACTTCAATCGGTATGCCGAATCGATTGCGCCCGCCGGGGGTGATCCTGCGGTGATTCCGGGCATTGGCATTGCCAAACAATTTAAGACCAATGCCTACGACATGCCGTTGGCCGAAGCTACAATTACGTATTCGCCTTCCTCCATTTTTACTTTACAGAGCGGCTATGGCCGAAACTTTGTGGGCGATGGGTACCGTTCTTTGATTACAACCGATGGAGTAAGTCCGTATCCGTTTTTTAAATTGAATACTAAATTTTGGAAGATTCAATACACCAACACCTATATGTTTTTGAAGGATGTTCGGCCTGAAGTAACGTTAGAACGTACGTATGCGACCAAATATTTGGCCAATCATTACCTGAGTTGGAATGCTTCGAAACGCTTGAACATCGGGTTTTTTGAATCGGTGATTTGGGCCAACACTAATGGGCGCGGCTTTGACATGAGTTTTTTTAATCCCGTAATTTTTTATCGCTCTGTCGAGTTTGCTTCTTCGGCTCGAACAGGAAACGCCTTAATGGGACTAACGGGCAAGTACAAATGGAACAACCAGCTCAATTTTTACGGCCAATTTTTGCTGGATGAATTTTCATTATCAGACATCAAAGCCGGACAAAACAGTTGGAAAAACAAATACGGGTATCAGTTGGGTGTCAAATACTTTAATGCCTTCAATATTGAACATTTGTTGTTGCAAGTAGAATACAATCATGTTCGTCCTTATGTCTATGCCCACAGTGATCCCTTGACCAATTACGGCCACACCAATCAGAGTTTGGGTCACCAATGGGGCGGAAATTTCAAAGAATGTATTTTTATTGCCCGGTACTACAAGAATCGAATTTTTGCCGACGGAAAACTTACTTATGGTATTCGTGGATTAGATTTTAATACGGCCGACAACACCCTAAACTACGGCAGTAATATTTACCGCGATTACGACGACCAACGTGCTGCAGACACGGGTGTGGTGATTGGTCAAGGAAACAAGACCACGGTAGTCATCGCCGATTTTCAGGCAGGCTATGTGGTAAATCCTTCGACTAACTTAAAATTGTTTGGCAGTTTGATCTACCGAAACTTCAATCCGTTGGTTGATACGCCCCTGCATTTCAAAGAACATACAACTTGGTTTAGCGTCGGATTGCGTTCGGATATTTTCAATTGGTATTTTGATTATTAATCCCAATTTGCTTAGAAAAAATATAACTTTTTGGCCTTAAATACCCATTGGGAATTGCTATATTTGCGCCACTTTTAAACACTGAATGATTCCCAACACAACTCCTTTATCCCTCAAGCAATTGGCAGGTGATTTCAAAGAAATAACCAAGGCCGGTTTAGCGATTAGCGTAGTGTTTTCTTCACTAGCGGGATATTTATTGGGTGTGCCCAGTTACCAAGAATTGTCGGTCCTTAGTTTGCTTATGCTGGCTGTTGGCGGCTATTGCATGGTGGGTGCGTCAAATGCCTTTAATCAGGTGATTGAAAAAGACTTGGATGCACTTATGGATCGCACCAAAAACAGGCCTGTTGCTTCGGGAAGAATGTCTGCCAATCAAGCCTTGTTTGTGGCCAGCTTGCTTACCATAATTGGACTTATTTTATTGTACAAGATCAACCCAAAATCAGCCATGTTTGGGGCGATATCCATTTTCTTGTACACCAGTGTTTATACACCCTTAAAAACTAGTACACCGCTTTCTGTTTTTGTAGGCGCTTTTCCGGGCGCGATTCCTTTTATGTTGGGTTGGGTAGCGGCCACAGGAAGTTTTGGGATCGAGGCAGGAACCTTGTTTTTGATTCAATTTTTTTGGCAATTTCCTCACTTTTGGGCCATCGGTTGGTTTTTGTTTGAAGACTATGAAAAGGCGGGATTCTATATGTTGCCATCGGGCAAAAAAGACACCTCAACGGCCTTGCAAACCATCTTGTATACGGTTTGGTTACTCATTGCTTCTTTATTGCCGGCTTTAGGATTAACCGGTCAATTATTTATCACGCCAATTACCGCAGTAGTTGTATTTTTGTTGGGGATTTGGATGTTGTATTTTGCCATTCAGTTGTATAAAAAACGAACAGCAAAGTCTGCCCGAACCCTAATGTTAGTGAGTGTTTCGTACATAACCCTTTTGCAGTTACTTTATATTGCAGATAAATTTTTAAGATAATGGAACAAGAAAAAATGACTTGGGAAGAGCACAAAGCGCGCACAGAGCGCTCGTATAAACTGTTGCTCTTGTTTGCCATGGTGAGCATGACCATGATGTTTGCGGGTTTGACTAGTGCATTTGTAGTAAGTAAATCTAGGCCAGATTGGCTTAAAGATTTTCAGTTGCCGTCTGCATTTTATGTAAGTACGGTATTAATTTTAATGGGCAGTGTAACGATGCACCTTGCCAAAAAATACATTCAAAAAGACCAACGCGCGGCCACGACCAAAATGTTATGGAGTACCTTGGTTTTGGGGATTTTATTTTTTGTTTTTCAATTCATAGGTTTCCAGCAAATCATTGCACAGGGCTACTATTTTACCGGCAGCGCAAGTTCTATTACGACTACATTTTTGTATGTGGTAACCCTTACCCATTTATTGCATCTTTTGGGCGGGATTGTATCGCTGGTAGTTATAATTTATAATCATTTTAAACAAAAATACAATTCAACACAAACCCTTGGAATTGAGCTAGGTGTGATGTACTGGCACTTTCTTGATTTATTATGGGTTTATTTGTTTTTATTTTTAAATTTCTTTAAATAAGAAAAAAACGTAAATTTGGGAACTTTTTAACGAATTACTTTTTATGGGAGCGACAGTTACAACTGCAAATAATGAAGAAAAAACTTGGGGCGGCGGAAATGAGCCTTTAGGAGCAAGTTATGGCAAATTAATGATGTGGTTTTTTATCGTATCAGATGCTTTGACCTTTTCTGGATTCCTTGCTGCATATGGTTTTTCACGATTTAAATTTATAGAAACTTGGCCTTTGCCAGACGAAGTGTTCACCCACTTCCCATTTATGCATGGTGTTTCAGCGCCAATGTATTATGTGGCCTTGATGACTTTTATTTTAATTTTCTCCTCTGTTACCATGGTATTGGCCGTTGACGCAGGACATCATCTAAATAAAAAGAAAGTTGCTTTTTATATGTTTCTAACTATTATTGGAGGATTAATTTTCGTGGGTTCTCAAGCCTGGGAGTGGAAAAACTTCATTCATGGAGAATACGGAGCCATCGAAACCAAAGGAGGAAGCTTGTTGCAATTTGTAGACAATACAGGTAAACGACTCAAACTAGAAGATTTCGCGGTTAAATTGCCTACCGAACGCGAACAATTGAAACGCAGCAACGGACGTTGGTTCATGGACGAGCCTACTTTGCCTACTTATTCGGTAGCCGAAGTACAAGCCGGATTTAAAGCGCATCCCGAAGTATTAGTGCGCATCGAAACCATTTACAAAGACGATGCCCTCGCTAAAAAAGACTTGACGGTTGATCATCAGTTAAGCAAACACAAACACAAAACGATATTAACCAGAGCCGCTTCAGAAGAGCGTTTGGCCAATGCGGCCATAGTAGTCGAAGGGGCAAATCTGACAAGAAACGAATACGGAAGTAAATTATTTGCTGATTTCTTTTTCTTCATCACCGGATTCCACGGATTCCACGTGTTTTCTGGAGTTATCATTAACATTATCATTTTCTTTAATGTGTTGTTAGGGACTTATGAAAAACGTAAAAGCTACGAAATGGTTGAAAAAGTGGGATTGTATTGGCACTTTGTAGATTTAGTTTGGGTCTTTGTATTTACATTCTTCTATTTAGTTTAATTTTTTGATTTGATCATTATGTCACACGAACACGTATCTAATACTAAACGAATTTGGCTTGTATTTGGAATTCTATCTGTTGTAACCACAGTAGAGGTTTTCTTAGGAATTGTAAAGCCTGATGTATTACACATGAATAATTTTTTAAGCATGAATATCTTAAACTGGATATTCATTGTACTCACCATTTTTAAAGCCTATTATATCGTTTGGGCTTTTATGCACATGGAAGGAGAAAAAAGCAGTTTGCGAGCAGCAGTGGTTGCGCCTGTAATCTTTTTGGTTCTTTACCTGTTGTTCATCCTATTGGTTGAAGCCAATTATGTTTTTGAAGTGTTTAAAAACGCAACCATCAAATGGAATTTTTAATTCTATAAATAAATAGAAAAAAGGTACGCTAAATGGCGTGCCTTTTTTTATTTTTGTACACCTTAATTCGGCAATTCAGATGAAGAAAAATGCTGTTCTTTTTATCCTTTTTATTCTCCCTATTGTAGCCTATTTGTTTTTTGCAACGGGCGTAAATAAATTTATGTTTTTACCCACAGTTACGCCAAACGTTCCCGATGTTGCGCAATGGCATTCTTTGGACGGGAAACCAGTCACGCTCAATAAGAAAATCACTATTTTAGGATTTGCGGGTACAGAGGTGCTGAAACGAAAAGGCAATTTCTTTAATTTAAATCAGAAGATTTACCTCAAAGACAAAGATTTTAAAGATTTTCAATTTGTTACCATTGCTCCCATTGGCTCAGAAGCCGATGTAAAGGTATTGGTAGATGGATTGAAGAGTTTGTCGGACACATCCAAATGGCTGTTTGTTTTTGCGCCAAAAGATGAAATCAAAGCCTATTTTTTAACCTTAAAATTAAAAGGCAAACTCGAATCCGATTGCGGCAGCAATTATGTGTACATCATAGACAAAAAAAGAAACCTACGTGGCCGAAAAGACCGAGATGAATACAAGGAAGGCTACAATGCGTTTTCTCCTTCAGAGGTCTATAACGAGATGACTGACGATGTCAAGGTGATCCTTGCCGAATACCGTTTGGCCTTGAAACGCAATAATGCCGATCGACAAATTTAATCGAAGGGAACATGTCAAAAAAATCATCCTATATCGGAATTTCATTTATCGTGCTGCTCTTTGGAATAATTGTAGTGCCCAAAATTATTGATGCAGTAAGCAATGGTACTACTGTAAAGGGAACAGGTTTGGATGTAATTAGCACCGGAAATTTGAGCAACGAGTTGGTGAAAATTGGTCCAGCACCTGCTTTTTCTTTAACCGATCAACACGAACAAACTATTACCAATGCAGCCTATAAGGGAAAGGTATATGTGCTGGAGTTTTTCTTTACTACTTGTCCTTCTATTTGCCCCATCATGAATCGAAATATGATTGACATTCAAAATAAATTTTTTGGCAACCCCAATTTTGGCATAGCCTCTATTTCGATAAATCCAGAAAATGATACGCCAAAAGTGTTGCTAGACCACGCCAAATTATTGGGGGTACAATCATCCAATTGGCATTTTCTAACTGGAGATAAAACCTATATATTTGAGTTGTCAAACAAAGGATTTAATTTGTATGCCGGACAAAATCCAAACATCAAAGCGGGCTTTGAGCATTCGGGTTTATTTGCCCTCATTGATAAAAAAGGAAATATTCGTTGCCGCAAAGACCAATACGGCAACCCCATTTTATATTACGACGGCCTATCTAAAGACGGAGTAAAGGCCATTCAAAAAGACATCGAAATTTTATTACAAGAATAGTATGGAACCCAAAACAATCGAACAAAAATCAAGACCTTTTATCGTAACCGTATCCATTGTAATTCCAGTGGTTGTTGCCATTTTATTTAACATTAAACTCTCAGATTTGGGGTATACGGTAGAACCTATGCATTTTCTTCCGCCTATTTATGCCGGAATTAATGGATTGACTGCCATTTTCCTCGTTGCTGCTGTGGTGGCCATAAAAAAAGGAAATCGACAAGTACATGAGCGCTTAATGACCGCTTCTATTGTGTTGTCAATTTTGTTTTTGGTAATGTATGTTCTCTATCACATGACCACAGAATCGACAAAATACGGCGGCGATGGATTTCTTCGGTTGTTTTATTTTGTATTGCTGATCTCCCATATTGCCTTGTCGATCACCATAATTCCATTGGTCTTAATAACCTATGTTCGGGCTTTATCGGCTCGTTTTGACAAACACAAAAAAATAGCCAAAATCACTTTTCCTTTATGGCTGTATGTCGCTGTTACAGGCGTGTTGGTGTATTGGATGATTTCTCCGTATTATGCGTCGTAAGGCAATACTGCTCGCAATTGTTTTTGTTGCAATACTCCTGGGCTCTGTAGATGTACATGCGCAGTGTGCGATGTGTAGAGCGGCAATCGAAGGCGAAGGCAATTCTACCAAAGCCGAAGCCCTAAACGACGGCATCGTCTACCTCATGGTAATTCCGTATGTATTAGTAGGCGTAATTGGGTATATCATTTACCGCATGCGTAAAAATAAGCGGGTATAATTATTTTATACCGTCTACCGTAACCTTTACATCTCCCGTAATTTTCACAAAAGCCAATAAGGCTTGGTTGGTGAGCTGTATTTTTTGAAAATTCAAGCCGTTGAGGTTCCCGTTAATAAATACCCCCGGCATTGGGCTGTAGTTTTTTAGGTATTTCACCAAATTTTGTTTGCCCTCTTCTAAATTTCCTTGTATAGAGTAGCGGCAACTTTCTTGCATTTTTTTCAAAATATAGCCTTGGGCCAGCCAACTTGCGGTTTTCATAATCCGGCTTTTGGTGTCAATCACATAATCGAGATCATCAAAGTAAATTTCTTTTCCTTCTGGGTTGTATTTGGGAACGCCGGTTAAATAAATGGTTCCGTTTACACTTCCTAGTAAATCTAGGGCGATAATTAATTTGCCTTCTTTGTGCCAAAGCGCAACGTTTTGCACGGTTACTTTCTTTTTACCCGCCCCAAATTCTTGCCCTTTAAAATTTTGGGTCATGATGCGTGAGGCGTTGTCGTAGGTAGAAACGGCTACCACATTGGCCGCAACTACAGTGGGGATTTTTGTGGCGGTTTTTAAAGTGATTTTGTTTTTGTCAAAAGTAGATGCAGGTTGTTGCCCTATGCGTGTTTCCATCAGGCATTTAAAACCCAAGTCGAAGGTGATGTTTTCTTTTTGCAAGGAAGCATCGGTAGCATACAATTCTTGGGGAGTAATGTTGAGCCAGGTTTGGTAGGTTTTATTCATTTCAAAGGGCGTTGTAATTTTTTCTAATGCGCCCAACACATTGGGTTTAAAATCGACTGCAGTGGCGATGGCATTGTCAATGGTTTTTTCGATTTTGGCCTTAAACAGTTTTACCGCTGGGTTAATTAAGTAGGTGATGGGCACTGCTTTGCCAAATACGCTCACCGAAGGACTTTCGTTCCAATCGAGCGACCTGAATTCGGTTTTGGTGTTGAGTTTCCAATTGGCCATGTGCACGTCGCTCACTAAGGTAATTACGCCGTTAAAATTGAATTCTCTAGTGTCATATAAATCGATTCCTAATTTTGAGGTGCCAATGCGGTACTTGATTTGCGCTTTTAAGGGCAAAACCGTTTTTATATTTCCGGCTTCATTCTGTATTTGAATGGGCGCTTGTTTCCAGATTTTTACTTCGAGGTTGTCGTCCTCAATTGTATTGTCTTCATAGATTAATCCGGAGAGTGATTTGTTTATTTGATTTTCTACATCCTGCAATTTAATGCTAATGGGCATGTTGATGTAGGACGGAGTTGCGTCATATAATATAGGCGCGGCATTATCTGCAACTGGCTTTAGCGCTTCTATTTTTGAAGTCGAACTGCAATTTGATAGAGTAACGGCAAAGGCTACTGCAAAAAGGATTAACGGGAAACGTGTCATAAGGCAATTGAATTGGAGTACAAAAATACAGTAAAAAAGCAGAAATTATTTGCCAAAAATTTGGTAAAACGGCAAGTGCGTTCGATTAAAAAATTAACACACAAATTAAAAAAAATGCAATTTCTATAATACCTTTGCAGCACTTTTTAAGGACAGTATTTTTATGACAATAAAGCACCTGATTATTACTTGTTTTTTTCTTTGGGCGGCAACTGATGCATTCGCCCAACAACAAAAATGGACTTTGGATGCCTGTGTAAATTACGCTTGGGAACACAACATTAGCATCAAACAATCTGAACTGGATGTTCAGGCTGCCGAAATCGATAAATCGGATGGATTTTACGCTTTTTTTCCTTCGGCAAACGCCAGCAGTTCGCACAGTTGGAATGTGGGATTAAATCAGAACATTACCACCAACATTTTAGAAAATCAAACCACCCAATTTACGTCTATGGGCGCCAATGTGGGGATAGATATTTATAAAGGATTGCAAAACCAATTGCGCTACCGCAAAGCCAATTTATCAGCGGTAGCTTCTCAATTTAAGTTAGAGAAAATGAGGGATGATGTAGGCTTAAATGTGGCCAACGCCTTTTTACAAATTTTGTTCAACAAAGAGAATTTAAAAGTTCAAAAAGACCAATTGGCCATAAACGAGAAGCAGTTGCAACGCACCCAAGAATTGGTTGATGCCGGTTCTTTACCCAGAGGGGATGTTTTAGACAGCAAAGCCACGGTTGCGTCCGATAAACAAAAAGTGGTAATCGCCGAAAACACCTTGTTGATTTCGAAATTGAGTTTGGCTCAGTTGTTACAGCTCGATAATTTTCAAGATTTTGATATTGCCGACATGGATTATGAGGCAAATCCAAGTGAAGTAATGTTTCAGACGCCGGCAGCTATTATTGCCAAAGCCAAAGAAAACAGGGTAGAGTTAAAGATTTCCAAAACGAATGTGGCTGTAGCCGAGAAAGACGTGCGTATTGCCAGAGCAGCCTACCAACCCACTTTGCAAGGCTTTTACGGGTTTAATTCTAGAATTTCGTATGCGAACATCCCGCTGTTTGACAATACGGGAAATCTCATCGGAACACGCGGGCCTTTGTCTTTTACAGAACAGTTTAACAACAACAAAGGGCACCAATTTGGGGTGCAAATTAACGTACCTATTTTTAGTGGTTTTGCCGTAAAACACAACCTAATGCGCTCAAAAATAAATTTAGAACGCTTTAAAATTGCCTATGCACAAAGCGAATTAGATTTAGAACGCAACATTTATACCGCCTACACCGATGCGCAAGGCGCCTATAAATCCTATGAAACGGCGCTTTCTGCCTTGGATGCGCGCAGCAGTGCTTTTCTGTATGCCAAAGAACGAGTTGAGGTTGGGCTGATGAATGCTTTTGAATTTAACCAAGCCCAAACCCTTTTTGTGAATGCACAATCTGAAGTGTTACGCACCAAATACGATTATATTTTCAGAACCAAAATTGTGGAATATTATTTTGGTATTCCTATTATTTCAAAACCCTAAGTTATGTCAAAAAAAACCACGTATATCCTTGTAGGAGTCGCTGTATTAGTAATTGTTGTATTGGTGAGCTTATCAAAAATGGGCCTTTTGGGCTCTAAAGAAACGAGTACCGAAGTTGAAGTTGCCGTTGCCAATGAAATCACGATTGTCGAAACGGTTTCGGCAACTGGAAAAATACAACCAGAAATTGAGGTAAAAATATCCTCAGAGGTTTCGGGTGAAATTATTGCCTTGCCTGTAAAAGAAGGACAGGTAGTAAAAAAAGGCGATATGTTGGTAAAAATAAATCCGGATTTATATACCTCAGGATATAACCGAACGGTTGCTGGTTTGTCTCAAACCAAAGCCGGTTTAAGTCAGGCTGATGCTGCATTTAATGAGGCCAAATCGAATTATGACCGAAATAAAACCTTGTTTGACAAAGGCATTATTTCCAAATCAGAATGGGACAAAGCGGTTGCCTCTTATGAGTCGGCCAAAGCCAATAAACAATCGGCCTACTACAATGTAAAAAGTGCCTCGGCCACGGTAAATGAGGCCAAAGACAATTTGGGAAGAACCACCATTTATGCGCCAGCTGACGGAACAATTTCGATGCTCAATGTAGAATTGGGCGAGCGTGTGTTGGGCACCCAACAAATGACGGGAACTGAAATCTTGCGTGTGGCCAATTTGAATAACATGGAAGTAGAAGTAGATGTGAACGAAAACGACATTGTAAAAATAAACGTAGGAGACTCGGCCAAAGTAGAGGTAGACGCGTACTTGAAAAAACAATTCAAAGGGATTGTAACCAGTATTTCTAATTCGGCCAGCACTGCCTTGACCGCCGATCAGGTAACGAATTTCAAAGTAAAAGTGCGCATCTTGAAAGAATCCTACCCAGATTTACTCGCCGGGAAACCCGCAAGCTATTCGCCGTTTCGTCCAGGTATGACCGCTACGGTTGACATCATCACCAAACGCAAAGAAAAAGTAATTGGTGTACCCATTAGTGCGGTAGTCATTAAAACCGATACAACACCGGTGAAAAAAATTGTAGTTGAAGACAATGCCGAAGACCAAACCATTAAATCCAAAAGCGACAAAAAAATGGAGTGTGTTTTTGTGAAAAAAGGATCAAAAGCCGTAATAAAAGTAATTAAAACCGGCATACAAGATGATACGAATATTGAAGTAACTTCCGGATTATCTAAAGGCGATGTAATTATTGTTGGGCCGTATACTACTGTGTCTAAGGATTTAAATTCGGGCGATAAAATTTCTACTGCCAAAACCCCTGCAGACAAAAAATAATGGGGTACATCCTGCATATCGAAACGGCAACCAAGCAGTGTTCTGTGTCTCTTTCGCAGGAAGGAAAAATACTAGCTTTTCAAGAAATTGCCCAAGAAGGCTACTCGCATGCCGAAAAATTGCACGTGTTTATTCGAGACGTGATGCAAGAAGTTCAGGTCAATTTTTCAGAATTAGTAGCCATAGCTGTGAGTAAAGGCCCGGGTTCTTATACGGGTTTGCGCATTGGCAATTCGGCGGCCAAAGGGCTGTGTTTTGCCTTAGACATTCCCCTGATTGCCTTAGACACCCTCGCTGTGTTGGCTGCCCAAGTCTCGCCAAAAGACGGTTTTATTGTGCCTATGTTGGATGCCCGAAGAATGGAAGTCTACAGCGCGATGTATGATTCAAATGGGCAACAATTGCGTGCTGTTCAAGCCGAAATATTAGACGAATATTCGTATGCTACAGATCAGGATCTGCTTTATTTTGTGGGGGATTGCCAGGCCAAAGTGCAAACGGTTTTACAACAACCCAATTTTCATTTCATTCCAGAAGTAATTTATCCTTCAGCCAAGGACATGGTGGCCCTAAGCTATGCCAAATTTCTTAAAAAAGAGTTTGAAGATGTGGCCTACTACGAGCCTTTTTACCTGAAAGATTTTGTGGGCACAACCCCAAAAAAATAATTACAAGCTGTTTAAAAAGTGTATGATTTTTATCCGATCAGCGGGGAAATCAAAGTCTATGGATTCGCTTTTAAAATAGGCTTCGAGCGCCTCCTTTTGACTGGGAAATAAATTGATCAACTGTTTTTTGTGGGTTGGAAATTCAAATACGCCCACTTTTTCTTTTTTAAAGAAATAACTTTCTTTTGCTTTGGCATATTTGGCCGGTCGAGCAGTTTCTAGCGTGGTTTTCGCTTCTTTTCCTTCGTAATACGTAACATTGTCTTTGCTGTATAAAGTAAATTGGCCTTCTACAAAAAGTTCCTTCAAATAGCCGGTGCTATTTTTGCCGTTATGCAACGTATAGGTGTTGAGCACATATTTACTTTGTGTATCGGTAAATTCGATGGGGCTAAAATCTGCCAATTTATCCAACACCAAGGTATCTCCTTTGGGGCTAATGAATTCAAATTCTTCGGCATACGCATTAAAGCGCATTAAGGCTTTTTGATTTACCCGCTCTATTTTGGCCCACTGAAAATGGACATTTACATAGGGATCTCCTTGGGGATGAACAGTTTCTTTTAGGGGGTTATGAAAAATTTTACCCGCCGTGCTCGGATCCAGGACTTCGTATTTCATGTTGAATCCGTTGAATTGCGCATGCACGGAAATACAACTCAGAAAAACAACACAAACAATCGAGATTTTTTTCATGAGGTTACCCGTTTGATTGTTTATTGTCAGTTAGTAAGTACGGTTGTATTTTTATATTATTTTGTTCGAATGTGCTTAAACAAGATTCTAAAATTTGCGTATGCGTAGCTGCATACAATGGGGTTTTTACCCAAGCCCGTATCGCTATTTTTACACCCGAATCGTTGAGCTCTCTAACCACGATGGCCGGTTTTGGATTGGCAAGAATATTTGGGTTTTGTTCTACTACTGCCAAGATTAATTCTTTGGCTTTGGGAATAGAAGTTTCGTAAGACAAGTTCATAGGAATGTCCGTTCGACGGGTGTCTTTGCCCGAAAAGTTTATGATGGTATTATTAGACAAAGACCCATTTGGGATAAAAATGATTTGGTTGTTGTCGGTTTGCAATTGGGTCACAAAAATTTGAATATCAATAACAGTGCCTTCAACCCCTTGGGCTAAAATGGTGTCACCCAATTTAAATGGCTTGAATAAAATAATTAATATTCCACCGGCAAAATTAGAAAGTGAGCCTTGTAAAGACAAGCCCACGGCCAAGCCGGCTGCACCCAAAATCGCTACAAAAGACGACGATTCAATGCCCAATTTTGAGATGACGGCAATGATCAACACAATGCGCAGTCCCCAGAAAATCACGTTGCATAAAAACTCGACCAAGGTAGGTTCAACTTCTCGTTTAATTAATAATTTTCGCGAAACATTATTGACAAATCGAATGGCATAACCCCCCACAAAAAAGAGCAGCAGGGCCGCGATCAATTTGGGAGAATAATCCAACAATAAATTGAGCATTGACAGTAAGTAATCGTGCAACGAAGAAATGTTAACGGTATCTTTCATAAAACGAGTTGTAGAATTAGTAGGCCAAAATTAGTAAATAAACCGCTGCACATTATGCTTCTTGCAGTCTTTTTATAAAGGCATTAAAATCGGTAAAAGGCAGTTCGCAGTGTTGATTTTTACATAGGTAAAATAGGGTCAATTGCGGGTTAAATCGGTCTTTCAAAAATGGCAATTCCGAGGGCGTTTCGCTAGCAGCAAGGTAGGCGTTGGGTAAATAAAGGTCTTGCAGCTGTTTGGCATACCCAAAGGCATTTTCCCCGCAAATGGCGATCTCGATTTGTGTGGGCAGCAAGTTTAAAAATCCATCCAACCAATTCGAAAAAGCCGAAGGATAATCGGCATTGCTTACAACCAATTCAATGAGTTGCGTGGCGAGATTGCGGTAATGTGCCTGGCCAAAATAAACACTTAATCGAAGTAAATTCTTTGCCATGACCGAGTTGGAAGCGGGAATTACATTGTCTTCAATCTCAAAATGAGGGCTTATTAATTCTGGATCCAAGCGCGAGGTAAACGAAAATAATTCGCGACTTTCGGAGTAAAAATGATCCAAGCAATAGTCCATCAGTTGTTTGCTGTGCTGCAGCCATTTTTCGTTAAACGTCACCTCGTATAAATCTATAAAGGCCGCAATTACAAAGGCGTAATCTTCTAAAAATCCATTGATGCTCGCTTTGCCGTTTTTGTAGGTATGACACAAATTGCCCTCTGATTGCCAGAATTGTTGTTCGATAAATGCGGCATTTTTGAGCGCCAACTCCAAATCGCTTTCCGCCCTAAGGGCTCTGTAACTGGCCAGAACGCCACTTAAAACTAGCCCGTTCCAGGAGCACAAACATTTGTCGTCTAGACCGGGTTTGCTGCGCTGCAAACGATCTTGGTACAACACGTTTTCCCAGGCCAATTTTTTTTCTTGTAGGTGTACTTCAGAAATGTGGTGGGCCGCAGCAATTTCTGCCAAGGATGCTGTGCGAATAAGCACATAGTTTTCGTGTTCCCAATGTCCAAATTCGTTGATGTTGAATACTTGGCTAAACAAAGCCAACTCCGATCCAAGCAGTTTTTCTAATTGTGATTTGGTCCATACATAATAGGCGCCTTCCTCGGTTTCATTTGTTGCATTACAGCTGTCGGCATCCCAGGCACTGTAAAATCCAAATTCGGGAGAGGTCCATTCTTTGCGCACAAAATCCATTGTTTTTTGAATCACCTCGAAATACAAGGGGTCTTTGTAAAGCTGATAGGCTTGGGCATACAGCTGCAGCATTTGCCCATTGTCATAGGCCATTTTTTCGAAATGCGGAATGTGCCAACGTGCATCAACACTGTAGCGGGAAAACCCACCGCCCACTACATCAAACAAGCCGCCATAAGCCATTTTAGTTAGCGTGAGCTGCACAAATTGAGCGAGTTCGGGATCATTGGTAAGTAGCGCATACCGCAATAGAAACGCATAATTATTGGGCATCATGAACTTAGGTGCACGCGCCAGGCCTCCATAGTCGTGGTCGAAGCTTTTTTTCCATTTTTCGACCAATGGAACAAGTAATTTTGTAGATAGTTCAAGAGGTTCCGTAATCGAAAGTTCATTCAAATGAACCAATCCGAGCTGTAATCGTTGCGCATAGTCCCGCATTTTTTCGGGCTGGTTTACGTAAATGTCTTGCAGTTGTTGCAACGAATTCATCCAATCGGCTTTCCTAAAATAGGTGCCGCCCCAAACGGGTCTGCCATCGGGCAAAGCAATAATATTTAAGGGCCAACCGCCTTGGCTGTTCATCAACTGCAACGCTTTCATGTAGATGGCGTCTAAATCGGGTCGCTCTTCGCGGTCAATTTTAATGCTGTTGAAATGCGCATTCATCAATTCGGCTACTTCGGTGTCTTCAAAACTTTCGTGTTCCATGACATGGCACCAGTGGCAGGCAGAATACCCAATACTAATGAGCAGTAATTTTTGATTGGTTGCGGCAGAAGCAAGCGTCTCTGCATTCCAGGCCTTCCAGTGCACCGGATTGTTGGCGTGCTGCAGTAAATACGGACTCGATTCTTTGGCCAGTTGATTCATGAATGACTGCGTTTTACCGGAGTTGCAAAATAGAAATTGGGACTAGGCGTTTACCGCTTCAACTTTTATGTCTTCGTCTTTGAGCATGTCTTTGAGCATGTTTTCAATGCCGTTTTTGAGCGTAAAGGTAGATGAAGGGCAACCGCTGCAAGCGCCTTGTAAAATTACTTTCACGCGCTTTTCGTTTTCGTCGTAGGAATCAAAAAGAATGTTCCCACCGTCGGCGGCTACTGCAGGTTTTACGTATTCTTCTAAGATGTTAATGATCTGTTGGGAGGTCACATCCAATTGGTCAAAATGCTCAATTTTTTGTTTCTCTACTTTGGGTTCTAAATTCAACTGGGTTTCGTCAACAACAGGACCGCCATTTTCAATGTATTGTTTTATGAAGCTGCGCAGTTCGAGACTAATTTCATTCCAATTGTAACTTTCATATTTGGATACCGAAATGTAGTTTTCGTCAATAAAAAGTTCTTTTACATAGGGAAAAGTAAACAATTCTTTGGCCAAGGGCGAGGCCTTTGTTTCGTCTATGTTTTTAAATTCAAGGGCCGTTTTGGTTACCAATTTATTTACAACAAACTTGAGTGTGGCTGGATTGGGCGTGGTTTCGCCATATACGGTCACCGCCGATTTTTTGGCAGATAGCGCTTCGGCATCCAAAACAGCGCCACCTTGGTTGATAAAATTTTCAATTTCTTCGGCTACCGCGTCTTGTACATCGGCCCATTCTACAATGGTGTACCGTTCTACGGCAATAAAATTTCCGGAGATGTATACGGTTTTTACAAAAGGCAAGTAAAATAATTTTTTGGCGAGTGGCGAGGACGCAGCTTCATCTATATTTTTGAATTCAAAATTTTGATTTTGCGAAATAAAATCGGGAAATTCAAATTTTATTATTGCAGGGTTTTGAGTAGGAACTACTTTTAAATGAAGCATTTTAGCGTATTTTTTTGCGAAATTAACAAAGATATTTTCAGGAATAATTATATTTGAGAAATAATACCATTATTTAACGTTTGATCAACGCATGAAAAAATATTTTTTAGCTATAAGCCTATTTTTTTTCTTTGTAACCAAAGCGCAATTATTAGTCAATAATACTACGTTTACCCCGAATCAATTGGTGCAAAATTCATTGGTAGGACCAGGGGTTACGCCCTATAACATTCTATTTAATGGGGTTCCAGGCACGGTAATTAGAGACCAGATTGCTAAATTCTCTACCAATTTTAATCCCACCAATTTGGGGCTGACTGCTGGTTTGTTGCTCACAACAGGAAATGCACAAGTTGCTATTGGTCCAAATAACTCGAGCAATAAAACCCAAGTTACAACCACGGCAACTCAAGGGGATGTCGATTTGGCTTTATTGTGCGGACAAACTGTTCGAAATGTATCTATAGTAGAATTTGATTTTGTGGCGACCGGTTCTGAACTCAACTTTGATTATGTGTTTGCTTCAGAAGAATACCCGGAGTTTGCCAATACTTCGTTTAATGACACCTTTGGATTTTTCTTGCGTGGTCCGGGAATTACGGGCCCCTATTCTGGAAACGCACAAAATATCGCCTTAATTCCAACTTCTACTACCGTTCCAATTACCATCAATAACGTAAATAATGGCTCGGCCAATGCAGGCCCTTGTGAATATTGCAATTATTATGTCAATAACGGAACAGGAAATCCGCCATTGCCCAATACGACCATACAATACGATGGTTTTACAACCCCACTTCGCGCACATGCGCCCTTGCAATGCGGGCAAGTCTACCACATCAAATTGGCGGTGGGCAACGTATCTGATAATGCGTATGATTCTGCGGTTTTCTTAAAAAACTTTACGATTCAGCCGTTACAATTGGTAGTCACCGATTTGTCGGGAACACCGTCTATTCCGCTCTGTTTTGGCACTATTAATGCGATCAATTCGGGACTTCCTTCTACAGGAACTACGAATCAGTACCAGTGGTTATTTGAAGGCGTTGCAATTCCAGGCGAAACCACCCCCGTTTTTCCAAGCGTACCCGCTTCGCCTCCAGTTGCCTTGACACCCGGAATTTACACCTTAAACGTAACTACACCTACCGGTTGTTTGTTGGCTACCGATGACATTGATATTTTATACCGACCTGAAGCGCCCATTCAAGAACCTATAGACATCACTTTGTGTACGCTTGCTGCGCCACCTTATTCGGTAAATATTGATCAAACCAATTTTATTTTAGGGGCATTAGATCCTAGTTTATATGAAGTGAGTTTTTACGACACCAATTTAGCCGATGCAATGACCGCCGGAGTTACGGGCTTAATTCCCTTCGCCGACTGGGGAAGCTACCCTGTAAATGCAGTCCCTAAAACAATTTGGGCCACCGTGCTCGATTTGGTAACCGATTGTAAAACAGTTCGCCCATTTGATATTAATGTAACCCCTACACCTTCGGGAATTATCTCATTTCCGCAACCTTCCTATTGTACGGATGTTGCCAATACGCCCATCACGACCAATGTTACCCCGGGTGGAATATACAGCGCCACACCTCCTGGACTCACTATTGATTCATTAACGGGAGCAATAAATCCGAGTACGAGTACGCCCAACAACTATACCGTTCACTATGATTTGGCGGCTAGCGGAACTTGTCCTTCTTATTCAGCACCAACAATTTCTCTTACAGTGGCTGCTGTTCCTGCAACTCCGGTTTTGTCAATTGTTCAGCCTTCATGTACCGTTACTACGGGCTCTATAACAATTACATCTCCTTTGGGAGCAAACTTAACATACAGTATAGATAACGGGGTAACCTACCAAACAAGTCCAGTTTTTAATTTGGTTCCATCTGGTTTTTCCTATCAAATACTAGTTCATAATACAGTTTCCAATTGTTACTCAGCTCCTTTGGCTGGCGTGATGAATCCTGTTTTGGGTGTGCCTTTGCCCGCTACTGCTAGTGTAACCGTTCAGCCGGATTGTATCACACCAACGGGCACTATCGTAGTTTCCTCGCCGTTGGGTTCAAACGTAGAATACAGCATCAACGGCGGCACTTCGTACCAATCGAGTGCGACTTTTGCCGGATTGACTCCAAATACAACCTATAACATTACGGTGCGCGACTTGAATACAGCTTGTGTTTCGGCAGCCACTCCCTATACGGTTAATGCCTTACCTGTGAGTCCTGCTGCTCCCATAGGAAGTATAACCCAACCCAATTGTTTTTTGACCACCGCTACAATTACGGTGACTTCGCCTTTGGGCGCTGATTTAGAATACAGCATCGACGGAGGCACGACCTATCTGCCTTGGGCAAGCTTTGCTTGGTTATTGCCCAATGCGAATTATTCGGTAACGGTGCGCAATACAACAACCTCCTGCGTATCTGCGGCTACGGTTTTTGGGGTAAATGCCATTCCCGCCAATCCTATAGCGCCGGCGGGAAATTTAGTTCAGCCTAGCTGTTCGGTTACCAGCGGAAGTTTTGTGATTACGGCGCCACTTGGTACTGATTTACAATACAGTTTAGACGGAGGAACTACCTATCAAAGCGGCTTGAATTTCCCCACCTTGACAGCCAATACGACTTATTCGCTCACTGTAAACAATGTTCTCACGGGCTGTACTTCTGCCGCTAGCTCCTTGGTGGTAAATCCCATCTTGTCAGTGCCAACAGCAGCGGTAGCGAGCACTACCATTCAACCTATTTGTTCCGCTCCAACAGGCACAATAGAGGTGTCCTCTCCTTTAGGTGCCAATTTAGAATACAGCGCCAATGGCGGAACATCCTACCAAGCGAGTACTACGTTTACGGGGCTAACACCCAATACAGGTTATGCTATTTTGGTGCGCAATACCGGATCAGGATGTGTTTCGACACCTACAACAGTTTCTGTAAATGCGCTACCGGCAAATCCTGCTGCGCCAGTTGGTAGCGTTACTTTTCAGCCGGATTGTATCACGACTTCGGGAACATTGGTAGTTTCATCGCCCTTGGGCCCCAATGTAGAATACAGCATCAACGGCGGTACAAGCTACCAGACCAATACTAGTTTTGCTAATTTAACCCCCAACACCACCTATACGGTAACAGTTCGGGATGTCAATACAGGCTGTCTCTCGGCGCCAACCTCATATGCGGTAAATGCCTTGCCACTCGCTCCTGCCTTGGCAGTGGGGACAATTACGCAACCCAATTGCATTACTCCAACGGCAACTATTGTACTTTCTTCCCCAACAGGCGCGAATTTAGAATACAGCATCAATGGCGGCATTTCCTACCAATCCGGGCTTACTTTTACAGGTTTAGCCCCCAATATGAATTACGCAATAACGGTGAGAAATACCATTACATCTTGTATTTCTGCTCCTGCCTCTTTTGTAGTCAATCCCATACCAGCCAATCCAACAGCACCAGTGGGAACTTTAGTACAGCCTAGCTGTTCGGTTACATCGGGAAGTTTTACACTCACTTCTCCCGTTGGTTCAGCTTTACAATACAGCTTAGACGGCGGAGCAACCTACCAAAGCGCATTGAGTTTCCCCGCGTTGACCGCTAATACCATGTATTCGCTCACGGCCTACAATACGCAAACCGGATGTACCTCTGTTGCGACAACATTAACTATTAATCCCATTTTGGCAGTTCCAGCATCAGCTTCGGCCAGTACTACGGTTCAGCCTATTTGCACCGTACCTTCAGGCACAATCCTAGTTACCGCTCCGTTGGGCCCTGATTTAGAATACAGTGTCAATGGCGGAACTACCTACCAAGCCAGCACAACATTTGCCGGATTGGCTCCCAATGCCAGTTATTCTATTGTGGTGCGCAACACGATTTCGGGTTGTACTTCAACTCCTGTTTCGGTGGCTGTAGATCCGCTGCCAGCTGGGCCCGTAACACCAACAGCCAATGTAACTTTCCAGCCAAATTGCATCACGCCCACGGGAACATTTGTTGTTTCATTGCCTTTGGGCGCCAATTTTGAATACAGCATCAACGGGGGAATTTCGTACCAAAGCAGTACGAGTTTTGCAAATTTGACACCCAATACGACTTTCAACCTTACTGTTAGAGACGTAAATACGCGTTGTATTTCATCTGTTTCTGCGGTAATAATTAACCCTATACCCGCAAATCCTGCTGCCCCTGCGGGGACAATTACACAACCAATTTGCGCTACCCCTACAGGTACAATTACACTCAATTCCCCACTTGGTGCAAATTTTGAATACAGTATCAATGCAGGAATAGCCTACCAACCCGGTACAGTTTTTGCTGGTTTGACACCTGCTACCTCCTATGCAATACAGGTTAGAAACACCACTACAGGCTGTGTGTCTGCAGCGAATAATTTTGCAATAATTCCAGCGCCATTAGTTCCTGCAACTCCTTCAGCTAGTTGCAATGTAGCTTGCGTAGGAGAGTCCTTGTACTTTACTACACCTATGGTTTCTGGCGCTACCTTCAGTTGGACCGGCCCAAATGGATATACGTCTAATTTTCAAAATCCAGTTATACTTTCGGCACAACTAGACATGTTGGGCGCTTACCAAGTAGTCGTGGCCTTAACACCCGATTGTCCTAGCTTGCCGGGGACTGTTTCTGTTTTGGTTAATCCCTTGCCAGAGCCTCATATTCAGGGGGGAGCCATATGTATAGACGCTACAGGAGCAATACTCAATCCGCTAGAATTGAATACGAATCTGTCTTCGTCCGATTATTCTTTTGAATGGTATACTGTAGCCAATAACACCGCCACCTTGATTTCGGGAACGGACCCCTATTATTATGCCACAACGCCCGGTAGATATGCAGTTTCAATTACCGATTTAACCACTACTTGTGTGTCTAGTTTGGCTTCGGCTGAAGTGGTGCTTATGCCAAAGCCAGAATCATTGGTATTGGAAACATCGGCCTATTTTGCAGATGCACAAGTAATCTATGCACACGTTTTGCCTGTGGGAGTTTATGAATACCAATTAGACGGAGGTAATTTTCAGTCGTCTAATGTGTTTGGCGGTGTTTCTACCGGTACTCACACGGTAACCGTTCGTGATTTGAATCACTGTGGGGAGCTATCAGATTCAGTTGAATTATTAGACTTTCCAAGGTTCTTTACGCCCAACAACGACACTTATAACGACACCTGGAATATTTTTGAATTGGGCAATCAAGCTAATGCAAAAATTTATATCTTTGACCGACTCGGAAAATTGATCAAACAACTTAGCCCGGTTGATTCAGGTTGGGATGGAACCTTCAACAATAAAGACCTTCCAGCTACTGATTATTGGTTTGTTGTGTATTACAAAGAGAACAACGAGGATAAAACATTTAAGTCTCATTTTGCACTAAAACGTTAAGTTTATGAAATTCAAAAAAATACTAGCCTTTGCAGTTCTTCTTGTTGGTCAGTTGTCATTTGCCCAAGAAGGTATTGCGGTATATTCTGATTATTTATCAGACAATTATTACTTGTTACATCCTTCAATGGCAGGGGCGTCAAACTGTTCTAAGTTAAGAATTACCGCTCGTCAACAATGGTTTGGAACCGCCAATGCGCCAGCCATGCAAACCTTGAGCTATAACGGCAAAATTGGAGAGCAATCTGGAGCGGGAGTAATTGTGTATAACGACAGAAACGGCTACCATTCACAAAAAGGATTTAAAGTTACCTATGCGCACCACATTATGTTCTCTAGAGACCGCGTCGATTTAAATCAATTGTCATTTGGTTTGAGTGCGGGGTTGGTTCAAAGTGTATTAGATCAATCTGCATTTTTAGGTCCGTATGACTTTGATCCGATTGTTGATGGAAATATACAAACTGATTCGTATTTTAATGTAGACGTGGGTATGTCCTACAACTACTTGGATTTTTATTTTCATGCGACTGTAAAAAATGCAACCGAACAGAGAAGATCTTTGTATACAGAAGCGGAGAATGATAATATCCGTAAAATTATTTTGAATGCGGGGTACACATTTGGCCAGGAAGATGGATTGTTGTGGGAGCCCTCTATTATGTTTCAATCGGTAGAACAAACCAAAGAAAAATCCATAGACATCAACCTAAAAATGTACAAGGACATGGAATTCGGAAAATTATGGGGAGGCTTGTCCTACAGACAGAGTTTAGATGGTGCCGAATATGTAAATAATGGCAGTGTAAAAGCCCAAAAATTACAAATGATTACGCCAATATTTGGGGTAAACTTTCAAGATTATATGTTATCCTATACCTATTCTCGTTTAATGGGTGAGGTTAATTTTTCAAACAGTGGATTTCACCAAATCACCTTAGGAATGAATCTATTTTGCAAGCCAGAACGCTACCACTGTAACTGTCCTGCTATTAACTAATAAAAATACGGTCCCGATTTATTCGGGACTTTTTTTGGTATGATCATCAAACAAGTACGAGGCAAAGCTCCTCAAATTCCTGCCGATTGTTATGTAGCCGAAAATGCCACTATTGTAGGCGATGTGCTCATCGGGGCGCAATGCAGCATTTGGTTTAATGCCGTGATTCGCGGCGATGTCAATCAAATTACCATTGGAAATAAGGTAAACATTCAAGACGGAGCGGTGATTCATTGTACTTATTTAAAGCACCCTACCCATATCGGAAACAATGTCTCCATAGGTCACAACGCGATTGTGCACGGTTGTATGATCCACGACAATGTGCTCATTGGCATGGGCGCAATTGTAATGGACGGTTGTGTAATCGAATCAAATGCTATTGTAGCCGCAGGCTCTGTGGTGACTCAAAATACGGTAGTCGAATCGGGAACCATCTATGCCGGCATTCCAGCCAAAAAAGTAAAAGACATCAATGTGTCAGAATTCGCTGGCGAAATTGAACGTATTTCTACCAATTACGTGATGTATTCGAGCTGGTTTAAAGAAGAGGAATAAATTAAAAATCCAATTGATTTACCGAATAGTTGGCCCCAATGAGTTCAGCCAAAACTGCCGGATTTGTATTGGTGTAAAAAATGGGTGTTGCCAAACTACTGTCATGAAGTCCTACTTTATCTTGTAACACCGCCATCGTTTGTCTGGCCACTGCTTCGCCCGAGTCGATGATTTGTATATGAGCAGGAAGTATTTTTTTTATTTCAGGAATCAAATAGGGGTAATGGCTACAACCCAAAACCAGGTAATCAATATTTGCAGCGATCATTGGTTCTAAATAACGTTTGAGTAGAACCTGCATTTCTGACGAATGAATTTCACCAGCTTCAATTAACTCCACTAAGCCATGGCCAATTTGCTCCACAATTTTCGTGGTTTGATATACTTCTACTGCTTTATTAAATAATTCACTGCTCAGGGTGCCTTTGGTAGCCAAAATTCCAATAGTTTGCGTCTTCGAAGAAAGTGCAGCGGGTTTTATAGCAGGTTCGATGCCAATGAAGGGTACATCATAAGCAGCTCGTAGTTCTTTTATTGCATTAGTCGTGGCAGTATTGCAGGCTACAACAATAATTTTGCAGCCTTGTTGCAAGAGATATTCTGTGTTTTTTTTACTTAATGCAAGAATTGCTTCTTTTGATTTTTCTCCGTAGGGCGCATTTTTGCTGTCGGCCAAATAGATAGTCGATTCATTGGGTAACAAGGAGTGAATGGCTTTCCATATCGAAGTGCCACCTATTCCAGAATCAAAAAGGCCTATGGGTTGGTTGTTGTGCATGAATCAAATGTAAAAAAAATCGGCTCACTACTGAAATGAATTCACTAATGAGCCGATTATTACTATAGAGTTAGATTAAAATCCTAAGTCTTTTTTTACATCAGCAGTGATGTTTGGACCATCAGCCAACAACAAACCTTCTGAGTTCAATACGTATTGGAATCCTTTGGCTTTACCTACTTTCTGAATAGAAGCTTTTACTTTATCCATAATTGGTTTTACAATGTCAGATTCTTTTTGTTGCAATTCTTTTTGTGCATTGTCTCTGTAATCCACAATGCGTTTTTGCATGTCTTGTACTTCTTTAGAACGGGTTTCGTTTACCGCATCAGTAACAGTAGACGATTCTTGTTCGTATTTTTTTAATTTATTTTGGTATTCTTCAACCATCGTTTTGTATTCGGTATCATAGGTACCACTCAATTTCTCTAATTGTTTTTGGGCATCAATCATGGCTGGCATTTTAGCTACAATCTCGCTTACATCTACATGAGCAGTTTTTGCTGCCGCTTGCGCATTTAAAGTTGCAACGCTACTCATACATACAAGCGCAACTATTACTAAAGTTTTGATTTGTTTCATCGTGTTTAAATATTAATTAATTTATTGTTTTAATTTTGTTTTGTACTTGCTTCTTTTGCCTTGCGCGCTGCTTCTCGTTCTTCAAGGACTTTTCTTTTTTTCTCTTCTAAGGCTTTTCTTTTTTCTTCTAAGGCTTTTTTTCGATCGGCTGCTTGCTCTTCTTTTGATTTTGCAGCTGGGGCAGATTCCGAAGAACCCGGCACAACAGTATCGGTTGTTGCAGCATTAGCATTTGGTTTATCTGCGGGAGGTATTTGAGGCGTTTCTGATGCTGGTGCGGGAGTTGTAACGCCAGCTTTTTTAGCTTCAGCGGCTTGTTTTTTTCGATCTTCGGCTTCTTTGCGTTTCGCTTCGGCCTCTGCTTTTCTGTCGGCTACCAATTTTTCTCGAGCCGCTTTGCGTTCGTCTAATTTCTTTTGGCGTTCAGTGAGGTTTGAACTTTCTTCTACCATATCTTCTTTGGCTTCTTTGGCCTCTTCCTCTTTGAGTTGCTTTTTAGTCAGCTGATTTCGTTTGGAGGAGCGCGCCAATTTTCGCACCACTTGGTCGCTGATATCGAATCGCTTGGCGGCAAATAGCATGGTGAGCTCAGAAGTTCGATCAAATATAAAATCGTATTTTTTGGCTTCGGCAATATCTTGTACGGCATTAAATACCTGGTCTTGCACCGGTTGAGTCAAGACTGCTTTCTGCACAATTAAGTCACCATTGGGGCCAAATCGTTTCAGTTGGTAATCCATCAACTCGGTTTCTTGCAACGTGATTTCTTCTTCGCGTTCCTCGATGAGTTCTTTGGTAAGCAAAACCTGTTCTACTTTCAAACTTTCTTTGAGTTTGGTAATCGCATTTTTCTTAACTTCTATCTCTTGTTTCCATTTTTGCGCTTTCTGCTCCAACAAGTTTTTGGCTTCACTGTATTCGGGAACGTTTTGCAAAATATATTCCATGTCAATGTACCCAATTTTTACACCACGGCCTTGAGCGACAGCATGTTGTGTAAGCCAGAGGCACGCAAACAGGAGTAGGGTATATTTTCTCATTTCCTTAAATAGTGTAAAATCTGTCAAATATAGTAGTTATTTCTTTAAAATTGTTGCCCAATAATAAAATGTGTTTCCATTCCATTTGGTCTGGTAGACCCAGTAAGCGGATCAAATCCGTAACCAAAATCAATTCCCAATAAACCAAATGCAGGCATGAAAATACGCAACCCTATACCGGCAGAACGTTTCAATACAAACGGATTATAATCTCTAAAATTGTTGTACGAGGCTCCTCCTTCTATAAACGTTAACATATAGATCGATGCAGCTGCTTTGAGCGTTAATGGATAACGCATTTCGAGGGTGAATTTATTATAGATTGGCCCTCCATTTTGTGATGAAATCGAATTGTTTGGGTAGCCACGCAATTGAATAACCTCTCGTCCGTCTTGGGCAAAATTGGCCAGTCCATCACCTCCCACAAAGAAGCGTTCGAATGGCACTAATCCTCGGGCATTGTTATAGGTGCCCAAATAGCCAAATTCACTCAAGGAGCGCAGGATTAATTTCCCAAAAATTTTGGTATACCAATCGGCTTTAAATTTGATTTTATAGTACTCTAACCAGTTGAATTTTTCTTGATCAACTTTTCCTTGGTCAACTGCTGCCGATTGAAAATTGAGCGCTCGGTTTCCGTTTGCGTCAATATATTCGCCTGGTAAAATGTACTCAGTTTGATCTTGACTCAAAATTGGCGTAGTTCCCTCATTGCGCAATTTATAGGGTTCTTGAGATCCTAAATTGGCATAATCGATTCCGTTAAATAAGGAATAGGGCGGGGTGAATTTACCGGAAAGGCTAAATTCAGATCCGTAGGTTGGGTAAATAGGATTTACCCCTTTGTTGTTTCGGCTGATGCCAACGGTGTAGGCTAAATTTCGAGAGGATCCATTTCCAAAAGTAAACAAACCAGTATTGTAGTTGTGTAAATCATAAAATTGGAAGCTTAAGGCATGTGACAGCACAAAGAAATCATCCGGAACTGTTAAGCGTTTGGCCAAGCCCACTGAAATCGCAAAGATGTTAAAGTTCTTACTTTTGTCTATTCCGCCATAGTAGCTTCCAGCAGCATATTGCTTACTGAAGGCTAACGAGCTGCTAAATTGAATCGGTTTTTTATCACCAAACCAAGGTTCAGAAAACGATAAACTATAGGTTTGAAAATAGGTACTTCCTTGCAAACGAAGGGATACTTTTTGCCCATCTCCCATCGGAAGAGGTTTGTAGGCGTCTTTTTTAAATAGATTTCGCGCAGAAAAGTTATTAAAGGAAAGCCCTAAGGTTCCAATAAATCCGCCACCGCCATAACCACCTTGCAATTCAATTTGGCTCGATCCTTTTTCGACCAAGTTGTATTCGATATCGACTGTTCCTGCTGCTGCGTCTACATTTTTAAATTTTGGATCAATGGCTTCGGGATCAAAGAAGCCCAATTGACCAATTTCTCGAATGGTTCGTACGAGTTCTTCTTTACTGTATTTCTGACCCGGCTTGGTACGAAGTTCCCGGTAAATTACCTTGTCGTTGGTGCGGTCGTTTCCTACCACCGTAATTTTATTAAAATAAGCCAAAGGCCCCTCTACGATACGAATCTCAAAATCGATGGTGTCATTAGCCGTTTTCACTTCTACCGCATTGATCGTAGAAAATAAATAGCCATTGTTTTGGTATAAATTGGTGATGTCTTCTCCGTCGGGTTTGCTTTTGTCGGCGATGCGTTTCTCGAGCAATACACCATTGTAGACATCGCCTTTTTTGATGCCCAACATTTGTTGTAAGCCCCGGTCAGGATAGATGGTATTTCCTAAAAATTTGATGTTCCCGAAGTAGTATTTACGTCCTTCTTCGACATTAATTTTTAATGTCAGTTCTTTTTTGTCTTTGGTAAAGGCTAAGGAATCGGTAACAACACGTGCATCGCGGTAGCCATTTTCTTTGTATTTGTCAATTACTTTCACCAAGTCTTCCTTGTACTTGTCTTTGATGTATTTGGATGCTTTAAAAATGCGGAACACATTTTTTTGCTTGGTATTTTTCATGCGTTTTCGGAGCTGTGCATCGGTATAAATTGCATTGCCAGTAAAATCGATAGAATTGATTTTGATTTTATTGCCTTTATCAATGTAGATTAGCATATTCACCAAGTTGGATTGCGTGGTATCTACTTTGGTTGTGACGGTTGCTTTGGTGTTGTAAAAACCGTCTTTGCGAAATTTGTTTTCGATGTAGTTCTTAGTGGTGGTGATTAAATTTTCGTTGACAATTTTTCCTTTGGTTAGGGCAATGTCTTTGATGAGGGTTTCCTTTTTGCTCTTTTTAACCCCCACAATTTTCACGTCATTCAATTTGGGTAATTCGTTGATGTTCAACTCCAAATAAATGCTGTCGCCCTCAATTTTATTCACGTAGAAGTCTATTTCGCTAAACAAACCTAGCTTCCCTAATTTTTTGATGGCATTACTGATCTCTTCTCCAGGAATACTCACCTCTTGCCCTTTTTCTAAACCAGCAAAAGTGACCACGGTTTGTTCGTTGTAGCTAATTTTCCCGGTCACTTTTACATTGCCTAAAAAATACTTTGTTCCTTGATCAAAGGGGATTCGGTCTTGCGCTTGCGCGCCAAAAAATCCAACAAAGAATAGGGCAAATAGAAAAAGTAGGGGTTTATGTAACACTAAAATCTTATTTAATTTGTTCGCTTGTTTTTCCAAATCTACGTTCTCTTTTTTGATAACTAAGGATAGCCTCATATAAATCTTCTTCTTTAAAATCGGGCCATAAAACGTCGGTAAAATACAGTTCGGCGTAGGCAATTTGCCACAACAAAAAGTTACTAATTCGATGTTCCCCACTCGTTCGTATTAACAAATCTACATCGGGTAAATTGTGCGTGTAAAGATGCTCATTAATAATTGATTCATCAATAGCCTCGGTTGAAATTATATTATTTTTAACTTTAGTACTGATTGCTTTTATGGCGTGCAAAAGTTCCTCTCGAGCCCCGTAACTTAGAGCCAATGTTAGCGTCATTCGCGTATTATTTTTGGTCTTATCGATTACGCTTTTCAACTCTTTTTGTGCCGATTTAGGCAACAAATCCAAATTGCCAATTGATTGCAAGCGGATGTTGTTTTGCGTTAAGGTGCTCAACTCGTTTTTCAAGGAATTGATGAGCAATTTCATGAGCGTATCAACTTCTAATTTTGGTCGATTCCAATTTTCAGTCGAAAAGGCATACAAGGTTAAGTTTTCGATGCCCAATTTGGCACAACTTTCTACCGTGAGGCGCACCGATTTGGTGCCATTTTCATGCCCAAAAGCCCGCATAAACCCTTGCTGTTTAGCCCAGCGTCCGTTGCCGTCCATGATGATGGCCAGGTGTTTGGGTAAGTTGTCGGTATTGATGTGGTTCAGTAAATTCATCTATTAATTCGAACAAAAACAAGGTTTATTTCCAAAAGTATAGGTTAGGGTTACACCCGTAAACACATACCAATCGTTGCTGCGCAAATTTCCAAAACGGACATTGCTCAAATTTTCGTTGGTAGGATTGCTGCCGTCTAAGTCATCCCGAAAAGAAAAACGCGCTCCCGATTCTATACCAAGTACAAAATGATCAAAAATTCTACCTTTTACACCCAAAATCATAGGGATAGCAGCCGTATTGTGTGTGGTGTCGTATTTGGGTTCGCCGGCTACATAAAACAGCCCATTATAACTCAGGTAACTCAATCCGGTATAAATGTAGGGAGTGAATTTAGGTTTGGAATCGTGCAAGTTAAAATCAAAAAAATCAAATTCCAAACCGACAGACAGTTCTTTAATGTCGTTCTCAAAAGCATACCCACGTTGCACACGAGCGGGTGAGGTTGATTCGGCATCGTCGGCTGTAATTTTCGATTGGGTATATGATATTCGCCAAGAATGACGGGGGCTTTTGTTCCAACGAAATAAGAATCCATAGGCCAATTCATGTGGCGCAATGTAGTCGGTTTTCCCAATATCACCGATGTAATTACTACCGCCCAAAAAGCCACCAATCTCATAAATTTGAGCGGAAGCGGAAAGGCTGCTGAGCAATAAAAACAAAACGAGTATTCGTGGGTGCATGGGCTTAAAAATAGCGTGCAAATATAATAATTCTGCCTAGGTAATGCGCATACTAATGAATTAGATTTTCAGATCCTTGAAAATAAAATTTAACGAGTGAAACCCGGGTGTACCTCAAACGAAAATTGAACGGGTTTAGTATCAAAACAGCTCTTGCCGTTTAATTTCGTTTGTCTTCGCCCCACATTAATTTATTGCGCAAGGTGATCAAAAAAGTTTCGTTTGGAATTTCGACCATGTTGATCTGAAAATTGGTTTTTTCAATAGTCAATTCGGAGTCGTTTGGAACGGCCGCAATTCTTGAATCTAGCGAAATGAGGTAGTTGTCTTCGCGCCCAGAAACTTTCAATTTTATGCGGGTGCTATCGGGTATTACAAGCGGACGAGCATTGAGGTTGTGTGGGGCAATGGGTGTAATCACCAAACTAGTTACTTCGGGCGTCAAAATGGGTCCGCCACAACTCATCGAATAGCCCGTTGATCCGGTAGGCGTGGCAATGATTAATCCATCGGCCCAATAGGAATTTAAATATTCCTCATTCAGATGGGTTTCAATGGTAATCATCGAAGTGGTGTCTTTTCGACTTACCGAAATTTCATTCATCGCAAAATTGAGGCTGCCAATTTCCGAATTTGGCGGATTGCAAGTCAAAGAAAGCAAGGTGCGTTTAGAAATGCGGTACTTCTTATCGATCACCAATTGCAAGAAATTGGCAATGTTTTCTTTTTGTACCGAAGCCAAAAAACCCAATCGGCCCGCGTTAATTCCCAAAACCGGTATGCCGCTGTCGCGCACTAAAGTAATGGCTCTCAAGATGGTTCCGTCTCCGCCAATACTTAGCAGCATGTCAAAAGTAGCGTCTAGATCGGCATGACTTTGAAAGGTGGCAAACGATTCAGCTACTATTTTTTTCTCGTTGAGCAGTTGCAAAAAATGATGCTCTACCACTAACTCTACATTTTTTTGGGTAAAAAACCGAAAAATATCCCGAATAATGGGCTCGGTACTGTTTTGGTAATATTGTCCGTAAAGTGCGATTTTCATAGCGAGCGGGCGTTAGATATTGAGGTATTTGTCCAAGTAATCGGATCGTTCCTTTAGATTTGTAATGTATTGGTCTTCTTGGTGTTGGGAAACAATTTCGTAATTGTATCGGCGAAACGTTTGGATGATTTCATTCAAAGGACCCAAAGCCAATTTTAGGGTGATTTCAATCTGGTTGTCCACGGAGGAAGAGACAAATAAACCCAATAATTTTCCGTTATTGCTCTCTATGATTTGGGTAATTTGAGCCAACGAATAGTCTTGCAGGCTTTTTTGGATCACCAAAACACTGCCGGCTTCTTTGATGAGCGGTGTGTCGTTAAAAAACAACAAAAGGTCCTCCAATTCGTAATAACCCAGGTAGTTATTGAGTTCGTCCAGAACAGGAACAACCGTCGCTTGATTTCTGGTGGCAATCTCAAACACCTCAAACCAAGACATGTTGTTTTTGGCATGAAATTGCTCCAAGACATAGCGGTAATCGGCTACCGATTTAGAAGCGTCAAAAGTGCTGGCATCTTCGGCATTGAGTGAACCGACAAACTGCAAATCATCGGCCACCGGAAAATGAGAAAAGCCCAGTTCGTCAAAAAAATCTTGCACGCTAGCAAGGTCTTCGCTCAGGCGAATGGCTTTGTGATCGCGGTGAATATAGTCTTGAATTTGATTCATGGGTACATAGGCTAAGGCCCTGCAAAATAATCAATTTTAAACAACCTACACGGCTTTAAGTTTGTATTTTTGTGGTCAAATTTTTTCGCATGATCCATCTCAGTGTTAACATCAATAAAATTGCCACCTTGCGCAATGCTCGTGGCGGCAATGTCCCCAATTTGCTGCAGGTTGCGACCGATATACAAGGCTTTGGTGCCCATGGCATTACGATTCACCCGCGCCCCGACGAACGACACATTCGTTACCAAGATGCCCGCGAGCTAAAACCTATCGTGTATACCGAGTACAATATCGAAGGCAATCCGCAGCACAATTTTATCGATTTGGTGTTGGAGTGCAAACCCACGCAAGTGACTTTGGTGCCCGATGCGGTTGGCGCGATTACGTCTTCTGCTGGTTGGGATACGCTGAAATTTCAAGGGTATTTAACCGAGGTTATTCAAGAGTTTCACCGCCACGGCATTCGCACCTCCATCTTTGTTGATCCCGATTTGCATATCATTGAAGGCGCCAAAAAAACCGGCACCGATCGCATCGAATTGTACACCGAAGCCTATGCGCACCAATACAGTTTAGGCAACACAGCAGCTATTGAACCCTATATTCAAGCGGCCAAATTGGCTAATGAATTAGGACTGGGCATCAACGCCGGACACGATTTGAGTTTGCAAAACTGTCAATTTTTTGCCGAAAATATTCCGGGCTTACTCGAAGTTTCTATTGGCCACGCCCTCATTGCCGAATCCTTGTATTTGGGTTTTGAATCGGTAATCAAACAATACCTCGCCTTGCTGCGATAATCTACTACTCCTTATGTTGTTATATTCTAAAATAGAAGGTCAAGGAAAACCACTGCTCATTTTGCATGGCTTTTTGGGCATGTCCGACAATTGGAAAACACTAGGAGTTCAATATGCCGCTCTTGGTTTTGAGGTTCATCTTTTAGATTTGCGCAACCACGGCCGCAGTTTTCACCATGCGGCATTTTCCTACGCCGTTATGGTACAAGACATATTGGAGTATTGTGCCCATTATGGCTTGCAAACTATTTCGGTAATTGGTCATTCGATGGGCGGAAAATTGGCCATGCTATTGGCTACGCAGCAGTCCGATTTAGTCAAGCAATTGATTGTAGCCGATATTGGGCCCAAGTATTATCCGCAACATCACCAAGAAATTTTAACGGGTTTGAACGCCATAAATTTCAGCGTCCAACCCCAACGCAACGAAGTCGATGCCCAACTGCAAGGGTATATTCCCGATTTTGGTACCCGCCAATTTTTGTTGAAGAACTTGTATTGGGAAACGCCCGGTCAATTGGCATTTCGATTTAATTTATCAGTATTAACCCAAGAAATCGAACAAGTAGGCACCGCATTACCTGAATCTGCCCACTACGATGCACCCACTTTGTTTGTGCGAGGTGGCAATTCCGCTTACATTTTGGATGCCGATTGGGATAGCATCTTAGTACATTTTCCGCAAGCGCAATTGGAAACGATTCCCCAAGCGGGCCATTGGTTGCACGCCGAAAATCCTGCGCTTTTTTATTCCATTACCGCTAAATTTTTAAAACCCTAACGTATGCAATTACTTATCCGTTTATTTACAACTGCTTTATTGGTTTTACTCATCGCCGAATTTTTACCCGGAGTTGCTGTGGCCAGTTTTACGACTTCTTTATTGGTAGCCTTGGTCTTGTCTTTGCTCAATGTGTTTATTAAACCCATTTTAATCTTGTTTACGTTGCCTGTAACTATTTTGTCTTTGGGCTTGTTTTTATTGGTCATCAATGCCTTACTCATCATTTTATGCGCCAAAATTGTCGGCGGATTTGTAGTGGACGGTTTTTGGACCGCTGTATTTTTTAGCATCATCCTTTCGGTTTTGCAATCGCTCACCTATTCACTCACCCAAAATAATAAGGACTAATTGTAGTGGCCAAAAACTTGGCTGCCTTGTATAAAAGTTATAATTTTGCCACCCAATTTTAGAATGTAATTAAATGAAAATCACAAGAAATAATGTAGATGCGTTAAACGCAGTGCTTACACTACACGTGGACAAAGCCGACTATGCGCCAAAAGTAGAACAAGTATTAGAAAAATATTTAAAAACGGCTACGGTACCTGGCTTTAGAAAAGGCGCAGTGCCCATGAGTTTAATTCGCAAACAATACGGCAAAACGGTCTTGTTGGAAGAAGTAAACAAAGTGATTCAAGAGAACTTGAACCGCTATATGCAACAAGAAAAAATTGACATTTTGGGCAATCCCTTGCCGGTTGTGAAAGACGAATTCAATTGGGATGCCGAAGATTTTTCGTTTGATTTTGAATTGGGATTAACTCCAGAATTTTCGGTGAACTTGGGCGTGGTAAAAAACCTTACCCAATACACCATTGTGGCCGACGACAAAATGCTCGAAGAGCAAGTGGTTCGCATCCGCAAGCAATACGGAAAAATGATATCCAAAGACACCATTGCTGAGGGTGACGATATTTCAGGAACCTTTACCAACGCCGAAAATGGCATTGACAGCCCCGCCAAATTGACCTTGGATTTGTTTAAAGACAAAAAAGCAGCGGCTCAATTTATTGGGAAAAAAGTGGGCGATGTGGTGACCGTAAATACCAAAGGTTTATTTGCCGATGACCACCAATTGATGGATTACTTGAAAGTTTCGCATGATGAGGTGCACGGTTTGGCAATCGATGTTAATTTTACCATTGAAGAAGTTACCACCAGCGAGTTGGCCGAGTTGACACAAGACTTCTTTGATAAATTATTTGGTGCAGGCGCTGTGAGTTCAATAGCCGAAGTGAAAGCCAAAATCAAAGAAGATGCCGAAAAGCAATTTACGACCCAAGCCGATCAAAAATTCTTGAACGACGTGACTAGTTCATTAATCGAAAACACGAAATTTGAGTTGCCGGCTGCCTTCTTGAAAAAATGGATCCAAACCATGGGTGAAACTCCTCTTTCTGCCGAACAAGCAGAAGCCGAGTATGCCCGTTCTGAAAATGGCTTGCGTTACCAATTGATCGAAGGCAAAATCATGGCCGACCACAAATTGCAAATCACCTTTGAAGATTTAAAATCGTTTACCGCAGACTTAATCAAAAAACAAATGGCACAGTTTGGCCAACTCAACCCCTCTGATTCAGAGGTAGAAGGTATAGTGGCGCGCGTGTTGTCGAATCAAGAAGAGGTGAAAAGATTGTCAGATCAGGTGATGAGCGAAAAAATGCTCAACTTGTTTAAAACCGAAATAAAAGCCAAAACAAAAGAGGTGAATTACGAAGATTTCATCAAAGCCTCTTACGGCGAAATGTAACCGAAAAATACTATCTTTGAGCGTCAAAGTCCCAACGATTTTGGCGCTTTTTTTATCTAAATTATCTTATCATTCCTAATTTTTATCAAATGAACTACGGAAAAGACCCCAAAGCTTCGCTCGAAATGGCGAAACAATTTAAACGATTTGCGACCAAAGATCATGGCGTGAACAGTTTGTATTTTGACAAAATAACACAGGCCATGACGCCTACCAATATGACTCCTTACATTATTGAAGAACGTCAATTGAACATTTCTCAATTGGACGTTTTTTCTCGTTTAATGATGGACCGCATTATCTTTTTGGGCACCGGCATCGACGACCAAATCGCCAATATCGTGCAAGCACAATTGTTGTTTTTAGAAAGTGTCGATGCGAGCAAAGACATTCAAATCTATTTGAATTCTCCAGGCGGAAGCGTATACGCAGGCTTGGGAATTTATGATACGATGCAGTACATCAAACCCGATGTGGCCACGATTTGCACGGGTATGGCCGCCTCTATGGGAGCGGTTTTGTTGTGTGCAGGAGCCGAGGGCAAACGTTCGGCTTTACCGCATTCACGCGTCATGATTCACCAGCCATCGGGAGGCGCACAAGGCGTAGCCACCGACATGGAAATCAATTTGCGCGAAATGCTCAAACTGAAAGACGAGTTGTACCATATTATTTCACAGCATTCGAAACAAACCTTTGAAAAAGTATTCAAAGATTCCGAACGCGATTATTGGATGATCGCCGACGAGGCCAAAGAGTATGGTATGATTGATGAAGTGTTAAGAAGATGATTTGTTTCAGGTTTAAAGTTTCAGGTTTCAGGTTGAAACTAAATTGAAAAAAAACAAAATCGTTGCTAAAATATAAACGCGTTTTAGGATTTTAAGTTTCCAGTTGATTACTGTTTTGTTTGTTTTATAATGGATCCTGCAAAGTAGAATTAACCTGAAACTTGAAACTTGAAACAAAGAAAACACCAATGGCAAAACCAAGTTTAGAATGTTCCTTCTGCGGACGTAAAAAAGCAGAAACCGTGGTTTTAATTGCTGGCATTGACGCGCACATTTGCGACAAATGCATCGAGCAAGCCCACGGCATTATCGTAGAAGAATTAAAATCATCGGCAAATTCCGGGAAAGCGGCCGATTTGGTGTTGCAAAAACCCAAAGCCATTCGGGCCTTTTTGGACCAATATGTGATTGGCCAAGACCAAACCAAAAAAGTCATGGCGGTTGCGGTATACAACCACTACAAACGCTTGATTCAACAAGAATTGAACGACGAGGTCGAAATCGAAAAAAGCAACATCTTGATGGTTGGTCAAACGGGTACCGGAAAAACCTTGGTGGCCAAAACCATTGCCCGCATGCTCGACGTGCCCTTGGCTATTGTGGATGCAACTGTGTTGACCGAAGCGGGTTATGTAGGAGAAGACGTAGAAAGCATTTTAACCCGTTTGTTGCAAGCCGCCGATTATGATGTGGCCAAAGCCGAACGCGGGATCGTATTTATAGATGAGGTCGATAAAATTGCCCGCAAAAGCGACAATCCTTCTATTACCCGTGATGTGTCGGGCGAGGGCGTGCAACAAGCCTTGTTGAAATTACTCGAAGGAACCGTGGTGAATGTTCCCCCCAAAGGCGGACGCAAGCACCCCGATCAGAAATTTGTAGAAGTGAATACCAAAGATATTTTGTTTATCGCTGGTGGTGCCTTTGATGGCATTGAGCGCATCATTTCCAAACGACTCAATCGCCAAGCGGTAGGGTATAGCACCTCCAAAAATGCCGACAACATTGACAAAGACAATTTACTGCAATATTTGATCCCAAAAGATGTCAAAGATTTTGGATTAATTCCAGAAATCATCGGGCGTTTGCCGGTGCTCACACACATGGATCCGCTCGATCGAGAAACCTTGCGGGCCATTCTTACCGAGCCCAAAAATGCCTTGATCAAGCAATACCAAAAATTGTTTGCCATGGACGAGGTAGCATTTACCATCTCGAATGAGGCCTTAGATTTTATTGTCGATCAAGCCTTGGCCTACAAATTGGGCGCTCGCGGATTGCGATCCTTATGCGAAGCCATCTTAACCGACGCCATGTATGATTTGCCGAGCTCAGACGATAAAGTCTTGCACATTGATCAGGATTACGCACAACAGGCGCTGCATAAAAATTTATTGAAACGATTAGAAATTGCGTCTTAAAGTAGTAATTTCGGATTAAAATTAGAAGTTATGGTAACCTTGAGAGTAAAAGAAAACAGCAAACAAGCCAAAGCCTTTTTGGAATTTGTAAAAGGATTTTCATTTGTTGAAGTGGTGCAAGATTCTGCCAAAAAGCAATCAACTAAATCGAAAAGTCTCTACAATGCTGAATTTGTGTCTATGGTGAAAGAAGCCGATGCAGCAGGTGATTACCAAACTGTTGACCCTAAAAAACTATGGGAAAGTTTAGGATTGAAATAACCAAACTCGCGCAACAACATTTAGCCAAGCACTATAAATCGGGCAATAAGCCAACAATAAAAAAAAAATTGAAAAAATGTTGTTGGAGTTGTCTGAAACCCCCTTTTCAGGAACAGGAAATCCTGAAGCTTTAAAGTGGGAATTAACCGGGTATTGGTCGCGAAGAATTAACCAAAAAGACCGATTAATTTATAAAGTCGCCGAAGAATTGGTAATTGTTTACGTGGTTTCTGCCAGCGGACATTACGAAGATTAATACATCAACTCAACATCCCAATGCAAATTGGGATTTTTTATGCCCTTTTTTTATAGTTCACCAACACCACACCACTCACAATTACGGCGGTAGCCAAGATGATACGCGGGGTAACCGTTTCGTCTAAGATTAACCAGCCCAAAAATAAAGCAATCACTACATTCGCATAGGCCAGAACGGTTACCCGGGTTGAAGACCATTGCGTCATGAGGTAACTGTAGGCCACATAGCCCACCACCGAGCCAAATAGCGACAAGTAAATTACCGCACCTATGCTACGCGTACTCCAAGGACTAGGATCTATAGGCCCTTGTGTAGAAAGGTGTAAAGCACACAAAATTACCCCGGCCAGTAGCATTTGCAAACTCACATTGAGGAGTATGCCCAACGGATTTACTTTGGCTTTTTTGGTCACCAAGGTGCCTGCAGACCAAGCCACAATAGCCAACAAGATCAGGCCTATTCCTTTGCGGTATTCGGGCTTCATAAAATCAGACAGGTTGTTTTCGTAGAGCAAATACATGCCAAAAAGTCCCAGAAAAATTCCGGCTACAGTTTTGAGCGATACCTTTTCATAGCCCAAAACCAAATTAAAGAGCAACACAACCAAAGGCGATAGGGTAGAAATCAACGAAGCCAAACCGCTGCTGATGTATTTCTCCGAATAGGTGGTGAGTCCGTTGCCAATCACAATCATCAACAGGGCCAAGAGGAGTGCACGATAAAAATGATGAACGTGAATGCGCTCTGTTTGTTTAGTAAGAAGTAAATACAATAAAATTAAACTGCCCGAAACTAAATTGCGAAAGCCCGACACCAAGAATGGCGGAATGGTTTCTACGCCAATGCGGATGCCTAAAAAAGTAGTGCCCCAAAAAAAGCCCACGCAAAAGATAGATAGATACAGTTTGGTTTTCAAGAGATTCGAGTTGGGTGTTGGTTGATTGCTTCCGTTTTACTCCGGGCGTTTCCTTTTATTAGTACACAGCGCTTGCCATAACACTTCATGCGTTTAGGTCCACAAGCGCAGCAGAGAATAAACAGCAGGACAATTGTCAGTAGTTTTTTCATCTACCGCTTAGGTTTGCATCGCCAATAATTCTTCTAAGTAATCGCGTTGGTTGGACAAACGCGGTATCTTGTGTTGCCCGCCCAATTTGTTGTGATTTTTGAGCCAATCGTAAAATAGATTTTCTCGAGCGGTATTTATTTTGAGCAAGTTGAGCGTCATGTTGTTGTAGCGTTTGGCTTCGTAATCGGAGTTGATACTTTGCAAATGCAAATCGAGTGTTTGTTCAAATTCGGCGATCGAGGCAGGTGCTTTTTCAAACTCAATTACCCATTCATGGGCCCCTTTTTCTTTGCCTTGCATAAATATAGGCGCTACGGTGTAATCTTTTACCGAACAATGTAATTTCTCGCAGGCAAGGCTCAAGGCTTTATCGGTGTTTTCGACCATGAGTTCTTCGCCAAAAACATTGATGTGGTGTTTGGTGCGACCGGTTACGCGTATGCGGTAGGGATTGAGCGAGGTGAATCGCACCGTATCGCCAACCAGATAACGCCACAAACCTGCATTGGTGGTAATCACAATGGCGTAGTTTTTTTCGAGTACTACATCGGCCAAGCGCACCACCTGTTGCTGCGGGCTGCCAAAGCTATCCATCGGAATGAATTCATAAAAAATCCCGTAGTCGAGCATGAGCAACAAATCATTGGAATAGTTTTGATCTTGTATGGCAAAAAAACCTTCAGAAGCATTGTAGATTTCGTAGTACTTGAAATCGGTTTTGGGAACCAATTGCTGGTATTGCGCGCGATACGGATCAAAGCTCACACCGCCGTGAAAATAGACTTCTAAGTTGGGCCAAATGTCGAGCAAATTCCCCGATTGGGATTCCTCTAAAATTCGGTTCAAGAGCACCAACATCCAGGAAGGAACGCCGGCAAAACTGGTTACATTTTCGTTACGCGCCTCGTTGATGATGGCAGGAATTTTGGTTTCCCATTCACTCATCAACGAAGTCTTGCTGCTGGGTGTACTACTAAACTCGGCCCAAATGGGCATGTTTTCGATGAGTATGGCCGAGAGATCGCCAAAATAGGTGTTGTTGTTTTCGTAAATCTGTGAACTGCCTCCGAGGCGTAAACTTTTGCCCAAGAACATTTCCGAATTTTCGTTGTTGTTCAGGTACAAACAAAGCAAATCTTTGCTGCCTTTGTAATGACAGTCTTCTAAAGCTTCTTTGCTTACTGGAATAAATTTGCTTTTGGCGTTGGTCGTGCCGCTCGATTTGGCAAACCATTTAATGGGCGTAGGCCAAAACACATTTTGGGCGCCGTTGCGGGTTTGTTGTATGAGGGGTTCTAATTCTTCGTAACTGGATATGGGTACCCGTTCACTAAAAGTAGCATAGGATTTAATCGATTCAAAGCCGTATTGCAAACCAACTTGCGTGTTTTCGGCACTGCGAATGAGCATCATTACCAGCTCTTCCTGCACTTCGTTGGGGTATTTTAAAAACAACTCCATTTGGTGAATGCGTTGTTTTAAAACCCAGGTCGCAATCGAATTAAGGAGAGGAAACGGCATGTTTCTGAGTTAGGGGTTATGAATATTGCAAGACGAATGATAACTTTACCAAAAATAGCAATTTTTGTTTAATACCCTAATCAATCCCGACCGCATATGACATTCGAAGGCGTACTCACCAAAATGCAAACCGAACTGGGCAGTCCCATCAATTATTATATGGTGTTTGATTCGGGTTTTATGCACATCAATCAATTGCTGAACAAAGAAATTCAGCTCGAACTTACCGGGTATCAGTGTTTGAATTGCGGTTCCTCCAAAAAAATATTTCGACAAGGTTTTTGTTACGATTGTTTTAGCTCAAGTCCGGCAGTGGGTGATTGGATCATGAAGCCCGAACTCAGTACCGCCCATTTGGGTATTGCCGACCGCGATTTGGACTACGAATCCCGTGTGCAACTGCAGCCGCATTTGGTGTATTTTGCGGTGTCGAGCGAAATCAAAGTTGGGGTAACCCGAGGCACGCAAATGCCCACCCGTTGGATTGATCAAGGCGCCGAAATGGCCTTGCCTATTGTTGAGGTTCCCAACCGCTACTTGGCTGGAATTACCGAGGTGGCGCTCAAAAATCACTATGCCGATAAAACCAATTGGCGTAAAATGCTCACCAACGAGGTCATTTCGGTCGATTTATTTGCCGAACGACAAAAAGTAAAGGCGCTACTGCCGGCCGAAGTACAGCCGTATTTTGACAGCACAATACCCAGTTTGTGTGCGTTAGAATACCCCGTTTTAGAATACCCCAAAAGCATCAACTCCTTGAGTTTAGAAAAAACGCCTATTTTTACCGGTGTGCTGATGGGCATCAAAGGACAATACCTGTTGTTTGCCGACGGCACGGTCTTTAATGTACGCTCGGCCGAAGGACAAAAAGTAAAACTCACTTTAAATTAAACCGCTATGAAAACCTATTCTTTCTTATTTATTTGCTTGTTTCTATTTGCACTTCCTGCACAGGCTCAAAAAGTATTTTCGGTGGCCTATGCCAATCAAGCCGATGTCAAAGTATTTGTAACCGATTACGAAAACCAAGCCGATTTAAAAGTATTCAAAGTGGCCTACGCCAACCAAGCTGGCAAAAACGACGGCAAGTGGTTCTTTACCGACTATGCCAACCAGGCCGATAAAACCATCTTTTTTGTGCAATACGCCAACCAAGCCGACCTAAAAATTTACTTTGTAAAATACGCCAACCAAGCGGGCTGGAATAATAAGGGGAAGCAGCAGCTGATGTATTAGATTAGAGTCGTAAAATCATAAAGTCGAAAGTCAAAAGTCAAAAGTCGTAAAGTGGTCTATACTAAGAACGGCTGATTGCTCTTAGCTTATAGCTGTCAGCTGTTAGCTTTTAGCCACGAATGCACAGATTTTAAATT
>CANKLE010000004.1 GCA_947483075.1 Flavobacteriaceae bacterium | reverse complement strand
GTTTGGGTTGGGTACTACGGAACACCTTGTTCGGTAAATTCACCAAACATTGCTAGCACAGGTATTATGCAAATTAACCCGTCACAATGTGGGGTTACTTTACCAACCTTAGGGTATGTAATTGCAACAACGCCAGTAGCTGGAGCAACCGGATATAAATTTAGAATTACCAATACCACGGCGGGCGCATCAGGAGCCAATTTGGTTCAAGAAATCACCCGAACCAACCATTGGTTTACCTTAGCGATGTTGGCTCGTTACAACTACGGTTCGTCGTATGCCATCGAGGTGGCAGTAAAAACCACCGGCGGTTATACCCCTTACGGAAATGCTTGTACAGTTTATTCTCCAGCAGTACCAACTTTGGTGAGCTGTGGACAAGCCGTTGCAACAGCCACGACTTTGGTAAGAACTACTGCAATGACAATGGCAACGCAATACCGTTTTCAAGTAACGCGCATGGCAACCCAAGAAACCATTACTTTTGACACGGCCAACTATTGGTTTAGCTTTAGAGTAAATGTTCCGGGTTATGCAGCCGGAGAACAATACGGAGTGCGTATTGCCGTAATGACCGCAGGAGCATGGTCGCCCTATGGAGACGCTTGCGATCTTACCGCACCTTCAGCCAGTGCCAGAACAACAGAAGAGGCAGCGCCTAGCGAAGCTAACTTGTTCAAGCCAGTAGCGTATCCGAATCCGTTTACTAGCACATTTGGTATCTCTTTGGCGACACCGTCTGCCGATGTAGTAAACATTATCGTATACGATCTACAAGGTCGATTAATAGAAAAACAAAATGTATTTGTGTCTCAATTAGACAGTTTGCAAATCGGAACCAACTACCCCTCTGGAGATTACCTCCTAGTAGTTGCCCAAGGCGCCAACATCAAAACGAGCCACATTCATAAAGAGTAAGTGTTGTTTATAGATTTTAAGGGAAAAGGCCCTCCAGCAATGGGGGGTTTTTTTATGTTTTTTTGTTTCAGGTTTCAGGTTTATTCCGCTACGCTCCATCTGTCGGCTATCGCCTCGAGTCAGGTTTCATGAACTATAGGTCCGCTTCGCTATTTAAACTTGTCTTGTTTCAAGTTTCAAGTTTCATGTTCAATATATCCGCTTTGCTATAGAACTTGCCAATGTTTTATTAATCTTATTCCGCTTCGCTATAGTTCAATTTTACACAACGGCTCTTAGTATACTTTTATAACGTGAAACCTGAAACTTGAAACCTGAAACGTGAAACGTGAAACTTGGCGTAAGCCAAATCCTTAAACTAGAACACTTAATTTCCTACTTTTACACCCAACAAACAAATAAATGAAACCCTCCGAGCGCAAACAAGAAATCCTTACTGTCGCGGCCCAATTGTTTAAGGCCAAGGGCTACAGCGCAGTAACTATGCGCGATTTGGCGCAGGCGCTTGATATCAAGGCGGCCAGTTTGTACAACCATATTCGCTCCAAGCAGGAGATTTTGGAGCTCATGATCATTGGCATCGCCGAAGAATTTACCCACACCATTGCCCAAATTGCAAAGTCCGAAACGAGTAGCGTACAAAAACTCGAACAACTCATTCAGTTGCACGTAGACATCACCGTGCGCAACCCCGATGCCTTGGCGGCTTTGAACAACGATTGGATGCATTTACCCGAAAAACAACTGCAGTATTTCCTCAAAATGCGCGAAGAATACGAGGCCCAGTTTCGGCAAATTGTCAAAACCGGCATCGAACAAGGCGAACTCAAAAACCAAAGCGCCGAAGTCATCTTGTTTTCCTTACTCTCCACCCTGCGCACCCTCTATTTGTGGTACGGCAAAAAAAACGGCTTTTCAGAATCTGGCCTCAAAACCCAATTGCCCAAAATTTTACTGCAGGGGATAGTTTAATTTTTTATGCTTAAGCATAAAAAATTAGTTTCAAGTTTCACGTTTCAGGTTGTAAAAGTATACTAAGAACAGTTCTATACTTTTGAACTATAGCGAAGCGGAATAAGATTAAAAAACACAGGCAAGTTCTATAGCAAAGCGGATATATTCAACTTGAAACTTGAAACATGAAACATGAAACATGAAACATGAAACATGAAACAAGACAAGTTTAAATAGCGAAGCGGACCTATAGTTCATGAAACCTGACTCGAGGCGATAGCCGACAGATGGAGCGTAGCGGAATAAACGTGAAACTTGAAACAATACAAGTGATTAAAATTTCCTAAATTTTAATCACTTGTATTCTATTTCAAAATAATACTTAAATTTGCATAGTAAACTAACATTTGTTAGTCTACGAATTAATGCAAATGTATGGCTAAATTTTATTCGATTCCCGTTGCCGATGTCCACCGCGAAACCAAAGATTGCGTGTCGATTTCGTTGGCAATTCCGCCCGATTTACACGATGAGTTTCAATACAAGGCCGGACAGCACCTCACGTTTCGCACCCAGATTAATGGGGCCGAAATACGCCGATCGTATTCGCTGTCTAGCGCCCCTGCCGAACACAAATGGCAGGTGGCCATCAAGAAAATTCCCAACGGATTGTTTTCGAGCTTTGCCAACGAAACATTAAAACCCGGCATGTTGCTCGACGTAATGCCTCCGCAAGGTCTATTTTATGCCGAGCCCAGTGCGCAACCCAAAAACTACATCGCTTTTGCTGCCGGCAGCGGAATTACACCCATCTTGTCGCTCATCAAAATGCATTTGGCCGCCGAGCCCGAAAGCACCTTTACCTTGTTTTACCAAAACCGCTCGGTCAAATCGATCGTGTTCAAGGAAGAACTCGAACAACTCAAAAACGTCTATTTTAATCGGTTTGAGCTGTTTCATTTTTTATCCCAAGAACAGCGCGCAGTCGAGTTGTTCAACGGCCGTTTTAGCAAAGACAAATTAGCGGTGATTACCCAAAAACTCCTCGATGTAAATACCGTTGCCGCTTGCTACCTCTGCGGTCCCGAAGCCATGATTCAGTTGGTGCGCGAAGAATTAGAAGCAGCCGGTTTACCCAAACAAAATATCCATTACGAGTTGTTTACCAGTGGCTTAACGGCCGCCGATAAAGAACGCATCAGCAAAATTGTTGAGAAAAAAGTAGAAGGGACTGAGGTCACCATCATCGACGGAGGCAAAGAATTCCATTTTGTGATGGGCGAAGATTTTGACAACCTGCTCGATGGCGCGATTGCCGCGGGTGCCGATTTGCCGTATGCCTGCAAAGGCGGTGTATGCAGCACTTGTCGTTGCCAAGTGGTCGAAGGAACGGTCGAGATGAAACTCAACTATTCGCTCGAAGCCGAAGATTTGGCCAAAAATTATGTACTCAGTTGCCAAGCCGTGCCCACTTCGCAAAAAGTGGTGGTCGATTTTGGCATCTAAAAGTTTATTATTTGAAGCTTTTTCCCGCTGTTCGCGCTACACGGTAGCTTGCTTCCATCGGGGCTAGAACGAGAAATAAAGTAGAAAATATCAATACCAAAAGTTCAAAATAATATGTCAGAACAAGAAGTAAAAAACCTAGAGAAACTGTTTGAGGCACGCATTGCCCGAGACGAAAAAATTGAGCCCAAAGATTGGATGCCCGAAAAATACCGTCAAACGCACATCCGTCAAATTTCGCAACACGCCCATTCCGAAATTGTGGGTATGTTGCCCGAAGGAAACTGGATTAGCCGCGCTCCTTCCTTGCGCCGCAAAGTGGCCTTGTTGGCCAAAGTGCAAGACGAGGGCGGACACGGTTTGTACTTGTACAGTGCCGCCGAAACCTTGGGTATTTCTCGCGAAGAATTGACAGATCAATTGCATTCGGGCGAGGCAAAATATTCCAGTATATTCAATTATCCAGCCGTAACCTGGGCCGACATGGGCACCGTGGGTTGGCTGGTAGATGGTGCAGCAATCATGAACCAAGTCGCGCTCATGGGCACCTCTTATGGTCCTTATGCCAGAGCGATGGTGCGCATTTGCAAAGAAGAAAGTTTTCACCAACGCCAAGGCTTCGAAATTTTACTCACGCTCTGCAACGGAACGCCCGAACAAAAAGCCATGGCCCAAGATTCACTCAATCGCTGGTGGTGGCCATCCTTAATGATGTTTGGGCCCCGCGATGCCGATTCACCCAATACCGAACAATCGGTAAAATGGAAACTCAAACGCAAAACCAACGACGAATTGCGTCAGTCTTTTGTAGATCAAACCGTACCGCAAGCCAATATTTTGGGATTAACCATCCCAGATCCCGAACTCAAATGGAACGAAGCACGCCAACAATATGATTTTGGCGAACTCGATTGGAACGAGTTTTGGCAAGTGGTTAAAGGACACGGACCCTGCAACAAACAACGCATTGCCGCTCGTGTAAAAGCACAAGAAGACGGAACTTGGGTGCGCGATGCCGCCATGGCTTATGCCGAAAAACAAGCCGCTGTTACAGTAAAACAAGCAATATAAATTCAGGTTTTAGGTATTTGGTAGTAGGTTTTAGACGTTAAACCTACCACCCACAACCTACCACCCACAACCTATTTAGATATGAAAAATTGGCCACTTTGGGAAGTATTCATCAGAAGTAAAAATGGGCTAGAACACCGCCACTGCGGAAGTTTGCACGCCAGCGATGCCACCATGGCGCTCGAAAACGCGCGCGACGTATATACCCGCCGCATGGAAGGATTGAGCATTTGGGTAGTGCCTTCGGCGCACATCACGGCTTCCAATCCGGAGCACAACGGCGAAACCTTTGAGCCTGCTATGGACAAGGCCTATCGCCATCCTACTTTTTATGATTTGCCCGACGAATTGAAACACATGTAAACAGGGATTAGGGATTAGGTTTTAGGTCTTAGGTTTTGATAATTTAGAAACACCTACAACCTACAACCTACGACCTACCACCTAGCACCTTAAAAAATGGACAACAATTTAATTCAATACATCCTAGGAATTGCCGACAATTCCTTGATACTCGGACAACGCTTAGGCGAATTGTGCGGACACGGGCCCAGCCTTGAAACCGATATCGCGCTCACCAATATTTCCCTCGATTTGTTGGGGCAAACCCGTTCGTATTATCAGTATGTGGCGCAAATGCAAGGAGAAGGAGCAACCGAAGACACGATTGCCTTTTTGCGTTTGGAACGCGAATACAAAAACGCCTTGTTGGTCGAGCAACCCAACACCGATTTTGGCTATGTGATTGCCCGTCAATTTTTGTTTGATGTCTATCATTTGGCCTTGCTGCAAGAATTGCAACACAGTCAAGACACGCAATTGGCAGCCATTGCTGTAAAAAGCATCAAAGAAGTGTTGTACCACACGAGATTTTCTTCCGATTGGATCAAGCGATTGGGTGACGGAACCCCCGAAAGTCATGCCCGCATCCAATCCGCCATTAACGATTTGTGGATATACACTGACGAATTGTTTCAACCCACCGAGGCCGAAACGGCGATGCTGGCTCAAGGCATTGGTGTTGATTGGAGCAAATTAAAATCAACCTATTACCAACAAGTTGGAGCAGTTTTAGCTGAAGCTACTTTGAACACGCCCAATGTGGTTTATTTTCAAAAAGGAGGGAAGCATGGCATTCACAGCGAACACATGGGATTCATCCTCACCGGATTGCAATACATGCAGCGTGCGTATCCCAACATGCAATGGTAATTTAATCGGATAAAAAAATGATTTCCACTTCCTTGCCAATCGACGCTAAACTGCTCACTATACTGGAAACGGTATCCGATCCCGAGATTCCGGTCTTGTCGATTGTGCACATGGGCGTAGTGCGTTCGGCACAATGGGTAAACGAGGAGGTGCAGGTAGAAATCACGCCCACCTACAGCGGCTGTCCTGCCATGGATGTGATTGTTGACGACATCAAAGCGGCCTTCAAAGCCCAAGGAATTCAAGCCACCGTAAAATTAATCTTATCGCCGGCTTGGACCACCGATTGGATCACCGCCCAAGGCCGACTGGCATTAGAACAATACGGGATTGCGGCACCGCTCTCTCCCGAAGCCGACAAAGACGCCTTGTTAGGTAACAAAAAACTAGTGAAATGTCCGCAGTGTGGCACATTAAACACTAAATTAGTCAGTCAATTTGGATCAACGGCTTGCAAGGCGTTTTTCCAGTGTGAAGACTGCTTAGAACCGTTTGATTATTTTAAATGTTTAAAATAAAACACAATGAATAACGCACAAGAATTCCCTTTTGGCCTTACCGTTGGCTACGTGGTTCAAGCGCAAGTAGCTTGGATTACCCTCAACAGACCCGAAGTATTCAACAGTTTTAACCGAGAAATGGCCTTGGCCACGCAAGCCGCTTTGGATGCCGCTGCACAAGATGAATCGGTTCGGGCCATCGTTTTGACAGGAAACGGAAAAGCATTTTGCGCCGGACAAGACTTAAAAGAAGTGACTACACCCGAATTGCATCCGGGTTTTAAAAATATCATCGACGAACATTACAATCCCATTATCCAACGCATCCGCCACATCGAAAAACCGATTATTGCGGCAGTGAATGGCGTAGCAGCGGGAGCAGGTGCCAATATTGCGTTGGCCTGCGATTTTGTGGTGTCGTCTGAGCACGGCAGTTTTATTCAGGCCTTTTCCAAAATTGGTTTAGTGCCCGACAGCGGCGGAACGTTTTTCTTGCCTCGACTCATCGGTTTGCACCGCGCCACCGCCTTGATGTTCTTGGGCGATAAACTCACGGCCGAAGATGCTTGTAAAATGGGTATGGTCTACAAATTATATCCGTCTGCCTTTTTCCTTGAAGAAGTACAAACCTTGGCCGAAACCTTGGCGCAAATGCCCACCTTGGCTTTGGGTCTCACCAAACGTTTGTTAAACCAATCGATGGAAAACAACCTAGAACAACAATTGGCCTTAGAATCGGCCATCCAAATACAAGCCAGTTCCTCACACGATTACCACGAAGGAGTCACCGCTTTTGTAGAGAAAAGAAAACCGCAATTTCGAGGAAATTGATTAACGATTGAAGATTTTTGATTTTTGATTTTTGAATTTGAAAAAAGTATAAAGATGAATCCACAGCAATTAGAAGACCGTTTGATTCAATTTTCTGTTAATGTCATTTTACTTTGTAAAGGGATTAATAATTCATATGCTGCCCAACATTTAGCCAATCAGCTCATTCGATCTGCTACATCAGCCGCTCTAAATTATGGAGAAGCTCGGGGAGGTGAATCAACAAATGATTTCCTGCATAAAATAAAAATATCTGTAAAAGAATTAAGAGAAAGCAGTGTAAATATGAAAATTATGAAAGGCGCTGCATTAGTTTCAAAAACTAATTTATTAGACGAAATGATGAAGGAAAATGATGAGTTAATTTCAATATTTGTGGCAAGTATTAAAACCGCTACATCTAAAATTAGAAATAATAAATAAGATGACTTTGATCAATCAACAATCAAAAATCAACAATCCACAATCCACAATCAATGTGGCTATCATCGGCTCCGGAACAATGGGAAGCGGCATCGCGCAAGTGTCCGCACAAGCAGGATGTACAGTGAAGTTGGTAGATGTAAATGCAATAGCCTTAGAGAAGAGTAAGTTGGCACTTGAAAATACCTTATCCAAATTGGTTGAGAAAGAAAAAATCGATGCCAATGAAAAATCCCGTATCCAAGCCAACATCTCCTATGTGACCGAATTGACCGCTTTGGCAGATGCTGATTTGGTAATAGAAGCCATCGTCGAAAATATAGAAGTCAAGCGAAAGGTTTTTGCCGAGCTTGAATCGGTGGTGTCCAAGCATTGTATCTTGGCCTCCAATACCTCGTCCCTTTCTATCGCTTCCATTGCCGCTTCGTGTACAATTCCCGAACGCGTCCTTGGCATTCACTTTTTTAATCCGGCACCACTGATGCAATTGGTGGAGGTAATTCCGGCGGTGCAAACCAGCGAGGCCGTGCTTCAAAAATCGGTAGAAATTATTTCCAGTTGGAACAAAACGGTAGCGGTAGCCAAAGACACACCTGGGTTTATTGTAAACCGAGTAGCGCGTCCATTTTATAGTGAAAGTTTGCGCCTCTACGAGGAAGGAGTAGCCGATTTTGCGACCATCGATTGGGCCTTAAAAACCATCGGGCAATTTAGAATGGGTCCCTTTGAATTGATGGACCTAATTGGGCACGATGTGAATTATGTGGTGACCGAAACCGTGTTTACCGCCTTTTATTTTGATCCCAAATTCAAACCGTCCTTTACCCAAAAACGCCTATTGGAAGCGGGGTTTTTAGGCAGAAAATCAGGCCGAGGTTTTTACAATTACAGCCAAGAATTGCCACAGCCCACAGAAGATTTGCAATTGGCCAAAACCATTTTTGATCGCGTGATCGTGATGCTCATCAACGAAGCCGCCGACACTTTATTTTTGAATATTGCATCTGCAAAAGATATCGATAATGCGATGACCAAAGGCGTCAATTACCCCAAAGGCCTTTTGGTTTGGGCCGATGAACTGGGTATTGAATGGTGTGTAAACACATTAGACGATTTGTACCACGAATACCACGAAGACCGCTACCGTTGTAGCCCGATTTTGCGACGTATGGCTGCAACTAATAAACAATTTTATAAATAACAAATTCCAATTCCGAGAATTCAGTTCAAAAATCAAAAATCAACAATCGTTAATCTCCATGGAAGGAACCAAAATACCTGAAAAAATGCTTTCTCAAGATCCCTACAGCCAATGGCTGGGCATCACCATTTTGGAATGTGACCTGGGACGCTGCAAAGTAGGGATGACGGTACGCAAGGAAATGCTCAACAGCATGAACAAGGCCCATGGCGGAATCACCTATTCGCTGGCCGATACGGCTTTTGGCTTTGCAGCCAATACCCACGGTAAATTTGCAGTGTCAATTGAAACCTCGATCAATCACATTGAGGCCGTAAACGAAGGCGATTATTTGATGGCCGAATCGGTGATCGAAAAAGTGAATGCTAAATTGGGATTCAACATCATAGAGGTGCGTCGAAAGTCGAAAGTCGAAAGTCAAAAGGATGAACTCGTGGCGCTTTTTAAAGGTGTTGTTTATAGAACAAATAAAGAATGGGAAGAACAAGATTAACGATTGAAGATTTTTGACCCGAGAGCTCTGCTCGAACAGGCGAAGTATCTTAGAAGTTTTTAAAATCAACAATCAAAAATCGTTAATCAACAATCAAATAAATCAATATGGAAGCATACATCATAGACGGAATTCGCACCCCAATAGGCAGTTACCAAGGCGCTTTGGCCGCGGTACGTCCCGACGATTTGGGTGCCTTGGTCATTAAAACCTTGGTCGAAAAAAACACACAAATACCGCCATCGGCCTATGACGACGTAATCATGGGTTGCGCCAATCAGGCGGGCGAAGACAACCGCAATGTGGCGCGCATGTCCTTGCTTTTGGCTGGTTTGCCGTATACCGTTCCCGGAGAAACCGTAAACCGCTTGTGCAGTTCGGGCTTGTCGGCTATTATTCACGCCAATCGTGCCATCAAAGCCGGCGACGGCCATGTGTTTATAGCCGGTGGAATCGAGAACATGACCCGCGGACCATTAGTAGTTTCTAAACCTTCATCGGCCTTTGGAACCGATTCCAAAATGTACGATTCCAGTTTTGGCTGGCGCTTTGTGAATCCGAAATTGCAGGCGCTGTATGGCACCGATGCCATGGGAGAAACCGCCGAAAATCTAGTAGAAAAATACAATATCACTCGCGAAGATCAGGATGCATTTGCCTTGCACAGCCAACAAAAAGCCACAGCAGCTCAGGCCTCTGGTCGATTGGGACAAGAAATAGTTTCCGTTGAAATTCCACAACGCAAAGGCGATGCTCTAGTGTTTGCGAAAGACGAATTTATAAAACCCAACACCTCATTAGAAGGCTTAGCGAAGTTGCGACCTGCCTTCAAAAAAGACGGCAGCGTGACCGCCGGAAATGCGTCTGGCCTAAACGATGGCGCTTGTGCAACTATCATTGCCTCAGCCCAAGCGGTACAGCAATACAACCTAAAACCTTTGGCGCGCATTGTCAGTTCGTCCGTAGTAGGCGTAGAGCCCCGCATCATGGGAATTGGCCCGGTTGAGGCAAGTAAAAAAGCGCTAGAAAAAGCCGGTTTAACACTTGATCAAATGGATGTCATCGAACTCAACGAAGCCTTTGCTGCGCAGAGTATTGCCTGTATTCGTGCCTTGGGATTACAAGATAACGATCCCAGAATCAACCCGAATGGAGGGGCAATTGCCATTGGACATCCGCTGGGTGTAACCGGCGCCAGAATTGCCTATTCGGCGGCATTAGAATTACAACTCACCGGAAAATGCTATGCCTTAATTACCATGTGTATTGGCGTTGGGCAAGGCTATGCGGTGGTTATTGAAAGAGCTTAATTAATTAATAATTAATAATTAAAAATTAATAATTTTTTGAAGCCGGGAACCTGCTATTTGTTGCAATCTTTTATGGCGAACGCCGCCACAAAAGGATTTTCACTGCTATCAGGGCTAGGGTTACAGACATAAAAGAAATATTTTTTTAGCTATGCGCCTTGGCGTCTTAGCGAGAAAAAACAAAAAACAACAAGGAATCAAAGTAGAATTTTCTCGAAATTAACCGAGAACTGACAACCGATAACCATGACTAAAACACAACATTACGTACTCGGAAAATGGACCTCGGCAACAGGAGAGGGGAAACCTTCGTTTGATGCCGTAACCGGAGAATTCATTGCCGAAACTTCAGTAGAAGGCTTGGATATCCCAGCAATATTAAACTACGGAAGAACCAAAGGCGGCGAGCAATTGCGCAAAATGACTTTCCAAGAACGGGGCAATATGCTCAAGAGTTTGGCGATGTATCTCAGCAAACGCAAAGAGGCATTCTACGAACTCAGTTACCGAACAGGAGCCACGCGCGTGGATTCTTGGATTGACATCGAAGGCGGCTTCGGCAATTTATTTGCCAATGCCTCCTTGCGAAAATTATTTCCCAACCAACCCTATCACGTAGAAGGCGATCCGATCGATTTGTCCAAAGGCGGCCGATTCATGGCGCATCACATTTTGGTGTCCAAAAAAGGCGTGGCCATACATATCAATGCGTTCAACTTTCCCATTTGGGGCATGCTCGAAAAATGTGCCGTCAACTGGATGGCCGGGATGCCCGCCGTGGTATTGCCAGCTCCCGTTACGGCCTATTTAACCGAAGCCGTAGTACGCGAAATTATCGCCTCCAACATTTTGCCCGAAGGCGCCTTGCAGCTCATTAGCGGCACCGCCAAAAACATATTTGATACCGTCGACAGCCAAGACGTGATCACCTTTACCGGATCAGCATCTACAGGGCGTTTGCTCAAAGCCCATCCTAGAATTATTCAAGAAGCTGTTCCGTTTACCATGGAAGCTGATTCGTTAAACGCCTCTATTTTGGGCGAAGATGCGGTGCCAGGAACTCCCGAATTTGATTTATTCATCAACCAAGCGCGCAGCGAAATCACCGTAAAAGCCGGTCAAAAATGTACCGCCATTCGTAGAATGATTGTGCCTGCTAACGTAATGGATGAGGTACAAGCCGCTTTGGGAAAAGCCTTAGACAAAGTAACGGTAGGCGATCCAAGATTAAAAGAAGTTCGCATGGGTGCTTTGGTGAGCAAAGACCAAGTGAACGTGCTGAAAGGAAGAGTGCAGGAATTAAGCCAAACGGCTCAACTCGTTTATGGCGATTTAGATAAGATAAACCTATTGGGCGCCGATGCAAAAGGGGCGTTTGTGAGTCCAATTGTATTGCGCGAAGACCATCCATTTACCAATTTGGCCGTACACGAAACCGAAGCATTTGGTCCAGTTTCGACGCTGATGCCTTATGCAAATCTAGACGAAGCCATTGCATTGGCGCAACTGGGTAAAGGTTCGTTGGTATCCTCAATCGTGACCAATTCTGATGCCATTGCCAAAGACTATGTAGTGAATGCGGCTTCGCACCACGGAAGAATTTTAGTGCTCAACCGCGAAAATGCCAAACAAAGCACCGGTCACGGTTCACCCTTGCCGCAGTTGGTGCACGGAGGACCAGGACGTGCAGGTGGTGGCGAAGAAATGGGCGGTGTGCGCGGAATTACGCATTACATGCAGCGTTGCGCCATTCAAGGTTCGCCCACTACATTAACTGAAATTACCGGAATTTACCAAGCCAATTCGGCCTACAAAGAAATTACCCAACATCCGTTTCAGTACCATTGGGAAGACATTCAACCGGGCATGTCGTTGCGCACGCACAACAGAACAGTAACCGATACCGACATCATCAATTTTGCCAATATTACTTGGGACCATTTTTATGCCCACACCGATATTACTTCGCTCGATGGCAGTATTTTCAAGAAACGAACCGCACACGGTTACTTCATTTTGGCCGCTGCAGCAGGATTGTTTGTCTACCCCAACAAAGGGCCAGTGGCGGCCAATTACGGCTTGGAAGAATGCCGTTTCTTGCGCCCCATTTACCACAACGACACGGTATATGTGCGCCTCACCTGCAAACAAAAAGTGGACCGCGATGTGGCTTCGGCCGAACACCCGAGCGGAATTGTGAAATGGTTTGTAGAGGTGTTTGATACGACCGATGAGTTGGTAGCGGTGGCAACCATTCTCACGATGGTGCAAAAGAAACAGGAAGTTTTGGTTGAAATGACCGACGAAAAAATTGCCGAATGCCTCCAAAAATTAAGCGAAAATTCAAAACCAAGTTGGGGCATTTTAACGCCACAGCACCTGTTGGAGCATTTGGAACAGGGCTATAAAATCATGGCGGGAGAAATTCAAGATTTTGAGATTTCCACACCCGAAAAGATTTTGGACAAAGTACACAATTCACTATACAATTACGAGAAATTCCCCATGGGAACCAATTTTCCGACCATGAAAAAAGGCGAAGTGGAGGCCTTAGTTCATCCCGATTTTGATACGGCCAAAGCCAAATTTTTTGAAGCCAGAGCACAGTATAAAGCCTTTTTTACCGAAAACCCGGAAGCCGTTTTAAAGAACATGGTTTTTGGTGAATTGAATAAATATGAATCGTACTTATTAGAAAGAAAACATTTGAATCATCACTTTGAACAATTTGGATTAATTAATAATTAAAAATGAATAATTAATAAGTATGGTTGAAGCATATGTACAGTATACAATTAACGATAGCATTGCTACGGTAGAGTTCTTCCATCCAGAACAAAATTCGTTGCCTGGCGCTATTTTGGCTCAATTGGCCAACACGATTACAGAGGTAGGAAATATGTCCGAAGTAAAAGTGATCATTCTAAAAAGTGGAGGAGAACGCACTTTTTGTGCTGGAGCCAGTTTTCAGGAACTCATCGCCATTGAGGATGCGGCCACCGGAAAAGTGTTTTTCTCGGGCTTTGCCAATGTGATTAACGCGATGCGCAAGTGTCCGAAGTTTATCATCGGGCGCATTCAAGGAAAAACAGTAGGCGGCGGAGTAGGCATTGCCGCTTCAACCGATTATTGCATGGCCACACAATTTGCCTCCATCAAATTAAGTGAACTCAACGTGGGCATCGGACCATTTGTGGTTTCGCCCGCCATCGAACGCAAAATGGGCGTGTCGGCTTTGTCGCAAATTGCCATTGATGCCAATACCTTTTACGACGCCAACTGGGCCCGAGAAAAAGGCTTGTTTGCACAAGTATTTGAAAGCATTGATGCAATGGACGAAGCCGTTCAGAAATTCGCTGAACATTTATGCACCTACAATCCCGAAGCCATGCTCGAAATGAAAAAGGTTTTTTGGAGAGGTACCGAAGATTGGGATAATTTGTTAGCCGAAAGAGCCGCCATCAGCGGACGTTTGGTGTTGTCTGATTTTACGAAAGATAAATTACAGAAATTTAAATAAGGTGGTAGGATATAGGTGGTAGGTCTTAGAAGGAAACCTACAACCCACAACCCACAACCCACAACCTAAAAAAATGATTTACGAATTCAACGGATTCACCCCCGTCATACACGAAAGCAGTTTCATCCATCCGCAAGCCGCGGTTACGGGCAACGTGATTATTGGCAAAGATGTGTATGTGGGACCTGGAGCGGCCATTCGCGGCGATTGGGGCGAAATTATCATTGAAGACGGCTGTAACGTGCAAGAAAATTGTACCATCCACATGTTTCCGGGCAAGTCGATGGTGTTGAAAGCCGGCGCACACATTGGGCACGGGGCAATCATACACGGAGCCAACATTGGCGCCAATTGTTTGGTGGGGATGAATGCTGTAATCATGGATGACGTAACCATTGGCGACGAATGCATTATTGGAGCTTTGAGTTTTGTGAAAGCCGGTACGCAAGTTCCCAACCGCAAAATGGTGGTGGGCAATCCAGCCATAATTATAAAAGACGTTCCTGACGAAATGATTGATTGGAAAACCAAAGGAACGGCCTTGTACCAACAATTGCCCAAACAGTGTTTTGACACCTTAAAGGCCGTTGAACCTTTGCGAGAAATCTCAAAAGACAAGCCTTCACAAGCTGCTATATATGACTTATTTAAAAAATAAATAATATTATTTCAAGTTGACAAAACCTGAAACTTGAAACCTGAAACAAGAAAAATAACATGTTCGAATTCAAACTGCCCAAAATGGGTGAAAGCATTACCGAAGCCACCATCATCAACTGGGTAAAATCAGTAGGTGATTACGTAGAAGCCGAGGAAATACTACTCGAAGTTGCCACCGACAAAGTAGACAGCGAAGTCGCCTCGCCAGTTTCGGGCGTGATTACTGAAATCCGTTTTCAGAAAAATGAGGTGGTTGAGGTAGGGACTGTTTTGGCGCTAATTAGCCCCCAAGCCCCCAAAGGGGGTATGCCTAATCCTAGTAAAGATAGTTCAGTTGGAAGCGGGGAGTTGGAAGTGGGAAGCGAAAAACGGACAACACCACAACAGTCAACGGAAAACGGAAAACGGACAACGGACAACGGACAACGAACAACCGACAACTTTATCAGTCCCCTCATCATCTCCATCGCCCAAAAAGAAAATCTCTCTATCGAAGAATTGCAAAGCATTCCAGGATCAGGTGCCGACGGGCGTTTGCAAAAAAGCGATGTATTCACTTATCTTAATAATAGAAAATATCCACTTCAATCTAAACCGATAACCGATAACCGACAACCGACAACTTTTCCAAAACCTAAAATTAATTTCGTAGAAGGCAAAGACCGCCTTGTCGAGATGGACCGCATGCGCAAATTGATTGCCGACCACATGGTGTATTCCAAGCAAACGTCGCCGCACGTGACGTCATATATTGAGGTGGATGTGACCAATTTGGTGCAATGGCGCAACGACAACAAAGATGCTTTCCAGGCCAAACACCGGCAAAAACTCACCTTTACACCGGTGTTTGTGCAGGCTGTAGCAATGGCCATTCAGGATTATCCGATGATCAATGTTTCGGTTGATGGCAACAACATCGTGGTGCATCAGGACATTAATATCGGAATGGCGACCGCTTTACCTTCCGGAAATTTAATTGTACCGGTAGTAAAAAATGCCAATCAAAAAGAGTTAGTTGCCTTGGCTAGCGATGTTAATTTTTTGGCCGATGCGGCTCGAAATAACCAATTGAAACCCGAACACATTCAGGGCAGTACTTTTACGATATCCAATGTAGGCACATTCGGCAGTTTGATGGGAACGCCCATCATCAACCAACCCGAAGTGGCCATTTTGGCCTTTGGCCTCATCAAAAAAAGAGCCGAAGTGCTCAGCACGCCGCAAGGAGACGAAATTGCCATACGCAGCATGATGTATTTGTCATTGTCCTTTGACCACCGCGTAGTCGATGGCTTTTTGGGCGGATCCTTTTTGCGCAAAGTAGGCGATTACCTCGAACAATTTTCAACTCAACAATCCTTTTAAATTTTCCCTAGACCATGTCTTATCACATTTCAATTACAAAAGCACCTTCTTCTACTGTTCAAAATGTAGACATCAACAACATTCCCATGGGCAACGCCTTTACCGATCACATGTTTGTGTGCGATTACGAAAACGGTGCCTGGGTTAACCCCAGAATTGAGCCGCTGCGGGCTTTGCCGATGCATCCGGCTTCGATGGCTTTGCATTATGGTCAAGCTATTTTTGAAGGTATGAAAGTAACCATGGGACAAAACCAAACGCCTTTGTTGTTTCGCCCTGAAAAAAATGCCGCCCGATTAAACAAAAGCGCCGACAGAATGGGCATGCCCGAATTTCCAGAAGATTTGTTTTTGCAAGCCTTGATCGAGTTTGTGCGCATCGAACGCAATTGGGTGCCTAGCCAAGAGGGAAGTGCATTGTACCTTCGTCCGTTTATGTATGCCGACGAATCCTTTATTGGGATGCGTGCTGCTACTCATTATAAATTTATCATCATGGCCTCTCCTGCAGGACCATACTTTAATCGCCGCATTCGGTTGTATGCCGAAAATCATTATGTGCGTGCGGTCAATGGTGGAACCGGCGAAGCCAAAGCGGCAGGAAATTATGCAGCGGCCATTCGCCCAACCGAGTTTGCCAAAGCCAAAGGCTACGATCAGGTGTTGTGGTTAGATCCCAATCACTTTGAATACATTCAAGAAGTGGGGACCATGAATATCTTTTTCAAAATAGCGGGTACATTCTACACGCCCGACTTGAGTGGTTCGATCTTGGCCGGCGTCACGCGCATGAGTGTGATCGAATTGTTGCGCCATAAAGGATACGAAGTCATAGAACGACCCATCTCCTTAACCGAAATTAAAAAAGCCATCGCCGACGGCACGCTCGAAGAAGGATTTGGCGTGGGAACGGCGGTAGGTATTGCCTTGATTGACGAAATTGGCAACGAAGAGTTTACACTCAAATTCCCCGAATCCAATCCGGTGGGCGATGAAATCAATACCCAAATCAACGAAATCAAAGTACAAAAATCACCCGATGTGTTGCATTGGTTAGTGCCTGTTCAATAAATACAACCTGTTTTTCATGCTTCCAAAATCAATACTCGAACGTGCATTTACCACCATGGCCACAGCCAAAGCCATGAGCGAATTGTATGAGGCTAATTTTAAAGTAGTATCCAAATACGTGCACGCCACCTCTCGTGGCCACGAAGCCATTCAGATTGCGATGGCCCTGCAGTTGTTGCCCCAGGATTTTGCCTTTCCCTATTATCGGGACGATGCAATGATGTTGGGCATAGGCATGCAGCCGTATGACTTGATGTTGCAATTGATGGCCAAAAAAGATGATCCCTTTTCGGGCGGAAGAACCTATTATTGCCATCCGAGTTTGAATGTGGCCGATAAACCCAAAATTCCGCACCAATCCTCGGCTACCGGGATGCAAGCCATTCCAGCTACAGGCGCTGCGATGGGTTTTTGGTACAAAGAACACCTCTCCCAAACCCTCTCCAAAGTACAGGACTTACCTTTTGAGGTTCCCTCGATAGGAGAAAGGGGGCTAGTAGTTTGTTCCTTGGGCGATGCGTCAGTTACCGAAGGCGAAATTGCCGAAGCCTTGCAAATGGCGGCCTTAAAGCAATTGCCCATCTTGTATTTGGTGCAAGACAACGGTTGGGATATTTCGGCCAATGCCAAAGAAACCCGCGCCCAAAATGCCTTTGAATACGCCCAAGGATTTCATGGCATTGAAGCCATTTCGATTGACGGCGCCAACTTTACAGAGAGTTACTTGGCGCTCCAAAAAGTAGTACAAACCATTCGGGAAGAACGTCGTCCATTTTTGGTGCACGCCAAAGTGCCTTTGTTGAATCATCATACTTCGGGGGTGCGCATGGAGTGGTACCGCGATGATTTGGACGAAGCGAAATCAAGAGATCCCTATCCGGTGTTGATACTACAGTTGTTGGCTGCCGGATGTACAACAGAAGAAATTAAACAAATAGAAAATACCGCAGTTGCCCAAGTGCAAGCCGATTTTGATCGGGCACAACTGGCCGAAGACCCATCTCCTGCCGATTTATTTACCCACGATTTTGCGCCAACGCCTATTACCGCCGAGGTGGGCGAACGCAATCCGGAGCGCGACGAGAAAGTGGTGATGGTAGATTGTGCCTTATTTGCCGTAGAAGAGCTCATGCATAAGCACCCCGAATGTTTACTTTACGGACAAGACGTAGGGGCACGTTTGGGCGGTGTTTTTCGCGAAGCCGCTACTTTGGCTCAAAAATTTGGGGATACCCGCGTGTTCAATACGCCCATTCAAGAAGCTTTTATTGTGGGTTCCACCGTGGGCATGTCGGCTGTGGGTTTGAAACCGATCGTGGAAGTTCAATTTGCCGATTACATTTGGCCGGGCCTCAACCAATTGTTTACCGAGGTGAGTCGTTCTTGTTATTTGTCTAATGGCAAATGGCCGGTGAGCATGATCTTGCGTGTGCCGATTGGCGCTTATGGCAGTGGAGGACCTTATCATTCGTCGTCGGTAGAAAGTGTGTTGACCAATATTCGCGGCATTAAAATTGCCTATCCGAGCAACGGCGCCGATCTAAAAGGATTACTCAAAGCGGCCTATTACGATCCCAATCCGGTACTCATTTTAGAACACAAAGGCTTGTATTGGAGTAAGGTAAAAGGCACCGAAGCCGCACGTGTAAACGAACCCGCTGAAGATTACATCTTGCCTTTTGGCAAAGCCAATATCGTACAAGAAATTTGGGAGCAAGAAACCCAAGAAACCCTTACCGTAATTACGTATGGCATGGGCGTGCATTGGGCATTAAATGCTTCGGCCGACATGAAAAACCAGGTAGAGATTATCGATTTGCGCACGCTCTATCCACTCGATGAAGCCGCCATTTTTCGTTCGGTGAAAAAAGCCAAAAAATGCTTGGTCGTAACCGAAGAACCGACCAATAATTCGTTTGCAAGAAGTTTAGCCGGATTGATTCAAGAACATTGTTTCCAGCAGCTCGATGCGCCAGTTCGGGTAATTGGGTCCGAAAATATGCCGGCCATTCCACTCAACAGTATTTTAGAATTCACCATGATTCCCAACGCCGATAAAGTGCGGGAGAAAATGGAGGAGTTGTTGGGGTATTAGGTATTAGGTTGTAGGTTGTCTGTTCTCGGTTGTCAGTTGCAAAAGTATAATAAGAACTTTTGTTGCGAATTTGGAATAATTACTCCGAATCCCTCGCAAAGACACAAAATCGCAAAGAGTCGCTTCGCTCCTTTTTGTCCCGAAGAGTCGGGATTGTAACACAGATTCAAGAAATGTTTATAATCTGAAAAATTTTAATAATTTCTCAAATTGTAAAAATCTGTGTTGCGGAAAAAATGTACAACTGCAAATTGGTCCCGAAGTTTAGGCCCCGAAGCTTCGGGATAAAATATTGGAAATTCTAGAATCCGTGCATTCGTGGCCAATTCCTTCCCGCTTCCCGCTTCCCGCTTCCAACTTTCAACTATTTGCTAAAAAAATCTATCGTTCTTAGTATACCACTCCAATTATTAATTTTTCATTATTAATTTTTAATTCTTCTCCGGTGGATATTTCGCCAAGATTTGCGACACAAATTCGGCGGCTACTTTGTCTTTTTTAGCTTGGTTGCTCGTGAGGTAGCCCGTTCCGTTGCCCTGCCAGAATAATTCTTTCTTTTTGGCATCAATAAAATCAATCGTCAACACGCCCTCTGTCGTGGTGGTAACCGAGGCGTTATTCATCCCAAAATACGGATTCCAGCCGCGTCCCCAGCCATAGCCAAAGCCATAATTAAACTGATTAACATTCACATTTTTCTCTACTTTGGTACTGATGTTTACCAAGAAGTCGGGCGAATCACTTTTAGAAAACCCTTTGGCTTGCAAGGTGGTGTCAATAGCGCGCAGGATGCGTTTTTTATCCAGATCAGAAAGTTCTACCTTGTCTATGCCGGTTTTGTAAAACGCGTAGGTTTTGTAGGTCTTAAAATCAGTGGTATTATCGAAATCGGTAGCCACAGTAATGGAGCTACACGAAACCACGAACAGCGCTAAAACAGGAAAAAGTTGTAAAATTTTCATGGGCTTAGGTGTTACATTAATTATCAAATAACGATTCATTTACCAGGTTTGGGAGGGTTACCTTTAGTAAAGGCTGACTTTCCATGGCGCGTTTGATGGCAAAAATAGCACCTTCATTACGGGCCCAACTGCGTCGTGAGATGCCATTATTCACATCCCAAAACAACATCGATTCCAAGCGGCGTTGTGCGTTTGCTGATCCGTCTAAGACCAACCCAAATCCGCCGTTGATTACTTCGCCCCAGCCTACACCGCCGCCGTTGTGGATAGAAACCCAGGTGGCGCCTCGAAAGCTGTCACCAATGACATTTTGTATGGCCATGTCGGCAGTAAAACGGGAGCCGTCATAAATATTAGAGGTTTCGCGGTAGGGCGAATCGGTGCCTGAAACGTCGTGGTGGTCGCGGCCTAAAATAATAGTGCCAATGTTTCCTTCTGCAATCGCTTTGTTGAAGGCCGATGCAATTTTCATGCGGCCTTCGGCATCGGCATACAAAATGCGTGCTTGCGAACCTACCACCAATTTATTGGCTTGCGCGCCTTTGATCCATTGGATGTTATCGGCCATTTGTTGTTGAATTTCGGTGGGAGCCGTTTGCATTAACTCCTCCAAAACAGCACAAGCTAGTTGGTCTGTTTTTTCTAAATCGGCAGGATCGCCAGAGGCACATACCCAACGAAATGGTCCAAAACCGTAATCAAAACACATGGGCCCCATAATATCCTGAACGTAACTGTTGTATTTGAAATCAATGTGGTTTTCTGCAAAAACATCGGCTCCTGCACGCGAAGCTTCGAGCAAAAAGGCATTGCCATAATCAAAGAAATACGTTCCTTTTTCGGTATGTTTATTGATGGCTGCGGCATGTCGACGCAAGGTTTTTTGAACCTCTTCCTTGAATTTATCAGGATTAGTTGCCATTAAATCATTAGACTCTTCAAACGAATAACCCATTGGGTAGTAGCCGCCCGCCCAAGGATTGTGTAAGGAAGTTTGATCGGAACCCAAATCGATATGTAAATTTTCTTGGTCAAAGCGTTCCCAAACATCGACTACATTTCCCAGATAAGCAATAGAAACTACTTCATTATTTTCTAGAGCTGTTTTAACTCTTGGAACTAATTGGTCAATGTTTTCAATTACTTCATTGATCCAACCTTGTGAATGACGAATGTGGGTAATTTTAGGATTGACTTCGGCACAAACCGTAACGCAGCCCGCAATATTTCCGGCCTTGGGTTGTGCACCACTCATACCCCCTAAGCCTGAGGTGACAAACATTCCGCCTTGGGGATTTTTCTTAATTTTTCTGAATCCGTTTAATACGGTAATGGTTGTACCGTGCACGATTCCTTGTGGGCCAATATACATATAGCTTCCGGCTGTCATTTGTCCGTATTGGGAAACACCCAAGGCATTCATGCGCTCCCAATCGTCGGGTTTGGAATAGTTGGGAATGACCATGCCGTTGGTAACTACAACTCGAGGTGCATCGGCATGCGAAGGAAATAAGCCCATGGGGTGGCCCGAATACATGACCAAGGTTTGTTCGTCGGTCATTTCTGACAAGTATTTTAAAGTAAGTAAATATTGGGCCCAGTTCTGAAAAACTGCCCCGTTTCCGCCATAGGTAATTAATTCGTGCGGATGTTGGGCTACGGCGTAATCTAAGTTGTTTTGGATCATGAGCATGATCGCTTTGGCTTGTTCTGATTGACCTGGATATTCAGAAATAGGTCGGGCGTACATTTTGTAATCGGGACGAAAGCGGTACATATAAATGCGGCCGTATTCGGCTAACTCTGCTTTGAATTCTGGTAAAAGCGTCGCGTGGTGTTTGGCATCAAAATAGCGTAATGCATTTTGCAGCGCCAATTTGGTTTCGTCGGCACTCAAAATTTCTTTGCGTTTGGGCGCGTGATTAATTGAAACGTCAAATGGTTTGGGCTCAGGAAGCTGGGCAGGAATGCCTTGTTGAATTTGTTCTTGAAAAGTCATGTGCGTCGCGTCTTATTTAGTTGTAGTTTTAAAACTATCGGTTTTTTTGTCATAGCCATAAGGACAATGGCGGCAACCACTTTTGCAACAATAACCCCGTTTCAGATGGTGCTTTTCGGTAAAGCATTTGAAGCCTTCGGGCGTGAAATAAAAATCTTCGCCTTCAATTGGTGGGGTTGCTTCGTTTTGTTTTGCCATGCTCAAAAGTACAAATTTAGCGAGGAACTAAACAGAGTTTGAAAAAAAAAGACCTCAGTTTCCCGAGGTCTTATGAATTAACTAAGCGCTTGTTAATAGATAATTTTTTTGGTAATTCTTGCGCCCGATTGGGTGGTTATGGCTACCAATAATGCGGTGTTGCTTTTTTGGATATTGCTAATTATTAACTGCCTTGCATTTACTTGCTTGTTGTAGGCTAATTTTCTTCCCAACACATCGTATACAACTACAGAATCGATAAATTCAGTACTAGAATTTATTTGGATCGCCTCGGCAGTGGATACACTTATTGTATTGCCCAATTCAAATGGCGAACTGCCCAATGCACCATTGGTGAATACCAACTTAAACCGGTTGTTGCAATTCCCTGCTTCTGCTGTAAATTGGTAAGGGGTAGTTTTAAGGTCGTGAATCAATTGTAATGCAGTGTCTTTTACGTAAATGTTTTGGGTGTTAAACAAATTATCTACACCGGCTATGGCAAGTGAATAATTGCCAGTTGCAGGCAGGTGCATACCCAAAGGGATTTCATCGGTCACCTCAAAAGGCAACGCACGACCTTGAATGATATAAGGTTCATCCCCAATCATCGAATACACCGATAAGGCGTTTGTAGTTATGGTTTTGCAATCAAAGAAACTGTCTGCTTCCTGCGATGCACCTTCTATATAACCCACTAAGGTGCGATCGGAATGGGCAGTGGCATCGAGCAAATCGACCCAAATGCGATTTCTTTGAATAGTCTCTACGTCTATAGCGTTTTCGCCAGGACGATAAAAATTGCTGTTCGAATAGGCGTAATTACGCATCGAGTTCGTAAAGGTAACTTGGTCTGAAGCGGCTGGTCCGTCTTTCATTTGTACAAAAAATCCTTGTCCTGCACCTATAAATAAATCGGCTCCCGCAGCCGGACAACAACTGGCTCCCGTAAAATTATACGTAAAATAGTCGTTTGCCGTATAGTTGTATACAAAGGTATCGTAGAACGGACTAGCAATTTGCGAGGGTAAGGTTCCGTGCGTCCACAAGCGAATGTTTCCTTCGATTTTTGAATTGTTGCTAAACAAAAATTGACTTGCCCGAATCGAAGAAGGATAGGGGTTGCCTATTAAATTGGCGTTGTCACTAAAGTTGTTGATTTCGGTTCCATTCAATCCCAGATGATAGGCCGTATTGGTATCAGATCCTCTAGATATGGGGCTGGTAATTATCCCATTGTTTGGAACACCTATAAAACTTGCATTTAAGTTTGCTCCTACCGAAGTAAAGGTACTTGGTCCTCGGGCAATATAGCCTTTGGCTGCACTCATGATACTTCCTGCTGCGCCTTGCCAATTTCCTTGACCGCCATTGGTGTTGGCCACGGTGGGATTCCAGGTATAAATTGGACCAGAAACAAGCGGAGAAACGAGGGAGTTGATGTTGAATCCACTCACAGGCGAAGACCAGTACACATAATCGAGGTTTCGGATATTTTGAGCGGTACGTTTATAGGTAATATTTCCGGTATTGCTGGCATTGTTTACCTGCAATAAACTCGAATTGTTTTCGATGGTAAAGTTGCCGGTTGGTTCAACCTTGACCCAGTCGGTTACGGTTAAAGAATTGGCGGTTTGAATAGTGAGGGTAGCGCCATTTTTTACAGTTATGTTTCCGGCTAAGCCATTGAAGCTGTTACCCGAAATAATTGGGTTGTTGGGAGTAACCGGAATAACTACACAATCCGAACTGTTGGGCACACCTGCCGGAGACCAGTTGGCGGCGGTATTCCAATTGGTGCTTACCGATCCATTCCAGTTTTTTCCGTTGTTTACCGTCACAGTGGTATAATCGGTTTTGGTCATGGTAGTCCCGTCGCAAAACGAATACACCACTTTGGCCGTATAATTGGTGGTGGCAGTTGGACATACATTTAATACACTAGAAGTTCCTATTACGGGGCCTGTTGCGGTGGTTCCTTCGTACCAAGCCAAGGTAGTCAAAGAAGTCCCCGAAGGGGTAAATCGCCAGGCTTCGTTGGTTACATTCCAGTTGGTGTCTAAAGCATTGCGCCCCGGAGCCACTACTGCTTGTGTGCCCGCACTGTTTTGAAGTCCCACAATTGCGTTACCACCATTCCATGTGTCGCAGGACGTTTTTGTTTTTACATATACATCAATCACGTTGGTGTTTTCGTATAGTACTATCATGCCGGTATATAATGAACTGTTACAGGTTGAAAAGAACATTGGGATGTTATTCCATGAAGCTACTAATGCTCTACAACCTGTGTTGAGCGTAATTAATTCCCAACCTATTTCTCCACCTAAACTGGGGTCTATGTCTTGATATACGCCAAAAATGGTATTCAAAAACATAGTGTTATTCGGTATGTTATTGGCAAAAGACCAGGTGTTGTACCCCTCTGGGTCGTTATTAATAACATCAAATGATACAACCCCATTTGAACCAATAATACATTGGTTGTAATTGTTGCCGTAAAAACAAAAATTAAAAGGCAAATTAATTACCGGAGACCACACATCATCCACATTTACACTCACGGGATTTCGCAAACAATTAAATTGATAGGGAGGGGCATAAGGAATAGAGGCAACACTATAGGTGGTAGATTGTTTGATGTCTAAGAAAGTGGCTTCTAAGTCGGTGCAGGAGGAAGCGGTACAGCCTATAGGAGCTGGATCGGCTCCACTCAAACTCAGTCCGCCAGAAACTACAGATGGGCAGCTTAAGCTTGTGGTTCCAGTACCTGGTCCTATCGCACAATTGGGTTGTGTCCAATAATTTACGCCTACCCAAACGCCCACTCCCAATGCACCACCACAATTCGAACGAATCCAAATGTAGTAGGTCGTTGCAGAGATTAAGCCGGTTAAATTTAAAGTGGTAACACCTGCGGCCAAACTGCCTGTTGGTGCAGTAGAAGAGGAGGGTAAAGTAGCCGAAGTGCTTAAGTAATATTGGTATCCATTTGCTGGTGCTGGCGAAGGTGCTGTCCAAGTAATGGTTGTTGCGGTTTGTGATACAAGGTTAATTGTAATGAAACTTGGGTTGCCCGAACAAGGGGGTGGAGGCAAAACGGTAAAGGTGTAATCTTCGGTTTCCCCGTCGGTTATGGTTCCACAAGCGGTTGGATTTGTGCTTAAATAATTAGCTCGTATGCGCATGCGGTGGTTTCCTGTGGCTGCAGATCCGGGCACGGTGATTGTTCCCGTTGCGGATGTTACATAGGCATTACTCGCATAGACCAATTCGCCAATATCATTAAAATCCATGTCATTGTTCCAATCTACCCAAATGTTAAAGCCAAATGTCCCCCCCACAAAGACGCTCGAGAAATTTACGGCGCCTAAATTTTGCTGACTGACCACCAATCCGGTATAATTACCGAATCCTCCGGCCGATAAAACAGTGCCATTATTTGTAATATTGGCAGTTCCGCCTGTGGTTGAAAAATTAGAAATGTAAAAGCCAGTTGCCGAAGATAATGCAGGACAATAGCCTGTTGAAAAGACATCGTAGGCAGACCAGCCGCTGTAATTTCCTCCGCCACAATTGCTGCGCACAAAAACGTAATAGGTGGTGTCGGCAGTTAAACCACTTACATTCACAGAAGTTGATGAAGTTAGGGTGCCAGAAACAGTTGGGGTACTGCTGCTTGTACTGTAATAATATTCATAGCCCAAAGTTGGTGCAACAGCCAATGCCGACCAATTTAAGGTGGCTGAGCTTGTTGTAATATTGGTAGTTGAAGCAATGTTTGGCACCAAGCAGGTGGGAGAGTTCACGCAAATGCCAAAGGTGCCGAAATTATCACTACCGTAATCCCAAAATCGAATATACACAGTAGAACCCGGAGTTAAGCCCGAGGCAGTGATGTAAGGCATAGTACTAAAGGCATTGGTGGTATCATCGTCATTACATTCCAATAGTGTGAGTGCTCCGCAAGTTCCGCTATACAGGGCCATCCCGCCATCTGTAATTCCACCCGATTGAGTGTCAACAGTTACTATTCCTGTAAAAGGAACCACGGCGCTGAACCACATATCGTTTCCGGCATAAAACGCACATGTTGGCAATGGTGTAGTGGTACTTGAAGACATGCCAGTGTTGTTGTAGGTAGTATAGTTGCATAACGAATTAACGGTAAGTGGAATTGCATTGGCACAATCATCTCCCAAAACAGGCATAGACGTTAGCGATATATTGTCGATAGCAGCAGGACGTTGATTTCCGCCGTTGGCGTCATTTCTCCACTCAAAAACTAAGCGGGCTGTAGTCCCCGCATAGGTGGTTGGAAGGGTTATCGCGGCATTTGTCCAGGTGTTTTGACCACTGTAATTGGTTAAACCTACTTGGATTGCACCAGTTGCTCCACCAGTTGCAACTACAGTTCCAAAAACGGGGGTAGTTGTAGTTGGGATAATATAAACTCGAAGCCTGTCTTTATTTGTGTCTCCATTTGATAACCAACTGAAGGATAAATTAATTATCGTTTCTCCAGCAGGAAAGATAATATTGCGGTAAATGTGTGATGTTTGAGCTGAATTAAGGGTATAAGCATGTAGAGGGGGTGTTCCAACTGTATTGTTTGTGATATAAGCAGCATTAGTACCTGAATAACCTGCTAAGGCACCCGTACTACATACCCATTGGTTCAGGGTGGTGGTGGTACTTGTGGTTGCACTCCAACCATTAGCGGCAAAGGTATTGCCCAATTCAAATCCACCATTTCCGGTAGGAGATATGATGGTAGTTTGCGCCTGAAGTGTTAGTTTTGTCAAACAAAAAAATATAAAAAAGAATTTAAATTTTTTGGTTGAGTGCTTCAGCATGCAGGTATAATAAGTTAACATTTCTCCGTATGGTGTTTTTAATTTGGAATAAATATAAATACTGATCTTAAATTTTATGCATTTTATCGATTATCGACATAAAAAAACGTCCAAAGTTAACTTTTTATGCTTTTTATTTAAACGATTGCCACGAATGATTACAATTTCTTAATTTGATTCAAGAATTACACTTGCCCAAACCCTCTCCCTCGGTTTCTCTTTTTATAAAAAGAGATGATTTGTTGCACCCCCATATTTCGGGCAATAAATTCCGCAAATTAAAATACAATTTGGTTGCAGCCAAAGCCCAAAATAAAACCAAATTACTCACCTTCGGCGGAGCCTTTTCTAACCATATTGTGGCCGTGGCAGCAGCAGGCAAGGAGTTTGGTTTTGAGACGGTTGGCCTTATTCGAGGCGAAGAATTGGCAACTCAAATTGAAGTGAATCCCAGTTTAAAATTTGCTCGAGACTGCGGCATGGAATTGGAGTTCATCAGCCGGGAAAACTACCGCCAAAAAAACGATTCGGCTCTACTTTTGCATTGGCAAAAAAAATACGGTGATTTTTATTTGTTGCCCGAAGGCGGAACCAATGATTTGGCCATAAAAGGCTGTGAAGAAATTTTGTCAGCGACAGATCAATATGACTTCATCTGCTGCGCAGTAGGAACAGGAGGTACTATTTCGGGTTTGATAAATAGTGCACAACCGCACCAAAAAATAATTGGATTTCCCGCTTTAAAGGGTGATTTTTTACAAGAAGATATTCGTAATTTTACGCACAATAAAAACTGGGAGTTAAACACTGACTATCATTTTGGTGGTTACGGCAAAATCACCCCTGAATTGATTCGATTTATGAACGATTTTAATGCCCAACATCAAATTCCTTTAGACCCTATTTACACTGGTAAAATGGTGTTTGGTGTACTCGATTTAATTCAAAAAAAGTACTTTCCAAAAGGCTCCAGAATTTTGCTGATACACACGGGTGGATTGCAAGGAATACGCGGTATTAATGCGATATTAAAACAAAAAAATCAACCTCAACTTGATTACTATGAATAAATTTTTAGCGTTAATTTTTATTGGGTTTGTGTGCTATAGTTGTGGCTCAAGTAGATCGATTGTTCAGGTTACCCTACCAGTTGCCAAACGAGTAGTGATTCATCCCAAAAAACCAATGCCCTCTAAGAAACCAACAGGCAAGTCTGGCACTCTAAATCCGGTGGTCAAAAAAAACAACACCGCCAAAATTCCATCGACTAGTCCGGAACAAATCGAAAAAAAATACGAAGCGGCTATCGAACCCGAAAAATCTAACGATAATTCTACAGTTGTTTCTCGAACCGAAATCCTAGCCGCTACCACTCAAGTAAAAGTAACTACCGAAATGGTGTTGGCCTATATTGATCTATACGATGAAATTGCCAAAAACAACATGAAGCAATACGGGATTCCAGCCAGTATTATTTTAGGTCAAGGCATCTTAGAATCAGGCGCAGGAACCGGACCTCTTAGTGTTTTGGCGAATAATCATTTTGGGATTAAATGCCACAAAGAATGGACAGGACCTAGCGTAAAATATGACGATGATGCAGCCCAAGAGTGCTTTCGCAAGTACGAACAAGCTAGCGAATCCTACCAAGATCACGCTCTGTTTTTAACTTCGCGATCGCGTTACAGCGGTTTGTTTTCATTAGATAAAAACGATTACAAACAGTGGGCCAGTGGATTAAAAGCCGCAGGCTATGCCACTGATCCCAAGTATCCTGAAAAATTAATTGGCATTATCGAACGCTACCAATTGCAAAAATACGATGCCGAGGTTTTGGGATACGAATTTGTGCCTGCAGCTGCTGTTGCCAGTACAACTTCTGCTTCTTCTACTGCTCCTGCCACTTCTGCCGAAATAGCTTCAAACTATACGGTGATGCCGGGAGATACCTTGTATTCTATTTCTAAAAAATTTAATTTGAGTGTAGATGAGTTGCGCGCCAAAAATGGTCTTCCAGACAACACCCTTTCTATCGGACAAAACTTAATAATTCAATAAAATTATGTTATACCAACGAAGCAGTCAATTATTCGCCGAAGCCGAACAAGTTATTCCCGGAGGAGTAAATTCACCTGTACGCGCCTTTAAATCTGTGGGTGGAACGCCTATATTTATAGCCAAAGCCCAAGGAGCTTATTTGTATGATGAAGACGGAAACCGCTATATTGATTACATCAATTCGTGGGGCCCAATGATTTTAGGACATGCTTATCAACCAGTTGTAGATGCCGTAACACAGCGTGCTGCTTTGGGAACTTCATTTGGAACGCCTACCGCCCTAGAAACCGAGATTGCAAAATTGGCGGTGGCCATGGTGCCCAATATTGATAAAATTCGTTTTGTCAATTCGGGGACCGAAGCTTGCATGAGTGCCATTCGATTGGCCAGAGGATTTACTTCCCGAAATAAAATCATCAAATTTGCCGGTTGTTACCACGGACATTCCGATTCGTTTTTAATACAAGCCGGCAGTGGAGCAGTTACTTTTGGTTCGCCAAACAGCCCGGGAGTTACCCCAGGAACTGCGCAAGACACTTTGTTGGCGCAATACAACAACTTAGAACAAGTTGCCCAATTGTTTGCAGCCAATCCCAATGAAATTGCCGCTATTATAGTAGAACCCGTAGCCGGAAATATGGGATGTGTACTCCCTGCTGCAGGATTTTTACAAGGACTCAGAGCACTTTGTGATCAGCACAAGGCCTTGCTTATTTTTGATGAGGTCATGACGGGCTTCCGATTGGCCAAAGGCGGTGTGCAGGAATTGTATGGGGTGAAAGCCGATATTGTTACGTTCGGAAAAGTAATAGGAGGCGGATTACCGGTAGGCGCTTTTGCCGCTCGTGCTGAAATCATGAATCATTTGGCGCCTTTGGGCCCGGTTTACCAAGCCGGAACCTTGTCCGGAAATCCATTGGCCATGGCGGCAGGCTTGGCTATGTTGCAAGCCATCAATTCGGATCCTGAGTTGTTCACCCGACTCGATCAAAAAACGGCCTATTTAGAACAGGGGATTACCCAAGCGCTTCAGGCGAATCACATTGAATTCACAATCAACAGAGTAGGGTCTATGATTTCAGTGCACTTTGATTCGGCACCAGTAGTAGATTTTGCTTCTGCCGCAAAAGGAGATACACCGCGTTTCAAACAATTTTTTCACGGGCTTTTACAAGCAGGAATTTATATCGCTCCTTCGGCCTATGAAACTTGGTTTATCACCGATGCACTCACGTATGAAGATTTAGATCGAACAATTGCCATAGTAAATAAAGTAGCCCAAACCTTATAAAAATAAAAAAGGAGCCCTATGAGGAGCTCCTTTTTTTATGTCAATTTATTTCTAGTGTGTCATGCGTTGAAACAATTCGCTGTTGCTAGTCAATTGTTTTCTTTGTGCTTCGTTCAAACCAGAAAGTAATTTGTGCTCAATTCCTTTTAAAGAAGCTTCACGTTCTGTTTTGGTAGATTTTGTGTTTGCTATTGCTTCGTATTTCATCATCATCAAGGTATACAAATCTGTTTTTAAAGTAGCGTCTACATTAATAACAGAAATAAATGCAGTTACATCATTGATGGCTTTTTGCTCATTTGAAAGACTTTGTTCTGCAGCTACAGCAGTTTTGGCAGCTTCTTTATTTTGTGCATTTACTGATATTGAAAACAAAACAACAAAAGCAAGAATTAATTTTTTCATAAGATCTAAATTAGTTTGTTTGAAGCCCAAATCTACTAGATTTTTTTTGAAGTGACAAAATAAATTTTTCGAATTCAATTAATTTTCGCGATCAGCTTTTTTTTCTTTGCGCTCTTTTCTTTTATTCTCCCGTTCTTGTTTGCGTTTTTGCCAGGTTTCATATTGCGAAGCGCTCAGTATTTTATGGAGTTGCTCTTCGAATGCTTTTACTTCCTGATCCCTATTTTTTTTCATTTGCTCGCGCTGTTCTGAGCTTGGTTTTTGCAAACTGTCCTTGCGGTCTTCAAATTCTGCACGAATTTTTGCTCTTTTTTGCTGACGGTCGGCCAAGATTTTCTGAATTTCATTGGTCTGCTGCTCGTTCAAATCCAATTCGATTTTCATGCGAGCAACCTGCAATTCTACTTTTTTTTCTGGCGGAAGGCTGTTGCCTTTTTTTCTTTTTTCTTGTGCAAATGTTCCCAAGGAGAACAATAAAAGTGCGATTAAAAGTGTCTTTTTCATCTGGTAAATATATAGATTTTTTCTAGGAACGATAAATGTCAAATAGGTTTAATCTGTCTTTAACTTTATTTTAAGTTAGCACAGCTGTTGGGATGGCTAAATTTTGTATTTCCGATTCAAATTGGTTTAATTGGGCTATTAATTGCGCTTTACTTTCTTTAAAATAGTGGCCGGCTGCAAATAATTGCTCATAATAGGAAATCCCTTCTTGCAAATTTGCTTTAAAATTCGTCCATTTTTTGAACTGCGCTGTCGATACTTCAGCGGTATACGTAGTCAGTTCTTTTTTAAGGTAATCTACATATAGACTTAGTTCGTTTATAAAAACATGCGGCCGTTCTGTTTTACTTAAAATATTCAATTTACCATAAATAAATTGCACCATGGTTTGCAATGACACTTCTTTGTCAAAATAAGCCAAGTTTGGTCCTGGGCAAATTACCACGCCTTGCTGCTGTCCTTTTAACGGAATAGCACAATCTATGTAGGCCGAATTGACTAATCCAACACACAAACATGATTTCTCTGTGATTTTATTTTGTTGTAAAAAATAGTTTTGGTCTGAAAGCGTGTCTTTTTGCTTTTCCAACAGTTCCAATTGCATGTCTTGGTATTTTTTCGATGCGGTGCAGGTGCCTTTGGGGTCAAATTCTTTGCTCAACGCCAATAATTTTTTGGGACATGAGCTGCCTGCTTTATGATCGGCAATGCGTTTTTGCTTCCAAAATTCGTTGCTGCTTCCTTTTATGGTATTAAACGGGATACCCAAAGGCGAAATGTTGCTCAAAAAGAAATCGTCTTTTTTGGCTCGAATTAATAATTCTCGGGTGTCTTTGTCTACCAGAGTTGCTTCGGGGACCAATAAAAAAGGCGAACCCCAACCAATCGAATCCAATTGGTATTCCTCTAATAAAAAATGGTGTTCTTCTGCCGTTCCCACGCCACCTTGTGCCGTAATTTTTAACGCCAATGGTCCAGCCGGTAAAGGAATATTTTTTTGTGCCAATGCTTTACTCATTAGTTCATAAGCTGAATTTATGAGTTGTGTTTTTTTGGTTTTAAATTCTTCCAAGATGGGCCCTAATAAAAAACCTTCGGTTGCAAAGGCATGTCCGCCGCAATTCAACCCTGATTCAATTCGGTATTCGGACACCCAAAGTCCTTTTTTAGCCAAGAAATTTCCTTGTATCATTGCCGATCTGAAATCACTTACTTTCAGGATAATTTTCTTTTTTAAATTACCATTTTCGTCTGGAAAAAAATCGGGAAAGTTTTCGAAATAACTGTATAACCTCGGATTCATTCCGGCCGATAAAACAACCGAAGAGTGCAATTCACTTTCGGCAAAGCCACGCAAAGCTGCATGGGCATCATTAAACGCTACCGGCAATGGTTCGTTTTCGTGAAAATTATCTTTATCTACTTTGGTCATAATGTTCACGTCAATGTCTCCGGCCATGAGATGCTCCTCCAAATAGCGTTCAATTGAATCCGTATTCGGATTATTTTCGGCATTGAATTGTTCGAGCGCTTTTTTGATCGCAGAGGAAGAGGGGAGTAAGGCGATGTAATTTGCCAAAGCCGTTTTGCTGTTGATCAAGTCTGCTTTTAATGCCGCAAAATTATGTTGCACCAACTCATTTACTAGATTCAGGTATTGGGTGATGCGTTCGGCGCGATGGTTGAGGTTTTTTTTGCTGATTTCTGTATAAGGCAAATTGTATTTGGCACAATAATAGGCGCGCATTTTTTCGGTCAGTTCATCGTCCGTGATCGAAATCACCGAAGAAATACCAAAATGGGCTACGCGTATGGGGCTGTCAATGGTGTAAGCCAAGCCCATAACCGGGATGTGAAAGCTGTGAATGGGTGTTGTGTTTGTCATTTTAGTGTCGCATATTTAAAGCTACGAAAGTTGTAAAATCAACGCACTAATAATGTGATAATTATCATGCTTTTTTGAAAATCATCTCTTCCCGAAAATATCCTCTTTTTGCCCTATTATTTACTTGATTCTTTGCTACATTTGCCCAGTTTCTAAGGTTTTTCTTGCAGGGATAGATTTCAAAATCAGTGAATAAATTAGTACTCATCGTTGTTTTTTCTCTCCTTCTCAAACCGGTTTTTCCGCTGGTTGAGTATGCGGTCAATTACGATCATATTGCTAAGGTGTTGTGCGTCAATAAAGCCAAGCCCAAGCTAAAATGTAACGGAAAATGCCACTTGATGAAAGAATTGGCCAAAGCGGCTGAAGCCGAAAGTGCGGGTGACAAGTCTGCATCTTCAAACAAAAAAAGCTCGCCCAAACAAGAAGTGGAAACGCTCTATTTTCTCGAAGTTAATGCCGATCAAGCAAACCCAATACTCGCTCCGGTTTCATTAGCCGTTTGCGATTCCTACTTCGATTTTTATACCAGTATAGGCACTTCGCCAGGTTTTCATCCGCCCACCTTCATTTAATAGCGGGCTTAAATAAGACTTCACCTTTAGCAAAAATTAGCGCTAGGGGTGTTGGCTTGTATGTTTATTTAAAATCATTAAAAATTTTACCATGAAAAAAATACTTAGTGCAGCTTTTTTGCTGCTCACTACTTTTATTGCCTATAGCCAATGTGCATGCTGCGCTGGAGCCGGAATAGGATCGTCAAACGGCGATTTCAATAACGGAATTGTAACCCTGCCAAAAGGGGTGATTACTGCTGAAGCTTTTTCGGATTTTAGATCCATAAAAAAAGGATCTGCGCCAGAAGACGACGAGAAATTGCTGACTAAAATGTGGATCAATTCGGTTGCATTTCGATACGGGCTAACGAAGAATTTCACCCTCTCAACGGTCTTGCCCTATGTGAGTTTATATACGCGCAACGGAGCCGACGCAGGACTGGGCGATATGATCCTTTTGGGTACCTATAAAGTGTATGAACACGCAAGTACTTCGGCCGCTTTGCAAGGCGGAATAGAATTGCCTACCGGAATTCAAAAAAGTTCCAATTTTGACTCATCAACAGTAATTGTAGGCTCGGGATCTTATGATCCTTTGTTGGGGGCAGTTTTGTCTTCACAATGGGGAAAATACAATCTAAACGCCAATCTGTTGTACAAACACACCACTCCAGGATTTCAAAAAAACTATTACGGCAGTTTGTTTATGCAAAGCCTTAGTTTGTCTTATAAAATTAAAGGAGAAAGTGCAATTTGTAGGGCTACTACCGAAATAGATTCAACACAATCCAATTTTGGTTTGATGGCATTTGCTGGCTACAGCGGAGAATGGTTAGATAAACTCAAAGAAGGCGGAATGGTTGACGATAATTCTGGCCATTATTTGGGATTAGCCAATGTAGGAGTAAATCTATCGTATAAAAAATGGGCCTTTCCCATCGTGTTTTCCTTGCCTATTATTTGCCAAATGAACGGCTTGCAAAACAGTTTTGGCTATCGGTTAAAAGTTGGTGTGAGCCGAGTTTTTAACTAATCTCGTTGTATAAATTAAAAAAAGGAACTCATTGAGTTCCTTTTTTGTTTGTATTAATTGAGCACGACGGTTTTGTTTTCGCCGTCTACCACTACTTTGGTGAGTCCATGCTTGGCCAATCCTTTCATGGCGGCATCCCATTTTTTGCCGCTCAACGCTGACTTTTCTTTAAGGCCAGCTAGTGCTTGGTTGTTTTCAGTTTTAAGCAAGCTGATGATTAATTTTTCGTCTTCGGTGAGCTCCAGTTGTTTTTTCTCCGGACGCATTTGCGGAAAGAACAACACTTCTTGAATCGAAGGGTTGTTGGTCAAGAACATGATCAATCGGTCCATGCCAATTCCCAAGCCAGAGGTGGGCGGCATGCCAAATTCGAGTGCCCGTAAAAAATCTTCGTCGATGATGCCGTTGGCTTCGTCATCGCCTTTGGCGGCAAGAGCCATTTGGGCTTCAAATCGCTCCCGTTGGTCTATCGGGTCGTTTAGTTCAGAATAGGCATTGGCAATTTCTTTGCCACAAACCATCAACTCAAAGCGTTCAGTCAATTCGGGATTATCGCGGTGCGCTTTGCACAAGGGCGACATTTCTTTGGGGTAATCGGTAATGAAAGTGGGTTGAATGAATTGGCCTTCGCATTTTTCGCCAAAAATCTCGTCAATCAATTTGCCTTTGCCCATGGTTTCGTTTACGTCGATGCCCATCGATTTGGCGGCGGCAAACAATTCTTCTTCTGATTTGCCTGTGATGTCAAATCCGGTAAATTGTTTGATGGCAGCGGTCATGGTTACGCGAGCATAGGGCGCTTTGAAATCTACTTGGTGATCGCCAAAAGTAGTTTTGGTAGTGCCGTTTACTTGCATGGCGCAGTGTTCGAGTAAATTTTCTGTAAACTCCATCATCCAGTTGTAGTCTTTATAAGCCACATAAATTTCCATGGCGGTAAACTCCGGATTATGGGTTCGGTCCATGCCTTCGTTGCGGAAGTTTTTGGAAAATTCGTACACGCCGTCAAATCCACCCACGATCAATCGTTTCAGGTAGAGCTCGTTGGCGATACGCATATACAAAGGAATGTCTAAACTATTGTGGTGTGTTATAAACGGACGAGCCGCAGCTCCCCCGGGAATCGATTGCAATACGGGAGTTTCTACTTCCATATAGCCCGCGTCATTAAAGAAATTACGCATGGCTGTAAACAGTTTGTTTCGTTTTTGGAAAACTGCTTTCACTTGCGGATTCACCACCAAATCTACATAGCGCATGCGGTAACGCAATTCGGCATCGGTAAAGGCATCAAATACGTTTCCATCTTCGTCGGTTTTGGGCAAGGGAAGCGGACGCAAGGTTTTGCTCAAAAAGGTATATTCATTTACACGGATGCATTTGGCGCCCACTTGGGTGGTAAACAATTCTCCGCTAATGCCTATAAAATCGCCCAAGTCGGTCAATTTTTTGAATACTTGGTTATAGGTAGTTTTGTCTTCGTCTGGGCACATCATGTCGCGGTTCAAATACAATTGAATGCGGCCTTCGCTGTCTTGCAACTCGGCAAAACAAGCTTTTCCTTGGTCTCTCACGCTCATCAATCGGCCGGCGACAATCACTTTTTTGCCTTCTTCAAACTGCTCCTTGATTTGCTTCGAGGAATGATTTACAGGAAATAATTGAGCAGGATAGGGGTTGATGCCCAAATCGCGCAAGGCATTGAGTTTGTCTCTTCGGATGATTTCTTGTTCGGAAAGTTGCATAGTCTTGTGTTTGAGCGAGCAAAGATAGGGATAATTTAAAAATGACCCAATGGCAAAATAGGGCACATAAACAGTTTTCCATATTTCCCAATTCTGCCCGTTTGTGTGTATTCTGCGTAACTAATCTTTGTACTTTTGTGGCTCATTCCTTCGTATGAACAAAGTAGTAGAAATTCGAGAATTGGGTTGGCAAGAGTATCCGGTTGCTTGGGAATACCAAGAGCAGTTATTCCAAAAAATAGTAGCGATTAAATTGGCCAATCGCAATGCCGAAATGCCGATTATTACTCCAAATTATTTGTTGTGGGTTACGCATCCGCATGTGTATACCTTAGGCAAAAGCGGATCAATGGATAATTTGCTGTTGTCTGAAACCCAGTTGGCACAAAAAGGCGCTACGTTCTACAAAATAAATCGAGGAGGTGACATCACCTACCACGGACCAGGCCAACTAGTAGGCTATCCCATTTTGGATTTGGAAAATTTCTTTACCGACATTCATCAATACTTGCGATACCTGGAAGAAGCTGTCATTTTAACCCTAAAAGAATACGGGCTAGAAGCCAGTCGAAGCGAAGGAGAAACAGGGGTTTGGTTGGGCGTTGGAACTCCTTTTGCCCGAAAAATTTGTGCCCTGGGCGTGCGTGCTTCGCGTTGGGTGACTATGCACGGATTTGCCTTGAATGTGAATGTTGATTTGGGCTATTTTGACCACATTATCCCCTGCGGCATCAAAGGAAAAGCAGTGACTTCTTTGCAGGTTGAATTGGGTGTAAATCAGGTGGACGAAAACGAAGTAAAACAAAAAATAGCCAAGCATTTTAAAGCACTCTTCGCTTGTGAATTCCTAAATTAAAGTTCCAATTTTAATTGTTCGGGCAATAATCTAAAACTTTGGCGGTGATAATGGCAACTGCCATATTTGCGAATCGCTTCTCGGTGTTCGAGTGTGGGATATCCTTTGTTTTTATTCCACTGGTACATGGGGAATTCTTCGTGCAATTTTTCCATGTATTCGTCTCGATACGTTTTAGCCAACACCGATGCGGCAGCAATGCTCACATATTTGGAGTCGCCCTTTATAATCGTGCTGTACGGAATAGTTCCTACTGGCTTAAATCGGTTGCCGTCTACTAGTATATAGGTTGGGGTGGGTGTCAATTTGGTTAGGCACAGTTGCATCGCTTGGATCGAGGCATTCAGGATGTTGATTTCATCTATTAGTTGATGATCTAAATGGGTTACTTTAAAATCAATCGCTGCAGCTTCTAGTATAGGACGTAAAATGGCTCTGTTTTTTTCAGACAGTTGTTTGGAGTCATTCAATAAAGGGTGATGAAAATCTGCAGGAAGTAAAATTGCCGCTGCGGTAACGGGTCCTGCCAAACAGCCTCTGCCTGCTTCATCGGTTCCGGCTTCAAATGCGGTATTGGAGTAGCTTGACAGCAGCATTTATTTGTGAATTTGACGGTTTAGAAATCAAATTTACTTCTTTTTTAATGGTATTTTTAGTCATTGATCGGTAATGATGAATTTTTCTATATTTTTTTAACTTTTAAAGTAGGGCTTATTCGAGATTAATATTTGTTTATTTAAGAAATAATTAAGAAGTTTGCCAAATAACTAACTCAAACTAATTTTATATGAGATCGAAGTTCAAATGGATTTTTATGCTATTATTAGCATTAACAATGCAGTTTTCGTTTGCACAAGAGAAAACTGTTACCGGTGTTGTTTCAGATGAGACAGGACCATTGCCAGGTGCAAACATTATTGTAAAAGGCACAAAAAGAGGTACTCAAACAGATGTTGATGGTAAATACGCCATCAAAGCCAAGCAAGGAGAAGTACTGGTTATTTCATTCATCGGATTAAACGACATGACAATGACAGTTGGTGCTTCTGCTGTACTAAATATTAAAATGAAATCTGGTTCAGGTGTTGAATTGGGTGAAGTAGTAGTAACCTCTCAAGGTATTAAGAAAGAGAAGAAAGCCTTAGGATATGCTGTAACAACCATCAAATCTGAAGATTTCGCATCGAAACCGTCAACCGATGTCGCTCGCGCCTTAACCGGAAAAGCAACAGGGGTAAACATTCAACAAACTAGTGGATTGTCGGGATCAGGAACGAATATCATCATTCGTGGGTATTCTTCGATTACCGGAAGTAACCAGCCTTTGTTTGTGGTTGATGGTGTGCCATTTAATTCTGACACCAACAGCGATGGTAATTTCTTAGAAGGATCAACCAATGCTTCGAGCCGTTTCTTGGATTTAGATCCAAACAGCATTGAGAGCATCAGTATCTTGAAAGGATTATCTGCAACTACTTTATATGGTTCATCAGGTAGAAATGGGGTAATCTTGATTACTACCAAGTCTGGAAATACAAAAGACATCAACAAAAAAATGGCTGTGAATTTTTCACAATCCATGTACATGACAGAAATTGCTTCGTTGCCAGATTACCAAGATCATTATGGGAACGGATTTGACAACAATTTTACCACTGCATTCTCAAACTGGGGTCCTGCTTTTGGAACTGCAGGAACACAAGGAATCTTAGCTGATGGAACGGTTACACATCCTTATGCTTATTATGGTTCGTCTGTTTTTCCTGAGTATTTTAACAACCCAGGAGCGGCAAATGAAACTCCCAAAACGGTGCCTTATGCTCCGCAAAACAACGTTAAACCATTCTTTACTACAGGAACTGTAAAAACTACTTCGGTGAGCATTGGCGGACGTGCAGAAAATACTTCCTACAACTTAAGCGTGGGTCACACCAGAGACGAAGGGTTTATCGAAAACAATACTTACCAACGTTTAAATTTAAGTACAGGTGGTAGAACTAAATTGGCCAACGGGTTTACCCTGAGCACCACCATGAACTACGTGCGCACAGACAAAACCTCACCACCAACTGCGGCAGGTTTTGGATCTAATGCAGCTGCTCCTTCGGTTTTTGCAAACATTTTGTATACACCAAGAAGTTTTGATTTATTTGGTTTGCCTTATGAGAACCCAAACACACATGCTTCTGTAAATTACAGAACCGATATTCCAAATCCACGTTGGACTTTGAAAAATTCAAGTGATAATGAGTCCGTACGACGTTTCTTTGGAAACTATACTGCAACCTATGAGATTAATTCTTGGTCAAACATGTCTTATCGCTTGGCTTTAGATAACTACACGCAAAATAAAAGATATTACATCAACAAAGGAAACGGTCAGCCGTTTGATACGTATGGTTTCTTGAGAACTACGGTACGTGAGAGTACTATTTTTGACCATACCGTAAGTTATAACTTCGACACCAAAATTGACGCCGATAAAAACTGGAACATTGACGGTACAGTTGGTTTCAATCCAAGACAAGAAAGTAAAAAGCTCGATTATTTGTCGAGTAATTCACAATTTGTCTATGGGTTGAATGAGCACCAAAATTTTGAATACCACGATGGATATTCCCAAAAAGAAAATTTCAATATTGTGGGACTATATGCCAGTACAACAGTTGGATTCAAAAAATACTTGTATTTGAATTTGCAAGGTCGTAATGACGTATATTCCTCCTTACAACCCGCCAATCGTTCGTTGTTTTATCCTTCTGCTTCGCTGTCTTTTGTGCCAACAGATGCACTTGATTTCTTGAAAGGAAACAAATATGTGAATTACTTGAAAATGCGTGTAGGGTATGGATCCTCTGCTGGATTTCCTGATCCGTACAAAACTAAAATTGGTTTAGATACCCGTACTAAGGTTTTCTTACAAAGTGATGGTGCAACTCCAATTAATACGATGTCTCCAGGTAATGAATTGGGTAACCTGAATCTAAAACCAGAGTTAGTCAAAGAAATTGAATTTGGTGTAGATGCTAAATTTTTTGACAACCGTATTGGACTTGATTTGTCGATGTACAACAAAATTTCTACCAACCTGATTGTAGAACGTGATTTAGATCCTTCATCAGGATACGATTACACTACTGATAATGTGGCGCAAGTGAGCAACAAAGGGATTGAGATGGGTTTAAATATTTCAATTCTTAGATCTAAAGACAATGGTCTTACTTGGGATTTAACAACAAATTTCACCAAAAACCGCAACTACGTAGATAAATTAGGTTTAGGAAATGTAAAATCTTTAGCTTTTGCAGGATTTACTAATTTAGGAAACTTTGCCGTAGAAGGTCAACCTTTTGGGGTAATTATGGGAGGTTCTATCCTACGTGATGCAAATGGCAACTATGTAGTGGGATCAGATGGGAATTATGTAGAAGACACCAACTTAAAAGTAATTGGTAATCCAAATGCCGATTGGAGATCTACCGTGATCAATGAGGTGTCTTACAAAAACATCACTTTCGGCTTCCAATTTGAATACCAAAAAGGAGGAGATATATACTCTACTACTGCTGCAGCCTTATTGTCTAGAGGATTAACGCAAGACACAGATTTCGACAGAACTGGAACATTTATTTTACCAGGAGTTAATGTAAACGGAAACGTAAACACCACGCAAATAGGTGTTACTCAATACGGATTCAACAATTCTGGTTTCTTTATTCCAGAGCAAGCCATTTATGATGCAACCAACTTGAGATTGCGTGAAATTTCGTTGTCGTATTCAGTGCCTAAAAAGTACTTGGACAAAACACCATTCGGAAGTATATCCATGTCTGTAGTAGGTCAAAACTTGTGGTTCAATGCTTTCAACTTCCCAACTCACTTGAACTTTGACCCAGAGGTAATGAGTTTAGGTGTAGGTAATGGGCAAGGATTTGATTATTTAACAGGTCCAACTGCCAAACGTTTTGGGTTCAACTTTAACTTAACATTCTAATTTATTATGAAATTATATAAATCAATTTTCAAAGTGTTTCTAGTAGCTGCGGTGTTTTTTGCCAGCAGTTGTGAGACAGTAGATTTGGATCAAACTGAAAATCCAAGTTCGGTTAATGCAAATTTGTTAGTGCCTGAATATGCTTTCAATTATATTCAATTGCAATTGCCAGGCTTTGTTAACTCTACGAATGATTTTACGCAACGAGTTACCAGACAAATGGCCATGACAGGAGGAAGTACGTATGATAATGCATTTGCACCAGTTAATTTCAACGGGCATTGGAGTACAGCATATACCTTACTAAACGCCATTAAAGTAATGGAACCTAAAGCGGTAGAAGGAAACCAAAATTATATTTTGGGTGCATCCAAAGTAATTCGTTGCTATGTGTTGATGACGTTGGTTGATGTATATGGTGACATTCCTTATACTGAAGCCTTACAAGGAAGTGCAAACATAACGCCTCATTTTGACAATGGAGCAGACGTATACGCTGGAATATTAACCGAATTAGACGAGGCGATTGCTACTTTGCAGCTAACAAATTCAGGTGTTGTTACAGATTTGTATTACAGTTCTCAAGCACAATGGATAACCTTGGCCAATACCTTGAAGCTTAAAATGTACAGCAATTGTAATTTAGTATCAACTGTTGGTTCACACAATGTGTCTACTGAAATGAATGCAATTATTGCAGCCGGAAATTATATTGACACGTCTGCAGAAGATTTCGTATTCAAATACGGCTCTTCTCAACAGAGCCCAAATACGAGACACCCCATGTATAATGACCAATACGAATTAGGTGGTGGTGCATACATCGGAAATTACATGATGTGGACAATGACTACTGAGAAATTGGCAACCACTGCTTTTCCTAACACAATTGACAACCCAGGTGATCCGCGTGCAAATTTCTACTTCTACAGACAAAATGCTGATCCAAGTGCTTATAAAGCCGATCAATTTACATTGCCTGGCCGTACACGTCCGGAACATTACAGTTACCCACAATACAGTTCTTTTTACAGCACTTCAATTGGTACGCCTTATACCGTTTCAAACTGGACCGGTCAAGCTGAAATGCCAGCTAAAGGGTTTTGGGGTAGAGACCACGGAAATAATTCGGGTATTCCGCAAGACTCTGACAAACGTACCGTAGCTGGGGTATATCCAATTGGTGGAGCCTATGGAAACGCTGGAAGCGTACAAACAGGTGGAACCAAAGGAGCCAAAGGTGCGGGTATTATGCCTATTTTGTTGTCATCTTGGGTACATTTCATGAAAGCTGAAGCCATCATGAAAGGAGTTTTAACAGGAGATGCCAAAGCTGAGATGCTTACCGGAATTACACAATCTATCGACAAAACGACTACTTGCATTCCAGTAGCGGCACCAGGACTTAGTGCCGATGACATCACTGAAATTGCAGTTAACAAACAAAAGTACTTGGATTATATTTCGTCAACCTATGACGGGTTAAATAATACCAAACGATTGGAATTATTAATCAAAGAGTACTACATTGCCACTTGGGGTAACGGAATTGAGCCCTACAACAATTATAGAAGAACGGGCTACCCAAGTAATTTTCAGCCTACTTTAGAGCTTAATGCAGGTGCTTTTTATAACTGTGCTTACTACGCGGGTAATTGTGTAAACAATAATCCAAATGCGCCTGTAAACGACCGATTTAGAAAAGTATTTTGGGCTGTGCCAAATACTAACGTATTATACTAATTAAATAAGAAAATAGCATGAAAAAATTAATTTATATACTGATTTTGGCGCTGTCAACTTCTTTATTTTTGTCTTGTGAAAAAGACGACAGTTTAGATCCTAGAGCACCCATCGTAACAGGTGTGTTTGCACGATTAGATATTACACATAAAACAATTTCACCATTAGATTTGCAAAACTCTTACTTTGGAGGATTGCTTACAAATCCATCCGGGAAAATCGTAAAATACAATTTGTATGTAAAACGCAGAGACGGATTTGGTATAGCTTCAGAATTTGCTTTAGTAAAAACAGTTACCTCATTTCCTTTCGACTTAAAGATTTATGTTACAGACATAGCGACTGCTTTAAATGTTCCCGTTGCTACATTAGTTTTTGGTGATGAGTATTATTTTTGGGCCGAAGCCTTTGATGCCGATGGACACCGAACAGATTATTACAGTTTGTCCTCAACGGTGCAAGGAGCTCCTGGAATGAAACAAGCTTTCCGTTTTAGAACAACTATTTATGATTATTCTAATGACCCAACAGGGTTGGCAGAGTATGATAATTATGTAAACCCTTAAATTAAAAATTCATGAAAAATAATTCATTTACCAGTTCAGTAAAATTCTTAGGGGTTGTACTTAGTATTTTTCTCCTTGTTTCCTGCAGCAAAGGGGAAGTGTTTACAGGTAGTCCTGCAGATTCAAATGTAGAATTTGCAACCCTAGTAGGTTCTATAACCACCACCGAAACAGATGTAGTAGCCAATCAAGCTTTCCCGGTAACTATTTCTATCGGCGCCATGACTTTTCCTATGGATGTGAGCGTAGAAGCAATTGCATTCTTGCCTAATTCAAACAAGAGATCAAGAAAAGCCTTTATTATTCCGGCAGGTGAAAGTTCAGTAACTTCTACCATGATAGCGCCATCGGGAGATGCGGTATGTACATTGCCTTTTAATTTGGATATGAAATTGTATCTAACAGCAATTACAACTGCGCCAAATGTAACGCCAAAAGGCTTTGAAGGAAAACAATATTCAATTGTATCTGATACGCTCTTTTTGGGTTTTGGAGACACGAGTATGCCTGGAACGAATTCAAAACGTTTAGGAGTTCGATTTGATTTTCAAGGACCCTATAGTGGAGCAGGATCTAACTTCAATAATCTAAATATTAACTTGAAGAAAAATGGTAGTGTAATCCCTTCTCAATCAGCCATGCAAGGAGTTTCTCCTATAGCAAGTTCAACAAGACCATTATTTGGAACGCTTACGAATGCAGGTCGCTACGAAGTAGTTTATTTCTTAGATGCCAACCAAGCAGGATCATTATCTTGTGCAACCAATGCAGATTATTTGGCGGGAATATATACCGTAAAAACTGCTTCTAGTGCTCAAACTGCAAACGATAAGCCTCATGGATTCAAAGTTGGGGATGTGGTCAGTATTAATTCAATTGCAGGAACGACTGTTACTATGCCTATTATCGTAGAAATTACTGCAGTTCCGGATGCTTATACCTATAAATTTAGCTACACAGCCGCGCCATTATTTGCCAGTTGGACATCTACATTTGTTGTTGATATGTCAAGCTACTCGAGTGTAGACACGTATACTATTGAAGTTTTTGCCAAAACGATTGGCGGGGTTTCAACTTCTGCACCTGCTGTTGATATGCCTTATAAATTTTCAATTCGTTTCCCTGACGAAACAAGTAGAGTTTATTCTAGAATTTTACCGGGCTTAACTATTGGGTCAGCTGCAACAGCTATTCCAAAGTTGCAGATCGTTAAAACTACAGTAGCCGGTGTTTCATCCTATGTAGTAACTCATATAGAATAACCTAAAAATCACAAAAAAATTAATTAGATTAAAGTTTCTTTTTAATCTAATTAATTTTTTTATATTTGTTTTTCAATTATTTAAACACATAAAACTATGAAAAAATTATTACTTTTTGCCTCTTTTATATTGGCTTTATCCGCTCAAGCCCAAGATTATTGGACAGAGTACGCAACTTCACAACCGGCTGCTAGCACAGGTATGAGAAGTATTTCTGTTGTAAACGATAACGTAACTTGGTTAAGTAACTCTTGTGGTACTACAGGTTGTACAGCTATCCGTCGTTATTCTAAAACAGTTGATGGAGGTTTAACATGGACAACAGCTGCTATTGATTTAGGAGCATCAGCTGCGAATCTAGAAATTGCTAACATTTGGGGTGTTTCAGACCAAGTTGCTTATGCCTCAGTTTTTCCAAAAGCTGCTGGTGCAGTTGGTGGAGTTTGGCAAACAACCAATGGAGGAACTACTTGGACAAGACAAAATACTGCATCTTTCAATGGAGCTGATGGGGCTTCATTTACAGATTTAGTATATTTCTGGGACGCAAATAATGGTGTTGTTTTTGGTGATCCATCTGATGGTTCATTCGAAATTTATACAACTTCAAATGGCGGTACAAACTGGGTACGTGTTCCTGCAGGAAACATTCCAGCCGCAATTGATGCTGCTGAATATGGTTTAACCAATCAATATGCTGCAACTGGAAACAAAATTTGGGTTGGAACTACTTTTGGTAGAATCTTAATGTCAGTGGATCATGGTTTAACTTGGACTGTTGCAATTTCTCCAATCCCTGATTTTGGTGGAGGCATCAACGGTGCTGAATCTGGAGATTTAGCTTTCTCTGACGAATCAAATGGTGTATTGCAAACTTCTGACTATTTGTTGTACAACACTACAGATGGTGGAGATACTTGGAACTCTGTTACTTGGGTTGATAACTTAAGAAACTTTGGAATTTCTGAAATTCCTGGATTGCCAAATACTTATATATCTGTAGGTGAAGATTTGAACGCAGTACGTGGTTCTTCTTTCACAACAGATGGTGGTGTTACTTGGACAAATATCAATGATAACCCAGACACAAATTATGTTGATGGTGGTGTAATTTCTTTCTTGAATGCTACTACTGGTTTTGCAAGCGGATTCAGTACTTCTGCAGCTGTTGGAGGAATTTTCAAATGGAATGGTAATCCGTTAGCAAATGATACGTTCACTGCTCAACAAATTGCTACAGCTTCTCCAAACCCAACTTCTGGTGTAATTGAATTAAAAGGAACAAACATTAGCCAAGTTGAAGTATACGATGTTTTAGGAAAACAAATTTCTTCAAACAACTATTCTTCATTAAACAATGTTACTCTTAATTTAGCTTCATTAAACAATGGTGTTTACATGGTTAAAGTAAGTAATGCTACTGGTAATTCTTCTACAATTAAAGTTGTAAAACAATAATTAGTTTAAAATATACGATTTTTAAAACCACCCTTTTGGGTGGTTTTTTTGTTTATACATCTTTCTGTGAATTGTAATTTAATTTCAAACAATTGGTTATTTTTGCGGCATATTTATTATTCTATGAGATTTTTATTTATTTCTTGTTTGTTGCTTTTTACATTAGTTGGTGTTTCTCAGGAGACGACCACCCAAAAAATAAAGAAAAGTCTACTCAAATCTCAAGAGCAAAAAGCCAAAGAGCTATCCGAGAAAGCACCCATTACTTCCTATCGCATTATTTCTTTAGCCAATGACACTACCTATGTAGATACTTCCTTAACCATTGCCAAAGAATACAATTACAATTATTTACGCAAAGATATCTTTGGATTACTTCCCTTTCTTAATGAAGGACAAACTTATACAACCTTAAATTACGGATTGCATAAGAGCTCCGCTTATCCTGAAATTGGTTTGTCGGGGAAGCATTTCAATTATTTGCAAGTAGATGACCTCAATTATTATTCTGTTGCAACACCATTAACTGATTTGTACTTTAAAACGGTAATGGAGCAAGGACAAAGTTCGGATGCATTTATTACGCTCAATACCAGTGAACGATTTAATTTCTCAATTGCCTATAAAGGGGTTCGTTCTTTGGGGAAATACATCAATCAATTAACCAGCGCGGGAAATTTTCGGTTTACAACCAATTACCATAATAAATCCAAAACCTATTTTGTAAAAGCGCATTACACTGGCCAAGACCTTTTAAATGGCGAGAATGGAGGAATTACTACTCCAGAAGACTTTGAGTCTCAAAATTCGGCATACAAAGAACGCCAACGTCTGGAAGTCTATTTAATAGATGCCAAAACCTTTCTAAAAGGAAAGCGTCTATTTGTCGATCATTCTTACCGCTTTAGCAATGGCAAAACAACCTTTTTGGCTTTGTATCATCAATTCAACGCCGAATCAAAATATTTTGAATTCAATCAGGCAACCGTTGCGTCGACAATTGGCAATAAAACGATCAATCGATTTGGCGACAGTTATAAAACAGCAGGGATAAATGATCAACTGCATTACAATAAATTATACAATAAATTTGGGCTACAATTTTCGAATCTAAGCAAAGGCAGTTTGCTTTTTTATATAGATAATTACCGCTATAATTATTTTTATAATACAATCTTAGTACTCAATTCGGCAACAATTCCAAGCAGTCTAAATGATGCAATTACTACAATTGGGGCAGATTATGAGCTAAAAAACCAAAAATGGAATTTTACTGCCGGATATAAAAATGCAGTAACCGATCGGGCAGTTAGGGAAGTTAAAGCCCAACTGCAATACAAATTTTCTGACAAAACAAAAGGCGCCCTAGCTTTCGAAAACACAGCCAAATTACCCGATTTATCCTATTCTTTATTTCAGAGTAGTTACGTAAATTACAATTGGTATCGTACGTATACTACAGAAAAATCAAACACCATCAAGTTGTCAGCAGACACGAAATACCTTAATTTACACGCACAGTTTTCTAGCTATAAAGACCACGTATATTTTGCCAATACAAGTACAAACGATACTATTCAGCTTATAGCGCCAAATCAATACAGTAAGGCGATTACGTATGCGTCTATTCAAGCCAATAAAGAATTTAAATTTTGGAAGCTTGGTTTAGATAATACAGTCCTATTTCAATCTGTTTCACAAGACGATCCGATTCTAAATGTTCCCAAATGGCTTACCCGTAATACCTTGTATTTTTCAGATTATTTCTTCGAAAAAGCCTTGTATTTGCAGTCGGGTGTTACCTTCAATTATTTTACAAACTTTTATGCAGATGGATATAATCCGGTTTTGGCTGATTTTTTTGTCCAACAAAAGAAACAAATCGGTGATTTTGCAACCTATGATGTCTTTATCAATGCCCGCGTGCGTCAAACCCGCATATTTTTAAAAGCGGAGCATATTAATTCGGCTTGGTCGGCCACCAATACATTTTATTCGGCGCCAGATTATCCGTATCGTGATTTTATTATTCGTTTTGGTTTGGTTTGGAATTTTTTTAAATAACAGAAGTAACTGTATAAACAATTTAGTATTATGAAGTATTCAGAAAATATTTTAGGCACCATTGGAAATACTCCCTTGGTTCGATTAAACAAAATAACTGCCGAAGTGGATGCCTTGGTTTTGGCTAAGGTCGAGACCTTTAATCCAGGAAATTCAGTAAAAGACCGAATGGCTGTAAAAATGGTCGAAGATGCCGAAGCCGATGGCCGATTGCAGCCGGGTGGAACCATTATAGAAGGTACGTCTGGGAATACCGGTATGGGATTGGCTTTGGCTGCCATTGTAAAAGGATACAAGCTCATCTGTGTAATTACCGACAAGCAATCCAAAGAAAAAATGGATATTTTACGCGCAGTGGGTGCCAAAGTTGTGGTTTGTCCTACCGATGTAGAGCCAACCGATCCGCGTTCTTATTACTCTGTTTCTAAACGCTTGGGCGAAGAAACGCCCAATTCTTGGTACGTAAATCAATACGATAACCCTTCTAATGCCATTGCCCATTACGAACAAACCGGACCTGAAATTTGGGAACAAACCGATGGGAAGATTACCCATTTTGTGGTGGGAGTAGGAACTGGCGGAACCATTTCGGGCACAGCTAAATACTTAAAAGAACAAAACCCAAACATCAAAATCTGGGGCATTGACACCTATGGTTCGGTATTCAAAAAATACCACGAAACGGGCATCTTTGACGAGAATGAAATCTATTCCTACATCACCGAAGGTATCGGTGAAGACATTCTTCCCAAAAACGTTGATTTTTCTTTGATTGATGGATTTACCAAAGTAACCGATAAAGATGCCGCCGTCTATACCCGAAGAATTGCGCTCGAAGAAGGTATTTTTGTAGGGAATTCGGCAGGATCAGCCATAAAAGGATTGTTGCAGTTAAAAGAACATTTCAAACCAGAAGATGTTGTGGTTGTGTTGTTTCATGATTCCGGCAGCCGTTATGTGGGCAAGATGTTTAATGACGATTGGATGCGCGAGCGAGGCTTTTTGGATGAGGAAATCACCAAAGCGATCGACGTGATTCAGGATCATGTGAATCAGCCATTGGTGGTGGTGCGCACCGAAGAATTGGTGTCTCACGCCATTGAACGGATGCGTAAATACAAAATATCGCAAATTCCAGTTATAGATATTACAGGCTTTGTGGGTTCGGTTGATGAATCTAAGTTGTTTGAGTTGTATGTTTCTGATAAAAATGCGGCCGATAAACCCATAAGATCAGTTATGGGCAAGCCTTATCCGGTTGTACAGGCAAATACGCCAATTCAGGAAATCACGCCTTTGTTTACTAAAGAAAATCAAGCGGTATTGATTCAATTAGAAAACGGGAAGCACCACATTGTAACCAAATATGATATAATAGGAACTATCAAATAAGCATGAACTTCACCGCTATTGATTTTGAAACGGCTACCGCTCAGTTTTACAGTGCTTGTGCTGTGGGTATTGTAACCGTTCGTGACAGTCAAATTGTTGAGGAATATTACGCCTTGATTCAGCCGCCAAATAATGAGTATTCTTATCATAATATACGCGTGCACGGCATCCAGCCTCATCATACTCATCAGAAACCTAATTTCGCCCAATTGTATTCTGAAATAAAAAGCAGATTGGAAGGCGAAGTAGTGGTGGCTCACAACGAACAATTTGATCGAAATGTGCTCGCCAAAACTATGGATTATTATGGGTTGCAGTATGCAGAATTACAGCTCGCTGATCGATGGGAATGCACCTGCAAAATATACAGGGCCAAAGGATATAAGCCAGCAAATCTTAGTTATTGCAGTGCACAAAATAACATTGCTTTGCAACACCACGAAGCCCTATCAGATGCGCGAGCATGTGCCAAACTCTATTTGTTAAAATAATACCACTTGCGCAGGTACTAAGTCGATTTTTTTTAGTTTTACACTACGTATTCCTTAGCCCGATTTTATGTCAATAGTAATTCAGTTAAAGTATTTTTTTGAAAAACACGGGTTTCATGTGTCGTCTCGCTTGGCTGATCGCTTGGGCATGCGCGCCAACAGTGTTCGTTTGTTTTTTATTTACATTTCTTTTGCTACAGCAGGACTTTGGTTTGGGGTATACCTTACCCTTGCCTTTTGGCTTAGACTAAAAGACTTAATTCGGTCTAAACGCACTTCGGTTTTTGATCTCTGACAACCTTTATAAATTCTATATACGCCATGAAAAAATTACACGCCTTTACTTCCTTTTTCGAATTTACCAAAACCCAACAAACTGCCCTATGGGTTCTGCTTACAACAATTAGTTGTTTGCAAGGGATTTATTTTTACATCAGTTCTTTGCCGCCAGCTGCTCATCAGCCAACAAAATGGGTATCACTCAATTTGCCAGATGAATCCGCTGCCACAACAGCCCGGAAATCATACCCGATTTATCCGTTCAATCCAAATTTTATAAGCGATTACAAGGCCTATAAATTTGGCATGAGTTTAGTTGAAATTAATCGGTTGCGTGCCTATCGCAAGCAAAACTTGTATGTAAATTCAGCCCAAGAATTTCAGCAAATTACCGGTGTTTCAGATTCTACGCTTCAACTAATGCGCGTGTATTTTAAGTTTCCAGATTGGGTCACTCAATCGCGCCAAAAAAACCAATATGCTACCAAATCTAAGTCTTTAGCGCCTGTTGTAAAAAAAGACATCAATACCGCTTCTGCCGATGACTTGAAACAAATTTATGGAATTGGCGATGGCTTGTCCGACCGTATTTTACAGGCTCGACAAAAATTAGGTGCTTTCGTAAGTATGGAGCAATTGAATTTCATATGGGGATTGCAGCCGGAAGTAATCGAACGACTCAATAGTTACTTCGAAGTGAGTGAGTTGCCTGTGGTTCAGAAAATCAAAATTAACAGTTGCAGTCTGAAGGAATTGCTCCAAGTCCCCTATGTAAATTATACTGTTGCAAAATCAATTTTGATCTACAGAAGCAAAAATGATCAGCCATTAACAATTGAAGATTTGCCAAAAATCGATCAATTTCCTGTTGATAAAGTCAATATTATTGCCTTATATTTGGAATTCTAAAAAAATAATACAATTTACTTTGTCAATGAACTCAAATTACTTCACCGAAGAACACGAATTATTCCGAGCCAGTTTCCAAGATTTTTTGCAAAAAGAAGTGGTTCCCCATATCGAAAAATGGGAAAAAACAGGAACTATAGAGCGTTTCATCTGGAAAAAAATGGGAGAAATGGGTTTTTTCGGACTTAACTATCCCGAGGCCTATGGAGGCCTAAATTTGGATTTGTTTTATACCGTAATCTTTTTAGAAGAACTTCAAAAAATTAAATCATCAGGATTTGCAGCAGCCATGTGGGCACATGCTTATTTGGCCATGACGCACCTGCATGCCGAAGGGAATGAACAAATGAAACAGGATTATTTGGTTCCCAGTATTTTGGGTGATAAAATAGGAGCCTTGTGCATTACCGAGCCATTTGGAGGAAGCGATGTAGCTGGTATGAAAACAACGGCAGAGCTACAAGGCGATTCTTATGTGCTCAATGGTTCAAAAACATTCATCACCAATGGCGTGTATGCAGATTATTATGTAGTGGCGGCCAAAACCAATGCAGCACTGGGCAATAAAGGAATCAGTATGTTCTTGGTTGACACAAATCTGAAAGGGATTACAGCAACCAAACTAGATAAATTGGGATGGCGTGCATCTGATACGGCTGAAATTGCATTCGACAACGTGGTCATTCCGGCTAGCAACCTGATGGGCGAAGCGGGTAAAGGCTTTCCTTATATCATGCAGCATTTCGCTTTAGAGCGATTAATTATGGGAGTAAACGCGCATGCTCGCGCAGAATACGCGATTGATTATACCATTGATTATATGGCACAACGGGAAGCATTTGGTGTAAAAATCAATAGTTTTCAAGCCTTGAGACACACAATGGTGGATCATGCTACAGAAGTAGCGCATTGCAAATTGTTTAATTACGCAGCCATTGACCGGTTGAACAAAGGGGAATATGTAGTGAAGGAAGCCACAATGTCCAAATTAAAATCAACCAAGGTAGCCGACGAAGTAATATACAGCTGTTTGCAAATGCTGGGAGGCTACGGATATATGGAAGACTATCCGATGGCTCGCTTGTTGCGCGACAGTCGTTTGGGTCCAATTGGTGGCGGTACCTCAGAAATTCTCAGAGAAATTTTATCGAAGATGATTATTGACAAACAAAATTACCAACCAGCAGTGAAGCACTAATTTGGCAATATTGAATCCCGAGGCTTCGGGACCAAAGCCCAAATAGTACTGCTACAGGAAAGTTTTTTAAATTATTAATTGTTACTTATTAATTATTAATTACATTTGCGGCCTTAACGAGAGGAGGTGTCTATATTATGTTAATTATACCAATTAAAGACGGAGAAAATATCGATAGAGCATTAAAGCGCTATAAAAGAAAATTTGACAAAACTGGAACTGTTCGTCAGTTGCGTGCACGTCAGGCTTTTATTAAACCTTCTGTGACCAATAGAATGAAAATCCAGAAAGCGGCTTACATTCAGAACATGCGAGACAATTTAGAAAGTTAGTAGTAATTTTCGAATACATAAAACCGTTAGTACACAAAGTTTAATACCTTTGATACTAACGGTTTTTTTATGGATCAAACGCAACAAGCCTTTCAAGATTATTTAGCACTAGAGAAAAAATACTCTATGCATACCGTAAATGGCTATGGTCGGGATTTGTCCTTTTTTGCTGATTTCTTGAAACAAGAATTTGACCAACGCAGCTTGCTTGAAGCAAACTACAGTCAGATCAGAAGTTGGATAGTTTGGATGGTAGATCAAGAGCTGTCAAACTCGTCAGTAAATAGAAAAGTGGCCTCACTAAAATCGTACTACAAATTTTTATTGAAGTCAAAGCAAATAGAGGTCAGTCCTTTATTAAAACACAAAGCGCTTAAAACTCCCAAAAAAATACAAATTCCTTTTTCTGAAACCGAAGTAAATCAAGTGTTGAATTTTCTAAGTTTTCCCGATGGGTTTGAAGGCACTCGCGACAAATTAATCATAGATTTGTTTTACACGACCGGTATTCGTAGAGCCGAATTGATTCAACTTAAATTGGGTAGTATTGATGCGGCAATCACAAGTCTTAAGGTGTTGGGAAAACGCAACAAAGAAAGAATAGTTCCGATACATTCAATTTTAGTAGATCAAATAAAACGTTATCTAACTGAACGATCTAAGCTAGAGCAGATTAAAGATTTAGAACACTTTTTTTTGACAAAAAAAGGAGTTAAATTGAATGATTCCTTTGTGTACAGGCTAATAAATCATTACTTTAGTAATGTCTCCGAGAAGGTAAAAAGAAGTCCACATATATTGAGACATACTTTTGCCACGCACTTATTAAATAACGGAGCCGACATCAATTCGGTAAAAGAATTATTAGGACATTCTAGTTTGGCCTCGACGCAAGTTTATACGCACAGTAGTTTAGCAGAACTAAAAAAGATTTACGGCAACGCTCATCCCAGAAGCCAGAACTAGTTTGGTATTGTTTAATTTAAATTAAAGTATTATGAAAGTTAATGTGCACGCGGTTAATTTTACAGCTGACCGAAAATTGGTAGAATTTGTTCAAGAACGCATGAGTAAATTAGAAAAGTACTACGATAAAATTGTTGCTTCAGATGTTTTTTTAAAGGTTGAAAACACCAGTGATAAAGAAAATAAAACAGTAGAAATAAAAATTCATGTACCTGGAGATGATTTCATAGTTAAAAAACAGTGCAAAACTTTTGAAGAAGCAGTGGAGTTGGCAACCGAATCTTTGGAACGTTTGGTAATGAAAAGAAAAGAAAAAACAAGAGAGCATATTTAGCGTAAAATTTTCAATAAAAATGTTTTGATTAAAAAACAAAATGATATACATTTGCAGTCCGTTAGAAATAGCGGACTTTTTTTATTGTATATGCCAGCGTAGCTCAGTTGGCTAGAGCAGCTGATTTGTAATCAGCAGGTCGTGGGTTCGAGTCCCTCCGCCGGCTCTAAAAAGCATAGTAAACAATAATAAAAGTTGGGGAGATACTCAAGCGGCCAACGAGGGCAGACTGTAAATCTGCTGTGTGAACTTCGCAGGTTCGAATCCTGCTCTCCCCACAACGTTTTTGTCGCCAAATTTTTATAAAGCTCGCTTTAATAAAAATTTGAAGACAAAAACGTCGTAAGGGTCCCCCTTACGGGATGACCGACCGAAGGGAGGTAATCCTGAGACAGTAAAGGATTGCGACCGCAGGGAGGTAATCCTGAGACAGTAAAGGATTGCGACCGCAGGGAGGTAATCCAAGAATAGAAAGGATTGCGACCGCAGGGAGGTAATCCAAGAATAGAAAGGTTTGCCGCCGCAGGAAGGTAATCCTGAGACAGCAAAGGATTGCGACCGCAGGGAGGTAATCCTGAAACAGCAAAGGATTGCGACCGCAGGGAGGTAATCCTGAAACAGCAAAGGATTGCGACCGCAGGGAGGTAATGCAAGAATACAAGGAGTTACAAGCAGTAGGAGTATTGTATTGTTTTTTCCAAGGAAAACTGCCGGTGTAGCTCAGGGGTAGAGTGCTTCCTTGGTAAGGAAGAGGTCACGGGTTCAATTCCCGTCATTGGCTCAAATTTGAAAGAATTTTTGAACACTAATAAATAATAACTAAGATTAAATTAAGTAAAAATGGCAAAAGAAACCTTTAATCGTTCCAAACCACACTTAAATATAGGTACGATTGGACACGTAGATCACGGAAAAACCACTTTAACCGCAGCAATTACTAAAGTATTGTCTGATGCAGGTTACTGTCAAGCAAAATCATTTGATCAAATTGATAATGCTCCAGAAGAAAAAGAAAGAGGTATTACTATCAACACTTCTCACGTAGAGTACGAAACTGCTAACCGTCATTACGCACACGTTGACTGTCCTGGTCACGCGGATTACGTAAAAAACATGGTTACAGGTGCTGCTCAAATGGACGGTGCTATTTTAGTAGTAGCTGCAACTGACGGACCAATGCCACAAACACGTGAGCACATCCTTTTAGGACGTCAAGTTGGAATTCCAAGAATCGTTGTATTCATGAACAAAGTGGATATGGTTGATGACGCGGAATTGTTAGAATTAGTAGAAATGGAAATCAGAGATTTGTTGTCATTTTATGATTATGATGGCGACAACAGTCCTGTTATTCAAGGTTCTGCTTTGGGTGGATTGAATAACGATCCAGTTTGGACTCCAAAAATTCTTGAATTAATGGCTGCTGTTGATGCTTGGATTGAAGAGCCAATCAGAGACGTTGCAAAACCATTCTTAATGCCAGTAGAAGATGTATTTACTATCACTGGTCGTGGAACTGTTGCTACAGGTCGTATTGAAACTGGTATTTGTAATACAGGTGATCCAGTAGAAATCATTGGTATGGGTGCTGAGAAATTAACTTCTACAGTAACTGGTATTGAAATGTTCCGTCAAATCTTGGATAGAGGTGAGGCTGGAGATAATGCAGGTATCTTATTAAGAGGTATTGCAAAAGAGGATATCAAACGTGGTATGGTTATTATCAAACCAGGTTCAGTTAAACCTCACTCTAAATTTAAAGCGGAAGTTTATATCTTGAAAAAAGAAGAAGGTGGTCGTCACACACCATTCCACAATAACTACCGTCCACAGTTTTACGTACGTACAACTGACGTAACAGGAGTTATTACTTTACCTACAGGGGTAGAGATGGTTATGCCTGGTGATAACTTAACGATTGATGTATCTTTATTAAGCACAATTGCAATGAACGTAGGATTACGTTTCGCTATCCGTGAAGGTGGTAGAACAGTTGGTGCTGGTCAGGTTACAGAAATTGTTGAATAATTTCAAAAATTAAATAAGAAAGCCAGTGTCGTTTTTTTGACGGCACTGGTTTTTACTAAACGGGCGTAGTTCAAGGGTAGAATAGCGGTCTCCAAAACCGTTGATGGGAGTTCGAATCTCTCCGCCCGTGCTAAAACAGAAATAACATGAAAGTTTTAAATTATATCTCAGAAGCGTTTGAAGAATTAAAAACAAACACTACTTGGCCAGAGTGGGCAGAAGTGCAACGACTAACTATTGTAGTTGCAGTTTTTTCGGTCCTATTTGCTATGGCTACTTGGGGAGTTGATGAATTATGCGCGAAGTCAATTGCGGGATTTTTTAGTTGGATTAAAGCTTAATTAATTTTGTGATGACAGAGAATAATGTGAAAAAATGGTATGTTGTCCGTGCAGTAAGCGGCCAAGAAAATAAGGTTAAAGCTTATATCGAAACGGAAATCAACCGATTGGGTATGGGAGATTATATTTCTCAGGTACTGGTTCCAACCGAAAAGGTGGTGCAAGTACGTGATGGAAAAAAAATCACCAAAGACAAGGTTTATTTTCCGGGTTATGTGATGATTGAAGCGCATCTTGTTGGAGAAATTCCCCACATTATTAAATCAGTTACTAGTGTTATTGGTTTCTTGGGTGCAGAAAAGAACGGAGATCCTGTTCCGTTGAGACCTTCAGAAGTAAACCGTATGCTAGGAAAAGTAGATGAATTAGCCGTAAAAACGGATATGCATGCAATTCCTTTTACCATGGGTGAAACCATTAAAGTAATTGATGGACCATTCAATGGCTTCAACGGTACCGTTGAAAAAATAAATGAAGAGAAGCGTAAACTTGAAGTGATGGTGAAAATTTTCGGAAGAAAAACACCATTAGAATTGAGTTTTATGCAAGTTGAAAAAGTATAATTTGTTACACTTAATATAAACCACATCAATCGCTTCCAATTGATAGATGTGCTAAATTTTTTTTAAAAAAATGGCTAAAGAAATTAGTAAAGTAGTTAAACTACAAGTTAAGGGAGGTGCTGCGAACCCGTCGCCACCGGTTGGACCTGCTTTGGGAGCTGCTGGGGTTAATATCATGGAGTTCTGCAAGCAATTTAATGCGAGAACCCAAGATAAAGCCGGCAAAGTTTGCCCTGTGCAAATTACAGTTTACAAGGATAAATCTTTCGATTTCGTTGTAAAAACTCCGCCAGCTGCGGTTCAGTTAATGGATGCAGCGAAGCTAAAGTCTGGTTCTGGTGAGCCAAATCGTAAAAAAGTAGCTAGCGTTACTTGGGACGTAATCAGAACAATTGCTGATGACAAAATGGTCGATTTAAATGCATTCACTATCGAATCTGCTATGAGCATGATCGCAGGAACAGCTAGATCTATGGGTATAACTGTAACGGGAGACGCTCCTTTTTAATTAGAAAAAAGACATGGCAAAATTGACAAAAAAGCAAAAAGAAGCTGCTTCAAAAATTGAAAAGAACAAACAGTACTCCTTAAAAGATGCTTCGGCCCTTTTAAAAGTTATTGCTTCTGCGAAATTTGACGAATCAGTAGATATTGCAGTTCGTTTGGGAGTTGATCCTAGAAAAGCAAATCAAATGGTAAGAGGAGTAGTAACATTGCCTCACGGTACAGGAAAAGACGTCCGCGTTTTGGCCTTAGTTACTCCTGATAAAGAAGCTGAAGCTAAAGCTGCTGGTGCAGACCACGTAGGTTTAGATGATTATTTACAAAAAATTAAAGACGGTTGGACTGATATTGATGTAATCATCACTATGCCTGCTGTAATGGGTAAATTAGGTCCATTAGGTCGTATTTTAGGACCTAGAGGTTTAATGCCAAACCCTAAAACAGGTACAGTTACTATGGACGTTGCGAAAGCAGTTCAAGAAGTAAAAGCAGGTAAAATCGACTTTAAAGTAGATAAAACAGGAATTGTACACGCAGGAATCGGAAGAATTTCTTTTGAGGCCGACAAGATCGTAGACAATGCACACGAAATCATTCAAACATTAATTAAACTTAAACCAACTGCGGCTAAAGGTACATACATCAAAAGTATTCACTTGTCTAGCACAATGAGTCCTGCTATTCCTTTGGACCCTAAAGCAGTATAATTGGTAGTTAAACTATTTTATTATGACTAGAGAAGAAAAATCAAGAGTTATTGAAGAATTAACTGCACAATTAGCTGGAACCAATGTTGTTTATATAGCAGATATTTCTGGTTTAAATGCAGAATCAACTTCTAATTTACGCCGAGCTTGTTTTAAAGCGGGTATTGAATTAGCGGTTGTGAAAAACACCTTGCTTGAGAAAGCAATGGAGGCTTCCGATAATGATTACGGTGATTTAACAACCGTATTGAAAGGAAATACTTCCATCTTAATTGCAGAGAACGGAAACGTACCTGCTAAGATTATCAAAGAATTCCGTAAAAAATCGGATAAGCCTGTATTAAAAGGAGCTTTTATCCACCAAGCAGTATTTATTGGCGACCACCAATTGGATGCGTTAATCGCATTGAAATCGAAAGACGAGGTTATCGGAGAAATCATTGGATTGCTTCAATCACCTGCTAAGAATGTGGTTTCTGCTCTTAAATCAAGCGGCGGTAAATTGGCCGGAATTCTTAAAACGTTATCTGAAAAATAAAGATAACTATTACAAAGCGCGCACTTAATAAATTATATTTTACAAACTATTTAAAAACGATAGAAAAAATGGCAGATTTGAAACAATTCGCAGAACAATTAGTTAACTTGACAGTTAAAGAAGTTAATGAATTAGCAACAATTTTAAAAGACGAGTACGGAATCGAGCCTGCAGCTGCTGCTGTAGTTGCTGGTCCTGCTGCTAGTGGTTCAGGAGATGCTCCTGCTGCTGCTGAGCAAACTGAATTCACAGTAGTATTGAAAGACTCTGGTGCTTCTAAATTAGCAGTAGTAAAAGCAGTTAAAGAATTAACTGGTTTAGGTCTTAAAGAAGCTAAAGATTTAGTGGACGGAGCACCTGCAAACGTGAAAGAAGGTGTAACTAAAGATGAGGCTGAAGGGCTTAAAAAATCTTTAGAAGAAGCTGGAGCTGTAGTAGAGCTTAAATAAGCCCACTCAGTTTTGGAACTAGGTTTAGGTCTTGAGTATCATGCTCAATGACCTAAACCATTTTTCGTATAATAAAATTATAAGAAGTTTTATTATAAAGTAGTTTAAAATACGAAAAAGTTTTTGATCAATACGAAGAAAGAAATCCCTGTTTATCTCTGATTTCAAAGATGTATCGATTACAAAAAGAAAGTATAGATTAAACCGTGTTATTGCACAAAAATCACTTTTTTTTAATCAAAATTTTGTCCATTGATGATAACAAATCAGACCGAAAGATTGAATTTTGCCTCTACCAAAAACATTCCTGACTATCCAGATTTTCTAGATGTTCAGGTTAAATCGTTTAAAGATTTCTTCCAATTAGAAACTAAATCTGACGAAAGAGGCAACGAAGGCTTGTACAACACCTTCATGGAAAACTTTCCAATCACTGATACAAGAAATAACTTTGTATTAGAGTTCCTCGATTATTTTGTAGATCCACCCCGTTATACTATTCAAGAGTGTATAGAAAGAGGACTTACGTATAGTGTGCCTTTAAAAGCGCGTTTAAAATTATACTGTACCGATCCAGAACACGAAGATTTTGAAACCATCGTTCAAGATGTGTATTTGGGTACAATTCCTTACATGACACCAAGCGGTACCTTTGTAATTAATGGTGCTGAGCGTGTTGTAGTTTCTCAATTGCACCGTTCACCTGGTGTGTTCTTTGGACAATCCTTCCATGCCAATGGAACCAAATTATATTCAGCTCGAGTTATTCCTTTCAAAGGATCTTGGATTGAATTTGCTACCGATATCAACAGCGTAATGTACGCCTACATCGATAGAAAGAAAAAATTACCTGTAACTACTTTATTCCGTGCAATCGGGTTCGAAAGAGACAAGGACATCTTGGAGATCTTTGACCTTGCCGAAGAAATTAAAGTATCTAAAACAGGACTTAAAAAATACATCGGAAGAAAATTAGCCGCTCGTGTGTTGAATACGTGGCACGAAGATTTCGTGGACGAAGATTCAGGAGAGGTAATTTCGATCGAGCGTAATGAAATCATTTTAGACCGTGATACCATATTGGACAAAGACAATGTGGAGCAAATCATCGATTCTAATGTGAAGTCTATTTTGTTGCACAAAGAGAATAACAACCAAGCAGACTATGCGATTATTCACAACACGCTTCAAAAAGACCCTACTAACTCTGAAAAAGAAGCTGTAGAGCACATTTACCGTCAGTTGCGTAACGCAGAACCGCCTGATGAGGAAACGGCTCGTGGCATCATCGATAAATTATTCTTCTCTGACCAACGTTACAACTTAGGTGAAGTAGGTCGTTACAGAATGAATAAAAAATTGGGCTTAGATATCCCGATGGAAAAGCAAGTCTTGACCAAAGAAGATATCATTACCATTGTTAAATACTTGATCGAATTGATCAATTCTAAAGCCGAGATTGATGACATCGATCACTTGTCTAACCGTCGTGTACGTACGGTGGGCGAGCAATTGTCTCAACAATTTGGTGTAGGTTTAGCGCGTATGGCAAGAACCATTCGTGAGCGTATGAACGTGCGAGATAACGAGGTGTTTACGCCAATTGATTTGATCAACGCCAAAACCTTGTCGTCGGTAATTAATTCATTCTTCGGAACGAATCAGTTGTCTCAGTTCATGGACCAAACCAATCCTTTGGCCGAGATTACCCACAAACGAAGATTATCAGCCCTTGGACCAGGTGGACTTTCTAGAGAAAGAGCCGGATTTGAGGTGCGTGACGTTCACTATACACACTACGGACGTTTATGTCCAATTGAAACACCAGAGGGACCAAACATTGGTTTGATTTCGTCTTTAGGTGTTTATGCCAAAGTAAATGGAATGGGCTTTATCGAAACTCCTTACCGTAAAGTTACTAATGGTAAAGTGGATTTGGTTTCTACTCCAGTGTACTTGAGTGCAGAGGAAGAAGAAGGCAAATTGATTGCACAGGCCAACATCAAAATGGAGGATTCTGGTAAAATCACTGCCGATAAAGTTATTGCTCGTGAAGAGGGTGATTTCCCGGTAGTTGATCCATCTGCTGTTCATTTTACAGACGTAGCGCCCAACCAAATCGCTTCGATTTCGGCCTCATTAATTCCTTTCTTGGAGCATGATGATGCGAATCGTGCGTTAATGGGATCAAACATGATGCGTCAAGCCGTGCCGTTGTTGCGTCCAGAAGCACCTATTGTAGGTACTGGATTAGAGCGTCAAGTGGCTTCAGATTCACGTGTATTGATCAATGCTGAAGGTCATGGAACTGTAGAATACGTGGATGCCAATATCATCACCATCAAATACGATCGTTCAGAAGAAGAGCGTATGGTGAGTTTTGAGCCAGACGAAAAAACATACAACCTAATTAAATTTAGAAAAACCAATCAAAGCACCAGCATCAACTTGAAACCGATTGTTCGCAAAGGCGATCGAGTAGTGCCAGGACAAGTATTGTCAGAAGGATATGCGACCCAAAATGGTGAGTTGGCTTTAGGTAGAAACCTAAAAGTGGCCTTCATGCCTTGGAAAGGATACAACTTCGAGGATGCGATTGTAATTTCTGAAAAAGTAGTGCGCGACGACATCTTTACGTCTATTCACATTGATGATTATTCGTTAGAAGTACGTGACACCAAATTAGGAAACGAAGAATTAACCAATGATATTCCTAACGTATCCGAAGAGGCTACCAAAGACTTGGACGAAAACGGAATGATCCGCATTGGCGCTGAGGTAAAACCAGGTGATATTCTTATCGGAAAAATCACGCCAAAAGGCGAATCTGATCCTACACCAGAAGAGAAATTATTGCGTGCCATCTTTGGAGACAAAGCCGGTGACGTAAAAGATGCTTCGTTGAAGGCTTCTCCTTCGTTACATGGAGTAGTGTTGGATAAAAAATTATTTGCTAGAGCTGTAAAAGACAAACGCAAACGTTCAAAAGACAAGGACGATTTGGGTACTTTAGAAATGGAATTTGAGACCAAATTTGTCGAATTAAAAGACAAATTGATCGAAAAACTATTTGTAATTGTCAACGGAAAAACCTCACAAGGTGTAATGAATGATTTGGGTGAAGAAGTATTGCCAAAAGGCAAAAAATACACCCAAAAAATGTTGTTTGCCGTAGAGGATTTTGCTCACTTAAGCAAAGGACAATGGGTAGCTGACGATGCCACCAATAAATTGGTTAACGATTTGATTCACAATTACAAAATCAAATTAAACGATTTACAAGGTGCGCTACGTAGAGAGAAATTCACGATTACTGTAGGAGATGAATTGCCAGCAGGAATCTTGAAATTGGCCAAAGTATACATTGCCAAAAAACGTAAATTGAAAGTGGGTGATAAAATGGCGGGACGTCACGGAAACAAAGGTATTGTGGCTCGTATCGTTCGTCATGAAGACATGCCATTCTTAGAAGATGGAACACCTGTAGACATCGTATTGAATCCGTTGGGTGTACCTTCTCGTATGAACATTGGACAGATTTATGAGACCGTTTTAGGATGGGCTGGAATGAATTTGGGCAGAAAATTTGCTACACCAATTTTTGACGGGGCTAGCTTAGACCAAATCAATGAATTGACCGACGAAGCCGGTATTCCAAGATTCGGACATACGTATTTGTATGACGGAGGAACTGGAGAACGTTTCCACCAAGCTGCAACTGTAGGGGTAATTTATATGTTGAAATTAGGACATATGGTTGACGATAAAATGCACGCGCGTTCTATCGGACCGTACTCGTTGATTACACAACAGCCTTTAGGTGGTAAAGCACAATTTGGAGGTCAGCGTTTTGGAGAGATGGAGGTTTGGGCACTTGAGGCGTATGGTGCATCAAGTACCTTAAGAGAAATCTTGACTGTTAAATCGGATGACGTAATTGGTAGAGCCAAAACTTACGAAGCGATTGTGAAAGGTGAAACGATGCCAGAACCAGGCTTGCCAGAATCATTCAACGTGTTAATGCACGAATTGAAAGGTCTAGGACTTGACATTCGTTTAGAGGAATAAATCAGTTTGCTGTTGGTTTTCTTTTTTCGGTTTTATCACTGATTTCAGAAAACCAGCAACCAACAACCAAAAATCAATTTCAAAATAATTCAATAGTAACGACTATGATGAATAATCGAAATAACAATAAAGATAAAAACCCTATCAAGAGATTTGATAAAATTTCGATAGGTCTTGCTTCGCCTGAGTCAATTTTGGCCGAATCAAGAGGGGAAGTTTTAAAACCAGAAACAATCAATTACCGTACCCATAAACCGGAACGTGATGGCTTGTTCTGTGAGCGTATTTTCGGACCTGTAAAGGATTTCGAATGTGCTTGCGGCAAATACAAAAGAATCCGATACAAAGGAATCATTTGTGACCGTTGTGGGGTTGAAGTGACCGAGAAAAAAGTACGTCGTGATCGCGTAGGACACATCAATTTGGTGGTGCCTATTGCGCACATTTGGTATTTCCGTTCGTTGCCAAATAAAATCGGCTACATTTTGGGATTACCTTCCAAAAAATTAGACATGATTATTTACTACGAGCGATACGTAGTAATTCAAGCGGGTGCAGGAACAAACGCCGAAGGGGAACCTTTAAATCGTTTGGATTTCTTGACCGAAGAAGAATATTTGACTATCCTGGACAAATTGGATGAAACCAATCCTGGTAATCAATACTTGGACGACAACGATCCAAATAAATTCATCGCCAAAATGGGTGCCGAATGCATCATGGATTTGTTGGCTCGCATTGACTTAGATGCCCTTTCGTATGAATTGCGTCACTCGGCCAATACCGAAACCTCGAAACAACGTAAAACCGAAGCGTTAAAACGTTTGCAAGTTGTTGAGTCTTTCCGTGAATCAAACGTAAACAGAGAGAACCGTCCGGAGTGGATGATCATGAAAGTGGTTCCGGTTATCCCACCAGAATTGCGTCCATTAGTGCCGCTAGATGGGGGTCGTTTTGCTACTTCCGATTTGAACGATTTGTACCGACGTGTAATTATCCGTAACAACCGTTTGAAACGTTTGATGGAAATCAAAGCGCCAGAAGTAATTTTGCGTAACGAAAAACGTATGTTGCAAGAATCGGTTGATTCCTTGTTTGACAACACCCGTAAAGCATCCGCTGTAAAAACTGAATCCAATCGTCCTTTAAAATCTTTATCGGATTCCTTAAAAGGAAAACAAGGTCGTTTCCGTCAAAACTTACTAGGAAAACGTGTCGATTATTCGGCTCGTTCGGTAATTGTGGTTGGACCAGAATTAAAATTATTCGAATGCGGTATCCCAAAAGATATGGCAGCCGAATTGTACAAACCTTTTGTGATTCGTAAATTGATCGAAAGAGGAATTGTAAAAACCGTAAAATCGGCTAAGAAAATTATTGATAAAAAAGAGCCTGTAGTGTGGGACATCCTTGAAAATGTAATTAAAGGACACCCGGTATTACTAAATCGTGCGCCTACTTTGCACCGTTTAGGGATACAAGCTTTTCAACCCAAATTAATCGAAGGAAAAGCAATCCAATTGCACCCCTTAGTTTGTACGGCGTTTAATGCGGATTTTGATGGTGATCAGATGGCGGTTCACTTGCCGTTAGGACCAGAGGCTATTTTGGAAGCACAATTGTTATTATTGGCTTCGCACAATATCTTGAATCCAGCCAATGGTGCACCAATCACGGTACCTTCTCAAGACATGGTTTTGGGTCTGTATTACATGACCAAAGAGCGCATCTCGACTCCAGAACATAAAATTTTGGGAGAAGGATTAACTTTCTATTCAGCCGAAGAAGTAAATATTGCTTTAAACGAAGGCAAGTTGGAATTGAATGCGCGAGTGAAAATTAGAGCAAAAGATTACAACGACAAAGGCGAATTGGTATACCAAATCATCCAAACTACTGCAGGTCGTGTATTGTTTAATGAAGTAGTTCCAGAAGTTGCCGGATACATCAATGACGTATTGACGAAAAAGAATTTACGCGACATCATTGGACGTATTTTGAGCGTGACCAATGTGCCAACTACTGCTGCTTTCTTGGATAACATGAAAGACATGGGGTATAAATTTGCCTTCAAAGGTGGATTGTCTTTCAGCTTAGGGGATATTATTATTCCGGAACGCAAAGAAGAATTAATTGCCGATGCTCGCGAACAAGTAGAAGGAATTTCTGCCAACTACAACATGGGTTTAATTACCAACAACGAACGCTACAACCAAGTTATTGATGTGTGGACTTCTACGAATGCCATGCTTACCGAATTGGCCATGAAAAATATTCGCGAAGACCAACAAGGGTTCAACTCGGTATACATGATGCTTGATTCTGGAGCACGTGGATCGAAAGAGCAAATCCGTCAGTTAACCGGAATGCGTGGATTGATGGCAAAACCTAAAAAATCGACAGCAGGCGGGGGAGAGATCATCGAAAACCCAATTCTTTCGAACTTTAAAGAAGGGTTATCGATCTTAGAATACTTTATTTCTACACACGGAGCGCGTAAAGGACTTGCCGATACCGCTTTGAAAACGGCGGATGCGGGTTACTTGACTCGTAGATTGCATGATGTATCGCAAGATGTTATTGTAAACATTGACGATTGTGGTACGTTGCGTGGAATTGAAGTTTCGGCCTTGAAGAAAAACGAAGAGATTGTAGAAACCTTGGGCGAACGCATTTTAGGACGTGTAGCATTACAAGATGTAATCAATCCATTAACTTCAGAAATTGTAGTTCACACCGGACAACAAATCACTGAAGCCATTGTGAAAGATATTGAAGCTTCGCCAATAGAAAAAGTAGAGGTGCGTTCACCGCTTACTTGTGAAGCTTTAAAAGGAATTTGTGCCAAATGTTACGGACGAAACTTAGCCACCGGTCGTATGACCCAACGTGGAGAAGCAGTAGGGGTAATTGCCGCACAATCTATTGGAGAGCCAGGTACACAGTTAACATTACGTACATTCCACGTGGGAGGTACAGCAGGAAATATTTCGGAAGAATCTAACATTGTGACTCGTTTTGACGGTCGTTTGGAAATCGAAGACTTGAAAACCGTAAAAGGCGAAGACAGTGAAGGAAACGCAGTAGACATTGTCGTTTCACGTTCTACCGAATTGAAATTGGTTGACGTAAAAACCGGAATTGTCTTAAACACACACAATATTCCTTACGGTTCTAGTATCTATGTAAAAGATGCCGATGTAGTCAAAAAAGGAACTACGATCTGTAAATGGGATCCGTATAATGGGGTAATTGTTTCTGAATTTACCGGAAAAATTGCTTACGAAGATTTAGAGCAAGGACAATCGTTCCAAGTAGAAATCGATGAGCAAACGGGATTCCAAGAAAAAGTAATTTCTGAATCAAGAAGCAAAAAATTAATTCCAACCTTATTGGTATACGGGAAAGACAACGAGTTAATTCGTTCGTACAACCTGCCAGTTGGGGCTCACTTGATGGTAGAAAACGGAGAAAAAATTAAGGCGGGTAAAGTCTTGGTTAAAATTCCTCGTCGTTCTTCAAAAGCGGGTGATATTACGGGAGGTCTTCCTAGAATTACAGAGTTGTTAGAGGCTCGTAATCCTTCGAATCCAGCAGTAGTGTCTGAGATTGATGGAGTTGTTTCGTTTGGAAAAATCAAACGAGGTAACCGCGAAATCATCATCGAGTCTAAGTTTGGAGAAGTTAAAAAATACTTGGTAAAATTATCCAGTCAAATCTTAGTTCAAGAAAACGACTTTGTACGTGCCGGTGCTCCGTTATCAGACGGTGCCGTTACGCCAGACGATATCTTACGCATTCAAGGACCAGCGGCTGTTCAACAGTATTTGGTAAATGAAATTCAAGAAGTATACCGTTTGCAAGGAGTAAAAATCAACGACAAACACTTTGAAGTAGTGATTCGTCAGATGATGCGAAAAGTACGTGTAGAAGACCCAGGAGATACCTTGTTCTTAGAAGAGCAATTGATTCACACCAAAGATTTCATCCTAGAAAACGACAAGTTGTACGGAATGAAAGTGGTTGATGATGCCGGCGATTCGGAGAACATCAAACCAGGTCAAATCATTTCTCCCAGAGAATTGCGCGACGAGAATTCGTTGTTGAAACGTTCGGATAAAAACCTCATATCGGCCCGTGATGTAGTTACCGCTACAGCTACACCAGTATTGCAAGGTATTACTAGAGCTTCGTTACAAACGAAATCATTTATCTCGGCAGCTTCCTTCCAAGAAACAACCAAAGTATTAAACGAAGCGGCAGTTGCCGGTAAAGTAGATTACTTAGAAGGCTTGAAAGAAAATGTAATTGTAGGTCATAGAATCCCAGCCGGAACCGGTATGAGAGAATACGATCACACGATTGTAGGATCAAAAGACGATTTCAACGAGATGATGGCCAGTAGAGAAGAATACATTTACTAAGATGAGTGATTCTAATATACAACCCGGACAAATCAACATTGAGCTCGAGGAAGCGATAGCAGAAGGAATTTATTCCAACCTAGCCATCATCAACCATTCGGCCTCTGAGTTTGTGTTAGATTTTGTGTGCATCATGCCCGGTACGCCCAAAGCCAAAGTGAAGTCACGCATCGTGCTCACGCCACAACACGCCAAGCGATTGGTAAAGGCCCTGGCCGAAAATGTGCACCGCTTTGAGTCGGCTCACGGAGAAATTAAAGATTCCGAACAGCCGCCCATACCGTTAAATTTTGGTCCTGCGGGACAAGCATAAATAAAAAAGCCCTCCAATTGGAGGGCTTTTTTTAGTAGTAACTATAAAAAAAACCTGCTAATTACAGGTTTTAATATGGTGTGTAGTATTATGCTTTTACTTTTTTGGTTTTGTATAGATAATAAGCGAACACGAGGCCTAAAACAATTAACCATATAAGTTGCTCATTAATAGGGGCAATCGTTGGGGGTTCGGCAGGTGCATCTGGGTCTATTTGTGCCTGAAGTATATTGTTAGCTAAAAGTAAATAAGTGAAGATTCCTATTTTGGTAATTTTTGCTTGCATGTTGCTTGTATTTTGGTGCTCAAAGGTAGAGTCTATATTTATTTAAAACAAATAAAATCGATAAAAAATAGCTTTTTAACGTCCTACTCCAGTTCTGAAGTGAAAAAAAGCTGCACCGAAGGGAATTTGCTTTGGGTCATTTGTATCGTAAAATCAGAATCAGCAAGGAAAACGAGTTGGTTGTACTTGTCTTTGGCCAAGAATTTTTGCTTGATGCGTTTAAACTCTTTAAATTCTTCACTTTTGGGATCCTTTGGTTTTACCCAACAGGCTTTGTGTACTGGGAAGTTCTCGTAGGTGCATTTGGCGCCGTATTCGTGTTCCAAACGGTATTGAATTACTTCGTATTGCAAGGCTCCGACTGTGCCAATTACTTTTCGGTTGTTTAATTCTAAGGTAAATAGCTGTGCCACACCTTCGTCCATCAATTGGTCAACCCCTTTATCCAATTGCTTTGCTTTTAATGGATCGGCGTTGTTGATGTAGCGAAAATGTTCGGGAGAAAAACTCGGAATGCCCTTAAAATTAAGCATTTCGCCTTCGGTAAGCGTATCGCCAATTTTAAAGTTACCCGTATCGTGTAGGCCCACAATGTCTCCCGGATAGGAAATATCTACAATTTCTTTCTTCTCGGCAAAAAAGGCATTGGGGCTCGAAAATTTCAGGTTTTTATTTTGGCGGACATGTAAATACGGCTTATTGCGCTCAAAGGTGCCCGAAACAATTTTCACAAAAGCCAAACGATCCCGGTGTTTGGGATCCATATTGGCATGGATTTTAAACACAAACCCACTCATTTTGGTTTCATTGGGGTCTATCAAGCGGCTTTCGGATTCTTTGGGACGAGGAGATGGCGCAATGGCTATAAAGCAATCCAATAATTCACGTACCCCAAAATTATTCAAAGCCGAACCAAAAAATACCGGTTGTAATTTGCCACTCAAATAGGCTTCTCGATCAAATTTGGGGTACACTTCATCGATCAACTCCAGTTCTTCCCTCAACTTCTCAGCTGGTTTTACGCCGATAATTTTTTCTAATTCGGGACTGTTCACATCAGAAAATGCAATGGTTTCTTCGATATTTTTTCGGCTGTCGCCACTAAACAAATTGATGTTTTGCTCCCACATGTTGTAGATGCCTTGAAAGTCATATCCCATGCCAATTGGGAAACTCAAGGGGCTCACCGTGAGTCCTAATTTTTGCTCTACTTCGTCCATCAAATCAAAGGCGTCTTTTCCTTCCCGGTCAAGTTTGTTGATGAATACAATAATCGGAATGTTGCGCATGCGGCACACGGCTACCAATTTTTCGGTTTGTTCTTCGACTCCTTTGGCCACGTCAATCACCACAATTACACTGTCAACTGCAGTTAGGGTGCGAAAAGTGTCTTCGGCAAAATCCTTGTGGCCGGGCGTGTCTAAAATATTTATTTTGATGTCTTTGTAATTGAAAGCCAAAACCGAGGTAGAAACCGAAATTCCGCGTTGGCGTTCAATTTCCATAAAATCGGAGGTGGCACCCTTTTTGATTTTATTGTTTTTGACGGCACCTGCTTCTTGAATGGCTCCCCCAAACAACAGTAATTTTTCGGTCAAGGTGGTTTTTCCTGCATCCGGGTGGGAAATGATGCCAAAGGTACGTCGGCGTAATATTTCGTCTGTAAAGCTCATAATTTGAAAACTAGTTGGCAAAAATACTATTTTTTTATGCGAATTCAGGGCCGTTTGGATGGCTAATTTTACCCAATTAATTTTTTGTTAATAGTCCCGGCATTAGTTGTATAATCTAATTGAATTGTTATTTTTGTTGACCCGAAACGGAACAAATAATTTCCGTTTTATTGCAAATCTTAAAACCGTTAAAAATTACCCTTTCCCATGAAAATGAAACCGTTATTTTTTAGTTTTTTTATCAGTTTACAACTGGCCTCTTTTGCTCAAACCGCAAACAAAGAAGCGCTTTTTACCATCGACGACAAGCCCTATTACACCGATGAATTTTTGCGTGTTTACAATAAAAATTTAGACTTAGTAAAAGACGAATCCCAAAAAGATCTCACCCAATATTTGGAGTTGTTTGTGGGGTATAAATTAAAAATCACCAAAGCCAATAAATTAGGTTTGCAAAATGGCGAGGCTTACAAAAATGAATTGGCTTCCTACCGCACCCAGTTGTCCAAAAATTATTTGACCGATTCTAAAGTTACCAACGAATTGGTTGTTGAAGGCTACGAACGTTCTAAAAAAGAAATCAAAGCCGCTCATATTTTAATTTTAGTTGACGAAAATGCCGCACCCGCAGACACCCTAGTTGCCTACAATAAGGCGAAAGAAATTAGAGGCCGAGCGCTAAAAGGAGAAGATTTTGGTCAATTGGCTGTTGAGTTTTCACAAGATCCTTCTGCAAAAGAAAACAAAGGAGATTTGGGTTATTTTTCCTCTTTCCGAATGGTGTACGCTTTTGAAAGCGCGGCCTTTAGAACGCCAATAGGAACGATCTCAAATCCTATCCGCACCCGATTTGGGTATCACCTCATAAAAGTAGAGGATGTGCGAGACAACCGCGGCGAAGTTTCGGTTGCTCATATCATGATTTTAACTCCGAAAGAAGACAAACCCGAAGACAAAGCGGCTGCCAAAACCAAAATTGACGACATCTACCAAAAATTACAACAAGGCGAGAAATTTGAAGAATTGGCCAAGCAATTTTCTGAAGACAAATCTTCTTCTTCTAGAGGTGGAGTTTTGACTCGCTTTGGATCTGGACAATTGAGCGCCGAGGAATTCGAAAATGTGGCCTTTACGCTCACCGCTCAAAACCCGATCTCTACGCCATTTCAAACCCGTTTTGGCTGGCACATTGTAAAATTGATCGAGAAATATCCGTTAAAATCATTTGAAGAAATGAAAACCGAATTGGAGAACAAAGTTGGGAAGGATGATCGTTCTCGCTTGATAACCAATTCATTAAACGAGAAATTGCAAAAAAAATATGCCCCCAAACGCGATCCGAAATTGTATGCTTTGTTGGCCAAAGCCGTAACGGATGATTTTTACGAAAGCAAATGGGAAGTGCCAACCAACAAGGCTTTTGAAAGCAAATTGCTGAGTGTTGACACCAAAGTACTGAGTGGAAATGACTTTTTGAATTACGTAAAAGACCAACAAAAATCAAATTTAAAAATTAAACCAGTTCCTGCTTTGGTAGATCATTTGTACCAACAATACCAAGAGGAACAACTTACCAAATACTATACGGATAATTTAGAACACGAGTTTCCTGAGTTTGAAACAGTGATGGAAGAATACCGCGATGGCTTGTTGTTGTTTGATTTGATGGAAAAAGAAATTTGGGAAAAATCAAAATCAGATACACTTGGTTTGAAATCGTTTTATGAAACCCGTAAATTTAATTACCAATGGAAAAATAGATTGGAAGCCTTGATCGTTTCTTCGACCCAAGAAGATGTAATCAAAAAAGCCCAAAAATTATTGAAAAAAGTAGTGGGTGCAGAAAAGATTAAAGAAGCCTTGAATACGAAAGACAAGGTGGTAGTAATGACCAACTCTGGAACATTTGAAGAAGGCTCGGATGCGTTGCCAAAAAATGTGCCTTTCCAAACAGGATTAACCGCGGTTACAAAAGAAGGCGAATACTATTTTATTACACAAGTAGTAAAAGTGATTCCTGCGGCGGTAAAAACTTTAGACGAATGCAAAGGCAAAGTCATCAATGATTACCAACAATTTTTAGAACAAAAATGGGTAGACGATTTAAAGACTGAGTTTTCAGTAAAAGTAAACCAAGACGTTTTCGAAAAAGTAAAAACCCAGTTGAAAAAATAATGTACAAGCTGCCGGGTATAGTTCTCCTGTTGCTGGTAGGCACAGCCTGTAGTTTTTTTAAACCAGAAGCCAAAACAGAAGCAATAGCTCGGGTAAACGAACATTATTTGTATCCCAGTGATATCAAAGGCTTAGTACCAACAGGTGCTACAAAAAAAGACAGCCTCACTATTGTACATGATTTTATTGCGCGATGGGCGTCGCAAGAGTTGTTGTATAATGCTGCTGAAGTCAATTTGAATAAAGCAAAAAAAGCGAATTTTGATGCGCTGATCAACCAATATAAAATTGATCTGTATACCAAAGCATATTTAGAAGAAATAGTAAAACAGTCGGTTGACACGGTAATATCAACAACCGAATTAAAAGAGTATTACGCGGCCAACAAAGAGAATTTTAGAACAACAGCTACTTTGGTCCGTTTGCGTTACGTTCATGTAAATAAAGACAATCCTCGATTTGGAAGTATGCAAAGCAAGTTCTTTGACTTCAAGAAAAAGGACAAGAAGTTTTGGGATACCTATGCAATGCAATGCAAAAGTTATGCCTTGAATGATACGGTTTGGGTTTCGATGGATCAGGTATACAACAAATTGCCTTTTATCACTACCGACAATAAAGACCAATACATAGCAGCCGGGAAGAAAATTCTATACCCTGACGGAAATGACATTTATTTGGTGAAAATCACCAACGTAATTGCCAAAAACCAAATAGGCCCCTTTGATTACCTGATACCGACCTTGAGGGACGTGATTTTGAATAACAGAAAGTTGGAACTGATTAAAAAATTTGAAAAAGACATCACTGACGATGCGCTTAAAGATGAAAAATATGAATTATACAAAAAATAAAGGATTACTTGCCTTGGTGTTGGTGCTCATTTGTTCGGTTTCGGTTCTTGCTCAAGAAGTAATCAAGGATACTGTAAAAACGGTTGTAGCTCCTGCTGTGATGCATAAAAAAGTGGACGGTGTAATTGCCACCATTGGGGATTACAATATTTTGGATTCGGACATTGATAAAGCTTTTTTGGAATTGACGAGTCAAGGAAATTCGATCAAAGATTTAAGTCGTTGCCAAATGATGGGCAAATTGATGGAAGAAAAATTATACGCACACCAAGCGATTCAGGACAGTATTGTGGTAACCGATGAAGAAGTGAAATCCAAAATGGAAGAGCAAGTTGCCTACATGGTTGAGCAATTGGGCACGATGGATAAAGTGGTAAAATATTTCAAGAAAACTACCGAGGAAGATTTTAGAACCGATTTGTTCGAAATCATCAAGACCAATAAATTGACTTCGTCCATGCAAAAGAAAATTGTCGATGCCGTTGAGATTACACCCGAGGAAGTGCGCAATTTCTTTAAAAAAATCCCAGAAGCAGATCGGCCAGTATTTGGCGCTGAACTCGAAGTTTCACAAATTGTTGTGCAGCCCAAAGTATCAGAAGCCGACAAGCAAAAAGTAATTGATCGACTCAAGGAGTTCAAAAAAGAAGTACAAGAGGGTTCTAGCTTTTCAACCAAAGCCGTTTTGTATTCGCAAGATCCGGGCTCGAGTTCAAACGGGGGCTATTACAAAATGAACAAGAAAACGCCCTTTGTCAAAGAATTTAAAGATGTGGCATTTAGTTTGGGCGAAGGCGAAATTTCCGAACCTTTCGAAACCGATTTTGGATTTCACATCATTTACGTGGAGAAAATTAGAGGGCAAGAAATAGAATTGCGTCATATTTTATTAGTGCCTTCGGTAACCGACCAATCGCTCAAAGACGCCAAAGAGCGTGTGTTGCAAATCAAAAAGAAAATCGAAGACAAATCGCTCACTTTTGCCGATGCGGCTAGAACGGAATCTGACGAAAAAGAAACCAAAGCCAATGGCGGAGTACTGATTAATCCCAAAACACAAGATACTCATTTTGAATTGACCAAAATGGATCCGGCTTTTTACTCTCAAGTGTCCAATTTGAAAGAAGGCGAAATATCTGTTCCTTTGATCGATGCCGATCAGTCGGGCAAGAAAAAGTATAAAATTGTGATGGTAACCAATCGCATCAACGAGCATACCGCTGATTATGCCAAGGACTACTTGAAAATTAAAGACCTTGCCTTAAAAGAAAAACAAATTGATGCCATTGCCAAATGGTCTGAAGAAAAAATCAAAGAAACCTACATTAAGATCAATGGCGAATACCGCGATTGTGAATTCACCAACAATTGGTTAAAAAAATAATACATTAATATACACTTCTATGTCTGACGTAGCCGCTATTCAAAAGTTAGTAGAAAAACGACTTACCCTTAAAGCCGAAATTGCCAAAGTTATTATAGGGCAAGACGAAGTGGTGGATCAAATTTTATTGAGTGTTTTTTCTGGCGGACATGCTTTGTTGGTGGGTGTGCCGGGCTTGGCCAAAACCTTGATGGTAAACACCATTGCACAGGCTTTGGGACTGCAGTTTAAACGCATACAGTTTACGCCCGATTTAATGCCATCAGATATTTTAGGAAGTGAAATCTTGGACGAGAATCGCCAATTTAAATTCATCAAAGGGCCTATTTTTTCCAACATTATTTTGGCCGATGAGATCAACCGTACACCACCCAAAACCCAAGCCGCATTATTAGAAGCCATGCAAGAACGGGCAGTAACCATTGCTGGACATAACTACAAATTGGATTTGCCTTATTTTGTATTGGCCACGCAAAACCCCATCGAACAAGAAGGAACCTATCCGTTGCCCGAAGCGCAATTGGATCGTTTCATGTTCTCCATCAAATTGGATTACCCCTCATTTGCCGAGGAAGTTGATGTGGTAAAAAGCACCACTTCCGATCACAAAGCCACGATTAATCCTTTGTTTGAAGCGCAGGAAATTATAGATTACCAACACCTCATACGCCGTGTTCCGGTGGCCGATAATGTAATTGAATATGCGGTAACTTTAGTAAGCAAAACCAGACCCGATAACCCGTTGGCAAACGAGTATGTGAAAAACTACATCGATTGGGGAGCCGGCCCGCGTGCCTCTCAAAACTTAATTTTGGCTGCCAAAGCTAATGCTGCCTTTGCCGGAAAATATTCACCCGATATCGAAGATGTAAAAGCGGTGGCTATTGGAATTTTGCGTCATCGTGTGGTTAAAAATTACAAAGCTGATGCCGAAGGTATTGCGATTGAAACCCTAATTACGTCTTTGTTTTAAACCCTGTTTTTTCGAAATTGTCAATTTTATCTATTTAAATTATTGATTTCGCATTAAAAATGCTAATTATCAATATTTTAATGAATAGAATGTATTGATATGTTCAATTTGGATATAATTATCTTTTGAAACCCGACTTTTTATAAAAATCTTTCAATCTTATGGGTGGAATTGTCTAAATTTGCGTCAAACAAATAAAACCAATTCATTATGGCTTTTGATATTGACATGATTAAAAAGGTCTATGCAAATATGACCGCTCGTGTAGACCAAGCACGCAGTATAGTCGGAAGACCTTTAACCCTTACAGAAAAAATATTATACACCCATTTGTGGGAAGGAATGCCTTCTCAATCCTTTAGTCGTGGTGCCGATTATGTAGATTTTGCTCCCGATCGTGTAGCCTGTCAAGATGCTACGGCGCAAATGGCCTTGTTGCAATTTATGCACGCCGGAAAACCTAAAGTTGCTGTACCCACCACTGTACATTGCGATCACTTAATTCAAGCAAAAGTTGGCGCCAAAACCGATTTGGCTGTAGCCAATTCACAATCCAAAGAAGTATTTGATTTTTTGTCTTCGGTATCAAACAAATATGGCATCGGATTTTGGAAACCAGGAGCGGGTATTATTCACCAAGTAGTTTTAGAAAATTACGCTTTCCCAGGAGGAATGATGATTGGAACCGATTCGCATACCGTAAATGCAGGTGGATTGGGTATGTTGGCCATTGGAGTAGGTGGAGCTGATGCGGTAGATGTCATGTCGGGTATGGCTTGGGAATTGAAATTCCCGAAATTGATTGGTGTAAAATTGACCGGAAAATTAAACGGTTGGACGGCACCAAAAGATGTGATTCTTCGTGTGGCTGATATTTTAACCGTAAAAGGAGGAACTGGAGCCGTAGTAGAATATTTTGGCGAAGGCGCCATCAACATGTCGTGTACGGGCAAAGGCACCATTTGCAATATGGGAGCCGAAATTGGCGCGACTACTTCAACTTTTGGCTATGATGATTCGATGCGACGCTACTTGGCTTCTACCGGACGTCAAGATGTGGTGGATGCAGCCGATGCGGTAGCACCTTATTTAACGGGAGATCCAGAGGTATATGCTAATCCAGAAACCTATTTTGACCAAGTGATTGAAATTAACTTAACCGAATTAGAGCCTTATATCAACGGACCATTTACACCCGATCGCGGTACGCCAGTTTCTAAAATGAAAGAAGAAGCGGCAAAAAACGATTGGCCTCTAAAAGTTGAGTGGGGATTGATTGGTTCTTGTACCAATTCATCCTATGAAGACATGGCGCGTGCAGCCTCTATTGTAGAACAAGCGGTTGCCCACGGCATTACACCTAAAGCCGAGTTTGGAATTAATCCGGGTTCAGAACAAGTGCGTTATACCATCGAACGCGACGGCATCATTGCCACCTTCGAAAAAATGGGAACCAAAGTATTTACCAATGCTTGCGGACCGTGTATCGGGCAATGGGATCGCGATGGAGCCGATAAAGGCGAAAAAAATACCATTGTGCATTCGTTCAACAGAAATTTTTCTAAACGTGCCGATGGAAACCCCAATACGCATGCGTTTGTAACCTCACCCGAGATGGTTGCTGCCTTGGCTATTTCTGGAGATTTGTCGTTTAATCCCTTAACCGATACCTTGTTGAATAATAAAGGCGAAGCCGTAAAATTACTTCCGCCAACCGGAGATGAATTGCCTTCAAAAGGATTTGCAGTAGAAGATGCCGGATTCCAGGCACCTGCCGAAGATGGCAGTCGAGTGCAAGTTGCGGTTTCTGAAACCTCGGATCGTTTGCAATTGCTAGCGCCTTTTGATGCTTGGGATGGCAAAAATATTTTGGGTGCCAAATTACTCATCAAAGCCTTTGGCAAATGCACTACCGACCACATTTCAATGGCGGGACCTTGGTTGCGTTTCCGTGGACATTTAGATAACATATCCAACAATATGCTCATAGGTGCAGTCAATGCATTCAACGACAAAGCCAATTCGGTTAAAAATCAATTGACTGGAAATTACGATACGGTGCCTGCCGTACAACGGGCCTACAAAGCGGCCGGAGTTTCTTCTATTGTAGTGGGCGATCACAATTATGGCGAAGGATCCTCTAGAGAACACGCAGCCATGGAGCCTCGTTTCTTGGGTGTGAAAGCCGTTTTGGTTAAATCATTTGCGCGTATTCACGAAACCAATTTGAAAAAACAAGGCATGTTGGCTTTGACGTTTGCAAACGAAGCCGATTACGATAAAATCCAAGAAAACGACAGCATTGATTTTATTGATTTAGTTGATTTTGCACCAGGAAAACCTTTAAGTCTAGTTTTTACACACGCCGACGGTACAAAAGACACGATCTTGGCCAATCATTCGTATAACGACAGCCAAATTGGTTGGTTTGTAGCGGGTTCTGCGTTAAACTTAATTGCAGCAGCCAGTTAATTCAACTCTTTATAGTATAAATTCCAAAGCCCCTAAGTTGTTAGGGGCTTTTTTATGGACTTTTTGTTCGTGTAAAACCAATTGACTTTTTTATATCTTTAACCTATCGACCTGACCGATCAAACCAAAATTAACTAACCAAAAATTGAATCAATGGAACACAAACAAGAAGAATTTAAAAAAGAATTAGGGCTCTTAGACGGCACCATGTTGGTGGTCGGATCTATGATTGGTTCAGGGATTTTTATCGTCAGTTCCGATATTGTTCGTCAAGTAGGCTCTGCGGGTTGGCTACTAGCAGTATGGGTGTTTTCGGGTTTAATTACCGTGATGGCAGCCGTGAGTTATGGCGAATTGAGCGCTTTGTTTCCTAAGGCCGGTGGGCAGTATGTGTATTTAAAAGAAGCCTACGGCAAACTCATTGCTTTTTTGTACGGTTGGAGTTTCTTTACCGTAATCCAAACCGGAACCATAGCCGCTGTGGGTGTAGCCTTTTCTAAATTTGCAGCCTATTTATACGCGCCCTTTAGCGATGAAAATGTCTTATTTACATTGGGGTTATTCAAATTGAATGCCGCACAACTCGTATCAATATTTACTATTATTTTATTGACCTATTTAAACAGTAAAGGAGTAAAAAACAGTAAGGTACTGCAAACCGTACTCACCGTGATCAAAATTTTATCCCTAGCCGGTTTAATTATTTGTGGCTTATTGTGGGCGGGCAACGCCGAGATTTGGAATGCCAATTGGGCTCATGCATGGGAAACCCAAACGTATGTAAAAGACAGCGCGAGCTGGTTGCCTATAAGTGGTGTCGCCTTAATTACGGGTGTCGCTGCAGCTATGGTGGGTTCGTTGTTTTCGAGTGATGCCTGGGTAGGCGTAACCTTTATTGCAGGCGAAATGAAAAACCCCAAACGCAACGTGGGCTTGAGTTTATTTTTAGGCACGTTGATTGTGAGTGTAATTTATGTGTTGGCCAATTTGATGTACTTGGCTGTAATACCCTTAGACGGAATTGCTACTGCTCCATCCGATCGAGTTGCAGTAGTCGCTTCGCAAGCCATATTTGGTCATCTAGGTACCTATGTGATTGCATTAATGATTATGGTATCTACCTTTGCCTGCAACAACGGCTTAATTATGGCAGGCGCCCGGGTTTATTACACCATGGCACAAGACAAATTATTCTTTAAACAAGCCGCACAATTAAACGCTTCACAAGTACCTTCCTGGGCCTTATGGGCACAATGTTTTTGGGCTGCTGTTTTGTGTCTTACCGGAAAATACGGCGATTTATTAGATTTTGTGGTGATTATTGTATTGATTTTTTACATCCTCACCATCTACGGAATTTTTATTTTACGCAAAAAAATGCCCGATGCCGAGCGTCCGTATAAAGCCTTCGGATATCCTTTTGTTCCTATGTTATACATTTTGTTGGCCAGTGCCATTTCTATTGCTTTATTGTTTACCAAAACAGACACCTGTGGGTGGGGCGTATTAATTATGCTGATAGGCGTACCCGTCTATTACCTCACTAAACCAAAAGAATAAAGAAATTAAAATCCGGTGAATATCGCCGGATTTTTTTTGAAGTTTTTTAACCGATAAACTGTAAATACAGTAAGGCAATCGAGGCAGAAGCCATCACAACCAAGGTAATCAATCCAAAAAAATTGGTTGATTTAGAATTGGTAAATTGGCCCATGACCGTTTTGTTGTTACAGATGTGCAGGATAATGCCAATTAATACCGGCGCAGTCAGTCCGTACAAAATGGCAGAATAGATGAGCGCTTGTATGGGAGAAATTCCTATGTAATTGAGCGACAAGCCAATAATGAGGGAAACAATGATGATCATATAAAACGGCTTCGCATCACTAAATTTGTTGTCGAGGCCCTCTTTCCAACCAAAGGTTTCGCAAAAGATATACGACAAGGATCCGCTCAACACCGGAATGGCTATAAACCCAGTGCCAATAATTCCGATTGCAAAAAGCAAATAAGCAAAGTCGCCAGCTATAGGCTGAAGGGCTTTGGCGGCTTGTTCTACGGTGTCTATTTGGTGTATGCCCGAATTAAACAATACCGTTCCGGTGGTGAGAATGATAAACCAAGCTACCAAACCAGAAAAACCCATGCCAAAATCGACATCCTGTTTCATGTCGCTGATGATTTGTTTATTTACAATTAGGTGTTTTTTTTGGTGTTTCATTTCTTCGACTTCCATCGTGGCTTGCCAAAAAAATAAATAGGGGGATATGGTGGTGCCTAAAATTCCCACAATAATCCCAATGAATTCTTTGTTGAAGTGCAAAGTGGGAACAAAAGTGGCTTTAAAAATTTGCAGCCAATCTTGGGTATATAAAAAGGGTACAACAAAGTAAACGAGCAATACGATACACAGGTATTTGAGCAGGGCGGTGATTTTTTTGTAGGGCAGGTATACAATAGAAACGACTAATAAAACCGTGAAAATGACACTAAAATAAGAAGCCTCAATAGCAGGAAAGAGTAAATTTCCTACGGCACCCATTCCGGCAATGTCAGCACCAATATTCAACACAATAGCCGGAAAGCTAAACAGGAGCATCAGGTATAATATGGGCTTGGAATAGTATTTTTTTAAGGTGCCTGTTAATCCTTGCGAAGTCACCAATCCGATTCGGGCACACATTTCTTGCATCACGGCCATCAACGGAAATGACAACAAGGTTGCCCAAAGTGTAGTTAGACCAAAGGCCGCTCCAGCTTGAGAATAAGTAGCAATCCCAGACGGATCGTCATCACTAGATCCGGTAATTAAACCGGGCCCGATTTTTTTCCAAAACCGAAGGAGTTGGTTTGACTTCATAGTCTTTTTTTTAGAGTTGGTAACCAATAGTAAATTTAGCCAAGCCATTGCGCACATCTACAATGGCTCCGGTAGGCTCATAGGGGTAATTGAGCAAGGTGCTTAGACCTTGAAAAATGCCAAATTCTACAAAAACGTGGTATACGGTAAATCCAGTTCCAATATTGAGTCCCAATTCTACTCCAGAAGGAACCTTTCCAACATATACACCGCTGCATTTTTGTTGAATCAAAAAACCGAGTTGTGGACCGGTAATCAAATAGATTTTTTTTCCGAATTTAAAATCAAGAGGTACGTTCAGGTAATCCAATTGGTAATCTAAATCGGTAAGCTCAGTAGAGCTCCCTTCAAGTTTACTTGTTTTGCTTCGGTCTCCTTGCTGCGAATACACTAATTTGGGTCTAAAGCTAATTTTGGGCGTCAGTGCCAGTTCACAAAGAGCACCCAGTTGAATCCCTTTGGAGTTTTCGCCGCCAATTTGTCCTGCAAATCCATCGGTCAAATAGGAGTAATTCATGCCGGCGAAGACGCCAAATTTTGGTTGAGAAAAAGCAGAAATACTAAAAAAAGCAACAAATACCAGCCATTTTCTCATTGATAAAATTTTTAATTTGCCTCTAAAATTACATAAAAAAATCCGTTACTAGAACGGATTTAAGTGGCAGTGAATAGGAATTAATAATAAGTGTACCGTTGCACTTTGGCTAAGTATTTGGCCAGTCGAATTACTTGGTGGCTGTAGCCGTATTCGTTGTCGTACCAGATGTACAACACGATATTTTTACCATCGGCAGAAACAATGGTGGCGTTGCTGTCATAAATTGACGGGGCCGAGGTGCCAATAATATCAGAAGAAACCAATTCGTTGTTGAGGGAGTATTTTATTTGCTCCACCAAATCGCCTTCGAGCGCATATTTTTTCATGATCGAATTGATCTCTTTTACAGAAGTAGCTCGTGAAACTTCCAAATTTAGCACCACCAAAGAGCCGTTTGGAACCGGCACGCGTATGGCATTCGAAGTGAGTTTTCCGGCCAAGGAAGGCAAAGCTTTGGCCACCGCAGCACCAGCGCCCGTTTCGGTGATTACCATGTTTAATCCCGCTGCTCTTCCGCGTCGGTATTTTTTGTGCATGTTGTCGACCAAATTTTGGTCATTGGTGTAGGCGTGTATCGTTTCTAAATGACCTTTTACCACCACTAATGTATCTTCGATTGCTTTCAAAATAGGGGTAATCGCATTGGTCGTACAGGATGCAGCCGAGAATAAATCGAGCTCATCTGGATTGTAGTCCAAGTGGTTTACGCCGTGTACAATGTTGGGCATGCCTTTACCCGGAGCCGTAAGCAATACTTTAGAAACTCCTTTCGATTTAAGATGACGCGAAAGTGCTTCGTCATTTGTAAATGCTCCTGTATTATCAATGACTAACGCATTGTCAAAACCATAAATGGTATAATCAATTTCTTCGGGAGCCGCTGCGGCAATCATATGTACCGTTGTGCCATTAATCAATAAGGTGTTGTTTTCTGCATCTGCCACAACAGATCCTTGAAAATCTCCATGAATCGAATCATAACGCAACAAAGAAGCTCTTTTTTCTAGGGTAACCGCATCGTTTTTATCTCGGGTCACAATAGCCCGAAGTCGCAATTGTGTGCCTTTGCCTGTTTTAGAAAGCAATTCACGGGCCAACAATCGGCCAATACGCCCAAACCCATACAAGACCACATCTTTGGGTTCGTTATTTTTAAAATCCTGTGCCTTTTTTAATTTGTTCAACACAAAGGCGGTTGCGTTATTGTGCTTGTTATCTCCTTTGTGAAATTCATAGGTTAATTTTCCAATATCCAATTTGGCTGGCGGTAAATTCATAGAATAAATGGCATTGCCAATTTCGACCGAATCAAAAATTGAAATGGGTTTTCCCACAAATTCCCCCGCATAATCATGTAAGTTCAAAATTTCACTCACGTTGAGGTTGAGTAATTGATTGCGAAACAACACCATTTCGATCGATTTGTCGTACCACAAATCGCTGATGATTTTAATTAATTCTACGCCAGCTCGTCGTCGACTAGACTGAAAGGCAATTTCTTTTTCGTAGGCACTAAGTGTACTCATAAAGGATAAAAATTGTTGGTTTGTTTTGTGTTAGAATGCGGCAAAAGTACCCATTTCAATCGATTTCGTAAAGGATTTTGGTGTTTTTTTTTAGGCTTACTTTTCTACAAAAAAAAGCCTGTTGACAGGCAACAGGCTTTTCCGAAACAATAAAAAATAACCTTAAATAATAATGCGAATGCGTTGCCCAATTTTGTTGAGCATTTCGATGCTGATGCTTTGGTTTTCGTCTTTCTTGTTCAAAATTCTAGAAGCCGATTCTACGTCATTTACCGGCACGTTGTCAATGCTGATAATAATGTTTCCTTTTAATTCTTCGTAGTAGGGTTTCAAATTTTCATTGGTGATTTCTTTGATTTTTACACCCGAATCAATGCGGAACTTTTTCTTGTCTGAAGCATCTATGTTTTCCATTTCAATGCCCTTAAATTCGGTATTAAACAGCTCGTTTTTGGTTAAAACTACGCTGGCAGTTATTGTTTTTCCGTCTCGAACAAAAGTAACGACAACTTTATCATTGGGTCGTTTGGTGTTGATGTAGCCCGAAAGTTCGGCATAGGTTGATACGGTTTGGTTATCAATTTTTTTGATGATGTCGCCTTTGGTCAATCCGGCTTTTTCTGCTCCCGAATTTTTATTTACTTTTTTGATGTAAAATCCTTCGGTCTCGCTGATGCCCAAATCTTTAGAAGCATTGCCGTTGAGTTCTCCGCCTTCTACACCTAGAATTCCCCGTTGTACATTCCCAAACTCCATGATGTCTTCAATTATTTTTCGGGTTATGTTTGAAGGTACTGCAAACGAATACCCAATATAAGAACCGGTTTGTGAAGAAATCATCGTGTTGATCCCAATCAATTCGCCTCGGGTGTTCACTAAGGCTCCTCCACTGTTTCCGGGGTTTACTGCCGCATCGGTCTGAATAAATGATTGAATGCCATTGGTGTCTAGGTTTCTGGCTTTGGCCGATACAATCCCTGCGGTTACTGTTGAGGTTAAGTTGTACGGATTTCCAACGGCCAATACCCATTCGCCAATTTTTACGGCATCCGAATCGGCAAAAACCGAGTAGGGTAATTTTTCGTTGCTGTCAATTTTTAATAGGGCAATATCCATTTTTGAATCCGTACCCACCAGTTTGGCTTTGAATGTTTTTTTGTTATTCAACGTGATTTCAATTTCTGAGGCGTCTTTTACCACGTGGTTATTGGTTACGATATAGCCGTCTTCTGAAATGATTACGCCAGAACCGGTACCTACTTGTTCTTGCTGTTGCATTTGTCCACCCTGAAATCCGTAGAAAAAATCCATCAACGGATTGGAAACCGTCCGAAAGGATACATTTTTTACGTGCACTACCGTATGTATGGTTTTGTCGGCGGCGGCTGTAAAATCGAGCACTTCGGTGCCTAAACCTACCGTTCTGCCGAATTGGGCAGGCGCTTGTGTCACAATACTTTTTTTAGCAAATATGCTGTTGTCGTCCAGAAATACTTTGTACCCAGCCAAGGTAGTCACACCGCTTAACAGGGCTACTAAAACTAATTTTGAATTGTTGTTCATACGAATGTATTTTAGGTTATTGGTAATTTAATGAACGTAAAAATAGAAAAGATATGATTGGCCAAAAACAGTTTAACGCTCGTTTAACAGCCCTTAACGTTTTATTAATAGTTTTGGATTGTGGTATTTTTACCCAAGCGGTTTGGGTATAATTTGTACATTTGTTTTCGTTAAAACAAAGCATGACTATCCCTTTTTATAAATACCACGGCACGGGCAACGATTTTATCCTGATTGATAATAGAACAGCCCTATTTCCTAAATCAAATGCCCGTGCGGTAGCCCAACTGTGCCATCGCAATTTTGGCATTGGCGCCGATGGATTAATTTTGTTGGAAGAAAATTTTCCAGGCCAATACAGCATGGTGTATTACAATTCTGATGGCAATTTGAGTTCGATGTGCGGCAATGGCGGGCGATGCTTTGTGGCCTTTGCCAAAAAATTGGGGTTGATAGATCAGGAAATGAACTTTGAGGCCCCCGACGGCCCCCATTTTGCACAATATACCGCGCAAGGGGAAATTGCCTTGCAAATGAAATCAGTATCTGAAGTTGCCGTACACCCCGATTATGTCTTTTTAAATACTGGTTCGCCGCATCATGTGCAAGTCGTTACAGAATTAGCTGCATATCCGGTAAATAAAGCCGGTGCTGCCATTCGCTATGGTGAATTGTACGGATCTGCGGGTTCAAATGTCAATTTTGTTGAGCCCATTTCGGCCAATACGTTTGCGGTGCGCACCTACGAACGTGGGGTTGAAAATGAAACCTTGTCTTGTGGCACTGGGGTAACCGCCGTAGCCATAGCCATGCATAAATTGCAGCACACAACCGCAACGGCTGTTGAGTTACATACTCCTGGCGGTAATTTAACGGTATCCTTTATTGAAATTGACGGCACCTACCAAGAAGTACTGCTTACAGGACCCGCCCAGTTTGTGTTTTCAGGTGAACTTTCAATTCCCGAATAAATGAAAACACTAGAAAACCAGACCTTATTTCTCCGCGCCCTCGAACCCGAAGATTTAGATTTCATTTACGAAATCGAAAATGACGAAACGGTTTGGGAAATTAGCCATACGAAAACCCCTTACAGTCGTTTTTTGATTCGTCAATACCTAGAGAATGCCCATCAAGATATTTATGAAACCAAGCAACTGCGTTTTGTGATTTGCCTCAAATCAAACGAACTTCCCATTGGCATGATCGATTTGTTTGATTTTGAACCCGCCCATCACCGAGCAGGAGTAGGCGTGCTCATTTATGACAAACTGTGCCGCAATACAGGAATCGGATCGGGCGCCCTGGCTTTGTTGATGCAGTATGCCCAAACCCATTTAAATTTACATCAATTGTATGCCAATATTGGTTCTGATAATACGGCCAGCACAGCCCTTTTTACTAAATTTGGCTTTCACGAGATTGGCGTCAAAAAACAATGGAACCTCGTTTGTGGCGAATACAAAGACGAAGCGATGTACCAATATATTTTTACTAAATAGTTTAGCATGTTGAACACAAAAAAAATCATTTATAGTCTATCAGCCTTTGTTTTAATAGGCTTGGTTGGATACGGCATTTATTTGTACCGCACCATTTTCGCTTCCAATACCAAATTTGCCGAAAGCGAAGTGTATGTAAAAATTCCAACAGGCGCCAGCTATGAGCAGGTTAAAGCAGCTGTAGCTCCCTATGTAGATGACCTCGACAAATTTGATCGGGTGGCGCAAAAAAAATCTTACCCAGATAGAAAAGATAAAGCCGGTCGTTTTTTAGTAAAAAACGGAATGAACAGCAACGAAATTGTCAATGCCTTGCGTCAAAATTTACCGGTAAAGTTGGCCTTTAACAACCAAGAACGTTTGGAGAATTTTGCCGGACGCATCGGGGAACAATTAGAAGCCGATAGCTTGTCGGTGATGAACGCCTGTTTGGATCCCCAATTTTTGGCCGAAAATGGCATGACCAAAAACAATGTGTTGGCGTTGTTTATTCCGAATTCCTATGAATTTTTTTGGAACACCTCGGCGGTGGCGTTTCGCGATAAAATGGCCAAAGAATACCATAAATTCTGGACTCCCGCTCGATTAGAAAAAGCAAAAAAACTGCAATTAAACCCAGAAGAAGTAATCACTTTGGCTTCTATTGTGCACAAAGAAACTGTAAAAGCCGATGAACGTCCTATTGTGGCTGGCGTCTATTTGAATCGCTTGCACATCGGAATGAAATTAGAAGCAGATCCTACGGTTATCTATGCCGTTAAGTTAGTTTCGAATGATTTTAACCGGGTAATCAAACGGGTATTGTATAAGGATTTAGAAACCAATTCGCTGTACAACACCTATAAATTTAATGGTTTGCCTCCGGGCCCTATTGCCATGCCCGACATATCAGCCATTGATGCGGTATTAAACCCAGCCCAACACCACTACATCTATTTTTGCGCCAGCGTAACTCGGTTTGGCTACCACGAATTTGCTGTTACGCCAGCCCAACACGAAGTAAATCGTCAGAAATATGTGGCATGGGTAAGCAAACAAGGAATAAAACGCTAAGCGATGCTGCGCATTTTTCTGACTTTTTTTTGTTTCGGACTGACTTTACACCTTTCGGCCCAAAGCCAATTTGAATCCTTTTTAACCCCTACTGATACCCTGCAAACAAGCCGCAGAAATACAGTGCTTATCACTGAAGCTGCTGTTTCTTCGGCTGCAATCATTGGCTTGTCTCAGTTGTGGTACGCCGATTATCCCCATTCCAATTTCCATTTTATTGACGATTCTAGCGAATGGCTGCAACTCGACAAAGCAGGACATCTGTTTTCGAGTTATCACCTCGGCCGATTAAGCAAAGAGGCCTTAGCTTGGAGTGGAGTTTCCCGTAAGGATCAATTGCTGTATGGCGCTACCTTTGGTTTTGCCTTTCTGACCGCCGTTGAGGTGTTGGATGGCTATTCGGCCCAATGGGGTGCCTCTTGGTCTGATGTGGCCGCCAATGCTACCGGAACGGCGCTCTATGTTTCTCAAGAATTGTGTTGGAAAGAGCAGCGCATCATTCCCAAATATTCGTTTCATACTACCGCTTATGCAGCGCAACGTCCGGAGTTATTGGGTTCATCTTTGCAAGAACAAGGACTCAAGGATTACAACGGACAAACCTATTGGCTTTCTGTGAATGTGCGCTCTTTTGTAAAATCGAATGCCATTCCAGCTTGGTTGAATCTGGCACTCGGTTATGGGGCCGAAGGAATGCTATCGGCCAATGCACTTTCTGTTAATTCTTCGCTTTTGCCGGCAGCTCGTACGAGACAATTTTACTTCAGTTTTGACGTCGATTTAACCAAAATCAAAACAAAATCGTCCATTTTTAAGACCCTTTTCTCGGTTTTCAATACCATAAAAATTCCCGCTCCAACCCTAGAATACAAGGAGTCGGGTCCTATTAAATGGTGGCCAATTTATTTTTAGAAAATTATAATTGTCTGATTGTCAGTTTTATACTATTTTTTGTATATTTGGCCCGTAGAAATTTCTCAGGGTGACAGCCGAGAAGAAAAACAATTTATGATAAAAAGATGGGCATTAATCACCGTAATCTTTGCAACAATTCTTTATTTTACTTCTGGTTTTAATTCTTTTAAACCGAGCAGTAAATACTCCAAATCGCTATTAATTAAGTCGGAATCGGCTTATTTTTTCCCCTCTCAAAACCCACTCGAATACCAAATCTTGAGCGCTCCGTATACCGGAAAGTTCTTTATAGGATTCAAAAATGCCTTAGCATACAAAGAATCGCAGGGCAAATACCATAAAATCAATACCTTGGGTTATATAGGAAAGTACCAATTTGGCGCAGAAACCTTGCGTGAAATTGGAATTTTCAATTCGCAACAATTTTTGCAAAATCCCCACCTGCAAGAGCAAGCTTTTTTGGCTTTATTGGCCAAAAACAAATGGGATTTACAAGATGAAATTGATACTTTTTCTGGCAAAACCATTGCTGGGGTTCGCGTCACCGAATCGGGCATTTTAGCAGCGGCCCATTTGGGGGGTGTTCGTTCGGTAAAACGGTTTTTGTACAGCAAGGGAAAACGCAAATGCAGAGATCGATACGGCGCTAGCGTTCGAACGTATATGCGCGATTTTGGTGGGTTTGAAACCAACAGCATTGTAGCCCAAAACAATCCAAAAGTAAAGTAACGAAGAACAAAGAATATAGGAAGAGCCTGTTTGATTTCGAACGGGCTTTTTTACATCCGGTGCAGGATAAATAGGGTAGGTCGGTTGTGTAAATCGAGTTTTACTTTTTTCCAATCTTGCACGCGCATTGTTTTTACGTATTCGGTAGGCAGGGTTAGGTCGCAGGCAATACACAAATAGGTGCTGGGTTGCAAGCAGGCCAGTAAATCTTCTACTAATTTGTTGTTACGGTAGGGCGTTTCAATAAACAATTGGGATTGATTTTTATCTTGAGCCAAGCGCTCCAATTGTTTGAGGGCTGTTTTTTTCTCAGATTTTTCTATGGGCAAATACCCATTAAAGGCAAAACTTTGGCCGTTCATTCCCGAAGCCATAATCGCTAAAGTGATAGAAGACGGACCTACCAACGGTACCACAGTAATTCCTTTTTCGTGAGCCAATTTTACAATAACTGCTCCCGGATCGGCAATGCCCGGACAGCCGGCTTCGCTCATGAGTCCTATGTTTTTTCCTTCTAAGCAGGCTTGAATCATGCCGTTGTGTTCGCTAATTTGGGTATGTTTATTTAAAGACATTAGCCGCAAACTGGCCTGTACTTTTTCTGGACAAATGCTCTTGATGAATTTGCGTGCCGTTTTCTCGTTTTCAACGATGTAATCGTCAAGGAGTTCAACGGTTCGTTGCACCGTATAAGGCAATACAGAAAGGGGATCACATTCACCAAGTGTAGTGGGAATAAGATACAATTTGCCTTTGGGTGCTGAGGAATTCATTTAGTGGGGATGGGTTTGCTGCAAACGTATCGAAAGCGCTTCACAGGCCTGGTCCAACATTTGGTATACGAGGTCAAATCCATTGGCTAATCCGTAGAAGGGATCTGGCACATCTACATTTTCTCCAGGAAAAATCTCGTTCAATAAGAGTTGTACTTTTTGTTTGTGTTCGGGGGTCTGGGCAATTTTAATCACGTCATCAAAGTTCGATTGATCCATCACAAAAATGTAGTCGAAGGCGTCAAAAAAAGCTGTGGTAAATTGTTGTCCTCTTTGGTTGCTAATCTCGAGCCCATTTTTTTTGGCTACAGCAATCGAACGATCGTCTGGTTTTTTACCAATATGCCAGTTTCCTGTTCCAGCAGAATCTACTGTAAACCCAGCACTTGGAAGTTTAGATCGCAAAATACCTTCTGCTAATGGCGATCGGCAAATATTGCCCAAACAAACCATCACAATTTTTACGGGCATGTCTACAAGGATAATTTTTTGTTGATGTCCTCAACAAATTTTTTGAATTGTTTATCGGTAGATACCAAATTGTCTACCGTTTTACAAGCGTGCAATACCGTAGCGTGATCGCGGTCGCCAATCTGAGAACCAATATTGGCTAAGGAAGCCTTGGTGAATTTTTTGGCAAAAAACATAGCCAATTGGCGGGCTTGCACCACATGGCGCTTGCGGGTTTTAGATTGTAAGGTATCGATGTCCAATTGAAAGTAATCGGAAACAATTTTCTGGATGTAGTCGATAGAGATTTCGCGTTTCACGTTTTTTACAAATTTCTCTACCACGTGTTTGGCCAATTCAATGGTCACTTCTTTTTTGTTGAAAGACGATTGAGCAATCAAGGAAATGATCGCGCCTTCTAATTCACGCACATTGGTTTTGATGTTGCGGGCCACGTATTCGATGATTTCATCTGGCATCTCTACACCGTCGCGGTACAAGATGTTTTTCAAAATCGAAATACGGGTTTCGTAATCGGGTTGGTGTAACTCGGCCGACAATCCCCATTTGAAGCGCGACAACAAACGTTGTTCGATGTCTTGCATGTCTACCGGTGCTTTGTCTGAAGTTAAAATTACTTGTTTTCCGTTTTGGTGCAAGTAATTAAAAATGTGGAAAAACACGTCTTGGGTTCCGGTTTTGCCCGATAAAAACTGTACGTCGTCTATGATTAACACATCAATCAATTGATAGAAGTGAATGAAGTCGTTGCGGTTGTTTTTCTTTACCGAGTCAATGTATTGTTGGGTGAAAATTTCAGCAGAGATGTACAATACTGTTTTTTCGGGGTATTTGTCTTTAATTTCAACGCCAATGGCATGAGCCAAGTGGGTTTTTCCTAATCCAACACCGCCAAAAATCAAGAGGGGGTTGAACGAAGTGCCGCCAGGTTTGTTGGCTACAGCCATACCAGCCGAACGGGCCAATCTGTTGGAATCACCTTCTAAGAAATTTTCAAAACTGTAATTTGCATTCAGTTGGGATTCGATTTTTAGGTTGCGAATACCGGGTATGATGAACGGGTTTTTTAATTCGGGGTTGAGGTTTTTAAACGGCGCATCTACCTCTTGTGGTTTCATCGAGCTGCGGTGTGCGCTAGGCAATTGCTCGGTGAAGGGTTGTTTGTTGCCATAGGTGTTCTCCATGTTGATTTTGTATATCAACTGAGCATTCACGCCTAGTTCTTTGGTGAGGGCAACTTTGAGTAATTTAACGTAATGCTCTTCTAGCCATTCGTAGAAAAATTTACTTGGAACTTGAATGTATAGGGCATTATCAGTAAGCTTCACTGATTTTATCGGCTCAAACCAAGTTTTGTAGGCTTGATCAGAGATGTTATCCTTTATAAATAAAAGACAATTTTCCCATACCGATTGTACAGTTTTGCTCATAAATTTGGTTAAATTTGCGTTTTTTGTTTGTGTTATTCTACGAGGAAAAACAGCTAGTTTGTCCTTGTTTTTTGGGGTAACAAATATGTGAACAAAAATCGTTAAAAAAAAATATTTTTTAAGTTGATTTTTAAAAATTATTGTTGTAACGAAAGTTAATATTATATTAAATAAATCAATTTACCTCTTCAAATAAGTATGTCAGAACATCAGATACAAGTACGCGTTCGTTATTCGGAAACCGATCAAATGGGGGTGGTTTATCACGGAAATTACATTCCCTATTTTGAAATTGGACGAGTAGAATGGTTAAGGAATAAAGGGGTTTCCTACAAAAGCCTGGAAGAAAGCGGGATTGCGTTGCCCATTGTATCAATGACGCTCAATTACAAAAAGCCGGCACGATATGATGACTTGCTTACGGTAAAAACAACCTTTAAACAATACAGTTCGGTAAAGATCGAATTTGATTGTGAGATTTGGAGTGAAGAAAATGAGTTATTAACAACGGCTCAATTTATATTGGTCTTTGTGGATATAAAATTGGGTAAAGCCATCGTGCCTCCGGCAGATCTTTTGGCCATCATTTCGAGCTAGTTTAGGCTCTTTTTTTGAGTTTTATTTCATACAAATTCTCGAAGGCAGCCAATAATTTTTCTTCATTACTTTGCCGAGTTGACAGGCAAATTTCACATTGCATATCCATTTTTTGTTCCAAAATTTCGAGATTTCTTTCCTTGATTACCCGCATGACTTTATTGAGGTGAGCATAGTCAAATTGAGCTATATAGACCACATCTATGGTTTTTTGAATAATTGTTGCAGCTTCCAAGCTCAGTTGTGCGGCTGTTTTGTAGGCACTAATCAATCCGCCAACTCCCAGTTTTACTCCCCCAAAATAACGCACTATTACTACCAAACAGTTGGTAATTCCAAACGACTGAATTTGTCCGTATATAGGAATTCCGGCACTACCGCTGGGTTCGCCGTCGTCATTGGCTCTGTAGCTAATTTTCTCAGCACCCAGCTGGTAGGCGTAACAAAAATGAACCGCATTGGGGTGTTGTTTGCGAAGCGTCAGTAGTATAGGCTTAACTTCTTCTTCAGAAACGAGGGGAAAGGCATAGCCCAGAAACTTACTGTTTTTCTCTTTGTACAGTTGTTCTTCTGCCGGTTCGGCTAGGGTTTTGTAGGTGTCGTTTATTTGCAAAAGGCTTAAAGTATTTTTTTGTCTAGTAATTCAACTACATCTTCTTGGCCTACTTGCAAATGCCAAATTGATATGCCTAAGGCCGCAGCCGCAGCCGTATTCTCTTTTTTATCATCTATAAATAAGGTGTTTTTGGGCTGTAAATCATGCCGAGAAAGTACCGTTTTAAAACAGCTGGGATCGGGTTTACGCAGGCCCATCTCGTACGAAAAATATACTTTTTCGAAACAATTATAAAAGTCTCGCGCAAAACTCAATCCCACCTTTTGTTCAAAGTGGGCGATGTGTATGGCATCGGTATTCGACAATAAAAACAAGCGGTATTTGGGTTTGAGCAGTTGTAAAAACTCCAAGCGGTAGAGCGGAAATTCGCCAATAATTTCATTCCATGCTGCGCGAATGGTTTGCAAATCACTCCCGGGCAAGTGTTTCTGAAAGCCTTCTAAAAATTGCAATTCGGATAAGGCACCCACTTCAAAGGCCCGGTTTAATTCGTCTAAATCGGGCGTAAATGTTTTTAGGCCTAATTGTTCAAAAGCCTTATGTGTAGCTTCTTTACGCAGGTTTACAAAAATGTCGCCAAAATCAAAGAGGAGGGTGTTGATCATGGGAGTAATAGGTTAGGTTGTCGGTGGCTAATTTGGTTTGGGAAACAGGAATGGAATTCAACTTTGGAGCAACTATTCCGGTATGTAGGGGTGTATTACCAGTAAATACGCGGGCTTCATCCCAGCAATTCTCGTCGATAAAAGTTTGCAGGGTTTGTCGTCCCCCTTCAACAATGACCGATTGAATATTTTTTTGGTATAAAAAATCAGCAATTTGAGTGGCTACCTGTTGCGTGAAATCAATTTCGTTTTTGCTAATGACAATCGTCTCTGCTGCCGAATTAAACACCGCGCTGGTTTTGGGAATACGCTGCTGCTGATCTAATACGATTCGTATGGGAGTTGTGCCTGGCCAATCGCGTAAGTTCAGTTGAGGATTGTCGTCGATTACGGTTTGTGTACCCACCAAAATTGCTTGTTCTTGGCTGCGCCACTTATGCGCCACTTGCCGGGACAGCTGATTGCTAATCCATACCGGTTTGCGTTCTTCTTTTGTGAGAGGAGCAATAAATCCGTCGGCCGATTGGGCCCATTTTAAAATAATATACGGTCGTTTCTTTTGGTGAAAGCTAAAAAAACGGCGATTCATCTGGGTACATTCGTCGGCCAAAACACCCACAATCACTTCTGTGCCGGCTTGTCGTAATCGGCCAATTCCTGTGCCATTTACCTTTGCATTCGGGTCAACATTTCCAATAACCACTTTTGGAATTTGCCAATCAAGAAGCAAATCGCAACAGGGCGGCGTTTTGCCAAAATGACTGCAGGGTTCTAAGTTTACATAAATAGTAGATTCGGAGAGTAAATTTTTGTCTTTCACCGAATTGATGGCGTTCACTTCGGCATGGGCTTCGCCGGCTTTGTGGTGCCAGCCTTCGCCAATAATTCGATCCTGATGCACAATCACGCTGCCCACCAACGGATTCGGGTAGGTAGTTCCCAGCCCTTTTTGGGCCAATTCCAAGCAACGCGCCATGTATTTTTCGTGCGTATTCATGGAGTAAAAATACGGATATTCTGTATTTCAAAGTGTGCAAAGGCAGTAAAAATAAAGCACCACTTTCGGCCATTGTTTTATGGTAGGGTTCCCTTTTTTTTATAGTAAATTTGCGGGGTATTTTTTATCAAAATTTCATGTATTCCTATCGTTTACGACCTATAGAATTAAGAGATAATGCCACCATTGCCGCCGTAATCCGATCGGTCTTGGTAGAACATAACGTACCCAAAGTAGGAACAGCCTATGCCGATCCGCAGTTGGATTATATGCAGCAAACCTATGCCATTGCGCGTGCGTGTTATTTTGTGGTTGAACTGGATGGCGAGGTAGTAGGTGGCGCAGGTATTCAGCAATTGGAAAACGAAGCCGAAACGATTTGTGAATTGCAGAAAATGTATTTTTTACCCCTAGCCAGAGGAAAAGGCATAGGCAGTGCCTTGATGCAAAGCTGTCTAGAATTTGCTCAAGCGCAGGGATTTACACACTGTTATATTGAGACCATGCCCTATATGCTCGCTGCACAAAAATTATATACCAATGCCGGTTTTGCTTATATTGATGCCCCGATGGGAAACACCGGTCACACCTCTTGTCCGGTTTGGATGCTTAAAAAGTTATGATGCTACTTCAACCATATAAAACACAATTTGTAACCAGTTTGCTTCCTCTAGTTGGCGAAGCAGAAGCACAGTCCTTTTTTTATTTGATTTTAGAAAACCTTCACCAACTGAGAAGAATTGACTTGGCGTTAGCTCCTGCTTACAAAATTTCTGAGGCCCAATGGCAGGAGTGGGAAACTATTCGCCTTCGACTTCTCAACCAAGAACCCATACAATATATATTGGGGAGCACTACCTTTTATGATTTACCTTTTCTAGTTAATCCTGCGGTGCTCATTCCGCGTCCGGAGACCGAAGAATTAGTAGCTTGGGTCATAGAACGTTTTTCGGTTTCCAACAACCAACAACCAACAACCGACAACCGACAACGTCTTCTAGACATCGGCACCGGCAGTGGTTGCATCGCAATCGCCTTGGCTAAAAACCTACCTGGCGTGGAAGTCTTTGCCTTGGATGTGTCAGCATCAGCTTTAGAAGCGGCCCGTTTGAATGCCAAACATAATGGCGTACAGCTCAAGTTTATTCATCAAAATATCTTGGAAACAAAGGTGTTAGACCAATTGTATGATGTAATCGTGTCCAATCCACCCTATGTAAGGGAATTAGAGAAACACGAAATTCTACCCAATGTATTAAAACACGAACCGCATTTGGCTTTGTTTGTAGCCGATGAGGATCCGTTGTTGTTTTATCGAAAAATTGGGGAGTTGGCCTTCAAAGCCTTAACCCCTAATGGAAATTTATTTGTAGAAATCAATCAATATTTGGGAGAAGCCACCGCGCAGTTATTTCAGCAAATTGGCTTTACTCAAGTAGAACTCAAAAAAGACTTGTACGGGAACCATCGCATGATATGCGCCAGTAGGTAATTATTCGTAGCGCAAGGCTTCAATCGGATCGAGTTGCGCGGCCTTCATGGCGGGATAAGAACCCGAAATCACCGCAACAATAAAGGTGGTGATAAAAGCGGCTGTTATTGCCGACCAAGGGATTACAAAGGCAAAGCTAAGTAGCGATGCGATGCCGTAACCGGCAGAAATTCCGATGAGTATCCCCAACAATCCTCCCAGCTGTCCAATCACGATTGTTTCAATAAAAAACTGAACCGCAATGGTGCTTTTTTTGGCGCCCAAGGCTTTGCGAACGCCAATTTCTCTGGTGCGTTCGGTAACCGAAACCAACATGATATTCATCAACGCTATCGAGGAACCAAAGATGGTGATGATGCCTATTACCCAGGCCGAAATTCCTAAATATTGGGTGATGTTCAAGATTTTATTGATCAAATCGTCGCTGCGGGATACCCCAAAATTGTCTTCTTGTATAGGACTCAGTTTACGTATGCGGCGCATGGCACTGTTGGCGTGATCTAAGGCAGCATCGAGCACCTCTTTTTTGTTTACCATAACGCTCAACGTATAATTGATGTTGGGTGCTGTAAATAAAGAGCGCGCAACTTGTATAGGAAGTAAAACGCGCAAATCTTGGCTGTTGCCAAAGGTGGATCCTTTTTCTTTGAGTACGCCAATCACTTTGAATTTGGCTCCGCGAATAGAAATGGTTTTCCCAATGGGATTTACATCTTTGAGCAAATCTTTCAAAAAATCAGAGCCCACGATGCAAGTAGCCGTATTGTTTTTGATGTCAAAAGAGGTGAAATTATGCCCAGCAGTTGTTTCAAGACCAGAATTTACCATAAAATTTTCATCGACCCCCAATACCGAAATTTCGGGATCGGTTTTTTTGGATTCAAATTTCACTTCGGCATTCGATACCGCGGTAAATGACAAGGAAGTTTGGGTGAGCGGAAACTGGTATTTTTCTTTAAATCCAACCGCTTCTGGGTAGGAAATAATGGGGTTGATGACTTCGCGTTCGCCGCCCCCGTGGCGTTGCATCTCAAAAGGATATTGGTTGATGTTGAACGTATTGGCGCCCATCGAGGCAAAATCAGTCGAAACCGTATTTTCTAAGGCTGCCACTACCGTGAGGATGCATACCAAAGCCGTAATTCCAATAGCAATGATGAGCACCGTAAGAATGGTGCGCAGCAATTGAGTTTTAATGGAACCCAAGGCAATGCGAATGTTTTCGCGGAGTAGTTTGAACATGCTGCTAATTTGGCACGAATTTACAATAATTGAAACAAGTTTGACCGATAGGGTGTGTATTTAGCATAAAAATAAGATATTTGCAACTCAGATTTATTTCCCATCTATACCAGCAATATGGCAGCAAAACCAAGTGTTCCAAAAGGCACCCGCGATTTTTCACCGCTTGAAGTCCTCAAACGTCGTCACATCATGGGGGTTATTCAACGCAATTTTGAAAAATTTGGTTTTCAACCCATCGAAACCCCTTCGTTTGAAAATTCGGAGACGCTCATGGGCAAATACGGTGAAGAAGGCGATCGGTTAATTTTTAAAATCTTGAACTCGGGCGATTTTTTAGACAAAATTTCTCCCGATGAATTGGCCAATACAACGGCCAAACAATTGGGCTCTAAAATCTCAGAAAAGGCCCTGCGCTATGATTTGACCGTTCCTTTTGCGCGCTATGTAGTGCAACACCAAAACGAATTGGAATTCCCGTTCAAACGCTACCAAATTCAACCCGTGTGGCGTGCCGATCGTCCGCAAAAAGGCCGCTACCGAGAGTTTTACCAATGTGATGCCGATGTAGTAGGTTCGCAATCGTTGTGGCAAGAAGTAGAGTTTATTCAATTGTATGATGCAGTATTTACTGCCTTGGGATTAGTTGGAACCACCATAAAAATCAACAACCGAAAAATATTGTCTGGGCTGGCCGAGGCAATTGGCGCTGCCGATAAACTCATCGATTTTACGGTGGCTTTAGACAAATTAGACAAAATAGGTGAGGCCGGTGTGCAACAAGAAATGCGCGAAAAAGGCCTAAGCCAAGCGGCAATTGATAAAGTGTCACCCTTGTTTCATTTTGCCGGAACTTGGTCCGAAAAACTCGCACAACTTAAGGTGTTATTGGCAGATTCTGCCGAAGGACTTCAAGGAATTGCCGAATTAGAAACCATTGGTTCAGCAATTGAAACGCTAGGTTTGCAAACGGCTCAATTAGAGCTCGATGTGACCTTAGCCCGCGGATTAAATTACTATACCGGTGCTATTTTTGAAGTAGCGGCGCCCAAGCAAGTCGCTATGGGATCAATAGGAGGCGGTGGACGTTACGACGATCTAACCGGAATTTTTGGATTGCCAAACGTGAGCGGAGTTGGGATTTCCTTTGGCTTGGATCGCATTTATTTGGTGCTCGAAGAATTGAATTTATTTCCTGAATCGCTAGCGACGAGCTGCAAAGCCTTGTTTGTAAATTATGGTCCAGCCGAAGCCTTATATGCCTTGCAGGCCATTAAACAATTGCGCGACAAGAATATTGCTGTAGAATTGTATCCTGATGCAGTAAAGATGGGCAAGCAATTTGCTCATGCCGATAAACGCGAAATCCCGTATGTGGTTATTGCCGGTTCAGACGAGATGCAAAACGGCACCTATGCCTTAAAAAATTTAGCGGCAGGCACCCAAGAAGTCCTTACTTTAGACCAATTGATTGTGCTGTTAGCAAACTAATATTAAACAGAGCGGATATAAAAAAAGCTTCCTTTTTAGGGAAGCTTTTTTCGTTCATTTGGGGGTTATTTACTTAAGGAATAAGTATTTTTTTACTGCTTACACCTTCACTGGTTTTGGTGCGCACAATGTAGGTTCCGGCGCTCAATTGTGGAACTGCTAATTCGATTGTTGCCTGATTTGAATTCACTTTCCAATTGGCTACCGCTTGCCCTACTATACTGTATAAGGTTACTTCTTCTATTTGTGTAGCCGCTGTTGCATTGTTGATGCGAATTGCATTTGTTGCAGCCGAGTAGCTCACGCCAACCAAAGCAACTGAATCTACACTTCCTACTGCTAATGCCCCACCTTTGTTGAAACGCAAGGAGAAACGATCGTTGGTTTCGCCTGCTGCTAAAGTCACCGCTAGCGTATCGTAACGCAAATCGTGGTAGGTTGCATCGGCGGCATCATAAATGTAAATGGATTGATCGGGATTGAAATTTTCGGTGCCGTCTAATACAATGCTCACGGGTCCTTCGCTGTTGGTTTTGATGCTCAACGGATAGGAGGCGTGCTCATCAAAATAGCCTTCGCCATTGATAACCAATTTGACACCTTCGTTCACAAAATACATGTCGTTTGGCAAGTTGTCCATGCAAACCGCATCATAGCCCGCATCAATGGCCGAGCTGGCGTTTTCGTTCATGAATCCGATTAGTAATTCGCGGTGGAAATTATTATTCGAATTGAATCCCAATCTAATTTTTTCAAAAGCAGTACTGGCGTAAGTGTCTTCGGCATTGGTGCTGTTGGCAACCACTGCGGCCGGGCTGTTTTGACGAAATATCGGATTAGAACCAGCGCTGTCTTCTTTTACAAAGGCCCGTTGGCTGTTGTTGAATTCAATGTTTCCTCCGGTAGCATTGGCACTCACGAAGAATCCTTGACCAACCGGAATAAATCGGCCTGGAGTTCGTGTGCTTGTTCCCAAACCGCTAATGCCGGCTGGCGATACAGGCGGAACGCCACCTACAAGGTTTCGTGTTGCATAACCTCCTTGGTATTGGGCCAAATTGTGGGTCATGTTGGTGGTGTAATGTTCCCAGAAATACAAAGTTCCCGTGGTAGCAGCTAGGTTTTGTGAGATAAACAAATCGGCGTCGACGGCAGAAGAGTAGGGGTTTCCGCTCAAGTTGAGGTTGCCTCCTGCAATCGGGCTTGTAATTGTACCGTTATTGGGTTTGCCAACAAATGTATAGTTTTGCGTGCTGCTTGCGGCATTGCTTCCTTTTAGCGTAAATCCTTGTCCGGCTGATAAGTTGCCTGTAGGACCTACAGCTTGCCAGTTGGCGTACAAAGGGGTTACGTTTTGGAATCTAAAAATCCAATAGGAGCTCAAGGTAATCGGGCTAGTTGGTGAGCCATTTAAGCCCGAAGTCCAATTTAAAATTTGTGGATTGGCTGTATCTGTTCCGTCGCGCATCACAGCTGAAATGCTGTAGTCGTTGTTGTTGCTAGAAGTATTGCTCACACCCACTGGCGAAGACCAGTAATTGTAGTTGAACCCATTGGATTGTCCGGCTTGGTCGCGTTGTATGGTTCCCGCACTGGTTACATCCAACTCACTTTTGGCCGATTGAACCAATTGTGATTTTCCTTGCAAATCTATTGAACCGTCTAATTTTAAGTACCAATCGTTTTGAATTTTACTGTCGTTGTTCATTACGATTTGTACGCCTGGGTCAACGATCATGCCTAGGTCAACATTATTTGCCGTAGCTGTGATGTTGTGTTTTACTTGAACGATAGACCAATCTTGTTCGTCAATATCCAATCCGCGTACGTCATTGGCTGTGTCGTTTACCGCTCCGGCAAAATCTCCAGCTTGGAGGGTTACAAAAGGCAGCGGAGCTTGTTGAACAGCAATCACTTTATTATTAAAGATTTGCATCCCTGTACCTAAATCTGTTGCAGGAGTTGTTAAGTCATCGATGATGTCATTTTTGTACACATCCATGCGGTAATAGCGCAATAGATTAGCAAAAGGCAATACTTCAATGTCTTTGGGCACAATTTCTCCTCGCACTTGTCCGCCAAAATCTTTGATTTCTTGGTACACCATGCGTTGCAATTGCGTTACAGAAAGGGCTGTTTTGAATACGCGCACCTCGTCTATTTTTCCGTTAAAGAAACGGGCCATGGCCGAAGGACTTTTTCCCAAGGTTAAAGGCGTTACATCGGTGGCAATGCTACCCGATAAGGAGGTTGAATTGACGAGTTGCCCGTTTAGGAACAACTGCAGTTGCCCATTTCCGAATACGGCAGCTACGTGGTACCATTGTGCCGTGTTGAGCGGTACATTGTATGATAAGGTATAGCCGTTTGCAATTACGGCTAGTTTTTTGGCACTTGTAATCTGAATAAAAAACTTGTCTTGTCCCACCACTACGCCGTCTGTAGCAAAGCTGTTGTGCAAATCGATCCAAGCCATGATCGAGGCCGATCCCAATCCGCTCAAAACTCCACTAGCCTGACCGTAATCGTTGCGTCCGTCAAAATCAAGGAATAATTTGCGGTCTAAATCACGCGGTGAACCAAAAAATGCAGTATTAGAGTCAAAGCTGTCTACAATTCCGTCTTTGTCGGCATCAGTCCCGCTGATAATTCCGTCGCCGTTGCCGTCTAAATTGGCAAATAAAGTGGCTGAAATATCGGTGCTTACGCCATTAGATTGTACATTGATAAAGTTGGGCTCGCCCGTTACCGAAGTATTGTCTGGCAAGGCTTTCCCTGTATTGGCAAAACCATCTAATTGATCAAATGCATTCAAAATTCCGTCGTTGTCGCTGTCTAGTCCATCGCCTTCGCCATCACAGTTCACGTCGCCGTCTCCATTATAAAGACCTGCTTCGTCTACATCAAACAAGGCATCATTATCTGAATCTAGATCTACATAATTGGGAACCAAATCACCGTCAAAATCTTTGGGAAGGTTTTCGGTATAATAGGCTTCGGCGGCATCCAACCAACCGTTGTTGTTGGCATCAACCCAAGTGCCTGAGGCTATGTCCATGGTGTCATAACCATCGGTGTAATTTTGCCAACGGTCTTCGATGATATCGCCAAGACCGTCGTTGTCTGAATCTAAATCGTAGACATCGGCCACGCCATCTTGGTCAAAATCGGGCAGCGTTTGCACAATTTGAATGTCGTCAAGGGCCAAGTCATTTCCGGCTCCACCGGGTTGGTTGTTTTTGAACACAATGGTAAACCCAGAAGTGAGCGGCGTAAAAGTAGCCGAAAATTGGTACCAATCTCCCGCTAAGTTGGTCGCGGTAGTAGGCGCAATGTCATCGGTAGCAATGGTGCTGATGAGGTTGTTGCTCATGTCTCGAAACTCAACCGTAATGTTGGGACGATTTCGAGTGGCAATACCAGGTGCGTTGGTGCGGTCTAAATTTAAGATCCAAAAACTATAGGTGAGGGGAACATTCATGATTACGCCCTGAATCGCGGTGCGGTAAAATTCGTCGGTAATGTTGTTGGTGGCATTAAACAAGGCCATTCTTCCGTTGGTGTCTCCAGGCGTATGATCAGGACCCATATGCCAGTGTGTGGCAGCCCAAGAGGCAATTTGCGCCGTATTGCAGATGGTGTATTGACCGTCATTTAAGTCGGCCACGGTATCGCATTCGTCGGCAGCCATCGCTGTGGTTCCGTCTTCGTAGCAATTGGTCGTTGTTGCAGTAGGTACATCTACATTGATTCGGGCACGTGTTGTTCCGGTGCCAAAAGTTTCGTTGAGCATATATACCTGGGTAGCATAGGTAGATCCGTATACCCCAGAATTACTCAATTCGATGCTATCAGGAATGCCGTCGTTGTCGTCGTCTAGATCGACATTGTCAAATACTTCGTCAAAATCGGTATCAGGAAAAGCTTGTATGCCCGTTCCGGTGATTCTAAAATTGTAAGGGTTTTTTCCGGCAGCTGCGTCGTTGTTGGCGATAGAAATGTCGGCTGTTTTTGTGCCCACAGTTGTTGGATTGAACGTAACTGTAAATGAGGTAGTCCCCAATCCTGCCACTAGGGTAGTTGAGGGTTGACTGCTGATGGTAAAATCTGTTCCGCTGATGCTCACAATGGGCGAGCCGGTAAGGTTTAAGTTAAAATTTCCTAAGTTAGAAATCGTATAGGTTCTCGAAATAGGAGAGAATATATTGGTTGCTCCAAAATCGGTCCAGTCTATGTTTATAGGAATGAGGTCGCCATCGGCAATCACGTTGCTGTTTCCTTTCACGCTCATGTTGGCTGCTACTCCGGTTGCTTGTAGGGCAACATCATAAGTGCTTTCGTCGGCGTCGTTCGAGAATATGTTGAGTATAGCCGTTTTTACTCCAATCGAAGCCGGATTAAATTGCACTACTACTGTAGAGGAACTTCCAGCAGCTATGTTACTGGCAGGCGCACTCAAAATAGAAAATTCGGCGGCGTTTATTCCTGTAAGGGTTACTGAGCTAATGAGTAAATCGATCGTTCCGGTATTTTGAATGGTATAAGTTCGGGTAGCTGCTACGGTACTAAAATCGGTAAAATCTACGGTGCTAGGAGTAGTGTCTCCGTCTAGAATGTTGTTGGTGTTTCCTACCAAATTAATTTCTGGTGCCGACCAGCTTACCAGTACTTGGCCTGCTACTCCAGAACCACCAATTCGTGAGCCCGAAGAAGTACGCAAAGCACCGCCTCCGCCTCCGCCCAATAATACTGTGGCGATAGATCCGTTTCCTTGTGTAGTGCTTCGTCCGTTTCCTCCGTTTCCTCCGTTGCTTGGTGCAGTGGCTCCAGTTGCAGACGTTGCTGGGGTTCCAGCAGAATTTCCAGCCGATGATCCGCCGCCGCCGCCGTAGCTTCCTGCTACGCCATTGGCTCCTTTTCCGCCAGCAAACACAAAGCCTACATCGCCAATGCTAGTAGGTGCTCCTGCACCACCGTTGGCTCCAACATTGCTATTGTCGGCTGCACTGTTGCCGCCTTTGGCCAATACCGTTGCTGTAGTTGCAAACCAAGAATCTCCGCCTGCGGCAGTAGTAGTGGCGCCCGCTCCTACGGTTACCGTGTAGGTTGTACCGGGTGTGGTTGCAATCGTTTTTTTGGCATACGCTCCGCCTCCGCCTCCGCCACCTCCTGTGTTGGTGGTAAGTGTGCTGCCTTTTCCGCCAGCTCCCCATACTTCAACCGTGATTGAGGTTATACCAGCCGGTACGGTAAAGCTGCCGTTGGTGGTAAAACGTTGCGATTGCGGCCAGGCTATTGTGGAGAGCAATAGACCGAGCAAGGCAAAGAGATGCGTGGTTTTGTGTAGAGTAATTTTTTTCATAATCGAGATGCTTTTATGAATGAACAAATAAGTGAGTTGTTTTAGACGTTTCAAAACTATATTTTAAATTAGAACACCACAAGAAAATCATCGATTAAATACTAACAATATCGATGAAATACATAAAAACAGCAAAAAAGTAAGAAAATAAATATGTTTAAGTGTTTTTCAAGATGCTACTTTTTTGCACCCTAAAACCGCTTGATTTTTAGTCTTGTAGGAAATTATTTATAGGTTGAGGAAAGTGAGTTTTTTGTTGCGTTTTTTTATTGCCAGTTGTTTGTTCCTCTATTTTCTTCTACAACGCAATCTGACTCAATGGTTTGGCTGGTGAATAGGGAGATACAAGTAAATGCAAATAATATCGCTAGCAGATTTTTAGTTGTTTACCCAAAAGGATCAGGATTTTGGTTCAACAAGTGTTATTTTTTAAAAAAAGCTAGTGTATTTGAAAATTTAAATGGTTTTATACTCTACATTAGCACCTTTTTTGTTTAACGAATATCAAATAACGCTAAACAGTTTTTATATGAAAATAAAATTACTCTTGTTTTTCTTTGCGTTTTCGGCTTCGGCAACTGCCCAAAACATTACTATTCCAGATCCCGTTTTCAAGAATTTACTGTCCATTTCATACATCAATTTTAGTGGGGATGCCAACAATTTTGTGGTGTATCCGCGCATAGATACCAATCTAGATGGCGAAATTAGCTTTGTTGAAGCATTGGCAGTTGAGGGCTTAGATTTAGGCTATGCGGGCATTACCAATTTGGAGGGGTTGCAGTACTTTACCAATGTTAAAAAAATTAGCACCTATTATGCCAATTTCCCCAATTTTTACCAACCCACTTTGGTCAATTTGGAGCAGTTAAGTTTGCTCAATTCGGTAGGATCTTCCTCCTTAACTGCGGTTGATATTTCCCCCAATTTGAATCTCAAAAAATTTCAATGCAACAGCCATCAAATCACCAGTCTTGATTTGTCTGCGAATACCCAATTGCGCGATGTAGATTTGTATTGTCCGGCATTGATTTCGCTCAATTTAACCAACTTGTCCAATTTGAAAAACTTGAGTTATTTGGGAGCTCTTCCCACGATTGATTTATCAGATGCGGTGAATTTGTTGAAATTATCTTGTATTGGATCCTCTCCCAATTTCAGCTACCCCAATGAAAATTTGCTTACTTCACTCGATTTAAGCAACCAAACCAAGCTGAGCTATTTGGATTTGACAGGAAATTTAATTCCCAGTTTAGACCTTAGCAATTGCCCAAATTTGGAGGTATTGAATATTGCAAACAACGGCATTTCTGAGCTCAATTTGACCAATGTAAAATATGTGCGCCAGTTTTTTTGTGAAAATAATTTACTAACCACTTTGGATGTGAGTAAACTATTTAATCTAAAAAACTTCAATTGCCGCAACAACCAATTAACCAGTTTAAACACCAACAACGGCATCATTGAGGAATACCTTGATTTCTCCGAAAATCCAAGCCTAGAATCGGTTTGTTGCGATGCCAATGAAGTGGTTTATATGCAAAACTTGTGCAACCAATACAACAACGAAGCCACCTTGGTAAACGGAAATTGTGCACCAATTGACGATGCCAATCGAATTTCGATGTACCCCAATCCGGTGAGCGATAGACTGCACCTGTCGGCCAATTTTGATATTGCTCGAGTTGAGGTATACAGCTCCAATGGAATGTTGGTAATGAGTAGCGAATCGGTGGCCGATGCGATCGAAATGAATACCTTGGTTTCAGGCCTTTATTTCTTAAAAGTATTCAGCAGCAAAGCGGTAAATACCATGAAGTTTGTGAAACTATAAATTACTGTAAAAGCAGCCTTCTGTTTTTGTAGCCAAAAGCAATAAAAAACCCCTTACTGGTCTGTTAGTAAGGGGTTTTTGTTTGTAGCGAGGACGGGAGTTGAACCCGTGACCTCAGGGTTATGAATCCTGCGCTCTAACCAACTGAGCTACCTCGCCAGGCTATTGGTTATTTTCTCTTTTGGAGGCTGCAAATATAAAATAAATAGTTACGGCTGCAAATATAATCTGACAAAAAAAATACTTTAATTTTTCTTTTTTTATTGCCTTTATATTCTATATATTTCCAAAAAATTAGTACACACAATGGACGCCAAAATACGTTACGAATTAGAGTTTCCGATAAACTCTTCCCCGCAGTTATTATACCAATATATCTCCTCACCATCAGGGCTTTCGGAGTGGTTTGCCGACAATGTAAACTCCCGTGGAGAATTCTTCACATTCATTTGGGACGATTCAGAAGAAGTGGCTCGACAGTCATCCAAAAAATCGGGCGAAAAAATTAAATTTCGATGGGTAGATGACAACAAGAAAGACACCGAATATTATTTTGAGATGCGCATCCTCGAAGACGAAATTACCAAAGATGTTTCTTTAGTTGTGGTCGATTTTGCTTTTGCAGATGAAGTTGATCAGGCTAAATTGCTTTGGGAAAATCAAATTTCTGATTTAAAACACGTAATAGGTTCGGTATAAATCACACGAACACCTTATATTTGCACCGCCTTTTCATAACGATTGGGCGGTTTTTTTATGATCAACTACAACGGTGAATTAGTGACTACAACGCCTGCAAATTTGCAGGAAAATCGTGCCTTTTTGTATGGTGATGGGGTGTTTGAAACCATCAAAGTGGTCGAGGGGAAGGTACTCTTTTTAGAAGACCATTACTTTCGGCTTTTGTCGTCGATGCGCATTGTTCGGATGAAAATCCCCCTAAATTTCACCTTGGAATTTTTTGAAGCCGAATTGCTCAAAACTGCTGAAGCCAATGCTTGCACTAATTCTGCTCGTGTGCGCTGTACCGTCTATCGAAATTCTGGCGGATATTACTTGCCCGAGACCAATACGGTGAGTTACCTCATACAAGCAACCGCTTTGCCCACGCCAGCCTATGTCCTCAATACCGAGCCCTACGAGGTCGATTTGTACAAAGATTTTTATGTGTCCAAACAGCTGCTATCTACTTTAAAAACCACCAACAAAATGCTGCACATTACGGGCAGTATTTACGCACAAGAAAATGGTCTGCAAAATTGCTTGTTGCTCAACGACGACAAAAATGTGATTGAAGCCCTGCACGGCAATATTTTTTTACGAACAGGTTCTACGGTAATTACGCCACCCATAAGCGAAGGCTGCTTGAACGGAATTATGCGCAAGCAATTGATTCGCATTTTGGGCAAACAAACTGCCTATACGTTGCTGGAGCAGCCCATTTCTCCTTTTGATTTGCAAAAAGCCGACGAATTGTTTGTAACCAATGTAATTCGAGGTATACAGCCGGTAACGTGCTACCGCAAGAAAAATTTTAGTAGTGAGTTGGCTTCTTTCTTGGTAGAAGAACTCACAAAATCACTTAGTTAAACAGGGGGTTTTCGGGAGCATTGGCCCAGATGAGGTAATCGCCACCCAATAGAACGAGTTGTTTTTTCCAAAAATCGGTTGCCGATTGCCCGATTAAGGCATTGTCGTAGTTGTTTTTGGTAACGATCCACGAATTTTCGGCCAATTCTTCTTCCAACTGATTGGCAGCCCAACCGCTATACCCAAGAAAAAAGCGAATGTTCTTAGCGCCAAGTTGGCCGGTGTTCAACAAGTTTTTGGTGCGTTCAAAGTCTCCACCCCAATAGATGCCCTTCGAAATTTCGACACTGTTTGGAATAAGCAGGGGTACGTTGTGAATAAAATACAGGTTGTCTTCTTCTACAGGTCCGCCATTGTATAAGTTGAACGCCGAAGTAATTTCTGGCACCAATTCATTTAAGGTAAAGGGGAACGGTTTATTGAGCATAAACCCAATAGAGCCAGCTGCCGAATGATCGGCCAGTAAAATAACCGCGCGGGCAAAAGTCGAATCACCCAAAATAGCAGGTTCGGCGAGTAGCAGGCTACCTTTTTCTATTTGTTCTATAGTCATTGGCTCGATTTGAACATAAAAATACTAAAAATGAAGTTGTATCCATAAAAAAAGTCTCCACTAGGGAGACTTAATTTTATTTTCTAAACTAAAAACTAGTTTACTGATCCTTCTAAATCAGCACCAGCTTTAAATTTCACTACATTTTTTGCAGCGATTTTGATAGTTTTTCCAGTTTGTGGGTTTCTTCCGTCTCTTGCAGCTCTTTTAGAAACTGACCAAGATCCAAAACCTACTAAAGAAACTCTACCACCTTTTTTCAAAGTAGCACCTACGTTTCCTAAAAATGACTCTAAAGCTGATTTTGCAGCCGCTTTTGTAATTCCTGCGTCAGCAGCAATAGCATCGATTAATTCTGATTTGTTCATAATTAAAGTATTAAATGATTGGTTAAACATTCTGTTATTGAAAACAAATTTAGTAGGAATTACATACTGCGCAAGGCTTAAGCGATGATTTCGGCAGTTTTGTTGATAACTCAACTGTTTTGTTAATAAAGGAATTGATTTTCATGCTAAAAACACCACAAATAAAGGCTTCAGCCCTAATAAAGGATTGCATTTTCAGCAAAAGTGAAGCCATTGAGTAGGTCGGACACCTTCATTTTGTTCTTGCCGGGCAATTGAATTTGGGTTAATTGTACATAGCCATCGGCAACAGCCACCTTCAATTCTTTTTTATTCGACTCAATTGTTCCAATTGCATTCTGCTGCGCAAGTTGCTCAAATTTTGCTTCGTATACTTTGATTATGCTTTCTTGGCCGTTGTTTAATAAATTGCACCAAGCGGCAGGATAGGGCGAAAGCCCACGGATTTGGTTGTGAATAGTTGCTCCCGATTGGGTCCAATCTATTTTACAATTCTCCTTGTTGAGTTTATAGGCCGTTTTTAAATCGGGCTGATCTTCTTGTATGTAGGTACTAGGATTTCCTTGCTCAATGAGTTGCAGGGTTTCTATCACGGTTTTTGCCCCGAGTTGCATCAGGCGGTCGTGCAATTCTCCAGCTGATTCTTGCGCATCAATGGGCGTTTTGGCCTGCAACAACATGGCGCCGGTATCTATTTTATCATCGATAAAAAAGGAGGTTACACCGGTCTCGGTTTCTCCATTAATAATGGCCCAATTGATGGGCGCTGCCCCACGGTAATTGGGCAATAAGGACGCATGCAAATTAAAAGTGCCGTATTGTGGCATTTCCCAGACTACTTTGGGTAACATTCTAAACGCCACGACCACTTGCAAGTTGGCTTGTAAGGCTGCCAATTCGGCTAGAAAAGTTTCGTCTTTTAAGTTGGTGGGTTGCAAAAGAGGTAATTGCTGCGCTAAGGCATATTCTTTTACCGCCGAGTATTTTACCTTTTGTCCTCTACCAGCAGGTTTATCGGCCACCGTAATGACACCCACAACAGTATAGTGGTTTTGCAGTATGCAGTCTAAGATGCCTACGGCAAAATCGGGCGTGCCCATAAATACGATGCGTAACGGTTCCATTAGTATAAGGTATAGCGGTTAGTTGCGGTAAGCTTAATTTGTTTGTTTTCTAATAAGGTTTGCAGCGCAAAGATAAGGCTTGCTTCTTCACAAGCTAATTTTATGGCCAAATCTCTGGAGCTAAAAGCTGCTGCTTGCAATTCGTCCAAAATGGCTTGGGCTAGGTTGTGGCTGTTTTGGGTGTTTGACGATTGTGTTGTACAACCCGAACATTTGCCGCAGGCTTGGGTCGTAGTATCGCCAAAATAGGCCGCCAAAAACTGTGAACAGCAGCGGTGGGTTTGCGAAACATATTTCAGCACGGCCCTTAATTGATTGGTTTTGATTTCGTTTTGTGTAGCCAAGTATTTGGCAATTCGGTTGATGAGGTGGTCTTCATCACGCACTTCCATAAACACAATCGAAGTATCATTTTTATGGGCTTGATACACCACCATTTCTTTTTGCAGCAGTTTTTCTAGCAATTGCTCTACCCGAGCTTCGGTGCATTCGGCTTTTTTGGCAAGGAATGGAATGTTCAACGGCACACTCATTTCGTAAATTCCGGGATACAAGCGCATCAGGGTACTTACAATCGGTTCGTCTTTGGGGTTTAGACTGCAATAGCGCAGCACCTCTTTGGAGGGTATAGTGAATTGCAGCTGCACTTTTTGGGAAAATTCCGACGACAATTGCAACACCCCTTGCCGATCCAGAAACTGCAAACAACTATACGTTTTTAGGGTAGGTAAATCATATTTCAGGCAAAATTGCTGCAGATTAAATCGAAATTGCTCGTTCAGACCTTCGCCATAGGCAATCTGAAAATAGGCGTTGAGTTTTTTATACACCAAACCCAAAAAGGCTTTGTCGGGCAAGTGCGCCAAAAATTGACTTTCTGCTTGAATCTGATCAGAAGGACCTGCGAGTAAAATGGCTTGGGCTTCGTTTCCGTCTCGACCTGCACGACCCGCTTCTTGGTAATAATTTTCGAGGCTATCGGGCAGCTGCACGTGCACTACCGTTTTTACATCGGGGCGGTCAATGCCCATACCAAAGGCGTTGGTAGCCACCATAATTTGGGCTTTGGCCTGCATCCAATCTTGGCGGTTTTTTTCTTTTTCTTTGGTCGAAAGGCCGCCGTGATAGAAGGTGGCAGAGTATCCCAATGCAGTTAATTGCGCCGAATAATCATAACAGGATTTACGGTTGCGCACATAAATGATTGCCGGTTCGGTATTTTTGGCAAACAGCTGTTCGAGGGAATACAGTTTGTCGTTCGTTTGCACAATTTGGTAACTCAAGTTGGGTCGCACAAAAGATTGCTTGAAAATTTCCGGTTGGCGAAGCCCTAACTGAGCAACTATATCTTCTTGTACTCGAGCCGTGGCCGAAGCAGTAAGGGCGATAACAGGCGTTTTTGGAAACGAATGCCGCAGCAAACCAATCTTCAGATAAGCCGGACGAAAATCATGTCCCCATTGCGAGATGCAGTGTGCTTCATCGACCGCTATCAGTGAGATGGGCAATTTTTCTAACCGTTCTACAATCCAGGCTATTTGCAAGCGTTCGGGCGAGAGATACAAAAATTTATAGTTGCCAAATTGACAATTATCGAGTAGATCGATGAGGTCATTGGTCGAAAGTCCGCCGGTGAGGGCCAGCGCTTTGATGTTGCGTTTTTGCAAGTTTTCAACCTGGTCTTTCATCAGGGCCACGAGCGGAGAAATGACCAAGCAAATGCCTTCTTGCAGCAGGGTGGGAACCTGAAAACAAATTGATTTTCCCCCGCCAGTAGGCAAGAGGGCCAGGCAATCTTTTTGAGCCAGTACGGCTTCGATAATCTGTCCTTGCGGATTGCGGAATGCGTCGTGATTCCAGTGTTTTTTGAGGATAGAAAGTGCATTTGGCATATAAATAAGGTATAGAAATTTAGTTTCGACCCCTTAAAAGTAAAAAATAAAATTCAGCTTTTGCAGTTGCGACACCAAATAATAACTAGAGCGAACCCAAGATAAATTTGATGCGATCAGCTAAGGAGGCTTTGGGAACTTCGATTAATTCATAGCCATAATTTTGATAGGTTTCTACCAAATGATCATGGATCAGTGTAGCTTGCTCAAAATTTTCGTAGCGTGCCTCATCCGATTCGTATATGGCTTCCCAAGGGGGTAAAATGAATATTTTGGAGTAGGTGTAGGTTTTGCATGCTGCATCAAAATGCACGGGGTAACTGTCGCCAATGTAATGCATATAAGCCAATACATCGGGTATTCCGCGGTCTAAAAAAACATGTTTTTGCGATTCTTGCAGCGCATTTTTATGTTGGCTAATGCGGCCTTCCAACAACAACTCGCTAAACAAGAGTGGTTTTTCTAAAAACAATTGTTCTATACCTTGTTTGCGGGCCTCTAAGGTAACCTGACGAGAAATCTCGGGATAACAACAATACCCTTGTAACTGCAATCCCTCTATGATAGTGGTTTTGCCAGTGCCAGGACCTCCGATGATTACGATGAGTTGGTTGTTCATTTTGTTGGAATGAGCGGCAAACTTAGGCAAACTATTTTGGAATTAAAAAAATGACTCGAATTAAAAAAAGAAGGATTCCGAAAATTTCAATTGGCTTGTACATAAATCCCAATTGAAACCCTATATTTGCTTTTATTTTGCAGAAAATGGACAGCGAAAAAGCCCAAAAAACAGCCGAATTTTTTGAACGACTCAAAGTTGAATTAGACATGAATACGGCCTTTCCATCAGAATATTTATTTAAATTTATTGTACCCACCGATCCGAAGAAAATAGCCACTGTGGCGAATGCTTTTGATTGCATGGGTGCGGTCATCAAAACTACCCAATCCAAAACCGGAAAATACACGAGTTTATCGGTAGATGTACTCGTAAAAAATTCCCAAGAAGTAATCGATAAATACATAGAAGTGTCTTCTGTAGAAGGCATCATCTCCCTTTAAATTATGGTTTCAAAATACATCAAAGAAAACGCCAATGACGTGGTGGGCAATTTAGAATACAATTCGGAGCGCAATCCCCTCATTATCCCCGAATACGGACGTCATTTGCAAAAACTCATCGATCAAGTTACTGAAATTGCCGATCGCGAAGAGCGAAACAAAGTGGCCAAGCACATTATTCAAGTGATGGGCAGTTTGAATCCGCATCTGCGGGACGTGCTCGATTTTCAGCACAAATTATGGGATCAGTTGTTTATCATGTCTGATTTTAAATTAGACGTAGATTCACCCTATCCCATTCCTTCACGCGAGGTGCTGCAGCTTAAACCCGATCCGCTCAATTACCCACAAAATTTTCCGAAGTACCGTTTTTATGGCAACAACATCAAGTACATGATCGATGTAGCCAACAACTGGGAAGAAGGCGAAATGAAAAGTGCTTTGGTTAAGGTGATTGCCAACCACATGAAGAAATCCTATTTGAGTTGGAACAAAGACACCGTAAAAGACGACGTAATTTTCGAACATTTATACGAATTGTCCGACGGCAAATTGAATCTGATACACGGTGCCGAAGAGTTAGTGAACACTACCGATTTGATGCGCACCAACAAACGCATGTCCAACAAAATTGTGACCGCCATACCCGGAAAAATTCAAAACAAAAAGAAACCAAAACCTTTTCAAAAAAACAACAATTTTAAACAAAACCAATAGCAACTAAGCAGTCAAAATACCAAAGCATATGGGAACTTTTAAAATAGAAGGAGGCATCAGACTCAAAGGCGAGATCAGTCCACAAGGGGCCAAAAACGAAGCATTGCAAATTTTGTGCGCGGTTTTATTGACCCCCGAAAAAGTAACAATCAACAACATACCCGATATTATTGACGTCAATAAACTCATTACTTTATTGGGTAATTTGGGCGTTAAAATTCAAAAAAACGGACCCGGTTCGATCACCTTTCAAGCCGACGAAGTAAATGTGGGCTACTTAGAAACCGAAGCCTTTAAAAAAGAAGGCGGTTCCCTGCGTGGATCAATCATGATCGTAGGGCCTTTATTGGCGCGTTTTGGCAAAGGATACATTCCGAAACCCGGAGGGGACAAAATTGGTCGCAGACGTTTGGATACGCACTTTGAAGGGTTCATCAATTTGGGCGCTGCTTTTCGATACAACCGCGAAGACCATTTTTATGGCGTTGAAGCGCCCAATGGCCTCACCGGAACCTATATGTTACTCGACGAAGCCTCAGTAACCGGAACAGCCAATATTGTGATGGCGGCGGTATTAGCCAAAGGCACAACTACCATCTACAATGCCGCTTGCGAACCCTATTTGCAACAATTGTGCAAAATGCTCAACAGCATGGGGGCCAACATCAGTGGAGTAGGATCAAACATGCTTACAATAGAAGGTGTAAATCAATTGGGCGGCTGCGAACACCGCATTTTGCCCGACATGATCGAGATAGGCAGCTGGATTGGATTGGCTGCCATGACAAGAAGTGAAATTACCATCAAAAATGTGAGTTGGGACAATTTGGGTGTAATTCCCAATACCTTCCGCAAACTGGGAATTACCTTAGAGCGACGCGGCGACGACATTTATATTCCCGAACACAAAGACGGCTACGAAATTAAAACCGACATCGACGGATCGATCCTAACCATAGCCGATGCGCCCTGGCCCGGATTTACTCCCGATTTACTGAGCATCGTTTTGGTGGTGGCTACCCAAGCCAATGGCGATGTGTTGATTCACCAAAAAATGTTCGAAAGTCGATTGTTCTTTGTCGATAAACTAATCGATATGGGCGCCAAAATCATGTTGTGTGATCCGCACCGTGCGGTAGTGATGGGACACAATTTCAAATCCCAGCTCAAAGCAACCACCATGTCTTCGCCCGATATTCGTGCGGGAATTTCGTTGTTAATCGCCGCCCTATCAGCCAAAGGTACCAGCACCATACAAAACATCGAACAAATTGACCGCGGTTACGAACGCATTGACGAACGTTTGCGTGCCTTGGGCGCTAATATTGTTCGCGTCTAAATCATGTCAAACCAGCAAACCGCTATTAATGCGACTTATTTCAGCATCATAAGCAATGCTTGCTTGGCACTCGTAAAAGGAGTGGCCGGGTATTTTGGAAATTCGTATGCCTTAATAGCCGATGCCATTGAGTCGACAACCGATATTTTCTCTTCTTTTTTGGTATTGTTTGGCATTAAATATTCCAACAAACCCGCCGACGAGAATCATCCCTATGGACACGGAAGGGCAGAACCACTCATTACCTTTTTGGTGGTGGGTTTTTTAATAACCTCTGCAACAATAATTGCCTACGAAAGTATCTTGAATATTGGAACACCCCATGCCTTGCCCAAATCGTGGACTTTACTTTTCTTGGGTGTGATCATTTTATGGAAAGAATTTTCCTTCCGCAAAGTAATGTTGCGCGCCAATCAATCCAACAGTTCGGCATTGAAAGCCGACGCATGGCACCACCGCAGTGATGCAATTACCTCGATAGCCGCTTTTATCGGAATTTCGGTTGCTTTACTCATGGGAAAGGGCTACGAATCTGCCGATGATTGGGCGGCTTTGTTTGCTGCTGGCTTTATTTTATACAACAGTTATTTAATTTTTCGACCGGCTTTGGGCGAAATTATGGATGAACATGTATACGACGATTTAATTGACAAAATTAGAGTCGTCGCACATCGTGTACCTGGCGTGCGGGATACCGAAAAGTGTTTTATCCGAAAATCGGGCATGAAATACCACGTTGATTTACATGCCGTGGTCGATGGTCAAATTCCTGTGCGAGAAGGCCACGATATTGCACACCAACTCAAAGATACTTTGCGTGCTGAACTACCCGAGTTGGGACATGTACTCATTCACATTGAACCCCACCACGAAAATTAGGTTCTTATAAATTTAGAATTTTCACACCAAAAATTACCCCGTCGCCCAAGTAGCCGTTTTGGTAATTGCGCACGTAATCGATTCGAAAGAATTTTACTTTTCCGTAGCCCAAATTATTCAAGCCTACGCTTATTTCTTGGTAGGGCAATTGGTTGGGAATACTCAAAATATGGTAGCCTACAATGAGAGTTGACTGCAACTTTTTGAGTAGGGGAATTTTATTCATTACATAGCCTTGGTCGTCGTGTTCGGCATGTACTTGTACGAACGCATCGTTGGTACTGCTGCTGTAATAGGGCAGTAAATTAAATCGATTTAGGTACTGCTCTTGGTTGCCAAAATGCGTTTGGTTGCCGTTAAAGTGTTTAAAATCGACAAAGGCAATTTGTTTGGCATGGAGAAATTTTCCGGCTTCAGCGTGCAGGCTCATCACTCCTTTGTTGTGAAGCGACAGCTGGTAATCTAGGGTGCTGCTCACCAAACTGAAATTGTATTTTTTGTCTGTGCCCAAAACGCCTTGTTCCCATTGTAAGCCCAGTTCGGGGTAGTTGTCGTTGGGTAGATTGAATTTTCCGTCTGGACGCGACCAATATTCCTGATTTATACGAAACTTGGCTTGCACCTGAAGTTTGCCCAATTGGTGCCGTTCAATAGCGGCCGAAGTATAATTGGTGGGATCTAACGGGTTGTTTGAGGTATACGGAATTTCTTTGTTGTAGACTACATAATCGGCATGGTTGAATTCGGGTTTGCGTTCGGAAAATTCAAATTTGCCTGTTAGAAAAACCCCATTCACTACTTCTTGTTCGTAGCGCAACTCCACAAAATTTTTGGCGTAGTATTTGGCGTAATTGTCTTTAAAAAACAAAGTACTCACCGAATTGACCAAGCCAGAAATGGGATTTTCGCCATTAAATTGAGCCAATTCACTTCCGCCTGCAATTCCTAATTTGGCTTGGGTTTGGGTGCTGAATTTTTGGTTGTAAAAAAGCACCCCTCTAAATTTTGCATCGGCTATGCCATAATTGAGTTTGCTGCCAATATAATAATAGGTGCGTTCTTCGGCACTGCGTTTGCGGTAACTCAATTCGGTGCTGAGGTTCCAGCCCTGCACGGTATTGTATTCGACGCCTTTTAAAAATCCGGCGTATTCAATCTGTTTTTTGGCAAACGAATTTTTGTAGGTGTAGCCCGTGATGAGATCAAGCAATTCAAATTTATTGCTTTTGTGATCAATTGAATCCAAATAGGTCTTTGATTTTTTCTTGGTCTGCAAAACCTCTTTCTTTAGGTAATCTTTGCCTTCTTCTTCGGTGAGTGGCACCGGACGGGCGTTGTTCCAGTAAGTCACATCTTTTTTGTTGGCATTGAGTTCAAAACGCAATACTTCACGTTTGTTGGTTTTTTTGGCTTCTACCGGTTCAAAATTATAGTTTGAGTAGACATAGGTAAATCCGCCTGCAATTTTTATTTGCAACATGCCCGCTTCGAAGCTTAATTTTTGCGTGTTTTTCGTCCAGCGATTGTCGGTGCTGTTAAAGCTAAAACTTTGGTTAATGCTCAAGCTAGTCAACGCGGGAAATTGGATGAGATTTCCGGCTATGTGCACATCGACCGCATAGATCGCCCAGCTGTCATCGGCAATATAAATGTAGCCGGTAAAAGTGGGTTCGGTATCGCGTTTGGGGGTTATTTTGATTTTGTTGATTTGGTGATTTTGGTCGTCAAAAAAAGTGCCTTCCAATTGGTATTTGTAATAATTGAAAGCATTTTGGGCAATGGGCGAAATGACATCCACCTGAAAAGGCAGGGAGTTGGCATAAAAATCAAATTCGGCCGAGGCGGCGGTATTGAAGCTAAAGCCGTTGTCGTTGCCGCTCACTTTTGAGGCTACAATTACTTCGTCAAGGCGATTGGGTTTGCTGTAGGTGAGTTTTGAAACCGTTTCTGACAAATATAAAATGCCGCTGCGCGTGGAGTCTAGGATTTCATCAAAGGCATCAAATTTTTGGCCCAATATTTTTTTTGGCGCTTTGTTTATTTTAAATAGCCCACGAGAATAAAAATCGGTGCTGTAATTTTCGTTTTTGATGGCATTGACTTTGCGTGCCGCAATGGCCGCTTTGATAATGGCATTGGCCGGATTAATTTTGGTGTTGATGACCACTTCGTTGAGGGTAATATTAGCTTCGGCAAGAATAACTTCCAGTGGGGAATTGGTTTCGGCTGAGATCACTATTTTTTTGGTTTGGTAGCCCAAGTACTGAAATACCAAAGTTTTGGTTTGCTTGCCAATTTCAAATTGGCCTTTGTCGTTGGTCGTGGTGCCAGTATAGGTGTTTTCGTAGTAGACCGAAACTTGCGGCAACGGGAGGCCTTTTTCGTCGCGCACGGTTCCTTTGAGTTGGGCAAAAGCAGTGATTCCCATCAGGCAAACCCAAAGTAATAGACTATTTTTCATATCTTATTATTAAAGTAAAAACGATTGCAAGGCCAAGGTATAACTGTGTAATCCGAAACCCACGATTACACCTTTGGCATGCGGCGCGATATAGGAATGATGGCGAAAGCTCTCGCGGGCATAGGTGTTGGAGATGTGTACTTCTATCACCGGACAGGAGATTGCTTTTACTGCATCGGCTATACCTACCGAGGTGTGGGTGTAGGCGGCGGCGTTGAGTATGATGCCATCTACTGCGCCAAAACCGGCTTCTTGAATTTTGTTTATAAGTTCTCCTTCTATATTGCTCTGAAAATAAGAAAGCGCAGCCGCCGGATGGTTTGTTTGCAATTGCGCCAAAAAGGATTCAAAAGTTTCAGCTCCATATATAGAAGGCTCACGCACACCTAATAAGTTTAAATTCGGGCCGTTGATGATCAGGATTTTTTTGGATTGCATGGATCGTTTATTTGAAAACAAAAGTAACAAATAATTGGGGAGCTTAAAATGTTAATAAAATCATAATACCACTTGGCGATAGTACATGTGAAAAATCCTATTTTTGAAAAATAAACATTAAATAACTAATTATGAAAAAAATGCTTTTATTGCCAATCCTTGCCTTGGCATTAATGACCACAAGTTGTAAATCAACTTTAGCGGGTACAATTTCTACCCCTATTTCGGTAGGAGAAAACATTAGACCACTCGATGCAGATATTACTGTAGATGTGACTAAGAAAATCGCTGGAGAATCTAATGCGCTTTATTTTTTATGCTTTAGACTTTCTGGAGACAAAAGTTATGCCGAGGGTGTAGACTATTCAGCCAAATCGGGCTTATTCTCTTCAAAAGTGAATCGTGCCAAATCTGCAGCTGCCTACAAAGCGGTGATTGATTCTAAAACGGATTTGATTGTTCATCCAAATTATGTTGTTGATATTGAAAGATGGGTATTCTTCAAAAGAATACACGTGAAAGTAAATGGATATGCGGGTACAATTAACAAAATTTACCAACAAGAGTATTGTGACCATTGCAGTCCAAATTACAAAGGTGATTTTATCGCCAGATAACCCAAGTTTAACACTAGTATAATAGAGATAACATGAAAAAAATTATAGCAATTTTTGCTTTGTTTACGATCAGTATGCAAGCACAAGATATACAAGGCGGATTTAAGTTTATTTTGAACTCACCGGCCTTTACAGATGATGTAAAAAATGATGCCAAAGGAAAATTAAATTTCGGAATAGGTTATTTCGAAAACATGGACATCAGTGATAATGTTGCCCTTCAAGGGGAATTAAACTACAACACGATTTCCTATGAAATTGGTAGAACAACTACAGATTATACCTTTATTGATATTCCTGTTATTTTGAAACGCAAATTTGGCGATTTAGCTTTAGGTTTCGGATACCAATATGCATATGGTTGGGGTGGTCAACAAAAATCAGATTTTGGAACTACTAAATTAACCCCTGCAAACGACCAAGGAATGTTGTTGGATTTCTCTTATCAAATGGATAAATTAAACATTGGTGCACGTTATTATTTAGGTTCTGAATTGATCTATGAAGGAAATGCTACGCGTAATCTTTCGGTTTCAATAGGATATATCGTATTTTAATTAATCCCGATCTAAACTAAAACAAAATGAAAAAAATAACATTGATTTTAGGCTTAATAGCCGCCGTGATTACTCTTTCGTGCAGCAAAGAAAGCGCACCCAGTGTAGTAGGAAAATGGCACTTTTATACAGATGGTGCAAAAGGAAGTGGAACAACTATCGTTTGGGCCACGAATACAGATGATGCTTGTGAGGCTCAAAGTTTTGAACAATATAATGCCGATGGCAGTATATACTCAGAGAGTTATTCTGTCAATACACAAACAAATGTTTGTGAGTTACAAAGCAATGCACCATCAAGCTTTTCGAGTACATGGCGGAAAGAAGGGGATGATCTAATCTTTACTTATGTTGATGATTCCACAACGCCACCAACTACGGGGGAAAGCAAATTTCACATCGTCTCACTTTCTGGCTCAGAATTAATTGGACAAGTTTATGATATGGATAATATAACTCTTGTCGATACTTACATTAAATTAATCAGAAAATAATTCTACTTGAATAAACTCAAAGCCCTTTTGCATTGCATAAGGGCTTTTTTTATTTAGCAGTTTTTTTATTATGGTAAACCATACTAATTTTTAATCTCTTTACCCCAAATGAGAGAGAATAAAACCAATTCAACTACGAACCAATTTATAGAAACAGTTGGGGTTATCAACATTTTTTTGTGCCGCGGCTGAGGTTTAGTACTATTTATGGGGTTTTATTCTACTCAGCTATTATTCTTTGTTAATAACTTTGTTAATAACTGCAGATTTCATTTTAACGAAAACGTTTTTGTTCCCTATACTTTTGACATACTAATTTTAAACAAACTTTAATTATGAAAAAAATTATTTTATCTGCAATTGCAGTATGTGCATTCGGTTTTGCTAACGCGCAAGACAAAGAGTCTTATGGTTTCGCCTCAGGAGACATGTATTTAGGTGGTACAATTCACTATTTTTCTGAAGATAATGGAGGTGTAAAATCTACTTCAAACACAATTGCTCCAGAATTTGGTTATTTTTTATCTGACAATTTGGCTTTGACAGTTGGGTTAGAATTAACTGCAAATGATTTAGCTGCAAAACCAGCTGTTGGAACAACTCCTGCAGTAGATGCTGATAAATCAAAACAGACTAACATCAAAATTGGTGGTAGATACTACTTTTTAAATGTAGGTGAGCGTTTCAAAACCTATACAAACTTTGGATTAGTTTCTGGTTCAAATGACAACGGTGGTAATGGTGCAGAAAAAACTGCTACACTTGGTTTAGGTGCTGGTATTGGAGTAAACTACTGGATTACTTCTAAATGGGCTGTAGATTTTGGTTTGAACGATGTGTTTAGCTACAATACTTCAAAAACTGGCGACGTAAAAACTACTTCTATGACCTTGGACATCAACAAACAATACAACAACATTTTTGCTGCTGCTAAAGTTGGTTTGATCTACAAATTCTAATCGAATTTATTATTGCATAAGAAAGCCTCCCACTGGGAGGCTTTTTTTGTTAATAGTTTTGTTTATAAGAATAACTACAGAAGCAAAATAAATAAAGAGGTAATTTTACATTTAACTATTATTAATCATAACAAACATTTAGTATGAAAAAAATTATTTTAGCTGCTATCGCAGTAGGTGCATTCGGTTTTGCAAACGCGCAAGACATGAAATTTGGAGTTAAAGGGGGAATCAATTCTGCTTCTATTGCAGGAGCTACTGGAACTTCAGCCAAAACCACATTTCACATTGGTGGTTTATTAGAGTTCAAAGCCTCTGACAAATTTGCCATCCAACCGGAGTTGGTGTACTCGAATCAAGGATGTACTTATACAGGTGGATCTATAGACTTAACGTACATTAATATCCCTGTAATGGCCAAGTATTATGTAGGTGAAACGTTCAACATTCAAGCGGGACCTCAAATTGGTTTGTTAATGTCGGCTAAAGAAGGTGGAGCTGATGTAAAAGACGGATACAACACTACTGATTTTGGTTTGAATTTAGGCGCTGGGTATGATTTAAACGAAAACATGATGTTAGACTTGCGTTACAATATGGGTATGTCGGCTTTAAATAAAGACACTACTTATGAAACGTATAAAAATAATGTGATTTCTGTTTCTTTTGGTTACAAATTCTAATCGAATATATCTTTAAAAAGCCTCCCACTGGGAGGCTTTTTTTATGGGGTAATATACCCACAAATAGGTATTTGTTTGCTTTTTATTTGCGAGTATGTTTGTATTTCGTTATTTCTTCAAATCAACTTTATTTGCCTACTTTAGTTCTGCTTTTTGGCTAGAAAGTTAATTAGTACGATGCTATAGCCAATGTAATTCTAAAACTACACCTGATGCATAAAAAAATTCTTATTTGTGATGATCATTTGCTGTTTTTGAATGGACTGTCAGAGGTGTTAAAGAAATTTGGCACGGATTACGACATCACCTTGTTTAGCGATTCCGATCAATGCCAAAATTACTTTACATCGGCAGCGGTAGATGTGTTTCTCTGTGATTTGAATATTGACGAACGCGACGGTTTTCAATTGATTCAGCAGTTCAAAAAAATTCATCCCAAAGCCAAAGTCATTATTCTCTCGGCCTATTTTGAGGAATTTCTGGTAAATAAAGCTGCTCGGCTTGGTGTAGATGCATTTTTGCCCAAAGAAACCCCCATTGAAGAATTGATAGCAGTAATTGAGTCTAAATCACACGACTTTTACCAGGCCAGTACTACCAAAAAAGGCATCCCCGATTTTGACAACAAGGACAAAGCCCAACTCAAGAAATTTTCTCTTTCGGCCCAAGAAAAACAAATCATTCGGTTGATTATTGAAGGAAAAACCAGCAAGGAAATTGCTTCCGAATTATTTATCAGTAAAACCACCGTAGATACACACCGCAAAAACATCAACAAAAAGCTAGAAATATCCAACAGCAGTTCGCTCATTAAATTTGCGCATGAGAATAATTTATTTTCTTAGTTTACTCATACTGAGTTTCACTGCTCAAGCGCAATTTGATTTTCCTGCTGTGCGCCAGTCAGCGCAGTATTTGGTTGATTCTACCTCGCAATATACGCCAACAAATTTACCTAAATCGGCTTGGAAAACGTTGCCAGCAGATCGGCACATCAATATTGGTTACAATGAAAACGCCACGGTTTGGTGCCGTTTTAGGTTTACCAATACCACCGCACATACCCAACGCTTCGGATTATCCTTCTACAACAACAACATAGACAGTTTGGTGTGTTACGAACCCAATCGCATCCGAATGCTGGGCGATCGAACTGCCAATGAAGCTCAGTTTTTATCTTATCATTCGTTTGTTTTTGAGCTGAAAGCTAAGGAACAAAAAAGCTGTTTGGTGAAATTAAAGAAAACCACTTCTTTTTTTGAGTTTTCGTATGGTCTAGAATCGGTAACCGAGTTGGTAAAACTTTCGAATGCTAAATTGATTGTAATCTCGGTATTTATAGGGGTTATATTAATTTTAATGTTGCTCAATATTAGCTTATATCGAATCACTAAACGACCGGTTTACTTTTACTACACCTTGTATTCAATTTGCTCGATTCTGTACATAGTGAGTTATTCTAATTATGCCAAATTCACCCTGTTTCCTCATTTCTTATACTTTAGTGAGCTGCACATTTACGCCTCAACAATTTGGTTTGTGATCTTAACGAGGCTTATTTGCAGTTTTACCAATTTAAAAAATTACCAACCCAAGCCATTTAGACACATACTATTGAGTTTGTGGGTAACGACATCAATTATTTTTCTCTCTCTTTTTTTCTATGCATTAGAATGGAATTTTATTTTAAAGATTTGTTTTTACTTGGTCTTTTCTGCCATCACGTTGAGTTTTATTTATATGGTATTTGCCGTTTTTCGCAACATTCGCTACGAATCTAAACCGTCTTATTTAATGTTGCTCACTTTTTGGCCTCATTTGTTATGGGGTCATGCCATTTTATTGCGATCTTTTAAAGTGATACAAGCCAGTTTTCCGGAGAATTTGTTGGTCTTTGTCTTTTTGTATGAGGCACTATTGTTTGGGTATATCCTCACCAACAAATACATGAATACTCATAAAGAGAACTCGCAACTGGTTATCGATTTAATAGACGAACGCTACAAAACCATCCAAGTCATCTCGCAAACCCAAGTGCGTGAACGCCGCTCTATTGCCAATTTAATTCACGATAATATTGGCAGTCAATTGGCCTACATCAGGCAACTCATCCAACTTAAGCAATATCAACAGGTTAATGATTCCATGGCCGAATTGTCAAATGATATTCGTATGATTTCCCACCAAATTCTTCCCAAATCGCTCGATGAAGGCGCGTTATATGCCAGTTTACATAACCAAATTGAGAGCCGTTCGCGCACCGTGGCAATTCCTAAAATTGAGCTATATACTTACAATTTTCCCGAGATAATTGAAGAGGAATGGATTTATGATGTGTATTTAATTGTCTTAGAACTCATTAATAACGCGAGCAATCACGGAAAAGCTCAAGCTGTAATGGTTGAATTTTATGCATATCCGACACATTATTTAGTTCAAATTACTGATGATGGGGTAGGGTTTAATACCGACCAGGTGCCTTTTGGGTTTGGGTTAGAGAATAGCCAAAAACGCATCCAGAATTATCGAGGCAGTTTTGAAATTACCAGTACTTTAAATCAGGGCACTGTCGTGCAAATTAATCTCCCAATAAAATAATAGTATCATTGTGATTTACCCACAAATGGGTATTGACATAAGTTGTAGTATGCAGTTTATTTGTTAAAAAAACTAATGAAAACACTATTCACTAAATCCGTACACTTTTTCTATGTCGGTATTTTATTGCTCTGTGTGAGTTGTAGCAAGGACGACGGAGCAAAAACACCTTCTTTATCCGATTTTGAATTTTCGGGAATCTTCACAGGCACCTTGTACAACAACGGGACAACCTCACCTTTAGAAGGGTATATTACGATTGCCGCCAATGGATCAACCGATTTAAATTTACTTTCGGGTAATATGAGAGGCATCTCTGTAAAGCAAGGAAATAGTTATGCCATCAATATTACTCAAACGGAAGGAGCATTTGCGAATATTACCAATATCACTGGTTCAATTGATACGACTACACGTTCTATTTATTTGAGCGGAACCAATCCCGATGGCTCTTCCATGACCGTTGGGGGTGATGTGCCCGAATTACAAACCACTGGTGGGTGGGAAAATCTATTGAATTCCTCAGTGATTTTTACGCATGACGAATCTTGTAAAGCTACAGTGACCGTAGATGGTGTCTCGTTTAGTGGTTTAAATAAATTTTATCATCCAGGTGGGCGATGTGATTCCTATTATGCTTTATGGAACACCATTCCATTTAATTATGATAACATACAATCTCAAATTTTCTGTAATTCTGGAACCTTAGTTGGTCTTGATGGAAACCCGGTAGCATTTACAGATTGCAGTACTGTGCAGTATATTTTACCCAAAAACACCCAACATACCTATACCGTAAATTGGGAAAATGGCCAAGTAAGCACAGGTAGTTTTACTACGCCTGATGGGGGTGGTACGTTGGCAATTTGTCCGTCAAATGAAGGACCAGAATGCGATGGTACGGGAGGCGGTTTGGTTGGTAGCGCCGGAAATCCGCGTTTTAATTTGCAATTCACTGCCGGATATGATTTGGATTTATACGTTAAAACACCAGACGGCACATTGATTTATTATGGCAACCGAACAGGCCAAGGCGGAGAATTGGATGTAGATTGTCAATGCGGGAGCAGCACATCAAATGGCACGGGTGAAAATGTATTTTGGCAAACTGGACCAGCAGGAACCTATCAATATTATGTGAAATTTTACAGCAGTTGTTCGAGTTCCAACCCGAACGCCAACTACACGGTGCGTGTCATGAACAATTCTACAATTGTACAATCGCATACGGGTACACTTACTACAGGTGGTACAACACCTACGTGGACTTATATTAAAAACTAAAAAAAACCTAATTATGAAAAAACTACTTTTATTTCTATTTGTGAGCGGGATTGTAATTTCCTGTAGTTCTGATTCAACAACTTCAGACACAAACAATCTAGCGGGTCAAGACGGAAATCCTCGTTTTAATTTGCAGTTTACCAATTCCGAAAATGTTGATTTGGATTTGTATGTAAAAACTCCCTCTGGTGCAATTATTTCATACTCTAACCGCACGGCAGATGCCGGAACACTAGATGTAGATTGTCTTTGTGGCAGTTGTGCGAGTGGTCCTAACGAGAATATATTTTGGGTAAATGGAACGGCTCCAACGGGCCAATACGAATATTGGGTAAACTACTACAACAATTGTGGTACCAGCGGATCAGCTTCAAGTTTTACGTTACGAGTAATAAAAAACGGAACGATAATTACTACACAAACCGGAACCTTAAGCGCGCAAGGAAACACTACTCACTGGACGTATACAAACTAAATAAATTGGTTAGAAGGCAAAAACTTGGGTAATTTTTATCCAAGTTTTTTTTGTTTAACACCCAATTATTGTATTCAAATAGACTAATTCCTCTTACACAAATGAAAAAAAATACGCTATTCACTCTACCCTTTTTTTGTTTTTTATTCCTTGGACAACTGCCTGCGCATGCACAAAACTTACTATGGGCCAAGCAACAGGGTGGAACGGGTGATGATTCTTGCAATTCTATTGCAGTAGATAACACAGGAAATGTTTACAGCACTGGTGCTTTTTCGGGCACTGCAGACTTTGATCCAGGACCTGGTGTTTTTAATCTAACGTCTGCAGGTCTCGATGATATTTTTATTTCCAAATTAGATACTTCCGGGAATTTGGTGTGGGCCAAACGTATCGGTGGAGTAGGCAGCGATTTGGGCTTTTCTATCGCAATTACCCCAACGGGTGAAGTGGTGCTCACGGGCTGGTTTTCTTCGACCGCTGATTTTGATCCAGGTGCTGCAGTAGTAAATATAACATCTGCAGGAGATAACGATGTGTTTATTGCCAAATTTGATACCGTTGGAAATTATGTTTGGGCGAAGAAAATAGGATCAAATAATACCGATCGTGGAACTTCTATTGCCACCAATTTAGCGGGTGAAATTTTCCTGACGGGTTATTTTTATAACACGGTAGACTTTGATCCGGGTACTGGAGTAGTTAATATAGCTAGCGCTGGATCTTCAGATGTTTTTGTATTGAAATTATCATCCTCCGGAAATTATATTTGGGCTAAAACAATGGGTGGTACAAGCAATGAAGCGGCTTATTCAATTGCCATTAATACTTTTGGTGAAGTTTTTACAACCGGTGAATTTCATGGTCCAGAGGCCTGCGATTTTGATCCGGGTATTGGTGTGTATTCTCTATCGGCTACCAACAATGAGGCAGATATATTTATATTAAAATTAAATGCAAGTGGAAATTTTGTTTGGGCCAAGAAAATAGGCATGGACGGGAATGACGCAGGAAAAGATTTGGTTGTCGATTCTTCAGGAAATGTATGCATAACTGGGTATATCTGTTATATCAATGATACACAAATCGATTTTGATCCAGGAGTAGCAGTTTATAATGTTCCTACGGTTGGTTTTTATGACACTTTTGTACTCAAGTTGGATGCAGACGGTAACTTTATTTGGGCAAAAGTATTAGGAGGTATAGGCGCTGATTTTGGCCAAGCCATTGCAGTTGATACTTTTGGTAATATTTATACTACAGGCGAAATTCAAGGAGGAGGAACTATTGATTTTGATCCAGGGATTGGTGTTTATGATTTAGAAACAGTTGGGGGAGGTGATATTTACGTTTCTAAATTAGACGCATCAGGCAATTTTGTATGGGCGAGGTGTATGGGCGGCTTTACGAATTATGAAGACGGACGATCGATAAAAGTGATGGGTAACAACCTTTATGTAGCAGGTCGTTTTGCGTCGACTGTAGACTTTGATCCTGATTCTGCTGTATTCAACATGACTCCGGTGGGTCAAAACGATAGTTTTATTTGCAAATTAGGTGGGCTACTTGGCACCGAAGAGGTGAGTGCACAAACTAGCTTTAGCATTTACCCCAACCCTGTGCGTGAGCAGTTTACAATTACATGTACAAACTACCAAAACACGGTTGCAGAACTCTATTCTTTACAAGGGCAACTGTTGCAGCGCATTTCGTTATTGTCAAATACAACCCTGGTACAAACTTCTGCATTGGCAAAAGGCACCTATGTTTTACACTTGAAAAGTGAAAACGGTATACATACACAAAAACTGATAAAACACTAAAATTTTTATCAATTGATTGATTATGAAATTACCTATTTAGGAGCCCCTTAATCGGGGCTTTTTTTATGTCTATATTTTACTGTTACTTTGCTTCAATGAACTGGATCACTTTACTCAAGCATTTTCAATCCTATTTGCGCATCGAACGGGGCTTGTCAAAAAATACCATTGACAATTACACTTTCGATATCGAGCGTTTGATGGCCTATTTGGAACAAAATCAAGTGCTTGTTTCTCCCGTAAAGATTTCAGAAGAGCAAGTACAACAATTTATTTATGCCATTTCGAAAGAAGTCAATCCGCGTTCGCAATCGCGCATCATTTCGGGCTTGAAAAGTTTTTTTAGTTATTTAATATTTGAAGATTACCGCACAGACAATCCCATGGAATTGATTGAAGCGCCGCGCATAGGTCGAAAATTGCCGGATACCTTGGCCGTTTCCGAAATTGATGCCTTGATTGCCGCCATCGATTTGTCCAAACCCGAAGGCGAACGCAATCGAGCGATGCTAGAAACATTGTACGGTTGTGGGTTGCGTGTATCCGAATTGATTGCGCTCAAAATATCAGATCTATTTTTTGACGAAGAATTCATCAAAGTGACCGGTAAAGGCAACAAACAACGCTTTGTCCCTATAGGTCCAAATACCCAAAAATTCATTCGTTTTTACCAACAAAAGCGCAGCCATTTGCCCATTCAAAAAGGCCACGAAGACACCTTGTTTCTCAATCGCCGCGGCCGACAACTTAGCCGGGCCATGGTGTTCACCATCATCAAGACCTTGGCCGAAGAAATCAACTTGCACAAAACCATTAGTCCCCACACCTTTCGCCATTCGTTTGCCACGCATTTATTAGAAAATGGTGCCGATTTGCGTTCCATTCAGCTGCTGTTGGGCCACGAGTCGATTACAACTACCGAGATTTATGTGCATCTAGACCGCAAACACCTCACACAAGTATTGCAAAGGTTTCATCCGCGCAAGTAATTTTATAGTTTGGTTTATGGATTAGTGCGGCATACTCCTATATTTGCGCCTTTATTTTATATACCCATCCCATGAAATTTAGTTTTACTTTTTTAACGTTTCTTGTTATCACAGCAGTTCAAGCCCAAGATCACGCCTTTTCTGTTCGGGCTGGTTTGCTAAACAAATCAATTTCAGTTCAAGATGTCTCATCCAAAGCCAATGGATTGTATGTGGGCATGCAGTACCAATTTATTCATTTTGTAACGAGTGTAAACTATACTTTGGTGAGTGGAAACGAAGGTTCATTGAGCAGTATCTATGTGCCTTTGTGCTCAAAATTTGCCCTGGCAGAGAAAGTTTATTTGATAGGCGGTCCCGCTTTTGATTTTACTCTAGATAGCGCCGAAACCGAGAATACGCGCATAGGATATAATTTAGGCGGATCTTACGAACTGAATGATCATCTTTCTATTGACACCCATTACGCAGTGCTTTTTAACAAAGAATCCCAACTTAGACAATTTACAATTGGTCTGCTTTATCAATTGAATTAAACAAAAAAAAAGACCCTGAAAAGGGTCTTTTGCAATCGTATTGTATAGTATATTATTTTGCAATATTCACGGCACGTGTTTCGCGTATTACCGTTACTTTTACTTGACCTGGATAGGTCATTTCGGTTTGAATTTTTTGCGAGATTTCAAACGATAGGGTAGCAGCATTGTCATCTGATACTTTTTCGCTTTCTACAATTACACGCAATTCTCTCCCGGCTTGAATGGCATAGGCATTTTTCACGCCGCCAAACCCGTAGGCTACTTCTTCTAAGTCCTTCAAACGTTGAATGTACGAATCCAACACTTGGCGTCTTGCTCCCGGACGTGCACCCGAGATGGCATCACATACTTGAATAATTGGCGACAACAAGGATTTCATTTCAATTTCGTCGTGGTGGGCTCCAATTGCGTTGCACACCTCTTCTTTTTCGCCATATTTCTCGGCCCATTGCATACCCAATAGTGCGTGTGGCAAGTCACTTTCGGTATCGGGCACTTTACCGATATCGTGCAACAATCCGGCACGCTTGGCCAGTTTTACGTTCAAGCCCAATTCGGCAGCCATTAAGCCACACAATTTGGATACTTCACGCGAGTGTTGCAACAAGTTTTGTCCGTAAGACGAACGGTATTTCATACGTCCTACTACTTTGATCAATTCAGGATGTAAACCGTGTATGCCTAAATCAATCACGGTACGTTTTCCTACCTCAATGATTTCGTCCTCTATTTGTTTGGCTGTTTTTGCAACCACTTCTTCAATTCGAGCCGGGTGAATACGACCGTCGGTAACCAATTTGTGTAAAGCCAAGCGAGCAATTTCTCTTCGCACCGGGTCAAAACAAGAAAGGATTATCGCTTCAGGAGTATCGTCTACAATAATTTCTACACCAGTAGCAGCTTCTAGGGCACGAATGTTTCGACCTTCACGTCCAATGATGCGTCCTTTTACGTCGTCTGATTCGATGTTGAAAACCGACACGCAATTTTCTACCGCTTCTTCGGTTCCGATGCGTTGTATGGTGTTGATGATGATTTTCTTGGCTTCTTGTTGGGCCGTCAATTTGGCTTCTTCGATGGTGTCTTGAATTTGCGCCATTGCCTTGGTTTTAGCCTCAGCTTTCAAGCCTTCAATCAGTTGATCTCTTGCATCTTCTGCCGATAAACCGGAGATTACTTCCAGTTGATTCAATTGGCTTTTGTGCATGCGGTCTACCTCTTGTTGTTTTTTCTCGAGCTGTTCTAATTTGGTTTGGTATTCGGTGGTTTTGGCCTCGTAATCGTCGTTGATTTTTTTGGCTTTGGCCAATTCATTCGAGATTTGAGACTCTTTATCGCGAGTGCGTTTTTCTACTTCGTTCACTTTGCGGTCACGCGCCAAAATTACTTCTTCGTGCTCGGCTTTCAATTCGATAAATCGCTCTTTGGCTTGAAGAATTTTGTCTTTTTTGATGTTTTCGGCTTCTAAATTGGCGTCTTTCAAAATTGAAGCAGCGTCTTTTTTAGCACTTTTAATGAGGTTGGAAACGTTGTTCTTTTCTAGCACTTTGGCTACCGAAAATCCTCCTGCGATTCCTGCAATTCCCGAAATAAGTATTGTTAAAATGTCCATGTTTGTTTAAGTATTTATATATAAAAAAGCCTACATTAGGTGTAATGTATAAACTCGAAAAGACAAGTTTTGAGCTAACTCGCTGTTCAAGTTTCCTGGCCGAGGCGAGGCATACTCTAGTAGCGACGATTTGCTCATTCTAAATTGTTAGCGTTGAGTTTACCAAAAAAATAACTAATGTAGGCAGTATTTTAGTCTATGTTAAGAACGTGATAATATAAAATCTAGACTGTTTACCAGTCTTTTTTGTCGAGATATTGAGCAACAAAATCATTCAATTTTTGAATTCGCTCAATGGTATCGGTACCATCAATCGATGTTTCTTGTTGTTTTTGTTCCAGTTGGGAGGCAAATTGCAAGGCACACATGGCCAACACATCTTGTTTGTCTCTTACTGCGTAATTTTCTTCAAACTGCTTAATCATCGTATCAATTTTCTTAGATGCACTTCGCAATCCTTCTTCCTGCGACATCTCTACCGTGAGGGGATAGACGCGATCGGCAATTGATAATTTGATTTTTAGCTTTTCGTTCATCTTTTTTTACTCTGCTAGCTGGGCTATGCAGTAATCAATTTCACGAATTAATGAATTTATTTTCAGCTTGGTCTCTCTTTTGTTTTCTTCACTGCCAAGTAATGAATTGGCGATTTTTAGGGTGTCATACTGCTTTTTCAAGCGGTCCATCTCCTCCGATTGGGTTTGTATGGTTTGTGTAGATTTTTGCAAATCGACGGTCAATTGGGTAGCGGTTTTTTCTAAAAAGTCTATTTTTTCTACTAGTTTTTTTAGTCTACCTTCAAGAGTATCAATAATTTCTACAATTTCACTCATCTGAAAATCCTATTCCTTACTTATTTCCACAAAGTTAACATTACAAATGAATTATGCCAATACTTTTGGTAAAAAAAAAATAATTCAAGAAGTAAACTGGTATTACACACGAAATCAACCGTTTACAACTGATTAAAAACGAGGATAGAAACTTTATTTTTTTTACTTTAGCACAAAGCTTTTTTCATGAGATTCCTCTTTCTGTTGTTGTTTTTTTCTACGCCATTTTTTGCGCAATCGAGCTATCCAACCGACTATTTTCGATCGCCATTAACTATTCCCATGCAATTGTCGGGTAATTTTGGCGAATTACGTCCCAATCATTTTCATTCGGGTTTCGATTTCAAAACCAATCAAAAAGAAGGCTTGCCTGTATTGGCTTCGGCGGAGGGCTATGTGTCTCGAATTAAAATTTCAGCTGTTGGGTACGGAAAAGCGCTTTACATTACGCACCCAAACGGATATACTACTGTCTATGGACATTTACAAAAAGCAAATGGAGCCATAGAAGCCTACATCAAGAAAAATCAATACGATCAAAAGTCATTCGAGATAGAAGTTTTTCCCAACGCCAAGGAGCTAGTCGTTACTCAAGGCGACACGATTGCTTGGTCTGGAAATACAGGCGGATCAGATGGCCCTCATTTGCATTTTGAATTCCGCGATACCAAAACAGAGAACATCATCAATCCTTTATTTTTTGGGTTTGATAAATTGCTCAAGGACACCAAAAGGCCTTTTGTGGCGAGTGTATTGGCCTATCCAATCACAGCAGAAAGCACCGTAAATCAATCCAACGTTCCGATTGTGTTGCATATGTCGTTACAAAAAGACGGCACTTTTTTGGCTGAAAATGTTCGGGTAAATGGAGCCGTTGGCTTTGGCATAACCGCAAATGATTTTGATGATGTTTCCTACAATGCCAATGGAATATATAAAGTACAAACCTACAGCAATGGTTCACCCAATTTTGGCTACCAATTTGATAATTTCCCCTTTGCAGAAATGCGGTATGTCAATGCGTTGCTTGATTACGAACGCTACAAAAAAACGAAACAACGGGTGCAAAAATTATTTCAAAAAAACCCGAACAATTGGGGTTTGTTGCATACCGACAAATACTATGGGATTTTTACACCAGTTCCCAATTTGAATCAGTTGTGCCGCCTAGAAGTGTCAGATTTCAATGCCAATACCACCAGCATTCAAATCCCCATAGAATATGCAAAAGATACGGCGGTGATTCCCAGCCCAAAAATTGATTCCAAATTATGGGTCAAAGCCAACCAAGATGCCATTTTTGAACAGGGTGATTTTTCCGTTTTTTTTCCTGCCAAAACTTTTTATGACGATTTTTACTTGCGCATTGCCGCCAAGAAAGACACCTTGCAATTGCACGAAGATATTGTGCCTGCACATACTAATTTTCAGTTGAGTTGTACAGACAGCCTGCACAAGTATCCCGATAAAACTTTTTTAGGGTTGTTAGAGAATGGCAACATCAATTATTCACCTACAAAATTTAGTAAAAACACCTACAAAACCTACGTCAAAAAATTAGGCACTTACTTGCTTTATACTGATACCATTGCGCCCACCATAAAGTTGCCAAAATCTATCGAAGGGCGTTGGCTAAGCAAAGAAAATCAATTGAATTTTGAGATTACCGATGCGGCTTCGGGCATTAAAAGCTATATGGGCTACCTGAATTCTACTTGGGTTTTGTTTGAGTACGATTACAAATCCGATCAGTTGGTGCACTACTTTGATCCTGCTTTTTTACTAGAAGGGAAAAACGAATTAAAACTCATCGTAACCGATAATGTAGGAAATTCTGCTATCTTTGAAACCACATTTTTTAGAAGTCAAAAAACCAAACCCTAGCCCTTGAATACCTACAAGTACTTGCTGTTTTTCTTTTTTAGTTGCCAATTTGCTTTGGCTCAGAATGCCCGAATAAAAGGGGTTATTCTCAATGAAAATGGCCAAGCGGTAAGCGAAGTAAATATTAGTGCCGCCGATAAAAACACTAAATCAAACGAGAATGGCTTTTACCAATTGGTGGTTCCGGCCAACAAGAAAATACAAGTAGTATTTACCCATGTTACCCTCAAAAAATACACGGTTTCTTTAGAATTAAAACCCAACGAAGATTACGAATTCAATCCACAACTCAGCGACAAAGCCGAGAGCCTGGGTGAGGTTACAGTAACTTCGGGCAACCGCAAACGCATTCAAGGCATTACCGTAATTGAACCCGAAGTAATTCGCAAAATTCCGGGAGCCAATGCCGGAATTGAGAATGTCATCAAAACCTTACCCGGTGTAAATTCGAATAACGAATTGAGTACGCAATATTCGGTGCGAGGCGGAAACTACGACGAAAATTTAGTCTACGTCAATGAAGTTGAAATTTACCGTCCGTTTTTGATTCGTTCGGGTCAGCAAGAAGGATTGAGTTTCACCAACACCGATTTAGTGCAAAACGTTGATTTTTCTGCTGGGGGTTTTCAAGCCAAATACGGCGATAAATTGTCTTCTGTTTTAGACATCACATACCGCAAACCTTCTCGTTTTGGATTGGCTACCGAAGCCAGTTTTTTGGGCGGAAGCGTGGCGGTTGATGCCGTTTCCAAAAACAAAAAATGGTCAGGATTGGCCGGTTTGCGTTACCGCGACAACAGTTTGCTGGTAAATAGCCAAGAGACTTCTACCAATTATCACCCCACTTTTGCCGATGTGCAAACCAATATCAATTTTACGCCTTCGGCCAAATGGCAATTCAGTTTTTTAGGGAATATTGCCCAAAACAAGTACAATTACAAACCCCTGCTGCGTCAAACCAATTTTGGCACGCTTTCGGATCCAATTGCCTTATTGATTTTTTACGAAGGACAAGAAAAAGACAAGTACGAAACCTATTTTGGGGCGCTAAAAACCACCTTCAATGCTAGTGATAATTTTACATTAAAAGCCATTGGCTCGGCCTATCATACCTTAGAGCAAGAGTATTATGACATTGATGCTGCCTATGCGCTGGGCGAGATTGACAGCAATATTGGTTCTGAAACTTTTGGCGATGTTACCTACAGTCGCGCCATTGGTTCCCAACTCAATCATGCGCGAAACGACTTGGACGCCTTGATTGTAAACGCCGAAGTAAAAGGGTTTCACGACATTAGCAAACACCAAATAGAATGGGGGTTCAAGTACACCAGAGAAGACATTCGGGACCGCATCATCGAATGGGAAGTCATCGATTCGGCTGGTTTTTCTTTGAATCCACGCAATTTTATTCCCGAAAACAACCAACCCTACACGCCCTACGTAGGACCTTTGGTTCCTTACCACAACGTAAGAGCTAAAAATTTCATCAACATCAATCGATTGTCTGGGTATGCCCAATGGAGTCTGAAAACCAAATTGGGTTCGAGCGAGGTTTCCTACAATGCCGGTGTACGTCTACACCAATGGCAGGTTAGCGGAGCACCAACAGCAGGAATTGCCCAAACGGTAGTAAGTCCACGCGCACAGTTTTCTATTAAACCCGATTGGGATCGCGACATGATTTTTCGTGTGTCGGGCGGATATTATTACCAACCGCCTTTTTACCGAGAGCTGCGTGATTCGTTAGGAATTGTGCATCCCAACGTAAAGGCCCAAAAGTCCATTCATTTTGTGATCAGCAATGATTACAGTTTCAAGATGTGGGACCGACCGTTTAAAATGGTTACCGAGGCCTATTATAAATCGCTCACCGATGTCAATCCGTATACACTCGAAAACGTCCGCATTCGTTATGCAGCGAGCAATACCGCGGTGGCTTTTGCCCAAGGACTAGACGTGCGCCTCAATGGAGAGTTTGTGCCAGGCACTGAATCATGGTTGAGTTTTGGGTATTTAAAAACGGAGGAAAACATTGACAATCGGGGCTATATTTCACGCCCTACCGATCAACGGCTTAAGTTTGGTATCTTATTTCAAGATTATATGCCCAATATTCCCAGTGTAAAAGTGTACTTGAATATTGTTTACAATACCGGATTGCCCGGAGGTTCACCCTCTTATGCCGATCCGTATCAATACCAAAACCGATTGCGCGATTACCGCCGGGCCGATGTTGGATTTTCGTATGTATTAACCGAAAAAAACAGCCAACGTCCGGAGGGCCATTGGCTTAAAAAATTCAAAGATTGTGCAGTAGGTTTTGAAATCTTTAATATGTTCAACAACCAAAATGCCATCACTAATACGTGGGTGAGAGACGTGTACACCAAAAGTCAATATGCGGTGCCCAATTATTTAACTACGCGGGTATTTAATTTGAAACTCTCCGTTCGTTTATAAGGAATTTACCCTTCAAACGATTGCATATTTACCAATTTGTAGTAGGTGCCGTTGGCCTGCATCAATTGATCATGCGTGCCTTGTTCTACTATTTCTCCTTTGTGCATCACCACAATCAAATCGGCTTTTTGAATGGTGGACAAGCGGTGCGCAATCACCACAGAAGTTCGATTTTGCATCATGTTTTCTAAAGCCACTTGAACCAATTTTTCGCTTTCGGTATCGAGTGCCGATGTAGCCTCATCCAAAATCATGATGGGTGGGTTTTTCAAGACCGCGCGCGCAATACTCAAACGTTGCTTTTGTCCACCCGATAATTTATTCCCGCTGTCGCCAATGTTGGTGTAAATGCCTAAAGGCAAATCTTTCACAAATTCGTAGGCGTTGGCAATTTTGAGTGCTTCAATAATTTCGTCGTCGGTGGCGTCGAGTTTGCCTAAGGAGATGTTTTCTTTGATAGTATCGTTAAATAAAATGCTGTCTTGGGTTACTAAGCCCATTAACCCGCGCAAGGATTGCAATTGCAAGTCTTTGATAGGGATTCCGTCTATGCTTATTGTTCCTTGGTTGATGTCATAAAAACGGGTCAATAAATTGGCAATGGTACTTTTTCCGCTGCCCGATTGCCCAACCAAAGCCACTGTTTTTCCTTTGGGGATGCAGAGGTTAAATTGTTTCAAAACGGGTTCTGAATCGTAGCTAAACGAGACATCTTTCAATTCGATTTGTTGGTCAAAACTGTGCTTTTCAATCGCAGTTGGACCATCTTGTATGGGGTTGTCTTGTTCTAAAATCTCCAAGATGCGCTCGGCGGCAGCGGTTCCTTTTTTGATGTTATAGGACGCTTTAGAAATCGATTTGGCTGGCGTCAAAATGTTGTAGGCCAATCCCATATAGGCAATAAAAGCTGCTCCGTTCAGGGTTTTTTCGATCAAGACCATGTGTCCACCGTACCACAATAAAATGGCAATGACCATAATGCCCATAAATTCACTCACCGGCGAAGCCAAGTTTTGACGGTTGCCAATCGAATTGGATAACTGAAAAAATCGTTGGGTAGAAGCTTGGAATTTTTTGGTGAAATAGGATTCGCTGTTGTAGCCTTTCACCACTTTCAATCCGCCCAAGGTTTCTTCGATGGTCGATAAAAACAACCCCTGTTCTTGCTGGGCTTTGGTAGATTGTTTTTTGAGTTGTTTGCCAATCAACGAAATAATATAACCTGAAACCGGAATAAAAATAAAGACGAAAATCGTGAGTTTGGCACTGATGCTAAACATGGTCACAATGGTAAAGACTATCGTTAGCGGCTCTTTGACAATGAGTTCCAAGAGCGACAAAAACGACGATTGTACCTCGTTGACATCATTCGAAATTCTAGAAATGGTATCGCCTTTGCGTTTTTCTGAATAATACGAAATGGGCAACTCGATGGTTTTGGTATACATCGCATTGCGCAGGTCTTTGAGCACACCGTTGCGCAAAAAGGTGATGAAAAACAAAGCAAAGTAATCGCTCAAGTTTTTCAGTAAAAAGATGCTAATGATAACCGCTACCATAATCGATAGGGTATAACCCACCCCGAAGGTATCGGTAGTCGTGGTGATAAAATAACTCAGGTAGTCTTCCAAAAATTGTTTGGCCGAACCCATCCCTTGAAAAACCGGTTCGATCGTATTGCGTTTGGTTTGATCAAACAATACTTGCATCATCGGAATCAAGGCCACGAACGAAAGGGTGCTAAAAAGCGCAAATAGAATATTAAAAAAGATATTCAGGTAGGCATACTTTTTATAGGGTAGTAAATAAGGGAGTATTTTTTTGAAATTTGTCATTAAATAATGCTTAGTTCTTTTAAAATCGTATTAATTTTTATATCCAATTCGGCTTCTACTTTGGCCGCATCCTCCATGCGATCTAGTGGTGCATTCACGCTCACGTAAAATTTAATCTTCGGTTCGGTTCCGCTGGGGCGTGCCGCAATTTTGGCCCCGTCTTCCGTATAATAAATCAACACATCCGATTTTGGAATGGATAAGGCTTCAATGCTGCCGTCCAACAAATTGGTTGCTGTGCTGTTTTTGTAGTCTTCTACCATGATCACGCGTTGACCGTTCAAGGTTTTGATTGGGTTTTCACGCAGATCAATCATCATTTGGTTAATTTCTTGCAAGCCCTCGCGCCCTTTTTTGGTGAGGGAAACCAATTGCTCTTTATAAAATCCGTGGTCTACATATAAATTTAACAGTTCGCGGTAAACCGAACTACCAATCGCCTTGGCTTGGGCGGCTACTTCGCACATGAGTAAAGTGGCGGCTACAGCATCTTTGTCGCGCACGGCATCGCCTACCATAAATCCAAAGCTTTCTTCGCCACCGCCAATAAATTCCAACTCGGGAAAATCTTTGATCATTTTGGCAATCCATTTAAATCCGGTTAAGCCTACTTTGCATTCCACACCATAGGCCGAGGCCAATTCCAACATCATGGGAGTAGAAACGATCGTTGAACCTACAAATTGTTTGCCCGAAATTTTGCCTTGTTTTTTCCATTGCTCGAGCAAAAACCCCGTCATCAAGATCATGGTTTGGTTTCCGTTGAGCAAAACCAGTTGTCCGTTTAGATCGCGCACTGCCACACCCAATCGGTCGCAGTCGGGATCGGTACCCACCACCAAATCGGCTCCAGTTTTCTCGGCCAGGGCCAAGGCCAGGGTGAGTGCTTCGGGTTCTTCGGGATTGGGCGAAATCACCGTCGGGAAATCGCCATTGGGTTCGGCTTGTTCAGGCACAATGTGTACTTGCGTATAGCCTGCTTGGGCCAAGGTTTGCGGAACGGCTGTAATTGAGGTGCCGTGCAAAGAGGTAAATACAATTTGCAAGTTATCTTTGTAGGCTTGCGGGGTATTAAACCCAGCGTGGGCAATAGACGACGCAATAAAGGCCTCGTCAATTTCTTGATCGATATAGGTAATGAGATTTTCTTTGGCTGTAAATTGAATGTCGGCATAATTCAACGATTCAATCACTTGAATGATTTCTTTGTCTTGCGGCGGAACCAGTTGTCCTCCGTCTTGCCAATACACTTTGTAGCCGTTGTATTCGGGCGGATTGTGTGAGGCCGTGAGTACAATTCCCGCCTGACATTTCAAGTGTTTTAGTGCAAAACTCAGTTCGGGAGTAGGACGCAAATCAGAGAATAAATACACCTGAATTCCGTTGGCCGAAAACACATCGGCGACCACTTTGGCCAAGCTTTGGCTATTGTGACGGCAGTCAAAGGCAATCACGACTTTTAGGTTTTCGCCCGGAAACGATTGCTGCAAATAATTAGAAAGGCCTTGGGTGTTTTTGCCTAAGGTATATTTGTTAATTCGGTTGGTTCCTACGCCCATCACCCCGCGCATGCCACCGGTTCCGAATTCAAGATTTTTATAAAAACTTTCTTCCAGTTCTTTTGCATTGCTTGCTGCCATTTCGCGAATGTGCGCCTGCGTATCGGCATCAAAAACCGGGCTAAGCCATTCGTTTACAGCGGCAGAAATTTGAGAAGGTACATTCATGGGGAAATGATTTTATTTTTTTGAAGCGTTTTCCGGCTTTCCACTGTAGTTCCGTTTAAAAAAAAACGGAAGCTGCCGTTGCAATCCGGGCTAGGGGAGCAGTATATGTTACTTTTAGAGTTCTTTAGCAATTTTATAGCGGTCGTCGTTGTTTTTGGAACGCAAAATGATTTCGCCCAAAAATCCGGCCAAAAACAATTGTGTTCCTATAATCATCGTAGTTAATGCAATATAAAATAAAGGGTTGTTGGTTACTAAAATGGTGGGTAAGCCCGCATAGAGTTTGATGAGTTTTACGGTTATGATTGTGCCTGTCGAAACAAAACCAATCAAAAACATGATTACGCCCAGGGCCCCAAACAAGTGCATGGGGCGTTTGCCAAAGCGGGACAAAAACCAAATGGTGATTAAATCCAAGAAGCCGTTAATGAAACGTTCCATGCCAAATTTGGTTTCGCCGTATTTGCGCGCTTGGTGTTTTACTACTTTTTCGCCAATTTTTGAAAAGCCGGCATTTTTGGCCAAAACCGGAATGTAGCGGTGCATTTCGCCCGAGACTTCGATGTTTTTGATTACTACTTTTTTATAGGCTTTGAGTCCACAATTGAAATCGTTGAGTTGCACCCCCGAGGTTTTACGGGCCGCCCAATTGAACAATTTAGAAGGTAAATTCTTGCTCACCACCGAATCGTAGCGTTTCTTTTTCCAACCCGAAACCAAATCAAAGTGTTGTTGGGTAATGAGTTCATACAATCCCGGAATTTCATCGGGGCTGTCTTGCAAGTCGGCATCCATGGTAATAATTACCTCGCCTTGAGCTTTGGCAAAACCGGCGTGCAAGGCCTGCGATTTGCCGTAATTTTTTTGAAACTGAATTCCTTTTACATTCTGGTTTGCAGCAGCCAACTCGCTGATAATTTGCCAGGAATTGTCGGTGCTGCCGTCGTCAATAAACAAAACCTCATACGAATAGCCGTGGGTGTTCATAACCTGAACAATCCAATCGTGCAATTCGCGCAGGGATTCTTGTTCGTTGAGTAAAGGAATAACGAGGGATAAGTTCATTGCTTATAGACTTTGTGGCGGTTCTCTTTTAATGACCAGCGAGGCAATTAAGCCAATGATGCAATAAACAATTATGTTAAAAAAGAAGCCTTTGAGTTGTCCAAGCACCCCAAAGGAATCGGAATTCTGCATTTCTTGGACTACCGTATTTATGTCGGCTGCTTTGGCGCCAAATTTTTGCATCATTTCTACCGTGTATTTAATTACGTTTTCGGTGATTATAGCTTTGGCTTCTGTATCAATTAGATTAAAAAGCAGGATGTTAAACAAGGTCGAAATAAAAAAACCAACAACAACAGCTATAAAAAAGCTAGTAAATGCAGATTTAAACGAGATGAATCCGCCCAAAGTTTTTTTGTAATTCGTAGCCGCAATTATTCCAAAAAGAGTGATTAATACCATATTTAGTATGCCAATCCAAGATTTGGTAAATAAACTAAGGTCGATCACATAAATCATCGTAATGAGTAAAGTGAGCGCTAAGCCCAGGAATAGTCCCATGTTTAGGGCGATTTTCTTTTGTGTATCCATGCTGAACGATCAATTTAAAAATGAGCCACAAATATAGTAAAACCCACTCGAATGCCGTAACATTTTTGATTTTGGGCTGCCAAGTAAAAAAAGCGTGATTCGATTTGTTTTTTGAAAAATAAGTGTAAATTTGCGCACTCAAAATAATAGTAGAAAATAAAAAGTTATAAGGAGTTTATACCTTTTGCAATAAAAGCTTCAAAACAACTTATAATTCAATTAGAAAAAAAACATACCATGAAAAAAGGAATTCACCCAGAGAACTACAGATTAGTTGCTTTCAAAGACATGTCAAACGAAGATGTGTTCATCACTAAATCAACTGCAGATACCAAAGAAACCATTATGCACGACGGCGTAGAATACCCGGTAGTGAAAATGGAGATTTCTAGAACTTCTCACCCTTTTTACACTGGTAAATCTAAATTGATCGATACAGCAGGACGTATTGATAAATTTAAAACCAAATACGCCAAACACATCAAATAGATTTTATTGTGTTCAAAATATACCAAGCCTCCCAACCGGGAGGCTTTTTATTTTTATTTGCGCGATAAATTGGTAACTTTGGCCCAGTTAACCAAGAACGTCTTCCATGAATTATATTCTTTTTGACGGCCCCGTCCGAACAGCTTTATTGCCACTCACGTTTACGCGACCCGTTGCCGATATCCGTGTGGGAATTTTAACCATCCGCGAAAAATGGGAAAAGTATTTAGGGACCACCACGACCTCCTTGACCGAAGACTATTTGTCCGAGAAATTTCCGATGGTCGAGATGGAACAAAATGTGATGATTAATGCATCCTATTTGCCTACGGCTGAATTGGTAGAGTTAATTCAAGACTTAGGGCCCAATGAGGCGGTGTTTCATGGAGAAAATGTGGTTGCTTTTTATACCCAAGAATCGCAAGAAACCGTAGATTTTGATACCTATGCAATCACTGACTTTACAGGAGAATGCATACAAATAGCCCATCCTTGGGACATTTTTGCCAAAAATGATGCGGCCTTGCGTGCCGATTTTGCCTTCCTTACCGAAGACCGCAGCTCGCAACCGATTCCTAAAAGTGTGAATGTAATTGCCCCCGATCATATATTTATAGAAGAAGGAGCACAACTCGAATTTGTCACTTTAAATGCGTCTACTGGCCCAATTTATATAGGCAAGGATACCGAAATCATGGAAGGTTCTGTGATTCGTGGGCCTTTTGCGTTGTGTGATCACGCCGTGGTGAAACTGGCTACTAAAATATACGGAGCTACTACAGTAGGGCCGCACTGTCGCGTGGGAGGAGAGCTCAATAACGTGGTGCTATTTGCCTATTCAAACAAAGGCCACGATGGCTTTTTGGGCAATGCAGTTTTGGGCGAATGGTGTAACCTAGGCGCCGACAGCAACAACTCCAACTTGAAAAACAATTACGAAGAAGTAAAATTGTGGAGCTACGAAAAAGAAGGATTTGCCAAAACAGGTCTGCAATTTTGTGGTTTAATCATGGGGGATCACAGCAAATGTGCGATCAATACCATGTTTAATACCGGCACCGTGGTTGGGGTGAGTGCCAATATTTTTGGTAGTGGATTTCCGCGCAATTTTGTACCCAGTTTTACTTGGGGCGGTGCGCAAGGTTTTACCACTTACCTTACCAAAAAAGCCTTTGAAACTGCCCGCATTGCGATGTCTCGCCGTTCGGTAGAATTTGATGAGGTGGAATCGCGTATTTTGGAAGCGGTGTTTGAGCAAACGCAAAAGTGGCGTAAAGACTAATACCGTTGCTATTGAGGCTGCGAAAGGGATAGCAGCGGCATCCTGCGTGCAAACGCAGATAGAGCGGATAGCCCGACCCAACGGGATTCGCCCAAATAAACAAAACATGACTGATAGAAAAAAAGTAGCTTTTTATACCTTAGGTTGTAAACTGAATTTTTCGGAAACCTCGACCATTGCCCGTTCGTTTCAAGACGAAGGTTTTGATCGGGTTGATTTTGAAGAAGCTGCCGATATCTATGTGATTAATACCTGTTCGGTGACCGACAATGCCGACAAGCAGTTTAAGCAGGTGGTGAAAAAAGCCTTGCAAAAAAACAACCAAGCCTTTGTGGCGGCCGTGGGCTGTTATGCGCAACTCAAACCCGAAGAATTGGCGGCAGTAGATGGTGTAGATTTGGTGTTGGGCGCCACTGAGAAATTTAAAATTACCGATTACATACACAATTTAGCCAAAAACGATCGAGGCGAAGTGCATTCTTGCGAGATCGAAGAAGCCGATTTTTATGTGGGAAGCTACTCGATAGGCGACCGCACCCGCGCTTTCTTGAAAGTGCAAGACGGCTGTGATTATAAATGTACGTATTGTACGATTCCCTTGGCTCGAGGGATTTCCCGCAGCGATGCTTTAGAAAATGTGTTGCAAAATGCCTTCGAAATTGCCGCCCAAGGAATCAAAGAAATTGTGCTTACTGGCGTGAACATTGGCGATTACGGCAAAGGAGAATTTGGCAACAAAAAACACGAACACACCTTTTTGGATTTGGTGCAAGCGCTTGACGAAGTGCCCGGGATTGAACGCCTGCGCATTTCGTCGATAGAGCCCAATTTGCTGCGCAACGAAACCATCGCGTTTGTAGCGCAAAGCAAAACCTTTGTGCCGCATTTTCACATTCCGTTGCAATCGGGCAGTGATGTGATTTTGAAAAAAATGAAACGCCGCTATTTGCGTGACGTGTATGTGGATCGGGTGGCGGCCATTCGCCAACACATGCCCGATGCTTGTATAGGCGTAGATGTGATTGTGGGCTTTCCCGGTGAAACCGATGAGTTGTTTTTGGAAACCTATCATTTCTTGAATGAATTACCGATCTCGTATTTGCATGTGTTTACCTATTCGGAACGCGACAATACCGAGGCCGCTGCTATGGATGGCGTAGTGCCTTCTGCCGTGCGGGCCAAACGCAGTAAAATGCTGCGCGGATTATCGGTTAAGAAACGCCGTGCTTTTTATGAAAGCCAATTGGGCACTACCCGCAAGGTGTTGTTTGAAGGCGAAAACAAAGCCGGTTATATGTATGGCTTTACTGAAAACTACGTGAAAGTGAAAGCACCTTGGAATCCTGAATTGGTCAATGAACTTCAAACGCTGCAGTTGAGCTATATTGATGAAGATGGGTCGGTGAGAGGGGTTTGAGTCGTAAAGTCATAAAGTCGTAAAGTCGACCCGAGCGAAGCGAACAGGCGAAGCAAAGTCATAAAGTCATAAAGTGGTAAAGTCATAATCGAAAGTTGTCTTTTCGTCTCTCCTCTCTTTGTCTTTCTTCTCCAACAGTAAGCGATAAGTAATCCTGTTGTTTGCGAAAGTTTTTTTAGCAATCCAAAATAGCTAAAATCAATACCCCTCCAACGGAATCTCAATCTCGTATTTCTTCTTGCCAGGATTGGTCAATTTGGTGTCGCGCAACCAGGGATTGTGCAATTTCAAAATTTTATAATTGATGCCTTGACTTTTGGCAAATTGAGCCAAGTTGCTGATGGAACTGTCCACCACAATTTTCTTGGAAGGCAGGTTTTGATATAGTTCATCGGGGGAAATTTCAAAACCGAATTTTACTGGGTTTTGCATGATTTCTTTCAAGGCCAAAATGCGAAATACATAACGCGAAGTTTCGTCATTGAGCAATAAATCATAGTAGTTGCTCACTTGTTGATTTTCGATTTGCTTGCTCACGCCGCTCATGCCGCCATTGTAGGCCGCTGCAGCCAAGGTCCACGACCCAAATTTGGCTTTGGCCTGCAACAAATAATCACAGGCGGCTTCGGTGGCTTTTTCTAAATGGTAACGCTCATCGACCGACTCGGTTACTTCCATTCCTTTTTCGCGAGCAGTTTGCGGCATGAATTGCCAAATTCCGCGAGCTCCTGCAGCTGATACCGCATGCACCAAGCCACTTTCGATTACTGCCAAAAATTTGAAATCGTCGGGTACGCCTTTGCGCTGCAAGATGGGTTCGATGATCGGAAATACGCGATTGGCTCTTTTGATAATGAGTAATGTAGTGGCGTCTAGATTGGCATTCACCAACAATTCTCGGTCCAAGCGTTCGCGAACATCCGTAATGTTTAAGGGTGTTTCTTCGCCGGCAAAATCAATTTTGGCTGGAAAAAATTGGGGAGTTCCCTCTCGGGTGATTTTGTTTTTGTTTTCTACTGATGTGGCGTACAATAAAAAGAGGCTGCTTACAATAACAAATGCAAACCAAGCGATATAGGTGTGTTTTTTCATGAAGTACGTCATTAGTTTATGAGGTATAAACATACAAAATACTCCAAAAGTATGTGCCTGCGAAAGTAAAATTATTCGATATTAAAATTTACTCCGGGCTTGGGGTAGGGTCTGGGCTAAATAGTCCCGCAATCTCTATCTTTTACTAAAATTATAAGTCAATTCTCATTTATAATGTCGAAATTTACACTCCCCAAAATCAGTTAGTTTACCTGCATTTTTTTGTTTATTAGTAACACACAGACATGACTATTCAAGTACGAAAATCCCATGAACGCGGAACCGCCGATCACGGTTGGTTAAAGGCTAATTTTTCTTTTTCGTTTGCCAATTATTTCAATCCTGAAAATGTTCAATTTGGGATGTTACGCGTGCTAAATGACGACACGATTGCACCGGGTATGGGCTTTGGAACCCATCCGCACGACAACATGGAAATCATTACGATTCCATTAGCGGGAGGCCTTGGGCACCGGGATAGCATGGGGAATGAAAAGGTGGTGAGTTTTGGAGAAGTTCAGGTGATGAGCGCCGGAACGGGTATCTATCATTCCGAGATGAATGCCAGCGCTACTGAAGTTGCCAAAACACTGCAGATATGGGTATTTCCCAACCAGCAAAATGTAAGCCCGCGCTATGATCAAAAAGCTTTTGATTTAGAAAGTAGCCGAAATTCTTGGGTAACGGTCGTTTCGCCAAACACGCAACCTGCCGAAGGTTCGATTTGGATTTACCAAGATTGTTTTTTTAGTATGGGGGTTTTTGATGCCAACGAATCATTTTCTTATACGACCAAAATAGCAGGCAATGGCTTGTTTTTATTTGTGATAGAAGGCGAAGTAAGGCTTCAGGATCAGCATTTAGGCAAAAGAGATGCCGCCGAAATTACCCTCGCATCGGCTATCGAAATTACAACTACGGCAGCAGCCACTTTATTATTAATCGAAGTGCCTATGCACCACAACTAACATGGACCAAAAAACTACCCTTGTCATTAAAGACAATACGTTTGCACGACAATTTGAAACTACGGTAGAGCAGGGGCTTATTACTGTAGAATATTCCTTTCAGGAGCGCAAAATATTCTTGACCAAAATTCAAACCCCCGAAGGATTTGGCGACGAAGATTTTATTACCGAACTCCTAAAAAACATTATGGAAATCGCCTACGAGCGCAAGCTAAAAGTGGTGCCAATTTTTCCGAAAATCGCTTTGTTCTTCAGAAAACACACCCAGTATAGAGATTTGTTGCCGCCGGGGATAAAGATTTAGTTTGGCTAGCGCCGTTATTTTTGTTTCAAGTTTAAAGTTTCAGGTTTTACTAGTATACTAAGAACAAAAAATAATTCAGTGAATAGTATATGACATTTGCCCTTAGAAAGAACTTGAAACTTGAAACCTGAAACAAGGCGTCAGCCTTATACCTGAAACCTGAAACCTGAAACTTGAAACAAAAATTAAATTTTCTTCATCTGCTCTTTCATCATCGTAATTTGCTCCTTGAGCATGCCTTGTTTATCGAGCTTTTTGGCTTCGTTGAGCAAGTTGGTCGCTTCGAGTTTACGACGACGGGTAAGGGCTACACCGGCCAAGTTGAGTTTGGCTACGGCCAAGTCCATGTCCATGCTTAAGCCCAATTCGATGGCTTTTTTGAAGTAGCGTTCGGCTTGGGTTAGATTGGTTTGCGAGAGCATGATGCCGTGCAAGTAGTTGTAATAACCTTGTTGTTTGCGTACCAATGCAGATTCTGGATTTTTAATTTTCGAAAGCCATTTTTGCGCACCCGGAAAATCTTGTTTGCGCAGTTTTAAAAAGGCCAACAAAATAAATTCGTTTTTATAGTACAAGAAAACGGGAAATACGGTCAATAAAATCACGAAAATTCCATTGCCAATATTGCTTTCCGTAAATTGCCAAACGCCTGTTATTACTAGGATTGCAGCAAGTATGAGTTTTAAAAATTTCGGGTACATAGGATATCGGTTTTAATGCGCACAAATATAGTAAAAGGAATTGAAAATATTTTTATTAAACCACTTGCTAGAAAAAAAAGACTTTGTATATTTGCACTCGGTTTTGGAAGCAGGGCTCCTAAAAACAAATACCTAAGAAAACAATACGATATTTTAAAGATACAAAGCAATGAGCAAAAGAACGTTTCAACCATCGAAAAGAAAAAGAAGAAATAAGCACGGATTTATGGACAGAATGGCTTCTGCTAATGGAAGAAAAGTGCTTGCTCGTCGTAGAGCTAAAGGAAGACACAAATTGACTGTATCCTCTGAACCAAGACACAAAAAATAATGATTAGGAATTAATCAATATAAGCCGTTACTATTTTTAAGTAACGGCTTTTTTTATATCCTGTTCATAAATTTTAATAATTTTTTGAAGCTATTTCCCGCTGTTCGTTGCAATCTTTTTATTTTTAGCCAAGAGCAGTAAAGAACAAAATTTGGAATTAAAAAATAAAAAGGATTTTCTCCCGAAATTTCGGGACCATCGGGGCTAATCAACATACAACACACTAAACGACTACTATACAATGCCAAAAGACACTTCCATCAAATCGGTTTTAATCATAGGTTCAGGACCTATTGTAATTGGACAAGCCTGTGAGTTTGATTATGCCGGATCCCAAGCCGCACGATCTATTCGAGAAGAAGGAATCGAGGTGATCCTCATCAATTCGAATCCGGCTACGATCATGACCGATCCTTCAATGGCCGATCACATCTATTTAAAGCCGCTTACCACCAAATCAATCATTGAAATCTTAAAAGCACATCCGCAAATTGATGCCGTTTTACCTACCATGGGAGGACAGACCGCTTTGAATTTGTGTTTGGAAGCCGACGAAAAAGGCATTTGGAACGATTTTAATGTGAAGCTCATTGGAGTAGATATTAATGCAATTAACATTACCGAAGACCGCGAACAGTTTAAGCAATTGCTTCATAAAATAAATGTGCCTACTGCACCCGCCAAAACAGCGACTTCCTTTCTGAAAGGCAAAGAAATTGCCCAAGAATTTGGTTTTCCTTTGGTGATTCGTCCGTCGTTTACCTTGGGTGGAACCGGCGCGGCTTTTGTACACAAAAAAGAAGACTTCGACGACTTGCTTACCCGCGGTTTAGAAGCGTCACCCATTCACGAAGTGCTGATAGATAAGGCTTTAGTAGGTTGGAAAGAATACGAACTGGAATTGTTGCGCGACAAAAACGACAATGTGGTCATTATTTGTTCCATCGAAAATATGGATCCGATGGGCATCCATACGGGTGATTCCATCACAGTAGCGCCGGCCATGACCTTGTCAGACACGACCTTCCAAAAAATGCGTGACATGGCCATTTTAATGATGCGCAGCATCGGAAATTTTGCCGGCGGTTGTAATGTGCAATTCGCCGTTTCGCCTGATGAACGCGAAGACATTGTGGCTATTGAGATCAATCCGCGTGTATCGAGATCTTCGGCTTTGGCCTCGAAAGCAACCGGGTATCCGATTGCCAAGATTGCCTCCAAATTGGCTTTGGGATATCATTTAAATGAGTTGCAAAACCAAATTACCAAATCGACTTCGGCCTTATTTGAGCCAACTTTAGATTATGTAATCGTAAAAATACCGAGATGGAACTTTGATAAATTTGAAGGCGCAGATACTACTTTAGGCTTGCAAATGAAATCGGTAGGCGAGGTGATGGGCATCGGTCGCTCGTTTCAAGAAGCCTTGCACAAAGCCACCCAATCGCTCGAGATAAAACGCAACGGTTTGGGTGCCGACGGCAAAGGCTATAAAAATTACGAGCAAATTATTGAGAAACTCACCCACGCCAGTTGGGATCGGGTATTTGTGATTTATGATGCGATTCAAATGGGTATTCCGTTGTCGCGCATTCATGAAATTACTCGCATTGATATGTGGTTCTTGAAGCAATACGAAGAACTCTATCACTTAGAGAAAGAAATATCCAGGTACAAAATAGATGCCTTGCCCAAAGAGTTGTTGTTAGAAGCCAAACAAAAAGGCTACGCCGACCGTCAAATCGCGCATATGTTGGGTTGTTTAGAAAGCCAGGTCAACAAATTGCGGGAGGAACAAAACATCAATCGGGTGTATAAATTGGTAGACACCTGTGCCGCCGAGTTTACAGCCAAAACGCCCTATTACTATTCTACCTTTGAGGCCGAGATTGAAACCGCTGCTGGCCATCGCTATGTAGCCAACGAAAGCATTGTTACCGACAAGAAAAAAATTGTGGTGTTGGGTTCTGGACCCAACCGCATCGGGCAAGGAATTGAGTTTGATTACTCCTGCGTGCATGGAGTTCTAGCTGCCAAAGAATGTGGCTACGAAACCATCATGATCAATTGCAATCCAGAAACCGTTTCGACCGATTTTGACACCGCCGATAAATTGTATTTTGAACCCGTTTTTTGGGAGCACATCTACGACATCATTCGCCACGAAAAACCCGAAGGCGTAATTGTGCAATTGGGTGGACAAACGGCTTTAAAATTGGCCGAAAAACTCGATCGTTACGGCATTAAAATAATAGGCACCAGCTTTGATGCCTTAGATTTGGCCGAAGATCGAGGACGCTTTTCGGAATTGTTGACCGAATTGCAAATTCCATTCCCGCAATTTGGGGTGGCCGAAAATGCCGAGCAAGCTTCTCAGTTGGCTGATGTACTTGATTTTCCTTTACTGGTAAGACCTTCCTATGTGTTGGGTGGACAAGGCATGAAAATTGTGATCAACAAGCAAGAATTGGAAGAGCATGTGATCGATTTGCTCAAAAATATACCGGGCAATAAATTGCTGCTCGACCATTATTTGGACGGTGCCATAGAAGCAGAAGCCGATGCCATTTGCGATGGAGAAAACGTATACATCATCGGAATCATGGAACACATAGAGCCCTGTGGCATTCACTCGGGCGACTCCAATGCGACTTTGCCACCTTTTAATTTGGGTGAATTTGTGATGCAACAAATTAAAGACCACACCAAGAAAATAGCTTTGGCCTTGCGCACTGTGGGCTTGATCAACATACAATTTGCGGTCAAAAATGACATAGTGTACATCATTGAAGCCAATCCGCGTGCTTCGAGAACAGTGCCATTTATAGCCAAAGCCTATGGCGAACCCTATGTGAATTATGCCACCAAAGTGATGTTGGGCGAGAAAAAAGTAACCGATTTCAGCTTTAATCCGCAGCTCAAAGGCTACGCAATTAAGCAACCGGTATTCTCGTTTAGCAAATTCCCGAACGTCAATAAAGCCTTAGGTCCCGAAATGAAATCAACCGGCGAGAGCATTTTGTTTATCGACGACCTGAAAGACGATCAATTCTACGAACTCTACAGCCGCCGAAAAATGTACTTGAGCAAATAATAAAAAATCCCAATTTGAACGATTGGGATTTTTTTGAAATTATTATATTTCATTCTGAATCATAATATCCATTATGAAAAATGTTGAATCATCCCATCCAGGTTCTCTTAAATGTTTTTGAACTTTTTTTGTAGCCTCTTTGGCTGAAATTTTATTATTGTAAAATTTATAAAAACCTGTTAAATATAAGTTCGGTATGTTACAAAATATAATACCTAATATTAAACTAATTAATGATAAAATAGTAACTAACCAACCATGATTAAATATTACTATCAAAATACCAAAAAATAATCCAATAAATGCAATTTTAATAAGTATAATGCCAATTTTATATAAAGGTTTACATATTCTATTTAGAGTTAAATTATACATAGTATTTATATTTTATTATTGAACAAAGAGTAGTATTTTAATCTATTTGTTGATTATTTAAAATTCAACTTACTTACACAACGAATTATACAAAGCAATCATTTTCGTAAAAGTGTCGTAGTCTTCCTCAAATTTTCCCTTGAAGGCCGCGACAAATTCGGGGCAACTGCTTAGATAGGGGACAATGTGTTTTTTGAGGTCGCTGTTTTTTCGAATATCATAAAAAGTTCCGTCGGGCATTTTAATGAAAAACTTAGTAATTCCTGTAGTGACTGCGCCGCCATGATTGAAACTCATGTTGCCATAGGTGGTCATTTCGCTGTGGTAGAAATTTACTTTTAGTTTGCCATCGACCACACGTTCGGCCCATTTTACATAACTTTTGGGCTTATCAGCCACTTGGGGAATGCGGTCTATGTGTACGCCGTTTTTGTAAAAAGAAGTAATGCTGGCCAAATAGGCTTTGTCTTCGATGCGCATGTTGTCTTGATTGGTGTCGGTGTAATTTACGCTGGCCAAATAACTTTGCGACGTTAATTTATAGCTGATGTTGAAACATCGTACGGTATCGGTATCGGAAATGAAGTAATCTTTTTGGGCCACAGCTGCAAAGCCAAGGAGGAGTAGTAAATAACAGTATAATTTTTTCATTTTTGGGTTGCTTTTTTCAAGAAACAAATATGCTAAAACTTCTGGACTTCCTTTTATTTTTTTGTCAATCTTACCCAAAATAACCCCATTTTTTTTACCTTATTTAGTTAACTCACAATTCCGTACATTTGGTTTTCATTTTTGATCTATGGGAAGTAAACTAGCTGCAAATTTTTCGCGCTTCGTATTGGGGTTCTGCTTACTATTCCTCACTAATGGGTTTGCACAAATCCTCACCGACAGCAATTTGCCTATCGTTATTATCACTACCGATATCAATCCTGAAACCAACCTACCCTTGGATATTTTGGATGATCCCAGAATAGGGGCCAGTATGCAAATTATTTCACACCCAGACGGTACCCGCAATTATGTATCCGACACCACAAATTTGGCGCTTTTAAACTACAACGGGAGAATCAACATCGAGATACGCGGCTCTTCTTCGCAAGCAACCGACAAAAAAGGCTACGGATTGACCACCTTACTTGCCGATAACCTGACCAATAATAATGTGAATTTGTTGGGCATGCCCAAAGAGAACGATTGGATTCTGAACGGCTTGGCTTTTGATCCGTCTTTAATTCGGGATTATTTATCTTATAATTTGTCGCGACAATTGGGTAATTATGCGCCCCGTACGGTTTTCTGTGAATTGATTGTAAATGGCGATTACCGCGGGCTTTATTTGTTGCAAGAAAAGATTAAAGTAGACGGCAATCGGGTAGATATTTCGGATCTTTTACCAACTTCTATTACTGCGCCAAATTTGACGGGTGGGTATATAGTCAAATCTGACAAAACCACAGGAGGCGATCCCGTGGCCTGGCAAATGATATCCAATGCTGGTGGAGTAGACTTTATATATGATACGCCAGAACCCAATGATATTGTAAATGCACAAAAAAACTACATTAAAAATCAATTTTTAAATTTGGGGATTCAAGCAGCTTCTAGCAATACGAGCCTCACCACTGGTTTCCCTTCAATTATTGATATTCCCTCCTTTGTTGATTTTATGATCATCAATGAGTTGGCCTCCAATGCCGATGCGTATCAGTTTAGCACTTATTTTCACAAAGACAAAGGCGGCAAATTGCGTGCTGGTCCGGTTTGGGATCACAATTTAACCTACGGCAATGATTTGTTTTTCTGGGGATTAGACCGAAGCCATTATGACGTGTGGCAATTTTCGAATGGAGACAACGAAGGAGCCAAATTTTGGACCGATTTGTATAACAGCCCAACCTTTCGTTGCTATTTTACCAAACGATGGAATGAATTAATCCAAGCGGGACAACCCTTAAAACACAATAATTTAGTTTCCTATATCGATTCAACAGTGGCCCAAATTAGTGAAGCGATAGGGCGTGAAAATCTGCGTTGGGCATCCATTCCAGATCATGCGTTCGAGATCGAGAACATGAAAATGTTTTTGTATAATCGCATCAATTGGATCAACAGCCAGTTGGGTTCGTATACCGCTTGTGCCAATGTGCCAGTTCCCAATTTGGTGATTAGTCGCATCCATTATAATCCTGACGTGTCGGCTACCTATCCAATTTCTGATGACCAAGAATTTATCGAAATCACCAATGCCAGCAACCAAACCGTAACGCTCACCGGTATTTATTTTAAGGAGGTTGGGTTTTCCTATCAATTTCCGGCTAATAGTACAATAGCGGCCAATCAGCGAATTTATCTGGCCAGTGACCCAGCAATTTTTCTAAGCAAATACGGCACTACCGCATTCGGTCAGTTTTATAGAAACTTAGCCAACAGTTCCGAAAAATTAATAATGGCTGATGCTTTTGGTAATACGATTGACGAAGTAACGTATGACGATTCGTTACCCTGGCCTGATGCCGATGGCAATGGTGCCTATCTGCAATTGATTTCTACAGATTTGGATAATAATCTTGCCTCAAGTTGGGTGGCCAATACTAGTGGAAATTTAGCCTCAATTGGTTTTAATCAGGCCAACGGCATACAACTCAGTCCCAATCCCGCCGAATCTGTTTTACACATTCAAGCTCAAGTTGTATTGCATTCGGTAGTCGTTTATTCGAGCATAGGCCAGAAATTGTTTTCTCAAAACACCGAATCTACCGAAATAGATTTAACTATTGCAGATTTAGCCAAAGGCATTTATTTTGTCCAAACTACCTCTGATCTAGGAAATACAAGTACAAAATTTATCAAACAATAAAAAAGCTACATAGAGCAGCTTTTTTAAATAAGGGGAGAAATTAATTTTTAATGAATTTCTTGGGGTAGGTTTTTCCTTCTTGGTCAATAATTTGAAGGAGATAGGTTCCTTTTTCTAAACCACTCACTAAAAGTGAATTTTCATTGCTTTGTAAAACGACACGACCGCTCATATCAAAGACCATTAAGTTCCTTACCGAAATCGTAGACTGATCTGTAAATACCGAAATTCGATCGGTTGCCGGATTTGGCAATACCGTAAACGTGTTTTGTACTTCGAACGGATTGGTGCTCATGTTGGCCGCCATCAACCAATTGGTGATGTTCATCAGTAATTTTTGGTGATTCCCACTCGCATCTGCTATATATCCGTCGTACAATACGTCGTTGGTGTCTCCAGTTCCGTCATCAGCAATCGAGCTATCGCCTACTGCAGCTACTTTGCCTTGGCCATAGGTTGTATAAGCGCATAGTACATTGGTCAACCCCGATGTTGAAGATCCGCTTTTAAATACTACTCCTTTTACGGCCGGGTTTTGACTGGTATTCAAGGTCATGGTGGTTCCTCCGCTCCAGTATACTTTGGTTACTGCTCCAGCCGTTCCATGTAAAATGGGGTCTGTAGCAGAATTGAGTACAGCAGTAGAAGTTTGTGTAATATCTACATAATCAAATGCAATCCCAAACGGATTGGCTTGTACAGTATTGGTAGCCATCAAATCATTCCAAATGTGTGGCGCATCATCCCCATCATTGTTTCGGTCGGATATGTCGTGATCGGCAATCATAAACAAACCCCCGCCATTGGCCACATAATTGATAATAGCCGTTTTTTGGGCAGCGGTAAAAAGGATGTTTGGTTCGTCTACAATAAAAGCCTTGTAGTTGCTCAAATCTTGTGCATTGCTTGCATTTCCATAGGTAATTTGACCATTGTAAGGAAGTGTTTCTACTGCATAGCCTTTTTTTACACAATCTATGGCCCAAGCCGAGATGCCGCCTTGCCAATATTCTTGAGTAGTAGCGGCTGTAACGGTGTTTTGCAATGGATTAGGATAGCGTTGCGGGTTAGATTCATTACCACCCGTATTGGGTATGGCTGGACCGCTTGAGAAAAATATATTGTGCACATCGGCATCAATTACCCAATCGGCATTTCCGGCAGATTGTGCTTTTGAGGCATCAAATAATATTTTGTTTTGACCAAAGCTCAGCGAAGCGAAGCAAGTAAAAAGCAGTGTAAATGAAATTCTCATTTGTGTAGGTATAAATTGAATACAAAAAAACTCAATAAATTTTACTTATTGAGTTTTTAAGTCGGTAATTTTTGAAATTAGTTTTTAATGAACTTCTCTGTGTATTGATTTCCTTTTTTATCAGTCAATTGAATAAAATAAGTCCCGTTAGCCAAGTTGCTTACCTGAATAGCTTGATTTACAAGATTTCCATTAGAAATATTTCTACCGCTCATATCAAAAATTTGGTAGGTAGTCAATTCAATTCCAGCTTGTACCGTTTGAACAAACAAGGTTTCTTTGGCTGGATTTGGTGCTAAGCGCAATTTGCTTTGTGAGGTACTTGCAGTACTCAATGGGAAAGCGCCCTCTACTACTGTAAGCGATTGGTTGCTTGATACATTTAGTATTTCATCTACCACACCGGATGGCCAACGCACAATTACTTTGTCAATTCCACTGGCGGTGCCAATTCCAAAATGTGCATTCATAGTGCTCATGTGGCTAAACCCTTGTCCGCTGCGAATTTCGCGAATTTGCTTGCCCCAAGCGCCATATATTTCTACTCGTGCTGCAATTCCGTTGATGTTACTTTGTACTCCTTGCAATTGCACTTTCAACCATTTATTTGGGTTTCCGCTGTTGTAGTAAATTTTAGATCCCATTTGAACGTCAAGGAATCCGTCGTTGTTCAAATCGCCTAAAGCTCCTTCGCTAAATGCTAAGTCATAACCGGTAAACGTCATGTTGCCGTTGTTGAGGTACAACTCTTTCCCGTTTTGCCAAAAGAAGTCTACAAAACCATCGTTGTTAAAATCGGCTGCTTGTAATTCCCATGATCCAACTTGAGGATCTATACCAGTTGTGCTGTAGATGTCTGTAAAAGTACCATCGCCATTGTTTCGGTATAAGCGATTTTGATCTGAAATATTAGAAAGTAAAAAATCCATATCGCCATCGTTATCAAAATCTTCTACTGCTGTCGACCAGGATTGTGCACCGTCATTCACACCTGCTAAAGGCGCTACATCGGTATAGGTTCCGGTTCCGTCATTTTGGTACAAAAGATTAATTCTTCTTGCATCACCAACGGGTGCTCCACCGCGACATTTGGCTTCATACATATCTACATCTCCATCATTATCATAGTCAGTCCAAATCGTTGCATAATTTCCTCCTTCGTTACTTGTAGGGAATAAAGAATAATCAAGAATCAAATTTCCATTTCCATCATTTTTATATGGATGGCTTTGATTCACATCATGACAGGCCCATAAATCTAAATTTCCATCGTTGTTCATGTCTACAAAATTGGTACGTTGGGTAAAGATGTTTTCTGGGTAGGCTACAATAGTAAAGTTTGTGCCGTCGTCACTTGCCTTTAAAACGGTTAAACGACTGCCATTTCCTAAGGCAAGATCAGTATAACCATTTCGGTCATAATCACCCGCTGCGATACTCCAGTCGGCAACACTTACCGTTCCGCTCAATGGAATAGAGTTGGTAGTATAAGTTCCGTCCAAGTTTTGAGAATAAATTTTTACGGTAGTGGATGAAACGGTTACCACATCATCCAAGAAATCGTGGTTCATATCGGCTACACAGCAGATGTTTGATGTTCCTCCAAAGGTAAAGGGAGTAAAGGTAATTCCTTGTGCTTGCGATTGGGCAGTGATGCCAAGCAATGCAGTAATAAAGTACAGTTTTTTCATGAGTTAATTTATTTGGTTTTGGTGGTTATGGACAAGTGGTTGTTAAGGAATTAATCCAATCTTTTATCAGTTGTACGCCTTCTTCGTGTATGAGTGTTCGGCCAATAATTGGCATCATTTCTGACCCTTCGTTGGTGTCCATTCGGTAAACCAATTCAGATTGATCGGCATTTCCTGCATTGATCACATAAGGATGATCGGGTACTTGAAAAAGAGGGGTAAGGCAAATGCCTAGGGTATAATTGTTTGTATTGCTAAAGTCAAAACGCTGCGGTACATAATCACAATGTCCACCAACGCGATGGCAATGTGCGCAGTTGATGTCAAGATAAGATCGAGCGCGTAAGGCCAAGGGTTTGCTGGTGTCACGCCAATCTACAGTAGAATAAATAGAAGAAAGGGCAGGCAAGGTATTGTTGATATACCCCATTTGCTTCCATTTTTCTAATTGGTTCTTGGTGGTTGTTCCGTAGTTGTAAAGGGTATTTAAATTTTGTGGTTTAGGACCAATAGGGGTTTCTTTTTCGCCGTTTGCCGTTTGATTTATATTAATTTTATGACAGGTGACGCATTCGGTTTGGGAAGGTATTTTGTAGGTGGTGCTTTTGCTGCTGCCATTTTCAATCCAAGTGATGGGAATAAAATAGCCATTCCCACTGCTGTCTAAAACCGCTTCCGTTTGTTCGGCATTCCAAATGTAATCGTACAAATGCCAGCCGTCACCTTTGCGAATCAAGAGCCTGGTTTCTATGATTTTGGTTGTATTGTCGGGTTGTACATTGTCGTAATAAAAGGTTTTAATAAGCACTGCGCCAACCGGAAATTCCAACACATTGTCGTCTCCGTTATACGTGGCTTTGGTATTTTTGGGTAGCCAAACGAAGCGTTTTTTGTGCGCATAATCAGAAAATAAAGCACTCGCAGGTTGGTACGGTAAAACCGCGTAGGCAGGTGACTGGTTTTTTAAGGCGCCCACAAAAAAATGATAGTCAGATAATTTGGGAAAGGGAACCTGAGTGAGGTCAAATTGCACGGGTGCCGTAACACTTCCGCCATCTTTGGCCGACTCCAAGTTGATGTAATTGGTATCCTCGTTGCTACATGAAGCAAATAGAAAATAAAAACATCCCAATAAAAATATCTTTTTTAACATAAAATGCACTAAGACTTCAAAAATAGTAAAAAAAACGAGCGAATTATCAAATTTTTTGGAGAGTATCTTATTAATCTTCAGTTTCTTGGTCTATTTCTTTTAGCAAATGTTCGGGCAATGATTTTTTTGCTTTGGCCCCCATTTTTTTCAATTTCTCTACACTGGTAATCAGGTTGCCTTTTCCGTCACGCAACTTGTTCATGGCCCCGTCGTATTCTGTTTTGCTTTCGTCAATTTTTTTGCCAATGCGAATCAAATCGGTGACAAAGCCCTCAAATTTATCATAGAGTGCGCCAGCTTGACGGGCAATTTCAAACGCATTTTCTTGCTGTTTCTGATTGGCCCACATGCTGTCAATGGTGCGCAAAGTTGCCAAAAGGGTAGAAGGGGTAACAATCACGATGTTTTTTTCGAAAGCCTTGTTGTACAAACTGGTGTCTTCGTTTAAGGCAGCTGCAAAGGCCGGTTCTATTGGGATAAATAACAAGACAAAATCAGGACTTTCGATTTGGTACAAATCCTGGTAATTTTTATCACCCAGCTGCTCCACATGGCGGCGAATCGAATTTACATGCTCTTTTAGATAGGTGGCTTTTACATTGGTGTCTTCTTCGTTGGCATATTTTTCGTAGGCAGTGAGCGACACTTTCGAATCGACGATCATCTTCTTGCCGTCGGGTAAATGAATCACCACATCGGGAAAAACGCGATTGCCTTGGGGATCGGTATGGGCTTGTTGCACAAAATATTCGCGGTCCTTCTCTAAGCCCGATTTTTCGAGTACGCGTTCCAAAACCAATTCGCCCCAATTGCCCTGCATTTTGCTATCGCCTTTGAGTGCTTTGGTGAGGTTCATGGTCTCCTGGTTCATTTTTTCGTTTAAACTCGTGAGCTGAACAATTTGCTCACGTAAAGTCACATTGTTTACCAAAGTTTCTTTGTGTGTATCTTCGACTTTTTTCTCAAAAGATTGGATTTTTTCTTGCAACGGATGCAGTAAATTATCCATGTTTACTTTGTTTTGCGCGGTAAATTTGGTTGATTTTTCTTCAAAGATTTTATTGGCCAAATTTTCAAATTCTTTGGTGAATTTGGCTTGTAGATCGGCAATTTCTTCTTTTTGTTCTTTTTGGCGTTCTAGTAAATAATCGTAATCGCTTTCTTTGCGCGACAGACTTACTGCCAGGCGCTCTTTTTCTGATCGGATTGCTTCCTTCTCGTTTTGCAGCTGTTGCAGTTGCTCTTTATGCTGATTTTGTGCTAGCTCTAGCGATTTTACTTGCGATTCTAAGCTCATTTTTTCGTTGACAGCCCGAGACGAAAACAAGAGTTTGCCCAGATAGATACCAATTGCTAAAGCGACTATAAATACGACTAAAAGACTGGCAGTTGCGATCATACTAATTAATTTGAAGAAGGGTAAATGTACACCATTTTACCTCCAATTTTAAACCGATTTGCTAGGAGTTTTCAACATTTTTTGTAGTACGCTTGTAGCGAATCCAACCCAAAAAGAGTAGTTTTACCGACCTAAAAATTCGATGATGCACCACCATTTTATGCTTCACAAACCCGATGGCTATTTGAGTCAATTTGTGTACCAACTGAAACGCAAGAAAAAATTGTTGGGCGAATTGTATGGTTTTCCGGCTGGTACGATGGCTATTGGCCGACTAGATGAAGATTCAGAAGGCTTATTATTGCTCACCACCGACGGAAAGGTAAGCGATTACATTTGCAGCAGCAAAGTCGAAAAAGAATATTATGCGCAGGTCGATGGCCTCATTACGCCCGAAGCGGTAGCGCAATTACAAGCTGGCGTAGAAATTGGGTTTGAAGGAAAAAAATACCAAACCAAACCTTGTGCCGCTTTTATTTTAACTACTATACCCAGTTTTGGTGCACGCGCCAAAAAAATAAGAGACGAACGCCACGGTCCCACTTCTTGGGTTTCGATAACGCTCACGGAAGGCAAATTTCGTCAGGTGCGCAAAATGACTTCGGCAGTAGGATTTCCTACCTTGCGCTTGGTTCGTGTGCGCATTGGCCACCTCAAGTTGGGCGATTTAGCCGCAGGCCAAGCTCGAGCTGTTCCTGAATTTAATTTATAATCTACAGTATGTTAAACATTGTTTTAGTTGAACCCGAAATCCCGAATAATACCGGAAACATTGGTCGATTGTGTGTAGGCACCGAAAGTCGTTTGCACCTCATTCATCCCTTTGGATTTGAAATTACCGACAAAAACCTGAAGCGTTCGGGCTTGGATTATTGGGTGCATTTGGAATGGTTTCAATATGCCAATGTGGCCGAATGGGCGGCTCAAATTCCCGATACTTCTCGCGTATTTTTATTTAGTTCGCATGCCAAAACATCTTATTTGGATGCGCAATTTCAAGACGGGGATTGGTTGGTTTTTGGCAAAGAAAGTGTGGGGTTGAGTGCAGCAGTCTTGGCTCAATTCGAACAACATTTGGCCATTCCGATATCACCCTTGGTGCGCAGTTTTAATTTGGCCAATGCCTGTGCTTTTGTACTGGGAGAGGCCAAACGGCAGTTGCGCGCTATATCGTAAAGCTGAACTTTTTGGTTGTAGAATCAAACCCAAACGTTTGGTCTGAAAATAAGCGTGAAAAAATGCCCGAAGCGACCAAGTTTTCAGGACTGTCTTGCCTCACCTGCTCGGGTGTCATTACGATCAATTGGTCACAGATAGTTAAGGCCAATTCAATATCGTGCGTAGAAAACAACACGCATTTTTCTTGAGATACACAAACCGATTTGAGCAGTTGTAACAATTTTAGTTTGTGTACTAAATCCAGATGAGTAGTTGGTTCGTCGAGCACAATTAGGTGCGTTTCCTGCGCCAAGGCACGCGCGATCAAGGCTTTTTGCAATTGCCCGTCACTCAGGGTAAAGTGCTTTTGGTTTTGAATGTGAGTTAGATCGGTATCCGTAAGTGCTTGTTCAATAGCTTGTTGGTCTTTTTTGGTCAATTGCCCAATCCAGTTTGTATAGGGTTGTCGGCCTAATGCCACTAATTCCCAAACAGTCAAGTTGCTGGGTGGTAATTTTTCGGTCAAAACCACACTAAATTGTTGTGCCAATTCTTGTGAATCGTACCGTTCAACATTTTTCCCCAGCAGAAATACTTCGCCCTGAAGTGGTTTTTGCAATTGACAAATCGTGCGCAACAAACTCGATTTACCCACACCATTTTGACCTACCAACGCAATAAGCTGTCCTTTTGGCAAGGTTAAATCTAGTCCAGAAGCAAGAGGATGAGGCTTTCCGTTGGTGTGGTAGCCTACTTGTAAATTGACGGTGTGTAGTAAATGTTCCTCCATTAGCGGTGTTGTTTTTTGACTAATAAATAGATCACAATGGGCGCGCCAATCAGCGAGGTTATGGCATTAATGGGCAAGAAAATATCGCTCCCTGGCAGCTGAGTGAGGACATCGCACAACAGCAGAACGGCAGCCCCAAGTAAAAGTGTAGCCACAAAAAGCAATTGGTGTTGACTCGTTTGAAAAATAAGCTTAGCCATGTGTGGCACAGCCAACCCAATAAAGGCAATAGGCCCCACATAGGCGGTAATGCTTCCGGCCAATATTGCCGTTCCCAAAATCACGAGGTACTTGGTTTGAGTATATCGAATACCCAAGGTTTTGGCGTAATTTTCACCGAGCAATAAAGCGTTTAATGCTTTTAACGTAGCTAAACTGAGCAGTAAACCAATCGCAACACAACTGCCTAAGATTGCTATAGAATTCCAGGATAAATTCCCCAAACTTCCCAAAGACCAAAAGGTAAATCGTTGCAAGGCTTCGGCCGAACTCAAATACGACAACACGGCCACTAAGGCACTGCTAAAGCTTCCGAACATAAGTCCTACAACCAAGATAGACATAGTGTCTTTCAGGCGTTGCGCGACAAGTAATACGGCCAGTAAAACCAATAAACTTCCCAAACAGGAAGCCAAAATGATGCTGTAGGGCGACTGCAAGTAGATTGCCAAATGAGGCGGAACAAGACTTGCTCCCATGAGAACAAAAGCCACGCCCAAACTCGATCCCGAACTTAAGCCCAACACATAAGGACCCGCCAATGGATTTCTAAATAAGGTTTGCATCAACAACCCGCTTACGGAAAGTCCCATCCCAACTAAAATTGCCGTAATAGCTTTGGGTAAACGGTAGTCAAGAACAATGTAATCCCAGCTGCTGTTGTGGGAAGTAGAGGTTAAGCCATTCCAAACATCACGAATCGGAATAGCTACTGCCCCCGAGGAAATATCCCATAGAAATAACAGCAAAACAGCCAGCGTGAGCAGGAAAAATAGGCCGAGTATAGTTCTTGGTTTTTGCATTAGCGTAGCGGTTCAAAAAAATAAAGTTGGTAGGAAGGCAGCAGTTCAGGATGTAAAATTTTTACCAAATCCCGAAGCACTAAATCGGGTCGGTTGGGGGCTAATTCGTAATAAATTAATCCGCCTGTTTTTCCTTTTTTACTGCTAAATGTAGTTATTTTTTTATGCCGAAAAGCAGCAAATTTAGTATAATGAGAGCTGCTTTGTTCCATTTCTTGGTAGGACCCGAACTGCGCCGGACCAATCCAAAAGTTTGCGTTGGCCGCTTTTTCATAAACGGCTTCAAACGGCAAAGACAAGCTGCCAGTTCCTGGGCTGTCTTTCCATAAATAGGTTCCGCCGGCTGCGTCTATAAATTGAGCTGCCCAACTTTGTCCTTGAGGTAAAAACCACTGGTCTTGGTATAGGGCACCGGAGAGCACTGTAGGCTTATGGGCGCTTTTTTTTACCAAGGCTGCGGTAGATAAATACGATTTTTCGATCGCCTTAAAGACTTTTTCGGCTTGTGCTTCTTTGCAGAATAACACGCCAAATAATTTGATCCATTCGGCTTTGCCCAAGGGAGATTGTTCGTTCCAATCGCCATTGAGTAACACAGGAAGTCCGCTTTGTTGTAATTTATCGAGTGCCGAATTTTTGTTGTCAATGCCATAGCCAATGATCACATTGGGTCGAAGATTAAGTAACAGCTCGGTATTCATGTTTTGGTTGTTTCCCAGTTCGGTTACCAATCCTTGGTCAATTCGGGCTCTTATTTTTGGAGAGGAGATGTACTTTAAATTGGGAAACCCCACCAAGGAATTGCTTTCGCCCAACATATCGAGAGAAGGCAAGTGCGTAGTTGAGGTGGCTACCAATTTGCGTACAGGCACATGAATAAGCGGGTAGGAGTTGAGGCTGTCGGGAATAGCCGCATTTTTTTTTGCCAATACATAGGTGTAGGTTTGGGTAGCATTGGGCCAGGGATCCCGAATAGTTACAATAGAATAGTTGTGCTGTGTGTGTATTGAAAAGCCTTTGGCATAACGCACTTCTGATTGCTTGTTTGATTTTTTATTAGCAGCTTGATGTTGTTGGCACTGCACAAATAGTGCGGCACAACAAAAGAGTAAAACAAAAGGAGACACAAACTTCATCGATAAATTTCTTCCGGGCAAAGGTAGTAGGAATGCCAATTAAATTTCAAATTATATTTTTTATTGGCCAATGAATCGGTATCTTTGGCCTCGAATTGAGGTTGCTTTTGAGTTATCAAAGCATTAAAAGGGAATTGGGTGATTGATTTATTTATTGGTTTTATTTTACAACAATCTAAAATCGCAAATCAAAAATCCCAAGCTGTTCCCGCAACTGTAAGCTAGAAAGCTTGTTATACACTGCAATACCATTGTTCGCCGCGGCGAATGAGAAGGTTGATAACAAGACGCAAGCCAGGAGACCTGCCCCTATTCGTTGAGCAACAAACTTTCGGGAAAAAAAGTTTGAGTATGGGTAAGTTCTGTGCTTTTCTCCCTTTTATCGAATTAATTAGTACTCTAATTAAATGAACAAAGTAATTATTTGCCTGTGTTTCTATGCATTGGCTTCACCTCTTTTGTATGCGCAAGCACAAGATACCTTGTCTACAACCCAACTTAAAGAAGTAGTGGTTTCTGATACAAAATTTGAATTGAATAGTCAAAAATCAGGTAAAATCATTGAGGTGCTAACGGCCCAAGATTTAGCCAAAAAGCAAGGACAATCAGTGGCCAATGTACTCAGCCAGTTGGCCGGAGTAGAGATTAATGGAAATCAATCTTTTGCGGGTAAAAATTTGGGCTATTACATTCGTGGCGGGCGAAATCAGCAAACGGCAATCTATATAGACGGTATTCCTGCAACCGATGCTTCCGGGATCAATTTAGTATACGATTTGCGGCTCATCTCGATCGATCAAATCGAAAAAATCGAGGTCATGAAAGGAGCTTCAAGTACCTTATACGGAACCGGGGCGGCCACCGGCGTGATTTCGATCACCTTAAAAAAATCCAGCCCAAAGACGATGGCAGGAAATGTATACAGCAATATAGGCACCCAAAATACCGCCCAAACGGCAAGAATAGCGGGGCAAGAATTTAGCCAAGGTGTTTCGGTTAATGGAACAATTCATAAAGTAAATTACTTAACTTCTGTAAACAGCACTGAAACTAGAGGCATGAGTGAGGCCGCAGCAAATCCTGCCGAAGCCGATTTATTCTCTCGTATCAATGTGATGCAAAAACTGGGTTTGAAGGCGTCAGATCGGTTTCGATTTGATTTGTTTGGAAATTACGACCGCATCAAAAACACCTTTGACAATTCGTTTGACGGAACACTCACCAACGCCGATGATTTGAATAACGCTAGTTTTTCTGAGCAATACCGCCTCGGATTGGAATCAAAATACACAAATACCTTTGGTGAATTTGTTTTGAATGCCGGACTCTCCTCGATAAACAGAACCATTTGGCAAACCGACACCTTCAGTTCAACCGTCGAGAAATACCAGTACGCGGGCAGGACGGCCTCCTTCGATTTGTTTTCTAAACACAAAATCTCCAGTCAATTGTTTGTGGTGTCGGGAGTGCAATACCAGTTTTTGGACATGGCTCAAAAAGATTTATATACCGATGTGCACCACGAAGATTCTAAATTTATTTTACTCGATCCGTATGCTACCGTAGTTTACAATTCTGATTTTGGATTGAATATCAATGCCGGAACTCGAATCAATACACACAGCGCCTACGGAAATCAAGTTGTCTATAACTTAAATCCCAGTTATGTTTTTGCTCAGCTTCCACTCAAAATATTGGCCTCTCAAAGTACCGCTTTTATCACGCCCAGCTTGTACCAGTTGTATGGTCCGTATGGAAACTTACAATTGACTCCCGAAAAAAACTCCACCACCGAATTGGGTTTCGAAGCCCGAGTATTCGCCAAGAAACTCAGCATTAAAGGCGTTGGTTTTTATCGGGAAGAATGCAATGTCATTGATTTTTATACCGATGCGGTTACTTTTGAGTCGTACTACAAAAACTGGCTTGGTGTCTTTCATGCCAAAGGAATTGAGGGAAGTTTGCGTTATGCCTTATCAAATAACTGGAATTTTGGAACCAATTACACCTATACTCAGGTGCAAGAGCAGCTCAATCGATTAATACCCAAACATAAAGTGAATATGGATCTTTCTTATCAGTTTAAAAAAGGTTCTGTAGGGTTCACATATCAATATGTAGATCCTCGCACCGACGCTTATTATGATTCTAATATTTCGGAATCAGCCATAGTGAAATTGCCCGCTTATCAGGTGTTTAATTCTACGATAGCTTGGGATGTGTTGCCCAAACGGGTACAAATTTTTGGCTACATCACCAACCTTTTCAATGCCAATTTTCAAGAAGTGGTGGGCTACAATACCAAAGGAAGAAATTACAAACTGGGCTGTAGCATTTCGTTTTAACCCAATTCTTTCCCTTATTAAAATTTAGTTAATGCGCATTATCTTAACAAATAAGCCTTAATTTCGCTACACAGTATAGTCATTTCTACAAGCTAGAAAGATTGAAATCGGTAGCTATGAAAAAAATCGTTTTAGTATTACTCAGTTTTAGTTTTTATTTTGGTGTACATGCTCAAAAGCAATTGGATGCTTTTGAAGCTATGGATCAGGTAAAATCGGTGGTTGTCAATCAAAAAATGTTTGAGCTGATGGCCAAGGTCAAAATGGATGATTCAGATAAAGAGGCCGCCCATTACCTCTCTTTGCTGCAAAAATTGGACCAACTAAAATTGTATGCCACGGTCGATAAAAGTACCGCTCTACAAATGAAAACGGCTGTTGGTGAGTATGTTTCAGCAACCAACTTGGCAGCAATGTCAAAAATAACAGACAGCGGAAACCAAATAAGTTTGTTTGTGAAACCAGGCACAAGTGCAACCGAATTAACCGAAATGCTTTTATTTGTAGAAGGAGCAGCCAACGAGGAAACGGTTGTGTTTTCGCTTACCGGATTGATTGATTTGAATGAAGTAGCTTTTTTGAGCGAACGCCTGAAATTACCGGGTAAAGCGGCTATACAAAAAGCGGTTCAATTGCAAAAAAAATAAACTTTAGTTTTTAAAGTACTTCATTGGAACCCACAACATTCCAAAACATTCTCCCTGTTCTTTACCGACGTGTTTGTGGTGCATTTTATGTGCTCTGCGCACGGCTTTGGCGTATTTGCCATTTGCATTTCTAAACAATTTGAAGCGTTGGTGAATAAAAATGTCATGCACCAAAAAATAAGTCCAGCCGTAGGCAAAAATGCCCAAGCCTATAGCTAAGCCAACATCTAAAATATGTTGTTGCCACAACACAAAAAATCCCATACTCACCACCGCATAAAAAATAAAAAAAGCATCGTTGCGCTCAAACCACGAATCGTGGTCTTTCTTGTGGTGATCGGCATGCAATACCCACAAAAAACCGTGCATGATGTATTTGTGGCTAAACCAAGCCATAAATTCCATACAAAAAAAAGTGATCAAGAATACAGCAAGATAGAGTAACATAACTTAAATGATGTTTAATTTATAGGTAAAATAACAACGCGCAAACAGCCCAATTTTTTGGTAATCGGACACCCGAATACGGGTATTTTTGAGTTCGGCTGAAGGCGTTTTATTCAATTTATGAAGTAATTTTTTATAGTAAATAAAGGCCGTATACACCCCAAACTTGGCTTCAAACGGCAGGTTTATTATCCCTTCGTAGCCCGCAGCAAAATCAGCTTCAATTTCTTTGATAATTTTGGCTTTGGCTTGCTCGTCTAAGCGATTCAAATCGGTATTTGGGAAATAGGTTCGGCTCAATACTTCGTGGTCGTCTTTCAAGTCCCGCAAGAAATTTACTTTCTGAAAAGCCGATCCCAAACGCATGGCGCTATCTTTGAGTTGGTCGTAGGCCGCAAGATCGCCCTTTACAAATACTTTTAGGCACATTAAACCCACCACATCGGCAGATCCATAAATGTAATCTTGGTATTCTTCTTCGGTTTCGTAGACTGTTTTTGATAGGTCTAACTTCATGCTTTTCATAAAGGCAGCAATCAATTCGTGCGGAATATTGTATTGGTGAACCGTATGTTGAAAGGCATTTAAGATGGGGTTTAAACTGATTTTATGCGTTAAGGCATTGGCCAAATCGATTTCAAAAAGTTCAAATAAGGTTGCTTTAGGGTAATCGTGAAAACTATCTACAATCTCATCAGCAAAACGAACAAATCCATAAATATTATAGATATCCTGACGAATACTTGGCGCCAACATTTTTACCGCCGAGGAAAAGGAGGTGCTGTAGGTTTGGGTAACTCTTTTGCTGCATTCAAAAGAAAGGGTATCAAAAATAGATTTCATAAAAGGGGGAAAATCTTAGTTTAACAATTTTTTTCGATCAATTCAGCTACTAATTTTCCAGAAATCAAGGCAGGAGGGACTCCAGGACCAGGCACTGTCAATTGACCGGTGAAATATAAATTTTGCACCTTTTTGCTTTTTAATTTTGGACGTAAAAAAGCGGTTTGCAACAATGTATTGGCCAATCCATAAGCATTCCCTTTATAGGAATTGTATTCCGTAATAAAATCAGTTACACAAAAAGAATTTTTAAATATAATATTATTTTTTAATTCTTGACCGGTTAGTAATTCTAAACGCGTCAGTATTTTTTCAAAATAAGTTTCACGCAACACCTCAGTGTCTTCTAATCCGGGTGCTAACGGAATTAAAAAAATGGCCGCTTCTTTGCCTGCAGGGGCAGAATTTTCATCGGTTTTAGAAGGAAAGCTTGCGTAAAATAATGGGTTTTCGGGCCATTTTGGATCATCGTAGATGCTGTGTGCGTGTGCATCAAAATCGACATCAAAAAACAAAGAATGATGTTCTACATTTGCTACTTTTTTATCAATTCCCACATAAAATAGAAGTGAGGAAGGTGCAAAGGTTTGCTTGGACCAGAATTTTTCGGAATACCCTCGATTATTTTCATCCAATAAGGTTTCTGAATGATGGTAATCGGCGCCACTCAAAACGACATCGGCTGATATAAACGCTCCGTTTACCACAAGTCCAGTCGCTTTTTTATCGGCTACTTCAATTTTGGATACATTGGCCGAGGTTTGAATCGTTACGCCCAATGATTTGGCCAACGATTCCATGGCCAAAATCACGCTGTACATTCCATTTTTAGGATGCCAGGTGCCCAAGCCAAAATCGGCGTAATTCATAAAGCTATAAAAAGAGGGGGTGTCTGAGGGTTTGGCACCCAAAAACAAAACAGGAAATTCCAAAATTTGTATCAATTTGGTGTGCTTGAATCGCTTGCGCACATCTCGGCGAATGTTGCTAAAAAATTGCCCCACTTTTTTGGCAGTTTCTAGCGTAATTAATTCCATCGGAGAAACTCCCGGATTGTAGACCAAATCTTTGATGGCGATGTCGTAATTGGATTTTGCCTCCGCCATAAATTTTCTTAATTCTTGCGCACTGCCTGGTTCTATGCTTTCAAAAGTGTCGCAAATTGACTCAAGGTTATCAGAAATGGTTACAAAATCATGTATGCCAAAATACACCTGATAAGCAGGAGAAAGTTTTTCTAAACTGTAGTAATCACTTGGTTTTTTGTTAAAATCGGCAAAAAAACGTTCAAAGACATCGGGCATCCAATACCAGGTTGGGCCAATATCAAAGGTAAAGCCGTCTCGTTTAAGTTGACGAGCGCGTCCGCCTATGGTTTCATTTTTTTCGTATAGGGTTACTTGGTGTCCCGCCTGAGCCAGATAACAGGAAGCCGACAGAGCTGAAAATCCAGATCCTATAATAGCGATGTTTTTTTTCATTCGGCCTAGATTTCGTTTACCAGATCAAAAATAGATTCGAATTTCTTGATTGAGCTCGTGAAATTAGTATACTCAATGTGTTCTACCATGCGTCCGATGCACCACAATTCGGTAGTCTCGTCGATTAGTTCTTTTTTGATTTCTTTGATGTAGGAATTGATGTGGTCCTTGTCGGGCTGCACGGTCATGTAGGAAACAAAAACGATGTTGTCAAAGTATTTTTTTACATCCTTCAAACTATCTGTGGGCACACTTTCTCCCAAATAGATTGTTTTATATCCGGCAGCTAATATTTCGTAGTTCAGGTACATAATGCCCAATTCGTGCACCTCGTTGAGCGGCAAATACAAGACGAATACTTTGTCGGTACGCGTGGGTTGTGCCACTTGTACTTTTTCTGTATTGATCAATAATTTTTGTTTGATGAGGTAGCTGATAAAGTGTTCGTGAGCAGGAGTAATGGTGTTGGTCTGCCACAATAAACCCAGCTCGCCCATGAGTGGAATAAACACTTCATAAAACACTTCCCGAAAGGATTTTTCGGCCAAGAGTTTGTTGTAGGTATTGAAAAATAAACTATGGTCAAAATTCATCATGGCCATTTTGAACGAGCTAATGGCGTGATTTTTAGCGCTTTTTGAGGAGACAATTTCACTAACCAATTGGGGGATTTTATCGGTTGGAAATTTTGAAATCTTGGATATTTTATAGCCGTGATTGTGCAGCAAAGTAATGTTGAGTAGCTTTTGTAAACTTGCGAGGTCATACAAGCGAATATTGGTTTCGGTGCGCATGGGCTCTAAAACTGCATAACGTTTTTCCCATATACGTATGGTATGCGCTTTGATGCCCGACAGATTTTCTAAATCTTTTATACTAAAAACGTTTTTAATATTGTTCATATATTTTTTTAAAAAGCTAAACAAAAATACACAAAAATTGCTTGCTCAAGTTTTTTATTTTGAAAACTATTCAACAATTTAGTTTTTACTACATTTGACTTGATAAAAAACCAAGACCTCATGAATAAAATAGTTTTTAAAACAGTACTTATAGTTGCATTTTTCGGCAGTATTTTGCCTGCTGTAGCGCAATTTTCGGCAGTGAATGATGAATTTGTTGTGAGTTCAAGTTCAGTGCCTTTGGTTGTTGGCAATGTATTGACCAATGACAATTTAAACAGTCCGGCGGTTTATGTTTCAAATCCGATATTAGCTGGGCCAATTACTTTGAGCGCTTCGGGGGAGGTGTCTGTACAACCAAATCTCGATCCGATGTGTTTTGCTATTTCCTATACGATTTGTATTCCAGGAACAATCTTGTGCAGTACGGCTGTGTGTTTGGTAACCGTTACCCCATTGCCTCCAGTTGCCCCATTAATGCAAAGCTTACCCTTCAATTCTACTTTGGCAAATTTGGTAGTGAGTGGACAAAATATTTTATGGTACGCCAATCCCACTGCAGGTAGATCGGTTACCGAAATGCCTTTGCCGCTGAGTACACCCTTAGTGAATGGAACTACCTACTATGCCTCGCAAACGGTAAATGGAATCGAAAGCAAAGAACGCCTTCCGGTTACCGTAACCTTGAGTGCCTTGGCTACGGCCAATTATACCTTTGCTGATTTTAGTTATTATTTTGATGCGGATGCTTCACAATTGGAGTTGCATAATGCAACTACAATTGATCAAATCCAATTGTTTGATTTAACGGGTAAATCACTTTTCACCAACGCTATAGGCTTGTCAAAAGCGACAGTTGGTTTACCTAATTTGGCAACAGGAACCTACGTAGTTGTTTTGCAAAGTCAAGGAAGTAGATTTACTTTCAAGGTGGTGAAACAATAAAGTATCTGTATAAAATAAAAAAAAGCAACCCAGTAGAGGTTGTTTTTTTTGTGCCCTAGGATTGACTTCGTCCATCCAAGAAAGTTCTAATTTGAATAAGGATTGACTTCGTCTATCCAGAAAGTTTTAATTTGAATAAGGATTGACTTCGTCCATCCCTCAAAGCTCCGCTTTGAAAAAAGAAAAGCCCAAACTAACTAATTTCAAGCAAGCTTGATTAGTTAGTTTGGACTTTTCTTTTTATTCGTGACCACGATGGGATTCGAACCCACACGCCCTTACGAGCACCACCCCCTCAAGATGGCAAGTCTACCAATTTCTCCACGTGGCCAAAAAAAAAGCCATTCACATAGGAACGACTTACTAGTGACCTGACTGGGGCTCGAACCCAGGACCCCATCATTAAAAGTGATGTGCTCTACCAACTGAGCTATCAAGTCGTGCCTTGAAGAATAAGAAATTTAGTGACCTGACTGGGGCTCGAACCCAGGACCCCATCATTAAAAGTGATGTGCTCTACCAACTGAGCTATCAAGTCAAAAAGCATTTCTTCAACGCGGGTGCAAATATAAGGGCTTATTATTTATTTTTCAAAGCAAATTTGTTTTAAATTTACCTTTTTCATCAAATTCAATTCAAGCCCTTATAGTATAAGCATTTACCATGTGTGACAAATTAATTTTAGTGGGATATATGGGCGCTGGTAAGTCTACAATTGGTCTGTTATTGGCTCAAAAAACAGCCAAAAACTTCTTAGATTTAGATCAAATTATCACCAAAAACGAAGGAAAATCTATACCGGAGATTTTTGCAGCAAACGGCGAACTGTATTTCAGAAAACTCGAACACCAATTGCTCAAAGAAATTGTAGAAACTCAATCCAATTTTGTACTCAGTTTGGGAGGAGGCACCCCCTGTTATGCCAATAATCATTTGGTGTATCAACGGGCAGATTGTAGCGCGATCTATCTGAAAGCTTCAATTGAAACATTGTTGCATCGAGTAGCACAGGAGCCCGAAAAACGGCCGCTACTTATGCACATCGCTGATGAATCACTCGAAGATTTTATAGCCAAACAACTGTTTGAACGCAGTTACTATTACAACCAAGCCAATCTTGTAATTGCTGTAGATCATTTAAGTCCAGAACAAATAACAACAGCAATTAGTCAACAACTAGCCTAGGTAGGCATAGTCGCCTGTTTCTGCAAAAACAACTTGTACGTGTTCTTGCATGGAGGTGCTCAATGAAATGCCTTTAAAATCAGCTTTGACGGGGTATTTTTTGTGGTTGCGGTCGATCAAAACAGCCGTTTTAAATTTACCTAAGGGCACTTCTAAAAAGTGTTTTACACCATAAACCAAAGTGGTTCCTGAGTTCAATACGTCGTCTACCAAAACGATTCCTTTGTTTTCGTATGCGGCGGAAGGAATTGAAGTAGTGATAGGCAAATGCGGTTGTTGTTTGTGAATTACAACTTCACACAATTGAACTTGTATGGGCGAAATAGTTTGCAAAACTTCTGCAATTTTTTGAGCCAATATAAAGCCATTGTGGGCAATTCCTGCAAGGACAATTTCGTTTTCGTCTACAAAGGTTTCATAGATCTGATAGGCGATCCGCTTTATTTTGTGGTCAATTTCTGCTTGGGTAAGGATAATGTTTTGGCTCATAACTAATTTATATTAATCAATTTCGTCGCTGCTTAGTTCAAAAAAATCTAAATCGCGTCGGTCTTTTTTGGTTGGTCTACCTTCGCCAGTTTTGCGGTAGTGTTCTTTGGAGAGTTTAAGTAATTCTAGGTGTTGAAAGGCTTCGGCAGGGGTTTCGTCTTTTCTGTAAATGTCTACCAATTTGGCCCCTACTCGGTTTTCTGGCACGTCTAAAACCAAAATTTTATAGGTAATTTGATCTTTGCGAAAATGGATTTGATCGGAGGGAAACACCTCTCTGGAGGCTTTGGCTACTTGGCCATTTACCGACACCTGATTTTTACGACAGGCTTCGGTACCCATGTTTCTCGTTTTGTAATAGCGCACGCACCACAGATACTTGTCTACTCTCATTTTTTCTAAAATCGGCGTTAAATAGCGTACAAAAATAAATCAAAATTGTATCTTGCGCACTTAAAATTAAGTCCTGATGAACAAATTTAAGTTATATTTTATTGTATTCGCAACCCTTACTGTTTTATTTTCTTGTAACAAATCAGATGGACCTAGTATCACACCTCCTCGCGATTACCAAGCGCAATATGACACCGAAATTGAAACCATTAGAGACTACCTCAAAACCTACTATATTGAGTCTATTACTTCCAGTTCAGACAATTCCGATCAGGATATTAAACTCACCAAAATACCAACAGGAAATACAACTTTGCAATCGATCTGGCACAGTCCTTTATTAGATTCTACGGTGGTTACCTATGATGAGGTTGATTACAAAGTATATTACATCAAGTTGCGACTAGGAAATGCAGCCGGTACATCACCAGTAAGTGTAGACGAAGTTTTAGCTTCCTATAAGGGATCCTACCTCGACTATGAGACGACAACAGTTGATGGAGCTTCGGTGGTAAACTTAACCTCTACCGACTTTGAATACATACCTTATCCGGATAATTTTATAGCCTTAAACCAAACCATTCGCGGTTGGCAAAAAATGTTTCCCTTATTTAAGTCGGGGGTAATCAATACCAATCCCGGACCAAACCCAATTATTTATTCAGATTTTGGCGCTGGCGTAATGTTCTTGCCCTCTGGTTTGGCTTATTATAATATGGGAAGTGGTAGCATCCCGTCCTACGTTCCTTTGGTGTTCTCGTTCAAATTATACGATGTGCGCCGCGCCGATCAAGATGGCGATGGCATTTCTTCTATTTATGAAGACCTTAACCACGATGGCGATTTTACCAATGATGACACCGACGGCGACGGCACACAAGATTATTTAGATATTGATGACGACGGCGATGGCTATTTTACCAAAACCGAAACCAAATACACCGATTCGTCCAATGTAGTTCATTATTATCCCTACAACGGAGCCGCAGTTGATGATCCAACTACGCTAATAGACGAAACCAAAGGCGTTCCTTCCTGCGGTTCCGATTTTATAACCCCTACGCGTTTGCGTCGCTACTTAGATCCGAGCTGTCACTAATAATAAAAACCACTGAATTAACGCAGTGGTTTTTTTATGAATTCTTTGTTCACTTTGGCGGTATGCCTTATTTTTTTCAATTAGTTTGAGTTTTAGTTTGAATGGAAAACAAAAGGACAGCTAATTAGACCTTAACATTTATTGTTTTTATTCACTTTGCGTGCATATAAGATTTTGTTTTGCTGCGCAATATAATCGCTGGATAAAATCAGGTAAGGATGATTGTGCGAAAACCCAGCGCTATGGCTTTTAACAATTATTTTGTCGTTTACTTTTAGGCTGCTTAACTGCTCGAATTCTTTGGGCGAAAATTGCAACATATACACTTCGTTTTCAATCCGAACCAAAAGCCATTTTGGCCCTGATGATTTAGCATTTTCATGTTCAAATGTCATCGAGGTAACCTCGGCCTCCATTTCGGAGAAAGTGGTGAGCTTAGGTGCTATTTTATCATAACTGGCGCGCACTTTTTGGCCTGCTGCCGAAGCTTGCCATGCCAAGTACATTTTGCCGTCGGGGGAAGCTTCCCATTTTTTTCTCTGCTGTTGCATTGCTTTCTTTTCGGCAGCTGATCCTGGGGTAGGAGCAGGTTTGCTTTCCTTGTTTTGGTTACAGGCAACTGCAAATAGGCTCAGTAACGCCAACGGAACGAGTACAAAATAGTTGATGGTTTTTAGGTGTTTCATTTTATATACAGTTGAGATTGCGAATATAAATGGTAGTGTATACACTTTGAAATTCAGCATGTTAAAATTCAGCTAAATTTCGCGCCTACTGCGTTACAATTGTTCGAAAGGTCAGGTTTATTCTGGGAGAGGTAATGCGTTTGCTGGGAGGCAATCGATGCAGCCAAAAAGTCTGTGTAGTGTCTTTCATGACCAACAAACTGCCGTGTTCTAATTGGAGTTCTACTTTGTGGTGCGCATGTTTGTGTTTGAAGGCAAATTTGCGTTCGGCCCCAAAACTCAGGGAAGCAATGGCGCCATCTTTTTTTAAATCTTTTTCTCCGTCGCTGTGCCAAGCCATGCCTTCGGTTCCGTTGTGATACAAATTCAGTAAACACGAATTATAGGTTTCTCCGGTTTCTTTTTCGATCACCGCTTTTAAGGCCAACAATTCGGCTGTCCAATGCAAGGCGTGTTTGGTCGTGTTCGAATAGGTGTAGGCAAACGGCTGTTCACCATACCAAGCTACTTTTCGTTTGGTGGTGATTTTCTTGCCAAAAATGATCGCTTCGTCGTTTCGCCAAGCAATGGTTTGTAGTAAATTTTGGTAGTAAAAATCGGCCTCTTGGGCAGCGAACACTTGGCCAAAATACTGCACCGTTCCGTCGTAAGGAAGCCAATTTTTTGTTTTGTCAATGGGGTCATCGAATAGATTCATGGAGTAATAAGCCTAAGGGGTAAATTCTTTAATTAATGCCTTTAGATTTGGGAACTCATTCGCCAATTTTTCATACTCTGCCAGTTCAAAATCTAGAAAATCAAAGCCAGGAGCAACAGTGCAGCTCACAAGAGCGTAGCCTTTGCCGTCTTTGAGTTTAGACCCAAACCAAGTATTTGCCGGGATTGTGGCTTGGGGTAATTCACCTTCTTTAATGTTATTACCCAAAATAATAGTACGGGCTTTTCCACCTTGGATTGTCACAATTTCTATAGGATCTCCTTGATGAAAAAACCAGAGTTCGTCTGATTGAATTCGATGAAAATTTGATTTGTTTGTATCGTGCAGCAGAAAATAAATGGCTGTACTGAGATTCCTTTTTTCTCCATTTTGGTTGAGTGTAAATGCAGAGGATCTATATGTTTCAGCATAAAAACCGCCTTCTGGATGTGGTTGTAATTGAAGTACCTCAATAATGTCTTTGTAGTTCATGTTTTACGTTTTGGGTAATAAAGATAAAGTTTTCAACTAACGGTATATACTAGACGTGGCGGCTTAAGAAAATCTTTATTTCCATGACCGACCTACTGATGTTATGAAAAGTAAACGTACAATTTACCGAAAAACTAGCCATGAGATTTAGCAAGTGTTAGATGAAGTCGCTCTTATCTTTTCAAATATTCCCCAGCTGTCATTACCGGAATTTTAGAGCTTTTAAAATCCGTTTTATTTCTCGTAATTATTATGTCAGATTCATAATCCATAGCAACAAAATATTGCAATGCATCTTCGAAATCTCCAAAATCAGATGCTAATGCTAATTCAATAGCTTTATCTTCTAAAGGCAAAATATGTACAAGAACTTTGAATTTCAACAAATATTTTTTTGCATCCACAGCTTTGTAATGCTTTACAATAGAATAATATGCATTAGCAAAAGTTAAAGAAGAAATTTGAAGTATAATTTCCTTTTTGTCGCTTAATGTAAATAAGTCTTGAGCATCTTTGTAAAATGGTTCGCGTTTGGCTAAAAGATCGATAACAATATTAGTATCTACAAATACTTTCTCCATTATGAATACTTTTTATCAATATAATATCTGTATTCTTTTCTTTCGTCAAAATCATTTGGGATAATTCCAGTCAGGCTTTCTACAAGTGGGCTTACAGAAGTTTGCTTCTTTGATTCTCTGGTTAGTGAATTTAGGTAATTTTCAATCAATTTGGATAAACTAACCTTATGACTTTTCGCATAGGATTTAGCTTCATAAATAACTTCCGTGTCTAGGTTTAAAGTGAGCTTAGTATTCATGATATATTATTTTACGTGTAAAAATAAAATATTTTCACGTAAGTTTCAATCTCACTGTGATTTTTTTTGCGATTACTTAATAACCCCCGCTACCACGCGAAGGGATTGACTTCGTCGAATTTCATTTCGCGCGGTAGCGGGGCAAAATATTCGGGTTAAATTTTATTATATTTCTTTTATTGAGTCAATTTGAAATTTATACTATTTGGTACTGTATGGCTATTCACAATACTTTGATTTACTTTTGTACAACCTTCGCCTACAATTGAATACCCAGATGGAACTCCACAGCATATTTTATAATTATATGTGTCATTTTTTACTAAATAACTGTAATTTCCAGATGAATTTGTTATTATAGTTTCATATTGTTCATATACAGTTGCGGCATAGTTTCCAATTTTTCCACGTTCCACATAAATTGTAACATTTCCAACACCATCATTATTTTGGTTTGTAATTTTTCCAGTTACGTTAATCTCTAAATTTTGTTTTTCGTCATTTCCGCTACAGTTCAAACATAAAGTTGCGAGTACAAATAACATTAAGATTTTCTTCACCATAATATTTTAGTTTAATTCGATTTCTAATTTTATTCTTTTGTAGTTAATTTTTTCATAGCTGACGCATAATTCGTTTATATGCGCTATTAAATTTCTAGTATGCACCCAATCTAGGGTGGCTATACTAAGTTTTGTTTCTTCATATTGTAGACGTAAACGTATAAAAACATTGCTTACAACTCGTCAAACGTCTTTGCCGTTTTAGAAATAAACAAAAAAAATCCCCAAGCAATTGAGGATTTTATAATATCATCAAAATAAAAACTACTTACGAGCGATCACTTTTTCTGCTTTTTCAACAATCGCGGCGCTGTTCAAGCCGTATTTTTCCATCAATTGTTCGGGAGTACCGCTTTCGCCAAAACTGTCGTTCACGGCTACAAATTCTTGAGGTACTAAGTGGTTTTGTACCAAGCAACTTGAAACGCTTTCGCCCAAACCACCTAGAATGTTGTGCTCTTCGGCGGTCACCACACAACCGGTTTTTTGCACCGATTTCAAGATGGCGGCTGCGTCGAGCGGTTTAATGGTGTGTATATTGATCACTTCGGCTGAAATGCCTTTTTCGGCCAAGGCTTCGGCAGCGACTAAGGCTTCCCAAACCAAATGTCCGGTGGCCACAATCGTCACGTCGGTTCCTTCTTGCAACACGATGGCTTTCCCAATTACGAAAGCTTCGTCAGCCGGCATAAAGTTGGGCACTACCGGGCGGCCAAAACGCAAATACACAGGACCATGGTGATCGGCAATGGCCAAGGTGGCCGCTTTGGTTTGGTTGTAATCGCAGGTATTGATTACCGTCATGCCGGGCAACATTTTCATGAGGCCAATGTCTTCTAGTATTTGGTGTGTGGCGCCATCTTCTCCGAGGGTTAAACCGGCATGCGAGGCACAAATTTTTACGTTTTTATCGGCATAGGCCACCGATTGACGAATCTGATCGTAGACTCTACCGGTAGAAAAGTTGGCAAAAGTTCCAGTAAATGGAATTTTCCCGCCGATGGTCAATCCGGCTGCAATGCCAATCATGTTGGCTTCGGCGATGCCTATTTGAAAGAAACGCTCCGGGTGATTCTTTTTGAAATCGTCAAATTTTAAGGAGCCAATCAAATCGGCACAAAGGGCTACTACTTGTTCGTTTGTTTGACCCAATTCGGTCATTCCTGCGCCAAATCCGGAACGGGTATCTTTACTTCCTGTGTTGGTATATTTTTTCATGTGTGTGTCGTGCTGAGTGATTAATAGTCGCCTAAAGTGGCTGGATTTTGAGCCAATGCTGCTTCGAGTTGCGCATCATTGGGTGCTTTTCCGTGCCATGCGTGGGTGTGCATCATATAATCTACGCCGTTCCCCATTTCGGTATGCAACAAGACACAAACGGGTTTGCCGTTGCCCAATAAACTTTTGGCGGTCTGCATGCCAGCAAGAATAGCGTCGATGTCGTTTCCTTGTTTGATTTCGAGTACCTGCCAATCAAAGGCTTCGAATTTGGCTTTCAGGCTGCCCATGCATAATACTTCTTCGGTGGTTCCGTCAATTTGTTTGCCATTCAAATCGATGGTGGCAATCAAGTTGTCTACTTTTTTGGCCGAGGCATACATGATGGCTTCCCAGTTTTGTCCTTCTTGCAATTCGCCATCGCCCAACAAACAATAGATAGTGTGTGCGTCGTGATTTAATTTTTTGGCTTGGGCCGCACCAATCGCTACCGATAAACCTTGTCCCAAAGAACCAGATGCCATGCGAATTCCAGGTAAACCGTCGTGCGTGGTGGGGTGTCCTTGCAAACGCGTGTTGATTTTTCGAAACGTGGCCAATTCGGCTACTGGAAAATACCCGCTGCGGGCCAATACGCTGTAAAAAACAGGGGAGATGTGTCCGTTGGACAAGAAAAAAACATCTTCGCCTATGCCGTCCATACTGAAGCCGGGTTTGCGTACTAAGATGTTTTGGTAGAGTGAAACTAAAAATTCGGCACAGCCTAAAGAACCTCCGGGATGTCCCGAATTGACGGCGTGTACCATGCGCAAAATGTCTCGGCGCACTTGGGTGGTAAAATCGTTGAGTTGTGTGGTGTTTGGCATTGTTTAGTGTTGTAATGTTAGACGGGCCAAAGATACTTATAGTTTTGGCACCCTATTTTGTTCGTTTTTCAAAAGTTATTAAAAGTTATAAAAAAAACGCGCCGAAGCGCGTTGCGGTATTATCCAATCATTTTGGCAATACTAAAGGCTGCGGCTGCCGCAATTACGCCCACGGCGGTAACCTTGAAGGCGCCCCAAATGGGAGGTTGTCCAGTCACTTTGCTTTTGAAGTAGCCAAAAACAAACAGACTCAAAATGGTAATGATGGACGATAAGATCAATCCTTCAAAAGGCGTCTCGGACATGAAGTAGGCGGTGAGCGGCAACAAGCCGCCAATAAAATAAGAAACGCCAATGGTCAAGGCACTGTTTCGGGCGCGTTTGGGATGGGGTTGTTCGAGGCCTAATTCAAATTTCATCATAAAATCGACCCATTTTGTTTTGTCTTTGGCGAGTTGGTTGGCCAATAAGGTTTGTCCTGCTTCGTCGATGCCGTAATCGGCGAAGATTTCTTTGACCTCGTCGATTTCTTTTTGGTGGTAGTTATCTACTTCATAGTGTTCCCGTTTGAGTTCGCTTTCGTAATGTTCTTGTTCGGTTTTTCCGGCCAAATACCCGCCCAAGCCCATGGCGATACAACCCGCTACAATCTCGGCAATTCCGGCGGTAATTACAATGCCATTCGAATCGACGGCGCCACTTAATCCGGCAGCCAAGGCAAAAGGTACGGTAAGGCCGTCGCTCATGCCAATGACGATATCGGTGATAAAATCGGAGCTTTTGAGGTGTTGTTCTTGGTAGGAGTATTCGTTCATGAGAAAGGTGTTTTATTGGGTATCAAATTTAAACTAAAAATTACACCAAATGATAGTCGGGGCTATTTTAGAATGCATTTAAATTCCTGTTCATTGCCTCCAGTTTTGCGTGAAGGATAGCAGTGGTTATCCTTTTGGAGCGGCAGCGAAAAAAGATAAAAACGGATAGCCTGACCCTTGTGGGCACGCCCCAAATAAAATATAAATTATCCCGCTGCTTTTTGGAATTCGGTTATCTTTGCCCACGCAAAAAATACGATTATGAAATTTGAGTTGCTCCATACAGATCCGCAGTCTAAAGCCCGTGCCGGAACCATCACCACCGATCATGGGACGATTGAAACGCCCATTTTTATGCCCGTGGGAACGGTGGCTTCGGTGAAAGGCGTGCACCAGCGCGAACTCAAAGAAGAAATTAATCCGGATATTATTTTAGGGAACACCTACCATTTGTATTTGCGTCCGCAAACGGCCATTTTGGAACAGGCGGGTGGCTTGCACAAATTCATGAATTGGGATCGAAACATCCTGACCGATTCGGGCGGCTACCAAGTGTATTCGCTGTCGGCCAATCGAAAAATCAAGGAAGAAGGGGTAAAGTTCAAGTCGCACATAGACGGCTCTCTTCATTTTTTTACACCCGAAAATGTCATGGAAATTCAGCGTACCATTGGAGCCGACATCATCATGGCCTTTGACGAATGTACGCCTTATCCTTGCGATTACCGCTACGCCCAACGCTCGATGCACATGACACACCGTTGGTTGGATCGTTGCATCAACCACTTGGAGAAAGTACCGGTAAAATATGGGTATGAACAAACGTTTTTCCCAATTGTACAGGGAAGTACCTACAAAGATTTGCGCATGCAATCGGCCGAGTACATTGCCAATTCGGGCCAACAAGGCAATGCAATTGGCGGTCTTTCGGTAGGGGAGCCGGCTGAGGAAATGTATGCGATGACCGATGTGGTGTGCAGCATTTTGCCCGAAGACAAACCCCGTTATTTGATGGGTGTGGGAACGCCAATCAATATTTTAGAAAACATCGCCTTGGGCGTAGATATGTTTGACTGTGTAATGCCCACGCGCAACGCCCGAAACGGCATGTTGTTTACAGCACACGGCACCATCAACATCAAGAATAAAAAGTGGGAAGCCGATTTTTCGCCTGTAGACGAAATGGGCATCACCTTTGTAGACCGCGAATATTCGAAAGCCTATTTGCGACACCTCTTTGCGGCCAACGAATACTTGGGCAAACAAATCGCCACGATTCACAATTTAGGATTTTATATGTGGTTGGTTCGTGAAGCGAGAAAACATATCTTAGCCGGAGATTTTAGAACCTGGAAAGAAACCATGGTGAAACAAATGAGCCCCCGATTATAAGGCATGCTAACAATCATTGACAAATACATTTTACGCAGGTACCTCGTTACGTTTACCGTAATGTTGTTGCTGTTTATTCCAATCGGGATTGTGATTGACATTTCTGAAAAGGTCAATAAAATGCTCGAAAACAAGGTGCCTTTTGGGGAAATCGCCAATTATTACTTTTATTTCACCATACATTTTGCCAATTTTCTGTTTCCGATTTTCTTGTTTTTGTCGATCATTTGGTTCACCTCCAAATTGGCCAACAACACCGAGATCATTGCGATTTTGAGTTCGGGCATTTCGTTCAATCGCTTTTTACGGCCGTATATTATAGGCGCAACCTTGGTGTCTATTGGGGCATTAATTATGGGTTTGTATTTGGCGCCCAAGGCCAATGAAGTCTACAATAACTTTCGGTATACCTACTTAATAGGCGGCGGACGCGAAGAAATGCGCGACGAAACCGATGTGTACCGACAAATTAGTGCCGATGAATTTATTTACGTGAGCAATTTTAATACGCTCTCTAAAACGGCTTTTAATTTCTCGTTCGAAAAATTTAACGGCGACCAACTCGACTATAAAATCACCGCCAACCGCATTAAGTTTAATCCGAAAGACAGTACCTATACTTTATTTGGGTATGTAAAAAGGACGGTTGGGCCCTATGATGATGTGATCGAACGCGCCGACAAAAAGGATGCCAAATTCACCTTCGATTTAGAAGATTTAACCCCTACGATCTATGTGGCTGAAACCTTAAAATACGGCGATTTAATTCACTTTATTGACCGAGAAAAAAAGAGAGGTAATGCCAACATCAATGTGTATTTGGTGGTGTTGTACAAAAAATACAGCATTCCCATTTCGGCCTTTATTCTTACCATCATTGCGGTAGCAGTTTCTTCGATGAAACGCCGTGGCGGCATGGGAATGAACTTGGCCATCGGCATCTTGCTGGCATTCTCCTTTGTGTTCTTGGATAAAATATTTGGGGTTTTGGCCGAGAAATCGAGTATTCCCCCCATTATTTCGGTTTGGATTCCCAACTTGCTTTTTGGGATACTGGCCGTTTATTTATTGCGCAATGCCAAACGATAACTACAGAAGTTACCTGCATTTACATCTCATTGTGTTTATTTGGGGTTTTACAGCCATATTGGGCGCTTTAATTTCGCTCGATGCCTTGCCTTTGGTTTGGTTTCGGATGAGTTTGGCGGCAGCCATGATCGGGATTTATTTGGTTTATAAAAAAATTCCCTTTTTGCTTTCTCCACAAGTAATCGCACGGTTTTTGGTGGCGGGTTGCATCATTGCCTTGCATTGGTTCACGTTTTTTAAAGCCATCAAAGTGTCTAATATTTCGGTTACCTTGGCGTGTTTATCAACCGGAGCTTTCTTTACATCCTTATTAGAACCGCTGCTCCAAAAAAAGAAAATCGTTTGGTACGAGGTGTTCTTTGGGCTTCTTGTAATCGTGGGATTGGTGATTATTTTTGAAGTTGAACTGCAATATAAATTGGGGATTGCATTGGCCTTAGTCTCGGCTTTTCTTTCGGCTTTGTTTGCCGTGATTAACAGCAAATTTGTACAAAAACACGAGGCTCCTGTTATTGCGTTTTATGAACTCATGGGCGGCGTGGGTTTTTTCTCGTTGTTGCTTTGGGTTAGCCGTGCTTTCACTCCAACCTTCTTTTCTATATCTGGATCGGATTGGTTGTATTTAGGGATTTTGAGCTCTATTTGCACGGCTTATGCCTTGATCAATTCGGTAAAAATCATGCAGTATTTATCGCCCTTTACGGTCATGCTCACCATCAATTTAGAGCCCATATACGGCATCATTTTGGCCTTGCTAATTTTTGATGACAAAGAAAAAATGAGTGGCCCATTTTACCTTGGAGCCAGTCTCATTTTGCTTACGGTAGTGGGGAATGCGGTTGTGAAAAAAATAAAAAAATAACAAAACTTGGGGTTAAGTCAAGGTAAACTTAGCGTAAAAAAATAGGAGTATAACTAGATAAAATTTTATATTTGCCCTTCCAAAAAATAACACTTACGCACAAATCCTATGGAATATTTAGATTTTGAGCTTCCGATAAAAGAACTGGAAGACCAGTTAGACAAATGCGAGATTATTGGCCAAGAATCAGACGTAGACGTTACGACTACTTGCAAGCAAATCGAAAAAAAGTTAGAAGAAACCAAACGTAAAATCTACAAGAACCTTACCGCTTGGCAACGTGTGCAATTGTCGCGTCACCCCAATCGTCCTTATACCATGGACCACATCAATGCCTTGTGCGGCGATACCTTCCTCGAATTATTTGGCGATCGTAACTTTAAAGACGACAAAGCCATGGTTGGTGGTTTAGGAAAAATTGACGGCCAATCGTTTATGATTGTAGGTCAACAAAAAGGATACAATACCAAAACTCGTCAGTACCGAAACTTCGGGATGGCCAACCCCGAAGGCTACCGCAAGGCTTTGCGTTTGATGAAAATGGCCGAGAAATTTAACATTCCCGTATTAACTTTAATAGACACTCCCGGAGCCTATCCTGGTTTGGAGGCCGAAGAACGTGGACAAGGAGAAGCCATTGCGCGCAATATCTTCGAAATGGTTCGCTTGAAAACACCAATTATTGCAGTGATTGTGGGCGAAGGAGCCTCAGGAGGTGCCTTGGGTATAGGCGTGGGCGACCGCGTGTACATGATGGAAAATACCTGGTATTCGGTAATTTCACCCGAATCTTGTTCGTCTATTTTATGGAAAAGTTGGGAATACAAAGAACAAGCCGCCGACGCCTTAAAATTGACCTCGTCGGATATGAAAAAACAAAAATTGGTCGACGACATAATTCCAGAACCCTTGGGTGGTGCGCATTACGATCGCGAGACGACTTTCAAAACCGTACAGCAGTACATCATGAAAGGATACAACGAATTAAAAGATTTATCAACAACCGAATTGGTAGCGCAACGAATGGATAAATACAGTAAAATGGGTGAATTCAATGAGTAAGAATCAGCAATAGCCCAAAAAAACAAATCCGAAACGTAACTGCTTCGGATTTTTTTTGACTTATAAACAAAAATAGCCAGTTTATGAACAGCCGCCTTTTATAACTACTTTCTCCCTTTGCCTTTTTAATGCCTATTTTAGCCTTATGGAAAATGCACGAAACACCAACCCGCAACGACTCGAAAAAACGTCAATAATAAATCTCGAAAAAGGAAAATTGCCTCCACAGGTTTTGGACCTAGAAGAAGCCGTGCTGGGTGCGATGATGATTGATAAAAAAGGGGTTGATGATGTAATTGATATCCTACAACCCGATGCGTTTTATAAAGACGGGCACCGCCATATTTTTGAAGCGATTGTGCAATTGTTTACCGATACACAACCCATCGATTTGCTCACCGTTTCGGCACAATTGCGCAAAAACGGCACCTTAGAATTGGCCGGAGGCGATTACTATTTAATACAACTCACCCAAAAAATATCATCTTCGGCGCACATTGAGTTTCACTCTCGAATTATTTTACAGAAATACATTCAGCGCAGTTTGATTAAAATTTCGTCCGAGATCATCGAAGAATCCTACGACGAAACCACCGACGTATTTGATTTGCTCGACAAAGCCGAATCGCGCTTGTACGAAGTAACCCAAGGAAATATAAAACGCAGCTCAGAGACGGCGCAAAGTTTGGTCTTACAAGCCAAAAAACGCATCGAAGAAATTGCCAGCAAAGAAGGCTTGAGCGGAATTGCGACTGGCTTTGAAAAACTCGATAAAATCACCTCGGGCTGGCAGCCTTCTGATTTAATTATTATTGCGGCGCGTCCGGGTATGGGTAAAACCGCTTTTGTATTGTCGATGGCCAGAAACATTGCCATTGATTATGGACATCCGGTGGCCTTGTTCTCCTTAGAGATGTCTTCGGTGCAGCTCATCACCCGTTTAATTTCGTCAGAAACCGGTTTGTCATCCGAGAAACTCAGAACCGGAAAATTAGAAAAACACGAGTGGGAGCAGCTGAGCATCAAGGTAAAAAATTTAGAAAAAGCCCCTTTATTTATAGACGATACGCCTTCGCTTTCGATTTTTGATTTGCGGGCCAAGTCCCGTCGATTAGCTTCGCAACACGGCATCAAATTGATTGTCGTCGATTATTTGCAGCTGATGACCGCCGGCGGAAGCAACGGCAAAGGAGGAGGGAACCGGGAGCAAGAAATCTCGACCATTTCCCGAAACCTGAAAGCCTTGGCCAAAGAATTGAGCGTGCCGGTAATTGCTTTGTCGCAGTTGTCGCGTGCGGTCGAAACCCGCGGAACCAGCAAACGCCCTTTATTATCAGATTTGAGGGAGTCGGGAGCGATTGAGCAAGATGCCGATATCGTGTCGTTTATTTACCGTCCCGAATACTATAAAATTGACGAATGGGATGACGAAGGCGCCACGCCTACTGCCGGCCAAGCCGAGTTTATCATTGCCAAACACCGGAACGGTTCGCTCGAAAATATCCGATTGAAGTTTGTGGGCAATTTGGGTAAATTTGACAACTTGGATGAATTTGGCGGTGCGTATGACGATTTGCCCTCCAAGATGAACCGCGACGACAATCCGTTTACGACCAAGAATCTGCCTTCGGCCAATGAAGCTTTTGGCAGTGCCATGAATTCGTTTGACGACAGCGAAGTGCCGTTTTAGCGATTAGCACTAAAAAAAACGAAAGTTCCGTTTTGTGATATACCATAAATTGGTATTTTTGAAATAAAAAATTACAGTATGGCAAAAAATACCTCCATTTTACTCGGCGACTATTTTGATTCGTTTATTAACGGACAAGTCAATACCGGAAAGTTTTCTTCGGCCAGTGAAGTTGTTCGAGCGGCTTTGCGCCTATTTGAACAGGAAGAAACCAAAAAAGCACAGCTCATCAATGAACTGATTAAAGGAGAAAAATCGGGTTTTGTAAAAGATTTTAATCGGGAGTCATTTTTGAAGAGCTTGAAAGATAGACAGCTCAAGAATGAACTATAAAGTAAGTAAAGAAGCCCAAAATGATTTAGAACACATTTGGCTTTATACCCTTAAAAATTGGTCGGTAGATCAAGCCGACCGGTATCTTAATTTGCTGATTGATGAAATGGAATACCTTTGCTTAAAGCCAAACTCTGGTTTCAATTTCGATCACATTAGAACAGGATATTGGCGAACAAAAGTAAAATCACATTTCATTTTTTACCGAATAAACCAATCAACTGAATTAGAAATTATAAGAATACTGCACGAAAGAATGGATGTAGAAAATCAGTTATAAATCTCTAATCTCTAATCTCTCAGTCTACTAGTTTCTCATCTCCAAACCTATGTTCAACAAAAATTCACTATTCCTTTTTCTCTTGCTCATCTCCTTGTCCGCAAAGGCCAACTTCATCTTGTTGCCCATGGACGAGACCTCGCAAAAGAATCACCTCAAGGCCTACGGGATAACTTATTGGTGTTTGGACAAACAATACAAAGCCAGTTGGTTGCTCAATTACCGCGGCGGATCATTCTTGTTGCCCGATTCACCCGATATTCGCAAAGAATGCCAAATTCGCGGGGTGAGTTTTGAGCTCTTGTCTGATGCCGAAGCCAACCAGATTTTGGAAGAAATTTCGAGTCCTTCGCAAAACATGGAAACCGTGGTGCTCGAAAAAGCCCCCAAAGTGGCCGTGTATACACCCAAAGGCAAACAGCCTTGGGACGATGCGGTAACCATGGTGCTCACCTATGCCGAAATTCCGTTTACTCCAATATATGATGCTGAGGTGCTGTCTGACCAATTGCTGTTGTACGATTGGCTGCATTTGCACCACGAAGATTTTTCGGGCCAATACGGAAAATTCTATGGGGCCTACCGCAATGCGCCCTGGTACATCGAACAAAAGAAAGAGGCCGAAGCCTTGGCCGCACAACTGGGCTATGCCAAAGTCTCGGAAGAAAAATTGGCCGTGGCTCAAAAAATTCGCGATTTTGTAATTGGCGGCGGCTTCATGTTTGCCATGTGCTCGGCCACCGACAGTTTTGATATTGCCTTGGCGGCAGAGGGGGTAGATATTTGTGAGCCCATGTTTGACGGCGACGAAAGCGACCCCAACTACCAAGCCAAAATTGATTATAACAAAAGTTTTGCCTTCAAGGATTTTATCTTAGACAGGCGCCCGGATCACTATGAGTTTTCTGACATCGACATGACCGAAAAACGGATTATTCCTTTTGAAAAAGATTATTTTACCCTCATGGATTTCTCGGCCAAATGGGACGTGATTCCCAGCATGTTGTGCCAAAATCACACCCAACTCATCAAAGGCTTCATGGGACAAACCACGGCTTTTGAACGGTCTTTACTCAAATCTTCGGTCTTGGTATTGGGCGAAAACGAACTCAACGAAGAGGCGCGTTACATACACGGCCAAAAAGGAAAAGGATTTTTTACCTTCTACGGCGGACACGATCCAGAAGATTACCAGCACCGCGTGGGCGACGAACCCACCGTGCTCGATTTGCATCCCAACTCCCCGGGATTTCGTCTCATTTTGAACAATGTTTTGTTTCCGGCTGCCAAGAAGAAAAAGCAGAAGACCTAAACAAAATTTCACCTTTCTCCTATAACTAGCCAATTGATTAATAAACAATTGGCTTTATTTATTAACACGAAAACGTTTGCGTAAATCGATTTCAATTCTTTCTTTTTGTTTTTTTTATATTTTTAAAACCTAAAACGATTTCGTTTAAACTTTTATTATTAAACCAATATACAAGATGAAAAATTTTATTTCACACCACGCCCGCACGGGACTTCTTTTTTTACTTTTTGGGTTGTTAGCGCAGAGCGGGTGGGGGCAGGCAAGCATTACGAGTTCATCTGCAGTAACAGATGCTTTGACTGCTTCGGCTGGAGCCTCAGCACCAACGAATTGGACAATGTCATACACTGGCGGTTCCAATTTCGGCGGAACTACTCAAACCACAGGCACTGCTGGTGGCTGGTATGGCAATGGTAATATTTCATTTTTAGGAAGTGGTTCTGCGTCTAATGGTAATGCTACTTGGTTGTTGCAAAATAATTCTGGTTCTACCTTGACCGGATTTACCTTAGCTTTTACAGCGAGAATGTGGAAGTCAGCTTCTTCTTCTCCTACAGTAACAGTGTCTTATTCTAATAGCGGAACGATTACTAATCCTGCAACAGGAGCTTTAACAAATGCACTTAACAGCTTAACCTTTAGTGATGCTACTACTAATGTTTCAACTGGGGCCGCTATGACACAAACGGTAACAGGTTTGTCTATTGCAAATGGTCAATACATATTCGTTCGTTTTATTCATGCAGGGGGATCAAGTTCTGATAACTTGGGTTGGGATGATTTGAGTTTTACTCCAACTTTTGCTCCTGGAGGTAATCACTCAGTAACCTTCACTGGCTCTCCAAGTGATTTCTATGCGGGCGAAAAATTTACTGCAGCTGGCGCAAATAATGTAGATTATTACATGACTTATGATGCTACTTATTTATATTTAGCTGCTTTCCGTACTTCAGGTACTTTTGGCAGCGGAGATAATTTTGCAGCTTATATTGATGCAGATCCTCGAAGTACGCCAGCAAGTGGAAACGGTTCTACAACCGGTAAGAATCATAATGGTGTAACACCAACTTTGCCATTTAATGCAGATTATTCAACTATAACCGAACAGAGTTATACAGATCCATTAAATAAATTTAATGGTAGTTGGGCAACTGCAGGGGTAACGCCCACTGTAAGCACCAGTAGCACCGCGCGTGAAGTACGAATTGCATTAAAAGATTTAGGGAATCCTGCCTCCCTGTATGTAACCATGTGGATGGGTTATGCAAATGGTATATTCGCTAATGCTCCGGGTACAGCAGTTGCTGCTTCAAGCACGCCTACCTTTGCTGGATACTTTGGAAGTTTCCCGGTTTATAAATCAGGTGTCAATCCTACTACTTTCAGAAGTCAGAATACCAGTGCAGCCAATGGTGGAGGAACTGCTATCAGTGATTTAACTTTATCAGCAAACGGAAATATCAGCGGCGATTATGGTGATATCAGTATCAGCAGCACCGCAGTAGGAACGCTAACAGGGACCTCTTCTTTTTCAGGTTCCTTAACCTTGACTAACACTTCAACTGTAGCATTGGGTACCAATACTCTTAACGTTGGTGGCAGAGGTATTGGCGGTACTGCCGGAAAAGTTGTAATGAATAATACTTCTACGACATCAATAGACGGAACAAGTACCGCAGGTACTGTAAACTTTTTAGGTGCAGGTTTAGTCAGTGGAACAAATACGGCAAGAACTTTTGGAACTAATTCATCAGTTACACTCTCAGGTGGGGTTGATTTTACCAGTAGCGCAACCAACATCAACGGTAATTTACAACTGAACTCCAATGGTTATGTAAATACGAATCCGCCAACATACGGCGCATCATCAACACTTGTATATAATACAACAGGAACTTTCGGAAGAGGCGTTGAGTGGAGTGCTACCAGTGGTGCAGGATATCCTAATAGTGTAACGATATCGAACAGTACTACGGTTGATTTAGGAAATGGTGGTGCATCAACAGCACGACAAATAGGAGGAAATTTATTGATTAATGACGGATGTACTTTAACCATGGCATCCACTGCAATGACTGCCGCATTAACTGTAAACGGTAATGTAACAATTGGAGGTGGAACATCAGGTACGCTTGCGCTTTCAGGCAGTGTAGGAGGTGATTTGAATGTAAATGGAAATTGGACAAAAAATGCAGGTTCAACATTTACTCCTAATACCCGACAAGTTACGTTTGGTGGCAGCAGTGCACAGACATTAACCGGAGCGACAACATTTGATTATCTTAAATTAAACAATTCCGCAGGTGTTACACTCCAGGCATCCTCAGCTGTTACGGTAAATACTAATTTAGATTTAACCAGTGGTAAACTAACTCTGGGAGCCAATAACCTAACGCTGGGTTCTTCTGCGAGTATAACCAATGCAACTTCTACAAACTATATTGTTACTGACAATACCGGTTACTTAATCAGAAATGTGGCAAATTCAGAAGTTACTTATCCAATAGGAACAGCCACGGTTTATGCCCCCGCTTATCTTACGCAAGCTTCAACAGCCGAAAACTTAAGTGCAAGAGTTGCATCAGCTATTACCAATGCTCCTGCGGGAGATGCAACTTCAGGCGTAGCACTACAATGGACCTTAAATGAAGGAACAGCCGGATCCAATAATATCACTACTAAATTTCAGTGGCCATCTACAACTCAAGAAGGAGTAAATTTCCAAAGAACAGGTACCGTACAAACTGGAAGGTTTATAACTAGCTCATACACTACTTCCTCAGCCACCGTTGCAGGAACAGGTCCTTACACTGCAACTTCAAGTAGTATGACATCCACCATAAGCAATACTCCTTTTGTCGTGGGGAATGACTATTATTTTACGAATTTACCTAGACAGTTCAGATCTGCTGGCAATGGAAACTGGAATGCAAACGCGACCTGGGAAATGAGTTTAAATGGAGGTACCTCATGGGTTGCAGCGACTGCTACACCTACAAGTGCTGATGGTGCAATAACGATAAGAAATGGTCATACAGTATCTATTACCGCTGCAGTAACTATAGATGAAGTAACTATTGATAATGGCGGAACAGTTATTCATTCTGGTGGCATAGCGGATGTAACATTAGCCAATGGTGCAGGTACGGACTTAACTATTAATGGAACATGGCAGAGGACTGTCAATTCATATACGATAGCTCCAAATGCCTCGGCTACTATATCAGTTGGAAGTACTGGTGTGTATGACCATGCAATAACAGCATCTGGAGGATCAATCCCTAGTGCAACTTGGAATAGCTCATCTATTTTAAAGATTTCAAATAATGCTGCTATGAGTTCTGCTCCAACAAATTTAAACCAGACTTTTGGCAAAGTTCAAATTAATACAACGAATCAAACAAGTAGTTGGTCAATAGATGGTATAGGGGTTGCTAATGAATTAAGTATTATTAGTACTGGTACCGGCTATGTCACCACTACTACTACAATGTCAATTGCTGGTAGCTTTACTCAGAGTGGGGGTAGATTTATTCCAAATTTAGTTAACGGTAGCACTACTTTTACAATTGGAGGAAATTTAAGCATATCTGCAGGGTCATTTGAAGTATCCAATAATATAAACACGCCATATACTCATGAAGTAAGTGTAACAGGGAATGTTAGTATCAGTGGGACAGGTGTGATTGATTTAAATAAAGGTGGTGCATCGAATGCCAACGTTGGTAGATTATATATTGGTGGTAATTTAACAGTTTCGGGTGGTGAATTAGCACGGACTCAAACTCTTACTACTGGATCAACCGGTGTATATTTTAAAGGAACCGGTGCCCAATCTTTAACTCATTCAGGAGGCACAATCAATGTGGCTTCAGGAGGTATCGGCAGAAGATTTTATTATTTAACAAGTTCTGGTCCAACTTCACTTAGTGAAACATATAGCGCAGGAGTAGCACAAACTACAGTGAATGGTTCGGAGCCTGCCTCTTTAGGTGTTACGAATTATTCTGCATGGCCTACCGCTAACACACCTACGAACAATTTAACAATAAACAATAGCTCAGGCGGAGTAACACTTTCTAATTCAAAAACAATTGGTACGCTTACATTAACATCGGGCACACTTGATTTAGGTGCTAATGACTTAACCATAGCTTCTTCAGGTTCCATTTCAGGTGGTTCTAGCAGCACTTATGTGAAAACAAGCAGTACTGGTCAGTTAAAAAGGACAGCACTTACAACCGCTTTCACTTTTCCTGTAGGTAACTCGGCGTACAACCCTATTACAATCACCAATACTGGTACCAGCGATACGTATGGCATAATAGCCAAAGATGGCACTGTGCCCAATGCATTAGACGCTACAAAAGCAGTCAACCGATATTGGGCAGTAACTGAAGGAACAGCTGGTGCTGGCAACTTGGCTGTAACAGCACAATTCAACACCGCCGATGGGGCAGGAGCAAGTTATAGTACTACTGCCAATCCGCAGTTCATTGGTTTATATCCGAATGCTTCCCCTTGGGTTCAACAATCCAGTGGTGCTGCAGCAAGTGGAGTTAACCCATTTACGGTATCAGCTTCTGGCTTTACAACATCGTTACCTACTAGTGGCTCTACTTATTATTTTGCAGTTGGTACTACAGGGGCATTCAATGTAGCTGCACCAACCATCACAGCCAGTGGCGGGGTAGTTGCTTCTGCTCCGGGTACAACCACATCAGGATATGTGGGAAATACCATTACCATTAACGGTACCGGTTTAGGTTCTGTAACTGTGGTTAAAGTAGGTGGTAGTGGAGGAACTTCGGTTACCATTGTATCGCAAAGTGCAACTACACTAACTTTTGCAGCCATTAATTTGGGCGGAACAATTTATGTTGAAAACCCCGGCGGAAATGCTACAAGTACTGAATCTTACACCAATTTAGGTTATATTACTACCCAATCCGGTGGCTGGAGCACAGCTGCAACCTGGTTAGGAAATGCAGTGCCAACAAGTGCAACCACTACTAATGTTACCATTGCACATGATGTTACCGGTACAGCAAGCACAACCGATGTAGGTAAACTTACGGTGGATGCCAGCAAAACTTTAACTATAACAGCTGCTACCACAGTAAATGTAAATACGGCCTCTACCAATAGCGGAACCATAACCAATAATGGTACATTATCAACTGCTGCAACCTATACCAACAGTGGTACGATGACTATGAATGGTGCATTTCAAATTAACACCGGCGGTTGGGCAACAGGTTCCAACTTTGTTTACGGTGCATCTGGTACATTAAACTTCAATGCATCAAGCTCTTATTCGGTTAGCAATACTGACGTATTCTGGCCAACCTCAAACGGTCCATTTAATGTTTCAGTATTACAAGGAGGTTTAACCTTAAGTTCTGCCAACCGCACAGTTGCTGGAACATTCGCTACAGCCGCAGGAGTTACACAAACATCAAGTATACTTACAATAAGCGGTACCAATCAGTTAAATAGTGGTGGATTTTTTAATTCTGCACCAACCTACAGCGGTAGTGCGACATTAATTTATAATAACACAGGAACATATGCCATCAGTAATGAGTGGACTGGAAATGCCACAACAGCAGGTTCTGGTGTTCCATTTAATGTTACTATACAAAATGGAACAACATTAACTTTTCCAACAACAAATAGAGGAATTGGAGGCAACTTCAATGTCGCATCAGGTGGAGCGACCCTAAACGCAACAAGTGGAGATTTGTATGTTGCAGGAAACTTCACCAACAATGGCACATTTACCCATAACAGCCGTGCACTATTCTTAAACGGAACTACGCAAACACTCGGCGGGTCAAACATTAATGGAAGTGGTTTAACCAACAGTTTCCCTTATTTAATAATAAATGCAACAAATGTTACTTTAGCAGCTTCAGTAACAGTAACAAATACCTTGACTTTAACTTCAGGTAAGATTACACTTTCAACTTTTGATTTGAATATGGGTGCAGCTGCTATTGCAAGTGCTTCTTCATCAAATTATATCGTTACCAATAGCACAGGACAATTAAAAAGAACGGTAGCAAATTCTGCTGTTACCTTCCCTGTGGGTAATTCAGCCTATAACCCAATTACTTTTACCAATGCCGGAACATCGGATACATATGGAATACGAGTAGCGGATGGAGCTCCTACAAATGCAAATGATGCACTCGTTACCGTTCAAAGAAGCTGGTATATCACCGAAGGAACTGCTGGTGGTAGCGATTTAACGCCTGTAGTTGCACAGTATAATTCAGGAGAAGTGGGCTCAAATTACAACGCTGGTACGACTCCTTATATGGGCTTATATAATGGCACTTCCTGGTCACAGGTTGCAACAACCTTAGGTGGTTCTATAACTGCTACATCATCGGGCACAGCCCAATTTCCTGCTACCATTCCGGCAGGTTCCTATATTGCCATAGGTAAAGACCAGGGATTAACATCCACACCACCAAGCATTACATCTTTTTCTGCTACCTCAGGATATAGCGGTTCAAGTATTGTAATTACAGGAACTAATTTCTTAGGAGCCACATCTGTTTCTTTTGGTGGAACAGCCGCAGCTTCCTTTACCATAGATAATGCTAATCAAATTACTGCTGTTGTAGGAACAGGAGGTACAAGTGGTAGCGTTTCGGTTACTACACCTTCTGGTTTAACTTCTTTGGCAGGTTTCACTTATTTAGGATTTATAACCAAGACAGGAGCAACCAACTGGAATAACGGAGCATCTTGGTTAGGCGATGCAATACCAACAGCTAATACTGCTGTTACCATAGCGCACAATCTAAGCATTGCAGCAGCATTTACAAACTCGCCAATATCATCAATAACTGTTAATACAGGCGTAACAGCTACCGCAAGTGCAACAGTTGCCATTGGTACGGTAACGAATGCGATTACAACTGTTGGTACGGGTGTATTTACATTTAGTGGTGCGGGCGGCTCTATCATAGCCGGTAGCTTTGTAAACGGAGGAACCTTAAGTTGGAGTGCAGCCGCAACTTTAAACATTAGCGCTGGCGGAACATTAACCAATAATGGGACTTTTACAAGAGGAACAGGTTCTGTAGTGTTTGCCAATGCCGGAACAGTAAATGGTTCAAGTGCCATTATATTTAATAATTTAACCTTAACTTCTGGGGTATTATCATTAACAACGACTCCAACAATTGATGGAATATTTGCCTTGAATGGGGGTAATATATCAACCAACGCACCTATCTATACCAGTAACTCAACATTGCAATATGGACTAACTTACAGTCGTTTCTTAGAATGGAGTGCTACTGGTGTGGGTACTATTGGAACAACAGCTGGTTACCCAAACAATGTAACCATCAATTCAGGAACATTTGATATAGTTAATGGTTCCAGTACTGCTCGTGCCATGAACGGAACTTTAACCGTTAACACCGGCGCAACGTTTAACGTCAATGGATTGAATGCAGCAGTAACAATAGGTGGAGGGTTAACGACAAATGGAACTGGTTCATTTAATATGGGCAGTACCAGCGCGGCAGTAACAGTGGCAGGTGCAGTTACCAATGCTGGAAGTCTTACGTTATCATCTACTTCGGGTGGAGACATTTATGTGGCAGGTAATTTTACCAACAACGGGACTTTTACCCATAACTCACGTGCCGTGTTCTTAAACGGAACCGCACAAACGATTTCGGGTAGTGCTTTAAACGCAAGTGGTACCACCAATTGTTTTGATTATTTGTTTCTTCAAAATAACAGTCAGGTTACATTGGGTGCAGCGGTAACAGTTCGAACAAATTTAACTTTTACCTCTGGAGATATTATTCTAAGTACATTTAATTTGACGTTAGCAAGTGGAGCATCAATTACAGGTGCATCTAGTGCTAACTACGTTATTACTAACAATACAGGTATGCTTGTTCGCACATTAGCTACAAGTACTGCGGTTCCTTTCCCAATTGGAAATAGCGCTTACAACCCGATAACAATTAGTCAATCAGGAGCTAGTGATGTTTATTCACTTCGCATGATAGATGGAAGTATTTCAGGTTTAAGCCCTAATGATGTTACACGCACAATCAATCGCAGATGGTCGGCTACCAGAACCAGCAGTACCAATGTGAACATTACGGTAAGTTCCATTTCTTATAATGCCGGAGAAGAAAACAATGCTACAAATTTTAATGGAGGTACTCAACCTTATTACGGTTTGTATAATGGCACATCATGGGTGCAGGCAGCCGCAACTCAATCTTCACAAACATTTACATCTGCCAATACGCTAGCTTCTTCAACAGCTACATCATTTTCGGTAGCTATGGGTAAAGATGATGCTTTCCTTGCTCCAACAATAATTGGCGGTACTACCGCAACTGCTTTTACAACAACCTACGGAACAGCATCAGCGTCTCAAACCTTTTCAATTTCAGGATCTGCTTTAACAACAGATATTTCTGTTGGAGCGGTTACTGGTTTTGAGTATTCAATTGATGGGGGTTCAACTTGGGGTTCAACCAGAACAATTACCCAATCTGGCGGTACTGCCAGTGCAACTCTTCGTGTTAGACTTTCAGCCACAGCTACAGTAAGCGGAAGCTATAATGGCCAAAACATTGTTTTATCTAGCACTGGCGCCACTTCAGTAAATATTACCACTGCTGCATCTGGAAATTTAGTTTCTCCAAAAGCATTAACGATTACAGGGGTTTCTATTTCAAATAAAATTTACGATCGAACTACTACTGCTACTATATCAGGTCTTGCCTCATATTCAGGTTTAGTGAACGGTGAAACTTTTTCAGTAACCGGAACTCCAAGTGCTACATTTTCAGATAAAAATGTGGCCAACGGAAAATCTGTTACCGTTATAGATTATACAGCCCCAAGCGGTAATTATTCTATTTTGCAACCAACCGGATTAACGGCAAATATTACAGCTGCTACTTTAACACTTACAACTGCTTCTGTAACCACTAAAACCTATGATGGTACAACTGCTGCTACCATTACAGGTACGCTTAACGGTATTATTTCAGGTGATGTTGTCACTCTCAATGGAACAGGTACCTTTGCTTCTGCCAATGTTGGAGCAGGGATAAATGTTACATCAACATCTTCTTTAGGTGGAGCAGATGCAGGAAATTATAGCTTGACACAGCCAACAGGGTTAACAGGAACTATTACCATTGCCAATCAAACGATTACAGCTTTAACAACACCAATCACAAAAATTCTAAGCGATGTCCCTTACAGTGTTGCTACTACAGCTACCTCTGGATTGACTGTTACCTATTCAAGTTCTAATGAAGCTGTAGCCACAGTTAGCGGCAGCACGGTAACCATTGTGGGAGTGGGAATAGCAACGATTACCGCCTCACAAGCTGGTAACGGGAATTACAATCCTGCAACAAGTGTTACGCAAGCACTCACAGTAAATCCTAATCCTGTTATAACTGCAACTCCAGCTGCACTTGCTGCATTTACATCTACCTCAGGCACAGCCTCAACTTATCAAGCATTTACCGTTTCGGGAAGCAATTTACTTGCGGATATTACAGTGACAGCTCCAACCGGTTTTGAGGTTTCTCAAACTGCAGGTGGTGTAGGTGTTTATGCTGCTACTCAAACTTTAACCCAAGCGAGTGGTGCAGTTTCAAAAGTTGTTTATGTAAGAATGACTTCATCCGCTACAGGTGCACCTTCTGGTAATGTGGCATTGACCAGCACTTCGGCTAGTACAGTAAATGTGGCAGTGAGTGGAACGGTGAATTCAGCTTGCATAACTACAAATATTTTTTCGGAAAGTGTTGGAGCTGGAGCTTCTGGTACTGCGATAGCATCTTTTACTGGATGGCAAAATAATGGAGTTTTACAATTTACGGGTACAGGAGATGTTCGTAATACTACAGGTTCCTCTGGCTATTCTGGAGCAAGTGGAACAGGAAATGTTTTCCTTACAACAACAGGAGGCCTTGTTTTTCAAATTGCTTCAATTAATACTTCTACTTATACTAATTTATCATTATCGTTTGGTATTTTTAAAAGTGTTATAGCATCTACTGGTTCAGACTTAATTGTAGAAGTAAGTTCAGATGGAACAAATTATAACGCATTATCTTATACTGCTTTACCTACAGGTTCAGGAACAGCAACATGGTATCTCAGAACTGCTACAGGTACTATACCTTCTACATCAAACTTGAGAATTAGATTTCGTAATTCAGGGACTGCAACTCAATATAGAATCGATGATGTTGTTTTGTCAGGTTTACCAACGTGTAGTGCTTCAATCGTAAGCGGTGGTGGTCCAATAACCAGTTTAAGCACAACTTATGGTACGCCATCTTCGCCTACTAGTTTTGAATTGACAGGTTCTAATTTAAGTACAACTATTTCTATTGCGGCATTATCCGGATTTGAGTTTAATAACCCATCATCAAATAGCACTTATACATCTACATTATCTGGTATATCTGCAACTGGTCCAACCACAATCAATGTTAGATTGACTAATAGTGCAGTTGTTGGTTCATACTCAGGCAATATTGTTTGTTCATCTGGTTCAACTTCCTTGAATGTACCAATGGCAGCAAGCACAGTTGGCAAAGCAACACCAACACTTTCTGTAACCAATACTCCAGTAACCTATGACGGTTTAACACATTCAGCAACAGCAACTGCCTCAGGTGGTGGAACGGTTTCCAATATTTCAACAGGTGGAGCTGCCTCGCAAACCAATGCCGGGACGTATACCGTAACAGCTGACATAGCGGCTTCAAGCAACTACAATTCAGCTAGTGGCGTTACAGCAAGCAATAGTTTTGTGATTAACAAAGCATCTTCTTCTGTTACAGTAACCGGATCAACCAGCTTAATTTACTCGGGTTCGGCTCAAGGACCTAGCTTTACTGTTACCGGCTCAAGCGGAGCAGTTTCGTATAACTATTCAGGCGTTAGTCCTACTGTTTATGCAACCAGTCCTACTGCCCCAACCAATGTGGGAAGTTACACGGTTACAGCTAGCGTTGCGGCAGATGCCAATTATCTAGCGGCAAGTTCGTCTGCGACGGCTTTTGGTATTGAATACCCCACAAACAACTGGATAGGAGGAGACAGCAACTGGAACAATACTAACAATTGGAGTCTATCTCGTGTTCCATTAAGCACAGATAACATTACCATTTCTTCTGGTTCGCCAGTTATGGATGTAAATCATACACTTGGTTCTGGTAGTACACTCACCCTCAGCGGCACATCCACCTTAACCATCAACCCCAACGCGATCCTCACCATAGCCGGTACCGCCGATTTTGGCGAAAAATCAGTAATTCTAAAATCAACTTCAAGCGGCACGGCAGCCATCGGACAAGTTACGGGTACTTTATCTAATGCGACCAACGTCACCGTAGAACGTTACATTCCCGCCAAACGCGCTTGGCGTGCGTTGACGGCGCCTCTCAAAGGAAGTGATACTTCTTTGTATGCGTCCTGGCAAAATGGAGGTGCTACACCAGTTTCTCCTTTCAATACCGGTGTAGAATTATGGGGGCCAAGCGGAACTGGTTTGGCAACTGGACCTGGGTATAACATCAGACAATACACCACTTCGGGTTGGGCAGATGTGACCAATACCCAATCGACCAATTTGTTTGCTACAGACAGCAATAAAGCCTACCTAGTTTTTGTTACCGGAGGTTATGGCAGCAATAACATTGGCAACGGTCAATCAGCAGCCACAACGCTCAAAGCGACTGGTCAGTTAATTACAGGTACAGTAAATTTCCCTGTTACCAGTGCGCGCCATACCTTAGTGGGGAATCCTTTTGCCAGTCCATTGAGTCCTGCAGCTATAATGGCTGGGAATACACAAGACAATTTGTATACCAACATCTGGATGTGGGATCCTGCTATAAGCACCAATGGGGCTTATGTAAACTACACTGCAAGCATCAACAGTGGAACTTTTTCTGATGTTTCAGGAAGTTATAGCTCCTCAACAACCGCTATTCAAAGCGGGCAAGCCTTCTTTGTTCGTGCTGTAGCCAACACAGATACTTTAACGCTCACCGAATCGATGAAATCCAGTTCGATTTCGAACACTTTTAGAAACAGTAATAGTATTGCCGCTTCGGTATTTCGATTGGGCTTTGCCAAACAAATCGGTACCGAGTGGATGCCACTAGACGGTTGTATAGCCGCTTTCTATGATGCTGCCAATGCGGCGGTTGATGTGGCCGATGGAACCAAAATGGTCAATACTTACGAGAACATTGCCTTTGTGCGTGGAACCACCAATTTGTCTATTGAACATTATCCGTTGGTTAATGCTACTGATCAATTGAATGTAAAAATTTGGAACACCCAACAAGCGCACTACAAACTCAAACTCAACACCGAAGAATTTACGATGGTAGGGGTAGAGGCCTGGTTGCAAGATTTGTATACCGGAACCAGCCAATCACTCAATTTGGATGGCAGCGTGCAAGACTATGAGTTTGATGTAGATCCTACGGTATCGGCCAGCAGCGGGAACCGCTTTAGAATTGTGTTTACCAACACGGCTTTGGCGGTAGACACACCTACACAAGGGCAGTTGAGCATTTACCCAAATCCGGCCACGGGCGGTAAAGTTACCGTTTCCTTACCCACCGGAACCTTTGAAGGTTGCAGCTACGAACTGATCAATGTATTGGGTCAGGTGGTGCGCCAAGATGAAATAACCAACAGCAACAGTTCGCAAGTTTTGATTCCCCTCACGGGCTTGCCCAATTCGTGGTACGCGCTGCGCATCATGAAAGACAAAAATGTAATGTACCAAGGCAAATTGATTATCAAAAACTAAGCGAAAGATGAAAACTACTCTTTATAAAACAGCACTATTAATTATCGCATTAATTGGTTTCACCACAACGACCTATGCCTATGATGTGATTGATGATGACAGCCAATTATTGGACGGCGGTTATGTAGAAAATGCCGCCTCCACCAATAACCCCGATGCCCCTGGAGGAGATCCTGGGGTAGCTCCCATAGACGATTACCTGCCTTTGTTACTGCTCGCAGGAATTACCTTGGGCTATGTGTATACCCGCAAACGCCGGATGGTCTAAACCAAATAAAAAACGCAGCTCGAGGGCTGCGTTTTTTTATTTTCTAAAGTGTTTATTTACTTGTTGTTCTCGATTACGTAATCTAATACCTTTTTCATGAGGTGCACTCTGTCTTTTCCTTGCACGTTGTGTTTGTGCATCGGGTAGGGGAAAAAATCAACTTGTTTTTGGGCTTCGACAAATTTCTTAATCAAGGCCAAGTTGTTTTGCATGACCACCACATCGTCAGAGGTGCCGTGAATGAGCAACAATTTGCCTTTTAGGGTTTTTACGTAATTCAAGGTGCTGGCTTCATCAAAACCTTCTTTGTTTTCGGCCGGCGTGTCCATGTATCGTTCGCCGTACATCACCTCGTAATAATTCCAGTCGGTTACCGGGCCACCTGCCACAGCTACTTTAAATACATCGGGTTTGCGCAACATCAAGGAGGTGGTCATAAATCCGCCATAGCTCCAGCCGTGCACGGCCAAGCGATTGGCATCTACATAAGGCAATGATTTTAAATAGTCAACGCCTTTTAGTTGGTCGTCCATTTCGTTTACACCCAAGTGGCGGTGAATCACATTTTCAAAGGCAAAACCACGATTTCCAGATCCGCGATTATCAACTGTAAAAACCAAATAGCCTTGTTCGGCCATCCAATACATCCACAAATTGGCGCCGTCCAAAAACGAATTTGTGATCATTTGCGCATGCGGTCCTCCGTAAACATAAACCAAAACGGGGTATTTTTTTGTGGGGTCAAAGGTACTGGGTTTAATTAAACGAGTATACAGATCGGTAGTGCCATCGGCTGCTTTGATCGTTTTGATTTCGGCTGATCCTAAGGTATACCCGTCATATTTGTTGGCGCTTTCTACTATCAACTTGCTGTTTCCTTTGGCGTCCATCAGCAATGATTTTGAAGGCGTGGTGTGGTTGCTGTATTCGTCAAACACCCATTTGCCATCAGTAGAAACGGCAACCGTATGCACGCCCGCTTCTTTGGTGAGCAGGCTTTGTTTGCCTTTTAAATTGACTTTGTAGGCCAATACATTGAGTGGGTTTTCGCCGGTGGCCGTGAAATAGATTTCGTTGCCGTCGAGGCTGTTGCCCAAAATTTCGAGTGCAGGAAAATTATTTTGGGTAAGTTGTTTAATTAATTTACCCTCGATTGAATAATAGTATAAGTTTTGAAATCCACTTTGTTCGCTAAACCAAATAAAATTAGATGAGGCAGCCGAAGGGAAGTAGGCCGCATGCTCGGGCTCTACCCATTTGCTGTTTTGTTCGCGAAGCACTGTGCGTACAAAGGCACCCGTGCTTGCATCATATACATTCAATGACATGTCGTTTTGCCCGCGATTCAATTCGGCAATGAGTACGTATTTTTCGTCTGGGGTCCAAGTTACGTTGGTCAAATAATCGTCGGCTTGGCCTTTTGGACTGATGAATACGGTTTGCTGTGTGGCAAAATTATAAATGCCCAAACGCGGTTTTTCGCTTTTTTGCCCAATCATCGGGTATTTGATGGATTGCAAGGTTCCCGGAGTGGTGGTGATGTCCAAAATGGGGTAATCGGCCACCTCGCTTTGGTCTTTTTGGTAAAAGGCCAGATAACTTGATTTGGGTGACCAAAAAATTCCGTTTTCGATTCCAAATTCGTTGCGGGCAATAAACTGTCCCGATACAATCGCCGGGTTGCTTTCGGCTGTAATCGCTATTGTTTTTTGACTAGCTGTAAGCACATATAAATTATTTTTTTCGGTATATGCCAATTGCTTTTTGGCGGCATCCCAAGTTTGGTTTTCGGCTGTGTCGCTAGTTTTGGCTAACAATTTTCCAGTTTTGTTGGCCGTCGAATAGGAGTAATAGGCTCCCTCTGATGCGATCAACAACTGTGTGGCGTCGATCCAACTAACCCCAAAAAATGTTTTCAAGTTGGTGGACAAGGCTTTATTTAATTCGGCCAAGCTTACCCATTCTACCGCTTTGGTATTGGCGGCAGAGGCCTGCATCATTTTGGTCCAAGAATCGGTGTAATAGACGTAGGAATTGCTGTTTGGAATCCACTGAAAGCCAGTGAGTTTATCGGCCCGAAATGCTCTGTTTTGTTGCAAAACGCTGTCGTCTAGACTAATTTGTTTCAGCTGTGCTTGTGCAATGGCAATAGAACATACCAAGGCTACTAATGTATAAAAGGTTGTTTTCATAAGGAATAATTTAGTGGGCGTAAAAATACTAAAAGCAACAACTTATTGTGTGATTTAAGCAAATAAAAAACCCAATCTTTCGACTGGGTTTTTGTATAGTAAGTGAGTAAAAATCGAGTTGATAAAACGTTTATTTTACTTTATTAAGTACAGCTTTGAAAGCTTCTGGGTGGTTCATCGCTAAATCGGCAAGAACTTTACGGTTCAATTCGATGTTGTGCGCTTTTACTTTACCCATGAATTGTGAATAACTCATTCCTTCCAAACGAGCTCCAGCGTTGATCCGTTGAATCCACAGACCACGGAAGTTTCTTTTGTTTTGCTTTCTGTCGCGGTAAGCGTAAACCATTGCTTTTTCCACGGCATTTTTAGCCACTGTCCAAACGTTTTTACGACGGCCAAAGAACCCTTTGGCTTGCTTCATTATCTTTTTTCTTCTTGCTCTTTTAGCAACTGAATTTACTGATCTTGGCATAATTTTTTTGTTTTTTTGTAGCAGGCGTCCTGAATTGAATCAAAGGAACTTTGTAGGCCGTACTCCAAGGTTATTAAATTGTTTTTTAACCTAACGAACAATTAGATAATTCGTAATTGTTGTTTTACACTTTTCATATCGGTACTGTGTACCAATGCTGAATGTGTCAACGCTAATTTGCGTTTTTTAGACTTTTTAGTCAGGATGTGACTTTTAAAAGCGTGTTTTCTTTTAATCTTTCCAGAACCAGTAACTTTAAAACGTTTCTTGGCGCTAGATTTGGTTTTCATTTTAGGCATTTTTTCCTAGTTTTTGATTTATTCTTACTTACTATCTTTCTGAGATTGCGTAGTACGCGAGCGAAACGAACCTTACTTTTACTAATCTCATTATATGTTTTCCTTAATTCCCACATTGGGGGCTAGGGGGCTTATTTCTTTTTCTTCGGCGCAATGAAAATAATCATTCGCTTTCCTTCTAATACCGGCATCGCTTCTACTTTTCCAAACTCTTCCAAATCGGTGGCCAAACGCAACAATAAAATTTGTCCTTGGTCTTTGTAGATAATCGAACGTCCTTTAAAAAACACAAACGCTTTCAATTTTGATCCTTCTTTGAGGAATTTCTCGGCGTTTTTTCGTTTAAACTCGTAATCATGTTCATCCGTTTGCGGTCCAAATCGAATTTCTTTGATGACCACCTGCGTCGATTTTGCTTTCAAGGCTTTCTCGCGTTTCTTTTGCTCATACACGAATTTCTTATAATCCATGATTTTGCAAACCGGCGGTTCGGCGTTGGGTGAAATTTCAACCAAGTCTAATTCAAATTCGTCGGCGAGTCTCAGAGCTTCGGCTAATTTAAAAACTCCTGGCTCAATATTTTCCCCCACAAGTCTAACCTCGGGCACGCGAATTAAATTATTAATGCGGTGCGCGTCTTTTTTTTCTACTCTGGGTTGATACCCCTTGTTGCTACGTATTGCTATGACTTTAGTGTGTTAGGCCTGATAAACAAGCAGTTAAACGTTGAATACTTTTAATGTTTTGTCGATTTCTTCTTGAACTAACAAGGCAAATTGGTCAATGGTCATGCTGTTGTTCCCTCTTCCTTCTTGTCCGTGACGGCGTACAGCGATTGTTCCGTTTTGTTCTTCATCCTCACCTACAATCAGCATGAACGGCATTTTTTGCATCTCTGCATCCCTAATTTTCTTCCCGATTGTTTCGTTTCGGTTGTCAATTAGGGCGCGAATTTCGTGATTTTCTAACAGATTCAAAACTTTTTTCGCATAATTTTCATATTTCTCACTCAAAGACAGGATAATAGCTTGTTCAGGCATTAACCAAAGCGGGAAATTTCCGGCGGTGTGTTCCAATAAAATGGCGATAAAACGTTCCATCGAACCGAAGGGTGCACGGTGAATCATCACGGGTCTATGTAGTTCATTGTCAGAACCTTTGTAGGTTAAATCAAATCGCTCGGGCAAGTTGTAATCTACTTGAATCGTACCCAATTGCCACTGTCTTCCCAAGGCATCTTTTACCATAAAATCGAGCTTGGGTCCGTAGAAGGCCGCTTCACCATATTCTACTACGGTATTCAAACCTTTGTCTCTGGCTGCATTGATGATCGCATTTTCTGCTTTTTCCCAGTTTTCATCCGAGCCAATATATTTTTCGCGGTTTTCTTGATCGCGCAACGAAATTTGAGCCGTGAAGTTCTCAAATCCTAAGGAACTAAATACATAAAGCACCAAGTCAATTACTTTTTTGAATTCTTCGTCCAATTGTTCGGGCATACAAAAAATGTGCGCATCGTCTTGGGTAAACCCACGCACGCGAGTCAATCCGTGCAATTCGCCACTTTGTTCGTAGCGATACACTGTGCCAAATTCGGCGTAGCGTTTGGGTAAATCTTTATAGGACCAGGGTTTGGTGTTGTAGATCTCGCAGTGGTGCGGGCAGTTCATCGGTTTAAGCAAAAACTCTTCGCCTTCAGCTGGGGTATTGATGGGTTGGAAACTATCGGCTCCATACTTGGCATAATGCCCAGAAGTAACATACAGTTCTTTTTGGCCAATGTGCGGCGTTACCACTTGTTCGTAGCCTGCTTTTTTCTGTGCTTTTTTCAAAAATTGTTCCAATCGGTCGCGCAAGGCTGCTCCTTTAGGCAACCACAACGGCAAGCCTTGTCCCACTTTTTGCGAAAACGCAAATAGCTCCAATTCTTTTCCTAATTTACGGTGATCCCGACGTTTGGCTTCTTCTAATAATTCCAAGTAGTCGGTCAGGTCTTTTTGTTTGGGGAACGAAACACCGTACACGCGGGTAAGTTGTTTGTTTTTTTCGTCACCGCGCCAATAGGCTCCGGCCACACTCATGATTTTCATCGCTTTGATGAAACCCGTATTTGGGATATGTCCTCCGCGACACAGGTCGGTAAAGGTAGCATGGTCACAAAACGTAATCGTTCCGTCTTCGAGGTTGCTGATGAGTTCGGTTTTGTAAGGATTGTTTTCTTGTGCATAAAAGGCCAAGGCTTCTGCTTTGGTGGCCGAACGCATGGTGAATTCGTGTTTTTCTCGGGCGATTTCCAATATGCGATCTTCAATTTTCTTGAAATCGGCATCGGTAATTTTGTGTTCGCCAAAATCAACATCATAGTAAAACCCAGTTTCGATAGCAGGACCTATCGTCAATTTGATGCCGCTGTATAATTCTTGCAGTGCTTGCGCCAATACGTGCGAAGTAGAATGCCAAAACGCTTTTTTGCCGTTGGCGTCGTTCCAGGTATATAAAACTAATGATCCGTTTGTGGTTAATGGCGTGGTCGTTTCAATTGTTTCGCCGTTGTAGCTAGCAGATAATACATTTCTGGCTAATCCTTCACTGATGCTTTTGGCTACATCCATAGGTGTGCTTCCGGCCTCATACGCTTTAATTGACCCGTCGGGCAAAGTAACTTGTATCATTATTTTTTATTTTGGAAGCGCAAATATAAGGCATTGACCAAATAGATACAATATATAATGTTCTTTTGTTGGCTGTTGTCGGTTGTCAGTTGTCCGTTCTCGGTTCTCGGTTCTCGGTTTTTTTCTTAGAGCTTTTATCTTTCTTCGATTGGTTATTACTCTTACGTCCAATCTTTCAATCTTTCAATTTTTAAATCTTTCAATATTCACTTTAGTTTTAGTATACTTATAGAACTTCCATCTCCCCACTTCCTACTTCTAACTTCCTGACTACTAGCGAAGAGAAAACGGAACTAAAAAAGGCGTTTTTTTTTGTTTAGAATTTGGGAAAAAGGTTTTACATTTGCCCCCCGCAGAAGATAAAAGGTTCTTGAATTTTACTGGCACGAGATTTTGACAAAATAATTTCAAAAATAGTTTGATTAAGATTTGTGTAAGTAAAAAGAATGCTTACTTTTGCACCCGCTTTGAGAATGAAAGCGGATATTAAAAAGAAGAAT
>CANKLE010000003.1 GCA_947483075.1 Flavobacteriaceae bacterium | reverse complement strand
TAAAAAAATTATTTAGATTTTGGAAATTTTAATAATCCGTGTTCAAAAAGTAATAAGTAGATTTTCAATTAAAAAAGAAGATTGGCAACACAGATTTAAGAAATCGGAGCAATTAAAAAAATTATTTAGATTTTGGAAATTTTAATAATCCGTGTTCAAAAAGTAATAAGTAGATTTTCAATTAAAAAAGAAGATTGGCAACACAGATTTAAGAAATCGGAGTAATTGAAAAAATTATTTAGATTTTGGAAATTTTAATAATCCGTGTTAAAAAAAACCAGAATACACAAGATGTGTTTTTAGTATTGATAAATAATAACCAACATAAATAACTCACTTTTAATAATTAAAAAATGAAAAAGACAATCCTACTTTTCGTGCTTTTTGCTTTTGCAAGCAGCTATGCACAAGAATCTCAAAATTTAGCTTTAGTGACCGTAATGGGCGAAGGCAAACTGAAAATTGTTCCCGATCAGGTGGCTATTAGCATTGCCATTGAAACCAAAGGTACCGACACCAAACTGGTAAAAGAGCAAAACGACACCAAAACGGCATCCGTTTTAAAAGGCATTAAAAAGTGGGGATTGGCCCCTGCCGATGTGCAAACCCAAAGGGTAAGTTTAAACCCGGCCTACGATTATGAAACCAAGAAAACCTTTATCCATGCTAGTCAAAGCATCACCTTGTTGTTGCGTGATTTAAGCAAATACGACGCACTCATGACTGAGTTGGTTTCGGCAGGAATTACCACGATTTCATCGGTAGAGTTTCAATCGTCGCAGCAAGCCAAATTGCAATCGAGTGTGCGCAAATTGGCCATGCAAAACGCCCTAGAAAAAGCACAAGATTACCTCTCGGTGGTGGGGCAAAAAGTAGGGAAGGTGCAATCTATTTCGGACACCTCGGTGAGTGTTTCGCCCCAACCCTTATACAATACCAAAATGATGGCCATGCAAGCCGATGGAGCTGCTCGCGAAACGTTAGCTGCTGGAGAGTTGGAATTGAGTGTGCAGATTCAAGTAAGCTTCAGTATTAATTAATAATTAAAAATTAAAAATTAAAAATTAAAATTGGTGTTTTAGACAAATGAAATAACTAGTGCTCCAAGTTGTGAATAATATTATTCACAACATTATTAATTATTAATTATTAATTTTTAATTATTTTTCACCAAATATAGGTGGCTACATCACCGCCTTGTAAGCTAGTTGTTGCCCATTTTCCGTTGTGTTGTATGTTGAATGTGGATGCAGTAGTTCCGTCATTTTCTACCAACAATACAATTTTACCGGCAGGTGTTTTGAATGCAACACTGTTTAAACTACCACTGCTGTTGCTGGCAATTCGCACTGATCCAGTTGGTACAAATTTTGACGCATGGGCTATGATGTAATACGATACATTTCGTGTAAATTGTGATGAACTGTTTACTGTAATGGCCCCTTTACATTGGCTACAACCTCCGGCCGTATGTGGGCCAAACGAAGCGTTGTTGGCTAAGTTCCATTCTAGCGCAACTTTGCTCCAGTTGCGTACCGAACCCATCACTACATTCTTCATGTGCCATTTTAAATCGTCACTAAAATTCCCTGTCGAGGAAGTCCATTGTTCGGTGAAGTATAAATTTTTGGCAGGATAAGCGTTGTGTACGGTGCTTAAAGCACTAATGTCGCCTCCATATAAGTGAAAGGCAGATCCATCTACAAATGGATTGGCTGTGGCATCATTGAGCACAGTAATGGGGTAATCGGGGGTGTCGCAATTGTGATCAAAGCAAATAATTTTTGTAGTGATTCCCGCATTGGCAAATGCTGGACCAAGTTTTTTGATGAAGGTGATTTGCTGTACAGCCGACATCAACATGCTGGGGTTGTTTCCTGGATTTAAAGGCTCGTTTTGCGGACATACGGCATCAATAGTAATGCCTTGAGCTTGCATGGCTTGGATGTATTTTACAAAATACAAGGCATAAGAGCTGTAGTAGGTTGGCATCAAATTGCTGCCTACGGTGTTGTAATTTACTTTCATCCAAGCCGGCGATGACCAGGGCACAGCCATGATTTTGATCGCCGGATTTATGGCTTTTATTTGTTGTAAAACCGGAATAAATTGAGCCAAATCTGGATTGAGGCTAAATTGACTTTGGGTAATGTCTGTTTGGCCATTGGGCAAATCATTGTAGGAATACGGTGCCGAATTGAGGTCGGAGGCCCCGATGCTAATACGCAAATAACTAATGCCTATCGATTGGGCCGAATTTCCAAAAAGTTCCTCGAGCAATTGCTGTTTGAGTGCAGGTTCTAATTGGTTTATCACTTCGGCACTTCCGCCGGTTAGGGTAAACCCAAATCCGTCAATCGATTGAAAAGTTTGTGTGGCGTCAACAACTAGGTTCGGATTGGAATTGGCTAGGGTATTGAATTTTAAAATAGTGGTTTGCTTGGTTAGCTTTACCGTTTGGTCAGATTTAGTAAGCCAGTATTCAATATCAGATTTATCATAGACAACAGGTCCTTGTTTAGCTGTGTTTGGATTAACATCATCTCCGGATACGCAGTTCAAAAGAAAAAAAGATAGGAAAGTATAAAGTATAATTGTCATGCTTTTTAAAGATGTTTTCATTTTTATGTCAGGCGCTAAATAAGAAGTTCAAAACGATTAATAAGCAAAGGTTTTTATTAATAGCCAGGATTTTGGGAGAGATTTGGATTGCCATCAAGCGCTTCTTGCGGTACCGGCATCAATAAATCTTTCTCTTCTAGGTTCACTACATAGGGCATTGGGGTTTCTGTGGTAGTTTGAGTAGCCGGATTGTATTTCGGATAGGTTTGTGTGGCCAAGATCTCGAGTGCTTTTCCTTCGCGTTTCAAATCAAACCAACGATGGCCCTCAAAGGCTAATTCTAAAAATCGCTCACGCACTATTTTATCTATGGCATCAGAGACTGAGGTTGCAGCGGCTACATTGGGCAAATTCACCCGAGTGCGCACCTGATTAACCAAAGTCATTGCGCCTGTTAAATCGCCATTATGAGCAAGCGCTTCTGCTTTTAATAAAATAATATCAGCCAAACGAAAGATATAGAAATTTTGCGTGCCATCGGTAGCACGCATTTTCCAAGGATTTGGAAATTGGGTAAAGGTGGTCCAATAGGGATCGGCAAAGGTAGTGGGCAATTTTTTGATGCTTGACGCTTTACGTTTGGTGTCTAATGCCGTATTGATGGTGTGAGAAGGCGTATTGAATTTCTTCCAATTATTTCCTAAAAATACTTGGGTGCACCAGCCGTTAATATTTGCGCCAGCACCTTCACCATTGATTTCCCAAATGGATTCGGCATTGCCTTCGTGCGTGTTGTCAAACAAGTTATCAAAAGTAGGGAGTAGGGTATACCCGCCACCAATCACCGCATCGCAGTATTGCACCACTTTGTTCCAATCGGGGTTGGGTTTGGTGGCATAGGCTTTGGCCAACAAGGCATTGGCTGCTCCTTTGCTTGGGAAGTATTTGCTGCTTGGCGCCGAAGTAGAGGTGGGCGCTTTTTGCAAAGCCACTTCGCAGTCGGCAATAATGGCATCATATACCTGCTCAACGGGTTTGCGTGAGGGATAGAGTGAGGGATATACCTGGTCAAAATTTGTGTTGTTAATCGAGTAAACATAATCGTTTACTAGCGGAAATGCTCCCCAGGTTTGCACCGCCTGAAATCGAGTGATGGCTCGAATTAACGAAGCTTCCCCGATCATTTCATCTTTTCTGGCTTGCGATAAATCGGACACCTCGTTTGCATAATTGATCACCAAATTACAGCGTTTCACAAATTCATTGAGCCATTTCCAGTCGCGTGCTATGACATAATTGGTAGCAATAGGTCGGTATTCTTCTATTTGAAAAAAGGGCTCGCCATCGGCACCAGCATAGGCTACGTCTGAGCCGGCATCGCCATAAAAAAAGTAATCGAATTGCCAGTACTCAATCCCAAATGAATTGACACAGTTGCGCATCGCTGCTTCGGCTTGATCTGCGGTTACTAAGGGCGCGTTTGGATCTATGTATATTTCATCGGTAATTGGTTTGGTATCTAAGAGGTCACTACAAGAAGTAAATACACCCAAAGTTGCGATGGTTAACGCTAATCGTATACTAAATGTTCTGTTTTTCATCGGTTTAATTTTTTAAAAACTTGCTTTAACACCAAAAATGAAGGTTCTAATTTGAGGATAAGTTCCGTAATCTATCCCAGGACTTACACCCGTGTCTCCGCTAAATGCACTCACTTCGGGATCAAATCCTGAATACTTGGTCCAGGTCACTAAATTTTGCCCCGTTACATATAGTTTTAGTGCATTAAGACCAAATTTAAGTTTAGTAAATGTATACCCAAAAGTAGCGGCTTTTACGCGCACATACGAACCGTCTTCTATCCATCGAGTCGAGTTGGCTGTAGCCGAAATCCCTTGGAAATTCGTAGGTCCGGCTTTGGGAATATCGGTAATTTGTCCGGCTGTGGTCCAACGATCCAATACAGCAATCGATTGGTTTTTATTGTCCAACATGCCTTCAAGATCTACTCGTGACGCATTAAATATTTCGTTGCCCTGAGTTCCGGTAAGTAAAACATCTAAGGCAAAACCTTTGAATGAAAAGGTGTTGGTCATTCCAAAAGTATAATCGGGCAAGCCGTTTCCTATTACCGTTCGATCATCGGTAGTAATGCGGCCGTCATTGTTTAAATCTTTGTATTCTAATATCCCATTGTCAGGATTTACACGATCGACTACATAGCCATAAAAGTTGCCTAAGGGTTGACCGGCTTCAATGCGCACGACATCTTGGTATCCTTTGTAGTAGACCGAGCGGTAGCTTCCCATTTCGAGCACTTTATTTTTCATAAATGAAACATTCAAACTCGTAGTCCAACTAAAGTCGCCTTTTACATTGACGGTCGATAAACCAAGTTCCAGTCCTTTGTTTTCGAGTTTTCCTCCGTTGTAGTAGTAAGGGGTATTAAATACTTCGATGTCATTAAATAAATTGTGTGTGAGACGTCTAAACACATCTACCGTCGCTTTTATCCGATTGGAAAAGAAGCCTAAATCGACACCAAGGTTAAGGTCGGTGGTGGTTTCCCAAGTTAAGTTGTCGTTGCGGTAATTTTGCAGTGTACCGTGATCATCGCCCAATAAACCATAGGACGAATAATACCCAATTCCTGAAATGTTCCCGGTTTGTCCCCACCCCCCGCGAATCTTAAATTCAGAAATTAGAGTATTAGTTGATAAAAAATCTTCGTTGGATACAATCCATGCAGCTGAAACGCCCGGGAAGTACCCCCATTTTTTTCCTTTGGCCAATTGCGAAGCCCCGCTGGCGCGAACTACTGCGTTTAGAATGTATTTTCCTTTGTAGCTATAGGTAGCTCTACTAAAAAGCGAAACATAATTTTTCTCTTTGGCTATGGTATCCGAAGCAAAACGATTGATGTACATCATTTGATTAATGTCTAGACTTCGTAAATCGGGAGCAAAACCGGTTCCTTCAATTTTAAGTTTATCCAATCTCATTTGTTGAATACTTGATCCGGCCATGACGGTTAGATCGTGATTGTCTTTTTTATAGGTATAATTGAGCGTGTTTTCTAAATTCCAACTGTAGTCTGTGGTGATATGTTGGCGGCCAATTCCGCGATCTTGCGGCAAATTCCCCGTCTCACCTCGTCCATAATTAGATCGAAAACTGTCTACAAAAAATTGGTAGATACTTCTAGACCAATCGATACTCGAGTTGGCTTTCCAAATCAAATTGGGTGCCAAAGTCACATCAAATCCCAAGTTTCCTAAGTAGCGAAAGGTTTCGTTGTCTTCTTGTCGGCTTTGGAATGACACCGGATTTTCTAATGAAGCTACAGGATTATTGGCAAATTGTCCGGGAAGTTGTCCGTTGGCTACTGCGCCACCCACCAATTGATCGGCATAAACCGGCAAGAAACTAGGAGTAGTCAAGGTGCTTAAAATTACACCGCCTTGGTTGGCGCTGTTGTTGTCGCTGGTATTTTTAAGAAGCGTACGCAATAGATTTACGTTGCAATGGGCTTTTATCCAAGAAGCCGCGTCAATATCTACGTTCAATCGGCCTGAAATTCGATTGAAGGAGGCCGGATCAACAATTCCTTTGATGTCTTGGTACCCTAAAGAGCTAAATGCTTTCACTTTTTCGGATCCGCCACTATACGAAAAATCATAGTTTTTATCCTGTCCAGTTCGGAATACTAAATCAACCCAATTGGTATTTATTCCAGCATATTTAGGCTGATTGATATAGCCTACATATCCTGAATTTACTTCCCCCATGAGCGTTTTATATTGCTCCGGATTCAATACCTGTTGTTGATTTATAAGTGAAGAACTTCCGGAATAAGAGCTAAAATTAAAATTGCTCGTATTTGATTTTCCTTTTTTGGTGGTAATTAATACTACACCCGAGCTACCATTCACGCCATAAATGGCGGTAGAGGTGGCGTCTTTTAATATTTGAATATCTACGATGTCGTCGGTGTTGATTCCGCTACTGTCGTAGGTTTGTACTCCATCAATAACGTACAAGGGGTTATTTCCTGAATTGATCGAGTTCAGTCCTCGAATGCGAATATCTAAGCCTGCACCTGGCTTGCCAGAAGGCTGTGTTACTTGAACTCCGGCTGCATTTCCTTGTATGGCTTGACCCACATTAAAAATAGGTCTGTCGTCAAAGGCATCGGCTTTTACAGATGAAATAGCACTGGTTAGGTTTTTTCTTTTTTGAGTTCCATACCCCACATTAATAACTACTTCTTCTAGTTTATTGATTTCTTCTGCCAAACTTACTTGCAAGTTTTCGTTGCTTTGCACACTTACTTCTTTGGTTGAATACCCTATTGCACTAATTACCAGCACATCAGGGCCGTTGATTTTTAATTTAAAAGCACCCGTAAGATCGGTTGATGTTTGTTTCTTTGATTTTTTAGCCAATATATTCACTCGATCCAAAGGCGTATTATTTTTTGAATCGGTTACAGTCCCTTTTATTTCGAGAGACTGAGCATGAACTACACCAATAAAGAGGTAGCACATAAAAAACAAATAGGTTTTGAGCTTCATATAATCGTTGGTTAACTGGGTGTGATTCAATAAGAAATTCTTATTTACGTAGAATAAGAATACGAAAAAGGCAATCGAGATAAAAAAATAAAAATCCCTTACAACGAATTGCAAGGGATTTTATTTAGTGTGTTTACTTAGTTTTTAACTAATTTAATTGTAGTAGAAGCAGCAGTAGTAATCACTTTTGCAAAATATACACCACAATTTAATTTAGATGAATCAACCGTAATTACTGCGGCTTGGTTTTGTTCTCTAACGACAACTTTTCCGGTTACGTCAACGATTTCAACCGCAACAATGTTATCGTTGTTTTTGTTTTCAAAAGTCCAAACAGTCGAAGATGGATTAGGATACACTGTTACACTTGATGAAGTGAATACGTGATTAGCCAATACACTTGTAAATGTCCAAGTACCTGTAGTTCTGTTTAATTCTACATTATACGTGTCAAACGGAATAAAGATATCACCACCTCCACCGTCGATGCCGTTTTGAGCAGTCGCAGACAAAGCTAAATTGTTTGATCCGTTTCCTCCAGAAGGACAACCGTATTGCATAGTCCAATCGTGGTTGTCTCTGAATTTTAAGTGCAATTCCGTGTCATTCCATCCAGGGAAAATTGCGCCAACCCAGTTTGTTTTGGTGTAGTGAATGTTATCCGTAGTTTCTAAATCAAGGTCATTACCCCAAGCAGATCCTTCAAAATTTCCAATCATACTTACTACAGTTGGTTCGAATACGTATTCAGCTGGTCCAGTTCCAGGCATTACAAAATAGGTATTGAAGATTCCAGTTGGAACAGTTACAGTTCCTCCGTTAACAACAGGCCCATCAGGAAAACCGCCGCCCCATTGGTTAGCAGTACCTTCTTGATTGAAAGAAGCATCGCCTCCAGGGAAATATACACTTTTCTTGAAGTAAGCAATACCATTATTAGTTTGCATTTGAACAGGAGCAGCTAATCCACCACCATTCATAGTAATTACCGGATTTGGGTTTACACCTGGAGTAAATAAATACTCTTTAGTAGTAATATTGTAGGTAACATTCCAAAAACCTAAAGTACCTACAAGGTTAGAACCACCATTTACAGTAATAATTCCAGAAGGGAATCCAGGAGCTGCTGTATCAACAGAATACCCACCAGTGGTTTCCCAAGTTCCGGCCTCAGAGAATTTCATGTTTCCGTCTCCAACAATTTCGAAGTTGCTAGCAGTAAAAACAACCCCATCTGTAGTGGTTAGGGCAAGATTTCCCGGTTGCACCCAACCTCCAGTTCCAGTTCCAGTAATCGAAACTTGTGCATGCATAAAACTGCTCACACCCACGGCGATGGCAATTAAAAAGTAGCGTAATTTTGTTTTCATAAAAATAATTTGGTTTTTGTTAATAATTAAAAGATTAAATTTTTATTAAGGTGAAACAACTAAGCATCGACCTTTATCGATTGCGTTATTTTTTCAGGAACCAAATTATTGTTTTCAATCGGCCGTGGTATTTTTTCAGTTACACTTGCATTACACCGCAGCTTTATTTTTTTACTTTTTCACTACTTTTTTTACTTTAAATAGTTTAAATTCAAATTTTTATATAATTATTATTCTCTAGTTCAATTAAAAAAGCGTAGTATTGACGTAGTGAATTGACGAGAATGTTAATTTGCTTAAATTCAGCACATTAAAATAGTTTAAAATGAAAACACGGGATTATTTAGTTTTTTTGGTGGTCTTTCATTTTTTTGCTGTGGTTTTGCATGCCCAACAAGATTTTTCTTTTGTTTCGAAGCTCCCCAAAGTCATTCATTATTCTAGAACAGATTTTAAAGGGGATCCTCAATTCTGGACCAGTTGCGAATTAGATACGGGAGAAATGTTGTTTAGTAATAATGACGGAGCCCTTGTATTTGATGGTGAAAACTGGCAAAAACTGAGCCTACCCAACAACTCTTCTATTCGAAGTTTGGTAAAAACCTCAACGGGTAAAATTTATGCCGGGGGGTATAACGAATTAGGGGTCATTCAAAAAAATACCTCAGGTCAATATTATTATACTTCCTTATTGGCTAAATTGAGGTTGCAGGAAACAAACTTTGAGAATTTATGGCAAGCACATGAGTTTGCGAATCAAATTATTTTCAGATCATTCAGCAAACTTCTTCTCATCTCACATTCTTCGGCTACACAAATTCCATCCTACAAGTCTTTTACCTACTCGGCAATTGTAGACAACAAGTACTTTGTTCAAGATGACTCTCATGGAATTTATCAATTAGACAGTCTAAAAAACGAATTGACTTTGATGTTTCCCGCCGCCAGTTATGGCAATGAAGAATTGGCCGAAATTGTCTCAACCCAAAAGAAAAATCAAATCTTGATGGTAACCAAGGCAGGGTCTATTTATTTAGGAGATGTACAAACCAAAACCATAAAGCTGCAACAAATTTTATTTGATAAGAATCATAAAGACCAGATTACTTCTGTGATAAAAGATTCGGAGGGAGGCTATTTGCTGGGAACCTTAAGTTCTAAAATCATCAAGCTTTCTGCAAATAATACAATAATTCAAAACGACACAGAATTTTCAGCCCTATCAAATAGTACTATTCATAAGCTTTATCGCACCAAAAATAATACCATTTGGGTTTTACAAAACAACGGACTTGATTTGGTTGATTACAGTTCGCCCTTCCAATCTATTTTTGATCAAGCTTCTGTCTATGATTTGTTGTTAAAAAACCAACGCATTTATCTTGCTTCCAATAATGGCATCTATTTTAGCGATTTAGTTCAATCGCGAGCGGATAAAAAATTAGTGTTTAACAAGTTGTCGGTTTTGCAAGGCCAATCTTGGTCTATTCAAGAATGTGAAGGAGACATTCTAATTTCGCACGATACGGGTATTTATAAGCTAGTTGATGGTTCGGCCCAGAAAATTGAAGGGCCTGCTGGTTTTTGGAAACTTACCCCTATCAAAGACAAGTTGGGCTGGTATTTGGGATCTAATTATAACGGATTATACCTAGTAGTTAAACAGCAAGGTAAATGGGTAATTAAGTATAAGATTTCAGGCTTTGACGAATCAACTCGGGATATACTTGCCGATGATGAACCAAATACCTATTGGGTATGCCACGGATACAAAGGAGTCTATAAGATTCATCTTAATCCTTCTTATTCGCGTGTAATTGCTGTTGAAAACTTCACCACCCAAAACGGTTTTAAATCGGCCTTTAACATCAATGTATATAAATGGAATGCTAAAATTGTTTTCACGACCAATACCGGAATTTACACCTACAACAAAGCCAATAATAAATTTATTCCGTTTGCCGCATTGAATTCCATTTTAGATCCAACCAAAAACACCCGTAAACTACTGCAGTTTCAAGACAAGACCTGGTTTGTACAAGATGATGAAGCGGGCTATTTTTACAACAATGATCCCTCCAAAAAATTATACAAGGATTTATTTCTGAACCTCAAAGGAAGTTTTAATCGCGGCATGGAGTGTGTGCATCCCCTAAACGCCAATAAAGTTCTTTTTGGCACTAATTACGGGGTAATTTTTTTCAATTTATTGAATTCATCATCCCTAAAAAAGGTGCCCACCCAAATAAGTCAGGTTACGTATTTACACAATCAACAAGTTACTTACATCCGCACCAATTCGCAAAATTCGACCCTCAATTTGCCCAACCAAACCGACATTTTGCGCTTTGAATTTGCCTCCCCAAAAATGATGTCAAGTACAGCGATAAATTACAGTTATAAACTTCAAAATGTAGATGAGAATTGGTCGCCTTGGCAAAGCAGTCCCTATAAAGAATACACGCATTTGCGTCCGGGTAATTATACTTTTTTGGTGAAAAGCAGGAATCTTGCAGGGCTTTCTGGAGCAGAAACATCCCTAGAATTTACCGTGTTGCCAAAATGGTACGAAACCAATTTGGCTTATTTAATCTATTTGTTTTTGTCGATTTATTTGGTTTACTACACGGTTGAGTCAGTCAAAAAGAAAATTGCCTACGAGCGTCGAAAATCAGAACTCGAAATTCAAAAAAATCAACACCTGCTCGAGCTTGAATTAGAAAAATTAAAATTAAACCAAGACCGGGAATTGATACAGCAAGACAAGCTCAATCTACAAGTTGATCTCTTAGGGAAAAGCAAGGAATTGGCCAATTACACGCTGCTTTTGAGTCAGAAGAAGAATATCTTTAACGAGCTACAAACCGACCTCAAACAGCTCAAGGACATGATAAAAAGCGAAGATGCGCGCCGTAAAATCATCGAGATTTTCCAAAAATTAAATCAACATAAAATTGGGGAAGAATTCATGGTCATTTTTGACGTGAATTTCGAGCTGATCCACCACGATTTTTTTGAAAAATTAAAAAAAATAGACGCCTCTTTAACCGAGCGGGAATTGCGTTTATGCGCCTTTGTTAAAATGAATTTATCCAATAAAGAAATTTCACCCTTGCTCAATATATCCATTCGAGGCATCGAAAGTGCGCGCTACCGGGTGCGCAAAAAACTCAATGTGCAACTGGATGATAATTTTGTGTCGTTTTTGCAGGGGCTGGATGATTAATTAAAAATTAAAAATTAAAAATTAAAAATGGTGTTATAGACAAAAGATAAATCTAGTACTCCAGGTTGTGATTATGATATTTTTCGAAACATTATTAATTATTTATTTTTAATTTTTAATTGAAAACAGCTTATTTACAGTCCGCCCTCGTTGGACGCTTGAGTATCTTCCCAATCCTTTTTAAGGCGAGCAAATAGTAAAACTGTTTGTTGGTTTACCAATATAAAATTCTACATTATTTTGAGTATTTACTATGCCTCCGAAACAGAAAGACATAATGGTAATATACCTTATTCTGTTCTCTTTAAACTTCATTTTGAGCTATAGTCTGGTCAATACCTTGATCACTTTTTCGACTATTTAAATCTACCATTAGTCATTTTTTCGAAATTTAGGTTGTTATGATTTCAGTCATACAATTAACAGTTGTTTAATGTTCATTTTTGTAAATGAAATTTTAAAACAAATTTAATATGTACAAATTATCATTATTTATTGCGGTGGGATTGCTTTTTATAGCTTGTGGAAAAAAAGAACAATCGGGAGATGATTTTTCTAAACCATCAACAGATTCTGCTGCATCAGCCGATCCTTCTTCATACGATCCAAATAGAGGTGAAGGAAAGTTTGATAAAGTAGACTTGGCAGTTACTTTAGACCAACCTATTGCCACTGAAGGTGAAAAAATAGCAAGTGTAAAATGCACTTCTTGTCATAAATCTACCGAAGAAAAATTAGTTGGACCAGGTTGGAAAGGGGTAACTTCTCGCCATCAACCCCAATGGATTATGAATTTTATCACAAATCCAGACCCTATGATTACCAAAGACCCAAAAATGCAAGCCCAGTTAGAAATATGTTTAGTTCGTATGCCTAATCAGGGATTGAATGATACAGAAGCCAGAGATGTTTTGGAGTACATGCGAAAAATAGACGGAGTGAAGTAATATTCGATGTGCAAGCTCAACTAAAATAATGTTCAACTAAAATAATACCTAAATGAAAACCAAATTTGTAAAAGCAATACTTACTGTTGCTGTGGGAAGTGCTTTGCTCGCTTCTTGTAAACCCAAAAACTCGAGTGATGCAGTGAGTGGTGATGCGGCTCAAAAAGCCTATGTAGCCCCTGGGAAATATGATGAATTCTACAACTTCGTTTCGGGAGGTTTCAGCGGTCAAATGAGCGTGTATGGCTTACCTAGCGGAAGATTATTTCGGGTAATACCTGTATTTTCTGTCGATCCCGAAAAAGGATATGGCTACAACGAAGAAACAAAGCCCATGTTAAATACCTCGCACGGTTTTGTGCCATGGGATGATTTGCACCATACTGAAATGTCTCAAACTAATGGAGAAATTGATGGCCGTTGGGTGTTTGGAAATGCCAACAATACCCCTCGTATTGCTCGGATCGATTTGAAAACATTTACGACCAAAGAAATTATAGAGATCCCAAATAGCGCCGGAAATCACTCCTCTCCTTTCATTACTGAAAATACCGAGTATGTGGTAGCAGGAACGCGTTTTAGTGTTCCAGCCGATAATTCAAATGGGGATGTGCCCATTAATACTTATAAACAAAATTTTAAAGGTCATTTAAGTTTTGTGAAAGTGGGAAAAGAAGGACAAATGGATATCGCTTTCCAAATACAATGCCCCGGAGTGAACTTTGATTTATCGCATGCGGGTAAAGGAAAATCACACGGTTGGTTCTTTTTCTCTTGTTACAATACCGAACAGGCGAATACGCTTTTGGAAGTGAATGCTTCTCAAAAAGACAAAGATTTTATCATGGCGGTAAATTGGAAAAAAGCAGAAGAGTACATCAAAGCAGGAAAAGGAAAACTTACCCCAACCCGCTATGCACATAATGTATATAATGATGCAACTCATTCAGCTACCTCCGAAATAAAAACCAAAGTATTGATTTTGGATTCTAAGGAATTAAAAGACATCTGTTACATGATTCCATGTCCAAAATCGCCTCACGGTTGTGATGTTGATCCAACAGGAGAGTATATTGTAGGTTCTGGTAAATTGGCCGCTTTAATTCCCGTTTTTAGCTTTGATAAATTAATGTCAGCAATCAAAAACAAACAATTTGAAGGTGAATACGAAGGCATTCCAGTGGTGAAATATGAAGCTGCTCTTCACGGAGAAGTTCAAAAACCGGGCTTAGGACCTTTGCACACCGAGTTTGATGGAAAAGGCAATGCATATACTACCTTCTTTGTGTCGTCTGAAGTAGTGAAATGGGACATAAAAACACTTCAAGTGTTAGACAGAGTGCCAACCTATTATTCTGTAGGACACTTGTGTATTCCTGGAGGTGACAGCAGAAAGCCCTTCGGAAAATACCTAATTGCCTACAATAAGATCACCAAAGACCGATATTTACCTACCGGTCCAGAATTGGCTCAATCTGCTCAGATATTTGATATTAGCGGGGATAAAATGAAATTAATATTAGATTATCCAACCATTGGAGAACCGCATTATGCACAAGCTGCCCCAGCCGATTTAATTCGAAATAATGGTCAGATAAAATTCTATAAACTCGATGATAACAAGCACCCATTTGTAACCAAAGGCGAGAAAGAGTCAAAAGTTGTTCGCAACGGAAAACGAATTGATGTATACATGACCTGTATCCGCTCTCACTTTGCTCCCGATAACATAGAAGGCATAAAATTAGGAGATGAAGTCTATTTTCATATTACCAACTTAGAACAAGATTGGGATGTGCCTCACGGATTTGCAGTAAAAGGATCGAGCAATGCCGAACTGTTAATTATGCCAGGGGAAACGTCTACCTTAAAATGGACACCAGATCGAGTAGGTATTTCTCCGTTTTATTGCACCGATTTCTGTAGTGCGTTGCACCAAGAAATGCAAGGCTATATACGAGTTTCGCCAGCGGGCAGTTCTGTGCCGATAAGCTATAGTTTGGGTACCAATTTGCCGGCTTCCGACAAAAAATAATACGTAATTTAAAAAAGGAGCAACATCAAATTGCTCCTTTTTATTTTTTAAAAAAAATATGAAAACACAAAAAATTTCTTTGTTAGCAAAAGGATTACTTGTTTTAGTGGCTGCGCTATTTGTAGGCACCTTGTTTGTTCCGATGTGGCGAATTGAACTGCAAGCACCACAATACCCTGAAGGGCTAGTGTTGCAATTGTATGCAAATAAAATTGGGGGCGATGTAGCCATTATCAATGGATTGAATCATTATATTGGCATGTCTACCTTGCACACCGAAAACTTTTTTGAATTTAAACTATTGCCCATTATTTTTGGAGCATCCGCTTTAATTAGTTTGCTTTTAATTTTTATTGGCAGACGAAAAGCGGTGCTGATATTCTTAGTATCCTTTCTTTGTTTTATTGTGCTGTCTGCTGTCGATTTTTACCGATGGAACTACCAATATGGTCATAATTTAGATCCCAATGCAGCAATAAAAGTGCCCGGAATGGCCTATCAGCCGCCATTATTTGGATACAAACAACTGTTAAATTTTGGCGCCTATTCGGTGCCCGATACCGGAGGATGGTTTTTAACAGCAGTTGTTGTATTGCTTTGTTTTATTGTTTCGAAAGAGTATCAATTGTTTCCCAAAAAAAAACAATAAAAATGAAAAAAATTGCCTGGTTTTTGTTTGCTTCAGTTGTACTTATTTCCTGTGTTTCTGGCGAACCCAACCCGTTAAAGTTGAATTCGGATGCCTGTGATTTTTGTAAAATGACCATCGCCAATCGCCAATTTGGTGCCGAACTGATTACGCCAAAAGGAAGGTATTATAAATTTGACGATGTGGCTTGTATGATTCATTTTGCTAAATCAAATCCAACAGTTACGTCCCTATTATTATTTGTGGGTGATTTTGGTTTGAACAGCAAACTAGTTCCTGTAGAAAATTGCATTTATCTGAAAGGCGGCACGATCAAAAGTCCGATGAATGGAAATTCAATCGCTTTCTCATCCAAAAAACTAGCGCAACAGTATCAATCCAAATACAAGGCTGATCTAGTAACGTGGAACGAACTATACAGCAGTTTCTAAATGAAAATCTATATAGGGTATTTCCTTTTTACTTTTCAAGTATTGCTTTCCAATACCCTTCACGTTGGTAGGCACTATCCAATAAAAAGCATACAACAAGCTATTAGGCTTGCGAATAATGCGGATACGATAATGGTGCATAAAGGCTGGTATAAAGAAGGCAACATTGTCATCAATAAAAAAATAGTCTTCTTGGGGGTTGACTATCCTATTTTGGATGCTCAAAAGCAGGGAGAAGTAGTATCAATAAAAGCCGACAGCGTTGTTGTTTCAGGGTTCAAGATTATTAATTCTGGCTTTGCGGCATTAGATGATCCCTGCGGAATAAAAGTATACAACCGAACATTTGCAAGAATTTACAACAATCAACTACTTAATAATTTCTTTGGTATCTACCTTCAAAATTGCACAAATTGTATTGTAAAAGCTAATTCGATTGTGTCTCATGGCACTCAAGAACAACTTATTGGCAATGGCATTCATGCCTGGAAAAGCGAAAACTTGCAAATAATAGCCAATACAATTTCGGGACATCGGGACGGTATTTATTTTGAGTTTGTGACGAATTCGGTGATATGGCGAAATATTTCTACCAAAAACATTCGGTACGGCTTGCATTTTATGTTTTCTAATGCCGATTCGTACATTACAAATTTGTTTAAAAACAACGGTGCTGGAGTTGCGGTGATGTTTTCTAAAGATGTAAAAATGATGAATAATACCTTCGAAGAAAACTGGGGTGATTCTGCCTACGGCCTATTGCTCAAAGAAATCGCAGACGGGTATATTTATACGAATAAGTTCATCAAAAATACTTCGGGGATTTATATGGAAGGAACCTCCCGAATAAAAGTTGAAAAAAATGATTTTATCTCAAACGGTTGGGGCATGAAAATTCAAGCAAGTTGTATGGAGAATGACATACTCAACAACAATTTCCTCAAAAACACCTTCGACATCAGCACAAATGGAAGCTTGGTTTTAAACACCTTCAACAGCAATTATTGGGATAAATACGAAGGCTATGATTTAGACAAAAACGGAGTAGGGGACGTTCCGTATCACCCGCTGAGTTTATTTGCAGTATTGACAGAAAAAAACGCTGCTACGATGTTGCTGTTCCGCAGCTTTATGATTACCCTCTTGGACAAATCAGAAAAGGTGCTGCCCAGCATCACGCCCGATAATTTTGTAGATAAAACGCCATTAATGAAGTCGCTACCGCTATGATTGAGATTAAAAATATATATAAAAATTTTGGGAAACTCGAGGTCCTTAACAACATCAATCTCACTTGTAAAAAGGGCGAATGCATCGCGCTCATTGGACCAAACGGCTGCGGAAAAACCACACTTATTAAGGCCATACTAGGGATGGTTTTGCCCGATAAAGGATCAATAGAATTTAATGGAAAATCAGTTCTTCATGATTTTTTGTACCGCGAAAATATTGGGTATATGCCGCAAATTGGTCGGTACCCAGACTCGATGACTATTGGCCAAATTATCGGTATGATAAAAAAAATTAGAAGCAGCACAAATGTATTGGATGAAGATTTGCTGAAAGCCTTTGAGCTTGATAAAATGTACAACAAAAAAATGAGCACCTTATCGGGCGGAACCACTCAAAAAGTGAGCGCGGTTTTGGCCTTTTTGTTCAATCCTGCTGTTTTGATTTTGGATGAACCTACCGCAGGTTTAGATCCTTTGGCCGCCGAAATTTTAAAAGAAAAAATCAGTAAAGAAAAAGCCAACGGCAAGCTCATTTTGATCACTTCTCATTTGTTGAGTGAGTTGGATGACTTAACCACAGAAATTATATTCATGCAAGAAGGAAAGGTCTATTTTCATAAAAAAGTAGAATTGCTCAAACAGGAAACAGGAGAGGACAGAATATCCAAAGCGATTGCTCAACTACTAAAGAAAAACAAAGATGAACAGAATCATTAAAATTATTTTTCTCGACATTTTAAAGAATAAAATAGTAGTGGCTTATACGCTCATTTTGGCATTATTGTCCTGGAGTTCATTTGCTTTAGAAGACAATTCATCAAAAGGGATTCTCACCATTCTAAATGTCATTTTGTTTACGGTACCCTTGGTGTCTGTGTTGTTTTCGACTGTTTACTTATACAATAGCTCGGAATTTATTGAATTGTTATTGAGTCAGCCTATACAAAGAAGAAAAATATGGTTGAGTTTGTTTTATGGACTTTCTTTGGCAATCGTACTGGCTTTTTTAGTAGGTGCTGGAATTCCTTTATTGATAAACGCTCCCGATGGTGTCGGACTTATGATGCTGGTTGTGGGATGTCTCATTTCGTTGGTGTTTGTGGCTTTGGCTTTCCTTAGTTCTATCCTCACAAGAGATAAAGCCAAAGGAATAGGAATTGCTATAATGACTTGGTTGTATTTTGCCTTACTGTTTGATGGCATGGTCTTGTTTTTATTATTTCAGTTTTCAGATTACCCTATCGAAAATGCAATGGTAGGCGTAACCGCATTGAGTCCAATAGATTTGGCTCGAATACAAATCTTGTTGCACCTTGATGTATCGGCCATGATGGGCTATACCGGCGCTATATTTAAAGACTTTTTTGGCACAACTGCAGGATTGATCGTTTCTTTCCTGTTGCTTTGTTTGTGGGTAATCATTCCCTTTTTCATTTCGTTAAGAAAATTTAATCGCAACGATTTATAAACATGAAAACAGACATCAGAAACAGAAAAGATCTTGTAAAGTTGGTAAATACTTTTTACGACAAAATTAAAAAGGATGAAGTAATAGGCTACTTTTTTACGGATATTGCTCAAGTAAATTGGGAAAAACATTTAACTACGATGTATGATTTTTGGGAGAACAGTTTGTTTTACACGGGTAATTATAATGGAAACCCCATGATGAAACACACAGAGTTGCATGAAAAAAGCCCATTTAACGAAGCCCATTTCAACCAGTGGACGACTTTATTTACAGACACCGTAAATCAGCTTTTTGAAGGGCCTAATTCAGAAAAAATTAAAAGCAGAGCGATAAATATTTCGATGTTTATGCGGCGTAAATTTAGCATAGGATAAGGTGTTTTGTCTGTTCGTTAGATTACTCAATAATCTAGAAAAAACAGGGTTTTATATGATTCAAATCATGCCTGCCAAACCTACTAAGTGCGTACTATTGAGGTAAATTAAAACGCAAAGTAAATGGAAACCACAAACAAAAAAACAATAGGCGACTATGTCGCAAATGATTTTAGAACAGCTGCTTTATTTTCGAAATATGGGATAGACTTTTGTTGTAAAGGAAATCGAACAGTAGCAGAGGCATGCGAAAAGAAAGCGTTGGATGCCAATCAATTAGAGAAAGAAATTAAGGCGATATTAAATTCGTCAACTGATCAAACTACAGATTTTAAATCCTGGCCGCTAGATGAATTAATAGATTACATCCTAAAAACGCACCACACCTATGTGGCAGAAAAATCTAAAGTGCTCTACTTGTTTTTAGACAAATTATGTAAAGTACACGGAAGCCGCCACCCGGAGCTTTTAGAAATATATAAATTCTTTAGTGGGGGAGCCGGCGAATTGGCCAATCACATGAAAAAGGAAGAATTGATTTTATTTCCATTTATCGTAAACATGGTTGATGCACAAAAAACAAATCATCCCATCCCGACAGCTCATTTTGGCACTGTAGCTCACCCCATAGCGATGATGCAAGATGAACACAGTATTGAAGGCGAAAGATTCGCTAAAATCGCCGAAATGACCCATAATTATACGCCGCCAACAGATGCATGTGAGACTTATAAAGTAACTTTTGCTATGCTCAAGGAGTTTGAATCAGATTTGCACAAACACATTCATTTAGAAAATAATATACTTTTCCCAGCCGCACAAGATCTGGAGATTCAATTGATCCGTTTGGGTAAACTTGCCCATGCCCAGATTTGATTTTAGAAGGAATACAAAAAAAGCGTGAATTAAGACAATTCACGCTTTTCAACTTTACTAAAAGAATAATTAATTTGAATTAATAATTATAGATTATTTTGGTAAAAGCACAGTTCCAATTACATGTATAATTCCGTTTGATGTAGGTATAGAAGCTAGTATTTCTGATCCATTTACAAATGTTTTATCTCCTTTTTTGGTGATTTTTACTTTTCCGCCAAAAACCATATCAAACTCTTGTCCGTCCTGCATGTATTCTATTTTTAGCGTCCCAACATAGGTGTGGTATCCTAAAATATTCGTCAATTTTTCTTTGTTTTCTGGCAGTAATAATTCGTCAACGGTTCCCTTCGGAAGTTTATCGAATGCTGCATTTGTTGGTGCAAAGACGGTAAATGGTCCTGCATTGCTTAAGGCTGTAACCAAATCGGCCGCTTTTACTGCAGCAACTAATGTGCTGTGGTCTTTGCTTCCTATAGCAGTTTGAACAATGTTTCTCGCCGAAGCGTCATCAACAACTCCTTCTTGACCCGCAGCTTTTGTTTCGGTAGTTTCAGTTGTACCTGTAGGAGCAGCTTCGTCAGTTTTTTTACATCCAAAAAAAGATAAAAGCCCTACTAGTATTACTATTTTAATTGATTTTTTCATGGTATTAAAACTTGGTTTATATATACAAAGTACCTAATTAAGAAACGGATATTTTATGAGTTGAATCATATAAAAGCTATTTTGTTTTAAGTACCGTATAAAGCGCAGTGAGGCCAATTCCCGAGACCAAGACGATGGCCGTGCCAAAAAGCAACTCGTTTACACAAGGAATTACGGTATAACTAAAAGAAGCTATGCCTTGTACGGCTAAAATTACCTCATTGATCAGTACTCCAACAGAAAAAATTATCACCCCTACTTTAATTTTATTCGTGCAATGAATTAGCTCATTGGCATACATATAAAACAACAAGAATAAGCTGATAATAGCCAATAAGACCAGGTGTAAATAGGCAATTACAATGGGTCTAAAACCAAAGGTTAGCTTACTCACCGTGGGTAATGTAGATCCTAATTGCAGCAGAACTTTTACGCTCACAGCAAAGACTATAAACAGCAAAATATAACGCAAAAAATAAGGTAATTTGGCCAACGACACTTTTTGGGTTCGAACAATAAGGTTTAGAAATGTAAACCACGCTACAACTTGTAATACGGCGGCCAAAATTGTTACTACATACAACCAAATCGGCAAATTAGCCCAAAGCGTAGAAAGAAAATAAGCGGGCAAGCAGGAGATGAAAAACAAATAGAATGTAGTTTCAAAAAAGGAATGGTCTGCTCTTTTTAAATTTAAAAAACCATAAAATAACCCCATACAGGCAAAGAAGAACCAGCCGTTGTATTGAAAATGCAAGTAAAAAAATAGGGAAGCCAAATATTCTTCTTCGTGGATGGTTTTGCTAACCAGCATATAGACTAAAAAAAACGTCCCAAATGAGGAGATGACATTAAAGAATAGCGCAGCGGTAAACCATTTTTTAGATAAATCAGTTGCAGCTAACAGTTTTAAGTCTTTGGTATAACAATAGGCAAAAACAAAAGAAACAATAATTGATGCTGAAGAAAAACCAATAGAAAATGCACCATAGCCCTGCAGGATAAAAGAAACGAGCATGCCATAAGAACAAATTAAGTTGGCAGCCAGGATATAATTGTATTTTTTAAAATCAACAGTTGAGTTGCTTTTTTGAATGAGATAGGCAGTCATAAAGACCATGAGGGTCTGGCTAATCCAGCCGGAAAAAGCAAAATGAGAATGGGAATGTTGAAGGCTTTTTTGATCGAAATAGGGAAATTCAAAGCCTATTTTATAACGCATCAAAAGTCCGATTAGGGCAACAATGAACAAATTGATTAAGGAGAACTTCAACCAAAATTTACTGTTAAAGCTCATTAGTAAAATACTTTATGGTTTATAATATCTACTTTTTGACATTTACTCATTTTAGTAAACGCTCTAATAACCGTTTCTACCCGAAGACCGGTAAAATTTGCGATTTCTTGTCGGGTATAGGGTACTAATTCTTTCTCGTAGCAATTTTTATTTTTTTTGTGTGCAATCAAAAAAGCCATAATTCTGAATTCGGGTTTTTGATTGATGATGTCTTTCGAGCTTATGGCTTTTGAATGAATTCGTTGACACATTAAGTTTAAAAACTTTTTTTGTACAACAGGATTTTCCTCTAATATTTTGATCAGCTTATCTTTTGATAGCTTTATTATTTTACTGTCCTGAAATGCCACAGCTGTAGACGGATAGGTTTCGTCAATAAACAAAGGCGGTTCCCCAAAACTCTGACCGTTAGTAAAGTATCCTTGCGTGAATTCTTTTCCCTCTTCATTTGAATTGAACATTCGGATACTTCCTTCAATAATTTGAAAATAAAAATTAGCCTTTTCATCTTCACAAAAGACCATTTTGCCTTTTGGGTATTCCTTAGCTATGGCTCCCCAAGTAAAGAGTAAATCTAAATCTATTTGCATAATCAATCACACGTGTTTTTATAGCCTGTATGGGCTATTTTCATAATAATTTTGCTTAATCGCCAAATTTAGAGGAGCAAAATCAATAAAAACATGACATTCATCATACAGCGCCGCTTTTTTAAAGACCTAAAACAAGAAGAAAACAAATAGCTTAAATGATGTTCAACTATAGATTGTAGAGCTCATAAGACAAAAAAAAAGGATACCCGATTGAGTATCCTTTTTTATGAGATTATAGACTTTAATTTGAATCCCGAGACTTCGGGACCAACTTCTAACTTATATTTATTTCGCCAATAACTCCGCAACTTTGGCTTTTAAGTCAGCACCAGTTAGGTCTTTGGCAACCACTGTTCCGTTGGCATCCAACAAGAAAGTGGCAGGGATCGATTCTACACCGTAGGTTACCCGAATTGGCTCATCCCAATATTTGAGGTTTGAGATTTGTGCCCATTCCAATTTGTCTTTGGCAATGGCTTCTTTCCATTTGGCAGCATCTTTATCTAAGGAAACCCCAATGATGTTTAATCCTTTGGCGTGAAACTCCTTATATAAAGCCACGTTGTTTGGGTTTTCGGCGCGACATGGATTACACCACGATGCCCAAAAATCTACCAAGGTAACTTTACCCATCGATTCTTTCAAGCTAATTACTTTTCCTTCTGGGTTTGGTGCTGAAAAATCGGGAGCAACAGCCCCAACAGAAACACCGGCAGGTGCTGCAGGTTTTTTCATTAAATCCAATTGAGATTTAATTTTCTTTCCGTGTTTGTTGGCTTTCAATTCTTTGTCCAACCCATTAAAGTAAGTGGTAATTTTTGCAGGATCAACCATTTGTTGAAATAAACTCTCGATGATCAACAAGGAGATGAATGATTTTGGGTGTGATTTCACGTACTCTTCAGATTGTTTGGCAAAATCTTCTTGAAATTTAAAGTACGATTTGCGTAACGCATTAATGGTTACCGTGTCCTTTTTTTGTTGGGCTTGGTTCATTTTTACCATGTTGTCCTTTTGGAACTTCATCATGTCCTTTTGAATTTTTGTTCCCAATTCGCGGTAGCCGGTCAACTCATCGTTGTTGTAGGTGCCCGTTACTTTTGCCAAGTTTAAGCTGTCTTTATTGATGTCCATTTCGATGTCTCCATTTTCGAGGATAAAGGGAATTTTACCGTTTACCGATTCTATTTGGATCAAGTTGATATTGGCCTCTTTGGCAGAACCTTTGATGGTAAATTTACCTCCTTCAACTTTTACGGTATCTAATGCCTTAAAAGCACCAGTCATGTCGTCTTGCACTTCTAGAAACACTTTTTTACCGTCGGCAATTCCTTTGATGGTTCCGGTAATAATATATTCGTTATCGCCTGCTTTGTTGCAAGAAAAAACCAGTACAGCCGCTGTAAGTACTAGAAAAACCTGTGAAAAATTAAGTAATAATGATTTCATATTCATGCGTGATTTATGTGATTTACGTGTGCAAAAGTATTTAAATTTATGGGTATTGACTATTTTTTGCTGGACTATTTTACGATTGTATTGGGGCAAACAAACTGGGTGAGTGGCAACTTGGTTTGGCGAATTCCAGCCATGCCTTGTTCGATGTTGGTGAGCCAATGAAATCCTTTGCGTTTCAGAACGGAGGCCATGATTACCGAACGGTATCCTCCGGCACAATGCAAATAGAAAGGGGTTTGAGGCACTTCGTCAAAATGGGTGTTTATGGTGTCTAATGCTATATTAAGAGCGCCCTCTAGATGTTCGGCTTCAAATTCGCTGGGTTTACGTGCATCTACCACAAGTGCATTGGCCTGGTAATCCTGTTCAAATTCAGTTGGAGAAATAGAATGAATATGAGAAGTGGTGAACCCTGCTGATTCCCATGCAGCAATACCTCCAGCTAAAAATCCTTGTACGTGATCAAATCCTACACGTGCAAGTCTAGTTATTGCTTCGGCTTCTTTGCCTTCTGTGATCACCAAAATAAGGGGTTGCTCTACGTTTTGTAAAAGAGCGCCCACCCAAGGGGCAAAATTTCCCTGCAATCCTATAAAAATAGAATTGGGAATGTGGCTCGTACAAAATTCTTGTTCACTGCGCACATCCAGTACAATAGTGGTATTGTCTAGTAATTTTTCTTGAATCTGCTTGGCGGTTAATGCCTGCATTGAACGTTCTAATACTGCGTCCAAAGCAGTATAACCTTGACTGTTGAGCAGCACATTTTGTGGAAAATAAGCAGGAGGTAGTCCTAATCCGTCTAGCACTTCTGCTATAAACTCTTCTCGTGTCATGTCGGCACGCAAAGCATAATTGGTTTTTTTCTGGTTGCCCAAAGTATCAGTAGTTTCTTTGCTCATGTTTTTTCCGCAGGCACTTCCGGCACCATGACTCGGAAAAATAATTAAGTCATCGGCCAAGGGCATAATCTTAGTGCGCAGCGAATCATACAAATAGGCAGCCAATTTTTCTTGGGTTAGATCATCTTCCAAATCCTGGGCCAGGTCAGGGCGCCCAACATCTCCAATAAACAAGGTGTCACCCGTTATGATTCCGTAGCCTTTTTGGTTTTCATCCAACAACAAATAACAGCAGCTCTCCAAAGTATGACCAGGGGTGTGCAATACTTTTACCGTATAGTTCCCTACTTTGAATTCTTGGTTGTCTGTTGCAATTAGGGCTTCAAATTGGGGTTTAGCCGTGGGGCCAAACACAATAGTTGCTCCCGTATTTTTTGCCAAATCTAGGTGTCCCGACACAAAATCGGCGTGAAAATGGGTTTCAAAAATGTAAGTTATTTTGGCCTTATCGTCAGCTGCTTTGGCCAGATAGGGCTCTACTTCACGCAGTGGATCAAAAATAGCAGCCTCGCCTTCGCTTTCTAAATAATAAGCAGCTTGGGCAATACAACCGGTATAGATCTGTTCAATTTTCATAGGCTAGCTTTGCTGCAAAAATAGCCTTATTTTTTTAATTAAAGAACTGCGATTTAATTAGTCTTTTACGCCCAATTTGGTCAATATATCGGTCATCAAACACCATTTAGTGAAAGCTGATTGCAGTAGATTGGCTCCAACAAAAACGGTAAACCAAATCCAGTTGGGGTTTATAAAATGGGCTAAGGCAATGCTAATCAGGATAAATATTCCGGCTATCGCATGGATGATTCTATTTTTCATAGTAATTAATTTGTTTGTTCAATGTTTATTACAGCCAAATGGATATGCGAAAGCGATTCTTGTTGCTCATTAAATTTGGCTACTTCTTCAATTACAGAATTGCTATTGGCTTTGGGTACAAAGGCGTAAAATAGAATTGAATCTGTTTCGTGCATTTCGGTGCCAAACCAATTGGTTTCTATCGCTTCTGAATTGTTTTTATATCCGCGTACTTCTTTATAAGAATAGGAGTGTACCTGTGCGTTTTTGAGCATTTTTTTGATGTCTGCTTCAAATTCGCGGATAGCGGTAAGTAGTAAAAGTTTCATAATTTAAAGGTTTAAGGTTATGATTTAGTCGGCCTGTCTGAATTGACATCTGATTTTGGTTCCCATTTTTTACGTTCAGTCACGTAGTAAATAATGGGTACAACTAGCAAAGTGAGGATAGTTGAAACTATGGCGCCAAATACCAAGGATATAGCCAAACCTTGAAAAATCGGATCAAATAAAATAATTGAGGCACCTATTACAACTGCGCCTGTTGTGAGTAAAATAGGAGTGGTTCGCACGGCTCCCGCTTCAATAATGGCTTGCTTGAGTGGAATTCCCTCGTGCAGTCTTATTTCAATAAAATCAATCAGCAAGACCGAATTTCGCACCATTACTCCCGCCAAGGCAATCATGCCAATAAAGGAAGTTGCGGTAAAAAATGCTCCGAGCAACCAGTGTCCCAATACAATTCCAACGAGCGAAAGTGGAATCGCCATCATCATGACCATTGGCGTTTTGAAGTTTTGAAACCAGCCTACTATGAGCATGTAAATGATCACAATAACTACCATAAAAGCCACACCCAAATCACGAAATACGTCAAGTGTTATTTGCCATTCGCCATCCCATTTCACGGTAAAATCACTTTCGTCTGAGGGTTGGTCCATATACAATTCGTTGACTTTGTAGCCAGTAGGCAATTTCATCTTCTGCAATTTTTCAGTCATCCCCAAGATAGCATATACCGGACTTTCTAATGCGCCAGCCATATCGGCTGTGACATATACCACCCGTTTTTGGTCTTTGCGGTAAATGGTTTTTTGTAGTGTATCGGGCACTAATTTTACCAAATCAGCTACGGGAATTACATTGCCGCGACTGCCTTTTATTTTAAGTTGTTCAATATCTTGAATACTGGTTTTGTCTTTGTCATCGAGCGCCAACACAATACCTACTGCATCATTAGAATGCTCATCATACAAAGTTGAAATCGGGTATTCTTTGAGTAAATAGGTAAGGTTGCCCACTACTTGCTGCGGAGCAATACCATTGAGCATCGCTTTTTCTTTGTCCACTTCCAGGCGGTATTCGGTTTGGTTGTCCTCGGTCATCCAATCCACATCCACAATATCCGCCGTAGATCCCAAGATTTCTTTTACTTGTTGGGCTACTTGAATTTGTTGTTTGTAATCGGGTCCGTAAATTTCAGCTACCAACGTAGATAATACCGGAGGTCCGGGTGGAACTTCTATAATTTTTACATTGGCTCCATATTTTTTGGCTATTTTTTGAATTTCGGGACGCACTAGTTTGGCTATACCATGACTTTGCAAATCGCGTTCTTCCTTGTGTTGCAAGTTTACTTGTATGTCTGCCATGTTGCTTCCGCCCCGTAAATCGTAGTGACGCACTAATCCGTTGAAGGTAATTGGAGCCGAGGTACCAATGTAATTTTGATAATTGACTACTTCAGGTACGGTAGACAGGTATTGTGCAATTTCTTGGGTAACAGCAGCGGTGCGTTCTAAGGTAGTTCCTTCGGGCATGTCTACGACCACTTGAAATTCGTTTTTGTTGTCAAATGGCAGCATTTTTACCACTACTGATTTGGTAAAAAACATCGCTACGGATCCTACTAACAACATGACTGTTACCCCAACCAATAAGCGTCTTTTTTTGCTGCTTTCCAGTAAAGGTCGTTCGAGTTTATTATAAAGTTTATATATCCAAGAGGTTTCTAAACCTTGTTCGGCTTTGTGGGTTTTGTCGTCTTTTTCTTGCAACAAGTGGTAACCCAAATAAGGAGTTACGGTAAGTGCTACAAATAACGAAAGCAACATAGCGATCGACGCGCCAATTGGCATTGGGCTCATGTAAGGACCCATCATTCCTGACACAAAGGCCATGGGTAAAATGGCTGCAATTACAGTAAACGTGGCCAATATAGTAGGATTTCCTACTTCGTTTATGGCATAAATCGCGGCCTGTTTAAACGGCAGTCGTTTCATCTTGAAATGCCGGTGCATGTTCTCGGCAATGATAATACTGTCATCGACCACAATTCCTACTACAAATACTAATGCAAAAAGGGTGATTCGGTTTAGGGTATAGCCCAATAAATAATAGGCAAATAAGGTGAGTGCAAAGGTGAGGGGTACCGAGAAAAATACCACCAAACCACCGCGCCAGCCCATGGCTAATATCACCAAAAAGGTTACGGCGATTATAGCAATTCCCAAGTGCATTAACAATTCGCCCACTTTGTCAGAAGCTGTTTCTCCGTAATTTCGGGTTACTTCAACCTGTACATCATTGGTAATAATGGTTTTCTTGAGTTGCTCAACTTTAGCCAGAATTTTTTCGGATATCTTCATCGCATCAGCTCCTTTTACCTTCCCTATAGAAATCGTTACGGCCGGATATTCAGCTGGCGATTTGACTTGTTTTTCATTGGCTTTACCATAGCCAAATGACACATAACTGTTTGGACTGGCGGGTCCGTCCTGAATAGTTGCCACTTGTTTTAAATAGACCGGCATATTGGCATTTACACCAACCACGAGGTTTTCAACATCTTCGGGTGTTTTAAGAAACTGTCCAGTAGTAAGCAAATACTCTTGGTCATTGGACACAAAACTTCCAGATTGGCTGCTGTTGTTGCTGGCTTGTATCATTTGCATGATGCTCAACGGATCCAAGCCGTTTTCAGCCATTTTATCTTTATCGACTACAATTTTCAGCTCTCGGTTGCGGCCCCCTATTTCCCGTGTAATGGCTACATCTTTTACTTTTTCTATTTCAGAAGTGACCTCTTCGGCTATTTGTCTAATCTCAAAATCGTTCAAGGTTTTGCTCCACAATGTGAGTCCCAACATGGGCACGTCATCTATCGATCTAGTTTTTACAATGGGTTTATAGACGCCTTGAGGAAACATTGTTTCGTGTTTGGCCAATTCATCGTATAATTTTACGTAGGAGCGTTCTACGTCCTGTCCCACCAAAAATTGCACGATCAAAACCGCTTGGCCATTCATGGCCATGGCATGCACGTGCTCAACTCCTTTAATGTTGGATAAAATCTTTTCTAAGGGTTTTACCACGCGGCTTTCTACTTCTTGTGGGCTAGCACCAGGATAGCCAATGAGCACATCGGCCATGGGCACGTTGATTTGCGGTTCCTCTTCACGCGGGATAAGGAATGAGCTATATACGCCTATGATCATCAGGGCCACCATCAGTAAAATGGTGAGTTTAGAATTGATAAAAAAGTGCGCTATTTTACCAGAGATACCTTCTTGCATAATCTTAATTTGAATGGTTAAAAATGAAATTTTTTGAAAATGAATTACTCAATTTTCACAGAAGCACCGTTATATAATTTGCCTTGGGCAGTGAGGATATAGGGTTCATTTGCAGCTAAACCAGACAACACTTCTACTTGATCACCGTATACTTTCCCCAAACGCAACCAGCGTAAGATGGCGGTATTTTGATTCCCAATGGTATAAATTCCCGTCAATTGACCTTGGTTAACTAACGCATTTTTAGGGACTAACACTTTGTCTGAAGTTGTAGCGGCAGTGTTTGTTTTGTGTGCTACCGGAAATACCACATTAACAAACATTCCCGAACGCACGGTAGTTGGAACTTGACTTATGTTTAGTTTTACCAAGTATTGACCTCCTGTGTTTTTGGCCGAACCGCTCACTTCAATCACGTTTGCATTCAGGGTTTGTTGGGTAGATTTTACGAGTACGTTGGCTTTCATTCCGGCTTTTATTTCGGCAATATCGCTTTCGGCTACTCGGGTAGTCACCTGAAAATGTTGCGCGCCTTCTATACTCACCAAGGGCATGCCGGGATTGGCCATGTCGCCTTCTTTTACAAAGGTGTTGGTGACTTCCCCTGCAAAAGGTGCCGTGATATTGGCATACGAAAACTGGGCTTGCACTTCGTTGCGCATTTGTTTAGCAGCTTCCAATCCGGCTTTGGCCATTTCATAACGCGAGGTCATGTCGTCCAATTCTTTTTGTGAGGCACTTTGTTGGGCAAATAAAGTGGTAAATCGATCGAAATCTTTTTTGGCATTCGAGTAGGCGGCTGTTGCTTGGAGAATGCTGGCTTCTACTTGCGCTTTTTTGGCTTGTAAATCGGCGGTATTGATGCTGATCAACAATTGCCCTTTGCTCACTTTTTGCCCTACTTTTACCTGTACTTTGGTTACAAAGCCCATCATTCTAGTACTCAAATTGGCACTGTTTTCTGATTCAATAGTTCCGCTGGCAGAAACATAGCCACCTTGGTTTTCGGCTGATGAATTTTGCACTTGTACGACAATGGCTTGCGCTTGTTCGTTTATTTTTTTGGATTCTTTAGCACAAGAGAAGAGTAGCGTAGTGGCTACCAATGAGAGGAGATATACTTTTTTTTGCATGATTATTGAGTTAAAAATTGAATATAATGAGCGGTTGTTTGGTAGTCAAAAACGGCTTGAATGTGTTCGAGTTCTTTTTGCAACACTTGGGTTTCGGTATTGAGCAAATCGTTGGTTTTTTCTAATCCTTGTGCAAACCGGTTGTTCTTGATTTTATAAGCTTCGCGAATTTGTTCTAACGCCAATTGTGAGAGCTTAACTTTATTATTCAGGTCATTCAAATTGCGCAAGGCAGTTTGGAGTTCCAGTTGACTTTGCGCTTTGTATTGAGTCAATTCCAAATTTGATTTTTGTGCCTCGGCCTTGGCTTTTTGCATTTTCCCAATACTCGAATAACCATCAAATACACTCCAAGACAATTGCGCTCCTACAGTATAGCCTTTGGCTTTGGTTCCCAAAAATTCAGTGTCGTATAGTTCGTAATTTCCAAAGGCATTTAGTCTAGGGAGCAAACTCAGTTGACTAGATTTTCGCATAGCTTGGTAGGCCTCGTTAGATTTACTCATTGCTTGAATATCTTTACGGGCATCAGGAACTGTAGTAATGCTTAGGTCAATTGAATTGTTTTCTGCCAATTCATCATTTGGTTTATAAACACTATTCTTGTTGTTGTCATGGACTAAAAAAGCAAGATAATCTGAAGTGTTTTGCACCGAACTAAGCCCAAATTGCAGTTGGTTCTCAATTTCGCTTACTCGTATTTGCATGGCCAATACATCTGTTTTTTGAACTAAGCCTTGTTCATAATAATGATTGACCGTTTTTAAATTGGTTTGAACAGTTTGCTTTGCTTTGCGTAAAACCGCAACCGCTTTATAGGCGAGTTGCAATTGGCTGTAGGCTTTACCGATTTCCCATTGTAAATATTCTTGGTATCGAGCCGTTTGTAGCACATAGGCCTCCATTTTACCTTGAGCCGCTTTTCTGCCCAACCAACCATCAGAATTGATAAGCGGTTGCAGCACTTCAATTTTCGTAGCGAAGTTTTTGGTTTTGGCAGGATTGTTTAACAAGTCAGGATTGAAATCACTGGCCGATAGAATTTCTTGGTTGAGTTTTGAACCAAATGCCATGAGTGGATTGGTAGTTGAGATGCCGGTATAGCTCGCGGCAATCGACGGCAAGAATAAAGCGTTGGTTTGTCGAAAATCGGCTTTTGCAGATTCGCTCGTTTGCTGTGCAATTTTAAGTTGGATATTTTTTTCCACCGTTTTTTGCAACAACTCGGCTTGTGAAATTTGAATGGTGTCTTGTGCAAAAAGACCTAAAGGTAAAAGCAGCAAGATAAGTCCAAGTCTACGTGTTCGTTTTATCATAAGGCTAATTAATAATAATGAGCCAAAAGTAGTACTGCAATTACGGCCTGTCAGTAACTAATGTCACACATAAAAAAAAAGGTGCTTGATTGCTCAAACACCTTCTTTTTTTTACCAATTTCAATTAGTCTTTTTTCTCTGCTTTTTTAGCGCAACAACCTGGTTTGTGGTCTTTGTCACAAGATTTTTTTTCTTTTGCAGAACATTCTTTTTTAGCTTCTGCTTTAGGTTTCTCTTGTGCGATTACTGCTGAAGTAAAGGAAAATGCGGCAAGGGCTAGTAAAATGGCTACTTTTTTCATGATATTTTGTTTTTTAAATTAGAATTATTTGACTCAAAAATATAATTTTTTATACAGTAAAGATTTTCTTTAACATTAATTTGTTTTACTGGCAAATTGGAGAATGATTTCTTCTTTACTTAGCAGGCCCGATTGTCGCCAAACTTGTTTTCCGTGTTGAAACAAGAGCAGTGTAGGAACCCCACGCACTTGATAGAACGCGGCAATTTCTTGGTTTTTATCCACGTCAATTTTGATGATGCTGATGCGATCACCCAACTGGACTTTTACTTCCTTTAATACCGGTGCCAATTGTTTACAAGGCCCGCACCAGGTCGCAAAAAAATCAACCAAAACGGGTTTTTCCCCTTGAATGAGCTCTTGAAATGTTGCGTTCATAAACTTATTTTTTAGGAATTGAACAGCCATTGGGTCCGCAGCCCCAATTGAATAAAGCTTGTAATAAAAAGAAACCACCAAAGAGCACTAAAAAATATTCGTGTGTTTCGTAGGCTTGTTCAAACAAAAAGAACGCAAAGGCCAACCGAAGCCAGCGCATAAAATGCCAATTGGTTACTAGATTTTGAATAAAAGTCATCTTAGTTGAGGGGTGTTATTTGATAATCAGCATCGTAGGCAATGGCTTTTTGTAAATCTGAAAGTGCGATGGGAGCTGTACTTGTGAGCATCACAAAATCAAAAGCGGTATTCATTTGAGCCGATAACACGTTTGGAATCGTTTTAAATTTTTCCATCACGCTGGTTTTGCAACCGCTGCACGTAATGCCTTTAAATTGATAGGTACTCACGAGTAATGGATCTTTTTTCTGAAACTGAAAGGCCAATTCAATTCCTACCCGTTTGGGAACAGATAAGGAAGTTTTGTCCAATTGCAAAAGGGTAAAAGCCGATTCAAATAAGGAAATATATTCTTCTTTAGACCCACCAAACGGCGGACTCACCTCGAATGTGGTATCAAAAAACAAGCCCATGAGTTGCCCCTTAGGCTGCAGTAATTGGTGCATCTTGGCAACGTACTGTACACGCAAAGTGGGGGGTAAAGCACAGAAAAACGTTTGTTCTACTATGTAATCATACTGGTTTTGGTGGGCAAAAAAATCAGTCAAAATTACCCGAACCTGAGGAGTTTCTTTAAATTCAGCCTGAAGTTTTTGTACCAATGTTGGTGCAATATCAATCAAGGTAATATTGGTAAACCCAATACTTACTAGGTGTTTGGCTTCGTAACTGGATCCGCAGCCTGGAATTAAAATTGCCGCATTTTTATCATTAATCCCAGCTACCAATGCTTGAAAAGCGGGGGAACAACAACCCAAATCCCAAGCAGTTTGATTGGCTTGGTATTGTGCATCCCAATACAGTTGGTCTAGCGGCGATTCGCAAACTACTACGCAACAATTTTCTTCTTGTGCCATAGTTTAGTTTGAAAGTTGTTTTTGTACGTTGTACCATGTGCCGCCATTGGTTACATTAGCGAAGCCCAAGCGAGTCAAGATTGATTTGGCTTGACTGCTGCGCATGCCACTTCGGCAAAATACCACTATGTTTTTTTTGTCTTTAAATTTTGCAGCCTGTTGTTGAATTTGATCCAACGGAATATTTACGGCACCTTTCACGCTGCCTTCTTTAAATTCTTCTCGGGTACGCACATCAACCAAATAGGCGTCTGCAAGTATATCTTTTAATGAATTACCGCCGGTAGAAGAAAAAAGTTGTTTCAATAGGTTGAACATACAATCGATTTTTGTGATTTTTACTGCAGCAAATATAAAGTGCTTTGGGAACAATTTTTGTAACTAAAGTCACATTCCGCTTTTTAAGCCATATAACTCGGCTTTAAAACGCAATTAGTTTGCAGTAATCTTCTATTTAGTTCGAAAAGAAAAGTGACTTGAGGATAATGTAACAACCCATGCTCAGGACAAACCAACCGAAAATTGGCTTCAATTGCTCCCCACTTATTTTTTTAGAAAGTTGGGTGCCAATCATCAAGCCAAGTATTGCCAATGCGGTGATTTTAAAGAGTAGAACATAATCAAATGCATTGCCTTGCAGCACATCGCCTGCAAAACCGAGTAGGGTAGCCGTTGTGATAATAAGCAAGGAGGTTCCTACAGCCTGTTTCATCGTTAATTTGCCAAAAAATAGCAAGCTGGGAATAATTAAAAATCCGCCACCTGCACCCAAAAGGCCGGAAATACAACCTACCAAAAAACCAATTAGACTCAATTGAATTGGTTTTACTTGTGTAGTAGCGGTGCTGTTTTTTGCAGCACGAATCATAAACGTTGAGGCAATAATCATTAATACCGAAAACAACAAAAGCAACATCAAGTCTTTGGTCAGAATAAAATTTCCAATCGAAAGCAGCGGATTGGGGATTTGAGGCAAAATAAATTTTCGGGTAAGTAACAACATACAGGTAGAAGGTACCACAAAATACAAGGCCGTTTTGAGCTGTAAATTGCCCATAAAAAAATGGCGAATGGCGCCAAATGCCGAGGTACATCCAACAATAAATAAGGAATAGCCTGAGGCTTGCTCGGGTTTAAGATGAAACAGGTATACTAAAATGGGCACGGTTAATATAGATCCTCCACTGCCTATAAGACCTAAAGTGACCCCAATAAATAAGGCCGAAAAATATCCCAATAGCTCCATGGTTGATGATTTTAATGCAACAATTCAATATGGTTGCGGTGCAATTTAACCAAGCCGCGTTGTTCCATTTTTTTTAATAAGCGCGAAATTACCTCCCTAGAAGTATTTAAATCAGAAGCGATGTCTTGGTGCGATAATTTTAAATCAGCAGAACCGGTAGTATCTCGGTGCCGTTTTAAGTGAAATTCCAACCGTTCATCCATGGCGCGAAAAGCAACGTTATCAACCACTTCCAAGATTTCCTCAAATCGATTTCGGTAAGTGCTGATCACAAATTCGTACCAATTTTTATAGGTAGCCATCCAAGCATCCATTAAGGATAAGGGAATCAGGAGTACCTCAGAATCTTCGATGGCTTTGGCCATAATTTGACTCTGTTTGCTTCGGGTGGCACAAATCAATGAAATGGCACAAGCCTGACCGGGCAATAAATAATACATGAAAAATTCGTTGCCATCGTCGTCTTCCCGATATACTTTCAGTTTGCCGTGCGTGACTAATAAGGTGCTTTTGATGTATTGTCCGGTGCGAATTAAGGTTGCTCCAGCTTCAAAATGTTGAGGAACGCCTGCCTGCTCAATGGCCTCGATGAGATCTTTAGAAAAATCGGGAAAAACCTGTTGTAATTCTGAAGACATGGGTATGTTTGTTATTCTTGATTACTTACTTTTCTGTATGGAAAGTTAGTAAAGATATGTCTTTTGGCAAAGCGACCCGGCGATTCTGCATTGACCATTTTGATGTAAATGGCTTTGGGAACGGAAATGTATTCGTATACGCTGCCATTAGAAAAATGCACATGCAAACGCACATTTTCGTAGCGGTAATCTATTATGGTGGCGGTAGCACAGGTTTCTTGGTATTCGGCCAAGCCACTTTGAATGGTTTCGGGGTTGATGCTCACCAAAAAATGATAGGCCTCAATAATGGCTCTACTTTTTTCTTCTGCCACTTGTAAACCCGCTTCATCTCCCTGAAATTTATCGGGATGACTATCCTTCATCGCATTGCGGTAGATGGTTTTTAATTCTTTTAAGGTTACCGAACGATCAACTTCTAATAAACTGCGGTATTCGCCAATTTTTTTCATATTTATTTTTTAAAGCGGCAAATGTAGGGTTTTTAATGTGAAATATTTGTTGAAATGTAATTGAAGTAGGTGATAGGTTGTAGGGTTTAGGGAGAAAGTTGATGGAAGTGGGAAGTTGGAAGTGGGGAGTTGGAAGTAGGTAGTAGTGAATTTAAAGGACACTAATTATTGAAACAAAACTCAATACTAATTAATTGGAGAGATTTCTATTTTGTACGGATTCAATTTTTAAATCATTCAATCATTCAATATTTCAATCAATTTAAGCGACAACCGATAACAGATAACCCTTCTGCTTCAATCGTTTTCGTAAATAATTTAATTTTTATAAGATATTTTTAACGTTTACTAAAGGGCTTTTAGGTTATTTTTGCCCCGAAATGAAAGTAGTCCCACCTTTTATATACGTTTGCTTTCTGCTAATTTGCGGCGGAAACTTTCTGTTTGCTTCTACCCACACCAGCATTTCAAATTCTCAACCCAGTTATAGTCTAATCAAACAAAATCAGTTGTCTACTTCAAATCAGTTGACTACTGCAATAGATTTGACCGATATCGATTTAGAAGAAGATTACCTAAATCACGACGAAACTTCGGCTGAACCCAATTGTAAATTCCAACTTGAATTAAGCAGAATAATTCCTAAATGGTACCGTTTTTATGTACACACTGCCGTTCATTCAACACATAAATTTCAACCTTTTCTTGCGTTGGAATTTTTGGTTTTTTCTAATCCCTTCTACATAACCCAGCGGGTTTTACGTATTTGATTCCTCATTTTTTTACATTCTAATTTCAATTCAATTTGCAAAGTCAAGCTGATTTTGAATTGGATTCTTGTATAAAAATCACCGATTTTATTGTTTTTTAATTCCTTAAAATTTTATTCAAACCATGAAGAAAATTGTCCTATTGACAGGCGTTCTGGCCTTGTTGTGTTTTAGTAGTTGTACAACGAAAAAAGAAGAGAAAGAAGAGAAGGTAAGTTATGTTGTGACCAATGCGGCACAAATTGACACCTCTTTTACCAAAGAATATGTGTCGCAAATTCGCTCTATCAAAAACATCGAATTGCGTGCACAAGAGAAAGGATTTTTACAAAATATTTATGTAGACGAAGGCCAATTTGTAAGCGCGGGCCAGTTGTTGTTTAAAATTATGCCAAAGGTATATGAAGCAGAATTGTTGAGCGCGCAATCTGAGGCCAAAGCGGCCGAAATAGAATGGCAAAACGCCAAGAATTTGGCCGATAAAAACATTGTATCCAAAAACGAACAAGCCATTGCTCAGGCTAAGTTTGATCAAGCCAAAGCCGAAGTGGCCTTAGCCAAACTGCATTTGTCCTTCACGGAAATCCGTGCGCCATTCTCGGGCACCATCGATCGAATTCCTAAAAAATTAGGCAGCTTGATTGATGAAGGTGAATTACTCACTAGCTTGTCAGACAACAGCAAAGTATACGCCTATTTTAATGTTACAGAACCCGAATATTTGGATTACCAAACCAATGTAAAGGGCCGCGGAAATAGCATCGTATCGCTTGTGTTAGCCAACAATGAGCCTTTTAAGTTTAAGGGTAAAGTAGAAGTAATTGAAAGTGAATTTGACAACGAAACCGGAAATATTGCTTTTAGAGCTAGTTTTCCAAATACGGATAACTTGTTAAAAAACGGTCAAACTGGGAAAGTACAGCTCACGGTTCCGGTGCGTAATGCCTTGGTCATTCCTCAAAAATCAACCTACGAAATTCAGGACAAACAATATGTATTTGTGGTCGATCAAAACAATGTGGTGCAATCGCGTGAAATTACCATTACGGGTTCATTACCCGATTTGTATGTGGTGAGCAGTGGAATTTCGGCCACCGATAAAATCTTGTTAGAAGGGGTTCAAAAAGCCAAAGACAACGACAAAATTACCTACACCTACCAAAAACCGGAAGACGTTTTGGCTCACTTGAAATTGAAAGCAGAGTAAACTTAATCCTAAAAAAAATAACATTCTATGTTTAATAAATTTATACAAAGACCCGTTTTGTCGATCGTGATTTCGCTCATGATTGTCTTACTGGGAGTGCTGGCCTTGGTTCAATTGCCGGTTACTCAGTTTCCCTCGATTTCTCCGCCAAAGGTTAATGTGACGGTAGAATATCCCGGAGCCAATAATGAGTTGATGATTAAATCGGTAATTATTCCATTAGAACGAGCGCTCAATGGGGTTCCAGGCATGAAATACATGGCCTCTGATGCTGGAAATGATGGGGAAGCAACCGTGCAGGTAATTTTTAATTTGGGAACCGATCCCAATCAAGCTTCGTTAAATGTTCAAAATCGTGTGGCTTCTGTAGTAAATAAATTACCGCCCTTGGTGGTCCGTGAAGGGGTAAAAATTACCCGTGAGGAGTCGAATATGTTGATGTATGTAAATTTGTACAGTACCGATCCGCATGCCGATCAGAAGTTCTTGTTCAATTTTGCCGACATTAATATTTTGCCCGAATTAAAACGTGTAGATGGAGTAGGTGTTGCCGATATTTTAGGAAACCGCGAATATGCCATGCGTATTTGGTTGAAACCCGACCGTATGTTGGCCTATAAAATTTCGGCTGACGAAGTCATGGAAGCCTTGAGTCAACAAAGTTTGGAAGCATCGCCGGGTAAAACAGGAGAAAGTTCGGGTAAACGTTCGCAGGCTTTTGAATACGTGCTCAAATATCCGGGTCGATTTACCAACAAAGAACAATACGAAAATATTGTTTTGCGGGCCAATCCCGAAGGCGAACTACTTCGACTCAAAGACGTAGCTTCTATTGAGTTTGGAAGTTCGATGTATGATATTTATTCTAATTTAAACGGAAAACCATCGGCGGCAATTGTCTTAAAACAATCCTACGGAAGTAATGCTAGTCAGGTTATTAAAGATGTGAAGGCCAAACTCGCCGAGATCAAATCGAGTTCATTTCCTAAAGGAATGGATTATGAAATCAGTTATGACGTGTCTAAATTTTTGGATGCCTCTATTGAGAAAGTAATTCACACCTTAGTGGAAGCCTTTTTGCTCGTAGGTTTGGTCGTATTTTTGTTTTTGGGCGATTGGCGTTCTACCTTAATTCCGGCCATTGCGGTTCCTGTTTCGCTTATCGGAACCTTTATTTTCATGCAATTTTTTGGGATCACCTTAAACTTGATCACCTTATTTGCTTTGGTTTTGGCCATTGGTATTGTGGTCGATAATGCCATTGTAGTGATCGAGGCGGTCCATTTTAAAATGGAAACCCAAAATTTAAAACCGCGAAAAGCAACCAAAGAAGCCATGCACGAGGTGAGCGGGGCAATTATAGCCATCACGTTTGTAATGGCCGCCGTATTTATCCCTGTTGCCTTTATGTCTGGACCTGTAGGTATTTTTTACCGCCAGTTCTCCATAACTATGGCCACTTCTATTGTGCTATCGGGAATTGTAGCCTTGACGCTTACTCCTGCTCTTTGTGCGATGATGCTCAAAAATACCCATGGGCAGCCCAAAAAGAAAACCATTGTCAATAAAATCGTGGATCGCTTTAATGTTTGGTTCAATGGATTATCAGAAAGATACCGCACGCTTTTAGGAGCCATTGTAAACAGAAGAGTCATCACGTTTGGGATGTTGACTGCGTTTTGTATTGGAACTTGGTTTTTAAATTCAAGTGTGCCTTCTGGGTTTATTCCCAATGAAGATCAAGGAATGTTTTATGCTGTAATTCAAACTCCACCCGGATCAACCTTGGAGCGCACCAATCAAATTGCCGAACGCTTGCAAAAAATTGCCGAAGGCATTCACGATGTAAAATCGGTATCCTCATTGGCAGGGTATGAAATCTTAACAGAAGGTACTGGTGCCAACTCAGGAACTTGTTTGATCAACTTAAAAGGTTGGGACGAACGTACACGCTCCTCGCAAGAAGTCATTGACGAATTAGAAGAAAAATCAAAAGACATTTCGGGCGCCACCATTGAATTCTTTCAACCACCCGCAGTTCCGGGCTATGGAGCAGCTGGAGGATTTGAGTTGCGCTTGCTTGACAAAGCCGGTTCTGGCGATTACAAAAAAATGGAAACGGTGAGCAATGACTTTGTGAAAGAACTCAACAAACGCCCAGAATTATCCTCGGTGTTTACCTTTTACAGTGCAAGTTTCCCGCAATACATGTTGCACATAGACAATGATATAGCCCAACAAAAAGGGGTCACCATCGAAAATGCCACCAATACGTTATCCACCTTGATTGGTAGTAACTACGAAATTAGTTTCATCAAATTTGGACGTCAGTACAAAGTAATGGTACAAGCTTCGCCAGAATACCGTGCGTTGCCACAGGATATTTTGAAATTGTATGTCAAAAATAACCGCGATGAAATGGTGCCGTTTTCGGCCTTTATGAAATTGGATAAAGTATACGGTTTGTCAGAAATTACACGACAAAACATGTACAATGCCTCTGAAATTAGTGGACAATCTGCACCTGGCTACAGTAGTGGAGAAGCGATTAAAGCCATCAATGAAGTGGCCGAAAAATCGTTGCCAAGAGGCTATGGTATTGATTGGGCTGGGATTTCTAAAGACGAAGTAGGACGAGGCAACGAAGCGATCTACATTTTCTTAATTTGTTTGGGCTTTGTGTATTTAATTTTGGCGGCGCAATACGAAAGTTTCATTTTGCCTTTTACGGTAATTCTTTCGCTCGCAGCGGGTGTGTTTGGCGCCTTTTTATTCATCAAATTATTTGGCTTAGAAAATAATATTTATGCACAAGTTGCCATGGTAATGCTCATTGGATTACTGGGTAAAAATGCCGTATTGATTGTCGAATTTGCGGCCCAAAAGCACCGAGCTGGTTTTAGCGTGTTTCATGCCGCTATTGAAGGTTCTGTAGTACGTTTCCGACCCATATTAATGACCTCTTTTGCTTTTATTGCCGGATTAATTCCGTTGGTGTTTGCCACAGGTCCTGGAAAAGTAGGAAACCGAACCATCGGATCAGCCGCAGCAGGAGGGATGCTTATCGGAACAATATTTGGCGTTTTGTTGATTCCAGGTTTGTATTACATATTTGGAAGAATTTCTGAAAAATACATCCTCGTTAAAAACGAAGAAGAAAATCCATTAACCGAAGAAATTGATCACCATGTATAAGTATAAAATCACGATTTATTCTACCATAACAGCCGTTTGTTTGTTGTTAATTGGTTGTAAAATGCCAGCAGTTTCGTCTGCTGTGGCTAATAATGCAGCGCTTCCAGATTCCTTTCAAAAAAGTTTGGATACGGTAAATATGTCATCGGTAACTTGGAAGAAATACTTTAAAGACCCGTATTTGGTTCAGCTCATAGATACGGCATTGGTGCGCAACCAAGAGTTGTTAATCACTTTGCAAGAAGTTGAAATGGCCAAAAACGACATTCGCATTCGCAAAGGCGAATTGTTGCCTTCAGTAGGAATTGGAGCCGGTGCAAGCGTTGAAAAAGTGGGTCGCTATACCAGTCAAGGTGCTGGGGATGCCACTACCGAAATTATGCCCGGCATGGAGTTTCCAGAACCTTTAACCGACTTTAGAGTAGCGGCCTATGCCCATTGGGAAATTGACGTTTGGAAAAAACTTCGCTCGGCCAAGAAAGCTGCCATTTCTCGCTATTTGGCTACCATCGAAGGCAAGAATTTTGTCATCACCAACTTGATCTCTGAGATCGCGATGTCGTATTACGAATTGAAATCGTATGACAATCAATTGGAAATTGTACGCCAAAATATCGAATTGCAAAAAAATGCACTCGAAATTGTAAAGGCCCAAAAAGAAGCCGCAAGATCAACCGAATTGGCCGTACAAAAATTTCAAGCCGAGGTATTCTCTTCTCAACACCGCGAATTTGATTTGCTGCAAGCCATCAAAGAAACCGAAAACAAGATCAATTTCTTGTTGGGCAGATATCCAGTAGCCATTCCCAGAGACAAAGTTACGTTGAGTACCTTGCCAGCCCCTTTTGTTCAAGCGGGAATCCCGGCACAATTATTGGCCAATCGTCCGGATATCAAACAAGCCGAATTGGAGTTGGCCGCCGCCAAATTGGATGTCAAAGTGGCGCGCGCCGAATTTTATCCCTCACTCGGAATTTCGGCCTCTTACGGTGTGCAAGCGTTTAGAACCAAGTACTTGTTTCAAACTCCCGAATCCTTATTGTATTCGTTTGCCGGCGATATTGCCGCGCCATTGATCAATAGAAATGCCATAAAGGCTGAGTACAAAAATGCCAATGCTCGTCAAATTCAAGCCTTGTATAATTACCAACGTACGATCTTGAATGCCTATATGGAAGTGTCCAATCAGTTGTCAAAAATTGGGAACTTAGAAAAAAGCTACCAATTAAAATCCCAGCAGGTGGAGGCCTTAAATCGTTCAATTTCGGCCTCAAATGAATTGTTTGCAGCCGCGCGAGTGGATTATTTTGAGGTGCTCATGACCCAACGCGATGCCTTAGAAACCCAATTGGAATTGGTTGAAACCAAGAAAGAACAACTCAATGCTACGGTACAAGTATACCGAGACCTCGGCGGCGGTTGGAAATAAATGAAGTAAAAAAAACCGGTTTTAGTAGAGCCGGTTTTTTTATCATCGTTTTTCGTTGATCGATATTCGTTTCTCGATAGTTAGACCGGTTAATCCAATTTGAACTTCTTGTGTAATGACAGTTTCTGTGAAAAAAACCGAGAACCGACAACCGACAACGAACAACCGCCAACTATTTCCCGATACAAAAATTCGCAAAAATATTACCCAACAGCTCGTCGTTGCTCACTTGGCCTGTAATGAGGCCAAATTGGTAAAGGGCTTCGCGAATGTCGATGGCCAGTAAATCGCTCGACAAATGGGTTTGGATGCCGTATTGTACTTTTTGAATTTCGTCCAAGGCTTTGAGCAGCGCATCGTAATGCCGTGTGTTGGTGACGATGGTTTCGTTGTTGCGCAGCGCTCCGGTGTTTACAAGTGAAGTGAGTTGGTTTTTTAATTCTTCTACACCCTGTTTGTTTTTGGCCGAGAGTAGAATGGGTGATACTTCAATGGAGGCTAATTGTTTCCGGATGTCTTGTATTTGAGCTGCTGTAATTAAATCAATTTTATTGATCACCACCACCAGCTGTTTTTGCGGGTAGTTGTTCTTTATTAATTCAATTTCATTAATGTAGTCCAAGCCAGAAACTTGACTAGAGGCGTAAGCCGACTGATGGAGCGATAGCGGAATAAACTTGGAACTTTCAAACAAATACAACACCACTTGTGCCAACTCTATTTTCTCAAAGGTTTTTTGAATTCCAATCGATTCGACTTCATCGGTAGTTTGGCGAATGCCCGCCGTGTCAATGAATCGAAATCCTATTCCATCAATAACCAATTCATCTTCTATGGTATCGCGCGTGGTTCCGGCTATGGCTGAAACAATGGCGCGTTCTTCGTTGAGCAAGGCATTAAGTAAAGTAGATTTACCCACATTGGGTTCGCCCACGATGGCTACCGGAATTCCGTTTTTGATCACGTTTCCGATGGCAAATGAATCAATCAAGCGTTTCAACACCAAAGCAATACGATTGATCAAGGCGTTAAATTGGGTTCGATCGGCAAAGGCTACGTCTTCTTCGGCAAAATCCAGTTCCAATTCGATCAACGAAGCAAAGTTCAATAATTCGGTGCGCAAGGCTTGTAATTCATTCGAGAAACCGCCGCGCATCTGCTGAATGGCCAGTTGGTGACTGGCTTCATTAGTCGAAGAAATTAAATCGGCAACGGCTTCAGCCTGAGATAAATCAATCTTGCCATTTAAAAAAGCGCGTAAGGTAAATTCGCCCGCATCGGCCATGCGACAACCGTGTCGAAGTGCCAATTGAATAATTTGTTGCTGAATGAAAAGAGAACCGTGGCAAGAGATTTCTATGGTGTTTTCACCGGTATAGGAATTTGGGCCTTTAAATATAGAAAGCAATACTTCGTCAAGGGTGCGCTCGCCGTCTTTAATGACGCCCAAATGCAGGGTATGCGATTTTTGTTGGGCTAAATTTTTACCGCTTTTTGATTCAAATATAGAGGCAGCAATTGTAATGGCTTGTTGCCCGGATAAACGAATAACCGCAATGGCACCGGCTCCAGAAGGTGTAGCTAAGGCAACAATGGTATCGTTCGAGATCATAAGTTAGGGAATAGTGTTGAAAAATATGCGGGCATATAAGACAAAAAAAGCCGGCAAATCCCATTAGGTTGTCGGCTTAGTGAGCAAGTTATACGGTTTAGTTATTGAGCATCACCGGCATAACCAACATGGTCACCGTTTCGCCTTCGTCTAAGCCATCAACAGGAGTCAAAATTCCCGCACGATTGGGTAGAGACATTTCTAATAAAATTAAATCAGATTGCAAGTTGGTGAGCATCTCGGTCAAAAAACGAGAATTAAACCCAATTTGCATGTCGTCACCTTGGTAATCACAAGTGAGACGTTCTTCGGCTTTGTTGGAGTAATCAATGTCTTCTGCAGAAATATTGAGTTCTGCCCCAGCAATTTTCAATCGAATTTGGTGGGTGGTTTTGTTTGAGAAAATGGCCACACGACGCACCGAATTTAAAAACTGGGTGCGATCAATCACCAATTTATTTGGGTTTTCTTTTGGAATAACGGCTTCGTAATTCGGGTATTTCCCGTCTATTAATCGACAAAGTAAAATGTAATTATCAAAAGAGAAGGTAGCGTTTGAGTCGTTGTATTCGATAGAAACTTCGGCGTCAGAAGTACCTAAAATTCCTTTTAAAATGGTCAATGGTTTTTTGGGCATGATGAAATCGGCTACTTGTGAAGCTTTTACATCGGTGCGCGCATATTTTACTAATTTATGGGCATCGGTTGCTACAAAAGTGAGGCCCTCGGGCGAAAACTGGAAGAACACTCCCGACATCACCGGACGTAAATCGTCGTTACCGGCAGCAAAAATAGTTTTGCTCACCGCAGTGGCCAAAACATCGGCAGGCACTAAGGTTGTTGATGGATTATCTAAGCTCACCGCTTTTGGGAATTCGTCTCCTGGCGCATAGGCCAACGCATATTTTCCGGAATTGGAACTGATTTCGATGGTGCTGTTTTCTTCGACTGTAAAAGTTAAGGGTTGTTCCGGAAAGGTCTTTAGTATTTCGAGCAACAATTTGGCTGGAACAGCTACACTTCCTTTGCTAGAAGAATCTATTTCGAGGGTGGCCGACATGGTCGTTTCTAAATCAGAAGAAGAAACGGTCAAGGTTTTGCCGTTTAATTCAAATAAGAAATTATCTAGAATGGGCAAAGTGTTGTTGCTGTTGATCACACTTCCCAATACTTGAAGTTGCTTTAATAAATACGAACTGGATACAATAAATTTCATTTTCTTACAATTTTAAGGGTGTAGAATTCCTTTCGACAAGAGGTTCATACATTTCTACAAATATATCCTAAACTACTAAATATCAAAAAGAATTTTATTAACATTACTTGGCATATTTTCGCTTGCGCAAAATGGTAAATACCAAACCAAAAACAGCTAATAAAAGCAGGGGTAATCCGATTGTTAAGACTTGGCTTGCGGTATAGTTGGCGTATACTTTTTCTTTGTCTAATAAGGGAATTTCTACGGTTTTGCTGCGAATGTTAATAAGTCCCGAATCATCCAAAAGGTAATTGACGCAGTTCAATAAAAACTCCTTGTTTCCGTATACTTTGTTGGTCCATTTGTCGAAGCCTAATTCTAAGGGTTGGTAATCTTTATCGATTTGATTGCGAATTACATCGCCGTCTGATATGACGATCATTTTATTGGCTTTGCCTAATTTTTGAAACGTTTTTTCTTCAAATGGCAACACCCTGTTTTCGTACATTGAGCGGAAGTTACCTTCTAATAAAACCGCTACAGGAATGGATCCTTTTCCTGCAAATTCGGCTTGTTCTGGTCGTTCGCTTACCATGTCTAAACTCACTTCTACGGGAGTTCCCACTGTTTTAGAATAAGGAGAAGAGGTGAGTAAAACTGTTTTTTTGATGTCGTTTTTTAATAGGTCGATGCCGTTGCAAAACTGAAATTTTATTCCATCTACATTCGACACAATTGGGTGTTTTGAATTGGGGTAGATCAACGGGTTGTAAAACCAAGGATATTGGGTGTATTGTGTGGCAGAACCTTTTTCGCCTGTGGCCAAGGCGATTGGAGTTGCCAATACGTCTTTTACCAAAGTGGGATTAATGCGGAGCCCATATTTAAAAAATTGATCATTCAAATTTAAATCAAACGGAAAGGCCAAAGACGATCCGGAAGAATTGTATAAACTGTCCATTTCGATGTTCACCTGATCAACCAACCACAAGGTTTTTCCGCCGTTTAAGATAAATTGATCCAACACCAATTTTTCTTCGTCACTAAAAGCTTCGGTGGGTTTTGCAATGACGGCTAAATCGTATTTTTTGAGGTAAGCCAAACTTTCGCTCGGTTTTTTGGCTACAGAATCTAGGGTAAAGGTGCCAATAAAATAATCTTCCCGCACTTGCTTGATGAAATCAGCCATCAACAAATCGTGCATTTCACCATTTCCTTTAATGACCGCTATCTTTTTTTGTTTGGGCTTGCTGATGCTTTGAATGCCATGGGCAAAGGCATATTCTAAATGTTGTACGGAACTCACTACTTTCTCTGCTGTACTGGCGCCCATGTTGTTTTTTAGTAACGGCACTTTTACCGTTCGGCCTTCGTAGGTAGCCAATGCCCATGGAAAAACGACTTCTTGTGTTTGTTTGCCTTTGTCATTTATCGTCACATTTACGGGCAACATGCCTTTGGCAATAAATGAAGCCATGACGGTATCACGAACACTTTCATTTTCTAACGGATTAATAAACTGAAAGGTAATGTTGGAGTTGTAGGCTTTAAATTCCTCTAATAATTGTTGGGTTTCAGATTGTAGTTTTTTAAACTCACCGGGGAAATTACCTTTCAGAAAAACCTCTATAATTAAGGGTTCTTTTACTTCTTTTACGAGGGACAAGGTAGTTTCTGACAAGGTGTACCGCTTGTCTTGGGTTAGATCAAAACGGGTAAAGAAAAAATGACCAACTAAATTCAAGGCGATTACAAGTAAAACAATTGCCCCCGATTTTTTTAGCGAATTTGTCCAAGATACTTTCATTAGGCGCGTAGAGATTTAAGTTGGTAAACAGTTACAGCTAAAAAAAAATAGGTAATGCTTAAAAAATAGAGCACGTCACGCGTATCAATTACGCCGCGGCTCATACTTTTAAAATGACTGTCCATGCCCATAAACGATAAAGGTGTTTCGAATGAAGTAAAATAACTTGCCAACCCTTCAAAAGCAAAATAGAACATAAAACAACCCATAACAGCCAAGATAAAGGCGACGATTTGGTTTTCGGAGAGCGTGGATGTGCAAACGCCAATCGAGGTATAGGCTCCCACCAAAAACAACAAGCCAAAATAGGATCCAAGTGTGCTGCCTAAGTCAATATTACCAACGGGATAGCCCAACTGATAAAGCACGTAAACATACAATAGGGTAGGAAGTAAAGCCAATACAATTAAGCTTAGGGCACCCAAAAATTTACCTAAGACAATATGCCACAGGGATATGGGTTTGGTAAGAAGCAGTTCGAGCGTACCTTGTTTTTTCTCGTCCGAGAAACTGCGCATGGTCACGGCCGGAATGAGGAACAACAGTATCCAAGGAGTAATGGTAAAAAAGGGGGTCATGTCGGCAAACCCGCTGTTGAGTAAATTGTATTCGCCCTCAAAAACCCATAAAAACAGGCCGTTAAAAAGTAAAAACAAGGCGATAACCAAGTAGCCAATGGGTGACCCAAAAAAAGTTTTTATTTCTCGTAGAATAATTGATTTCATTTTTGTTCGTTGTTCGTTTATCGTATTCGTTCAGGATTAAACGGCACTTTTCTTATATAAAATTCACTACTATAGCATCTTGGTAATTGATTCCCAATAAAGAGGAGGCGCTGCCTACAGTGGTCGGGTTGCTTCTAAAGAGAGCAATTTCTAAAAAGCCTGCTTCATTAAATAACGCCAGTTTTGATCCCTCATAGTTTTTTAAATCATAGGTATCGTTTTTGGCGATATCCGAATATTTGTTTTCAATAGACTTAATGGGTAACGAATTTCTTCGGTTGGTAGTACGTTGATTGGCGATGGACTGAAACAAGGGGATCTCAAATGCCCGACCTTTGCCAATTTCATGAAACAATGTTTTGCTAATGTTGGTCACAATATTGCCAAAATGATCAATGTAAATCACATAGCCTTTGATTGTTTTTTTATCGGCAGAAACAACCGGTTGCAATTCGGTAACCTGTTTAATTTGAGTAATTTCTTTGCCCACTACATTTAATAATCCTCCCTTGGCCAAATGACAACCTACTCGAATAAACACGTCTAAATCGGATGCGTCAGAAGGCATTCGGTCGTGTATGTTGATGCTGACAATTTTTTCGGGCACTATTTTTTGAATCAACATGCTCAATATGCCATTGTCGGCGCAGATGAAAAAATGTTCATTCCACAGCATGGCCAAATGTTGATTTTCTTTACTCCATTCGGCATCAACACCTATAATGTGCACACTGCCTTTGGGAAAATTGGCATAGGCTGCATTAATTATGTAACTGGCTTCTACCGTATTAAAGGGATCAATATCGTGCGAAATGTCAATCACAGCAGCCGTTGGGTATTCGGTATAAATTTTACCCTTTAAAGCAGCCACAAAATGGTCCTTTAAGCCGTAGTCGGTAGTAAGGGTAATTATTGACATAAAAATGTTTATAAATAAAAAACAAATGGAACTAAAATCTCCCTAAATTTGAATGCAAAGCTAGCAATATATAGCTAATTTTTTTAATTAAATTCATCCTGCTTTTGAACGAACGAATTATTGACCTCAACGAAATTGCGCCCAAAGAATTCTGGGGCGACCACGATTCGCATTTAGAAACCATCAAAAAATACTATCCCAAGCTTAAAATTGTTGCCCGAGGTTCGACCTTAAAGGCCTTTGGCGAGAAAGAAATTCTAGACGAATTTGAGGTTCGATTTCAACGGCTGATGCAACATTTTACCAGATACAACCGCATTGATCAAAATGTAATCGATCGGGTGATACAAAGCAATTCACAAGATGAGCAGCGCATGCCCGACCAGGATAAAATTTTGGTGCACGGCATAGGCGGTAAAATCATCAAAGCCATGACGCCCAATCAACAATTGTTGGTCGATACGGTCTATAAAAATGACATGGTATTTGCTGTGGGTCCGGCCGGAACTGGAAAAACCTATACAGGAGTAGCTTTGGCAGTAAAGGCCTTAAAAGAAAAACAAGTAAAGCGCATTATCCTTACGCGTCCAGCAGTAGAAGCGGGGGAGAACCTGGGTTTTTTGCCGGGAGACATGAAAGAAAAATTAGATCCGTACATGCAGCCTTTGTATGACGCCTTGCGGGACATGTTGCCACCCTCTTCTTTAGAAGACTACATTTTGAAAGGAATTATCCAAATTGCTCCCTTGGCCTTTATGCGGGGCCGCACCTTAGATAATGCCTTTGTGATTCTGGATGAAGCGCAAAACACTACCCATTCCCAAATGAAAATGTTCCTGACGCGTATGGGAAAAAGCGCTAAGTTTATGATTACGGGTGATCCGGGTCAAGTTGATTTGCCTCGTCGGACCATTTCGGGATTAAAAGAAGCCTTATTGGTTTTGAAAGACATCGAAGGCATTGGAATTATTTATCTTGACGACAAAGATATTGTACGTCATCGCTTGGTGAAAAAAGTGATTGACGCCTATAAAATGATCGAAAATCAAGATTAAATAAATTCCTATAATCTATTTAAAAACATACTATTACAATTTATTATTCATGAGAATTACTTCCCTTTTATTCCTAGCCTTCCTCTTTTTTTCGTGTACCCAAAAAGAAACAAATTTTTCCGATCCTTTACTCACCCATCGAGACACCACGCTTAGTCCAAAAGTTGATTTTTTTCAATACGCGCATGGCGGTTGGTTTAAACAAAATCCAATACCCGATTCTGAGCAAAGCAATGGGATTTTTCAACTCATAAGCGATACGATCAATAAACAAATCAAAACAATTTGCGAAAAATCGGCAGCTACCACTTCCGCAAAAGGAAGCAATAAGCAAAAAATAGGTGATTTTTATGCTTCGGGCATGGACAGTTTACAAGTAGAAAAACAAGGAATTCAGCCCATTCAATCAGAATTAAAACTTATTAATTCCTGTACTTCTATAGAGCAAGTAGTACATGCCGTTGCCTCTTTACATCAATTGGGCATGCAACCTCTGTTTAATTTTTATGTGGCTCAAGACGATAAAATCAGCACCAAAAACGCGTTGTTCATGAGCCAAGGCGGTATTTCCTTGGGTTCCCGCGATTATTATTTTAATAGGGATGCCGAAACGGTAAAAATACGCGGCGAATTTCCTAAACATATGGCTACTATGTTTCAATTAACCGGTGTTCCGGCTCAAAAAGCCCTAGAAAATGCCAGTCGTGTTTTGGAAATTGAAACTGCTATGGCTCAGTTTTCTCGAAAATTGGAAGATATGCGCGATCCGATAAAAAACTACAATAAAATGACAGTGGCGCAATTGCAAAAGCTAGCTCCTTCGGTGGCTTGGGCAGATTTATTTCTGCGTATGGGGGTGTCTCGAGCCGACAGTATTATTGTAGGACAACCCGAGTTTATTAAAAATTTAGATCAGTTATTGACTAAATACTCGGTAGAAGATTGGAAAGTCTACCTGAAATGGAACCTAATTTCCAATTATGCGCCTTACTTAAACTCGGCTTTGGCCAAAGAAGATTTTCGATTTTTCTCGACAGTCATGAGTGGCGTATCCAAACAAAAACCCCGCTGGAAACGCGTGGTCAATCAAACCAACTCCTCGCTTGGGGAATTAATCGGGCAAGTGTATGTGGCCGAATATTTGCCCAAAGGGTCTAAGGAAAAATTATTAGAAATCGGAAACGCCATCCGCGATGTCTATGCCGAGCGCATTAAAAAATTAGATTGGATGAGCGAAACAACCAAAGTTAAAGCCTTGCATAAACTCCAAAAAATTGTGATGAAAGTGGGTTATCCCGACAAATGGAAAGACTTGTCTGATTTAAAGATTGATCGTTTTTCTTATTGTGCCAATGTGAAACGAACGAACAGCTGGGAATACAAGCAGATGATCGCCAAATTTGGCAAGCCTGTAGACCGCAACGAGTGGGTCATGACGCCGCAAACCTATAATGCCTACTACAACCCGAGTAACAACGAAATTGTAGTGCCTGCCTCAAACATCATTGTGCCGGGTTACGAAGGACGCATGCCCGATGATGCCATCTTGTACGGAATTATTGGAGGCTCGACTTTTGGGCACGAAATCACCCACGGTTTTGACGACCAAGGCAGTCAATATGACGAAAATGGAAACTTGAAAAATTGGTGGACACCCGAAGATTTAGCTAAATTTCAATCCAAAACGCGCTTAATCGTTCAGCAGTTTAACCGATACACCGTATTGAATAATAAGCACCTGAATGGCGACGCGACCCAAGGAGAAAATATTGCCGATTTGGGGGGTGTAATTATGGGATACGAAGCCTTCAAAAAAACCAAACAATACCAGACGAAACAACTTATTTCGGGCTTGAATCCCGACCAACGCTACTTTTTGTCTTATGCTTATGCTTGGATGGTAAACACCCAAAAAGAAGCCTTGGCCCAACAAATTATGGTAGACGTGCATGCGCCGGCTAAATTTCGCATCAACGGACCGTTGAGCAATATGCCAGAATTTTATTCGGCATTTGGCATTAAACCGGGTGATCCGATGCACCAACCCGACAGCAGTAGGGTGGTTATTTGGTAAGTACAAAAGGCTTTTTATCTTGTATAGAAAGCCTTTTTTTGTTCAGGTCTTGTATATTTGTGCCTCTAAAATCTCACTGTAGTGCCTGCAATCAATAAGTTAAAATTATTTAACGACCCCATATACGGTTTCATTTCTGTGCCAAACCCGTTGTTGTTTGATTTAATTCAACACCCTTATTTTCAGCGTTTGCGCCGCATTTCGCAAATGGGGTTGTCCTATTTGGTTTATCCAGGGGCGCATCATACCCGATTTCATCATGCGATTGGGAGTTTGCATTTGATGCAAAAAGCGGTTGAAGTTTTACGGTTTAAGGGGGTTGAAATTTCAAAAGAAGAAGAAATCGCCTTGTATATTGCCATTTTGTTGCACGACATTGGTCACGGTCCTTTTTCGCATGCGTTAGAACATTCTATAGTAGAGGAAGTAAATCACGAAGCCATTTCGTTGTTGTTTATGGAGCGCTTGAATGGGCTTTTTGACGGACAACTTACTTTGGCTATTCAAATTTTTAAAGGAAATTATCCGCGTAAATTTATGCTACAACTCATTTCCAGTCAGTTGGATATGGATCGAATGGATTACTTGAATCGCGATAGTTTTTATTCGGGCGTGGCAGAAGGAACCATCAACTCAGACCGATTGATACAGATGATGCATGTGGTAGACGATGCCTTGGTGCTCGAAGAAAAAGGGATTTATTCGATAGAGAAATTTTTGATGGCTCGTCGATTAATGTACTGGCAAGCCTATTTACACAAAACCAGTTTAGTAGCCGAATTGATGCTGACTAAAACCCTTAAACGCGCCAAAGTATTGATTCAAAAAGGAGTGTTGGTAGAAGCCAGCAGACCCTTGCTTTATTTTATGGAACGATCCATTCCGTTACAGGAATTTACCGATGAAGTCGTAGAGCAATTTGCTCAATTGGATGATTATGATGTGATTAGCGCAATCAAAGCTTGGCAGTTTCACGATGATTTTATCCTGAGTAGTTTGAGCAAAATGATCATCAACCGAGACTTACTGAAAGTCAAATTGAGTGCCGATAAATTCTCTGATGACTCGATTATTGCGCTCAAAGAAGAATTTTCGTCCTTGCATAATTTAAGCCTAGAAGATTGTAACTATTTCATTTTTAAGGGTAAAATTAAAAATCAAGCCTATAATAACGCCTCCGAACCGATTCAGATCTTAAAAAAAGATAAAACAATAGAAGATGTAATCGAGGTATCCGATCAACTCAATTTGAAAGCCCTAGCCAAACCGGTTACAAAATATTACCTGTGTTTTCCAAAACAACTGCTGTAAAACGGCTATTTAAAATCAAATTTTTATATTTTTGTGACGTTCAAAAAAATGGGCTTTCCTTTAGGGAATTGCGCTCACCAATATCTAAATTTTCAGTAAAAATACTGTATCGGTAATACCTTTTTTAATGAGAAGTAGAGCAGCGCAAATAGCGGTATTAGTAGAAGGCGATAGGAATTTGCGCATTTCATTCGAATCGGGTGTAGGGCGTAACCAAATAGAGGAGGAAGTTTTGCAGGAAGATCTGTATTCTCTCATAAAGAATTCAGTAAATACGATTTGCGTATCTAGAATTTCTTAAAGAATAAACGAATTACAAGCAATAAAAACGACTATAAATACTAAATACAAACAAAATGGTTAAGCAAACAACCATAAAATCGGAGGTTACTCTTTCGGGAGTGGGTTTACATACGGGAAAAGAAGTCACCATGACTTTTAAACCGGCACCGATTAATAATGGTTTTACATTTATTCGAGTAGATTTAGAAGGCCAGCCCATTATTGAGGCCGACGCCAATTATGTGGTCAATACGCAACGCGGAACCAATTTAGAAAAATTGGGGGTTAAAATTCAAACTTCAGAGCATGTATTAGCTGCTTTTGTAGGATTGGATGTAGACAACGTGATCATCGAGTTGAATGCTTCTGAGCCACCCATTATGGATGGTTCGTCAAAATATTTTGTAGAAGCCATAGAAAAAGCGGGCATCGAAGAGCAGGAAGCAGAGCGCAAGTATTATGTGGTGAAGGAAGTGATTTCCTATTCTGACGAAGCTACTGGAAGTGAAATATTGGTCATGCCTTGTGACGATTATCAGGTGACTGCCATGGTAGATTTTGGCACAAAAGTATTGGGCACACAAAATGCCACTATGAAAAGCATTTCTCACTTTAAAGAAGAAATATCAAACGCCCGAACCTTTAGCTTTTTGCACGAATTGGAATCCTTATTGCAAAACGGCTTAATAAAGGGAGGCGATTTGAATAATGCCATTGTCTATGTAGACAAAGATATTTCTGAAAGCACCATGGAAAGCCTCAAATTGGCTTTTGGTAAAGATGAAATTACGGTAAAACCCAATGGAATTTTAGACAACCTTACCTTGCATCACCCCAATGAGGCCGCTCGCCATAAATTGCTCGATGTAGTAGGTGATTTGGCGCTAATTGGCACCCGAATTAAAGGAAAAGTCATTGCCAACAAACCCGGTCATTTTGTAAACACGCAGTTTGCCAAAAAAATGGCGAAAATCATCAAAATAGACCAACGCAACCAGGTTCCGGTGTATGATTTAAATCAGGAGCCCCTCATGGATATTCATAAAATCATGGCCATGTTGCCTCATCGTCCACCTTTTTTGTTGGTCGATAAAATATTTGAGTTATCAGAAACGCATGTTGTTGGCCTGAAAAATGTAACCATGAACGAACCGTTCTTTGTGGGTCATTTCCCCAATGCACCTGTAATGCCTGGTGTTTTAATTGTAGAAGCCATGGCGCAAACGGGTGGAATTTTGGTATTGAGCACGGTTCCTGACCCCGAAAACTACTTGACTTTTTTCATGAAAATTGACAATGTAAAATTCAAACACAAAGTGCTTCCGGGTGACACCCTGATTTTTAAATGTGATTTAATCACTCCAATTCGCAGAGGAATTTGTCACATGCAAGCCAATGCCTATGCCAATGGTAAATTGGTTGCCGAAGCCGAATTGATGGCGCAAATAGCAAAAAAACAATAAAAAGTACCGCACATGAATCAACCTTTAGCCTATGTACATCCGGGCGCTAAAATTGCCAAAAATGTAGTAATTGAACCCTTCACCACCATCCATAATAATGTCGTGATTGGCGATGGAACCTGGATCGGATCAAACGTAACCATCATGGAAGGTGCGCGTATCGGAAAAAATTGCAACATCTTTCCGGGAGCTGTCATATCGGCCGTGCCCCAAGATTTAAAATTTGGCGGCGAAGATTCCTTGGCCATCATTGGCGACAATTGCACCATTAGAGAATGTGTAACCATCAACCGAGGCACCATTGCTTCAGGACAAACTACCATCGGAAACAATTGTTTAGTGATGGCTACAGCGCACATTGCGCACGATTGTCACATTGGAGACAACGCCATTATTGTAAATGGAGTTGCTTTAGCCGGACACGTTACGGTTGGGAATTTTGCCATTATTGGCGGATTAGCAGCCATTCACCAATTTATTCACGTGGGCGATCACGCCATGGTTTCTGGAGGATCTTTAGTACGTAAAGATGTGCCTCCTTATACCAAAGCAGCAAAAGAACCTTTATCTTATGTGGGTATCAACTCGGTTGGCTTGCGTCGCAGAGGATTTACCACCGAAAAAATTAGAGAAATTCAAGACATTTACCGCATCCTCTACCAAAAAAATTACAATACATCACAAGCCGTGAGTATTATAGAAGGTGAAATGGAAGCGACCCCAGAACGCGATGAAATTCTCGATTTTATTCGCAATTCCTCTCGTGGAATCATGAAGGGGTATTCCGGAAATTATTAATACAAACTAGCTTTAATCGTTACATCGATTTAATAACTAATCACATCAACAAATAACAGTAAAATGGCAAGTACATCAGACATCAAAAACGGATTGTGTATCAAATACAACAACGACATTTATAAAATCATCGAATTTTTGCACGTAAAACCAGGGAAAGGACCTGCTTTTGTGCGTACTAAATTGAGAAGTTTAACCAACGGAAAAGTATTGGACAATACGTTTTCTGCAGGACATAAAATCGATGAAGTGCGTGTGGAAAACCACAAGTTTCAATTTTTATACCCGGAAGGCAATTTATTTCACTTCATGAATGTGGAATCGTTTGAGCAAATTTCGTTGAACAAAAACATTTTGGATTCGCCCGATTTATTAAAAGAAGGCGAAAACGTGATGGTGAGCATCAATACCGAAACCGATTTGCCTTTATCGGTAGACATGCCGGCTTCAGTAGTTTTAGTCGTAACTTATGCAGAACCAGGCGTAAAAGGCAATACCGCAACCAATGCGACCAAATCTGCGACGGTTGAAACGGGTGCGCAAGTTAATGTGCCCTTGTTTATTAACGAAGGAGATAAAATCAAAATCGATACATCAAACGGAAATTACATGGAGCGCGTAAAAGAGTAAGCCCCATTAACCCCCAAAGGGGAATAGTATATGAAATTCAATACAACACATACGTTACAAGAAATTGCTAAAATCATTGGTTGCCCCTATGTAGGAGCCGATGATTTTCCGGTGTTTGGGATGAACGAAATACACGTGGTTACGCCGGGTGATATTGTTTTTGTTGATCACCCTAAATATTATGACAAAGCCCTGCAGTCGGCTGCAACAATCGTGTTGATCAACAAAGAAGTAGATTGTCCCGAAGGAAAAGCATTGTTAATTTCTGATGATCCTTTTCGCGATTTCAATACACTCACGCGTCATTTCATGCCTTTTGTGTCGGCGCAAGCAGCCATTTCTTCTACTGCACAAATTGGGGAAGGAACAATAATTCAACCCAACTGTTTCATTGGGAACCACGTAAAAATTGGCCGCAATTGCCTCATTCATTCTAATGTGACGGTATACGATCACACCGTAATTGGCGATGACGTAATCATACATTCTGGAACTGTTTTGGGAGCCGATGCATTTTATTACAAAAAACGTACGGAAGGCTATGATCAGTTGCTTTCTGGTGGTCGTGTAGTGATAGAAGACCAGGTAGGAATTGGTGCTTTATGTACAATTGATAAAGGCGTAACAGGAGATACCACCATTGGATGGGGAACCAAAATTGACAACCAAGTGCATGTGGGTCACGATACCGTAATTGGCAAAAAATGCCTCATTGCTTCCCAAACCGGAATTGCTGGTTGTGTGATTATCAAAGACGAAGTGACACTTTGGGGGCAAGTAGGAACCACCAGCGGAATTACGATAGGAGAAAAAGCAGTTATATTGGGTCAAACCGGTGTGACCAAATCGGTAGAAGGCGGTAAAACCTACTTTGGAACGCCCATCGAAGAATCTCGCGAAAAATTAAAGCAGTTGGCCAATATCAAACGCATACCCGAACTATTAACTAAACTGAAATAAAGATGTCTGCCAAGAAAATTGTAATGGATTTTTATAAATCAGATGCATTGATTAATCCCGAAATCATGAATGAGTTTCTTCATTCGGATATTCAGGTAGAATGGAGAAGTAGCAAAGGAACCATCAATATGAATCGCCAAGATATTTTAGAATTGGCTACAACACTTGGGAAAGCCTACGTGCGATCTAAAGTAAGAATAAGCCAAATGGTAAAAGAAGGCGAAACGATTGCGGTGTATTATTCTCACTACATTAAAACTGTAGAAAACCCCCGTGAAGAGATGCTTTTGGCACACTTCATGGCGTTTTGGGAAATTAAAGACAATAAATTATTTAAGGGGTATCAAATAAGTCAGTTGCCCTAAATTATTTCCCTAAAAAAACTTTAAAAGTAACAGTCAAAACCTTACTTTTGCCAAGCAAATTTCAAATCAAAATAGATAACAAATCATGAGTGTTTTAGTTAATAAAGATTCCAAAATTATAGTTCAAGGATTTACTGGTAGCGAAGGAACTTTCCATGCTTCTCAAATGATCGAATACGGAACCAATGTGGTTGGTGGTGTAACACCAGGCAAAGGCGGAAGCACCCATTTGGATCGTCCGGTATTTAATACGGTAAAAGATGCCGTAGATCAGGCTGGAGCTGATACTACCATTATTTTTGTACCGCCCGCTTTTGCTGCCGATGCCATTATGGAAGCTGCCGATGCAGGAATCAAAGTGATTATCACCATTACCGAAGGAATTCCAGTAGCCGATATGATTCGTGCCAACAACTACATCAAAGAAAGAAACTGCATTTTAATAGGACCAAATTGTCCAGGCGTAATCACACCAGGAGAAGCCAAAGTAGGCATCATGCCCGGATTTGTATTCAAAAAAGGAACCGTTGGGATTGTTTCAAAATCAGGAACCTTAACCTATGAAGCGGCAGACCAAGTCGTGAAACAAGGAATGGGAATTACTACAGCCATTGGAATTGGTGGAGACCCAATCATTGGAACTACCACTAAACAAGCGGTTGAGTTATTGATGAATGATCCTGAAACCAAATGCATTGTGATGATTGGCGAAATTGGTGGACAATTGGAAGCCGATGCAGCCAAATGGATTAAAGCCGATGGCAACCGCAAACCCGTTATAGGATTCATTGCTGGAGAAACTGCTCCAAAAGGAAGAACCATGGGACATGCTGGTGCAATTGTGGGCGGATCTGATGATACAGCCGAAGCCAAAAAACGCATCATGCGCGAGAATGGCATTCACGTAGTAGATTCTCCTGCCGAAATTGGTAAAAAAGTAAAAGAAATTATGGGATAATATATTCCCAAATCATATCTATGATAGCCCTAGTTACATAGGGCTATTTTTATTAAATCACAAAACATCTTATGTACAAAGAACTTACAAAATTCAAATCGACCAATCATTTTATTTTTACACCCGAAGATCAACTAGAAGCGCTATGCAACGCCAACGAAGGCAGCGGTGTTTTTTTGGTCTACCAGGTAGAAGCAGAACTAAAGCAATTGATCATGGTGGGCTCTACTGGTACGGTTCAAAATGATGGAACGCTCAAAAGTAAAAATGGGGGTTTGTACGATAAAATTGTCAACGGACATCAATTTGCCAAAACGGGTCGAAAATATTCTTGGCCCAGCCAAATGAAACTGGAAAAGATAGAAGCACTTGAAGTACATTGGTTTGAAACCTTTGGCGGCAAACACAAAGTAATTCCTACTTATGTGGAAGGGCAAATTCTTCAGAATTACCTGAATGAATTTGGAAGCTTGCCCAAATGGAATGTTGCTTTTTAAATAATAAATGCCCCAACTAGTAGTACTTTTTGGGGCATTTTAAATTGGTCTTTTATATTATTTACTGATGATCACTTTTAGCGTGAATTGTTCTTTTCCTGATCTGATTTGTACCAAATATACCCCATTATATAAACTTGACGTATCAAAATAGCAAAGTGTAGTTCCTTGGTGAATCGTTTTCTGATCAATCTGTCTGCCTGTGCTGTCAATCAAATTTACTGTAAGATCTGCTGTGACGATTGCTTTTGATTGAATCGCCAAAAGATCATAGGAAGGATTCGGAAAAGCAGTAAACCCATTGGTCTCGATTGAAAAGTCTGAAGCAGCCAAAGGGGGAGTATACGTTGTTACAGGTTCTGTAATCGTTCCTCCACCAACAGGAGCATTCAAATTAGATCCCGATTTAACCCCATAAAAATAGGGCCCACTGGCATACGGATATACCGAATTGTAGTTGTCATCGACTGTGGTAAAATAACAATAGCTTCCATTTGGATAATCGGGAGTAATGCAAAATCGTCCGTTATGGATATCCAAATAGTCTGATTCAGTGTGAGAGATATATTCGTAATCTTCTCTGTACCAACCCAACGGAAAAGCAGTACTCACGGCAGGCCCATCGGTTACATCAACTCCATTTGCGTAATGCGTTCTAACGCTTATGGCTCTGGTGCTGTAGCTCGATTTCATTCGCACTATCGCACTGTTTGGATCTGTTGGATTGCTATAGGCATAAGGACCATAAATGGGAAATCCATCAAAAGCAAAACCAAGTAATGGAGAATGCTCATTTGGATTTATCGCATATAATCCATCAGACACATAGGGGGTACAAACAGTTGATAGAGTAAGTAAATCTAAATTGAATGCACTGGGATTTTGGTGGTGGTGATAGCGCCACTGGGCATCCGGATGTCCTTTTGAACAATCAAACCCTAGTTTTTCTGCCAATACACCATTTCTGTTCCAAACTCCGTCGCCTCCATTTGCTGCCTGCGTTGGGGTATCAGAACTTGTTGCTGATTTAAAGGAAAATCCATCGCCATAACTGTACAAGGAAACGCCGTTTATTAATACTGCAATGGATGCTGCACCAGTTGCTTGTGAAGGGATATTTCCGAGTGTGCTTTCAACTGGATGTAAGGGAAGTTTAAATAATTCGTTTTGATTTCCCGCAACAGGTCTAGGATTGTTGTAAAAAGGGCCCGTAATATAAGCCGGAATGCCTTGCGTATTTACATACACACTGGCTGTATTTGAATCAACAGTTGAATAGCGCACTTGTTGCACATTCGCATTCAATGAATCGTGTACAACAGTGCTTACAGGTACTTTGATGCGGTAATGTCTTCCTGTGATTCCACTATCATTTTGCAACCATTTTGTAATGATTGGATTGGTTTGGGCAAAATTTATTAGGGGAAGGAGTAATAAAATAAAAAGGTATTTTTTCATAGTACTTTTATTTACTGATGATCACTTTTACACTTTGTGGTTCTTTACTTGAAGCAATGCGCACAAAATAGATTCCGTTGTATAAACTAGAAGTATCAAAATAACACAAGGTGCTGCCTTGCACTACTTGAGTTGAGTCGATTATACGCCCAAGCATATCCGTCAATTCTATGGTTTGATTACTTACCACCAGTTTATTCAGCTGTACGGCAATAAAATCAGCAGCAGGATTTGGGTAAACCAATAGCTCTTTTTCTTGTATATCAAATTGAGTAGAAGCCAAGGCAGGATTGTAGGTAGTAGTTGTCTCGGTAATGCTGGTTACTTTGGTGGCATTCTTTATACCATAAAAAGTAGGCCCAACTACATAGGGATAGGCTGAATTGTGGTTGGCATTAACAGTGGTAAAATAGGCATAAATCCCATCTGGACCTGGATATTCGGGTGTAATGCAATTTCTTCCGTTGTGAATATCCAAATACGTTGGGTCTGACGGATGCGCCACATATTCGTAATCTTCTTTAAAATAACCCAAGGGATATTGGGTGCTCACGGCCGGTCCATTAGAAACTGTCGCCCCAGTTGGTGAGGTGGTACGGCTAGTTATGTTGCGCAATTGGTAACTTGATTTCATCCGGGTTATTCCACCAGTTCCATCGGTATTGGCATAGGCATAGGCACCATAAATAGGGTAACCATCTGCGGCAAATCCGAGTAAAGGCGAATGTTCATTTGTGTTGATTACGTATAATCCGTCGGCTGGATATAAATTACATACGGTAGAAATAACTACTAAATCTAGATTGAACGCACTGGGGTTTTGGTGGTGGTGGTAATTGCCGTCTGCCGGATGTGCTTTAGCACAATCAAACCCTCCTTTTTCGGCTAAGACCGCATCTCGGTTCCAAGCTCGAGTAGTGCCCGGACCAACAGGGCATTGTGACATGCCGGGTAGGGGACCACATAAGGAATTGGCAGTTGAATTCCAGGCTACTCCGTCGCGGTAATCAAACAAGGCCACTCCATTGATAAATTGTCCAATATTTCCGCCTGTTGTAGGACTCAAGGTACCCGTATTTGGTTGTGGAACTAACGGCATTCTAAATATAGCATTCTGTGCCGAAGCCAATGAGGTATTCCCATCTAAAAATGGCCCTGTAATGTAGGAAGGAATCCCATTCGTACTCATATACACCCAATCGGCGCTGTATTGCACGCTTTGTACATTGGCCAAAACGGCATCGTTGAAAGGCGTTGAATTACCCGAAACATAATGACGTCCAGTAATCCCAGTGGTGTTGCGCAGCCATTTGGTGATAATAGGATTGGTTTGTGCATAGCCTATTTGACTAAGGATACACGCGCTAATGAATGCTAATTTTCTCATCTTAGTTTTTAATGATTTTAATTTTAATTGATTTATTAATCTCCACAAGGTAGATGCCTTTGGCCAAAGATTGAAGATCCAATTCAACAGAGGATTGAGTTTCTGCAGTTTGTTCCAGTAGGCGTTGACCTTGTAAATTATATACAGAAACCAAATTGATGTTTAGTAAATTAGAGCTGATGGTAAGGTTTCGCGAAGCAGGATTCGGGTATATTTTTACCCTAGACGCCCAATCTTGCGAACTGGTACTCAACGCCTCATTATTGGCATTAAAAGTGGGCCCTTGTATTACAAAATTTCCAGTTCCGTTGGGAATTCGCGCATAGCCCATATCAGCGGTTTGGATACCATAATCAACTGATTCGATCATTGTGCCATTGGCATAAGACAAATACACACTTTCTCCGGTTAACGATAATTTAAAATCAGCATGTATCCCTTCTTGGGTTAAATCTTGATCAGCCCAAACTATTAAATAGGAGTGGGGCGCTAAGGTAATTCCGTCGGGAAAACGCCATTTGATAAGGTTAGTATTGCTGTCGCTCATGAATAAATTATCCAAGCTCAAGGTCGTATTGGTGGTGTTGTACAATTCAATCCAATCGGCGTAATCTCCAAAAGGATCGGTTACCGTTGCCGTATTTTGCGCCATCAATTCGTTGATCACCAAATCGCCGGGATTGATTGTTGGATAGCCGGCGTGGAGTGTGTAAAATTCGTGTTCGGCACGCTCAGGAGAAAATTTACCCACATTGTTGTTTTCGGCATAGATGTAATATTGCATATAAATGTTACTCATGTTCATGGCCGCACCATATACATTATCGCCTGCCGCACCGTCTTGGTGTACGCCATCATCATACATGAGTACTTTGGTAAACGGCAATTCGATGCTCGCACGGTAGCCCAAATACACCGCATTGGTGTTGGTATTGGTTACTGTCGCGTGAATGAAGGCGTCGGTGTTTAATAAAGGAATTGCAAGTTCGGGTCCAACTTCACTTATGCTTGGTTTGACTGCGGTAAAATCAGCTAAACCGGCCAAGTAGGTATTTCGGCCATTCATTAAACTCACAATACCAGGAGCATTGTCCATTCCCCCCGTAACATCGGTAGTAAGATTAGATTGAAATTGGGCAAATGTATAGAATTTATTTACGTCACTTTGCACCGCCGAACTCACCAAACTTTGCAAGGATTGGGCTTGGGTTGCAAAAGTTCCGCTGGCAAAATTCTCATTCATTATCGTACTGAAATGCGCCAAGTACATGCGTTTGTATTTGGGAACGCCCAAGAGTTTTTGCACCAAAGGCCAGGCTGCATCTGAGTTGTGCAACAAATGCGTCATTTGTTTTTTTAGGGTAGTGGTATTCAAAGCAATTGTTCCGGTTTGCGAAAACACGCCAAATGACATGTTTAAATCCCAAACTACGGGATTAAATCGGCCGTTGTTGTCTTTGTAGAGGTAATAATTTTGCTTAAAGGTTCCCAAATAACTGTCCAAATTCACCAAAGCATTATCAAAAGCCAACATCCACAAAGCGCGATCCACATCCAAAATCGTTTCGATGTTGGCCACATTATTGGATAAAGTATTGGTCAGGTTAATTAAATCATCCCAACCGGTTAAGGAATTCATTTCGTAGGAAGTTGCATAACTGGCCGCATTCGTTCCCAAATAGGCCAAATTAGGAAAACTGTTTCCACCTGGACCAGCACCGCCAATGGGGTTGCATTTAAAAAACGCATTGGTATTGGAATTAAAATGTTTGTCTACAAATTTCTTGGATATGGATTCTGAACTGACATACAAGCCCATCAAATTGCCATTCACATAGACATTGGCATAATTAGAAAGCGGTGCATGCATGTATTGTCGTAAAATAGAATAAGAAAGTACTTCTCGAACAAACGAAGGATCTTTGGCCACATTACTCAGTTTGATATCAGTATACCCTTGGTAATCTTGATTGACGTAGGTGTCCAGTTCTATGTGAAACGGGTTTTTGGTTTGGTTGGGATTGTAGGTACTGTTTCCCTTATATTTTACGCCCACATTATAAAAAGTGGTTCCGTTTATAGTTACTGAAACCGCAGGAATATAATCTTCAGTTGTTGCAGCTTGGGCGTCCAACAAGGCATCCCAATTGCTTTCGGCAAATACAATGCGGATGTCTTGAATGGTATTTTCATCATACAAGGATTGGGCTTTCCCAGCTAGGCAGAAAAATAATCCAAGGGCGAATAGAACAATTTTTTTCATAGTATAGTGAAATTTGATTGGTGATAAAATTACTTTTTTTTAAATATTTTAAGGTTCGTCAGACTATATTAAAACTATACAGGATAAACAACATTACATTAGACGCCAATTGTTTAATCTCCTTGTTCTTATGGCTGCGGATTGGCAAAAGTTTTATTAAATAAAAATTCGGTGTCTGTGAGTGTTTTTAAAAAGGCTACCAAATCAACTCGTTCATTGGCAGACAATTGCATTGGAACTTGAAGCGATGGTGAGGTTTTAATTTGGGTTGTCAATTCGTTGTAATGTTTGATAACGGCTGTTAAACTAGTAAATCTTCCGTCGTGCATGTAGGGCGCAGTGAATTGACAATTGCGCAAACTGGGTATTTTGAATCGCAGGGAATCGATAGGATTTCCTGTAATTTTCATTCGGCCTAGGTCGTTCAAATACGGATCTAGCGGCAAACCATTATTTTCAAAGCTGGTTGAATTAAATAAAGGTTCTTGATGACAGCTGCTGCAATGTGTGGTAAATAATCGATAGCCATTTTCTTCTTGGACGCTAAAAGAAGCTTCTTTGCGCATCACTTTGTCGTATTTGGCATTGCACGAATTGAGCTGAATGACAAACTGCGACAAGGCTTTTAGGAGCAATTGCCCGGTTATTTTAGATGTACCAAAAGCTTTATTAAATAATTCCGGATAGGATTTGTGTTGTTGGAGTTTACGAATAACATTCCCCATCGTTTCATCCATTTCAAGTGGATTTGTGATCGGATTTAACGCCTGAACATCCAAGTGGTTTACCCCGCCATCCCACATGAAATTGTCCGACCAGATTAGATTTTGTAAAGCCAAGGCATTTCGGTTGCCCACTTTTCCCTCTATTCCGTGGCTCAATTCGTGGTCAACATGGGCAAAACCCGTGGCTTGAAAATGACAACTGGCACATGAAATGGTTGAATCTCTGGATAGAATAGGATCGTAAAATAGTTTTCGACCCAATTCAAATCCTTCTACCGTTGGCGTATTGTGTGCGAAATCATAGTAGGGTTTCGGCCATAAATTTGGAATTTGTACAGGCATGGGTGTAGTTTGATAAACGACAAAGCCAGTCAACACGAGTAAAGTTCCTATTCCTAGTATGTAAAATCGTTTTTTCATTCCAGCCAGAAGGATTTGGTAAATAAATTAGCCAACAGCATCGCTGCATCACCCGGGATTTGAATGGTGTGTGTAGTCTTTAACGAAATTTCATTAAAAAATGCAGCCAAATCGATATGCAAGATGTTCTTGGCGTTTTGCGGAAAAGGCAATCGAATTGTTCTCAAGGCATTTTGTTTGGCTTTGTAGCCGCCCACGTGAAAAGTATAGTGTTGTTTATGTGTGGCGCAACTGCTGCTTGTTCCTTCAATCTTCCAATTAATAAAACCACTTTGCCAGGCCCAATACATGCCATTTTGCACATCAAGTTCGTTGCTAAGTGCGCCTTGCGTATTGGGAATGCTGTCTATCCCGATGCTACATTCTAAGTAGTCGGGTAGAAGTGGGTTGCTTTGATAAAAGTCAATTTTTTGCGTTGCTGCGGAATCTAACGCAATCAGGATGTATTTTTTATCAATCGCTTGTGTACTGCCATCTTTGAAATGTAGTTTTACATTTGATAAATAACATTTAAACTGTGTTACCCGCAAACTATCTTTTTGTTTGGAGAAATAGGACTTCCCAAATTCTAAAGGTTGGTGGTTATAGTCCAACTGAACCGTTATGTTCACCTTTTGTTGCCCAAAAAACAAAAAAGGGAAAAAACAGATCACCAGGGATACAATTATGCTAATCTTACTCATTTCTAGGGGGATGAGGTGGATGTCCTCTTTTAGAAAATAATTGTGATATATCGTCGGTCAATCGAGCAAAATCAGCCAATTGATTGGGGTGACACAATTGCTTTATCTCGATAAAATGTTGCCAATGGGTTTCTTCAACCTGTGCTTGAATACCCATATACTGTGCAATTAATTCCTTTTTACGGGCAAGATCAGGGGTGCGATTTGGTAATAAATGGTACAATTGCGTTCGTATGCTGCGAATGCTGTCGTCTAGTTTTTCGATTTTTGCTTGGTGCTCATGCATGCTTTTTTCAAATTGAATTTGCTGTTCCGCATCTAAGTTCAATCTCGAAACTATAATATCTTTAGGGTTTTCAGGCCGAAAATCATCGGGTCTTGGCTGATGGTTGATTAAACCCACAACTAGAATGCAAGTATTGAGCACAACTAATAACCCAATTATGCTGTATAATATTTTAGTTTTTGTCATAACTATACAATTGATTTGAAGTTAATATATAGGTTACTTCTGTGTTAACCTGCGTAAACTTTTCTGTGTTTTTTTGGTGGAATACAAAAAACAAATTTACACCAATGAGCACAATAAATGCTGCTGCAATCGAGATGCCCCAATGAGTAGAAACCTGTTCCTCTTTTATTTTTTGCTGAATTTTTTCGTACAAATCAGCTTTCGGTTCCGCAAATTTTACAGTTTCAGCACTTGCTAATACAGCTTCAATCCAGGTGTTTATTTCCATAATACTATAGACGATTAATTGTTTTTTTTCTTTTGGTATTCTTCAAATTTTTGTGCCAATTTTATTTGAAGTGTTTTTTTTGCTCTAAAGAGTAATGCTTCAATCGATGATCGAGTGAGTTGCATGATTTCTGAAATTTCCGGGTGTGTTAATCCATCAATTTTCGATAAAATAAAGGCCGTTTTTTGATTGGTAGGCAATTCATTGATAACGGCATACAAAATGGCGGTTTTTTCTTGATGAAGCAAATCAGTATCTGGTTGTTCATGACTAGCCACCGCTGCTAATTCTAGCTCATTTTGACTTTTATGCCCAAATATAAACCAGCGTTTTTTACTGTTTTTGTATTTAATAAAATCTAATGATTTATTAATGCTGATGCGGTAAATCCAAGTTTTTAGAGACGATTTTCCTTCAAACTTTGCGGCCGATTGGTAAATTTGTACAAATACATCCTGGGTAATTTCTTCGGCCTCTTCTACATTTTGCAAATAGTGAAAGGCAATGTGATACACGAGTCGATGGTGCTCGTCATATATTTTTTTAAACGCCTCTCTTTTTTCTTGCATAGGGATGCTTTTCACGGTTTTAAATATACATAAAAATGTACGTTACTTTAGACGAATTAATCCTTGGTATCTTGCAGGTCTTTTATTCGGCTCGACTATTTACATAGGCAAATTATTCCTATATTTGACCGATTTTTATAAACCCAAAATTAACTTTATCACTATGAAATTATTGGAAGGAAAAGTAGCGATCATTACTGGAGCCAGTCGAGGAATTGGGAAAGGAATCGCCGAAGTTTTTGCCAAAAACGGATGTAACGTAGCGTTTACCTATAGCGCTTCAGCAGAATCAGCTTTGGCATTAGAAAAAGAACTAACAGCCTATGGAGTTAAAGCCAAAGCCTACCAATCGAATGCTGCCGACTTTACTTTAGCCCAAGAATTCGTAGATGCAGTTCTAGAAGAATTTGGTACTGTAGATATCTTAATCAATAATGCCGGAATCACCAAAGACAATTTGTTGATGCGCATGACCGAAGAAGATTTTGATCAGGTGATTGATGTAAACTTGAAGTCGGTGTTTAACATGACCAAAGCCATTCAAAAAATCATGTTGAAAAATAGAGCAGGATCAATCATCAACATGAGTTCAATTGTGGGGGTAAAAGGAAATGCTGGGCAAACCAATTATTCTGCTTCTAAAGCCGGTATCATTGGATTTACCAAATCGGTGGCCTTAGAATTGGGTTCGCGTAATATACGTTGCAATGCCATTGCGCCAGGATTTATCGAAACCGAAATGACTGCCAAATTAAATCCAGAAGTGGTACAAGGATGGCGCGATGGAATCCCAATGAAACGCGGAGGAACTTCAGAAGACATTGCCAACGCCTGTTTGTTCTTGTCGTCTGATCTAAGTTCCTACATCACCGGCCAAGTATTGCATGTAAATGGCGGATTATTAACCTATTAATTGTACTGAAAATTCAGTGGTAACCCTATGCTCCTAACCTCCTTTTTTATTCTTGTCGGAATAGTATTGGTTGCTGCTGCCTTATCCTACTACCACTATATATACAAAGCTAAAAGCAAAACCAACACGGTAATGTTTTTAGCTTTTTTGCGTTTTTGCAGTGTATTTGGTTTGTTGTTGTTGCTCTGGAATCCGTTAATAAGTTCCAAAAAGTACGAAGTACAAAAAACGCCTTTGCCTATTTTGTTTGATAATTCGAGCTCTGTAAGTGAATTAAATGCGACCAAACAAGCGCAACAAGTCTATCAACAACTCAAAGATTCTAAGCCTTTAAACGAAAAATTTGCCTTGTCTTTCTTGCAAGTTGATTCGGAATGTAAATCGTTAGAGGACTTAAATTTCAGAGGAAAACAATCCAGATTAGATTTGGCAGGCAGCCAATTGAATAGGTTGTATCGCAATCAAAAATTTCCTGCACTCTTTATTTCTGACGGAAATCAAACTTCTGGCAACGATTTCGTCTATAGCTTCGGAACAACTAACCCCGTTTACCCTGTTGCTTTGGGCGATACACTTTCGTATTTTGACAGTAAAATAGATCAAGTTAATGTAAATAAATATGCCTTCTACCAAAACAAATTTCCGGTTGAAGTGCAGCTGAGTTATAATGGAGATCAGGCATGTACGGCACAAGTTCAACTCAAGCAAGGAACCACGGTCGTATTTTCTAATCAAATCGCATTAAAACCTACTCAAAAATCGGTCATGGTTACCGCTTTACTGCCCGCAAATAAAATGGGAAGTCTGTTGTTTCAGGCCATAGTGCGTACCCCAAAAACAGAAAAAAACACCACTAATAATACGAAAAAATTTGTGGTAGATGTATTAGATCAACGTCGTAAAGTAGCCATCGTATCTAGTTTAAATCATCCTGATATTAGTGCCTTTAAACGCGCCATAGAACACAACGGACAATCAAAAGTAACCTTGCTAAAACCAAGTGATATCGATGTGGTTTCTGATTTCGATGTCTGGTTGTTGTACCAACCCACCGCACGTTTTTTGGCGGTTTTTCAACAAGCCAAGAAATCGAAAACTCCGATTTGGGTTATAACCGGAAAACAAACTGATTTTACATTTCTAAACCAGCAGCAAACGGATTTGAATTTTAAAATGAGTGCACAGCCCGAAGAGTATTTGCCAAAATACAGCGCACAATTCAATAGTTTTGCCCTTGATGATTTGGGTTTTGATTCGTTTCCTCCTTTGCAAAATCCATTTGGAACTGTTGAGGCGGCATCAAAAACAGCCACAGTATTGTATTCTAAAATTCAAGGTGTAGAAACCCAACAGCCTTTGTTGGTTTTTGTAGAAGGAGCTCAGCGAGCCGCTTATTTAATAGGAGAAAACAGTTGGAAATGGAGATTGTATTACCATACCCAAGCCAACTCCTTCGAAAAGTATGATGTGTTTGTAGATAAAATCATTCAGTACTTAGCTAGTACAGCCGCCAAAAAATCATTGGTGGTAGATTTTGAACATTTTTATAATGCCGGAGAAGAGTTGTCAATTAGTGCGCAATATTTTACCAAAAATTATGAGTTTGATGAGAAGGCCCGCTTGCAAGTTACGGTGGTAAACAAAAAAACCAAAGCCAGTAAGCAATTAGAAATGCTCAAATCAACAAATTATTTTAAAGCCAATCTCACAGGCTTGGCTGCAGGATCTTATTCGTTTACAGTAAAGGAGCTCAACTCGAATGCAGTATTCTCCGGGAATTTTGATGTGTTGGATTTCGAAATTGAAAAACAATTTGTCAATTCAAATACGGCCAAAATGCAACAATTGGCTGACATAACCTCGGGAGTCTTGTACTACCCAAATCAAATCAATCAGTTGATAGACTTCTTGCTCAAAGATCCACAATACCAACCAATTCAAAAAGAAGTAATAAAAAAAACACCCTTATTGGATTGGGTGTTTTTATTAATTTTGATTGTAGTAAGCTTTGCAACAGAATGGTTTGTTCGCAAATACAACGGCTTGCTATAATCTCGTTATTTGTCGTACGCTTTGTTTTTTAATCGAGCGGAAGCAGTTTGGTAATAGGAGATGGTTTCGTCTATGAGATCTTGCCGTTGATTTTTAAGCAATTCTTGTTCGTACTCCAACTGAAAATTTGCGCCCAATTTGGCATTCCATTTAAGTTTTAAGGATAATTGTTTTACCACTTGTTTAGGCGATAATACGGTGAGTACATTGTCTTTAATTAATCCCAAATTTTGATAGGTAGCAATCAAAGCCCTAGGTTTATAGTTTTTATCCAAAACATTTTGTCCATAAAATTTACTTGTATAGTCAAAATGAAGCAATTCAAATAGGGTAGGCATTACATCTATTTGCGACATCAGTTTGTTGTACTGTTGGGGAGCTACAGTTGCCGGGCTAAAAATTAGTGCTGGAATGCGGTATTTGTCTAGGGGTAATTCTGTTTTTCCTGAACTGGAGGCACAATGATCTGCCAAAACCACAAAGACAGTATTGGAGTACCAGGTTTGTTTTTTGGCCATTGCAAAAAATTGCTTCAACGCATAATCGGTATATTTCACACCCCCTTCACGAGACTTAGCATCACCGGGAATATCAATTTTATTTGCCGGATAGGTAAACGGACGATGGTTGCTCACGGTCATCCAATGATTAAAGAAGGGTTTGTTTTGTTTGGCTTCGGCATTCATTACTTGAATCGCTTTTTTGGCCATGTCTTCGTCGCAAACGCCCCATACATTTGCGAAGCTAATTTCATTGGGAAGGAATGATTTTTTATCGATAATGTTGTACCCATTTCCGCTGTAAAAATCTTCCATATTGTCAAAGAAGGCGTCACCGCCATATAAAAATTTTACCTGATAGCCTTTTGAAGCAAAAACAGCTCCGGTGGTAAATTTATTTTTGTTGTCTTTGCGTTTCACTACACTTTCACCAGGAGTAGGAGGTAAGCACAAGGTTACTGCTTCTAAGCCTCGAACGGTTCTGTTTCCCACGGCATAAAGATTAGTAAATTGCAAACTTTGTTGGGCCAGGTTGTCTAAAAACGGCGTGATGTTGTGTTCGTTGCCGTACGATTTCATGAAATCAGCACTCAAACTTTCGATCGTAATGAGCACTACATTCTTTTGATTTTCGGCTTCGGGGGAAGAATTTAATTTGCCAATACTGTTTTGCGCGGATAAGATTTGTTCTGCTTTATTTTCAGGCAGTGTTTTATAGAATTTAAAATAGTCCAATTCACTGTTTGTAAATGCCAAATAAAATTTATACAACCCATTGGCTTGCAATTCGTTGGCAAATAAATTTTGAGAATTTTCTGTAGACGCCAGTTTTGGAATACCAAATAACGCCAGCATAAACAAAAGACTAAAGGCAGCGAGTAATTTTATTTTAGCTGAAAAAGAGGGTAGATTCTGTAAATAATTCTGGGAATGCTTTACAATCAGGTACGTAAAGCCAGCCGTAATTATAAACAAGGAGCCAAAAATAGGAACAACCGGATACGATTGCATGATATTCCCGATAACTTCATTGGTATACACTAAATAATCTACTGCAATAAAGTTGTAGCGCACTCCAAATTCATTCCAAAAGAAATACTCACTGATTGCATTTTGTAGTATTAGCAATACAAACAAAAAAATGGTAAAGGAGAACAAGGTCAACCTAAGTTTAGGGCGTTGTTTAGGAAAAAACAGCAACAAACCAAACAAGACTGTTTTGAGGCCTATGAACGCAATACCAATTTCGGGTAAAGCACCTCCGTATTCATTCAATAGGGTGTTGAAAAAAGAAACATAAATTAAAAGTGAAACTAAGATTCCGAAAATTACATAGCCGTAGGGTTTAGCGTATTTTGAATCGGATAGAAATAATAGATACAACCAAAGAAATGTGCTCGTTACGATAAAAATTAAACCATCGGAAAGGCTGCCTATTAGAAAAATTTTACAAAGATCGAGTGCTGAAAAATGAGCTTGAGTGATGGGATGAAAAAGCAATAATAAACGAGAAACTACGCTCACCAGAAGGTAAAAAATTGCAAGCGAATAAAATGGACTGGTTTTTTTTAAAAAATTCATACAGCTATAGTTTCGACAAAAATAAGCATTTGATCTGTAAAGTACCTACTCATTTTTGCTTGATAAATATCATGAATTGGGATATTTTTTATTTGTACATTACATCAATTTAAATGAATAGCAATCTATAAAACAAGTTAATTATGAACGACGCACATTATCACTTAGTTGTAAATCATTTTCCAATTATTGGAACAATTTTTGGTTTAGGCATTTTAATTGTTGGCCTGGTCTTTAAGAAGGAAACCCTGCAAACTACTGCCTATGTTTTATTTTGTATTGCCGCACTTACCGGATTCCTGGCTATGTACACCGGAGAGGGCGCAGAAGAATTAGTAGAAGATCTCCCGTCAGTTGGTCACCGAATTATTCACGAACACGAAGAAATCGCTGAAAAATTTGCGATACTAGTTTATGCATTAGGTGGTTTCTCGCTGTTAACCATTTTCTTAAATGCCAAAAAAAGCAGTTTCGCAAAAATGGTTGCTTATTTTACTTTGCTTTTGGCGTTAGTTGCCACATTTGTGGGTAAAGAAGTAGGCACATCTGGCGGTGAAATTCGTCATACAGAAATTCGAGCTACTGCAACTGCATCTTCTCAAGCTGCAGATCAAGCTACAGAGTCTGCAGAAGAAGGAGAATAATAAAGCGAAACTTTTGTATATCCTTTTGGTGGATGAACTAATAAAACGAGTAAATCTGCACAAGCAAAAAAGCTATTGGATATATATAAAAAAAAACACCTCAATAACGAGGTGTTTTTTCTGTTTATAAGGTAAGTAACTATTTTACTTTGAATGTAACACGTCTTACTAAAGTATTTGCTTCTGCTGATGTTGAATCAACACTGCTGTCTTCGCCTGCAGGAACTACGTTCAATCGATCAGCGCTAATACCGCCTTTAATTAGGATATTCTTAACGCTAACGGCTCTATCGTTAGATAATTTAACATTCTTCACACTGTCGCCAGTTTCGTCTGCATGTCCTATAATGTCTATAGAAGCAGTTGGGTTGTTGCGTAAATAAGTTAACATAAAATCAATACCTTCAGTAGAAACGTTGGTTGGTTTTGATTTGTTTGTATCAAAGAAAGTTGCAATATAACCATCGTTAATAAATCTAGTAACTAAGGCAGAATTACTAGGCGTTTCATTTGCTTTAGCTACGCTGTCTTTGCTTGCAAAAGAACGTGCAAGAGTAGCTTCCATTTCGTCAGGGATGCCATTGTTGTTTAAATCAACCATTCTTCCTTTGGTGTCAACAGCAACTCCTGCAATAGAATTGTTTTCGACATCCAAATAATCAGGAACACCATCTTTATCGGTGTCATTCATTAAGGTTTCAATTTCATCTATGCGTTTACGCAAATCTTCAACTTCCTGCAATTTTTTATTTGGGATAATCGCCCAATCGCCATGGTCAGCAAATTTGCCCAAAGAATAAGTTAATCCGAGAGATCCGTTTAGCATCTGACCAGCTAAATTGTTTTGTGCTTCTGAATAATGCCCGTCCCAAGCAAAATGCTGTCTGAAGTTGGAGATCATGCTGATGTCAAACATTAAGCCCGTTCTTTTGGTAATTCTAATTTCGGGAGTAATACCAAAAATTATACCCATATTGTTTTCGGTCTTGTTGTAGTTGTCGACTTCCCCATAAACTGGAGAATCATATTTGGGAGTAACTCTTGCATAACTTAAACCTCCGTGAAATAACAAACCAAAACGATTGAATTGTTCAACCACACCAAATAATCGGGATGCATTTACAACTCCTTGAATACCAAAACGATATTGTTGAAGATCAAAAGGCAAACTTCCTTCTGTATTTTGAGCACTGTAATAGGTACTGTTTTTTAAGCGGTCTGAACTCAAATCGAATTTAAATCCGAATTTAGAAGACAACATGTAGCGAAATGCCAAACTAATATTGTTTGCTTTGATAGAGCCTAACTCAGAATTCGCATTACTACTGAAATAACCCGGTGTATAAGGACGTACACCTTTACTTTGACCTAAAGACAATTCAATTGTCCACAAGTTGAATGTAGCTGTATCTTTTGCCTTTACTAAGGGCTGTAATTCTTCTTCCGTTCTTTGCTTTCGTTGCGCAAAGCTACTATTTGAAGTAAGCAACGCTAATGTAATTACCAATAGAATTCTTTTCATAATAAATAGAGATTATAAGTTTGGTGCCTATAAAAGTTAAGTGCAAATATAAGAGAAAAGTAATTATAACAAATTTTTAAGATTAAAAATCAATGTATTTTACTTTAAAATAGCATTTAAAATAGATTTAATTAACACCCAGGTTTTTACTTTTTGTTATTTGGGTATTAAAAAAATTAAAAATACTTTTTTTCAATATAAAAAGTTCCAAAAGGAATTACCGAAGCCAATACGATTTGCGTTGTTTTTAATGCGTTCCAGTTTTCTTCAATTTTTAGGTATATTGCCGAAAAAATATAAGCAATAAATAGCATTCCGTGTGTCATCCCAATTACCCTAACAAAAATTTCTTGACCAAAAATATATTTCATTGGCATGGCAAATAAGAGTAAAATCAGCAAGGAATACCCTTCTAATTTGGCAATAATTTTAAAAGTTTTACTCATTTTTTTTATTTGCGAAAGTATCATTTCGATCGCAATCAAGCAATAGCAAAACAGCAATACGTTTAATTTTTATTTGTAAATGAGTAAATCAGATTTAAAAAAGTACGCCAATCAATTGACAAAATCTCAATTAGAAGCCCAATTGCTCGTGCTGTATGATAAATTTAGTGCGGTAAAAGTATATTATGATTTTGTGTTCAATCCCAACGAAAAGAAATTAGCAACAGAGGCACGAGCCAAAATAGCCAACGAATATTTTCCTGTTTCAACCAGAAAGCCCAAGCTTAGACGATCTACTGCGCAAAAAATCATTAAGCACTATTTGAGTTTAGGAGTAGATCCATTTGTGTTGGCTGATATTATGCTGTTTTCTATAGAAATTGCCCAAACCTATGCTGCAGAGAAACCGCCTAAACAAGCCGCCTTTTATACAAGTACATTTGTAAGCTACCAGCAAGGAGTAAAATTCATTCAATTAAATGGTATGATGTATGAATTTCAGGATCGAATTTCAGAGATAACCCGAGAAGTTTTGGCGCAAAAGTGGCCTAATGCTTCTGCATTTAATCAGTTTTTCTCGGAAATAGATTAAATTTCAAACTATTTCACGAAAGAGTAGGGGCAATCGTTTTTATACTGTAGTTTTGCAAAAATCTACTCACCACAATGCTTTCAGCTCATTTCGAACAAGAATTAGAAGAAAAAAAGGAACTTTACGGCTACCAGCAAGGAGATATTGATGCCATTTTTGAAAGACTAGATTCAAAACCCTCCAATTACCACTTGCTATACCAATTGCCAACAGGTGGAGGTAAAACAGTAATCTTCTCAGAGATTGTTCGTCGGTACTTAACCCAGTGTTCAAAAAAAGTGGTGGTGCTTACTCATCGTATTGAGTTGTGCAAACAAACTTCAAAAATGCTCAAAGGCTTTGATGTTAGCAACAAAATCATCAACAGCAAAATCAAGGAGCTACCAGATCAAAACGAATTCTCTTGTTTTGTAGCGATGGTCGAAACCTTAAAAAACAGAATCAATGACAACAAGCTACATCTAGACAACATAGGATTAGTAATCATTGACGAAGCCCATTACAATTCGTTTAGAAAGTTGTTGAGTTCGTTCAAAAACGCTTTTATACTGGGTGTCACAGCAACTCCCCTTAGTTCAAATATTAAAATGCCCATGCATGATAATTACGACGAACTGATTGTAGGAGACCCCATCGAATCCTTAATTCAAAAAGGCTATTTGGCCAAAGCAACTACCTATAGTTATGATGTTGGGCTTACCTCATTAAAAGTGGGTATAAATGGAGATTATACGGTAAAATCGTCCGATGATTTGTATTCGAATATGCTGATGCAGGAAAAATTGTTGCATGCTTATTCAGAAAAAGCCTTGGGTACCAAAACCCTTATTTTCAATAATGGCATCAATACCTCTTTATATGTCTATGAAACCTTTCGTGAAGCCGGTTATCCCATAAGGCATTTGGACAACACCAGTTCTAACGAAGATCGAAAAGAAATATTAAGTTGGTTTAAAAAAACACCAGATGCCGTATTGACCTCTGTGGGTATTTTAACAACCGGTTTTGATGAACCCACAGTGGAAACGATCATTTTAAATCGGGCTACAAAATCACTCACGTTGTATTTTCAGATGATTGGTCGGGGATCGCGCAAACTGCCGCATAAATCTAATTTTACAGTCATCGATTTAGGCAATAATGCCGCTCGTTTTGGCTTGTGGAATGAACCCGTAGATTGGCAACACATCTTTAAATCTCCGGAGTATTATCTAGAAAATTTACGGGACGATATCGATATTGAAATTCATTTTAAATACCAAATGCCTCCCGAACTCAGGGCTAAATTTAAAAATACGCCCGACATTTCGTTTGATGTAGATGCCGAACACAAAGAAGTAATTGCCAAAAATTTACGCTCAAAAATTGTGCTCGAAAAATCATTAATGCAGCATGCAAACATGTGTGTAGATAACTCTGCCGATATACGCGAAGCCAAACAACTCGCTAAAGAGCTCATTCCAGACATCGAAAGTAGAATGAAACGCTACGCCAATTGTTTGAGTCATTGCAGTAAAAATTACTGCGAGTGGCTTATTGAAGATTATAAATTAAAGCTGACGTTATTAATCGGAAAATTAATACGCGATAGATTGTATGAGGAATAAGGATAAATTGATTTTCCATGTAAATCAAGTCAATTTTTTTCAGAAATTTGTACGCATTTTGAGCTGCCTATGAAAAAGAAATTGGAGGTAATGATGATTTTTGAAGGAACTTATCCCTTCAACGGTGGCGGCGTTTCTACCTGGGCACATATTTTGTGTGACAAAGTTAAAAATGTAAATTATACACTTTACTCGGTAAACGCAAACTACGAAGAAACTCCTAAATTTAAATTGAGCCCATCGGTCAAGAAAGTAATTCAGTTGCCCATGTGGTCTCCGCTGGAGCCCAGCGAGTTAAACACAGAGGATAAAAAATACTACAAAATTGTTTCTAGAAAAGTAAAAGAGGACGAAGCGGAAGTGATTACAGTATTTGTTCCGCTATTTGAAAAATTGATTGATTTGATTTTTCAAGAACAGGCCAATGTAAATGAGATTGATGAAACCATATTTCAAATGTGGCGGTTTTTTCAGAAATACGACTACAAAAAGACGATGAAAAGTTTGCCTGTTTGGACTTCTTTTCAAAATACAATAAGCCATGTTATTGCCCAAGATGCTAATTATGAGGCCAGCTTGTTTGATTTTACTGTCGCGATGCGTTGGTTGTATAGGTTTTTATTGCCCATCTCAATTCAGGTGCCCAAAATGGACGTTTCGCATATTTCTTTGTCTGGATTTCCTGTTCTCCCGGCTTTAATTTTGAAGTACAAATACGGCACCCCAATTATTGCAACCGAACATGGAGTGTTTATTCGCGAACGTTTGATTGCGATAAATACCTCGGAGTATTCGTTTTTCTTGAAAAACTTTTTGATAAAGTTTTCCGAATGCATTACAAAACTGGCCTACCATAAAACCGATATAATTTTATCGGTAAATAAATTTAATATTTCTTGGGAAAAGTTATATGGCGCCAATCCTGATAAAATTAATGTGGTGTATAATGGCATTGATCACAATCTATTTGTTCCGGCAGAAAAACCTAGTCAGCTTAAAAATATACCTACGGTCGTTGCGGCTGCCCGTATTTTTGAATTGAAAGACATACTCACCATGATTCGCTCTTGTGCGGTTGTAGTCAAAGAAATACCCAATGTTTCTTTCTTGATTTATGGCGACAACAATGCTGTTCCGGCTTATACCAAAGCGTGTACTAATTTGATTAAAGAATTAAAATTAGAAAAGAATTTTATTTTTGCCGGCCACCACAATAATCCACAAAAATTGTATTGTGAGGGAGATATTTCTATCTTAACTTCTATCTCTGAAGGATTTCCTTATACCGTAATCGAATCGATGAGTTGCGGAATACCCGTAGTTGCAACAGATGTAGGCGGAGTTACCGAAGCCTTAAACGAAGAATGCGGAATTATTTGCAAGCCCAAAGACCATGAAGGCATTGGTCAGAGTGTCATAAAATTGCTAAAAGATACTGAATTGAGAAAAAAAATGGGGGTAGCAGCCCGAGAGCGAGTGATAGCTCATTTTACCATTGAAAAATTTATTCGCAATTATGAAGTAGCCTATGCATTTGCTGCCCAAGCTGCTGTTTCTGCATCGCCAAATTACTCAACTAGTTTGCTGAGTAGCGCGATGAATAAATAAGGTTAAACATTCCTTAAAAAAAAACCGCCTATTTAAATGTTATATAAACACGAAAGCGCTTGTGTTTACAACAATTTCATCTATTTTTGCACTTATTTTGACTAAACAAAAATAGTGGCGCATGGAAAATCACTATAAGAACATTCGAACTCTTATACAAAATGCCAAGGAAAAAATAGGCAAACCCGTGAGTATACAGGTAGTCGCGGCAACAATTGAGTCGCTTGGAATACGTGATAAAGACATCAAACATGATTATGGTTTTGCTAATATCCGGGAATTAGCAGCTCTAGTTTTTGCAGAATTGATTGCCGAGAATGAAATTTCGGAATTAAAAAACGCCAAGGAAATAGAATTGGCTGAAAAAGAACCCGTAAAAAATGAAATTTCAAATTATATTTTTTTAAAAATAAAAATCTTTTTCGAATACTACACCCTAGGTTTACTTCATTTATTGCCTGTTTTTATTCAAATTGCCACCATCATACTTTTCGGTTATTCTTTATGGACTTGGGTGGGTTTCAATCCGATTCAATCTACTGCAGTTGTATTGGGCGTTATAATCGGTCTTGTTTCTACAGGTGGATATGTTCAGGTTATTGGCAAACAAGCTTCTTTTTATTGGAATTACCACGATTACGAAATGGTGCGTAAGACCATTAATTTTTTACACAAGGTTGGAATTTTAAGCATCTTTGCCGTTCTTGGTCTCATCTTGCTTGTGAATTTCTTTTTTCACTTATATCCTTTTGACGTTTTATTAATTCTCTTCACCTACGCGTTTTTAATTGGCACTTTGTTGCTTATGATTGCGCCATTTCATACCATTAAACAACGTTGGGTAATTACCGTTGCCATTATGACTGGCACAACAACGGCTTTATTCTTAAAAAATTACACCGATTTAACCATTTACCAAACCCATTGGATTGGCATTGGTATTGTTATTTTAATAGCCAAAATATTTTTGGTTATCTTTTTTCAAAATTTCAATACCGATAAATCCCAATCGGTAAATACCACGCTTAAAATTCCCGTTGTATTGTACCACAATTACCAGTACTTTTTTTATGGATTGGTGTTGTACGGTTTCTTTTTTATTGATAGAATTTTGGCCTGGTCATCGGGAATAAATGGAAATTTACCTTTCTTGGTTTATTTCGAAAAAGATTACGAATTGGGCATGGATTTGGCCATTTTGATTTTTTTATTACTTGCTGGAGTATTAGAATATGCCATTGCTTCGTTTACCAGTTTTATGGATGTGAATCAAAAATCAACCGATCACAATTCGCCAGATTTATTTAATTCTAAAATTAGAAGTATGTATTGGGAACAGGTTTCGGTTCTTTTCATTACTAGTTTATTGGCGTTTGCCGCCGTATTTATTATCATCAATGCGTCTTGGGGTTTCTCCAGTCAGTTTCATTATGCCATAAACCCCTTAAGTCTAAAAGTTACTGTGATAGGCGGGTTAGGGTATATCCTTTTGGCTTGGGGCATGTTGAATTCACTCTATTTATTTACCTTAGGGCAAACAATAAAACCGCTAAAGTCTATTCTGTATGCGGCCTTGTTGAATATAGTTGTTGGATTTGTTTTAAGTCGATTTGTGGGCTATGAATACAGTGTAATTGGGATGTTATGTGGTGCAGGGTTATTTGCTTTTTTAACTGTAAAAGCAATCTTAGATTACTTTAAAAATCTAGATTACTATTATTATGCTGCTTACTAATATCTTGTTTTATTTGTTGCCGGCTGTCTTTTTTACACCCTTTTGTAGATCTGATGAAAACAGCCCTGCCTTCCTGATTTGCTATGCAAAATTAGATCCAGCGCAAATAAAAGGCTACCAAACTTTGATTGTAGAACCAAAACATTATTTGCCTAGTAACGTAAGGGTGTTCAAGAAACACAATAAGCAAGTGCTGGCCTATATCAGTTTGGGAGAAGTCAATTCAAATGCAGATCATTACTCAAAAATATCACCATATACAGTGGGTAAAAACGAGCTTTGGGACAGCCATTATCTGAATTTAGAATCCCCCGAAACGGTAAAAATCTTACTCGATGTGATTGCCGATTTATTTGCCTCAGGCTATGATGGTTTGTTTCTAGACAACATCGACAATTTTTCGCAATATGGTCCACAGAAAGAACAAAGTGGCGCCCTAGTTCAGATGATCAAAACGATTAAATCAAAATATCCTTCCAAAAAATTAATGCAAAACGCTGGCTTGGAATTACTCCCCAAAACAGAAGACTTTATTTCGGCCATTGCTATAGAATCGGTGGCTTCGCATTATGATTTTAAATTGAAAGAATACCAGTTAAGCGACACGGATCGCTGGAACGAACGGAGCACAAACGTGTTGAATATCAAAAAATGGTTCCCTAAACCAATTTTATTAATAGAATATGCCGACACAAAAGAGCTGCTACAAGATATACAGCAACGCGTTTCAGCATTAGATTGTGATCTTTTTATTGGCCCAATTGAATTGCAACATTTGCCCAACATTACGACAAATTAAATTCTATGATTATACTATCAAGTTCATTATTAATAGGTTTTATAAGGTTATGCCTTATTGCCCTATTTGTATTTTACTTGTACAAAAAATTTATTCGAAACGCCCACTTAAATTTTATTGATTTTATTGTTCAAAATTGGTTTCGGTATGGATCGGCCTATTTATTGGTGGCCTTAGTACTTTCTCAAATTAACGCCTACAATTTATTTAATTGTTTTTTTGTGTTTTTTTTCCTGCTTCTTCTCGATCACATAGGCCTTAAAAATTTACGGAACTTAAAACATTATTTTGGGACGAATGTAAAGATTGGATTTTTACAACTCTTGCGTACGATAGAATTAGGAGCGCCATTAAAAAATTGGATTATCCTCAAAGAACCTAAATCAGAAGTTGAAAAAAATCAAAATAAATTGTTGTTTTTGCTCACCATTGTACTAGTCATTATTACTTTCTTGAGCCGATATTACTTTATAATTTTTGATAATTATTCCTTATCAGATCCCTGGGCGATTGATATTGGAAAGATGATCAATCTCGATAATCAGCAATGGTTTGGTCAGGATTTTACCCCAATAGGAGAGTTGGCTATTTTGAATTTTTATTCTAAAATCGCCGACATTACCCCCGAAATTTCTTTGCATTTCGCCTCTATTTTTGAAGCTATTTTACTTTCGATACTCCTTTTTTGGTCGATACATAAAATCACGACATCCAAATACATCGCGCCACTTGTTACGTCCTTAATTTTTGCCTTGGTTTATGTGTTTAGCCCACATAATGTTTATTTTTTATTGCAAACCAATTCAATACTAATGGCGTTAACACTCGCCATTCCTACTTTTGTTTATATGCAAAAACCCGAATTGTTGCGCATGTCAACGCTTAGTCTACACAGCTCATTTTTTGTAGCTTTTTTTGCAATTGGACTCACTGATTTCTTTGTCTTTTTTATTGTTACTCCAGTTTTTATTGCGCTTTTATTTATTTCATCTCTTTCTACAAAGGGTATTGCTGTACTCAAAATGGCTGCGTGTTATTTTGCTGCCGTCCTTGTTTTTCTCAGCATGTATGGACTAATTTCACTTACAAAACAATTGGAATTGGTTTCGTTTTTTAAAGTAAACTTAGTTTCTATCAGCGCTTATTCTTATTTTCCGCAACTTTTTTTGCCCTTAAAAATCATAATAAAATACCTGCAGTATTTTTCAATTGCTGCTAGTATATTGGCCTTAGTATTGATACTGTTGAAAAGAGGGGAATGGAAAAACACGCTGGTATTTTTGCTGTTTTTTAATGGCTTAATATTTTTGGCCGAAATGAATTATTCCTGGATTGATGTAGAAAAAATAAAGGTGCTTTTTATTATTTTGTTTCCAATTGTAATTGGTTTGGGCTTGGCTTTGCTGCTCTCTGTTTTCGAAGTATTTAGTAATCCACTTCAGCAATTACAACCATTAACGCTACTGCTAATTTTGGCTTCTATGGTATATTACAGCATAAAATACCAAGATGTAACCGTAAACAAATTAAAACATTCGGATAAGGTGCCCAAAGAAATATTAAATGGGTACGATAAAATTTCACAAGTTTTTTATCCCAACACCTATACGGTTGTTAATGATCATTCTACACAAGTGATAAGTACAAATCGGCACCAATTCATGAATTACGACTATTTTATTGCGGAGTACTTAACAAAAGATTCGATCTTTACCCATTACAAAAAAAATAAGTTATTTTTAGCCAGCAATCCTACGGTTGCATTACCAAAAAGTGTCTTGGTGTTTGTGATCAATTCAACCTATAAAAGTGAACTTAATTTATATGCAGAAAACGCAAACTTAACCAATACATTACTAAATACTTTACAAGTTTTAAAGCAAAGAGGTCGCCGAATTCAAGTGTTCTACAAGTCAGATTTGGTCACAATCTATGAAATTATAAATGTGCCTGGGGCAAGTAAAATGCATGATTTGGTTTTTACAAAACGATAAAATGAGAAAAGGGGTTCAATCTATATTTTTGCTGTGCTTTATTTCACTTTTCTTTTCGAATTGTGCAGGATTTGATGATTGGTCTGGACTGGATGTTTTTAATGATAAATCTAGTTCGGATGTTTCTACAGACTTTTTTTCGAGTAAACGCTATGCCGAAGTGGGTTTTAGCACGTCTCCATTGGTTGAGTATATTGTAAATAGTTCCGATAAAATAAATAGCGACTATGCCAAGCATATTCGAAAGACCTGTGACTATACGAAAATACCCTACAACGAAATTGACCTTACCCAGTGGAATAAAACGCAAAGAATAGCCGCTACAACCCGCGTTTTGTGTGTGTATAACACCGCCGATTTGTGTGATGAGTCGTGGTCAAAAATGCTGCAATTTGTGAGCCAGGGCGGCACCTTATTTATTCCCTTTGTTTCTCAAGACAAAAGGGTGGGTTATTTTTTAGGATTTAAACCGCAAGCGGATTTTTCGTTTGATATTACCTCAAAAGGCTTTCATTTCACAAAACCATTTTTACCCGGATTGGCCAGTAAAGATTATTTAATCGACGATAAATTTTATGGGTTTTCGGCAGCAAATTTTACTTCTTCGATCGAAGTATTGGCTTCGGCAAAATCAAATCCGAACTATCCGGCAATTATTAAAAATAAAATAGGTTTGGGATCGGTCGTGTTTATCAATACATCAAATGCCTTTCATAAATCTGATCGTGGGTTGTTGTTTTCGGGCGTGCTGCAGGGCTTAGAGGGAGTTCCTTACCCGATCGCCAATACTGCAAGTCTATTTCTTGATGATTTCCCTGCCCCTCAATATGATTCGAAAGTTCAGCCCATTGCCGATGAGTTTGATCTAAGCATGCTAGATTTTGTAAAAAAAATTTGGTGGCCTGACATGAAAAAAATTAGTCAAACTTATGGAATTCCCTACACGGCTATGACCACTTTTGATTACCGCAATAAGATCGTTCCGCCTTTTACATTTGACCAATGGAACGAACAAAAAATTGTCGAAAAAAATGCCAATCAGTTATTTTGCGATTGGCTTGTACATGATGTGGCGCGAAATAAATTTGAAGTTGCCTTTCATGGGTACAATCACGTTTCATTAGAAAAAAAATATTGGAACAACCTCGATTATATGGGAGTTTCATTACAAACGGCATTAAAAAAATGGGAGGTGAGTAATTTTGGCCAGCTACCTAGGGTATATGTTCCGCCTTCGAATGAAATTGACAAATATGGAATTAGTACGTTAAAGAAAAATGTTCCCTCACTCAATTACTTCTGTAGCTTATATTTGGGTGATTTCGAACTGGGCGGCGATCGCGAATACGATTACGATCCGTATGAAAAAAACTTATTCGATTTTCCGCGTATTTCAAATGGTTTCTACCTGAATAACGAGCGGTATTATGACATACAATCTGCATTTTTATACACGGGAATATGGAATCATTTTGTGCATCCAGATGATGTGTATCAAATCCCAGCTCATAAAGCTACAAAAGCAGAAAAAGACAATTTACGCAATGGCGAAGAATTGGGTTGGTATACTACAAAAGGCTCCAACAAATCTATGTACAAGGAGTTTACTTCGCTACTAGCCAACATGAAAACTACCTATCCGAGTTTGCGCTTTCTAAAAGCCAATGATGCCGCAAACATTGTGGTCAATTGGCGAGCTGCTCGGTTTGCACACCTTTCTAAAAACGGAGTTTACCAAGTGACCGACCGAAATCCGGCCAACAAATACAAGCAAAGTTGGTTTTTATATGCCCTAAATGCGAACGCGGCCCAAATAGAAAAAGATTTGATCGGGCGGAAAATTAAGTTCGACAAAACAAATTACAGCGACGGGTTTTTGTTCTGTATCTCGACCAATAATCCGTCAATTTCTGTACTTGATTTACATGCCAAAACAATCGGTTCAGTGGCCAATCAAAAACAAGTTGTGCAACAAATGCAACAAAAGTATGGCGATTATACAGAAAAAGCACAGCAATTTATTGACGGCACTTTTGGAGTAGACCAAGAGCAATTGGCGCTCCTAAAGGAATTAAAGAAATTGCGTTTGGAATTGCCCAATACGCCAGAAATCGATTCAACCAAGTGGAACTTATTTGCCAAACACGAATCGTGGGAAGGAAGAGCAGCCGAGATGTGGAAGATGTACGAAAAGCACGTTACGATTTACCCATCCAAAAACAATATATTGTATTCTGCCGAATTAGATCGGGTTATTGGCTACTTGAATATCGTAGAAAAAGAAAAATGGATGAGCAAACAACTCGAAGTTTCTCCCAACGATTTATCAATTTTACACGATTACGCCTTAAACTTCGATGTTGAACAATATAAAGATAAAATCAAAAAAGTACTCACCCAAATTGATCAACTGGAGCAAAATCCGGAGAGTAAAATAAATTTGCTCTTGCATTTGTTACTGTTTTATCCCGACGAAGTTGGCCCAATTGCCAATGATGTTTTGCCTTCTGTAGATTACGGCAAGATTGCCACGGCGATGGTTTGGTATTATGCCGATAGAAAACAATACCAAAAAGCCTACGATTGGTCGAGCTACAGTTCTGAAATTACTTTTATAGCCAAAATGAATTGGTTAATAGAACTAAAAAACTTCGAAGAGCTAGAAAAACAATATGTGTTGTACATCGCTCAAAACCCCGACGACGAAGAAGCTAAAGTGATTATGAGTAGTGTGTATCATGAAATGGGTAGGTTTAAAGATTCGTGGGTATTGGCCAATTCGATAAAAGACATTCCCTCAAAAGAAACAATTCGAAAAACCTTGAATACCGATGTTGTGTATGAGGCAGAACCCTTAATCGATGAGCTGTTAGAAAACGAACGCGCCTTATTTTATCCTGAAGTAATTGCCTACCTCACCAAAAAACGCCGACTTGAAAAAGGAGATGTGTTGGATTTATTGAGTTATGTTGAAACCAATCGGGAGAAAATTTCGGTACAAAAAAACGTACTAACCTATACCCATAAAGACCAAAAACGTAATTTACATAGTTTTTCTAGCACTTATTCCCAATTTTTTGCTTTGCCAATCAGCAAGGTGTATGCCGATAATTATTACATAAGTCTGATGGGCCTTCAGTATAAATTTACCTCTGCATTAGAGGACCGTAAACCACGGTATTGGTATAGAGGTAGAGTAGAGGTAGACCGAAAAGCCAATCCGTATGTTCAAGCAGGCGTAGGGTATTCAATAGCAAAAGGCAATACCTACCGCGCCACCGAATTGAACTTATTTCCGTTGGAAACTGCTCCAGGTGTACACAAAAAAATGTACGCCATACGATTTAACTATTACCAAGATTTTAAATTCATCAAGTACGTAAATTCAAGCATTTCGTTTGAAACCAATTACTTCACCAATGCCCAACTTGGTATCGACACAATTACAGGTCCTTTGCCCAGAATTGCTACTCCACAAGGCCGAAAAGTATACACACCCATTGATGCAACTTCGTATTCTGTAACAACCTATGATGATGCAATACGCGCAAGCCTTACGTATAGAATGGTGTACGATAGAGGATTAATTAGACGGTCTAAATTCCTGCCTTTTCTTGAATCGCAATACAGTTTAGGCTCAATTGATTTAACTAATGGTTATCCGTATTGGATGATTCGTAATCGATTTTTTGCCGGTGGAGGAGGAGCTTGGCAATACCAAAAGAATAATTTCAGTTCAAAAGTTGAGGCGGGTTATTTTTATGATGATTACAGTGATTTCTTTCAGCGCTACATCGGAAGCTTACAGTACCAACTTTTTGATTACACCAGCATTAGTGTAGGGGTTGAATATTACCTGCAATCTAAATACTATTCGAATTCGGTGCAATTTGGGATCAAACACAATTTAAAAAAACGAGTAAAAAAGAAGTAGGCTTCGTTATTTTTTCACCACAAATTTACGATTATCCGTTATCCCATCTTTGGTAACGCTCATTACATAAACTCCTTTAGGGAGGCCTTCTGTTTTGATGTAAAATAGATTGGTATCCATTACGGTGTTAATGGATATTGGATCGCCATTTGCTTTGTAAAAACTTATTTGATACGATGGACAGTCGGGCAAAGAAACTAGAAATTCACGGTTTTTTGGAATAGGATAGAGGGCAATCGCAAACGGTTTATTGGTAGATTGAACTATATTTCCTTCTTTTAGGGTAATTCGGTGGTTTAAACTATTGTATCCGGTTGATTCCTCCCAACAATTGGTGTTGGCAAATTGAATTGCATAAGCAGGATTTTGGGCCAGAGCAACCGCATCGTCCGGCAACGACAAAAATAAAGAGTAATTTCCTTTGGGCGTGTTTTTGGGGAGTTTGAGGTTTTCATTTAAGGTAAATTCACTTTTTCCAAACCAATACCGAGGATCTGCCGATAAGGGGAGCTTAATTTCTGTGCCAGTCTTATTGTTTCGTAGAATTAAAAAAACTTTTCGCGCATTGAAAGGGGCTGCAAATCCGATATTTTTGAGGGATATGCTGATTGATAAATAATCGGCAGTTCCCAATACTTTGGGGAGCAAGGCAGACTGCAATTGAAAACGATACCCTAAATTATTTTCTATTTCGTTCATACAGTCATTATTCCGAAAACCGGCAATGACTTCCGGATAATAATCCATATTCAAAAAAGACCAATGAAATTGTTGCATTTCTAAAATCGCAGAGGAGCAATCGGTTCGCGGTGCATTGAGTTTACATGTTTCACCACCTACAGGTACATAACTACTTTCTTGGGCCAAGAAATGATTTTGTTCGGATGGATTAGAAAAAGTCCCCGAGTCGGTATCATTGGCTAAAAAACAATCGTTGTGAAACCCAATGCGCGAAGCGGCTGATCCTGAGTAGGCCGTTTTATTGGTGAGGTGTTCAATCGAAAATAGATTCTGTTTCATATCGATATTTCGCAATTGAATCATTCTCGAAGCAGGTAGTGCGTCCAACAAAGCGGAGATGATTTCTTTTCTATTGGCCAATTGTTCTGGCGAGATGATCTTTTCGTCAAATCCCCAACCCCCAAATTCAGCTTGACTGGTGTAATACCATTCTCCCCAAGACCCAATAAATCCGGCTTGTACTACCGCAATCACATCGCTATTCGCTTGCAAAATAGGTTTGAGCTGCTGAATATGACGCAAAATCATTAATTTGGAGGCATCTCGTTGTGCACTACTTTCAGATTGAGAATAGGAAAATCGCACAATCACTTTTAGACCCGCAACACGAATAGTTTGGAAATCTTGACTGATATTTTCTAAAAATTCAGGGCTAAGGTTTTTAGTGCTAAATTTATTGAGTTGAAAATCTCGATACAACAACGAAATTTTATCGGTTGTTCTGTATGTCTGTAAAGTTGAAGCCTCTAAAAAAATATAAGGGTTTGTAGAAGTTTGAGAATATTTATAAAACCCACGTTCAGGATTGGCTATTTTTTCATTTGATATTCCATACGTAACCGAGCTCATTTGAGCGGAAATAGTTATGTATATCAAACAGCTAATAAATGCAAATAGGTATTTCATTCTGAATAAATATCTAAAATCTTAAGTGTTTAGTAAAAAATGCTAGCACAAATATAGAACAACATTTTGCACTGCGCTATACACTTATACAATAGCTATTAGTAAACATCGACTAAATGCACTGCTGATTCTAAATCCTACTTAAAACTTTTTAGGGATATAGCCAGTATACGAGGATAATCAGCATGTATATTTTAAACTATAATTTATATTATGTAAAATAGAAAATTGTTTATGGAATCCACAATCAATGCTTGTTTTCTATATAGATAACCTATAAATTTACCACTCCTATTTTTTTATACCCAATGAATCCAGTTGCAAACCAAATTGCAGTATTTCTAAAAAGCTATTTGCCATTCAGTATACTATCTGATCTGGAAATGCTTACTGTAGCAACACATATTCGAGTAATACATCTCGAAAAAAACCAAACTCTATTTCGGATTAATGATGTGCTGCACGACAGTTTCTATGTAGTTGCGCAAGGCATTATAAACTTATCGGTTATCTCTGATGCAGAAGAAACTTTTTTGAATAAATGTACAGCGGGTGATGTATTTGGTTTGCGCCCTTTTTTCGCAAAGAACAATTACATGATGACAGCCAAGGCGCGCGAAGAATGTTTGGTGTATGCAATTCCAATTGCTACTTTTCGTCCGTTTGTGGCTCAAAATTCGGAAGTTCTTAATTTCTTGCTGGAAAGTTTTGCAACCAATTCGACCAATCCGGGAGATTTAGAAACTAAAGGGAAATTAATGTCAGACAATGTGATATTGGGTAACCAACAGTCTGATATTCATTTGTTTCAGTCGCTGGTGTATAATAAAACACCCTTGGTTTGTAGTCCTACTCATTTGGTAAAAGATGTGGCGCAGTTGATGACTGAAAATGTATTAGACAGCGTATTAGTTTTGCATAACAAATACCCGGTTGGTATTGTAACGGATACTGATATGCGTTCTAAAATTGCAACCGGCCGCTATGCAATCGATACGCCTGTGGAGAAAATCATGAGCAGCCCTGTTGTTACTGTTCCTGAAAATGTTTCTTTGGCCGAATCACAATTGTTATTACTGAAACACAATGTGAGTCATTTGTGTGTTACCCAAGACGGAACCGATAAATCTGAAATTCGTGGGGTAATTAGAGAACACGATCTGATATTAGCCCAAGCCAGTAATCCTGGGGTTTTAATAAAAGAAATTAAACGTTCACAAGATGTAGTTTCGCTAAAATTAGTGCGTTCAAAACTCACGGAACTCATTCAGACCTCTATTTTAAAGAATATTCCCTTATCGCACAGTAGCAATATTTCTTCCGAAATCACAACGGCATTATTGAAGCGATCTATTGAGTTGGCAATATTGGATTTGGGTTCCCCTCCTGCTCGATTTGCCTGGATCAGCACCGGAAGTCAAGCCAGAAAAGAGCAATTATTACTCACAGATGCAGATAATTTATTGGTGTTTGACGATGTCGCTGACGAGTATTTTACCGCTGTGAAAGATTACTTCATCCGCCTGTCTAAGAAAGTAAATTCTTACTTAGAATACATCGGGTATTCGAGTTGTGTATACGGCCATAATTCATCAAATATAATTTGGACTAAATCATTGACAGACTGGACAAAACAATATACAAATTGGATTAAAAATCCAGGTGAAAATTCTAATGAAATTAATTCTGTTTTCTTTGATTTGAATTTTGTGTTTGGCGAGCCTAAATTTGAAGAAACCCTTTCGGACGTTTTGTTTCAACAGACGTTTAAAAATAAATTATTTTTTGATTATTTGGGGAATGATACGTTGCGTAAACCCCCGCCATTGAGTTTCTTTAAAAAATTAAATGTAGAAGAAACAGGCCCTCACAAAGATAAATTTGACATTAAAAACAGAGTACAAGCGGCACTAATAGATAGCGCGAGGCTGTTTATTCTGCACCATAATATTCGCGGAATTACAAATACTTATATGCGATTTAAGCAATTGGCCATGGTTGATGTAAAAAATTCGGAGTTATTTTTAAATTGTGCCGATGCTTTTATTGCAATTTCACGTATCCGAACAATAGAAGGACTTAAAAATGACAGTACAGGTCAGTATGTGGTGCTCGATGAATTATCAAAATCTGATAAGGAAAAATTAAAAAATGCCCTACTGCCCCTAAAAGATTTAGAAGAACTGATCAAGGACACTTTTCAATTAACTAAATTCTCTTAGTATGCTCGATTGGATAAAACACATGCACAAAGATCATCCTGAATTCTGGACCAATTACTTGGCAAAGTTTGAGCATAAATCTACTCGTTTTGTTGTAATTAGTGCTGTTTCTACAGGAACCAGTCCTACAAAAGATGTATTGCTTTCTATAGGCGCTTTAGCCGTTGAGCAGCAAGCAATTATTGTGAAAGAGGCCTTTGAAGTGGTTTTGTTGCAATACAAATTCTTGCATGAAAACGGATTGTCAAATGCCTTTATCATCGAAAGTGAATTGCCAAAACTGGGCGAACCCGAAGCCTTACAGAATTTTGTTAATTTTATAGGCAATTCGATATTGGTAGGGTATCGAATAAATTACACCTTAGAAATGATTAATGCTGCCTTGGGCAGAATGGGTTGCGGTCGTTTGCGAAATGAAGCCTTAGATTTAGAAATCATGCACCGTAAATTGCAAGATATTTCAGAAGTCGATTTGTCGGCTGGGCAACTGCTTGACTATTATAAAATCCCAGAATTAAACCCGCAACATACTGCTCTTCAGGCCTATTCGTATGCCTTGTTGTTTTTGAAATTAAAAATCAGATTGGGTATTCGGTAAGTAAAACACTTTATTTAAGACCGACAATAATCTTTTTTTTAGCCGTTTAACGCTTGTATTTACTGTTTTCCCTCTTTGATCTCCTCTACAATTTCAGGATTTAATAAGGTTGAAGTATCCCCAAAATTACTAAAGTCGCCCTCCGAAATTTTACGCAAAATACGCCGCATTATTTTACCCGATCTGGTTTTGGGCAAGCCCGATACGAATTGAATTTTATCTAATTTGGCAATAGGTCCTATTTGATCTGACACCAATTGATTGATCTCGATACGCAAATTATCAGGGTTTCGGCTTTCGCCTGTTTCTTTTAAAATTACAAACCCGTATAAGGCATTTCCTTTGATGTCGTGAGGAAAACCTACAATGGCACTTTCGGCCACTGCTGGGTGTTCGTTGATGGCGTCTTCTATAGGTGCGGTGCCCAAATTATGGCCCGATACAATCACTATATCATCTACCCTGCCGGTAATTCTGTAATAGCCCACTTCGTCTCGCAAGGCACCATCTCCGGTAAAATATTTGCCTGGAAAAGTAGAAAAATAGGTGTCCTGATAACGTTGGTGATCACCCCAAATCGTTCTCGCAATCGATGGCCAAGGAAACTTAATGCACAAATTTCCCGTTACTTGATTGCCCTCAATTTCGTTTCTTTTTTCGTCCATCAACACCGGTTGAATTCCCGGCAAAGGCAAAGAGGCATAAGTAGGTTTGGTGGGCGTTACAAAGGCAATTGGAGAAATCATAATCCCCCCTGTTTCGGTTTGCCACCAGGTATCTACCAACGGACAACGCTTCCCTCCTACGTGGTCATTGTACCAGTGCCAAGCTTCTTCGTTGATGGGCTCACCTACCGATCCAATAACTTTTAGACTGCTCATGGGGAAAGGCTGAACGTAGTTTAAACTTTCTTTGGCCAAGGCGCGAATAGCCGTTGGTGCGGTGTAAAATTGGGTGACTTGGTGTTTTTCGATCACTTCCCAAAATCGGCTGTAATCGGGATACGAGGGAACGCCTTCAAATAATACAGTAGTTGCTCCATTTAACAATGGTCCGTATAAAATGTATGAATGTCCGGTTATCCAACCAATGTCGGCGGTGCACCAAAAAACATCATTCTCTTCGTAATTGAATACATTTTTAAAGGTGTAGGCGGTATAAACCATGTAGCCTGCTGTAGAATGCACCATTCCTTTGGGTTTTCCGGTTGATCCAGAAGTGTATAAAATAAATAACGGATCTTCGGCATCCATGATTTCAGCCACATTATTATCCGAGGCGTCATCCAATAACGGTTGTAACCAATAATCACGACCTTCTTTCATGTTTACGGCTGTATTGGTTCGGTTTACGACCAAAACTTGTTTCACACAAGGACATTTATCCAAGGCTTCGTCAACAATCCCCTTAAGATCTATCGATTTATTGCCTCGGTAACTGCCGTCTGAAGTAATCACTAATTTACATTCGCTGTCGTTAATACGAGCCGCGATGGCTGAAGCCGAGAATCCGGCAAAAACTACAGAATGTATCGCGCCAATTCGTGCACAGGCTAAAACAGCAATTGATAATTCAGGTATCATAGGCAAATAAATACACACCCGATCGCCTTTTTGTATGCCTTGTTCACGCAATACGTTGGCCATTTTGGATACACGCACATACAATTCGTTATAACTAATATGCTGTGCAGCTTCAGCAGGATTATTGGGTTCAAAAATTATAGCTGTTTTCTCCCCTCTTTTGGCTAGATGCCGATCAATACAGTTTTTGGTGATGTTCACTTTTGCATTCACAAACCACTTGAATTCGGCCTTTTGAAAATCAAATTCAAACACTTTGTCCCATTTTTGGTACCAAGTAAAATTCTCGTCGGCAATTCGATCCCAAAATTTTCGGGGTTCACGAATTGACTTTTTATACATTTTAAAGTAATGTTCGAGGTTTAGTATTTTGTAGTAGCTCATTTTAGATCTTGAATTATAGCGGTAAATATACTCAACTCAAGCAAATAAATGATTGCATTATTCGGCACAAAACACAGCAAATAATATTGTTTTTAGGGATCATATTTCGTACCTAATTTAATTTGTTTTCGTTATATTTTTAGTTTATTTGTGTATCTATCTTTACTCAAAATGGAATTTGACCCTACTCGAATTGATACTACCTTAGTATATCGCTTATTGACATCGATTATTATCCCTCGCCCTATTGCTTGGGTATCGTCAATTAGTGAGGAAGGAATCAATAATTTAGCGCCTTTTTCTTATTTTAATATGGTGGGAGACGATCCGCCGCATGTCATGTTTTCTACACGAAGAGACAACAACAGCAACAAAGACACCTTAAATAATGTACTCGAGACCGGTCAGTTTGTAGTGAATATGGTCACTAAACCAATTGTTGAGCCCATGAATGCTTCTGCAGCGCATTTTCCTGCTGATGTAGATGAATTTGAATTGGTTGGGGTTACCCCTATTTCTTCTATTAAGGTAAAGCCGATGCGTGTGGCAGAAAGCCCTATACAATTAGAATGCGAATTGGTTCATCATTATTTTTTAGAAGGCCATCAACAAGGTGGTGCTTGTGTGCTTATTGGCCGCGTGGTGATGATACACATAAATGACGATCTATTACTCGACGAAACCCGAATTAATCCCGATTTATATCAACCTATTTCTCGTCTTGGTGGTTCAAACTACTGTGAGCAAGGAGAAATTTTCTCAATCAAAAGAAAGTAAATGAAAATAGCAGTTATTGGAGGTGGTCCGGGCGGACTTTACTTTTCGATTCTTACCAAAAAGGCAATGCCTCACTGTCAAATTGATGTCTACGAACGAAACAAACCAGAAGACAGTTTTGGTTTTGGCGTCGTATTTTCTGACGAAACCTTGGGCGAATTTTTGAAACGCGACATGGCTTCCTACGAGCTTATTCGCGATCAATTTGCCTATTGGGATGACATCATCATTGCGCGTGATGGTCAAGAAGTGAGTATCGCCGGCAATGGATTTTGTGGATGCTCTCGTAAAACATTACTACAATTGTTGCACCAACGCTGCCGTGAAGAAGGCGTCAATTTGCATTTTGAACAAACCATTGATGACCTTAACGCCTACAAATCGGCTGATATTGTAATTGCTTCTGACGGAATTTCCAGCGGCATTCGCACCCAGTATGAACACGAATTTGGCACTAAAATAGAATTAAAATCAAACCGTTTTGTATGGCTGGGCTCAACCAAACCTTTGGATGCCTTTACCTATTTTTTCCGATCTACCCCTCATGGCATGATCGTGGCGCACAGCTACCAATACGAAGCTGGTAAAAGCACCTGGATCTTTGAATGCAGCAACGAAACTTGGGAAAAACATGGTTTTGAAGTCACCAATGAGGCCGATACCATAGATAAAATTCAAGCCATTTTTGCAGCCGAATTAGACGGACATGGTTTGATATCCAACAAATCACATTGGCGTCAATTCCCGCATGTGACCAACCAAAAATGGTTTCACGAAAACATAGTTTTGCTAGGAGATGCCAAAGCAACCGCCCACTACTCTATCGGATCTGGCACCAAACTAGCCATGGATTGTGCTATAGGTTTATCTGATGCCGTAGTTGCAAATCCAACCGATGTGCAAGCGGCCTTTGCCCAATACGAAGCTACGCGCAGAAATCCGGTCGAAATGATTCAATATGCGGCGCTGGTTTCGCTCGATTGGTTTGAAAATATGGACCGAAACAGTCAACATCCTTTTTACAGTTTTGCCTTTGGTTGTATGACGCGATCTAAAAAAGTAACCTTAGAAAATCTCCAATTGCGTGACGCTAGTTTCACTCAAAAAGTGGTGAAAGAGTTTCAGCAAATACAACAAACCTCCTCGCTATCGCCTGCTTTTTCAGCTTTTTCTTTGAGAGAACTCACCTTGCCCAACAGAATTGTATTGGCACCGATGGGGCAATATTGCGCAGTGGAGGGTGAAATCTCAAATTGGCATACTGTGCACTATGGCAGTAGAGCTATTGGTGGCACTGGACTGGTTATTGCCGAATGCACCGCCGTTTCAGAAACTGCCCGAATTACTTTAGGTTGTCCAGGTATTTATACTGATAATCAAATAAGTAAATGGAAATCATTAGTTGAGTTCGTTCATACTAATTCAGATTCCAAAATTGGAATTCAATTGGGACATGCCGGACCAAAAGGTGCTACAAAATTACCTTGGGAAGGACCAAACCAACCCTTAGAAAATCCTTGGGAATTAGTGGCAGCATCGGCCCAGTCTTTTCTACCAAACGGACCTATCCCTAAGGAATTAACTACTACTCAGATGGATCTGTTGGTAGATGATTTTGTGCGCGCAACTATAAACGCTGATCATGCCCGATTTGATCTCATCGAATTGCAAGCCCATCACGGCTTTTTATTGGCCAGCTTTATTTCGCCATTAACGAATTTGCGGACGGATGAATTTGGCGGGAGCATCGAAAATAGAATGCGCTTCCCGTTGCGGGTTTTTTTAGCCATGCGCGCTGTATTTCCTAAGCACAAACCCATGAGTGTACGCGTATCAGCCACCGATTGGGCGCCCGGCGGAATTACTCCCGAAGATATGCTGTATTGTTGCGAAGCCTTTAAAGCTGCTGGGGCTGATATTATCCACGTATCTACTGGAAATACCGTTGCCCACCAACAACCGCAATTGGGCCGCATGTGGCAAACCCCTTTTTCCGATTACATCCGAAATAACGTACACATTCCTACAATAACGGTAGGATCAATCCAAGATATCGATCAGATCAATACGTTGTTGCTCAACGGCCGCGCCGATTTGGTGGCCTTGGGAAAACCACTATTGGCCAACCCCTATTTTGTTCGAGAAGCCCAAGCCTACGAAAAAGTTGAATCTATAGCTACGCCCCAGGTTTATGCTTCAGCTTTTAAAACGGCTGCTGCACAAATACAAGCCAACCGAAAACAGCTCGAACAAATGAAAAAAATATTGAAACCCAAAAGCAATAAAAAATAATTTTAGTATGCCCGTTACCCTTAATTTATTTACGCAATAACCCATGAGCTTTTACCAAGACAGTTTTGCCGAAGATCGCTTGCCTGGTGTAGACTTACAGGCTCACTATTCTTTTGCTGATTTACCTCCATTTCAGTTTCCCGAAGCACTCAATTGTGTTGATTATTTATTAGATCGTCATATCCGTGAAGGTCGTGGCGATAGTGCCTGTTTGCGCACATTTAACGAAGTTTGGACCTACCAAGACCTATTCAATAAAGCCAATCAAATTGCCCAATTGCTGCAGCACGATATGGATTTTATTCCCGGTAATCGGGTGTTAATCAGATCAGCCAATAATCCGATGATGGTGGCTTGTTGGTTTGGGGTATTAAAAGCAGGAGGAATTGTGGTGGCCACGATGCCATTATTGCGTGCCAAGGAGCTACAAACCATTGTAGAATGTGCCGAAATTTCACATGTGTTGTGCCACGCCGATTTGGCTGATGAGATGCAATTGGTGCATTCGCCCTACATCAAACAGCTGAAGTATTTTGGCAATGCCGATTTTGATTTACAAACCTGTAAATTTAGTACCACCAATAAAAATTACCAAACTAATTCAAATTCAGTAGCAATTATTGGATTTACCTCCGGAACCACCGGATTGCCAAAGATGACGGCGCATTTTCACAAAGACATTTTAACCATTTGCGAAGCCTTTCCGGCCTATTCTTTACAACCACTACCTGCAGATGTATTCACCGGAAGTCCACCACTTGGATTCACCTTTGGATTGGGTGGATTGGTGTTGTTTCCGATGTATTATGGTGCTTCTACTTTTTTAATCGAAAAACCCAGCCCCGATTTGCTGTTGCAAGCCATTCAAGAACATCAAATCACGATTTGTTTCACAGCGCCCACTGCTTGGCGCGTCATTACGAGCAAAGTGGCGGAGTATAACATCAGTTCCTTGCGCAAATGTGTATCTGCTGGAGAAACCTTGCCGCTCAAAGTTTGGGAAGATTGGTACGCCGCCACCGGACTTAAAATCATTGACGGAATTGGCGCGACCGAAATGCTGCACATATTTATATCCTCAAACGAAACCAATATGAAACCGGGTGCAACCGGAAAAGCCATAAGCGGCTATGAAGCCAAAATTGTAGATGAATTGGGTGTTGAACTTCCCCGCAATACACCTGGAAGATTGGCTGTTCGGGGTATTACGGGTTGCAAATACATTGATCGCGAAGACAAACAACGCGACTATGTGCAGCAAGGTTGGAACCTAACCGGAGATATTTTTAAACAAGATAATGACGATTATTTTTGGTTTATTGCGCGTGGCGATGACATGATCATTTCTTCGGGTTATAATATTGCGGCCATCGAAGTAGAAAGTGTACTTTTACAACACGAATCGATACTAGAATGTGCAGTAGTGGGCTTACCCGATGAAGAACGTGGCATGTTGGTTTGTGCCTATTTGGTGCTAAAGGATCAAAGCAATGCATCGGAAGTATTAAAAAATAACATACAGCAGTGGTTCAAAGAAAATGCAGCGCCCTACAAATATCCGCGTGTCATTCATTTTGTGGATGAATTGCCCAAAACAGAAACCGGAAAAATACAACGGTTTAAGTTGAAATAGTAGTTAGTACAGCCTATAAAGTAGTAAGATATGAGTCAATTTATTAAACAAGAAAAAGTGCGGTTTCAACACGTCGATTATGCGGGGATTGTATTCTATCCGCGGTTTTTGGAAATGCTTAATGGCCTGGTCGAAGATTGGTTTGAAGAAGCCTTAGGCCGGCCATTTTCAAAAATGCATGAAACAAATGGCATTCCAACGGTAGATTTAAAAGTACAATTTAAAAATGCCGCGCGATTGGGTGAAATATTAACCAAAAAATTGTGGGTTATTGAATTAAAAAACTCGTCAATCATTTGTGGGTTTCAATTTGTAAACGAATCAGAAAACACCGTATTATCTGGAGAAGTAGCGCTGGTAAACGTTGCCTTCAACCCTGAACGAAACGGCATCAAAGCGGAGCCATTTTCCGAGGAAATGAAGGAATTAATTAGGAGTTATGAGTTATGAATTTTGAGTTATGAGTTTTGAGTTATGAGTTTTTAAAAAAGTTACACTACTAATTCATACTTATTTATGTTATCTAAAATTTATTATCTCAGTATAAAAAAAATAACTCTAGTGAACAATTAATACTATTGAAGTTCGCAAGCAATTAAAATATACAAATTAGGATTTTATCACAGTACAACTCATAATTTATAACTACTAATTCATAATTAAAAAAAATGGATTTCAAAAAATTTAAAGCCGCCACAGTACAAACTTCGCCCGTTTTTTTAAACGTCGAAAAGACCATTGCCAAAGCCATTTCCTTCATTAAAGAAGCGCATGAAAATGGTGCTCAACTCATCGCTTTTCCGGAGGTATTTGTGGCCGGATATCCCTACTGGAACTGGATCATGACGCCGGTGCAAGGCAGCAAGTGGTACGAAGAATTGTACCGCAATTCGGTTGCGGTTACCGATGCAAGCTTGGCACCCTTGTTTCAAGCGGCCAAAGAGTACCAAATGCAGGTGGTGATTGGCATCAACGAACGCGGCGATTCCTATGGCGAAATATACAACACCAATTTAATTATTGATGCCAACGGAAACCTGGTGGGCAAACACCGCAAATTGGTACCCACCTGGGCCGAAAAACTCACCTGGAGTTCGGGTGATGGCTCATCTTTAAAAGTTTACGACACGGCCGTTGGACCCATTGGCACGTTGGCCTGTGGCGAAAACACCAATACCTTGGCCCGTTTTACTTTGCTTGCTCAAGGCGAATTGATTCACATTGCCAATTACATTTCCCTGCCTGTTGCGCCTCCCGATTATGACATGGCCGAAGCCATTAAAATTCGCGCTGCAGCCCATTCATTTGAGGGAAAACTATTTACGATTGTATCTTGCTCGACCATTTCACAAGAAATCAAAGACGCCTTGCGTGCCGATGTGCCCAATGTTGACGAATTGCTCACCCGAAAAAACTCGGCGTTTTCTGGTTTTATAGGCCCTAACGGAGCGGTTATTGGTGAGCCACTCATTGACGAGGAAGGCATCATTTATGCCGAAATTGATTTGGCTAAATGCATCCAACCCAAACAAATGCATGACATTTTAGGACATTACAACCGCTTTGATATTTTCGATTTAAGAGTGAATACTGCGCCAACAAGAAAAATTACATTTATCGATAATCACGAGGAGTTCAATAATTAAAAATGAAAAAATAATAAGTAATAATTGCAAAATAAATGGATACTACTAATCATTCAGATGACCAACTAGGTCGCGCTAGAGTGCAAGATTCGCCCGAACTAATTGCCTATTACAAAGAATTAGAAACCTTAGGCGCTGGTGCTTTATGGACCGTTGCTAATGACATCGAACCTTGGGAGCCCCGTTCCTCCTCCGTTCCCATGCTCTGGAAATACGCCGATTTACGCGATTTGGTACTCAAGTCCTCCGAATTGGTTACACCCGAACAAGCCGGTAGACGTGTGGTTTATTTGGTGAATGACAAACGAAAAGACGTATCGGCCGCCGTGGGTTGGTTATACACCGGAATTCAAGTGACTCGTCCGGGCGAAAGTACTTCGGCCCATCGCCATCGTGCATCAGCCTTGCGATTTATCATGGAAGGCAGCAAAGGCTATACCGTAGTGGATGGTCATAAAATTATGCTTGAGGTAAATGATTTTGTGATTACCCCCAACTCTACTTGGCACGAACACGGCGTAGAAGCCGATGGTGAAATCTGTATTTGGCAAGACGGATTGGATATTCCTTTGGTGAATGCCTTAGAAGCCAATGATTATGCCGTGTTTGATGGTAAACAACCCTTGGATTACCCCATCAATTATTCGCCCATAACCTATGGTTGCGCCGGTTTAATCCCTGCGGATAAAACATGGGACAAACCCTATTCTCCCTTATTTAAGTTCTCGTGGAAAACTGTCTACCCTGCTCTTTTGGCAGCATTAGAAGTAAATTTAATCAACCCGTTTGATGGTTTATTGATGCAGTATTCCAATCCACTTACGGGTGGGCATGTGATGCAAACCATGGGCGCCGCGATGCAATTGTTGCCTGCCGGATTTATAGGAAAGGCCCACAAACATACCGGATCATTCGTGTATCAATGCGCCAAAGGGAAAGGCTATTCGATCATCAATGGCAAGCGTTTTGATTGGCAAGAACGCGATATATTCTGTGTCCCTTCATGGGCTTGGCACGAACACCACAATTTGTCTGATACGGAAGATGCCTGTCTGTTTAGCTTTAATGACTTGCCCGTAATAGAAAGCTTGGGCTTGTACCAAGACCGCGTGTATACTGAAAATAATGGTCATCAACCTGTAAACTAAAATTATTATTTCTGGTTAACTTGAAACCTGACTCGAGTCCCGAAACCTCCGGACAACAGATGAAGCGAAGCGGAATAAACCTGAAACTTGAAACCTGAAACCTGAAACAAATCAAATGAAACTACTTACCTACACCACTGCCAATACAGAAGCCCGTTTGGGATTTATGCACAACAACCAAGTGATCGACATGGAGGATTTTGGTGAGATTTCCAATTTTCCATTGCCCAACGACATGCTTGAATTGATTGATATGGGCATTGAACTCATTGCCGAATTGAACGAAATGGTGGCCGAAACACCCGAGAATTTCTTTGAAGAAATTGCCTATTCGCTGGAGGAAGTAACCTTTTTGGCTCCCATTCAAAAACCGCGAAAGAATATCATTGGCATTGGGTTGAATTACACCGAGCACGTGGCCGAAAGCGCTAGAACCCTAGACACAACCGGGAAATTACCACAAAAACCAATTATTTTTTCAAAACCGCCTACAACGGTTACGGCCACCAATACGGATATCATCAAAAACACCAAACTAACTGCCCAACTGGATTGGGAAGTCGAATTGGCTGTGGTCATTGGCAAACACGGCAAATACGTTCCAAAGGCAGAAGCCCTGGAGTATGTGTTTGGCTATACGGTTATCAATGACATTTCGGCCCGCGATTGCCGACGTGAAGGCCAATGGATTGTATCAAAAGGACAAGATACCTTTGCCCCAATGGGACCCATTTTGGTCACTGCTGATGAAATTGACAATCCACACAACTTGAATTTATCCCTAAAAGTGAATGGCGTAGAAAAACAAAACTCCAATACTAAATTCTTGTTATTCAACATCAATGATTTGATCGAAGATTTGAGCACTGTGTTTACCTTAGAGCCTGGCGATATCATTGCAACAGGAACTCCTGCGGGTGTGGGAGCTGGTCGAAATCCACAAGAATGGTTGCATGACGGCGATGTGGTGGAAGCTACCGTGGAAGGGATAGGAACAATTGTGAATACAGTTAGGGAGATATAGTTATTAGTTATGAGTTATGAGTTATGAGTTATTAGTTATGAGTTATTAGTTATGAGTTATTAGTTATGAGTGAAGAGTTATTAAAATACAATAAACCGTATACTTTAAATAGTTAAAATGAAATACAGAATAGGACAAATTGTTCCTTCTTCCAATGTGACGATGGAAACCGAAATACCGGCGATTTTCAGGGCCAGAGAAACCGTATTGCCTGAACGATTTACGTTTCACAGCAGCCGCATGCGCATGAAAAAAGTAACCAAAGAAGAATTAGAAGCTATGGATGCCATGAGTTTGAAATGTGCCCAAGAATTATCGGACGCGCAGGTTGACGTAATGGGTTATGCGTGTTTGGTAGCGATCATGAGTATGGGTAGAGGCTATCACTGTGTATCTCAAATAAATTTACACCAAGAAACGATAGCCAACGGTTTCCCTACTCCTATTGTGACTTCGGCTGGAGCTTTGATAAATGGTTTGAAGGTTTTAGGTGCCAAACAAATTTCGATCATTACGCCCTATATGCGACCGCTTACTGATATGGTGGTGGATTATATTGAACATCAAGGCATCAAAGTAAAAGAGAGCATTGCCCTAGAAATTCCGGATAATTTAGAAGTGGCTGCTCAAAATCCGTTGAATCTACTCACGATCTATAAACAACTCGATCTTACCGATGTAGATGTTTTGGTCGTTTCGGCCTGCGTGCAAATGCCTTCGCTAGAAGCCATTGATCTCATTCAAGCCGAATGTGGCATACCGGTTACATCGGCAGCGGTGTGTACCACCTATGAAATGATGAAAGAACTAGGCATTGAAGCCCGTTCACCCATTGGTGGTGAATTATTGAACGGAAATTACTAGCTTATCTCTTTAAGGCGAAATGCGATTTAAATCGTTTCATGCTGCCATTCTCTTCATACTCAACCAAGAACCAATAATCGGTAGCCGGTAATGCGGCTCCGTTGTAAGTACCATCCCAGCCATCTTCAGTTGGAAAAAGTTGTTTGAGTAATTTTCCCATGCGGTCAAAAATGTAGATCGTTGCTGGTGTAGTTTCCAATTCATAAATATTCCAAGCATCGTTAAATCCATCACCATTTGGTGTAAAGAATTTGGGATAATCGATGACCATTACTTCAAACGAAGTCGAACTCGGTGTCGAACAAGCATAAGCGTCATAAATGGTTACCGTATGTATACCATGACTTACTTGATCAAAAATTGGCGTGTTTTGTAGTGGGCCTAAATCCAATTGATAGAAGAAATTACCCGCTGGAGTAATTGATACCTCAATAATCGGATTGGCGCTAAAAGCATCACTTACTTCATAGGTGATGACTACATTGTTTAGTTGAGGTTGATTAATAACCACTTGTATCGTTTGAGGAACAGCACAAGAATTAGCCACAGGTGTAAAAACATAGGGTGCAGAAGCGGTAACGTCAACAATGGCAGGACTCCATGTTCCAGAAATACCATTTGGCGAGCTGATGTTTAGCACTGGCGCAGTTGAATTTATACAAATAGTCAAATCGGCAAAATCAGGAATAGTTGGTTGATTCACAGTAACAGACAAGTTTTGTGTGTTGGCACAAACGGTTGGATCAGGCGTAAACAAATAGTTGCCACTTAATAGGTTATCAACCACTGCCGGTGACCAAGTTCCATTAATTCCATTGGGAGCGGTCAATGCCAAAATTGGAGCTACATCACCTACACAAATTGGCGCAATTGAACTAAAATCTGGATTAGTTCTGCGAATTAAACTTACAGCCAGTGTTTGGGTGCTGGAACATTGACCAGGAGTTGGCGTAAACAAATAGGATGCATCAGTAGTATTGCTGATAATCGCTGGATTCCAATTTCCAGAAATGCCATTGGGCGCATTAGTAGCCAAAATTGGACTTGTTGTGTTTTCGCAGAAAGAAGGAATGGGCAAGAAATCGGGTGTGACATTTGCCAGCACATTCACCAACATAGTTGGATTTGTGCTCACCACACATTGATTGGCTGCTGCAGTAAACGTATAGGTGGTATTGCCTAGAATAGTAGTGTCAATGGGTGAATTCCAGGTTCCCGTAATTGGCGGTGTATTGGTTGAAGATGTCGGCAATAGGGGTGCACTACTGTTTTGACACAGCACAGGTATAGCAGTAAAAACAGGGGTTGCTGCTGATGAAATGGCAACGTTTAAAACTTGGGGAGTTGGACAGGTATATATACTCGGATCGGGAGAAAACGTATACGATCCCGAATTTAGGTTATCAATAACTGTAGGCGACCAGGTTCCACTGGTGCCGTTGGGTGCTATTGTTGCCAAAATAGGCGCTGTAGATCCGGAGCAAATAGAGGGAATTGCAGCAAAATCGGCAGTAGTAGCGTTTAGGATGTTTACATTCAGCGTTTGAGTTGAACTGCATTGGTTGGCGTTGGGTGTAAATAAATAAGAAGCCGAGCTGGTATTGCTTATTACCGCCGGATTCCAAGATCCTGTAATTCCATTTGGGGATGTAGTGGAAAGTACCGGCGCTGTACTTGCGGAACAAATGGCACTTATTCCAGCAAAATTAGGATTTACATTAGGATTTACTGTGATAAAAGTACCTACCGTTGCCGAGGTTACACATTGTCCACTGGTAGGATTGAAGGTATAAAAAGTTGATCCTAAGGTGGCAGTATTTACTGTTGCAGGACTCCATGTACCGCTTAGGGAGGGAACATTCGAAGTGTTTATAGGAAGCACAGGTGCTGGGGCATTTTGACAAAGAGAAGTTTGTAAATTGGTGAAGGTGGGAGTAACAGCATTGGTTATACTTACCGTAAGGGTTTGCGTATTGGTACACGGAAAAGAAAAGCTATTTGGGGTAAATACATAATCGGCTCCTGCTACAGTACTAATTATCGCGGGATTCCATGTTCCCGAAATTCCGTTGGGGCTTGTAGCTGCTAGAACAGGCGCTGTTGTTCCGGAACAAATAGGCGGAATGGAGGCAAAATTGGGGGTGGTTATTGTTGTGCAAGAAGAATGACAGGTTTGAGTTTCTGGAGTTACACAGGGGGCTCCTACCACCGAAGTAATGGTAAAAGTTACCGAAGTTCCTGGACCTGAAACCGGAATTGAAATACTGGAAGGCGAAGGAATATAACCCGTAACTAAAGGCCCTCCTGCTATAGAGTAGGTATAATTATACCCAACATACCCGGTCATATTTACCCATTCAAAAAATACAGAAGTAGGCGTTGAACGTGTTGGATCACATACTAAATTAAGTGACTCATTAAAATTTTGAGTTACTTTAACTACAATGGGTACACGGATACTTTCGCAGCTGCCATTTGTTTGTGATACATAAAAGGTAAAATTACCTACAGTTCCTGTATTCGGAGTTGGCGCAATTGTCGATGCTGTACCACCAGTAGCGACAGTATACCATTTTAAAGTAGTTCCCGCAGCTGGAGTAACAGAAAGCGCAGATGCAGTGCTGTTCTGGCAATAATAAATTGGTGAAGTAACTGTTGGTGGCGGAGTTGCAATGGTACTGTTTATTTGAATCGTATTGGGTAATGAAACACAACCGGTTGTGGTATTTCGAACTACCACATCATACGTATTGGGACTTACATTACTAAATACAGTTCCCGCTTGAAAGGTGGTTCCGTTGATGCTGTATTCAAAATTAGCACCCAATGGAGCGGTAACGGTTATGCTTCCGGTTGCCGTCACACACGAAGGTTGTGTCGTATTAATGAGCGGAGTTGTGGGCAATGATGGCAATGTAACTGCTACTGTCGTAGCGTTTGAACAACCCGAAACCGGATCTAAAGCAGTCAAGGTAAATGTTCCGTTTTGGGTTGCTGTAGCAGGATTGGCAGAATTGACAGCTATGCCAGGACCATTCCAGCTAAGTTGTACGCCTATGGTTGTAGAGTTTCCGATGAGTTTTACCCCACAATTGGGAGCAACGCCTGTAGTTGCCGAAACGTTGGGCACTGCAGGCACCGATGAAATAGTTAAACTCACAGGCAAGGAAGGGCAAGTTGTGCCAACAACACGAACCGTAATTGAATAGGTATTCGCGGCTAATCCAGAAAAAATCGGACTACTCTGAAAGGTAGTTCCGTCGGCACTGTATTCATAGGTCGCACCAACTGGACTTGAAACTGTGATTGCTCCCAATGGATTGGTACAGGTTGGCGCTGATGTAACCGAAGCTGTAATAGTTGGTATAGGAGTAACCGTTATTACTTTTGAAGCCGTTAAATTACAGGTAGTAGTTGTAGTGGTAACAAATGCAATATCGTCAATGGCAAAATCATTTCCATTTGAAATAACCGTTCGATCATAAAGTACAATACTCGCTGTAGTATTGGTTAATGAATTCCAAGAATAAGTAAACTGGACCCAGTTGTTACAGGTAATATTAGTTGGGGCCAATTGAAAACCTACAGAAACTCCATTAATTAATACTTCAATGTTGGCGGGGTTTACGTTGACCACCGATTGTACCCAAAAACTAAACGCATACGTGGTATTGTTGATTACAGGAACTGTTTGTTTCCAAAGTATCGAATTGGCGGATGTTGCAGTTCCATCTACGACCATCATTTTTCCGCTACCCGTTGTATGATCACCACAAGTGGTAAAAGCCGAAAACCAAGCTTGTGGATTGGTGACAACGCCGTATGCATTTTGTACACCTCCTACTGGAGCAGTTGCCAAGTATTGATAATTGGTTGTAAAGCCAGTATTGCCCGATGAAAAGTCACCATTAGCAATTAAATTATTGGTACTGGTCGTTGTGGTGGTGGCCGTAAGAGTATAAGTGGTGGGAACAGTAGGCTGAACCGATTGTGCAGTTGCATTGAGGTTGGTGATTCCAGGATCATTTGGAGTAGATGACCAAGTATAAGTCGAAGCGCCATTGGCTGTAAGTGTAACTGTATTTCCTGCGCAAATTGAGGTTGCCGAAGCCGTAATGCTAATGTTGGCAGGGTCTACAATACTAATGCCATTTTGGGATACCTGCGTGCCGTTTGAATCTAAAACGGATACCGAATACGTTCCAGGTGTTAGATTACTGAATACTCCGTTGTTGTTGGAATCACTGCTTGTTCCAGATAATGTGTAGGTTACATAGGGAGGCACTCCATTAACACCACTTACTAGAATAGTTCCGTTATTGGCATTGGGACAAGTCGGATTTACCGCCGTTGCACTAATCGATAAAGGGGGCAAAAGTTCAACCAGGGAAATGTCATCTATAGCAAAATCATTTCCTACTCCGCCTCCAGTCGATTGCGTATCAGTGAGCCAAATCTGAGCATTATTGGTTGTTGCGGTCCATTGGTAAGTGACTTTTGTCCATGCCGATGGATTGCCCGTTGGACATTGAGTTGCTCCTGAAATCAACGTAATAATCCCTGTAGTTCCGTTGGTATTCAATGCAATCATAGCAGAATTAGCAGTAGTGTTGGTTCCTGAAATTGAGCGTATCCAATAACTAAATTGATACGTTCTGCCTGAAATAACTCCTAAGGTGGAACCATTTATCAATTCCCAAAATTTATCCCCCCCATTGCCTGATCCGTCTACCACCATCATTTTTCCTGTGCCTGATGTGTGATCGGACGAATGACAAAAATTGGCAGTATTCATGTTAAACGAATCTGTTGTAATCGAATAATTTCGGGTAGTACTGCTACCTGCTGTAGCGGGTAAAAAATAATTCGTCTGAAATCCTACTCCTGCCCCACCGCTTTCAAAGTCGCCATTGACAAGTAGGTTTTGTGCAAAAAGAGTAGCATTAAATCCGATTAAGAAAGTAAGTGCAGAAAAAATATGTTTAATGAAACAACTCATAGGGTGTCTTTATAGCAAATTAATAGGAAAGCAGGGCTAAAATGCTTTCCTCCAATCTAGATTTACTCATAAATTGGTCTTCTAGCGCTTTAGTAAATGGTATAGGGCTGTCTAAACTGGCCACTCGTTTTACAGGTGCATCTAAATATTCGAAACATTCTTCCATAATAAGTGCCGAAATATCACTAGCTATTCCACCAAATAAAGTGTCTTCTTGCACAATAAGCGCTTTATTCGTTTTCTTGACAGAAGCAAAAATAGTTTCGGTATCCAAGGGTTGAAGTGTACGCAAATCAATCAAGTCGGCGCTAATTTCCGGATGTTTTTCTAAGACTTCCAATGCCCAATGCACGGCGGCACCAAAGGCAATAATACTAATTTGATTGCCTTCTTTAAGCAAAGAAGCTTGGCCAAAAGGCAGCGTATAATAATCCGTAGGAACTTCTTGGTAAATACTGCGGTACAGTTGCTTGTGTTCAAAAAACAATACCGGATTCGGGTCATTTATGGCTGTAGCCAGTAAGCCTTTGGCATCATAGGGAAAAGCGGGATAAACCACTTTTAAACCAGGAGTTTTAGTAAACCAAGCCTCATTAGTTTGCGAATGAAACGGTCCGGCTTGAGTACCTCCACCACAAGGCATGCGCACCACCACGTCGGCGTTTTCTTGCCAACGGTAATGCACTTTGGCTAAATAATTTACAATCGGATTGAATCCGGTAGAAACAAAATCGGCAAATTGCATTTCTACAATTGCTTTGCAGCCGTTAATAGATAGGCCCATCCCGGCAGAAACAACTGCACTTTCACAAATGGGTGTATTCATGATTCGTTCATTTCCAAAAGCTTCTACAAATCCCTCACTAATCTTGAAGGCTCCGCCATATTCGGCAATGTCTTGTCCCATCATGACTAAATTGTCGTGGCGCTCGAAGGATTGTTTTAATCCTTGGGATATAGCATCTACAAATCGTATGGATGCAGTAGTCGTTCCAGGCGCTATGAATTCGAAGTCATAGGGCTTGTATACATCGTTCATTTCCTCTTCTAAGGAAGCTGCAATTTCAGGTTCATTGGTAGCGAGTTCCCAATGCTCATCGATTTCTTTTTTTATGCTTGCTTTAAATTCCGCATCCATTTCGGCGGACAGCAACTGAAGGGACTCTAAATATTTTTTATAATTCTCTACCGGATCTTTTACAGCCCAGGCATCCATAAGTTCTTGCGGCACATATTTGGTGCCACTCGCCTCTTCGTGTCCGCGCATACGAAAGGTTTTAAATTCCAACAAAACAGGTCTCGGATTTTCGCGCATTGAAGCCACTAACGCTTCCAACTTGGTATATACTTCTACGATATTATTTCCATCTATAATATGGCTTTCCATGCCATAACCGATGCCTTTATCGGCCAAATTTTCGCAACGGTATTGTTCGTTGGTGGGCGTAGATAAACCGTATCCGTTATTTTCTATAATGAATAACACCGGCAAATCCCATACCGCTGCAATATTGAGCGCTTCGTGAAAATCGCCTTCAGAAGTGGCACCTTCGCCAGTAAAAACGGCAGTCACATGTCCGTTTTTCTTTAATTTGTTGGCTACAGCAATTCCATCGGCAACACCCAATTGAGGCCCTAAGTGAGAAATCATCCCAATAATTTTATAGTCTTGTGTGCCAAAGTGAAAACTGCGATCACGGCCTTTGGTAAACCCATTGGCTTTGCCTTGCCATTGAGAAAACAAGCGGTGCAACGGAATTTCTCTGGTGGTAAATACCCCCAAATTGCGGTGCATCGGCAGGATATACTCATCGGAATTTAATACGGCAGTAACGCCAACTGCAATTGCCTCTTGTCCCACACCAGAAAACCATTTAGAGACTTTTCCTTGCCGAATGAGAATAAGCATTTTCTCTTCGATGAGGCGAGGTTTCAGTATTTTTTTATATAAATCGAGTAAAGTTTCATCTGACAGATGTTGGCGATCAAATTGCATACTACAGTAGGTCGGTTAATTTTTTTTTGAATTCGTAAAAATAAGAAAAACTAACGAACAAACTCGAGCTGTGTTATAGGAAAAACACAAGTTTTTTTACGAATAAAAACGTTGTTTTTTTTCCTACATTTGTTAGTCAACTTTTGTAAGCAATGCGTTTACATTTAATACGAAAATATGCAACAAATACCTAGTGTAAACTTACGTGATTTCCTGTCGGATGATCCGGCACGTAAACAACATTTTGTAAATGAAATCGGGAAAGCCTACGAGGATATTGGCTTTGTGGCCTTAAAAGGACATTTTTTAGACGATCAATTGGTAGCCAATTTATACCAAGAAGTACGTGATTTTTTTAATTTGCCACTTTCGGTCAAAGAAAAATATGAAATTCCAGGTATTGGCGGTCAACGCGGCTACGTTTCCTTTGGAAAAGAACACGCAAAGGGAAGATCAGCCGGAGATTTAAAAGAGTTTTGGCATTTTGGTCAATATGTAGATGCCGATTCCAAGTATGCTCACGAATACCCAAACAACGTTTCTGTTTCGGAGTTGCCCAATTTCAATTCAACAGGAAAAAAAGCCTATGAAATGTTAGAGAAAACGGGTATTTATGTATTGCGTGCCTTGGCCTTGTACATCGGACTAGACGAATTTTATTTTGATGGCTATATCCTGCAAGGAAACAGCATTTTGCGCCCGATACACTACCCTCCTATTACGGATGAACCCAAAGATGGTGCCGTTCGTGCGGCTGCTCATGGCGACATCAATTTAATTACTTTGCTAATGGGCGCTCAAGGAAAAGGCTTGCAAGTGCAAAATCACAACGGCGACTGGATTGATGCAATGGCACAACCCGACGAATTGATGATCAATGTGGGCGATATGCTTTCGCGTCATACCAATAACAAACTCAAATCGACTATTCATCAGGTGGTTAATCCGCCGAGAGAATTGTGGGGAACTTCTCGATTTTCTATCCCATTTTTTATGCACCCAGTGAGCGACATGCCCTTAAATTGTTTAGCGCAATGTATAGATGAATCAAATCCAAAAGCATTTGAGGACATCTCTGCAGGCGAATATCTAGAAGAACGATTGGTGGAATTAGGATTAAAGAAATAGAAAGAAAATCTGAAGATTAAAGTTAGCAACACAGATTTAAGTAATCTGAGAAATTTTTATAATTTATTTTTAATTTCTCGAATCTGTTTTAAAAATAAATAATGTAAGCCAATAGAATAGCTACACAGATTTAAGAAATCTGAGAAATTTTTATAATTCATTGATATTTCTCGAATCTGTTTTCAAAATAAATAATATAAGCCAATAGAATTGCAACACAGATTTAAGAAATCTGAGAAATTTTTATAATTCATTGATATTTCTCGAATCTGTGTTCAATATAAATAATATAAGCCAATCAAATTTATATGTTGAAATTCCCTCATCAAGAGCTAACTAAAACTATTATAGGTATTTATTACGATGTTTACAATGAAATGGGACATGGTTTTCTTGAGAAAGTTTACCAAAATTCAATGATAGTAGAATTACAATCAAGAGGTTTAAAGGTAGAAAGTCAAAAGAAAATAAATGTTTACTATAAACAAGTTGTTGTTGGAGAATATATTCCGGATATTATTGTAAATAATTCAGTTATAGTTGAATTAAAATGCGTAGAATATATTAATGAATCTCATCAAGCACAATTATTAAACTATTTAAAATCCACTGAATGCGAAGTTGGGTTATTGTTAAATTTCGGAAATGACCCGCAATTTGTCAGAAAAATTTATACTAATGATATAAAAAAACGAATTAAACAATAAAATGAAATTCTATTTTTGAATAATTAAATATGGACTTACAAGAGCAACTCAAAAAGTTATTTCCTGATCATGAACCCAACAATGATATGCTAAATGAGGCAGTTGAACCCCATGAATTGTTTATTCAAAAAGATCCATTAGTCTGTCAATACGAAAAACGCAAAGGCAAACCCACAACTGTGATTTCGGGTTACGAAGGAGATGAGGAAGATTTTAAACTATTGGCCAAAGAAATAAAAAACAAATTTGCAGTAGGTGGCAGTTTTAAAGACGGAGAACTCATTATACAGGGCGATTACCGCGATAAAATCATGCAGTTTTTGCAAGCCAAAGGGTTTAAAACCAAACGGGTGGGAGGCTGATATTAATTATAAATTAAAAATGAATAATTAATAATTTTAATATAATGCAGATTCATTCAAATTCAAATTGAAAATCTAATCACACTATTAATTAGTTTGTTTATTACCACAAATTTTTCATTTTTCATTTTTCATTTTTCATTATTAATTATTAATTAAACAACATGATCGCATCCTCCGAACTTATTCTCAACCCCGACGGCAGTGTATATCACCTGAATCTTCATCCTCAGGACATTGCGCACGATATTATTTTTGTGGGCGATCAGGATCGAGTAGAAAAAATTACCAAACATTTTTCGAGTATCGAATTTACCAAACAAAAGCGGGAATTCAAAACCCAAACGGGAATCTACAAAGGCAAACGCATTACGGTCATGTCCACCGGGATTGGTCCAGACAATATTGATATTGTGATGAACGAATTGGATGCCTTAGTGAATATCGATTTAGAAACGCGACAACCAAAATCAGTTTTAACTGCTTTGAATATCGTTCGCATTGGCACCTCCGGTTCGCTACAAGCTGCTATTCCTTGTGACAGTATTGTGTTGAGTCAATATGGATTGGGTTTAGACAACATGCTTCGCTCCTATTTGATCGATGAAATTTCTGAAAAAGACATCGAAGAAGCCTTCATCAGTCAGACCAATTGGGATCTTAAAAAAGGACGTCCCTATGTGATAAGAGGAAGTGAACGTTTAGAAAAACGATTCGAAAGTGACCAACTATTTAAGGGTTTTACAGGCACAGCTGGCGGATTTTACGGGCCTCAAGGTCGCGTGCTCCGCTTGGGAATACAAGATCCGGATTTGAACTCCAAAATGGATCATTTCGAATTTAAAGGCATTAAAATGACCAACCTCGAAATGGAAACAGCCGCAATTTATGGCTTAGGTAAACTACTCGGACACGAATGTTTGTCTTTGAACGCCATTATTGCCAATCGCGCAACCGGAACATTTAGTGAAGACCCTTATAAAACAGTCGATGCATTGATTGTGTATGCGTTAAATAAATTAGCCGAATAGGCCTTAAGTTTAACAATTTTTGAAATTTATTAAAGTATGACATTTCGATTTGCAAGACATACCAATAATTTAGAACAACTTAAAAACTTTTATGTTAACATATTAGGGTTTGAATTACTTAATAGTTTTGAAAATCATGCAGGTTATACAGGTATTATTATAGGAGATAAAAATGAAAATTGGCATTTAGAATTTACAAAATCAGAGGATGTTGTGGTTTTTAATTTTCATGATGACGACAATTTAGTTTTATATCCAAGCAATAAAACGGACTATGACTTGGTGATTTCAAGAATTAAATCATATAAAATAGAAATCATTCAAGCTAAAAATTCATTTTGGAATGAACACGGCAAAATGTTTTTAGATCCCGATGGATATCGTATTGTAATTTCTGATATTAAAAGTAAGAAATGAACCTAACTCTAGAGACTTCACGTTTATTGCTAAGGCCTTTTGAACTGAGCGATGCCCAAGATCTATTTAAAATGGACGCCAATCCCAATGTGCACCGCTACCTTTGGCAAAAACCATCGCAGCATTTTGAAGATTCTAAATTACTTATAGCGTATATTCATAAACAATACGCCGAAAATAAAATTGGCCGATTTGCCACTATTCTCAAAGAAACCAATGAGTTTATAGGCTGGACGGGTATCAAATTCGTGAATGACCACACCGAAAATGGCAATACTAATTTTTATGATTACGGCTATCGGCTAGACGAACCCTTTTGGGGAAAAGGCTACGCCTCTGAAGCGACCGCTGCTTGGCTTGATTATGGCTTTACTGAAATGAAGATTCAGACGATGCACGCCTATACACACATAAATAATGCAGCATCCAATCGAATACTCTCCAAATTCGGCATGCAATTGGTTGAGCATTATATGGCCGATGATGGTGCACAATGGAATTGGTGGAAACTTGAAAATGCACTGCAACATGCTTAAAATTAACATTGCCGGGGTTCCGGAACATTTTAATTACCCTTGGATTCAAGCCATTCATAACGGCTTGTTTCAACAAGTAGGTTTGAATGTACAATGGACCAACGTACCCGAAGGCACAGGCAAACTTTGTGAGCTGCTTCGCGAGGGCTTAACGGATGTGGCCATTGTGCTTACTGAGGGGATCTTGAAAGACATCAGTTTAGGGAATCCATCCGTGATTGTACAAAAATATGTCGAATCGCCTTTGTTGTGGGGCATTCACGTTGCCGCATCTTCGCCCTATTTCAGCGTGTCCGATTTGCAACATAAAAAAGCTGCCATTTCCAGAAATGGTTCAGGTTCTCAACTCATGGCTTATGTCAATGCAAACAACCAAGGTTGGGATAGAACTATAAAATTTGAAATTGTCCACACCATAGACGGCGCTGTCGAAGCATTGACTACGCAAAAAGCCGATTACTTTATGTGGGAACATTTCATGACCAAACCGCTGGTAGATCGAGGAATATTTCGTCACCTAGCCGATTGCCCTACTCCGTGGCCTTGTTTTGTCATTGCCGTTCGGGCTGATTTTTTGGATCAACATTCGCAACAAATCAAGCAGCTGCTTCAGCTCATTAATAATCAAACGCAAACCTTCAAAAACCAAGATCTGCTGGCCGAAACTTTGGCCGCACAGTATCAGCTTCAACCCGATGATGTGCAGTTGTGGTTGAATAGAACCACTTGGTCTCGCCAGAATTTTGATCTATCAGAATTTAATCTTATTCAAACTCAATTGTTAGATTTAAATATACTTAGCTGTAAGCTAGACTATTCCACCACGATCGCATCACTAAATTAAGGCTATGCCACTCATAAAAAAACTCGAACAATCAAAAATTAATAAACAATTCCAGGTTCCACAGCCATGGAATGCACTGATAATTTTTATTTTGAATGTCTTGATTGCAATCCCCATTTTTATCATTGCCCATAAAAACATCATCGATGTCAATTGGCCTTATGAATTGGATCACATACTGCTGTTTGTTGTCATTATAGCAATCATTCAGCTCATCCTACATGCATTGCGAACGGTACTCATTATTGCGATTGGGTTGTACCTGATTGCACTTATTATAGGTAATCTAACCGATAATTATGGGTTTAAAAGTATTTATGACGATTACAAATACATGCTTTACGCCTTGTCAGACAGCCCACATCCAGAAGAAGTACTGCTCAATAAACTGAAGCCATTTCCAGAAAAAAATACGATTACCGCCGCGATAGAATACAGCAATCCGGTGGTGCGGGATTTTGCCTTAAAAGCCATTTCTAAACATTTTAAAGAGGTTCCAGGCTATGCCCGTCACCGAAATTTGATTCAATGTTTTGCTGTGTTTAAAGAAATAAACAACAACTGGACTTATGTAAGTGACCCAAGAAATAAAGAATACATTGCCAAGGCATCCGAATCGGCAGTATATTTGGCCGGCGATTGTGATGACCATTCGGTATTAATGGCAGCTTGCCTAAAAGCAATTGGAGGAAATCCGAGATTAATACACACCGAGGGCCATATCTATCCTGAAATATGTATCGGCAATTTGGCCGATTTAGAAACCGTAAATTTTTTAATTAAAAAAGAATTATTTATCAAAGAATCGCAACATAAAGCCATTCATTACCACCGCGATGAATACGGGCAAATCTGGTTAAATTTAGATTACACGGCAGATTATCCGGGTGGACCCTATTTATTTGAAGATATTCTAGGTACATTAAATCTAGATTAATACTATTTTAGCCTTATAAATAAAGACGTATGAAAAAACACCTTTTGTTTTTGTTTGTTGGATTTGCTGTTTTTGGGCAAGAAAAACCTTCGAAGCCTCATTATGAATTTCGAACTAATTTATTGACTATGCTCAGTCAATGCAACTTTAATGCCAGTATTGAAAAAAAGAATGCGACCAATTACAGCTTCGGAATAAGCATGGGTACCACCCAAAGTTCGTCTTTGGAATCGAAGTTTAAAGACGGCAATACCGCCTACCTCGCTCAATGGGACGTCACTCCTTTTGTTCGGTATAAATTATCAACTAGCAATCGTTCCTTTTATTTTGCCGAAGCCTTTGGTTCGATCAATCAGGGGAAATACAAGGAAATTACAAGAACTCCCGCTACAACTTCGTCCTTTTATCAAATCACAACAGGAAGTTATACCGCAGTTGCCTTGGGAGGTAGTTTGGGGTATTCCTTACTAGTTAAATCAAACTGGACAGTAGAATTTCTGGTGGGTTTTGGATCTAATTTAGTAAATACACAACACAGTCCTGCTGTGGTTTCTCGAGTTGGTTTGTCTTTGGGTTATCAATTTTAATGCGTGCGTATATGAAAACACTTCGTCCCTTTTTTTATGTTCTATTGCTAACATTTTTCATCAGTGCTTGTTCGAATAAAGACAATGAGTTTTATAACGAAATCACGCTAAAAGTTCCAAATTTAGTAACCATCGACACACAAAGTAGTTATGCCCAAAATGACATCTTGTGGATGCATACTGCATTTTCGCAATATTTGGTCGAGGAAAATCAAACCGACCTGCTAGATGTCTATCAAACCAGTGGACAAGCCCCGAGTTTTATGTTTGTCTTTAGTTTAGAAAAACAACAAACCAATGGAACCTGGGTTTTTTATCCGTTAACTAGCAATTTGCTTGTGGATCAAGGCGTTGCCAACGAATACGACGGCTATTGTACCGGGTACTGCCTGTATAATGCAACTACAAAAACCTTTGATTTTAAAACTGGATTAAAATTGACAGAATCTGGCAATTACCGCCTAAATTTTGGGTATGAATCGCTGGCTACTCGTGCAGTAACTCTTCGATCTACTAGTATTGCAACCAATTTATTTGTGAATATACAATCTTCGGTTACGGCTTTAGACTCTGGTGGTTTTTATTCGTTTACGGTAAACTAATTACCAATTTATCTCCGTTTTTTGGTGAGTAGCTAAGTAGGAATTGGCTTGACTAAAATGCTTATTCCCAAACCATTTTCCTTGATTAGCACTCAGTGGCGATGGATGTCCGCATTCGAGAACGAGGTGTTTGGAGCGATCAATGTGTTTTCCTTTTTGCTGAGCGAAGTTCCCCCACAACAGAAATACCAGATTTTCTTTTTGGTGAGACAAGAGTTCAATTACCGCCGAAGTAAATTGCTGCCATCCCAATTTGGCATGTGAGTTGGGTTTGTCTTTTTCTACGGTTAATGTTGCATTTACTAATAAAACACCTTGCTCTGCCCAAGCCTGTAAATTGCCTGAACTAGGCAAAAATACTCGATCTAAATCTGTCGATAGTTCTCTGTAAATATTTTGTAATGAAGGTGGAATACGAACCCCATCGGGAACAGAAAAGCACAATCCGTGGGCTTCTCCATCTCCATGATACGGATCTTGCCCAAGTATAATCACTTTTACATCAGCAAAAGGACAGCGCTCAAATGCCTCAAAAATCATTGATTTTGGTGGGTAACAAGGGGTTTTAGCATAAAACATATCAACCGCTTGCATCAATTCAATAAAATAGTTTTTTTGGATTTCAGTTGCTAGTGCTGTTTGCCAAGAGGGTTCCTGAATATTGAGCATAATTGGGATTTACATCCAAAGATAATTAATTCCCTAAACAATCAAATTATAGCTATTTTTGCGAGGCAATTCACTGCACCTTATGAATCGAATTACAGCAAAAACACTACAAGATTTACAGTTCCCTACCGTATTAGAAACCGTTTCGGGCTATTGTAATACTGATATGGGCAAACTAAAAGCCACGGCCATTTTACCCATTTCGGAGGCAGACACGCTACTTCTGGCTTTGCAACAAACCTCTGAATATGTTTCCTCGTTTCAGAACAACAATGCCATTCCCAATCACGGTTTTGACTCGATTGCACATGAAATTCAATTTTTGGGCATTGAAGACAGCTTTTTGGAAGTTGGCAGCTTTAGAAAAATAGCCCATTTATCGGCTACGAGCAATGTCTTGTTGCAGTTTTTTAAAAAATTTACCGACTACTACCCCAACCTTTATATCCGCTCGGAACAAGTAGAATTTACCAAAGATATCATCAATCTAATTGATGCGGTGGTAGATAAATATGGTGAAATAAAAGACAATGCCTCTCCCGATTTACTCCACCTACGTCGCGACATGCAAGTGGTGCGCGGCAAAGTAAATCAGAGTTTTGGAGCTGCGATGAGTCAATACAATGGCTTGGGTTATTTGGATGAAATTAAAGAGAGTTTTGTGCAAAATCGCCGAGTTTTGGCGGTAATGGCTATGTACCGACGCAAAGTAAAAGGGTCTATTTTGGGCAGTTCCAAAACAGGAAGTATTGCCTACATTGAGCCCGAAGCCACCTTAAACTATTCTCGTGAATTGAGTAATTTAGAATACGAAGAGCAAGAAGAACTCACACGGATATTAAAACAACTCACCAATAGCATTCGTCCGCATTTGGAATTATTAATTGCTTATCAAGACTTCCTTTCGGATGTTGATGTAATTGCTGCCAAAGCCAAATATGCCAAAAAAATAAACGGAATATTACCCCAAATTACCCAGGAAAGACGCGTGTATTTCCGAGAGGCCTTTCACCCTATATTATTGGTGACCAATTTGGAGCAAAAACTAGATACCTATCCACAAACCTTTGAATTGGCTCAAAATAATCGCATCATTGTAATCTCGGGACCCAATGCCGGCGGGAAAACCATTTCATTGAAAACCGTAGGCTTGTTGCAATTAATGCTGCAATCGGGGCTGTTGATTCCGGTGCACGAACGCAGCGAGACCTTTTTATTTGATCGAATTCTAACCGATATCGGCGACAACCAATCTATTGAAAATCATCTTAGTACCTACAGTTACCGTTTAAAGAACATGAACTACTTTTTGAAGAAGTGCAACGCCAAAACCCTTTTTCTTATCGATGAATTTGGAACCGGTTCAGATCCTGAATTGGGAGGTGCTTTGGCCGAAGTTTTTCTCGAAGAATTCTACCACCGCGAAGCCTTTGGAATTATCACCACGCACTATTCTAACTTAAAAATCTTGGCCAACGAATTGCCCTTTGCGCAAAATGCCAATATGCTTTTTGATGAAAAATCGTTGGAACCTTTATACAAACTGGTCTTAGGACAGGCAGGAAGTTCTTTTACTTTTGAGGTAGCCCAAAAAAATGGCATTCCATTTGGACTCATTAATCGAGCCAAAAAGAAAATTGAGGTTGGCAAAGTGCGCTTTGACAAAACCATAGCCACCTTGCAAAAAGAGCGTTCCAAAATGGAAAAAACATCCCAAAACCTCAAAGAAGAGGAAACAAAAGTGCGGGAAGAAAGTAAGAAAATGGAAACCATCAATGCCAAAATCAAACTTAAGCTAGAAAGTTACCAGGAATTGTATGACAGCAACCAGCGCCTGATTTATATGGGCCAAAAAATTGACGATATCGCCGAGAAATACTTCAATTCAAAAAACAAGAAAGACCTTATGGGTGATTTCTTAAAAATAGTGGAAATGGAAAATTCCAAACGCAAAAAAGCCACTCCCAAAGAAGCCATAAGGAAACAAACCATTCAAAAAGAGATTGTACAAGAAGTCACAGTAAAAGTAGAAGCCATCCGCCAAGAAAAGAAAGAAAAGAAAGGCATAGCCCTACCGCCCGAAAAGCCAAAACCAATCCTTAAAGTTGGTGATCGCGTGCGCATGATTGATGGAAAAGCAATTGGCAGCATCGATAAAATCGAGAAAACGAAAGCCATTGTAAATTACGGCGTATTTACCTCTACGGTGAATCTCAGCCAATTGGAATACGTTCAGCCGTAATGCTTGTACTTCCTCCAAATAAAATAATTATTCTTTTTGACGGAGATTGCTCCCTATGCAATTATTGGGTGATGCAACTGATACGTCAGGACAAACAAGATAAGTTTCGCTTTGCAAGCCAACAAGCAGATTTGGGGAAAGCTCTCCTGACACAGATCGGTGTTTCGAACACTGGCCTTGAAACCTTGGTAGTCTATCATTCTGCCGTTGGCTATTTTACAAGGTCTGAAGCAGTTTTTTATATATGCCAAAACAGTTCGAATTGGTTGCGTATGCTGTTGGTTTTTAAATTATTCCCATCTAGCCTGCTCGATTTGATCTACAAGTATGTTGCCAAGAATCGAAAAAAGATATTCGGCCCTAACAAAAGCTGTTCAATAAGTGATCCTCAACTTGCACATAAGTTTTTGTCTGCGAATTGGTCATAAAAAAAACTCCTCAATTGAGGAGCTTTTTGTTGAGATTATCTCAGAACGAAAATTTAGTTCTTGATAATTTTTTTGGTAGCAACTCCTTTGTCCGTTCTAATTTTCATCATGTAAATACCGGTAGACAAATCGGTTAAATCCATTTGAAAAGACATAGAGTCATTAGAAATTTCTCTTACAATTCTTCCGTTCAAATCGGTTAACACTACATTTTTAATAGTCGTATTATTTTTATTCATCACATTGATAACACCAGAAGTTGGGTTTGGAGAAGCTACGAATTGAGCAGCTTCGAATGTTTCGTTACCCAATGTTTCTTGAGAAAGTAACAAATCGTCAAAAAAGATTAAATCTTGATCGGTACATCCGTGGTGTCTCATCACAATTTTTACAGTTTGTCCTGCATAAGCAGAAACATCAGCAGTAAAAGTAGTTGCAATCAGTGCTTCGCTTGCTGTAAGCGTGTAATTGAAAACAGGTGTTAAAGCTGAAATAGCTGCAGCAGTTGTAGCAGTGATAGGAGCCAAATAAATAGAAATTTGCTCTGCAGGGAATGAAGCGTCATTACTTCCAATACTAAAACTAAGTGTTGAAGCACCAAAACTAGTAGGGATGGTTATCTGTGGGGACAATAAGAAATTATTTGGTGTTAAAGCTGTAGCTGGTGCTCCAGTAGTAGTATTTGCAGGATTCCATGATCTAGAACCAGCAAAGTTACCTGTTAAACCCCAACCTGCAGTTGTAGCATTTCCGGTATATAATCCCCAGTTGTTTGCATCACCATCGGCATCAATAATTGTTAATCCTGTACCTACAGTAAAATCATTTGAATAAACGGTAGTCTGTGCAGTTGAATTAAATACAGTTCCGGCAAAAACTGCCGCTAATAAAAGTAATTTTTGTTTCATAATTAAGTAGTTTAAATTTTTAAAAAATCAAGCACAAATGTATCATAAAAACGCAAATAGCTGTGAATTATAAAAAAAATAATTTAAGGAATGGAGCACAAAGAAGATTGATTGCTACTGCCCTTCATTTTTGGATTCCCATTTTCCGACAACGGCTGTAGCCAAAGCATTACCTAACACATTGGTTGCGCTGCGGAACATATCGCAAAAATGATCTATAGGCAAAATCAAAGCAATCCCTTCGATGGGAATTTTGAACATTCCACAAGTGGCAGCCACTACAACTAAACTTGCTCGAGGAACTCCTGCAATCCCTTTGCTGGTAAGCATTAACACAAACAACATGGTGAGTTGAGTAGGAAGATCTAACTGTATGCCATAGGCCTGAGCAATAAACAAACTGGCAAAGGTCATGTACATCATGCTGCCGTCTAAATTGAACGAATAGCCCAAGGGCAACATAAACGAAACAATGCGGTCTTTTACGCCAAAACGTTCTAATTCTTCGGTGAGTTTAGGAAATACGGCTTCGCTACTGGTGGTGCCAAACGCAATGATTAAGGGACTCACAATGCGTTTGAGTAAAGTGGTCATGTGCGATTTTAAAAATAGATAACCCACGAGCAAGAGCACAACCCATAAGGTAGAAATTCCTACCATAAAAGAGCCGAAAAATTTGGCGTAGGTAAACAGTAATTCAGAAAAATCACGCACAGCAAATACACCCGCTATAGCTCCAAATACGCCAATTGGCGCAAATTTCATGACGTAATTCACCATCTTAAGAATGATGTGAGAAGTTTTATCTAAGGCATTAATAACCGGTTTGGCATCAGCCCCAATGGCTGCAGCGGCCAATCCGAAAAAGATCGAAAAAATTACAATTTGTAAAATTTCATTGGTGGCCATTGCCTCGACAATGCTTTTGGGGATGATGTGTTCGACAAAGTTTTGTGCCGAGAACGAGGTTGTTTTTTCGGTTACTTCGGCAGCGGTACTTAAATCTACGGCTGATAAATGCAACCCAATACCAGGCTGAAGCACATTTACCCAAAACAAACCAATTAACAAAGAAATAAAGGAGGCAGTAAAAAACCATCCCAGTGCTTTTCCTCCAATTCGGCCTACCGCTTTGATGTCGCCCAATTTGGCAATCCCTACGACCAAGGTGGTAAATACCAAGGGAGCGATGATCATTTGAACCAAACGAATAAATAAGGTGGCCAATAGTTTTACATATCCACTAAATGTTGTTGCTGCTGCAGCATCGTAATTTTGATGAATAAAAACACCAATAAGTGCTCCAAAGAGCATCGCCAGTACAATTTGTGTGGTGAGATTTGAAAGAAAAGTGGTTTTGGTTGTTGGTGTAGTCATAAGTTGGTTTGGTTTATTAAATAGCCCCGATTGCAACGGCATCCTTTAGGACCGGCGTTCGGGACTAAAGATAGAGTGTAAAGCGGGAACAGCTACATGAGGTTTGAAATGGCTTGTTGACGCAGGCTAAAATCGGCCAAAACCAAGGCGGCCATGGCTTCGACTATGGAAACAGCTCTGGGAACCACACAGGCATCGTGGCGTCCTTTGCCTTCTAGAACAACTGAATTCCCTTGGTTATCAATACTTGTCTGGTCTTGCATGAGTGTAGCAACGGGTTTGAAGGCCACTCGAAAACAAATGGGCATGCCATTGGAGATGCCGCCTTGCACGCCGCCAGAGTGGTTGGTTTGGGTACTGCCATTGGGCAAAAAAACATCGTTGTGTGCGCTACCGTTTTGTGTACTTCCGAAAAATCCGCTGCCTATTTCGAAGCCTTTTACGGCATTGATCGACAACATGGCTTTGCCCAATTCGGCGTGTAACTTATCAAAAACAGGTTCTCCAAGTCCGGCGGGAACTCCATGAATTACGCAGCTAATAACCCCGCCAACGGTATCGCCTGCGGCTTGAACCGACTGGATGTGAGTGATCATTTTTTGTGCCGTTTTGGGATCTGGGCAGCGCACGGCAGTAGATTCGATAGCAGCTAAATCATATAAGTGGTAATCCGGCTGCATAGAAATAGGACCAACTGCAGAAACATACGCTTGAATACGAATAGCAGGAATGAGCTGCTTGGCAATGGCGCCTGCAACTACTCGACAGGCTGTTTCTCGTGCTGAGCTGCGGCCACCTCCTCGGTGATCGCGAAACCCGTATTTTTTATCGTAGGTAAAATCGGCATGACTGGGACGGTAGGCTTGCGCCAAATGATCATAATCGGCTGATTTGGTATTGCTATTGGGAATGATAAATGCCAGTGGAGCTCCGGTGGTTTTTCCTTGAAATAATCCGGATAAGATTTGCACGGTATCTGCTTCGTTGCGCGGACTTGTTATATCAGATTGTCCGGGGCGTCTGCGGTTGAGTTCGTTTTGGATGGCCTCTAGATCTAAAACTAGGGCTGCGGGCAAGCCGTCAAGTATTCCGCCAATAGCTTCTCCGTGCGATTCGCCAAAGGTGGTGATTTTTAAAAGTGTTCCGTAACTGTTTCCTGCCATAGTATTTGCGTGTTGCACACAAAAATAACATTTTCAGTCCGATAATTTCCATCTGAAGTTGTGCAAAATTTAACATCTTCAAAAAGTGTTTTTTGAATATCTTCGCGAAAACATTATTACAACTAGAACTTATGAAAAAATTGATGTACACTGCCCTATTCTTTTTGGGATTAACTTCTGCTACTTTGGCACAATCTAGCCAAACAATCGGATTGCGTTTTGGGGATAACCACGGAATCGGAACCGAAATTTCGTACCAACGTCCAATGGGGGAAATGAACCGGTTGGAAGCTAATTTGGGTTGGCGATCTAGTGATCATGTAAATGCAATCAAAGTAAATGGCTTGTACCAATGGGTATGGGATTTAGATCAAACCATTAATTGGTACGCAGGCGTGGGTGGCGGTTTGGTGAAATGGAACTACGATTACAATGGAGCAAGCGACAACGGCACATTTGTGTATGGCGCAGGGGATATTGGTATTGAATACAATTTTGATTTTCCGTTGACCATTTCGGCAGATTTACGTCCTGAATTTGGCGCAAAAAATTATTATGGAAAATCGTATAATTCGGATATAGCCATAGCATTTAGGTACCGGTTTAATTAAAGACAAACCCTTTACTAAACAAATCCATCAGAAAAACCTGGTGGATTTTTTAGTTAAATCGGATGGGTTTCTTGGAATTTATTTTAACAACCGTAAAGGGGGTATAATAGATGTCTTTTTCGGGGAGCAATTGCGAAGCAGGCGGTACATCTTTTATCGTAATAACGATACTGTCTTGCGTTTCAGAAACCTGATCTACCTGAATAGTATAGCCGGTAGTTTCTTTTTCTCCCATATTCAATACCACAAAATTGCAAGCGCTAAGGTCTTCTGGCTTTATTTTACGGCGCAGCTTGGGATCGTTTTGCAGCATTTTTATTTCTCGGGTTTCGGTGAGAAATTCAAAAAAACGAATACGGGCTCCCCCATCGCTTTGCTGAGTCAAAACCTCGTACAATGGTTTTTTATTTCCTTGGTGTGCGCCAGTTCCGCAGGACACCAAGAAAACCAAAGCAATGTATGAGAAGAATTTTTTCATTTTATTTTTTAAGTAAAATTGCGCGTTGGTAAACTTCTTCGTACAAAGGCAAAATGTGATGGATATCAAATTTTTCTGCGGTTTGGATGGCGTTTGCTTTAAATTGATCTAAGGTTTCTTGGTTTTGCACTATTTGAAGCGCATTGGCCGCCATCGAATCTACATCGCCTACCTCGCTCAAAAAACCAGAAAACCCTTCTAAATTTACTTCGGGTAATCCGCCAGAATTACTCGATATTACAGGTACCCCGCAGGCCATTGCCTCTAAGGCGGCCAAACCAAAACTTTCGGTTTCTGACGGCAATAAAAACAGATCAGAATGCTGTAAAATCTGGTCAATTTCGTTGCTGTTTCCAAAGAAAATGACTTTGTCTAAAATGCCCAATTTTGCACATAATTTCTCGGCATTTTCTTTTTCGGGGCCATCGCCTACCATCATCAATTTGGCGGGTATTTGTTGTTGAATTTTATAAAAAACGTGAATGACATCGGGAATGCGTTTCACCAATCTAAAATTGCTAATATGGGTAATAATCCGTTCATTGTCTTGAGCCATAGCTGAGCGACAACTTGTTTTTTGGCTTATATTACTGAGTTCAATAAAATTGGGAATAACTTCTATGTGCTTAGTGACAGCAAATAATTCGAGGGTATTGTCCTTGAGACTTTGTGATACCGAGGTTACAATATCTGATTTATTGATGCTGAAAGTTACGGCCGGTTTATAAAAGGGATGGTTTCCTACAAGGGTAATATCGGTGCCGTGTAGCGTGGTTACCATCGGAATATGAATACCTTCTTCTTTGAGCATTTGCTGCGCCATATAGCCCGCATAGGCATGGGGAATCGCATAATGCACATGCAGCACTTCTATTTTATGCAGCTTTACCATGTCTACCAATTTGCTAGACAATGCCAATTCGTAGGGTTGGTAGTGAAATAAGGGGTATTCAGGTACATTTACCTCATGGTAATGTACATTAGGGTTGAGCAATGCCAGACGTACGGGTTGGCTGTAGGTAATAAAATGAATTTCGTGCCCTCTCCTTGCTAATTCTAATCCCAATTCGGTAGCAACTACGCCACTTCCTCCAAAGGTTGGGTAACAAACAATGGCTATTTTCATGGGTTTCATTTAGTTTTGAATTGCGTCGTAAATTATTTTTTGAATCTGCTCCCGTATATTTTCTTTTGACAATTTATTATCGGTAGCATCCGGATAGGTTCTGTTGGATAAAAATACATAGACCAATTCTTGGTCGGGATCAGCCCAGGCCATGGTACCCGTAAAACCGGTATGTCCAAAACTATTGGGCGATGTACATCCGCAAGTAGGTCCTGCCGTTCCGGGCAATTGGGGTTTGTCAAAACCTAAGCCGCGCCTATTTCCCTGAGCCGCATAATAACAGCTATTAAACTCATTAAACGTACTGGCGCTGAAATAATCTTGTTGCCCATAATTTCCTTTTTGCAGATACAATTGCATCATTTTGGCAATATCCATCGCGTTCGAAAATAAACCGGCATGGCCTCCTACTCCCCCTTGCATCGCCGCCGTCATGTCATGTACATAGCCTTGTATTTTTTGGTGTCGAAAATAAGTATCTTCTTCGGTTGGTGCTAGATGTTCTTTCGGGAATTTGAGCAACGGATTATAGCTGGTATTATTCATTCCCAATGAAGAAAAGAATCTTTCTTGTGTAAGCACATCCAAAGATTTGTTATTTATTTTTTCTAAGTAGGCTTTTAAAATTATAAAGGTGAAATCACTGTATTTGTATTCTTTCTTAGGAAGCAGTTTACTGCTGCTAATGTAGTTTAGAATAGTTGATGGATAATCGGTACGGATGTACAAACTATCGGCCACTTGAAGAGCAAAATCTGCTTTGGCTACTTTTGAATAATAAACCGGCAAGGGCATTTTTAAGCTGTCTAAGGTTGCCTTATAAAAAGGTTCCCAAGCTTGCAATTGGGCATAGTGCGAAAGTAATTCTTGCAGGGTGATGTGTGCCTTGTTGCTGCTTGCAAATGCAGGAAGCAAAGTGCCTAATTCGGTTGCTTTGCTTAAATGTTGCTTTTCATAGTCTTGCATAAATACCGGCAAGGTCCCAATGATTTTGGTTAATGAAGCTATATCATACAAATCGGTGTTGGCAATTTTAGGACTATTGGCTTCGTAGGTTTGCGATCCAAATGATTTTTGGTAAATTACTTTTCCCTTTCGAGCAATTAGAATTTGACCACCGGGTGTCATTTTACCCGCAATGGCTTTGGTCATTAGCGCGTCAATTGCCTCGAGTTTAGAGTTGTTGATTCCTACATTTTCAGGTACAGAAAATCCGAGTCGATTGAGTTTTTTGGTGGATAAGCCAAAATTTACCGGAAATTCTGCATTCACCGTAACGGGTAATTTTCCTTTGGCATCTATGGCGCCAAAAATCAATTCGGCCGAAACCTCCTGGGCTATATCACTGTTTTGGTAGGACATGATTACGCCTTCAAAATCATCAAAGTTGGGGATGGGCAACAAGGTATACGGTTTGGCAAAAACGGCTAAAATCACGCGATTATTTTTGGCCAAAGCTTGCAAATTTGCAATTTCAACTTCAGAAAAATCTGTTTTTTTCCAGGCCTTATCCGACTTATGATAACCAATAATAACCGTTGAAAAGTCCTTTAATCGCAGCTGTAATGAATCGATGTTTTCATGGGCTACCTCGGTTACCTCGGCATATTTTTTTAAGGTCGATACAAAACTACTGTTGCTGTCGTCACCCAGTTTTACGTAGGCAATTTTGGCCTTTGCCAGATCTTGAATTGGCAAAATGGTTTCTTTGTTTTTGAGCACGGTGAGCGCATTTTCGTACAACTGATACTGCAAGGCATCATTTTTTGGGCCATTCAAATCGGCATACAAATTGTTTAGCGCGACCGGTTTATAGGCATTCAAACCTGCTTTGTGTTTGTATTTTAAAATCTTTTTTACCGAATAGGCCAAGCGCTCTTCGGAGATGAATCCGTTTTGATAGGCGATGCAAATTTTTTCTCGAGCCACGGGTACATCTTCGGCGCAAAGTAAAATGTCGTTTCCGGCCATAAAAGCTTCTAAATCAATCTCCCCAGGTTCTCTAAAATTCTTGGCCGCTTTCATGTTTAAAGCATCAGTAAAAATTAGCCCTTTAAATTGCAATTGATTTTTTAATACATCGGTAATAATATTATGGGAAACCGAGGAAGGCATATTTTCGCGCCACTCCAAACTGGGAACGTTTAAATGCCCAACCATGACCGATGACAAGCCTGCTTCAATGAGTTTTTTATACGGATAAAATTCGATGTCGTTGAGCCGTTCTCGAGAAAAGGTAATGGTGGGCAAGGTAGAATGCGAATCAACCGCTGTGTCGCCATGTCCCGGAAAATGTTTGCCTGTAGCTAATAATCCCAAGCTTTGGTAACCCTTCATTTCGGCCAAAGCACTTTCGGTTACGTTGTATTTATCTTCGCCATAAGACCTGAATCCGATGATGGGGTTTTTGGGGTTGGTATTGATGTCTAAAACAGGAGCGAAATTAAAATGTATGCCCATTCGCTTGCTCTGTTCGGCCATTTGAACGCCTACTTTCTCTATAAAACGCTTGTCTTTTATAGCGCCTAAGGTCATGTTCCAGGGATAACGGTAGGTAGAGTCTAAGCGCATACTCAACCCCCATTCGGCATCGTTTCCTATTAACAAAGGTACTTTGGACTCGGCTTGGTATCGGTTGGTTAAATTGGCTTGTCGTACAGGACCCCCTTGAAAGAAAATGAGCCCGCCAATTTTATTTTCTTTAATCTGCTTATCAATAGACTTGATGTGGGTGGTGTCTTTATTCGAATAGGCCGAAACCATAAACAATTGACCTACGCGTTCGTCAAAATTTAATGACGCATACACACTGTCTACCCAATTTTTTTGACGATCCGAATCGTAGGTTTCTTTGTAATCGGCTATAGTCGGATATTCAAACGAAACATCGTTTATCGGATTGGTAAAGGTTTTTTTTCCTGGTCCACAACCCAACACGAGCATCGCTATACAAGCAAATACTAGAAAAACAATTGATTTTTTATTCATGTACTGTTTTTAAAAGAATCTGCTGTGCCAGCTTTCGGCAGCCGGAACCTCCCAGCAATCGTTAAATTCTTGGATGCTGTTTACCAAATTATTAAACACAATCGTATGTTCTGAAACGGCTTTTTCTTTGGCCATTTTTTTAAAATCCAATAAGGTTTTGTGTGCAATGTGTTCCCCTGTTTTGTAGGTCACGTTCATTTTATCGAGTAAATCGACTTGGTATTTTTGTTCCAATTGCTGTATGAATTGCACCGATTTATCAATAGAACATCCTGAAGCGGTCTGTACCTCTTGGTTTACAGCAAGCAGAATAAATCGGTTGTATTTTATTTGATAGGAGGATTCCAATCCGGTTCCGTGAGAATCCCAGGAATCAAGAAACAATTTTAAATCGGTTTCGATGGCTGCTACCTCCTGCTCAGAAAATTTTCTGTTTGAGGGGTAGATCCAAATTTTTGATTCTTCGGGTAAATTTTCAAATGGAATGTACATAGTCGTTTTGTTATAAATCTTGGGCTGAAGCAATTAATTCAGCTACATCCATTACTTGAATGTTGTTTTCTTGGTGGTTGTGTTTTACTCCATCGGTCATCATGGTATTACAAAAAGGACAGCCTGTAGCAATGATGTCGGGCGAAACCAACAAGGCGTCTGCAGTGCGTTCTAAATTGATTTCAGTGTTACCCGGTTCGGCGTCTTTAAACATTTGTGCCCCTCCGGCACCACAACATAAACCATTGGCTTTTGATCGTTTCATTTCGACCAATTCGGCATCCAATTTTTGAATCAAATCGCGAGGCGCTTCATAGATAGAATTGGCACGTCCTAAGTAACAAGGGTCGTGAAAAGTTATTTTTTTTCCTTTGAATTGGCCGCCTTCTATAGACAATCTACCGGCATCCAAAAGAGATTTCAAAAAGGTTGTGTGGTGAACAACTTCATAGGTTCCGCCCAATTCAGGGTATTCGTTTTTTAAGGTATTGAAACAATGCGGGCAGGCCGTTACAATTTTTTTGGCTTCGTAAGCATTCAAAACTTCGATGTTCATCAAGGCTTGCATCTGAAACAAAAATTCATTCCCAGCTCGTTTAGCCGGATCACCCGAACAAGACTCTTCTGTGCCCAAAACGGCAAATTCAATTTTAGCTTGTTGTAAAATGCGCACAAACGCCTTGGTGATCCGTTTGGCACGGTCGTCAAAACTTCCTGCACAACCTACCCAAAAAAGCACTTCGGGTTGTTTGCCTTGCGCCAACATTTCGGCCATGGTGGGTATAACTAAATTTTCAGCCATAATATTATTTTTAATTTATTCGTTCTGATTAACTAAACGGATTAACTAATTCAATTCTTAATGTTTGCCATCGTCAAATACCTGAATGGTCACTTCTTTATCGATCAAATCGGTAAATTGTCCTCTGTAGCGAGTAGCTTTTACCAAGTGATTGTCGATCCAGTGGTAATTTCCCCCGCGCGGTTTACCAAACAAGATGCCGTGGTATTTAAAACCGTGTTGTTTTAACCATTGTTCGGTATAGGCGCGGTGCTCTTCTGTTCTCGAAGTGAAAAAGAAAATCACGTGGCCTTCGTCATACCATTTATTTAAGGTAATTAAGGCATCCGGATATACCTCGGCGGTAAGCATTCGTTCGGGTTCTTCGTTTGGAATATCATCGCAGACAGTTCCGTCTATGTCTATTAAATAATTTTTAATTCCTTCGGGCAGGACCGGGCTTATGGTGTGACCGTTTTCTGAGGTGGCTACTAGGTTTTTTTCTAAATCTTCTGTCTTCATTTTCGTTTTGTTTCTAATAAATTTGTTACACTTAATTAAAAACACCCTTAACCTCACTAATAAGAGAATTTTTATATGGATTATATAGGATAATTTATTCTTTAGCCCAATTCAATCGGTCTTGTTGATTATACGGCCATGGCGCTGCATTGTTTTCGATGTTAGCCATCATGGCATTCAAGGATTGTGGCGCTGCACTTTGCTCCATAACCAAATACCTGCGCATGTCGATGATGATAGATAAAGGGCTAATATTTACAGGACATTCTTCTACACAAGCATTACAAGAAGTACAGGCCCAAAGTTCTTCTGGCGTAATGTAATCGTGCAATAATGATTTGTTATCGGGCACAAAAACTCCATTATTGGCATCGATATTTTTTCCTACTTCTTCCAGTCGATCTCGGGTATCCATCATGATTTTTCGAGGCGATAATTTTTTTCCGGTAATATTGGCCGGACAAGACGAAGTACATCGACCGCATTCGGTGCAGGTGTATGCATTGAGCAATTGCACCCAATTTAAATCTTGCACATCACTGGCACCAAACTTTGAAACTGGCGCATCGCCTGCTGGAGCAGCATAAGGATCGGCGTTGGGATCGAGCATGAGTTTCACCTCTTGGGTCACAGTTGCCAAATTGGATAGTTGTCCTTTGGCATTCAAATCGGCGTAAAAAGTATTCGGGAAAGCCAAAAGAATATGCAAGTGTTTGGAAAAATACAGGTAATTTAAAAAGATTAAAATGCCGATGATGTGCAACCACCAGGCGCTGCGTTCCAAAAGCACTACCCAGGTTTCATTCATTCCATTAAAAACAGGTGAAATAAATTGTGATACGGGAAATGAACCAACGGCTTTGTAATGAGATACACCCAAGTTTTGCAAATGATAATCCGCCGCATTCATAAAAAGAAATAAGGACATCAAGACCAATTCAAAATACAAGATGTAATTGGCATCGCTTTTGGGCCAACCTTTTAGGTCATTAGAAACAAATCGTTGCAATTTGATTCCGTTTCGACGAATGTAAAAAATTAGAATCGCTACCAAAACCAAGGCGGCCAAAACCTCAAAAGAACCAATTAATATAGAATAAACAATTCCCAAGCCCGAAAAAGCGCGGTGGGTACCTACAAGTCCATCGGTAATAATTTCGAGGACTTCGATGTTGATGATAATGAATCCCAGATAAACAATCACGTGCAGTATACCCGCTACGGGGCGTTTCACCATTTTGGATTGTCCCAAGGCTATTAAGGCCATGTTTTTCCAACGGGCTGCCGGGTTATCTGAGCGATCTATGGGTTGTCCCAACTGAATATTACGGCTAATTTTACGAATATTTCGAACAAACACACCAATTCCGATGGACAAGACCAAGGCGAAAAATAAAGGGGAAAGTAGTGCTATCATGAGTTTATTTTTTGATCAACGAATCAGTAACGGGTGCCGCATAGGGTTTTTCTTTTTTCCCAAACAAGGAAACATTAACATATCGTGTGGGATGTAAACGTACATCTTGCAACAACAATTCCATTTCTTTGGATGTTTTTTGCAGGTTGTTGTATAAGGTTTCGTCTTTGACTAATTTGCCCATCGTGCCTTTGCCCTCATTGAGGTTGGCTAAAAGCACATTTACTTTTTCTAAACTGCTTTCTAGCGTATGTATGGTTTTTCCTATATCGGCTTTTTGTATAGAATCAGAAATTTTAGAAAAATTACGAGTGGTGGTATGTAAGTCAGTAACCATCTCATTAATCGCTGCAGAGTTTCCTTGTATGAGTTTAGTTGTACTCGAACTGGCTTGGTGTAATTCTTGCATGGTCGCATTCATTTCGGCAATGGCACTTTTAATTTCGGCTCTAGATTTTTCGTCTAATACTGAATTTATACTGGAAAGTAATTGGTTTGAATTGGCTAGAAATTGATCTAATTTTTGTTGAATGGGAGCCAACTTTTCTGCAACCATATCGGTCAAACCCGATTTTATTGTTCCCTTTAGTTCTGATCCCGAGGGAGCGAGTGTGGTATCGGAAGAATTTACGACCAACATAATTTGCTTTCCTCCAATAAATCCTGGCTCATATAAAGAGGCTACTGTAGAGGCAGTAACAGGAATATTGGCGTCAACCTGAAATGTAACCTGAACTTTTCCGGGGTATTTGGCCGATAACCGAATGTCGGATATTTTACCTACGGCCAACCCATTTATCGTAATCGCACCAGATTTATTAAGGCCTTCTACACTGTCATAATTGACCGTATAGGTGTTGTATTCACTAAAAATATCTTTTCCTTTCAAATAGCTGTATCCCCAAATTAAAAGAGAAAGGGATAGGATAACTAAAATGGCAGTCTTGATTTCTTTGCTGTTTTTCAAAATTTATAATTTATTGTAGGATTAAGTATTGCTTTTTATGTGGATTTATTTTTTTTGAGCTTCTTGTACACTAATTTTTTTCCCGTCCTTTAAAGCAATGATGTAGGCAGAAGTATATCCCTTAGATTTTGCTTCTTCTAAATTGTGTTTTGCCACTTGGTAGTCGGAAGTAGAACCGTAGGTGTATTTGTAGATTGATCCGTTATCAGAACTCATCGCAATAGGTTCTAAGCCTTTAAAATTTGCCGCTGAGGGTTCTACTTTTTTGGCTACCGCAGCCAATTGCACTTTGTAGATAATCCCCGATTTCGTTTCTTCTTTTTTGGGTGTTTCCTTCAGAATTTCTTTGGGTAAATCTTCTTTAATTACCTTTTCAGACGGCAGTGTTTCAGAAACATCGGCGGCAGTTTCGGCTGGTTTTCTGTCTGGTTTTTCGTTATCCATTTCTAAACCGTTGGGGCCAAAATATTCGTTTTTGAAATCAATGATCGCATTGGCTATAGCTTTGGCGACATCTTGTTGCCCTTCTTCTGAATCCAATCGAGCACCGTCAGTTGGATTAGAAATAAATCCGGTTTCTATTAATACCCGCGGCATATAAGCTTTATGCAATACCATAAATGGCGCTTGTTTTACACCTCTTCCTTTGATGTCTAATTCACTACTGAAATGATCTTGAATTTTACTAGCCAAAGCAATACTGTTTTCTAAATATTCTTCTTGCATCAAGGTAATTCCAATCATCGATCCTGGATTATTGGGATCAAATCCTTGGTATTTTTGCTTGTAATCTTTCTCTAGGGTAATTACCGCATTCTCACTTTTGGCCACCGCCAAATTCGAAGCATTTTTGTTGAGCCCCATCACGTAGGTTTCGGTTCCTTCTGCAGCGGGGTTTTTATTGGCATTGCAGTGTATCGACACAAAAATATTGGCGTCTGCCCGGTTGGCGATGTTCGATCGTTCTACCAATTCAATAAATACATCTGTTTTGCGGGTGTAATTGACTTGCATGTCCGAACGGGCCTCGAGCAACTTTCCTACTTTTAACATGATGGCCAGTGTAATGTTTTTTTCGATGTGGCCATTGTATACCGCACCGTAATCATGATCTCCATGACCGGCATCTAAAGTGACTTTAAATTTGGTGTGATTTTGTGCCGAAAGTACCGAAAAAACAAAACAACTGATAAGTGTAAATAGATACGTGGACCTCGATGCTTTATTCATAGAATTGGTTTGGTTTTATAGCTACCAGAAAAACACTCATTCTGCAGGATTGGTATCAATCCCAAACGTTTGTTTTACCTGATTAATTTTACTGAAATCGCAAGTTTTTTAATTTGCTAAATGTTTACTTTTGACCAAAAATAATATGTAAGTTTGGCGCGTTAAAAGTAAGCCTTATTTTTACAAAAATAGTATTTAAACCTTTGCATACAAACTTATTTCATATCGTTTTATTAGCATTTTTCCTAACAATAGGAAGTGCGAATATACAGGCTCAAGAAATCGGTTCAACTCTACCAAAAATGGCTAATTCGACTGCCCTACTAGATGCCAAAGAAGGGAAAATTGTCGACACAATAAAAGTCGATTCGGTTAAAGCCAAGAAGCCGGTTTTGGAAGGTAAAGTACACTATAAAGCAATCAATTACGCCAAACTCGATCAGAAAAAGAAAACCATCACGCTCTACGACAAAGCCGAATTGTATTACAAAGACATCGAATTAAAATCGGGTATTATTGTGTTTAATTACGAAAAAAACGAAGTCTATGCCGGCCGAATCAAAGACTCCAGTGGGGTGTATACCCAATACCCCAATTTTAAACAAGGCAGCAATGATGTAGAGCCCGACTCCATTCGCTTTAATTACAAAACCAAAAAAGCATTAATTTGGAACTCCAGAACCGAGCAAAATGAATTTCGCGTAAAAGCCGATGTATCCAAACGCGTCAATGATTCAGTTTATTTTTTGAAAGGAGCTCGTTTCACTACATCCAAAGACATCGAGGATCCCGAATATTATTTTAGAACAAGTCGAGTAAAATATGTACCCGGAAAAAAAGTGGTCACTGGCCTCACCAATATGGTTATCGCCAACGTGCCTACTCCGCTTGCTTTGCCATTTGCCTTTTTTCCGATGACCACCGAAAACCAATCGGGTATTATCATTCCTACTTTTAACGATACCCGAAGCAGAGGGTATTCGCTGCAAAATGGGGGCTATTATTTGTCTTTGGGTAATCATTATGATTTGGCCATTTTGGGTGACTATTATACCAACGGCAGTTACGCAACCCGCTTTGAATCTAATTATGCTTGGCGCTATAAATTTAGAGGGAACTTCAATGTGCGTTTTGAGAATTTGATCAACAGCGAACGTGGATTTCCAGATTACAGCAAAACCAATATTTACAACATCCAATGGTCGCACACGCAAGACAGCAAATCGAGCCCTAATTCTAGATTTTCTGCCTCGGTTAATATGGGAAGTAGCAAGTACTTTAAACAATCGGCGAGCCAAATCAATATTGGGTCTAGTTTAAATAACACCTTGAGTTCCTCTGTTTCCTATTCTAGAACGTTCAATTCTGTTCCGCAAGTAAACCTGTCGTTAACGGCTACTCATTCGCAAAACACCCAAACCGAAGTGATTAATATGACCTTACCCACTATGCAAGTGAGTGTAGATCGGGTGTTTCCTTTTGCTCCTAAAGACGGAATTAAGAAAGGGTTCTTCAAGAACATCAATTTGCAATACAATTTGCGTGGAGAAAACCGGGTTACCACAAACGATTCAGAATTCTTAACACCCGAAATGTTTGCCAAGGCCAAAAATGGGTTTCAACACAGCATTCCGTTGAGTACCAATTTTAAGTTGTTCAAGTATTTTAGTGCAACCACTTCTATGAATTACGAAGAAGTTTGGTACCTAAAAACCATCCGTAAAAAGTACGACATCCTCACCAACAAGGACAGCATCACCGAAGTGAGTAAATTTGATGCATTTAGAACCTATTCCTTCTCGTCGAGTTTGGGTACTACGATTTATGGAACTTTCAAATTTGGGGACAACAAAAAAATACAGGCCATTCGACACGTCATGCGCCCTTCTGTATCGTATAGCTACACCCCAAGTTTCGAAAAATATTACGATACCTATGCCGCCGATGCCAGCGGAACGATGCAAAAACAATATACCCGTTTTGAAAACGGCATATTTGGTGCTCCCGGAAAGTCTATAGCCAATTCGATCGGATTTATTTTGAGCAATACCTTCGAAGCCAAAGTAACCGATAAAGACTCTACCAAAACCGAACCCAAAAAAATCATGTTGCTCAACAACTTGAATTTTTCAACGAGTTATAACGCTGCCGCTGATTCCTTGGCTTGGGCACCCTTGCGTGTGAGTGGAGGAACTTTATTGTTTAAAGATAAAATGAATGTCAATTTTGGGATGACTTTGAATCCGTATGCGCTCGACCGAAATGGCAAAACCATAAACACCTTTAATGCAGACAATGGTGGAAGTTTGTTTCGAATGACCAGCGCCAACATGACCCTGAATTATTCGATGTCCAGTCGCGACAAAGACAAAACCAAGAAAAACGATCAGGGTTTGCGCAATGGCGGTCGTGAAGATGATTTATTTGGAAGCAATACCGATTTTAGCGATCGACGACAAAGCCAATTTAAGGATAGCGACGAAGAAAAAGATGATTTCAAAGGCTTTTACAATGCTGATTTGCCCTGGGATTTAACCTTTGCATACCAGCTCACCTATTCAAACATCAAACGCGAACAAAAAATATCTGGAAATTCCTTGATGGTTTCGCTAAACACTGATCTCACACCCCGCTGGAAAGTGGGCGTGTCTTCGGGCTATGATTTTGTTCAGAATGGTGTAACCTTTACCCAATTTCGTTTTGAACGGGACTTGCTGAGTTGGCGCATGGACTTCAATTGGACTCCCTTTGGTCAAAACGCCTATTGGAATTTCTTTATTGGCATCAAATCAAGCATCTTAAGCGACATCAAGTGGGAAAAAAGAACCCTACCCGACCGCGTTCTTCGTTAATACTTTACAACATGAAAACCATTATCCATTCTGCTCAAGCCCCTGCTCCTATTGGCCCCTACAGTCAAGCTGTTCTAGCTGGAAATTTATTGTATACTTCTGGTCAAATTGCATTAGACCCAATAACCATGCATTTGGTCCTCGATACTATTGAAGCGGAAACCACACAAGTCATGGAGAATTTAAAAGCCGTATTGACTGCAGCAGATTTAACTTTTGAGCAGGTCATTAAATCGACTATTTACCTCACTGACATGAATGATTTTGCGCGAATCAATGCAATCTATGCGCAATACTTTAACGAAAAAACCGCTCCTGCAAGAGAAACGGTTCAAGTGGCAGCTTTGCCAAGAAATGTTCACATTGAAATCTCCATGATCGCAATGCGGTAAGTTGTTATTTATTTATCGAATGATAAGCAATCAAGCCATCTATGGGTCTGCGCAATACATTTCCTATGGTGATGCCGTGTTTGGTTAAAATGAATTCCAATTCTTCTTTCAAATAAAAGGCGATCGATCCTACAAAATGCACCGGGACTTCGGTGTAATTGTCAAACTGTTTGATGTAATTTTCTACAAAGTCTTCCATTTCAAGCTGTATAAATTGCTTGCACAGTTCGGTGTCTTTGTGTTTAATCAAAAATTTAGCAAAGGTGGCCAAATAGGCATTCGGATTGGGTTCTTTGTATAAATTGTTCTTGATGAAATCAGGATCGACATTGTATTCTTTTTCGAAAGCTTTAGCCAAATTGGCTGGCATTTTATTGAAGTAATAGGCCCGCAACAAATGACGCCCAAATCGATTGCCTGAACAATCATCCATAGCAATATACCCTAAAGACTGTACTTTTTGGTGCAACACTAGGCCGTCAAAATAGCTGCAATTAGAGCCTGTTCCTAAAATAGATACAATGGCTTTTTCGTTTTTTGGGGTTGTGGCATATACCGCAGCATAGGTGTCTTCATGAACTGCAATTGCAGCATTGGGAAAATATTCCTCAAATACCTGGGTCAAAAACAGTTTCATTCTATCGGTTCCACAGCCCGCGCCGTAGAAAAACAAATTGGATACGTTGTTTTTGTTGTGTGAAATATCAAAACGATCATCCAATCGGGCAATAATTTCTTTCTTATCTAATACTTCGGGATTGAGTCCCAATGATTGTGTGGTAAATAGAACTTTTCCTTTTTCGTCAATTGAAATCCAATCGGCTTTAGTAGAACCACTGTCAACTAATAATTTCATCTTGGTTTGGTTTTTAGTTTGGTATAGCAAATAAAAAATCCCGTCGCCATATAAAACAACGGGATTTTAAAGTCTATTATAAATTAGCGATGTGTACGGCTAAATCAATCAATTTGCTTGAATATCCGTATTCGTTATCGTACCAAGAAATTATTTTAAAGAAGGTTGAGTTTAAGCCAATTCCTGCTTTAGCATCTACGATAGACGTTCTAGAATCGGAAACAAAATCTTGCGAAACCACATCGTCTTCGGTATAGCCTAATATTCCTTTCATGCTCGTTTCTGACGCATTTTTCAATACCGCCATGATTTCGGCATACGAAGTTTCTTTGGCCAATTTTACAGTTAAATCTACAGCAGATACATCAACAGTAGGCACACGCATAGACATTCCTGTTAATTTTCCGTCCAACGAAGGGATTACTTTTCCTACCGCTTTGGCAGCGCCAGTACTAGAAGGAATCATATTTACTAATGCCGAACGTCCACCACGGAAATCTTTACGAGAAGGTCCGTCATTGGTCATTTGTGTAGAAGTCGTTGCATGAACCGTAGTCATTAAGCCTTCTAAAATTTCGAAATTATCGTGAATTACTTTGGCCAAAGGCGCCAAACAATTGGTGGTACAAGATGCATTAGACACAACGAGATCGGTTGCTTTTGCTTCGGTATGATTTACGCCCATTACAAACATGGGTGCATCAGCAGAGGGAGCAGAAATAATTACTTTTTTAGCCCCACCTGTGATGTGCGCTTTGGCTGTATCAACAGTGGTGAAAAAACCGGTACATTCGGCAACAACATCTACACCTACTTCATCCCATTTTAGATTGGCTGGTTCACGCTCCGCAGTGATGCGAATGTGTTTGTCGTTTACATATAATTTTCCGTCTTTTACTTCAACTTTACCGGCAAATCTACCGTGTACGGAATCGTATTTTAATAAATAAGCCAAGTGATCTACGTCTAGTAAATCATTAATTGCCACTACTTCAACATTAGCTCTGTTGAAGGATTCTCTAAAAACAATTCTTCCAATTCTTCCAAATCCGTTAATTCCTAATTTTACTTTTGACATTTAATTTACGCTTTAGGCAGACCATTTGGCCTATTGCCGGTTTTTAATTTAATTTATGCTACTAAGAGGTTAAGTCGACATTATATCAGAGACGCGTAATAATTCACGGTCAATCTCTGTATGTCCTTTGATGGCTTGTTCTAAAGGAGTTAAGGCTACTTTATCATTCAACAAACCGACCATATAATTGGTTTTGCCTTCGAGCAAAGACTCCACCGCTTTTACTCCCAACCGACTGGCTAATACCCGATCAAAACACGAAGGAGCTCCTCCGCGTTGCATATGACCTAAAACAGATACGCGCACATCGTATTCTGGCAAATTGGCTTCGACATAGTCTTTGAGTTCAAATACATTTTTACCAATTTTATCGCCTTCTGCAATTACAACGATACTCGATGATTTTCCGGAAGCTTTGCTTCGTTTTAAGGAGTCTAATAATCGCTCCAATCCCAAATCTTCTTCGGGAATTAATATTTCTTCGGCTCCTGCACCAATACCAGCATTTAAAGCAATGTGACCGGCATCACGCCCCATCACTTCTACAAAAAATAAACGGTTGTGTGAACTGGCCGTGTCGCGAATTTTATCGATAACTTCTACAACCGTATTCAAGGCGGTATCATACCCTAATGTATGAGAGGTTCCGAAGATATCATTGTCTATAGTACCCGGAATTCCCATAACTGGAAACCCAAATTCTTCATTAAAAAGTTCTGCCCCAGTGAAACTTCCGTCTCCTCCTATTACAACCAACGCATCTACTCCGGCCGCTACTAGTTTTTCGTGGGCGGTTTTTCGGCCTTCGGCTGTTCTAAATTCGTTTGATCGTGCCGACTTCAAAATGGTTCCGCCTTTATTTACAATATTGTTTACGCTGCGTGGCCCCATTTCTTTAAAATCGCCTTCTATCATGCCTTGGTATCCTCTGTAAATTCCGATGCATTCAATTTTATGAAAGGCACAAGTACGCACAACAGCGCGGATGGCGGCATTCATTCCTGGGGCATCACCCCCGGATGTCAACACACCTATTTTTTTAATATTTAATGTCATTTATTTGATTTAAAATGTAAAATTAGCAAAGATTGTTGTCTATTTATAGGGTATTTTCAGATAATGCTAAAGAATCAGAAATTCAATCGTTTTCGTTGATAAGTTTTAGAAAGATTTCAACTTCCATAAAAAAAACGCTAGTCTTCGGGTGGAATTGCTTCTGTATTTGGTTTGGTTGTTTCAGGTTCTTTTTTCTTTTGGTCATTCAGATGAATAAAATCGGGAAGCACATCTGAATCTTGCACTTCTTTTTGCGCTTCTGTATTGGTTAGTTTATCAAGTTTTTGATTGACGAATATTTTGCGAACTAATTCCTTGAAGGTTTCAAAATCAACTTCGTAAGAAATTCCTACTCCCTGAGTATATCCAACGCCTTCGCCCACAAAATAGTTTACGTTGTTTTCTTTATTAAAGACTTTTAAATTCAAGGAACCTTCCTCATTTACGCGGTATTGAATTTCTAAATCTCCCACAATAGTAGATTCATTAACCCCACCAATAGGCACCCCTACTTTTCCGTTTATGGATATGCGTTCGTTGAGTTTGGTAGTAAAGTTTACCCCCACTCGACCATCGGTGTAGGCGCCTGGGTTTTTATCGGCCGAAACAATATCAACCCCCAACACAAATTTACCGTCATTGTCATTAAACACCGAACCAAACAAATCGCCTACTTTTTCGTACAAATTATTTTTGATTGATGCCTGATTTAACCCGTCAACACTCAAGAATCCACCCGTAGATAATAAGATCAAGGCTTGTTTTTGACGGATGTCTTTGTCATCCAATTTGGTTTGAATCTCCGATTGCAAAACGGTACTCACCGTAGGGAAATTAATTTCGAAATTGGGCTCGGGATTGCTCAAATTTCCTTTGAGTCCAATGACCACATCGGTTTGCACTTTTTTGTTGAAGGAGGCATTTTCGATCAGTACCCCCGGATTGGCTGTTGTGGTATATACGGCTTCTAGATTCAGGTTAGCGCGCATCGGATCGCCTTCCCAAGTAATGGATCCGCCTTTTTTTACTTTAAATTTTTTATTAATGAGCCCGCCATAACGAAAGTTATAAGTTCCTTCATAGGCCTGAAAATCCCCCCACATATTAAATTTACCGAGGGTGTTTATTTTGATCAATAAAGAGCCAAAACCTTTGCCTTTCATCCCGTGTCCCGTGTTTCGATCTAAAACAATCTCTACTTCGGCATCGGGCGTAATGTCAAATTCAAACTCCAAATCTATCCCGTTGTAATTTCGAATGCTCTCGGGTCCTTTATTGAGTTTGTATTTTTCGTTTTTGGTGATGAAATGTAACGCATTATTAGATTCTGTCGATTCGGCATCACTGATGGGAATTTTTACTTCAGTTCCTTTTTCTGACTTGGCGGCAACTTTTATAAATAGGCCATCAAGCGGGCCTTTTATCGTTGCATAGCCGTCCATAAAAGCGGTGCCATAATAAGCCGCATCTTCGGAGTAATTGGTGTCTAAGGCCAGTAATCGTTTGGCACTCACATTCAAATCAAATTTCCAATTTGAGAAATTCTTATGGGCAATTGTTCCGTTTAATACGCCAGACGTATTGTATTTTTTATCATAGATCGTTGCGTTACTCACATAAAAATTAGATTCAGTCACGTCTACCACAGCATCATCGGCTATGGTGTAATCTACATTTAAGTAGGGAATTCTTAGGCCAGCCTTATTTACAAACAAACGCCCATTGATGTCGAGGTTATCAAAATTTCCTGAAATGTTCGATCGGCCGCTGGCCAAACCGCGCACATCTGTAATCACATCACCACCAAACGAACTCAATACACCTAAATTAAAATTGTCAAAATTTAGATCCATATTGAGGTTGGTCTTTTCGTTGCTCACCATAAAATCACCTTGGGCGGTAAACGATTCCACCTCTTTGTTTTCGATGTTGGCCAAGAGGTTAAACTTGCGCAGTTCTTCGTCTCCTGTGAGTTGAACGTTCAATTTTCCTAAAGCGATTGCATTAATAGACAAGTCGTCAATGGCAATTTTTGAGGTAGGTTGATAAACTCCTTGTAGTTGCTTTAAATTTACAGAACCGTTCAAATTTCCCTTGGGAGAAAAATCGGCTATCGTGGGCAGAATTTTTTCAATTGGCACCGAATTAAAATTCAGAAATAAGTCTTTTTCGGTCTTCCCGCTAAGGTGACCGGTTAAGGAAATATTTTGGTTTTCGTGCGACAATACCAAGTTGTCAAACGTAAAATGCTTGAGCTCTTTATCAAAAATCACTTTGTTGTCGTCGGTATCTTTTTCATTCAAATACCATAAAAAATCCTTGTACTTTAATTCTGATTTTTGAATACCAACGATACTTTGTTTTAGATTATTAATGGTGTGGTATAAATTTAAGGAATAATTGTCCTCTCCTTTATCTCCTCCTTTAAATTCAGATCGTACAAACAAGGTGTCATTTGTAGTAACATTGATCAAACTAAAATCTCGTATTTTATACTGTTTTGTTTTAATGCTATCCAGCTCAATAAAGGCATTATACAATGGATTTTTGTTGTCTATCTGTAGGTTTATTTTGTTGAAAGTGGTTTCATAGGCCGAGATTTCGGGCGAACTAAAATGCAACTTAAATTCGTTTTTATCGGCATTGATACTTCCCTTAAAATCAGTGTTGGATGCGATAGAAATTCCGGGATAAAAGACATCTATGACTTTGTTATGCAAGGTAAAATCAAATTTCATAAACTGACCAGCCATGACTTTATTGGGCGAATAATTGGCATACAAACTGCCCAACGCATTTTCTAGAATGGCTTGCAATTGGTTTACTTGAAATTTTCCCTGAATCATTCCATTCAAGATGTCTGGGGAATGAACCGCGATGGTGCGCACTCCAAGCTCGTCAAAACTCGAAGAAATTGAAAAATCATCAAAATAATAGGTGTCTTTTTTATTTTGGTACGACGTCTTACTCAAATCAACAGTTCCTTTGATGTTGTTTATTGTGGTTCCTTCTAATTTAATGTCTAGGTCGCCCTTAAAAACAGAAATGGAATCTTTGGTTACAAAGTTGAGTGCGTGCAAATTGGCATAATCTACCGCAGCATGAAAATCATAGGCAATTTCTTTTTTATTTAAATTGACTGCTCCCATAAAATCCAAAAACAAATTGGGGTCATTGACAATGAGTTTGCCACTAAAAACGGGATTCTTGAATCGTCCATCAATTTGAATATTGCTGTAATTGTAGTGGTTGTAATTCAATTGAGAAACCCTTCCTTCAAAGGCGGTATTCAGGTGTTTTATTTCGAAGCCGCTGCCGTCTACTTTTACATCGAGCGAAACTTTAGCCACATCTTTGCGTTGCAACAATTCTCCCAATTGAAATTGATTGAGTACAACCTGGCCTTTGTAGTTTGCCTTTTCTATTTGCAGTAGATTGTCCATAGTAAACTGGGCTTTGGCGTAGCCTAATTTAGATTGCACTTCGCAATTGGCCTTTACTTCATTGGCTGTCAGTTCTGTAGTTCCTTTCAGCTCAAACCTGCCAAATCGACTCAAAACAGGGGGAAGATTTTTTCCTAATACTCCAGGCAATAAGCCAGTTAAAGTAGAATAATTGGATGTGAAATTGGTAAAATCGGCTTTCATATAAAAACGCTCATCCTCTCGCCCGAACACGTTTTTAAACACAATATTTCCGGCAATCAATGAGCCATTCCCGTCGGTGACCCGTAACTTTCGAAAAGTTAAATTGTTGAGCGTGCCAGAAATATGCCCTTGTAGTGTGAAGTTTTTATTTTTGGCGAGTTCGTCATAAAAACATCGGATGTCGTTGCTCGACAAGGAAGCCTGATCGATTTTAAAGTAAAAACGCACTCGGTTGTTGAAATCAGAAAAATCAGCAAGGGAGTATTTTAGGGTCACATCGCCTTTGTATAACGAATGATCGGTAATGAGGTCAATGTGCTGCAAACGAATGCATTCCTTGGTATACGAAAATTGAGTAGAAGCGTTTTTTACAAATAATCCCCGGTAATCGAGAAAAGATATCTTATCGATAGAAGTAGTAACCGACGAACCTAAAATTTTAAATTGCGATAAGTCGGCGTTGATTTTTGTAAACTCGGCGTCTCTGGGATCATCAGGATTGTTTAAATCTAAATACACAAACCGGGCATTGGTGAGGCTGGCATTTTCTGCGGTGAGTAAAAAGGAATTTGTCGATGGTTTTCCGTCATCAAAGGCAGCTATAAACCGATCTAAATTAGAAAACGAATCGCCTTTATAGGTTTTCATTTGCAGATACAATCCATCTGCTTTTATCGCTCCAAAAATCAAATCTGATTTGTCTACTAATCTTCGAAAATCTACCACTGAAGTGGCCAATCGATTGGCGTAAATTAAAGTGTCTTGGTGCTCGTCCAAGATCAGTACCTTTTTGAGTTTAATGTCGCCAAACAAGGTGATCGAAGCTTGGTCGATTTGGATGTTGGTGTGGTACTCTCGGTTTATGACTCCGGTAAGGTATTGGGCGATTTTGGTTTGCACCACGGGCAAAGTCAATGCAATTGCGCCTAACAACAAGACGAATACAAGAACGAGGAGAGACCGAAAAAGTATTTTATATGGGCGTTTTATAACTGCAAATTTTTAGTGTAACATCAATTTAAATTAACGATTGAAATGCGATGGCATTTATAAAAAAAGGCTAATTTTGGCTACGTCGTAAAAATAACCATTTTTATGGTGAATTGTAAAATTAATTTCAAAAAATAGCCTCTCCTTTATGACGCCAAAAGATGTGTATATTTTAGCGATTGAAAGCTCCTGTGACGATACCGCTGCAGCCATACTTCAAAACGACAAAGTATGCTCTACTATTGTGGCCAATCAACTCGTGCACCAACAATATGGGGGTGTAGTTCCCGAATTGGCCTCCCGCGCACACCAACAAAACATAGTGCCCGTAGTAACTGCTGCAATGGAGAAAGCGGGAATTACTAAAAATCAATTGAACGCCATCGCTTTTACACAAGGTCCTGGTCTCATGGGGTCGTTGCTGGTTGGGAGCTCGTTTGCCAAATCATTGGCATTGGCCTTGAATATTCCTTTGATTGCTGTAAATCATATGCATGCCCATATTTTCGCCCATTTTATTGACGAGCCCGGTTACCCCAAACCTCATTTCCCTTTTTTGGCGCTCACCATTTCGGGTGGACATACTCAAATTGTGGTGGTGAATAGCTTTACCGATTTGCAAATTATTGGCGAAACTACAGATGACGCCGTGGGCGAAGCCTTCGATAAAAGTGCTAAAATACTAGGGCTTCCCTACCCTGGCGGCCCCTTAGTTGACAAATACGCGCAATTGGGGAATCCCAAAGCATTTGCTTTCACCAAACCAAAAATTCCAAATTTAGATTTTAGTTTTTCGGGACTTAAAACGGCGATTTTATATTTTATTCAAAAGAGTGTGGCCGAAAATCCAAACTTTATTAGCGAACGATTGAACGACATTTGTGCCTCTATCCAATACACGATTATTCAGATTTTGATGGATAAATTAAAAATGGCGGTGCAACAAACGGGCATAAGTCAAGTAGCCATTGGAGGCGGCGTGTCTGCCAATTCGGGCATTCGAGCGGCTATGATTTCGGCCGAAAAACAATACGGGTGGACCACCTATATTCCCAAATTTGAATACACCACCGACAATGCGGCCATGATAGGCATCGTGGGCTATCAAAAATACATGAACCAGCAATTTGAGACGGCCGATGTGGTTTCGAAAGCACGAATTGACTTTTAAGATGCAATTATTTTTTGATCCCGCTTTAACTGCCACCGATACTGTTTTTTCTTTTGACAAGGAAGAAAGCAAACATATAATTAAAGTCTTACGTAAAAAAGATGGAGACATCTTGCATGTTACCAACGGATTGGGTTATTTATTTACTACAATAATCACCTTGGCGTCTGAGAAAAATTGCACGGTAAAAATCACGAAAGCCGAACTTCAAAATCCGATGAAGTATCGGTTGCATTTGGCCGTAGCTCCCACCAAGATGAATGACCGATTTGAGTGGTTTCTAGAAAAAGCCACCGAAATTGGAATTCATGAGATTACACCAATATTGTGCGAGCATGCCGAACGCAAACACATCAACTTAGACCGATTAGAAAAAGTGATTGCCTCGGCCATGAAGCAATCTAACCAATGTTACCTGCCCAAACTTAATCCGTTAACTCCCTATAACGCCTTTGTAAAGGAAGAACGTGAAGGGTTACTTTTTGTGGCACATTGCGAGGAAACAGCTCGCTTTTCCTTGAAATCAAAACTCTTGCCCAAACTAGATACAACCATTTTAATTGGCCCAGAAGGCGATTTCTCGGCTGCAGAAATACAAGCAGCTTTACAACAACAATACCAACCCATAACACTAGGTTCATCCCGCTTACGCACCGAAACAGCCGCACTAGCAGCCTGTCACAGCGTAGCTTTTATCAATGAATAAATATGAAAAAAAGTTTAGTTCTCTTGGCTTTCGTTTTCACCCAACTGAGCCAATCGCAAACTCCCTTGGCTACTGTTGAAGTGCAAAGTACCGGTGCCGTTTGCACACCCGGTCAGTGCACCGCTCTAACCGCCACCTACTTTGAAGGAAAAGCCACTACTTCGTATACCGTGAGCAGCATTCCCTATGCGCCTAGCTTCCCGTTTACAGGAGGAACTTACATCAACTCAAATGCAGATGATACTTGGTCTTCTGCTGTAAATCTGCCTTTTGGTTTTAGTTTTTTCAATACCAATTACACCCAAATTTTAGTGGGGTCAAATGGCTTAATCACCTTTGGAACTGCCTTAAATAACCCTAACGGATTTTGTAATTGGAGTTTCAATCAGACCATACCCAACACAAACTTTCCGATTTTAAATGCCATTTACGGGGTTTATCAGGACACCAATATTAGTGCACCTCCGGTTACAAACCCGTTGATTCAAAATGTAAATTTTTATGTATTAGATACGGGAGTAAATGTAGCCCCCAATCGGGTTTTTGTAGCCAATTTTAATGAACTCCCCGCCTATTCTTGTGACGGTAGCAACGGGCTTCAAACTTCACAAATCGTGTTGCACGAAACCACCAATATCATAGAGGTTATCATAAATAAAAGAACTCCCTGTACTACTTGGATATCCGGAAACGGAGTGGTGGGCATTCAAAACAGCACAGGTACTTTGGCCTATGTTCCACCGGGAAGAAACACGGGTAGCTGGTCTGCCACCAATGAGGCCTGGAGATTTACTCCAGCAGGAGCACCGACAACGCAATTAAACTGGCAAATAAATGGGGTGTTTGTGAATGCTGCACCTAATCCTTGGAACTATTGTCCGCAAGAAAACGATCAAATTGCAGCGGTGGTTGCCTATACCAATGGAACGCAAACCAATTACATTTCGGGCACGCTTGATTACCCAATAGTAGTTCCCATGCCTGCCTTGGCAGAACCTTTTGACATCAGTGTTTGCAGTACTGAAAATCCAACACAGTTTGTTGATTTAACACCCAACAACTTGCATCTTCTTAATGGTCTCAATGAAATCGATTATACTATTCGCTATTACCAGGACCCTACCGATGCAAGCAATACCGCCAACAATTACATTCAAACGCCTAGCGCTTTTGAACTTAATGATACACAAACACTATACGCTTCAATTGAATCGTTGGCTACGGGTTGCGTGTATGTAAAACCATTTCAGGTGATCGTTGTTCCTTTTGTAACACCCCCTACAGGACCTAGTACCCAAAATTTTACAGCCGGTCAAACTTTGGCTGATTTAACTGTAATTGGATCTGGAATTGTTTGGTATGATGCTCCTGTAGGCGGAACTTCTTTGCCCAATACGACTTTATTGACCAATAACAACACCTATTTTGCAGCCCAAAGTAATGGGGGTTGTGAAAGCCGAAATACACTAACCAATCGATTGGCGGTAACAACACTATTGGTTTTGGGAACGCCTTCATTTTCTGCCAATGAGGTAAAAATAAAACCCAATCCCGTACTCGATGTGGTTCAAATAGAAAGCAGTGTACTGGTAGAGAAAGTACAAGTATTTGGTTTGGATGGCCGAGAAATACGAACCGATTCTGTTCCATTTAAAACAACCAGTATTGATTTACGAAACCTGAATTCGGGCGTATATTTTATAACGCTTTCTGCTAAAACCGGAAAAGTTACCCAGAAAATCATCAAAAAATAAACCATGAATCGCTATTGCCTGCTGCTTTTACTATGTTTTGGCTTGTCATTTGGACAGGAAATTGCGCTGCTCAAATACAGTGGTGGTGGCGATTGGTATGCTAATCCTACCTCCTTGCCCAATTTGATTAAATTTTGCAACCAAAACATTGGCACGGCAATAAAACTCAAACCCGCAACAGTAACTCCCAGTAGTCCCGATTTGTTTTCCTATTCTTTTGTGCACATGACTGGGCATGGCAATGTGGTCTTTAGTCCGGCCGATGTCGAAAATTTGCAGAAGTACTTATCTAGTGGTGGTTTTTTGCACATTGATGACAACTATGGCATGGATGAATTTATTCGAAAAGAAATAAAAAAATTATTCCCCAACCAAGCTTTGCAAGAATTAGCTGCAAACCACCCGCTTTTTCAAAAACCATTTCCCTTTCCTGCAGGCATTCCGAAAATTCACGAACACGACAACAAACGGCCGCAAGCCTTTGGTATTTTTGTAGAAAACCGCTTGGTTTTGTTGTATACCTACGAAGTTGATTTGGGTGACGGATGGGAAGACGAAGACGTACACCATGATCCTGCAGAAGTTCATCTTAAAGCTTTAAAAATGGGGGCCAACCTGATCAACTATATTTTTACCCGCTAAGTCTTGCAAATCGAATTGCTACTACATAAAGAGATTCAGGATTACATCTCAACGCATTGGGATGCCGATTGCAGCACCTTAGCGCTTCAAAAAAATCCCTTTCCGGCCGTTCCTTGGTTAGAAATCATTCAGCAAATACAATCCAAGCAAAAGTGTGCAACCAAACTTCCTACTTGGTTTGCAGGCTCTTCGGTGATTTATCCGGTAAAAGTATCGGTCGAACAAAGTTCCTCAGAAATTACAGCGGCCTATAAAGCTTCTTTGGTTCAAGGCAATTCCCTTATAGACCTTACAGGAGGTATGGGAGTAGACTGTTATTATTTTGCCAAACAAATTAAAAAGGTTACCCATTGCGAATTATCAGCCGATCTGTCGGCAATTGTGCAACATAATTTTGGCGTATTTGGCGTTAAAAATGTAGACTTTGTGGCAGGAAATAGTTTGGATTATTTGCAACAATCTGCCAAGCAATTCGATTGGATTTATATCGATCCGTCCCGTCGAAATGGCGCCAAAGGCAAAGTATTTTTGTTGGAAGATTGTTTGCCCAATGTGCCTGAAAATCTAGAATTGCTTTTTGCACATAGTCAGAAAATCCTGCTCAAAACGGCTCCTATACTCGATATCCGTTCGGGAATAAATTCATTGAAGCAGGTAGAAGAAATACACATCGTAGCAGTTGAAAATGAAGTGAAAGAATTGCTTTGGGTATTGAGTAAATCAGCTGCGCAACAACCAACTATCCACACCATAAACTATAGTAAACACGGCATCGAAGAGGTTTCTTTTGAAACGAATTCGGCAGTTGTTTGTTCCTATTCCTTGCCCCAGACCTATTTGTACGAAGCCAACAGCGCCATTATGAAATCGGGCGAATTTACTGCAGTTGCGCTAAGACAGGGAGTCTCAAAACTACACGAACATTCGCATTTGTATACCCATGCTGAGTTGGTGGATTTTCCCGGCAGAGCTTTTAAGGTAGAAGCCTGTTTGCCCTACCATAAAACAGAAATGAAAAAACTGATGAATTGCAAAGCCAATATAAGTGTGCGCAATTTTCCCGATTCGGTCGAGGAAATCCGTAAAAAATGGAAAATCAAAGACGGCGGCAATCAATATTGGTTTTTTACCACCGACCTGAACAACCAAAAAATAGTTTTACTTTGCAGCAAAATAATTCGAACCCATGAAAATAAGTAGCAGCCTTTTCTTCTTTTTCTTTGGCACCTTTTTATGGGCACAATCGCCCTGTGAATACACCCAAAACATTAGCGATTCGATTGGCACCTATAAAACCACGAAAGACTATTTGGTTTTTGAACGCAATTTTGCAGGAAATGCCAGTTATTTATTTAATTCTATAACCGTTACCGATGGCGTGCCGGCGTTGAATGTGCAGTTTATAGAAAAAAGTTCCGATTTTATAAAAGCAAAATGTTTGGATGCCAATTCGAAATTGTTCATTCAGTTGCAGAACGGAAAAATTGTGACCTTGATTCACACCCAACAAGAATCTTGTGGATCATTGGTGCGCGACGAAAAAGGCATCAATAACCGCATTATGACAGGGACATTCTTATTTCGCAAAGACGATTACCAAGCACTCAAGGACAACCCCGTTTCCTTTATCCGCATAAAATTTGCTACTGATGTTGTAGATTATGTCTATAAAAAGGCCTTAAAATCTGAATTGGACGGCCAATTGTATGCGCCCGAAGATTATTTTATGCACATTTTTCCTTGTATAGAAGGCAATTAGTTACAAGGCCACTGAAAATCGGCCACTGGAAATTCTTCCCCATTTGCGATATTGTAGTGCCACCATTCTGAAGGAAAAATGGTAAACCCACTTTCGGTCATCACTTTTTTAAGATAGGCTCTGTTTTTAAGGACATCTTTGGGTAATTCGGTATAAGAATGACTGGCTTGTTCCCCAAAAAAATCAAACGAAGTACCAAAATCTAATTCGTTGCCTTTTTCATCAACAAGAGTCAAATCAACTGCTCCGCCTCTATTGTGCATTGACCCTTTTGCAGGATCGGCTACGTAGGCAGGATCAGAAACCAAGGTCCACATTTTTTTTTGTACAGCAAGGGGTCTGTAACAATCAAAAAACTTAAATCGATAGCCTTTTGCTTTGATTTTATTTTGGGCCACAAGTAAGGACTGCAGCGTTTTGTAACGCAAATAACATTCCCCGCATTGGTATACTTGTTCGCCTAAGAAATTATTGGTTGTAGCATACTTTAAATCATATACAAATGCCGAACTATAGTCGCTCACTTTTACAAAAGTACTGTCGGCAAGAGGATTTATAATTTCTTTTATTTGTGCGTTTATTTGAAGATTGGCGGCAAGAAACAGCAGTAAAATCAGGTGTTTTTTCATGGTAGTGCGTTTTGAAATTCAAATATAGAAATAATAAACGGAGTTCGATACAGAGTATACTACTGACTTTGAGCTGGTTTTATATTTGGCAGAAAAAAAACGAAAAAAAAAGCCCGAATTTGTTGTTAGATTACGAATGAAAAGTTAAGTTTGCAACCGCTAAAATGAATTCGTTCTTTGAGCTTGGAGAGTTGCCTGAGAGGCCGAAAGGACATGTTTGCTAAACATGCGTATGGGAAACTGTACCAAGGGTTCGAATCCCTTACTCTCCGCTTTTTATCCTTCGGGGTGTAGCGTAGCCCGGTTATCGCGCCTGCTTTGGGAGCAGGAGGCCGCAGGTTCGAATCCTGCCACCCCGACAACGGACGCATAGCTCAGCTGGATAGAGCACCTGCCTTCTAAGCAGGCGGTCGAAGGTTCGAATCCTTCTGCGTTCACTGATAATCAATGGGTTACAATTAGTTTTGTAATCCTTTTTTTATTTTTGCATATTATTTGCATACTACTTTTAAGTTCCTCCTACCTATTTCAACACCTTTTTACTGATAATTTACAACTAAAAAAATATTTCAAAATTTTTAGTATTATTCATACTATCAATAAAATAAGTTGAATCATAATTACTAATTGTTGTCCTACAGCAAGTGCGTTTTTTTTTAGCTCTTAAAGCTTCAATTTCTACAGCCCTCAAAGAACTTCGTGTTTTTAAATAAAAAGGCTTAAACGGCGAATTTCTGCGCCATAAAGCAAACTAACTTCATTTTGATAGACAAAAATTATTTTATGTACTTAATGATATTAACTATTTGGTTTTTAGCCTATCAGATGTTGCAATAAAAAAAGGGCTTAGTAGCCCTTTAATTGTGTATGGATGAAAATTTATTTTAAATAATAATTATTCATGTTAAGCATTAAAGACCATTTGCACAGCATGACTAAATTTTTCAATTGGTCAAATAGAAAAAAGTTTTAATCCTTTAAGCAACGAACTGATTTACCGTCTAGCTTATAGTTGCTGCTTGTGAATGCGCTATCATCGTAGGAAACCAGGCTGCGGCTCCAAGCATATGGTGCGTTCTCTGTTGAACTCCACCAGACGCCGTAGTTGCCAATTTCGTTGTATGTTCCATAGTGATTGCGATAACCTGCAGGAAGACCTGTATAACCCGATTCGTTGGTGGCGAGTGTGTTTGGAGCTAACCAGAGCGTTGTACCTTCCGATTTCATTTTACCACCAGCAACCGATTTTCCCCCTAAGCAATCTGTTAGCTGAGTCCATTCAGAATCGCTGGGAACGTGCCAACCAATGGGCGCTAATTTCTTTCTCAATGAAGGATTGGAAGCTGAAGCTGCATCATAGATGCCTGCCACTGCATACCAATTATAGAGTTTACCATATATAATTCCATTCGCTGAGTCATTATTATAATAACACCAAGCACCTGTGGTTAAGTTAGCCCATTGGGTTGGGTCAGTTACTTGAGGAATGGGGGTGCCATCACTGTATTTTGATACATTTAAATTGCTTTTAGTCCAAGTTTGATTGCAATTAGTTACAGACTGGTAAACATTTCCATCAATATCGGTTACATTCGGTCCAGGTACATTGATAGCGGTGGAGTTTTGTAAAGTAGTAAAGGTAATTTCGTTGCCGTAAGCCGTTCCTGCACTATTGGTGGCATAGGCACGCACGTGGTAATCCCAATTGGGGTTCAAACCTGAAATAGCGCTGCTATATGTGCCAATTCCAGAACCATCCGTTGTTTTGGTGGCTAAATCTATGGTTGGGTTAGGTAAGTTACTCCACACCACTCCGCGAGCAGTTATTGGAGCTCCCCCATCGTTTGTAATGGTTCCGCCAGTTGCGGCAGCAGAAGTGGTAATGCCACTTACGGCTGTGGTGGTTAGTGTAGCAAGTGTAGCTGTTGTAGGAATAGTAACGGTAACGGTATTTGAGTAACCTAAAGAGGGCCCAACAGAATTATAGGAATAAACACGGTATGTATAGGTTGAGCCTAAAGTTACTACGGCATCAGTATAGGTTTCAATATCGGTGGCCACAGAGGCAAAGTTTACAGACCAACTTCCTGTGCCTTCTTTGCGGTCTATTTTAAATCCAGACTCGTTAGTGGAACTATCATTCCAATTTAATTTAACTTGGTTGTTTACTATCTCACTTGTCAAATTTGTGGGCACTATTGGAACAACTGTAGTTGTTGAATTTCCATTGCCATCTGAGCTTGTGGAGCAAGAAAAAACAATAAGTATTGCAATAAGGCCAAGTAATTTCTTCATGAGGTAAATTTTATATTTATGTTGTAATCTAATCATTTAAATTTTGTAACCAATTGACAAAAGTTTTAATCCTTGACGCAACGAACTGATAAACCAGAAGCTTTAATGTAGTTCGCCCTTCCTAAATATTCAGTATTTGAATGAAGAGTTCGGCACCAAGGTAGGTTAGAAACATTTACTGACGAACTCCACCAAAAACCATAAATACCGATACTGCTGAAAGTTCTATAGTAACAACCACCTGGAAGTCCTGAAAAACCGCTGACATTTGTGGCGCCTGTATTTGGACTCTGCCAAAGTGAAGTACCTATTAATTTCATTTGGCCTCCAGCCACATTTTGCCAAGCATCCACAAGTACAGCATTGGGGTCAAGACAGTTCATTAATAATCTCCATTCCTCATCATTTGGAATATGCCAACCCATTGGCGCCAATTTTTTTCTCAAAGCTGGGTTAGCAGCAGAAGCAGTATCATAAATACCCATTATAGCATACCAATTATATAACTTACCATAGGTTATACCATTGGTTGTTGAGTTGTTGTAATAACACCAAGCACCAGTGGTTAGGTTTTCCCATTGGGTAGAGTCCGTAATTTGGGGAATGGTTGTTCCATCGGTATATTTAGTAACATTCAAATTACTTTTGGTCCAGGTTAAACCGCAATTACTTACTGATTGATATACGTTACCATCAATATCGGACAATATAGGCCCAATAACATTAATATTAGTTGAAGAAAATGTAGTAATATTAAATTCATTACTGTATGCTTGAGAATTTCCAACATTATTAAAAGAATATACAACATATGTATAAGTTGTATTAGGTGAAAGTCCTGAAACTGTAAATGAATTTACATTTTGATTTACAGTTGCAATGACAGAAAAATTATTAGGCCCCATTTTTCTTGCAATTTTAAATCCCGTTTCATTGGTAGAGTTATCTGTCCAAGACAAATTAATTTGGGTTGAAGAAAAAGCATAGCCTTGTAAATTGCTTGGCGTCACAGGAACAACTGTAGTGGTTGAATTCCCATTGCCATCTGAACTCGTAGAGCAGCCAAAAAACAAAACAACCAATATGGCGATAAAAAATTGTAAAAATCTATTTTTCATGTTTTCGAGATTTTAATTCAAAAAATTACATCACAAGTTTACAACTATTTACTGCAACTACAATTCAGTTGATATATTTTTAAATTAAGAAATAACAATTGGTTTATATTGAGTTTGACTATGTTTTGAAAGCCTTAACGAGCTTTTAGTTTTTTTTTGACTAAAAGCCAAATTCAATTATGTTGGTTTTTCAATACCAAACTCCAAATGCTCTTGGGTTTGGCTGCACTTTTATTCCTACTGATTATTCAATTTGTTTGTTAAATTTGGCCAAATTAATATGTAGACCCATAAACCTATACCAACTATGTTTGAACAAACCTTTAAAAATGTTGATGATATCCTTCACAAAGATGCAGGCTGCGGAAGTGAATTAGATTATGTTGAACAAACCTCGTGGGTGCTATTTTTAAAGTACTTGGACGATTTAGAAAAAGACAAAGCCACTGCTGCTGAATTAACGGGTAAAACATACTCGCCTATTATTGATACAAAATACCAATGGACTGTTTGGGCGGCACCAAAAGGAGCAGATGGAAAGATAGACCATCATGCTGCCTTAACGGGTGATGACCTTGCCGATTTTGTTAACATTGAACTATTCCCTTACCTGAAAAAATTCAAGGCCGATGCGGTATTTGTATAGAAAATGTAAAATTAATATCTATAAATTTCTCAAAAATTATAGAGATTGTGATATTTATGAAATAGACTTAATCCTATGCGAAAAACAAGGTTTTGACACAAAATATCTAGAAGAACCATCCTTGTTTGATATCGATGGTGTAAAAACAAAATGCTATGAATTAAAAGATATTGTATTTGGACTTGACCCAAAAACAGAAACTAAAATTATTATTTATAAACCAAAAAAGTAACATGGAAAAAATTATCCTAACCACAAGACAAAAAATGCTACCTCCTGATCGATTAGCCTACGAATTAGGCCAAATACCAACTCCGGAAAAAATTGAAAACACCAAAATAGCAACTTATGTTTTAATTGGTGTAGTTGCAACAATTACAGTAGGTTTATTTTCATATGCGGTTTACCAAATGCACCAAGAAAACACAAGAAAAAAACAAAATTAAGTAACTATAATAAATCAGTGAAAATCGATGATAACTGCTAGTCACTGATTTACTCTAGTTTTTAGTAGTACTCAGCAGTTTCTAGCTATAATTAACTACCGATAAAACATATTCTGATACACCAGCGGTTTGACTTCGTTGTTAACCTGCGTAATTTTTTTGGGCTTTGGTGTAATAATCTTTAAGAATTGGTGGCTCAACTACCCGCACATTGTACATCCACATATACAACCGTACTAGCAACTCAGATTTATTAACTAGTTGCTATTAATTAAATTTCATTTAAACAAAATTAATGGGTCATAATTAAAATAATTGTTGTTAATTTAACTTGGTAAAAAATTATAATAATATAGTCTTGTTTAATAATTTATTTAGTCTTCTTCAAATAAATAGAAATATTATTCATAAAGTTATTTATTAGATTAGTATATCATAATAATATAATCTGAAAATAATATTTAATATTCTAGAAATTAGGTTTTTCCTAAATCTTAGGATTTCCATATAAAAAGTGTCCAACCTGTTTTTTTTTAAAAATTCAAATATATGTTAAAGGAATTTGTTGATGTATTAGTCATTGGAGCTGGTCCTTCTGGTTGTGTTTCGGCATCGCATCTTCACAATAATAAGGTTAAAGTAAAAGTGGTAGAAAAAACAAAATTTCCAAGACTTGTTGTTGGGGAAAGCTTAATACCGCGAGTAATGGATCATTTTGCTGAAGCAGGTTTATTTGAATCTTTGGATGCTATGAATTTTGAAAAAAAACTAGGTGCCAGATTCATTCGCGGTGAAGAAATATGCCTATTCGATTTCAGCAATAAATATTCCGAAGGTTGGGATTGGACATGGCAAGTTCCTCGTGCCGATTTTGACAATACTATGGCTCAAGAAGTTATAAAAAAAGGAATTGACTTAGAATTTGAATCTGAAGTGGTTTCTGTTGAATTTGAAGGAAAAAATTCTAAAACGGTAATTATTGATAGAGACGGTAATTTAAAAGAAATTCATGCTAAATTTATTATAGACTCAAGCGGTTATGGCAGAGTTTTGCCACGCCTTTTAGATTTAGACACACCTTCTAAATTGGATCCGCATTCTTCAATATTTACTCATCTAAAAGACATTAATCGACCCGAAGGAGAAGAAGGCACCTTAATTTCCTTTGACATCTTAGAAACTCAAGTATGGTTATGGGTCATTCCATTTTCCAATGGTAATACTAGTGTGGGAGTTGTTGGGCCAACTTCATTTATTAATGCACTATCAAAAGAAAATAATGTCACCAAAGCTTTAACCAATGCGATTCAATTATCCGATTATTATGTAAAACGTTTTGGTGGTATTGAATTTATATTTGAACCTGTAAAATTGGAAAATTATTCCCGTTCTGTAAAAAAAATGTATGGAGAAGGATTTGCATTAACTGGTAATAGTTCTGAATTCTTAGATCCTGTTTTTTCATCAGGAGTTGCTTTTGCAACAGAATCTGGAATGCTTGCAGCTAAGCTATTTATCAAAGAAAACCAAGGGATTAAAGTTAATTGGGAAGAAGAATTTACCGGTTATATGAAACGCGGGATTTCAGTATTTACTACTTATGTAAAAGAATGGTACACCGGAAATTTACAAACTTTGTTTTTTCACCAACCTGAAAACCCTGATGTTAAAAGAAAAATTTGTGCGGTTCTTGCTGGTTATGTTTGGGATGAAACTAATCCGTTTGTTAAAAAACATGAAAATGTTATCCGTAATATGGCATATATGCTAAAAAGTGAATCCAAAAAACTTTAAACAATTATGATATTTACAATAATTGTTTCATTTTTTTGAAAATTGTAATTAAAAAACAAACTTCTTTAAACTAAAACTGAGAGAGTTTATTTCAAAAATTTAGAAATTAAAAAATAGTATAATAAAATTATGGCGTGTTTATTTTAGTCGAATAGACATGAGATTAGTAAGGGAAGATTCTATTTTATAAGTTGTTTTTTCTATAATCAAAGAAACGAATAGGTTTGCGACTCATTGGATTAAAAATTGAAGCATTCAAAATATTCAATGCCACGAATTCAATCTTTGGAGTTACTCGTAATTTTGCTCTAAAATGGTCTTTTATTTCGTGTAAAAATTCTTCAGTATGCACTTTAACAGCAAGCCTAATCAAAATTTCGTCTGTACCCAATTCATTTGTATAAATTTCAATCACATGGGCTTCGATATTATCAAATCCATTTAGAATATCATTCATTGCTGGAGGATACAAAGTTGTTCCTTTGTATTTTATCATATGATGTTTACGACCCAGTATTGGACCAACACGAATTGTATTTCGGCCACATTTACATGAATCCGAATGCAATTGTACAATATCTCCGGTTTTATAACGTAACAACGGCATCGCTTCAATCCCCAAAGTTGTAAATGTTAATTCTCCAGATTCTCCGTTTTTAATAGGTTGATTAAGGTTATCTAAAACTTCTACGATAATCAATTCTGGATGATGATGTCCCCCTACCGCATGTTGGCATTCTGTAAATGAAGTGCTCATTTCTGTGGATGCATAGGTAGAATACAATTTAATCTTCCATTTATCTGTGATTTTTTTAGTCAAAGCATTCATCGAGAAATCTTGATTACGCAAAGATTCTCCTATGCAAATCGCGCCTTTAACCCCAGAATTATTAAAATCAATATCATGCGCTTCGGCATATTCAATGAGCTTCAATAAAAAAGAGGGAACTGTTATTAAATGGGTTGGTTTGTGTTTTAAAATGGAATCCCATTGCAATTCTGGAATTCCAGCACCTACTCGAATTACACCTACTTTCAATTTTCGCAAACCTAAAAAATAGGCCAAACCCGCCATGAATCGTCGATCTATGGTCGTCATTAATTGCACAATATCACCTTCTTTGATTCCAGCGCAATCAAAAGAAATCGCTTCATTATAGGCCAATCGTTCCAAATCAGCATCGGTTAAACCAAAAGTTATTGGCTCCCCTAAAGTTCCCGAAGTCGTGGTAAAATCAATGATGTTAGATATTGGAACGCATCTAAAATCATCGTTATACATTTGTAAATCTTCTTTAGTGGTTACTGGAAGATGCTGCAAATCTTCAATGGTTTTGATTTGAGAAATATCTATTTTATTTGAAACAAAGAGTCGTTGATAAAATGGAGAATTCGCTTGTATATAAGCTAACATTTCAGACAACTTTTTTTCTTGAAGAGTTTTTATTTCTTCTAATGAAGCAGTTTCAATTTCCGGAATCATGATGCTTTTCTTTTGATTTTCTTTAAATACATTTCAATTTTTTGCTTCTCTGGAAGTGTCGTAATTTCTTTGGTCAATGCTTTTTCAAAATGCAGTTGGGCTTGTTGGTATTCGTTTTTTTTGTAAAAATACAATCCTATTTTATAGTAAACACCCCAATAATCAGGATTTAAAGATTGGTAATTTTTGGCAAATTCGAAGGGCAATTCTTTTTTATCTTCAAGAAATGCATCCATCAGGTGATCTTCGATGCGAAAGGATTCATAGTTTTTATATCCCATCGATTTAACAAAAGGATCTTGGGGGATATTTAATTTTTCTTGTTGTAACGAAACGATGGAATCGTTGTTGTTTCGATTCTCAAATACTTTATTCAAATCATAACACACCATTTCACCTAATTGATAAGGATTTGATGAAACCCAAACCAATCGTTGTTCTGGTTTAAAAATTACAGCATGATGCGCAATGAGTTGATTCAGTGCTTTTTCATTCCCAAATCCCAACGGTAAATTATTCAATCCGTCTTTATTTCGGAGAATGGAAGCCGCAATTTCAGGAGTAATTTTTTGATTTTCATCAAACAACTCCCTCATTCTATCGTAACGGTATTTCGAATGGCTATTAGTGATTTGATAAAGATTCCGATCATTGAATTTTAAATTGTCGCTTTGAAAGTGATTTGAACAAAGCAATTGATTGTTGTTAGAAACTTCATACACTCCAAAATTATTCGGCGACACTTCAATAAGTAGCGCTTTTTTATCATTGGCGCTTCCTACCATGATCGATTCGGAAACGAAAACTTTTCTTTTTTTGGCAATTGCAATCGCTTCATCACAATTTTTGGCATATTGCAAAATTTCGCGAGTGAGTATTGAAATTGGAGTTTTGGCAATCAAAGGAATTTTCGATTTTCCAGCGTTAATCGTTACGGTTAATCCTTCGGTATTCATTCCCGAAACCACGCCAATCATGCCTGCCCAAGTGACCATCATAAACGGATAGCCTTGTTTGGGTTTGATGAATGCAATGATCTTGTCCTTGGCAAAGTCATCACCAACATAAAAATCAAAATTTCTACCAAGAATCAAACTTCCGTCTTCTGATTTTTCGCCCCAAGCCGCAAAAGAAGAACAGCCTACCAAAGCCAAATCCTGTAACGCGTGCCCAATATCATGCGCGCCGTGCAAATACAAACTTCTCAAATACCGAGGAGCAATATTATCATAATCGTGCGATGTATATTCGGAAATGCCGTAAATCTCCGCTTTATATTCTTCCGTAACATTCAAATACAATTTGCGATTGTACCATTTTAAAAAATTTCGCAACAGTTTTTGCTTAAATTTTGACGGCACCAAATCGTTGATTTTGGAAAAAAAAATGTGCTCCTGTTTTTTTAATAACGAATCGGTTAAACTTCCCATTGCTAAACCTCTTTCGAGCGGATCACCTTCTACATATAGCTCCCAAAGATTTTGTTTGTTTTTTAAAAGAAAATTATTTTCTGAAGTAAAAACGTTATTCGATTGTTTTTTCACCACAGGTACCGTTGCATTAAACCCCGTTAATTGAGGTTGATGATGTAGCGATTTCGAAATACCACAAGACTGCACAAAAAATAAAAAACCAACTGCTAACGAAAAAAAAAAACGGTTTTTCATACTGCAAATCACTATAAAGATTGGTTGATTTTATTTACTAAATATTCTTTTCCCAAAATTTCAGAACAAGTCACTACAGCACCAATTGTTACGCCTAAAACACCGTGCATATTGATACTTTGCCCAGTAAGATATAGATTATTGAGTTTTGTTTTGGGAGCAATAAACGATTTCATAGGGTTGTTTGAATCTTTTACATACCCATACATATTGCCTTTATGCCCACCAATATAATCACGATAAGATAGCGGTGTTGACGAATGAACCGATTGGATACACTCACGAATTTCGGGGAATTTAATTTCAATTTCTTGAAGAAATCTTTCCATTTTTCGAATTTTAAAAGCTTCGTAAGTCTCGCCGCGATCATTTTTTTCTGCTGTCGTATTGTACGTGTTTTCCCAAGTTTTGAGATCCTCGAAATTCATATAGGTGATAAACGTCATCCCATCGGCCCATTCTTCTGATTTTCCCGAAGCATTCATCGAAGCCATATAAGCCTTAGGCCATGTGGTTTCATCATATTCAAACGCATTCCAAACAATAGAACTATTTTTAAAATGATATAAATTGTGATTGCGATATTTGAAGGTTTGGGGTTTGAAAACAAGGTACAAACTAAACGCCGAAATCACCCCTTCTAAACTGTCTATTCTATTGTAATAGGATTTTCTAAATTTATCCTCGCCTATCATTTTTAAAGTCGTTTTGGGTTCTATATTAGAAATGAATATTTTCCCTTTAACTTTTGTTCCATCTTTTATTATTGCCGAAGTGACATTGTTATCTTCCACGTCAAATCGACATACTTCTTTATATTTAAAAACTTCACCGCCGTGAATTTTTAATTGCTTAATGAGTTGTTTTGTGATTTGACTTCCGCCATTTATGCAACGATAAGCACTTTGAATATAAGAATTGACAGACAACGCATGTACATAAAAAGGAGATTTGTCTTCGATGCCCGCGTACAAAAAATTGGAACCTGCTAAAACGGCGCGCAACCTTTCGTTATCCGTCACTTCGTCAATGCATTGCTTGGCGTTTAATGCCAATATTTCGCTATCGTACTTTCCGTCCCATTTTAAATTGTATAATGGAAAAGAATCGCAAATGGTTTGGACTTTCTCACAATATTTTTCAATGGCTTCTTTTTCATTTGGAAAAAAGGGAAGCAATTGTTTTACGAAATTGTCATAGCCTTGAGCGTGAGGATACACTTCGTTTTCTTCTTCGAAAGAAATTAAATCAAACCCATCCTCATCCATTTTTTTGAGTTTCAAGTCGTCGATAATGCCTAAATATTTGAAATATTTATACAAATTCTGTCCTTCACTTAACCCACCGATGTAATGAATTCCGGTATCGAAAATCGTTTTATCGCGCACAAAAGTTTGCAAATTGCCTCCAAACTGATTGTTCTTTTCGAGCACACAAACACTGTAACCTTCTTTCGCTAGGATGTTGGCCGAAACCAATCCGCCCAAACCACTACCAATAATGACTACATCGTACTCCATTTTCATAGTTTATTCTTTCTTAAAAACTAGGATTTGATTTTCTTCTGCAACAATCGAAAATCCTAAGTCAAGCATTGTGTTTTTTAAAGGAGCTTCTCCAACCAAAATAATACAGTTCGTTTTAGAAGCCCATGCTGAAACGGAAGCATTTATATGCGAAATTAAAATGACATCGTAGCGACTTTCCATTTCAATTTCATTACTATCCAGATAGGATATTGCTCTTTTCTTGAGCCAATAATTGGTTTTAGCAACAGCTCTTTTTTCATCATTTGAAATCAAAGACACTATTTTTCGTTGCGGTTCTAGTAAAGCTAACAAGAGGTCTAATTGACCGTAATCATCACACAAATGCAACAATTTTACTTTTGAAGCAATATACTTATTTAATTGATAATAGAGCTCTAAATTTTGATTGAAATCGTTTTTAACTGCTTTAATTATACGCATTTCTTTATAATCAAAGCTATTGATAATTGTTTTTTTGAAATACGTCGACCCTTCAATTTGAGCTCTTATTTTACGGAATTCGGATTTAAAAAAAACACTTATATTTTTAGTTTTGTCGGTATAATTTTCTCCAAAACTAGAGTCGCTTGCGGAAATTCGTTCTAAAATCGTCACGGTTATCGAGCCGTCATAAATAATAAAATCGCCTTTTGGAAGCACTTCGGAATTGCCGTGAATCACAATCGGCAAAATGTCTAAATTAAAATGTTCTGCCAAATAAAAGGCACCTTTGTGAAATCGTTGTATTTGATTGCTTTGAGACCTTGTCCCTTCAGGAAAAACAATTAACGAATAGCCTTCAGCTATTTTCTTTTTCAAATGGTCGACTCCGCCTTCGAGCCCTTCAGAAACCGGATAAAAACCTGCTTTTTTTACTGCCGCTCCAAAAATTGGAGAATTATATACCCAGTCGCTCACGAGGTAAATCGTCTTCGGGCTCAACATTCCCACTGCTAAAATATCTAAAAATGATGTGTGATTGGCTATGATTACAGCAGGTTTCACAAATGTCTCCTGATATTTATTGATCACTTTTTTAGTCACAAAAGGATTGGTATACAAGACTGATTTCATGAATTTTGAAATCGCATAGCGGAAGCCCTTCATTTTAGTAGTTACTTTCAGTGGAAGGATTCTCATGATTGTCAAACTGAAAAGGGAAACTAAAATGCCGCCCAAACCATAATAGCAAAAAGATAAGATCCCATGCAAAAAAGAGCGCAATTGAAATGGTGCTTTACCCTCGTTAACTCTGCTGGTCACAAAGAAATGAAACACTAATGGCTGGATGATAAACGTAATCAATAACGCCGAAAAAATTCCTATAATCGCGATAATTGAAATCGATTTTAAGGCGGGATGTTTGGCAAAAACAAGTACACCGATGCCTAAAATTGTAGTCGCAACTGAAAGTATGATTGACGTTCTATATGTTGGCAATTCTACTTTTCCGTAAGTGTGTTCTTTTTGCAATGCAAAAGTCATGAAGATACTGTAATCGACACCAATTCCGAAAATCAATGTACAAACTATAATATTGATAATATTGAATTGTATGCCGAACATCCCCATAATTCCAGTCGTCAAAATCCAGCTAATCAGAATTGGAATGCTGCTTATAACAGCCAGTTCAATTCTTCTGAAAGCAAAAAGCAAAATTAAAAAAATCGCAATAAAGGAGTAATTAACTAAGTTATCGAAATTATTTATGAGTTCGCCCAGAAACGATTCGTTCATTTGCAAGCGATCAATTACAACGATGTTTTTTTGTTTTTTGATCGTGTTGACAAACGCATTTCTATTCTCTGTCGGAACTTTCACTAAAGTTGCAATGGTGTAAAATCCATTTTTTTGAGTTACAAATTCTTCGAGAAAAAACGATTTTACTTTGGCGTAATCTTGCAAAGAAATAGTTTGAAAATCTGTATCCAACAGTTCGTAAAAAGGAGTAAAAGTTGCTTCTTTAAATCCGTAAGACTTTCCGTTGGCAATTATTTTTGATTTCAATGCGGCTTTTTGAGTGGTATTCCAAAATGAATTCCATTCTTTAATTTTTTCGACTTGGACTTGTTTTGAAAAAATGATGCCGCCGATAGAGCTATAATTTACAATTTTTGCTGCTCTTTTATCTTTGGCTAAAGCATCAAAAAGCAAGTTGTTATTTTCTAAAACAGTTTCCGAATCGTTCCCATAAGTAGCCAAATAAATCGATTTAGAAGAACCATTCGCAATGCTCTCTAATTCTTTTTCGGCAGTTTTTAATTCCGAAGGAACATAATTTAGTGCTGACAAATCGTTGTTGAATGTTACTTTAGAATAGGTAAAAAAGCATGACATCAAAACTACAAAAACAGCGCCTACCAAGAATTTGTTTCGATGATAGGAATAAGTTCCCAAGGTATCGATGACGTTCTCTTTTGGAGCAAAAATTTTAGGTTTGGTTTTGTACAACAACGGCATTAAAATCAATGAAAACACTGAAGTGGCAATGACGCTCAACGCAGCAAAAATTCCCAAATCTTGCAATGCTTCCGATTTGACAAAAAACAAACATAAAAAGGTAATTGCAGTAGTTGTTCCACATAAAATCAAAGGTTTGGAAATGTCTTTGTACAACAATTTCACGTCTTTGTTATTGCGTAAATGGGTTAAAACGTAAATAGAATAATCTGTTGTTTCACCTAGTAAAATAGAACTAATTCCGAGCGAGATTGCCGATATCGTTCCTTTAGTAAAATACAAAACCGCTAAAGCAATAAAGGCACCAAATAATGATGGAATAAAAATGATAATTGGTGTAGTAATGCTACGGTAGAAAAAAACAAGAATAAAAATTAAGCTAACCACTGCAAAAATTGAAGTGTTTTTTACATCTGCTTTAATTTGAGTGGCATTGGCAACTGCAACTGGTGTAGATCCAAAAAAACTCATACTAATTTTTCCTTTAAATTTAGCATTCAGATTAATTTTAATGGAATGCAATTTCTCAATAAAAAAAGTGTTTTTATCGGTTTCGTTTGCTGGTAATTTTGGTGTTATAAAAAGCAGTAAGTTTTTTTTGTCTTTAGTGATAACATAGCCATTTTGAAGTTCAAAATCATCGCCAACACTGAGTTGTTGCAATTTTTTCAAAGCCATAAAAGAAATGCCTAAAGGATCTTGAAGAATAAACTCTTTAGAAATCATTCCGGTCGGAGAAATCAACGATTTGTAATCTCCCGCGATACTCTTAGCAATACTATCGTTTTGCAGTTTGTTTTGAATGATTAGATAATCTGATTTGTCTAGGAAAAGTGGCAAATGTGCATATACAAAACCGAACGTTTCTTGAAAGTTTTTTTCGTCGATTTTTCCTTGAACTTTGGCAACATACGGTTTGCAATTTGCGTCTAAACTATCTAAAAACTGATTGGCATATTCGCTTAAGTATTCTGAAGAAGTGTTGTTTTTAGTAGTAATGATAATCGAAATCTTATCGGCAAAATTCATTTGATGCAACACTTTTGCCGTGATATTCGATTTATCGTTAGTGGGAATTAACCGCGTAATGTCTTCACTAAATTGGAGCTTTGATGCAAAAAAACCGAACAGCAATAGGATTCCCATCAGCAAAGCTACGGCAAGGAATTTTCTTCTTTTTGCAAAGGAATGAATCGTCAAAAAAAAGTGCTGCATGAATTATTTTTTATTTTTAAAGGTACTTAAAAGTACCATTATAAAATAGCTTGTAAGTCCAAAAATGATCGACATTACTGTTGCTAAAATAAAACTTCCTACAATATATTGACTAAAATGTTCCTGAATATCCGAAAAAGAAAGGGAAGTATTTAACGATAAATGTTTAGTGCTGGGAATGAAAATACTTCCCAATTGCAAAGAACCATAGATTATAAAAGGAATGAATGGTGGAAAACTGATGTTCGAAAAAGCAAAAGCAATAATTTTATTCCAGCGAAATAAAACCGCTAAGAATAAAGTAATAATACTTTGAAAACCCCAAAAAGGTGCAATACCGAAGAAAACACCTAAAGCGATAGATGCTGATTTGACTTCATTTGAATCTTGGCTTTCGAAAATATTCTCTAATAAAAATTTTCTAACCCCTTTTTTTTTTAAGCTTCTAAAAAAGTCTCTAGGCTTAATATAAAACAGGGAAATTATGACCAGAAATGTATTGAGAATGCTAATTCTAGTAAAATCTACAAACGGTCGAAAATGTGAAACCCGTTCGCTTGGGTCGTATAAAACTTGAATAGGAATGTTTTTAACTGGAATTCCTTTCCAAGCTGAACGCACGATGACTTCTATTTCTAACTCAAATTTTGTGGTGAAATAGTTTTTCGGAATGAGCAGCAACGGATACAAACGATAGCCCGATTGGGTATCTTCTAATCGATTTCCGGTTTCAAACCAAAACCAAAAATTAGAAAATTTGTTGCCAAAACTGCTTTTTTTAGGAACACCTTCTTGCATCATGTTCCGACTTCCAATAAGTAGCGCATCGCCAGTATTTGCTATTGATTCTATAAATTTTGGAATATCGGAAGCGAAATGCTGCCCGTCAGAATCTATCGTAATAACGTAATCGTATTGCAATTCGGAAGCTTTTTTAAAACCGTTTCGCAAGGCGATTCCTTTACCTGAATTTTTGGGGTGGTGAATTTGAATTAGTTGTTGGAAATCTTCTAAAATAACTGCAGTAGCATCGGTAGAGCCATCATTGACCACAATAATATGGGTCGTGTGTTCTAAGACACAATCTAAAACGCGCTTCAATGTTTTGTGATTATTATAAGTTGGAATAATAACACAAACGTTCCCTTGATTGATTCGTTCGATTTCAGTTGACGTATCTCTCATTTCTAGTGCTTGATTGTCTTATTTGATGGTTTGCTTCTCGAAAATTGAAAAATTTTTGGATTGCAAAATAAAGTTTTTTAAATACTCACGTAACGTGGCGGTTTGCTCCTTATAATGCGTTGCAATAAATGCGGCATCTTCGTTTATGTTTTTTTTATATTTAGTAATAACAGGAACATTTTCTTGTATACTCAACCGAATAAATCGAATTTCAATGTTGTTTGGATCGTTAGCTACCGCAAATTCAATCCATTTGACTCCTTCTTTAAACTTTGTTATTTTTTTGCTTAAATTTTTGCTGAATTTAGAAACCATTGTAATGGAAGCCCCTTTATAAGCAATTAAAGTTTTATCGCTTTCGAATGTAATTTTAGAGAGTTTAGCAGACAAATCTTTGGCTGCTGTTTCTGAGTTTGCCGCATTGGGATATATTTTTCTAATTTCTGTAAGCTGCTGATTTAACAACGGTAGCAATAGAAAATATAAAAAAAATAGTCCTTTCATTTTTTATTTTATTTTATAAACACTCCCTAACTTTAAAGCAACTGTGTTGTTAAAATACGTGGTGTTTTTAACTTTAATTAATTGGTTTTCAGCATATATTATCTCTAACTCTAATCGCAATTCAGGAGTTACAAACGGATTGATTAATGCCATAAATTTAACATTCGAGATGCTATGCATTAACAAAGAACTTTCGGTGATTTGTTCAGATAATTCTTTGATAATTTGCATCATACAAACTCCAGGCATAACTGGATTGCCAGGAAAATGTCCTTCGAATACCTCGTGATTTTCATTAATTAAAACCGTAACTAAATATTTTTGATCGTCTGTTTTTATTAACGATTGTATTTTATAAAAATCTTTTAATAGCATGTGGTTTATTTTAAATCAAAAGTATAAGTAGCTCCAAGTTGAAAGACTTGATTAGTATGATTACTTGAAGAGTAATCTAAAACAGGAACAATTCCTTTTTTAATTCTTGCTTCTATTCCGAAATTTGAAGTTAAATTATATCCTACCCCCAAGAGAAATGCAAAATCTAAATCACTATCTGAATTGAAATTTTCATTAACTACAAAATCGATAGTTGGTCCAATATGTATGTTTAATTTATTAATTGTAAACTTATTTACAACACCTAAAGACAAATACGAAATATTAAGTTTCGAATCATAATACCCATTATTCTGGTCATATTTTTTCACTACCGATCCTTGATTAGAATAACAAATTTCGGGTTGCAAAGTATAAAATTTTGTCAATCTTAATGCAACGTATACAGCCATATATAAATCGGTTTTGGATGAATAAGTATCTTTGTAAATATAATTCCCGTTAGCATCAAAATATCCGTTAATATCTAAACTACCTTTTGTAAAATTGGAAATGTTAATCCCTAATCTTATACCGGGTTTGAAAGTTACTTGTGCGTATGTTTTTGATGAATTATAAAAGGCTAAAATTGCAATAATTAAATATTTCTTCATTGACTTTTATCTTGATAAAATATTAAACAGTTCAATTTTAAGCGGTATGTTATAATGCTGAATGATACTATTGTTGGCAATAATATTATTTTCTGAAGCAAAACTAATGCTTATTTTTTCTTTTCTATTAGAAGCATGCACTATTTTGAAAAGTTTATTATTGCCTTTGGAGACAAAGAGATAATTGAATTGGTTTCCGTCTTCCGATTTATAAACTATTTGCGATGCGTTTTCAAATTGCTCTTGCACAGTAAATTGTTTTTTAAAGAGCAACCGAAAATCCCTTTTTAAAGTAGTAATGAAAATTTTTTTATCTAACTCGGGTACGATAGCATTGATTTTAAAATTGGTTTCCGAAATTTCAAAATCGAATAGTTTGTTGCCAAATTCTGTCGTGAAAACAACTCGATGAGTAGATTCGTTAATTTTTTTTGCTATAAAAATTCCTGACATTTTATTACCATAAACGAAAATGTTTGTTTTATACACATAATCAGTTTCTGAATTAGAAAAATACGGCACTTCAAAAATAGGTTTTGTTATTGGAGTCGCTTTGAAATCTTTGATAACATTTGTAGATACGCAAGCATTTAAAACAACCAATAGCAGTAAATTAATTACTAAAAAAGGAATCTTCGATTTTTGCATTAATTACTTTGTTTATCAGAACAATTCGGGTGAAATCTTCTGAAGATTCGATTAGTTTTAATTGAACGACAGTAAAGTCATCTTTGTCAAAAGTGACTTCAATTTGCTTGATGTATTTTCTTAAATTCGCGTCCTTTGGGACCAATTTTGTGACATTTTTATTTTTTTCTTTAAAATAGGCGATTTCGAATTCTTTATCGTCAAACAAATTACCACTTACACTTCCGACAATTAATTTGTTAATTTTGGTAAAGATTTTACTGTTTCCTATATCAATTTCGCTTTTCTTTCCTTCATCTTTAATTAAAATTTTTCCATTTTTGAAAACAATCAAATAGTTATATGGTTTTTTGTATTGCCATTGCAATAAGTACGGCTCCTTAAAAACCATTTTTCCTGAGGTTTCAATCTCTTTAGATAAAAAATTAAGATGCTTGTATTGAACAAAATCAGTACTTAAAGTATTAATTTTCATAGAAACTTCATTTACACTTTGCTTAAATGCAATCATTTCGCCAGCGGTCATTTTTTGATCTTGTGCAAATGACAACCAACTTCCAAATAATATTGAAATTATAAAACAGGTTTTAATCTTCATAAGCTTTCAAATTTAAAAGTTGTTCTATCGAAATTACTTCATATTTTTTTTTACGTAGAATTACCATTAACTGTTCCAAAACATTCACAGTATGCATTGAAGTGTCGTGCAAAAGCACAATTCCGCCTGGTTTAATTCGTTTTGTAATACGATATAAAATCGTTTTTTCATTTCGAATCACCGCATCTAGTGACCTAATATTCCAGCCGATGACTTTGTGCTTTGTTACCGCTAACGCTCTTCGAATAGACGGATTGGTCACGCCATAAGGCGGTCGGAAAAACCGAGCATTTTTTCCTGTTATTTTTTCTATTAGCGCATTTGTATCGTTTATTTCTTGAAGTACTTGCCGCTTTCTAAAAAAGTCAAAAAAACGAGAATGACTGTAGGAATGATTACCTATGAAATGCCCTTCGTTATCAATTTGCTTAAGAATTTCCGGATGTTTTTCTATATTTTGCCCAATACAAAAAAAAGTGGCTTTAGCATTGTGTTTTTTTAAAACCTCTAAAATTATTACCGTCATTTCATTCGGCCCATCGTCAAAAGTTATGGCAATCCGATTCTGTGTTTCCTTAGTATTACTGCAATAGGCTTTTACGTGATAGTTAGATTGAATTAAGGAAGACCCAATTAATGAGGTTAAAAACCATAGTAATCCAAAAAAGCCGAAAAACCAAAATTCTATTTTATTAAAAAACAGCATTACGGCCAAAAGCATAAAAATGGCCAAAAAGATTAGTTTTATTTTGTTATGATTTAACATCCGAAATTAAAGTAAAACTATGGTCGATTCCTCTATACTGATTGTATAAAAGTACGTTTTTGTATTTCTTTTTTTTAAGCGAATTTACTTTAATCACTTCAGGGATATGTTGGAATTTAATAATTTTGGCACCTACACACAATCCAAATGCAGAAGCTGTATTATATTCGCCGCTCAAATGTTTGTAATAAACTTGTTGAGTGTTTGAAAATGTCTTTTCGGAAAGTGTTTTATAAAATGCATCAAAAACAATATCTCCATTAAGACCTAAAATAATGACATCAATGTCGGAAATATTTAATTTATTGGCTTTTAAAAACTTGACGACATGCGTCTCCACTTCTTCTATTTCTATAGAATTGATTATATCAATATCTAAAACTTCGGCATAAGTAGTTTCTTTGACTTGATTTTCAATCACAAAAAAAGTAGCGCCTTCGCTATAAACAGCGCCTGTGGATTTCGAGTTTAAAACAGAATACGGTTTTTCTTCTTCACTTTTAATGAATCCCGCCAATTTAAAAAGTGACGCTGTATAATCGCTCATTTCATCAACTCCTCCGATTAAAATTGTGCCTCCCTCCTCTTCTTCAAGCAACATTTTTGCATCCATTAAAGCTGATTCGAACGAAACTGCGGCATTGACGTATGTAAAATTATACGCTTTGCATTGCAATCCCATAGCGATTTGCGAACCTACTGTATTGTGTGTCGATTGGATAAAAGAAGTCGGCGTAAGGAATTCTTCATTATTATCGATTAATGCTTTCAAAAATTTATCAGAATCTTCAATACAACCCATTCCTGTTCCAGTAATAATGGCATCAAGTTCATGAACATCGGCTTCATTCATTGCTAATGCTGCGGCAACAGTTCCGTTTTTTACACCTTTTGACATTCTTCGAATTGCAGCTGGAGCGATAAAATTTTTATAAATGGGTACGTTTATTCGTAGGACGTTTTCTTCTTCTGAAAGCACATAATCTTCCAAAAAAACTGTGTCATGCGTTTTTTGAGCGGAGATTGATCCTATTCCATTGATATACGTTTTTTTCATTAGCTTTTTGAAAATAACACTGTCGAACAATTACCTCCAAAACCAAATGAATTGGACAATACGTGGTCTATATTTTTATGTTTTAAGGTCGTTTGAGGTATCATATTGAATTCTGTCATCGGTGTTTTAAAATTCAAATTCGGGAAGACCACATTATATTGAATCGCCAAAACACTGTAAACTGCTTCAATTGCTGCGGCCGCGGCAAGTGTATGTCCAGTGAACGGTTTGGTAGAGCTAAAATCTGGGATATTATTTTCTCCAAAAATTCTAATAATGGCTCGCCCTTCTGACAAGTCGTTATTTGGTGTTGCTGTTCCGTGAACATTAATATAATCAATTTGTTCTGGTTTTAAATTCGCTACCTGAAATGCTTTTTGCATTGCTAAGAAGGCACCATCCCCATTTTCAGAAGAAGCTGTTTGATGAAAAGCGTCATTGGCATTACCGAAACCAGAAACATAAGCCAAGACTTTTTTGTTTTCTTTTGCTATGATAACATCTGATTCTAGAACAAGATATGCCGCGGCTTCTCCAAGGTTTAGTCCATTACGATCATTATCAAAAGGTGAATTATAGGAATCTGATAAAATCATTAAGGTTTTAAATCCGTTGATAGTAAATTTGGTTAAAGCATCTGTTCCTCCTACAATCACTCGGTCTAATTTTCCTGACTGGATCAATCTCGCGCCGAACATAATAGCATTGGCAGCTGATGAACACGCTGTGCTAATCGTAGTAACCATTCCTTTTAATCCTAATTCTTGAGCAATTTTTTGAGCCACATCACCTCCATCGTGTGCTCCGATGTATTTTACAACTTCTGGATTCTCGAAGTATTCGTAATAATATTTTTCTGTCATATCCATTCCGCCAACACTTGAAGCCGAAATCAATGCTGTCTTGTATTCATTTATCGAAGTTATTCCTGCATTTTTAACTGCTTGCTTTGCGGCGTAAGTGCCGATAAGTGCCGTTCTCGAATAATTGTTGTTAGGTAAAAGCTGGAGTTCGTCAATTAACTCTTGATTGGTTTTTTTAATTTCACCCACTTTCATCACTTTATTGTGAATGGTAGCAATATTGGCAATGGTTGTAATTGCTTTCTCTCCTTTTAGCAAAGCGAAATAATTTTCTTCTACCGAATTTCCAATAGAAGAAATAATTCCCATGCCTGTGATTGCAACTCCTTTCATTCGTTTTTTTGATCTTATTATTTTGTTCTGTTTACGGTAATATAACTTGACATAGTTTCAATAGACTGAAAAATATTTTTCCCTTCTTTCGGATCTACTAATTTGATTCCGTAATCTTTATCTAACATGACAATTAATTCTAAAGCATCGATAGAATCTAATCCTAAACCATCTCCAAATAATGGGTCGTTGTCATTAATATCGGATACGGTGATGTCTTCTAAATTTAAAACAGTAATAATTTTTTCTTTTAATACTTCTTTTAATGCTTCCATGTTTTAACTATTGAATAATGTTTCTATTACTTGTTTGTTGTGTATTGTTGCACTTTCTTCTTTAGAAATTAAATATAGAAACGCTTTGTAATCTTCATTTAAATAATCAACCCAACCGGAAAGTACTTGATCGGCTTTGTTAGTGTTTAAAAGAATGTCTGCATAATTGACAGTGAATTCTGAATTGAATTCTTCAAATATAAAGAAACAATTTTCACTTTTCAATTGGTGTTTGATACTAATTTCTCCGAGGCAAATGTTCGGCAAGGTATAGACAAATATCGAAGGGCTTGGAAAATAGTTTTCTTTATCAGTAATAGAGTTTTGATGTTTTAAATCGGTATCCAAACTTGATGTCTTATTAGAGAAATTTAGGGCAATATTATTTTCATTTGAGTTATCAATTACTCCTCCCAAAAGTAGCTCTGCTCCCATAAAAGCTAGTTTACTTAAATTATCCATTTTGAAAAATTTTGGATAATTCATCTCGAAGTTTTGATACGCATTTTTAGAAAAAGTAGAAAATTCGGGTTCTTCAGATGAAAAAACAACATTCCCATTCAAAGAAATTTTACACTTTTGAATACTGCAATAAGAATGTATGTAATGTTTATTTTTCAAAATTAATTTACTTTTTTAAAAACAATTGCTGTATTACATCCACCAAACCCGGAAGCTGTTTTTAAGAAATATCGGATTGCTTTGTTTTCGTTAATCTTAATAATGGCAATATCTTGACTTACTCCCATTTCATCAAAACCTAACGATTTGAAAATCTTTTTTTGTTCTACTGACGCAATTCCTATAACAGTCTCTAGTAATCCAGAAGCACCTAAAGTATGTCCGTAATAGCCTTTTAAACTGTTTGTAGGCACGTATTCAAGCCCCAAACGGTTAAATGCAATTGCTTCCATTTCATCATTGAAAGGTGTTGCAGTTCCGTGAGCAGATATATAATCTATTTTATTTGAATCAATATTTGCCTCTTTAAAAGCACTTTCGATACTTCTTACTAATCCTTCACCTGTTCTTGAAGGTCCTGAGATGTGGTTGGCATCATTAATGGATCCATCGCCTAAAATGATGACTTTTGCATTTTCTTTATTGCTTGTTACTAAAACTGCAGCAGCAGCTTCTCCTAATGTGACACCATCTCTATTTTTTGAATATGGCCTGCATGGCAAATTACTCATGGCTTGAAAAGAGTTGAATCCAGATATTACAAATTCAGAAATAGTGTCTCCAGCGACAATAAAAACTTGATCATACATTTTGCTTTGAATTATTCTTTTAGCAACAGCTACTGATAAAATTCCAGAAACACAAGCATTAGAAACTACAATAGGTTCACAGGTGAATCCGAAATAATCTGCAATTGTTTTGGCTAATTCATACAAAGTTGATTTTTGAAATTCTAATTCAGAATTCTTTTCTAGTGCGGTTATATTACCTTTAGTTGTAGATACAATAAGTGCCGTTCGACTATTTACTTTATGATTTTTAAACATTGGATGTAATGCCAAAATCATCATTTTCTCGAGCTTTGTGAAGTTGCTGTCTGACTCTATTTTAGTAAAAGCAATTTCTAAATCGTTCTCGTCTATTGAAGCTGCATAAAACGGTTTTTCCATTAACGACCGATTTAGCTTCTTTTCGATACCTGAAATACCATTTTCAATATTCTTTATATTATTAGCCACATCAAATCCGAGAGGAGTAATGCAATTGGTTTCGGATATATAAACGGTTCTATTCATGTTATTTTAAAAGTCCAACTTCTCTTTTCCACGCTTCGTAAAAGGGGGGGTTCGTCAACATTAAATCACCATTAATATCTAGAAAAACTTGAATCGTTTCACCGGTGCTAGCAATTTCATTTTTGGCATCATAAATTGTATAATGAAAGATCATTTTTGCGGCTGGGGTATCCACGATTGTCGTTTCTATTCGAGCTACATCACCGTAGCGAAGCGATAATTTGTGTTCGCAAACCGATTTGACTATAGGGGTCGTATATCCGTGTTCATGAATATCTAAATATGAAATCCCGTGATGGCGACCAAAAGCTTCGCGACCGTCTTCAAAATAAGTGATATAATAACCATGCCAGACAATTCCAAGCGGATCGGTTTCATTAAAACGAACTCGAATATCTTTAGAAATGGTCAAAGTGTTAGCTAAATTATATTGTTCTTTTTTTTTCATCATAAAGCAAAGAAATTGTAATAGTTATAGCGAAAAATATGAATAAAAAACTGATTTCTGGCAGAATTTCTAGAAAATTTCCATCCCTTAAAATCACGTCATAAAAAGCGTTTAATCCCCAATTCATTGGTGATGCTTTGGCAACAATTTGCATTATTTTGGGCATGGCAAAAACCGGAACCCACACGCCGCCAATGGAAGCTAAAATAATAACACTTGTAGCTCCAAAAGGTGCCGATTGTTCTTGCGTTTTGGCAATAGTTCCGAGTAAAATTCCGAAACCAATTGCTGCAAATCCAGAGAATAAAGCTACGATACTCATTAATCCTAAATTTCCATCAACATTTAATGCCGGCAAACCTATATGTGGAAATAAAAACATCGCCACTGCAATCATCATGTAAAACTGTATCATGCAAATAATCAAATACGCAATCGTTTTTCCGCCCAAAACTATGAAGTTAGAAACCGGATTGGTTCGCAAACGCACAAAGGTTCCTTGTGATTTTTCTTTGACAATGTTAATAGACAATGGAATCACGATGAAAAATATTGCAAACAACGTCCAAGCTGGAACATTGTGTTGTGCAGAGTTGGGAATGATTTCTTTATTGCCGATTTTAGGAATAATTTCTTTGAAAATGATAAAACTTTTTTGTTCAAAACTAGTTTTAGTATAACCTAATTGACTTTCAAATGCTGCATAAATCGATTGGTTTTCAATTTGAGAAATCATCTTGTCAATAGCACTCATAACGGCATTTTTAAAACTAATTTGCACCGCAGGATCAAAATAAAGGTTGACTTCTTTTTGGGAAATTATTATAGGCGTTTTCTTATTATAAAGCGAATCTGCAAGTCCGAAACTACCTAAAATTCTATCGACATTTTGATCGATTTTAGTTTGTAAGTCGGAGCTTAAATTTTTCGGAATAACAATTGCAAATTGGTATTTCCCTTTAAAAACTGCTTCTTTAGCTTGTATTTCAGAAATCGGACTACCCTCAATTTGTGTAACAACGCTAAAAACTTCGCTTTTATTAAGGTTGTCTAAAACTTGTTTGGAAGCATTTCCATTATCATTATTCACTAACAAAATCGGGATTTTTGAATCGTTTACTTTTTTAAAAGTAATGTCCTGAATTAAAGTAACCGTAACAATCAAAACCAAGGGCATCAAAAACAAAATAATAACACCGCCTATATCTCGCTTAAGCAGGAGGAATTCTTTATAAACCGACATGTAGAGTTTATAAAGCATCTCTTAATTCTTTTCCTGTTAATTCAATAAAAACATCTTCTAAATTTCTAGCATTTGGAGTATTCGCAATTAATACAGCCGGACTTCCTTCTGCGTAAACTTTACCTCGATCTATAATCGCTATATCGGTGCAAAAATCTTGTGCTTCTGATAAATGGTGCGAGGTATAAATAATCGTTGTTCCACCTGCATTTAATTTTTTTAAATAATCGATGATGGCGTTTTTCGATTGTACATCAACACCTACAGTAGGCTCGTCTAAAAACAACACTTTGGGATGGTGTAAAATCCCGGCTATCAAATTAACGCGACGCTTCATTCCGCCCGAAAAAGTTTCAATTCGTTTGTCGGCAAAATTCAATAATCCTAAAAATTCCAAACTTTCGATTACTTTTTCTTTTAAGGCAGCGCCTTTCATTCCGTACATACTGCCAAAATACATCAGGTTTTCACTTGCGGTTAAAGTGGGATACAACGCATATTCTTGAGGCACAATTCCAATAATTTTTTTTATATCGTCTGTATTTTTTGCAAACGTTAATTGGTCAATAGTAAAACTTCCGGAAGTAGGCTTGACCAATCCGCAAAGCATAGAAATTAAGGTGGTTTTACCTGCACCATTCGGACCTAATAGTCCGAAGATTTGCCCTTCTTTTACTTCCAATGTCAAATTGTCCAAAGAAAACATATCAGCATCTTTGTATTTTTTGGAAAGGGATTTTATTTGTATAATGGATTGCAAGATTTGATTTAATTTATTGCTTTTTTTAATTTTTTAAAAAACTCTTCTTCTTTGTTGGCAATGGCAAAAAGTTCGTCTGCGATGATATTATATTCATCTTCTCGAATGCTTCTGTTTTTAAAAACTCGAGATGCATTTACAGCAAAATCGCGCCATAAATCACCGATAGCGGTCATTTCAAGCGACAATTCTTGTAGATTTTCATTTTCTAAAATTACTGACGCTTCTTGTAAAAAAGCAGCATATATAAATCGAAAACCTCCGCCACCAGTTCCAATTTCTTCTTGCATGCGTACCATTTGCGCCAAATAATGATTTGTTTTTTTAGTGCCGTATTTAATCGGCCATTTGCGAATTTGTTTAGCAACATATTTTATACCTCGAACGCCAATAATGGGTACTGGAGCCAGCATATCGCGACAGGTATTATTAATTCCTTTAATAATTGCACTTTTAAAATCGACTTCTTTGGGTATGTGAATCGGATAGTACATTTGTCCGCGCGGTGCAAAAGCACCTTTGGCAAAACGCACTTTATTCAATTCGGCATGCGATAAGGTCGTTACGTTTTCCATAACGGGGTCGCTTATTAAATAATTGGTTACAGTTTTTCCATAGACAATTAAATTATGGGCGTTAAAATGAAAACGATATTCTTCCGGGAAATAGGACAAATTGTAAACTCCTACTTGCAAGCCAGTAGGAATGTTTTTTTTTAAATTTTCATCCAAAGCCTTATTTGCATTTGAAACGCTTGAAAATTTTTGTCTTTTTATTTTTAACCCTAAACGCTTAGCCAGTTTGGTGAAAATTTGTCCAGGCATTGGGCGGTAACTGATTGCAGGTGCATAATTTACTTTAATAAAAGGCAAGTATACAAAAAACAAACCGGAGCCAATTCCGAAAACCATTGGCTCACTAATAGTAAGCCCATTATGCTTTAACAAATTAGAAGCGACTCCATTTTCACAATGCGCTGATTGATGATGAGTGAAATTGGCTTCCATTAGTTTGGTTCGTAATTTTTAAATTCCGATAACGAAATTTCAAATGTTTCGGCATATTTCAATAAAATCGAATCGTTTAGTTTTTTGAAAACAGTAGGTTTGAAATGCCTTTTCACACGCCATTTCCAAATTCCGACATAACTAGATAAAATTCCGACATCCATTTTATGTAATTCCATAAAATAGACAATTGGACTAGCTTCCCCTTTTTTAACTTGGTCTTTAGCGAAAGCTATACGTCCGTTAATTTCGTCTATCGAATTTGAAAGCGCAATCGTTTTGGGCTCCCAACCTGAACTTAAAGCAGTGGTATAATTTCCTTTTTCATCGGTAGCATAAACCAATTCTTTCAAATTACTTATGGAAAGATTTCCTTGATCTTGAGGTACTTCCTTTTTTTTCATTTGATTCTTTGGGTTCAATTTTTCAATTTAGATAAAGATACTCCTTATTTAAATGTGATTTTAGCTATATTACTGATTTTGAATTTTCTTGAATAAATAAATTTATTTCTCCTTCCAAAAGCAAGTGGTCGTTTATAAACGTTTTACAATGCATCGTACAAAGCGTATAGTTTTCGGTTACAAATTTAGATACTAAAGTAGCAAATGTAGTAATGGTATTATCAACTTTTGGAAGTGCCAGTATTTTTAGCGTTTTGATAGAGCTGATAAATCCAATTATATCTACATTGTTTTTGTCTTTATTATTTTCGTCTACGAAATAATCTTTAGCTACAATAGCGGAACAGGTTTGCGCAGCATTTTCAATTAATCCTGCTTCTATAAAATTATTGTTTTGAATAAAAATATTATCTGATTTAATTTTAAAAAACGTCTCTACTGTTACATCGTCCATTTTTAAAATCATATCTACCATAAGCATTGGTGCACGATGTGGTAAATAATATTTGATATCAATAGTAGAATCCATAGTTTTTGAAAATTATTTTGCTAAAATGGTTTTCATTTGCCCTTTGGCTATTTCTTGATCGTTTAATGTCGAAGAAATAGCAACTAATGTTATTCCTGCAAACTCATGAAGAATGGTAACTGTCGTTTTAATTTCATCTCCAAATATTGGTAATTCAAAAATTTCGATTTCTTTAATTGAGCCAATATATCCAGTTGGTGCTTGTTTTTGTTTTAAGAAAAATTGATAACCTGTATGAAGCGCTACCGATTGCGCCATGTGTTCAATTAGTCCTGATTCAACAAGGATTCCGCTGTGAAAGAAAATATTTTCTTTTCGGATTTTCAATCCTGAAACAATTGTATTTTCGGAGTAAGCATATATCTTATCTACCATTACGAAAGGAGATTTTTGTGGTAGTAAATTTTCCACAAATTTTTTTTGAAATAGAATATTAGATTGTTCCATTATTTTAACAAACTGTTAAATATGCATAGGCAAAAGAGAATCGGCCGCTTTCAGGAACGGATAAAAGAATTCTGTCTCCTTTTATTAGCTTTCCTGAAGTCATTAATTCGTCTAAGGCTAAGTATATCGATGCAGAACCAACGTTTCCAACTCGTTTTAAATTCATAAACCATTTTTCTTTAGGTAAATGTATTCCTTTGTTCTCTAGATATTCTTTTAAACCATTTACAAAATAATATGAGGAAACATGCGGTAAGAAATAATCAATTTGTTCTGAAGTTATGTTGTTTTTTTTTAAGGCATTGAACATGCTTTCAGCTCCTTTTACTAAAATAGTTTTATCCAGTAACTTGACATCTTGTTTAATAGCAAAAATTGATTCTTTTAGCCATTGATCTGGATGGTAATCACTCCAAGGCTTGATTTCGCCGTTTTCTAATTTGTCGCCGCCAGCATACATACACGCTTCCAATTCAAAGGCGTAAGAATAGGCGTCCATCCATTCCATTTTGAGAGAAATTGGGCCTCTAGGTTTATTTTCTAATAGAAATGCTCCAGCACCATCAGACAACATCCAACGTAAAAAATCTTTCTTAAACGAAATAATTGGTTGCTCTTCTAGGTTTTTTAAATTAATGACTTCGTATTCATATTTATCGGCAGTTGTCCATGAAGAAACTCTTTCAGAACCGGTACAAATAGCATTTTTAGTATTCCCTGCTTTGATAGAAAGGTAGCCAAATTTTAAAGAATTCATTCCCGCGCAACAAACTCCAGTCGAAGAATTTAATTCGACGGATTTGTTTTTCAATAATCCATGAACCATCGCAGCATGTGAAGGCAAAAAATTGTCGGGTGTTGAAGTTCCGCACGAAAGCAACTCCATGTCTTGATTCGTAAAAGTCTCGTCGAATAAAGTTTGAATGGCATAAAAAGTTAACTCAGCATTAGTATGAGTACTAATTCCTTTTTTATTTAATGCATAATGTCGAGTATTGATTTTATTGTTTCTTAGGATGATTCTTCTAGCTTTAGATGCAACTTCATTTATAAGTCCCAGATATTCTTCCATTTTATCATTTGAAACAGGGTCATTTGGTAGATATCTTCCGGTTTTTGTAATGTATACGTCAAACATAATATGAAAACTACGAAACCCCTTGATAATATTTGGTTTCTTTCTTGATTTTAAATAATTTGAAAGGGAATATAATAAGATGCAATATATATACAATTGGTGAGATTAACCAAATTGCGAGCCACAAATAAACATTAAATACTTTTAACCAGATTTTCCTTGATTTTTTTCTAGAATAAATGAAATTAGACCATTTTTTAAATATTTTGTTAGCGGTTTTGTCGATACTAACCAAATACGAGCTTATTTTCACACCGTTAAGCGCGATTAATTTTGATTGCAAATCATTTAAATTATTTTCTTTCAGACTTCCTAAAATAGCCACTCCAAATTTAGACGATTCGATAATGTCTTTTTCTGAAACTCCAGGCAAAGGGAAAATGCCGAGGTATTTATTTTTCGCTCCTGAAAACATCCATTCTACTATTGTGATGACACTAATTAAATTACCTACTCGATCAACCAGAGCAACATTTCCCTTTAGAATTGCTTTGTTTTCTTGAAGCAACAATTTGACTTTTTCTTGTGCTATCACCCACATATTTCTTGAACCACTTATTGTAATTATAGGTGTATTATTTAAAATAATTTTTGCGTCGGTGCTTTTTAAAAATGAATTAATCGGAATTGAAGGCGTTAAAAACCAAACTTGGTAATTCAATAAAATTAAATCATACTGGGTGTTTAGAATAAATTGAGGAATTGGCTTTAATGCAATTGGAATTTGCAAAAAAGACTCCGGAAATGAATCAAAAAAAGCAGCTTTATTCCATGGGAACGGAAATGGCTTTTCTAATTCGATTTCATAAAAAGTGACGCAACAATCTTTATCGTTTTCTAGTGGCTCTGCGATTGTTCTAGCAATTGTCTCCAATTGCCCCGACTGCGAATAATAAATAACCAATACGTTTTTCATTCCTGAATTTTTAAAATATAAACTTAAATATTTCTGTTTGTTATTCAGTTTTCTTTAAATTTTCTGATTTTGTCAGATCTTTTTTTATGCACCCATTCTGGCCATGTTGAAACATCTTCTGCATCGTAAATTCGTAATTTTTGATCTAGATTTTTAACGAGCAAGTCATCGGGTTTGCAATTTAAAATAGCACTTGCAGCTGACACTCCTGAATGGGTAGCACCACTAACCCCATGAGATAATGTACTGGAACCACAAAGAAAAAAGTTTTCTATTTCAGTTTTGTTTTTAAAAGAGAAAGGCCCCACTTGGTTGAGTGTTTTTTCTGTACCATATACATTACCTCTTGTAGAATTAATGTAAAATTCGTTGGTTTTTGGCGTCCCTAATTCTGCTTGTACAACATGTTTTTTAGCGTTTGGAATGATTTTTTCCAGATTATTCATCAGTTTGTTGATGACTATTTCTTTGAACGCTTTATACCTATCGTTGTGATAATCTTCTAATCCATTAAATTCGCTCAATTGATCGTAATTGACATAGGTCACTACTTCAAAATTGTGGTACCTCCCATTAAAACTAACAGGATCTTTTATGGAGGTGCAGCTAATAAATATGGCCGGAAAATCATCGCCTTCGGTAATGGGTTGGTTCATTAAATTGTCGAAATTTTGGTCATCATTTTCGTCTTTCATCATCCAAATATTTCCGGAATCAATGCCGAATTGGGTCACATCCATATCTAACGTTAGAAACAAAATTAACGAGGTGACGGAATACTTCGTTTTTTCTAATTTTTTAATCAAACCTTTGCTTAAATGCTCCTTCCCGATTAAATTCAAATACGTAATCGAAGGGTCGGCGTTGGATACAATAGTTTTTGCAAAAATTTGTTGCCCGTCTTTTAGTTGAACGCCTATCGCTTTTTTGTTTTCAATAAGGATTTTCGATACGCTTTGTTTTACTCTAATTTCGCCCCCATTTCTTTTAACACCAGTGGTCATAGCTTTAATAATTCCGCCGCCGCCACCCATAGGATAAAATCCGCCATCAAAATAATGACTCATAACAGAGCAATGCACGGGGAAGCAAGCGCGATTAGGAGACAAACCGTGATCGCCGCATTGAATGTTTAAAACCGCTTTTAATAAGGGGTCTTTCACATGCCAACCAATCACTTTTTTTAATGAAAATAAAGCAAACTTTCCGAAATGTTTGGTACGAAAAGGAACCGTAATTTTTTGCCACCAGCCTTTTAGTTTAGGTATTAATTGGAGTTCGTAACTTACTCTTTCAACCAAAGTCAGGTATTTTTTTATATTTTTTTCTTCTTTTGGAAATCTATCTGATAGAGTTCTTTTTAAATTTTCAATTCCTGCATGAAAATTGATGGTTTCTCCATTTATCAAACAGTGTTCATAGCCTTTTCGATTCATTTGAAAAAAAACCATATCGTTAGCAATGCCAAGTCCTCGATACAATTCATTAGTAGATTGTCCTTCAGCTATTAGTCCAACGTAATGCACACCAGGACTAAATCGTTGGCCGTTTAAAGTAAAACTATGTCCCCATCCTCCGGGCACATAATGTTGCTCGAGAACTACTACTTTTTGCCCAGCCCTTGCTAAACAAATTGCAGTTGCTAAACCTCCTACGCCTGAACCAATAATAATCGAATCGAATGTTTCCATAATCTTATGAAATTGCGTCAAATTAAAAAAACAGGATTACTAAGTGGATGTTTTAGTTTTTGTAGAATTTAATATAATTAAATCTGATCCCAGAAATCGAAATAATTGAACCATTGCAAAGGGTATTTTTGCAATATGGTTTCTACACTCTCGGCATATGCTTTTAATAACCCTACTTCATCACGATGTTTCACATTAGATTTTCTGGTATATAGATGGTAATGCATATTTGCTTCTTTCATTACATACACAAAAACAACCGGAACATTTAGTCTAGATGAAATTAAAAAAGGACCTGCTGGAAATTTGGCTGTTTTGCACAATAGGTTCTCGTTTAAAGTCTTTACTCCTTCAAAATAGCGGTCACCTGTTAAACAAATAAATTCATTTCTGGCTAAAGCGCTATTAATTTCGAAGATATGTGATAAATCGTCCTTAATAATTATGTATTTAATTGGAGGTTTTTTGGAAATGCTTACGAGATAGTTTTTTATCGCGGAGTGCTCTAAATCGGATGTCACAATATTGATATTAAAATTGATATCAATTTCGCTAAAAAAATGTTCGGCAATTTCAAAATTTCCTATGTGAGCACTAATTAATACTCCGCCTTTTTTTTCTTGTAAAAGGTTTCTCAGGATATTGTCCCCTTCAAATTCATATGTGAATTTATTTCGCATTCCAGCTGAAATAGATACTTTATCGATAATAGTTTGTCCGAAAGTATAATAACTTTTAAAAACCATTCTTATTGATTTAAAATAAGAATAGCCCAATCTATCTTTAAAATAATAAAAAATTGATTTGTTGCTTTTTTTAAGAAAAATAAAATAATAAAAAGCAACGAAATATAGAATAAAATAAGCTGATTGAATTCCTGCTTTGCGGATAAAAAAAACAAAAATTTTATATCCAAGAACAGTTCCCTTTGATTTTCCTTCCCATTTAGTCATTAATTATTTTGGCTTTTAACTTGTTTTCGATTAAGTCATAAAAGCTTTGAAAAGAGGCTATTCCAACGAAATCAACTTCAACCAATTTTACTCCAAAATTAGATTCTATAGATACTACTAAATCTACATAATCTAGACTATCCAATCTTAACGTATCCTTTAAATTAGAATCTGGTTGAATTTCTTCAATATCGACTTCAAATTCGGCTACTAAAAACCCAATTATTTTCTCAATTATTTCTTCTTTATTCATAAGATTACATAAATTTCTTGACAACTAATGCTGAGTTTGTTCCACCAAATCCGAAGGAATTGGACAAAAATATATCAAATTTTTTGTTTAATGTTGTTTTAACTAAATTTAATTTTAACGCATCTTCGTCAAGATTTTCAATGTTTATGTTTGGTGCGATAAAATCATTTTGCATCATCAGTATTGAATAAATTACCTCACTAGCTCCAGCCATCCAACATTCATGACCTGTCATTGATTTGGTAGAACTAACATACGGATTCTTTTCTCCAAATACTTCGAAGATTGCCTTGGCTTCATTTTCGTCTCCAATAGGCGTAGAAGTTGCATGAGCATTAATATAATCAATATCGTTTGCATGTAAATTTGCGTCGTTTAAAGCTCTTTTCATGGCAGTTGATGGTCCTTCAACATTAGGACTAGAAATGTGTCCTCCGTTGGATGAAAATCCATATCCAACCACTTCTGCTAATATATTAGCCCCGCGATTTATTGCCGATTCATAGCTTTCTAGAATAATCGTAGCGCCTCCGCCACTAGGAACTAAACCATCACGCCCCGAATCAAAGGGTCTTGAGGCTTTTGTTGGCTCATCTTCTCTAGGAGAGAAAACACCCAAACCATCAAAACTACTCATCGCGTATTTGTTGATTTCTTGAGCCCCACCACAAATAATGATTTCTTGCAAACCACTTTTGATTAAATGATACCCTAATCCTATCGAATGTGAACCACTGGCACAAGCAGCACTAACTGTTAAATTGATTCCTCTTAATCGAAATATGGTTGAGAGATTCATAGTTATGGTTGAATTCATAGACTTAAAAATAGCGCCAGATCCAATTAATGCTGTATCTTTTTTCTCTCTAATAATATCGGTAGCTTCAATTATGGAAACTGAAACACTATCATTACCGTAGATAATCCCAACTTCATGGGTGTCAAAAAAAGCATCATCAATATTGGCGTTTCGTAGGGCTTCGGAAGTAGCCATATAAGCAAATTCAGTTTCTTGACCAATGCTCATTCGTTGTCTTCTAGAAAGCATACTTTTTAAATCAGGTTTTGGTACAATCCCCGTTAATGCTGATTGAAAACCAAATTCCTTTCGTTCAAGATCAATCCCAATACCAGATTTTCCTTGATATAAAGATTCTTTAACTTCTTCTAGTGAGGTTCCTATGCAAGAATAAATTCCCATTCCAGTAATTACAACTCTTTTACTCATTATTGCTATTGTCTGCTAATTAAGAATAAATTCCACCATTAATATTAATAATTTCACCTGTAATATAACTGGCTTTTTTAGAAACCAAGAAACTGACTAAATCTGCGACTTCCTCTGCTTCTCCGAAACGATTCACAGGGACTAATTTGATAAGCTCAATTTCATCTAATTGACTGGTCATATCTGTTTTTATAAAGCCTGGAGCTACAGCATTTACTGTAATATTTCGTTTAGCAACTTCTTGTGCCAAAGCTTTTGTAGCTGCGACTAAAGCGCCTTTTGCAGCAGAATAATTTGTTTGACCCGCCGTTCCTTTTACACCGGAAACAGAAACCATATTGACAATTCGCCCATATTTGTTACGCAACATTTTTTGTATAAAAAAATTGGTAACATTAAAAAAACCATTCAAACTTGTATTCACAACACTTGACCAATCTTCGGGACTCATCCACATAAACAAACCATCCTTTGTAATTCCTGCATTATTTACAATCGCCTCAACGATAGCTTCCGGATTTTTATCTTGCCAATTGGTTAACACAACTTTGACTTCCTCAAAATTGGAAACGTCAAAGGCTATTATTTCTCCGGTTCCACCATTTTTTATTACCTCTTTCAAAGTTTCTTCTGCGGCATTTTTATTGGAATGATAATTGATTAGAATATGATATTCTGTATCTATTGCTAATTTTTGACAAATAGCACTTCCAATTCCTCTTGAACCACCTGTTACTAAAGCACACTTCATATTAAATATTATTTAAGAAAAGGTTCGGCATTATCAAACCATTGGTTTCCTAATACTTGACCATCTGTCTTAAGAAACCCCCATTTTTTTTCATTTTTTACCCTTGCTAATCCATTTATAAATCCTTTTTCTTCAAATTTAAACATTGAAAATCCTCCAGCGGTAATTCCGTATTTTGTTGGGATAATTAACTTTCCAGTTTCATTAATAAAACCCCAGTTTTCAGCCTTTACCGGTGCTAAACCATCGGCACTAAAAACCTCAGCATCATTATATATAAATTCAATAGCTATTTCGCCTTTTCTATTAACAAAGCCCCATTTTTCGTTTAGTTGTACTGGAGCTAAATTTTTCACAAATGATTTAGCTTTTTCAAATTTCGGTTGGATTACCCAATTCCCATTTGAATCAATAAATCCTATTTTGTCGTTTTTTCGAGCATAAGTAATATCATTTTGAAAGAAATCCCAAATTCTATCAACTCCTTCAATTACTTTAAATTTACCTTCAATTATTAGTCCAAAATTAGATCCTTTTTTTGCCCAAGTACTATTCTTATTATAATTACCTATTTCATCATAAATAACTTCAATAGTTTCTTTCCCTGATATATCAATAATTCCCCAAAAATCATTGATTCGTACTCTTGCAAAACCATTTTCAAATGACTTAATAACATCGTATTTAGGAATTAACACTACATCCATTTTAGCATTGATAAGTCCTACTTTATCTCGTTGTTTAATGAAAGCAATTCCGTTTTCAAAATCATATACTTTATCTGAATTTGGAGCTGTAACTGTTTCTCCTTTTTTATTGATATAAAACCATTTTTTATCTTTTGCAACAACACAAATTCCGCTATCAAAATACTTTGCATCATCAAATGTGGCTGGAATCTCCCATTCTCCTTTAGAATTAATAAAACCCCATTTCCCATTAACTTCGGCAGCTGCTAGACAATCTGAAAAGTTTTTTGCAGTTTTATATATTGGTCGAATTACAAATTCCCCAGTTTTAGAAATATAACCAAATTTACCGTCTTTTCTTACTAATGCTAATTCTTGAGCATTAGTAAATAGAACAAATAAAAATAATAAACTAAATAAAAATATTTTTTTCATAATCTTATTATATAAAAATAAACTACAAAATGCAATTAAAAAAATGATTGTCAATCCCTTTTATTTATCTTATTCAATAAATAACTTAAGCATAAATTTTCCTTTACTTCAAAATCACCTTCCCAATTAATGGTTCCTCTTCCTGCAGCAGTGAAATGATAAATTGCAGGTTTTAATTCTATTGTAATAGTTCCATTAGCTGAGCATTCGGGTTGATTAGAAAACGCTGCGCCAAGTTGTCCGTAATACCTTTTTTCAATGAATATTTTTATGTCATCAATTTTTTTTGAATCACACCAAAATGAAACAAAACCTGAATCCAATGGTTTATCTACAATTGAAGGTTGAACTAAATCATTTGTAAAATATAATTCTAATGTAAGTGTTTCTTCTTCAAATTCAACACTTATCAAACCCTTACCTTTTTTTATAGCTGACAAAACATTAAATGGCAATGATAATCTACTCCAATTTTCCAAAACAAATTCTTTAATTTCATTGTTTTTAATCATAACTTTTGCAGGACAACAATAGCTATAACTATCAGTAGCAATGACAGAATGCCATCCATCAACAATCTTATTAGGATAGTGTTCAGAATCTTTATACGTTTGTTTAACTAAATCAACTTTTGGTTGTGTTTCTAATAAATTTACTTCTCTTTTCTTTTTATTAAGTATAGTCTTTTTTAAAGATGATCCTCCATATGCAATCATATTAGCATGAGTTTTCCAACTACTGAATACATTAATGTTTGCAGGTTTTTTATCAGTTACATCTGTTGCAATAACTCCAGATTGATTAATACTAATATAATTTTGAGAAATTGCAATTGATGAAATTAACAACACAATTAAAGTAATTTTTAGTTTCATTTTTTATGATTTTAATTTAAAACATACCTACTTACTAATTATTTATTAAATAATCCTTGACTTGCTGAATAAACGGATACATCACCTGGTCTTTTTTGAATATTGGAATAATGGCTCGAACATCATCATACATTTTTCTAGTAACAGATGAAATCGAATCTTTTTGCTCCAAACAATCTATTGCTTGAATTATTGTGATTAACTCGATGGCTAGAACTTCAAAAGAATTATCTATCACTCTTGCGGTAATGACTGCCGCATTTGTTCCCATGCTTACAATGTCTTGATTGTCATTATTGTTTGGGATACTGTGTATATACATAGGATTCGATAACATTTGGTTTTCTGCAGTTGTAGAAGTAGCTGTAAACTGAACTCCTTGCATTCCAAAATTAAAGCCAAGGGTTCCTAAATTAACAAAAGGTGGAAGAATCTCATTGATTTTTGAATTAAGTAAATAATTCAATTGTCTTTCGGCCAACATTGTTAGTTTTGTTATTACAATTTTAAGTTTGTCCATTTCTAAAGAAACATAATCTCCATGAAAATTACCTCCATGATACACCTGTTGGTTTTTTACATCAATAATTGGATTGTCATTTGCTGAGTTGAATTCGTTTTCTAAAACTGTGGCCACATTGTCTATTGTTTCCAAAATTGGCCCTACGATTTGAGGGACACAGCGCAAGGAATAGTATTCTTGAATTTTTTCTTTAAAAACATCTTCTTTGTTATCTCCATAATACAAATGGTCTTCTCTTTTTCGAATTAAACCACTGTCAATAAGGTTTTTCCGCATCCTTTTTGCTACTTCTTGTTGGCCGCGGTGTAGTTTTGCATCATTTAATTCTGCTGAATAATGATCGTCGTATGCTTGCACAATCTCGTTAATAGCGCATGAACATTTTAAAGACCAATCTACTAGTTTGTATGCAAAATGTAAATTGACTACCCCAATACCAGTCATTACTGAAGTACCATTCATTAACGCTAATCCTTCTCTTATTTCTACTTCAATCGGTTTCAGATTTTCCAAAATAAAAACTTCTTTGGTCGATTTTCTTTCACCTTTATAAAAAACCTCTCCTTCTCCAATTAAAACTAATGCCAAATGCGCTAATTGTACTAAATCACCACTGGCGCCCACCCCGCCGTGCTCAAAAATTAAAGGTGTTATATCTCGGTTAATCAACTCTTTCATTAAATAGATTACAGATGGGTGCACACCAGAATTACCTATAGCGAGGGTGTTTAATCTTGCTAAGATAGATGCTTTGACAAAAAGTGCGCTCAAAGGCTTTCCGGTTCCTGAAGAATGGCTTCGTATTAAGTTATATTGTAGTTGAATACGGTCTTCGTCTTTGATTCTATATTGTGCCATTGGACCAAAACCAGTATTAACACCATAAATAATTTTATTCTCTGAAAATTCTTTTAAAAAACTAAAACTTTCCTTCACTCTGTTTAATACAATATCACTTAAATCTATCAAATTTTTATCAAAAATGATTGATTCAAATTCTTTAATAGTTAAATAGTCATTAATTATTTTCATGCAATATTTGATTATTTTATCTTAAATGTTGGGGAAATAAAATTTATTAATTTTAGATGTTATTTAAGGTTCTTCAAAGGTAAATTTATTGATTTATTGAACTAATATTAGAGTAGTTATTTTTCGTGTTATAATACTTTTTTCCACCTAACTAATTAATTAATCAGAAATATATCTAATTTATTAGTTTACAATAATCAGATTGAAATAAATCCAAAAATAATTAATTTGACTGCAACCAAAATGCAGTGTAGCTTTTGTTGAAAATAAACACCTTATTGATTTTAATTAGTGTCAATTATTTAGGATATACCTTAAAAAAATTATGATTTTACAAAATTTGTAGTGGATGTATTTTCTGTTTTTAAATTAAATTTCAACACATAAATTAAACATTGGACTTTTTTTTAAATCCTGATTCAGATTAATGACATTATATGATTTGAAAATTTGATTTATATTATCCTGTATTATAGTAAGGGCAAAGAACCAAGATATATTACTAAAATTATCCATATTTCGACTTTTGTACGTATCCTCTTATTTTAGTTTTTTGGTTTTTTTTATAATACAACTACAAATTTTTCTAAAAATTCTATTAATTCGTTGGACAACAAGTCTATAGCGTTCACGAATAAACAAAATAAAGAGTAAAAACGTCCAAGTTCACTTGAGCGTTTTTACTCTTTTTTTGTTTTCAAAGCGTCCCGCCCAAGGATGTTGCGCCAGCAAAATCCTTGGGGACGCTTTGAACAATGCCTTTAGGCGTTGTGGTGAACATCTGTAATTAATTAACCCGGTAACTCTATTGCCTTAACACTTTACACAATGCCTTTAGATGTTGTATCTACATTTCCAATTGCACATCTACCTCAAAAATTCAGTTTAAAATATGCTATTGTAAAGCAAAATCCTTGGGGACGCTTTGCACAATGCCTTTAGGCGTTGTGGTGAACATCTGCAATTAATTAACCAGGTAACTCTATTGCCTTAACACTTTGCACAATGCCTTTAGGCGTTGTGACTACATTTCCAATTGCACATCTACCTCAATAAATTCAATTTAATCCGCTATTGTAAAGCAACATCCTTTGGCGTGCGCTTTGCGGAATAGCTTTAACTGATTCGTAGATAACATGTAGAACATTCGTTCTTCGAGCATTTCTCTGCTTTTTTTGTTTTCATATTGTTTAAAAATTGGAGGATCACTAAAGAATTTTGGTTGCTCTTTCAAGCTATTATTAAATACATTATCTCTAAAATAACACCCATAAAATTTCATATTCTTATTTTTCGAACTTTTTTTTAACTATAATATAATTTAAGATAGGAATTACAGATTATATAAACCGAATAAAAATATTTAAATTAAATTTGACTCAAAATTTTTAAGTCCCCAAAAAATTCTGCTTCCCCAATGACTCAACATTCTATCTCCCGATTTGATCTGCACCACGTAGCCGATTTCTTGCCCTATCCGTTTATTATTGCAGAAGTTATTGACGGTCAGCACTTAAATACCTTCATCAACGAAAGTTTCAAACATGAAATTGGGTACTCCTTAGAGGAGATCCCCACCATTGAAGATTGGTATTTACACGCTTATCCAGACCCTACTTACAGAGATAATGTGATTAAAGTGTGGGACGAAGAAGAAAATAGTTCTAAAAAAACAGGAATTATTTTAGTTCGGAAAATTTCTCATGTTACCTGCAAAAACGGCAATAAAAAATGGTATGAAATCAAAGCTTCAGTAGTTGATGGATTGCATGTTGTTGCCTTTATTGATTTGGATAAAGAAATCAAATTGCAAGAAGAGCTAAAAAACATCAACAGCAACAACGACCGAATGTTGTCTGTATTAGGACACGATTTGCGTGCACCAATGGCAAACCTTATTGGCATTACAGATTTGGCCTTAGATCACGACATGTCACAAGAAGAATTTACAACCTACATACAACTCATAAATCAACAGTCGCATCAGGTCTTAGAAATGCTGGAGACTACCTTAAATTGGTCTCGATCTAATTTTAATGACATTCAGGTGCAGCCAGAGATTATTCAAGCTAAAACATGTATTGAAACAACTTTGGCTGTATACAAAAACACCTATTCTGCCAAAAACATTTCACTAACGGTAGAGGTTGACGATGATTCAACTATATATGCCGATAAAGAAATAGTGTCAATTATCTTGAGAAATATTATTTCGAATGCAATCAAGTTTACACCAAAAAATGGAAATATTCGCATAGAATACAGAAACAATCTCTTGCAAGTTTCAGATTCAGGTGTGGGGATGTCGGCCGAACAAATTACTTCAATTTTAAACAAAACCTATACCTCTACTCGAGGAACCGCCAATGAAATTGGAATGGGCATGGGTTTGCAATTGGTTCAAAAATTAGCCGAAAAAATCAAGGCAAAACTAGCCATTGAAAGTCAACTTAAAAAAGGAACGGCTATTCAGCTAACACTAGAATAGAAAACTAAGTGTCTGTTGAGTTTTTTATTTCTTTGACTATTTCATACCTGTAAACCTTATCGTTTATCACTACTCCTTTTTGCATTTGGCCAAATTCATCATCTGGATAGAGCCATTTGTTTTTGGACGGGATAGGAATTAAATTTTCGTTTAGACAAACTATATCGTCAATCATTTCTGGCAATTCATTCGGGTTATCAATCACGGTAAAATCTATTTTATATTTGTTTTGTATCCTAAATGCTCAATAAATTCATTTCTAGCGAATCTATACTTTTATTTAAAATCAGCATAATTAAAAGACGATACTTTTGAGTAGCATTCAATTATTCTTTCTAACTAAGGCTGTGCTCTTACCTACCGGCCCTTGTTTTTCTGCCAAAACCATTTGCGTGTAATTTAATTTGGTTAAATTCGCGGCTAAGTGAGAAATTAAACAAATCAACAAACATGAATACAAAAGTAGTTATTGTAGCTGCTGCCCGAACTCCAATTGGAAGTTTCATGGGCGCTTTATCATCTGTTAACGCTCCTTTATTGGGTGCTGCAGCCATAAAAGGTGCTTTGGCACAACTCAATTTAGATCCTTCACTAGTTGACGAAGTTATTATGGGAAATGTGGTGCAAGCCGGAGTAGGACAAGCACCTGCCCGTCAAGCTGCCTTACACGCCGGTTTACCTAATTCTGTAATTGCAACCACGGTAAATAAAGTGTGTGCTTCGGGTATGAAAGCCGTAATGCAAGGTGCGCAAGCCATTATGGCTGGTGATGCACAAATTGTTGTTGCTGGTGGCATGGAAAACATGAGTATGATTCCGCATTATACCCACCTTCGAAATGGCTATAAATTTGGACCCGCAACTTTGGTTGATGGCATGCAACGCGATGGCTTATCTGATGCCTACGACAACCAAGCCATGGGAGTTTCGGCTGATTTATGTGCCTCCGAATACAACATAACTAGAGAAGCGCAAGATGCCTTTGCTGTGCAATCCTACGAGCGTTCGGCCCAAGCCTGGAGCGAAGGAAAATTTGATGATGAAGTAGTGCCTGTTGCTGTTCCGCAGCGTCGTGGAGAACCAATCATCGTAAGTAAAGACGAAGAATATACCAATGTAAAATTGGATAAAATACCCAGTTTAAATCCTGCTTTTACCAAAGAAGGAACGGTTACGGCGGCCAATGCCTCGACCATCAATGACGGAGCGGGTGCAGTGATTTTAATGAGCGAAGAAAAAGCCCGTGAAATGGGGTTCACTCCCCTGGCCTACATTAAAAGCTACGCCGATGCTGCACAGGAACCCAAATGGTTTACGACCGCTCCTGCAAAAGCGCTGCCTAAAGCCTTAGCCAAAGTAGGACTTACTGTTGCTGATGTTGACTTTTTTGAATTTAACGAAGCCTTTTCGGTTGTTGGATTGGCCAACGCCCAAATTTTAGGCTTAGACAATGCCAAAGTAAATGTAAACGGTGGCGCCGTTTCCTTAGGACATCCGTTGGGCTGTTCGGGTGTGCGAATCATCATTACCTTGATTAATGTACTGAAACAAAATAAGGCCAAATTGGGCGCAGCGGCCATTTGTAATGGCGGTGGTGGTGCCTCTGCAATTGTTCTAGAACGCCCGTAATCAATCTACTAGTTCATGTTTGGAATTTGCAATTTAGCGGTAATCCCACTTCGTTTAGAGCCTTCAGATCGAAGTGAAATCGTATCCCAAGTTTTGTTTGGGGAGCATTTCTCAATCCTTGAAAAACAGAAACAATGGCGCAAAATCAAGTTGCAATTTGACCAATACGAAGGTTGGATAGACGAAAAGCAATTTCGGCTACTGAGTTCTGATGAATTTGAAGCACTGAACCAATTGCCTATTGTATTAAATGGTGATTTGGTCGAGTACATTACATTTCCTAATAATGAGTTGTTGCCCATTACCTTGGGCGCCTCGGTTTCTTTTTTAGCCAACCCAACTGTAAACCTGCAGCAAATGAGTTTTGATGGAATGAAACTTGCAGGCATTCAAGATAAATCTAAACTTATTGCAACTGCATTTATGTATTTGAATGCACCCTATATGTGGGGCGGGAAAACCCCCTTTGGAATTGATTGTTCTGGGTTTACCCAAATGGTCTACAAATTAAACGGCTATCATTTGCTTAGAGACGCTTCTCAGCAAGCTTCGCAAGGAATTCCCTTGAGTTTTATTGAAGAAAGTGAAGCGGGTGATTTGGCTTTTTTTGACAATGAAGATGGAAAGATCATCCACGTAGGCATTATCATGGAAGACAATTACATCATTCATGCTAGCGGAAAAGTTCGCGTAGATCGGTTAGATCATCTCGGAATTTACAATGCAGAGCTCAATAAACATACCCATAAACTTCGGGTTATTAAAAAAATAATTTAACAGTTGTTAACGTGGAGTACCTATTAGTCATTCCGATTATAATGTTACTTTAGCAAAAATTTACATCAAAATTTATGAAATTAAAATTAGTATTCTTTTTTACGCTTGCCTGTATGCATTTTACTCATGCACAAACCGATTCAGATAAAGTAAAAATTGCAGCAGAAACCAATCTAGCTGAACTCAATAGAATTGCTCCGATTTATGATTCCATCTATAAAGCCAACAAACGCCGAGCAATCGAACTGGCTGCTGTGAAAGGTTGGCAGGAATTTATTGTGAAACCCAACGGTGGTATTTCTGAATTAGTAAGCGTAGACGAATTTGATAATCCGATTTATTATACTACCGATAACGTAGGTGCAGCCTTAACTACGCGAGCAAATCGTTTGAATACCGGCGGAAGCCTAGGTTTACAACTCGATGGGCAGAACATGACCATTGGCATTTGGGATGGCGGGAAAGTGCGCAGCACCCATCAATTGCTTACAGGTCGTGTTACCCAAGTAGACAATCCTACTTCCGTTTCAGATCATGCAACTCACGTATCTGGAACGATGATGGGAAATGCTACAGCCAGTCCCTCGTCTAAAGGTATGGCAAGCCAAGCCAATCTTCGGGCCTATGACTGGACCACCGACACCTATGAAGTTACACAAGCAGCTGCCAATGGTTTATTGATTTCCAACCACTCCTATGGGAGCGATCCGGCAACAGTTCCGGTATATAAATGGGGGAAATACGATGCCGAGGCAAAAGCATTTGACAACATCATGTTTAATGCTCCCTACTATTTGTTTGTAAATTCGGCAGGAAATTCTAGAAATTCAGGTTACAATACGGCCAAAAATGGCTATGATTTATTATCAGGAAAAAGCACCTCAAAAAATGGGATTATCGTGGCGGCTGTAAATCAGGTTACCACATATACTTCGGCTTCGAGCGTAGTCATGTCGAGCTTCAGTAGTTATGGGCCAACAGACGACGGCCGTGTAAAACCAGACATTTGCGGTAAAGGGGTGAATGTTCGTTCGTCTACTTCAACTTCCGATTCTTCTTATGCTTCCTATGATGGCACTTCGATGTCTTCTCCAAACGTAGCCGGTACTTTACTGCTGTTGCAACAACATTTCAAAAACTTAAAAGGTGTATTCATGCGATCAGCTACCCTACGTGGCTTAGCAATACATACCGCCGATGAAGCGGGATCAGCCACAGGACCGGATTATAAATTTGGTTGGGGCTTACTAAATGCCGAGCGCGCAGCTGTTTTGCTCACCAACGACGGAGTTGATGCTTTGGTAAAAGAAACAACCTTAAACCAAGGTGCTTCCTATACGTTTAATTTTGAACCCAATGATGCCACTAAAGCCATCAGCGGAACTATTTGTTGGACTGATCCTACGGCAACCATTGTAAATAATTCTATCGAAGATTATTTTGCACCCGCGTTAGTCAATGATTTAGATTTTAGAATTTCAAAAAATACGACCATCAATTATCCTTGGAAATTAAATCCTGCACAAGTAACTGCAGCAGCCACCAAAGCCGATAACACAGTAGATAATGTAGAAAAAATTGAAGTAGCCGCTGGTGCTGGAACCTATACGGTGACGATAAACCACAAAGGCAACCTCCTAAATGCCTTGCAAAAATATTCGTTATTGCTCAGCAACATCAAGGGAAAATCGATTTTGCTTTCCTCGAATGAAGTGATGACAAATCGAATTTGTGCGGGCACTGCCTCTACAGCCTTTAATTTTCAATTAGAAGCCAAGCCTTCATTTAGTGGTGTAGCGCAATTCAGTTACAGCGGATTGCCCGCAGGAGCTACAGCTAGTTTCAATGTAGATTCATTAACTGCTTCGGGTGCTAATACAATTACCTTGAGTAATTTAGACACCGTTCCGGCAGGCACCTATAACCTAACTGTAGTTGCTACTGCTGGAGCCGTTACAACCAATTTATTCTATACTTTAATTATTCAAAGCCCACAAGTTGCTGGACCAGCACTAACCACTCCAGTAAATGCGGCAACTATTGCAACCAATACCACTACCCTAGTTTGGGAAAACATCGGAAACAATGTGGCCAGTTACAGCATCGAAGTTTCAACCGACGCAAGTTTTGGCACAGCGGTTCAAACCTATGCGTCCTTCACAAATCAACTCAATCTGACGAATTTATTTTACGGAACCACCTATTACTGGCGAGTAAAAGCAGCCAACGAATGCGGTTTCTCTGACTATTCTTCACCAAATTCGTTTACCACCAATTGCAGTTCCAATTTAGTAGTTTCTGTGTCTAATGTTACCATTGGCGGAGCTACTTTTACTTGGACCAACCCAAATGGTGCTTCTTCATTTGAAGTTCTGGTAGTGCCCGCCGGAAGTGGATCAACAGGTACTTATACCACAGTTAACACCAATTCCTATACCGTTGACGGATTAAACTCCTTTTCTTCTTATGATTTTTATGTGCGTTCGAGTTGTGCCGCAAGTACTTTTTCGAATTTAGTAACCAAATCATTCAACACCTTAATTAACCACTGTGTAGATGGGGTGTTTTTTGATACCGGAGGTCCAACAGGAAATTACAGCAACAGCGAATATTACACTACCACCATGAATCCGATTAATGCGGGAGATCAAGTTTCGGTAACCTTTACTTCGTTCAATTTAGAAAATGGCATTGATCGTTTAACCATTTACAACGGACCGAGCACCACTTCTCCTTATATCGTCGAACAATACGGCTATACGGGAACCAATTCACCGGGAACCGTAACCTCAACCGATGCGTCTGGAAAATTAACCTTCGTGTTTTATTCAGATGGAGCCAATACCGCTTCAGGATTTAATGCCACGGTAACCTGTGCCAATTTGGCTACTTCACAAGTAACGAAAAGCAAATTCATCTACTACCCCAACCCAGCACAATCTGAATTGCATTTTGATGCGGTAGAAACGATTCAATCCATAAGCGCCTTCAATCTCTTGGGTCAATTGGTGTTACAGCAAAATGTGAACGACCGCAAAGCCGAAATGAATATTGAATCCTTAGCACCCGGTACCTATTTGTTTAAAGTGCAAACCAGTTCGGCCACAGAAACAGTGAAGATTAATAAAAAGTAAGTTTACTTTATTGCATAAAAAAAGCCATCTATTCAGATGGCTTTTTTGTTTTGTAATCAAGGTATTATTTTTTACCCAATTTGGCTTTTAATTCTTTTTTCTTATCCATCATCTCTAAGGCACTGTACACATTGAGTAAGGTTGTACCCACATCTTCGTTGGCTGGATTCAATTCGTAGGCTTTTTCTAAATAAGGAATTGACGATAAAAACAAACCGTCGCGTTGTTTTTTCAATACCTCATATTTTTTCATATCTTTTTCTGAAGTACCCAATTTGTTCATGTCGTCTACCAATTTTTTCTCTCCATCCAAAATGAGGATAGCCAAATTCAAATAGGCGTTGATGTAGTCGGGTTTAATTTCGATGGCACGCTTGTAATATTGCTGGGCGGCAGCAGAATCTGTTTTGGATGAAATTACACCTAAATTGTAGACCAAATCGGCATCGTTCGGGTTTTTGGCCAATACTTCTGATATCAATTTTTTGTAGGTTACAAAATCTTGTAATTTCAAGTAAATATCGGCTTCGGCCAAGGTTAAAGACGTATCATCAGGATTGGCTACTCGCGCTTCAGCCAAAGCGGTTTTGGCGGCTTCGGTTTCATTTTTTTGCAACAAGATCAAGGCAATGTTTTTGTAGATTTCACCTCGTTTAGAAGGAATTGCTTCTTCGCGTGGATCGGTATACAATTTTAATTTTACTTTTGTATCGCGGTCTTCTTTCGAGGCAAAAAACTCTTCTTGCTCGTTCAAGACATTTTTGGCGTAATAGGCTGTTCCTTCGCCAGAATAGTTTAAACGTTTTAGCTCATTGTAATAAGACAAAGCCGTGTCGTATTCTTGTGCATTCACGGCATAACTGGCAGCGTAATACAATTTTTCAACATCCGCATTATCGAGTTCATAGGCCGCATACAAAAGTAGGGCCCCTTCTTTGTAGTTCTTTTGGTTACCCGATTCAACTGCTTTATTAATCAAAGTGCTTTTTAAATTGACTAAAGCCGCAGCAGCTTGCTCCGTAAATTTAGCTTTACCTGCAGCTTTTTCAATTTCAACTACTTGTTTGTAGGAATTGGCTGCCAAGGTCATGTTGGCGAAAACATCTACATTTTTGTTGGCTAAATCGAGCGCCGCATTTCCTTTTACAAAATGGTATTGTGCTTTTTCGGCGGGAGTGGCTGCTTCCAATAAAGGATCGGCTTGAGACAAACTGATTAGGGCTTCTGCCGCATTGCCATTTTTTAAGGCTTTTTCGGCCGCTTTAATTTGGTCCTTTTGGGCAAACGTAGTCATAGATAATACGAAAGCCGATGCAAGGAGTACATACTTACTTTTCATGTTTATGGTATTTTTAGTTATTCTTCTGTTGGTTCCTCTGAATCTGAAGTTACCGTGGCATCTCCCTCTTCGATTGCGTCTTCTGATGCTTCTTCATCAATGCCTTCCCCTTCTGGCGCTTCTTCTTCTTTCATCACTTTGGTTACCGCCGCAATAGAGTCATTTCCTTTGATGTTGATCAGACGAACACCTTGGGTCGCTCTACCCATCACGCGTAAATCAGCCACATCCATTCGGATCGTTAAGCCCGATTTGTTGATGATCATCAAATCATCGGCATCGGTTACGTTGTTGATCGAAACTAATTTTCCGGTTTTCTCGGTGATGTTCAAGGTTTTTACTCCTTTTCCACCGCGGTTGGTAATGCGGTATTCGTCCAAGCTGGAACGTTTTCCGTAGCCATTCTCGGCCACGACCAAAATTTCGCTGCTCATGTCATTTACCGACACCATTCCAATAACTTCATCCTGCTCATCGGCCAAGGTAATTCCGCGCACACCCGAGGCGGTTCTTCCCATTGGGCGAGTTTTTCCTTCTTCGAATCGAACCAATTTACCCGACTTAACAGCTAGTAATATTTGGCTTTCGCCGTTGGTCAATTTGGCTTCAAACAATTCGTCATCTTCGCGAATGGTAATTGCGGCAACCCCGTTGACACGCGGTCTAGAATATTGCTCCAACGAAGTCTTTTTCACGATACCTTGTTTGGTTACCATGATCACGTAATGGTTGTTGATGTACTCGGTGTCTTTTAAGTCTTTGGTGCAAATAAAGGCTTTTACTTTATCGTCACTTTCGATGTTGATTAAGTTTTGGATCGCACGGCCTTTGCTGGTTTTGCTTCCTTCTGGGATTTCGTACACGCGCATCCAGAAACATTTTCCTTTTTGCGTAAAGAACATCATGTACTGGTGGTTGGTGGCTACATACATGTGTTCCAAGAAATCTTGGTCACGGGTACCGGCACTTTTTTGGCCAACTCCTCCTCTATTTTGGGTTTTGTATTCGGATAAATTCGTGCGTTTAATGTAACCCGCATGCGAAATCGTAATCACCACGTTTTCATCGGCAATTAAATCTTCGATGCTCACATCGCCACCAGAATATTCGATGGTAGAACGACGGTCATCGCCATATTTGTCGCGAATTTCATTCAATTCTGTTTTAATGAGTTCCATGCGCAATTCTTTGCTGTCTAACAAGGCTTTCAACTCTTGAATCAATTTCATGATGTCTTCGTATTCAGCACGCAATTTGTCTTGCTCTAATCCTGTCAATTGACGCAAACGCATTTCAACAATGGCACGCGACTGAATGTCGGACAAACTGAAACGGGTCATTAATTTCTCCCGAGCTTCGTCGGTGTTTTTCGAACCTCTAATCAGGGCAATAACTTCGTCAATGTTATCTGACGCTATAATCAAACCTTCTAAGATATGGGCACGCTCTTCGGCTTTGCGCAAATCGTATTTGGTTCTGCGCACTACCACATCGTGACGGTGTTCTACAAAATAGTGAATCAAATCTTTTAGATTCAACATTTGTGGACGACCTGCTACCAAAGCAATGTTGTTTACACTAAACGAAGATTGGAGTTGAGTATATTTAAATAAGGTATTCAACACCACGTTTGGAACGGCATCGCGCTTCAAGATATACACGATACGCATCCCGTTACGATCCGATTCGTCTCGAATGTTGGCAATGCCTTCAATTTTCTTATCGTTAACCAAATCGGCAGTTTTCTTGATCATCTCCGCCTTGTTCACTTGGTAAGGAATTTCGGTCACGATGATGGATTCGCGTCCATCTACTTCTTCAAAATTCACTTTGGCACGCATCACGATTCGGCCTCTTCCGGTTTTGAATGCTTCGCGAACGCCATCGTAGCCATATATTACACCGCCTGTAGGAAAATCTGGTGCTTTGACGTAATTGATTAATTCGTCAATTTCGATGTCATTGTTGTCAATATAGGCTAAGGTTCCGTCAATTACTTCACGCAAATTGTGCGGTGCCATATTGGTGGCCATCCCTACTGCAATTCCCGAAGCTCCGTTGATTAACAAATTCGGAACACGCGTAGGCATTACTTTGGGCTCGTATAAGGTGTCGTCAAAATTCAATTGAAAATCTACGGTCTCTTTGTCAATGTCTGCCATAATGTCTTCTGACATCTTTTTCATACGGGCTTCTGTATAACGCATGGCAGCAGGACTATCGCCATCTACCGAACCAAAATTTCCTTGTCCGTCAATTAACAAATAACGCAAACTCCATTCTTGCGCCATACGCACCATGGCATCATATACCGAAGTATCGCCGTGAGGGTGGTACTTACCCAAAACCTCACCCACAATTCTAGCGGATTTTTTGTGCGCTTTATTTGAAAAAACGCCTAAATCATACATTCCATAAAGTACTCTTCGATGTACTGGTTTCAAGCCATCTCTAACATCAGGAAGTGCTCTTGATACAATTACCGACATCGAATAATCGATGTAGGCTGATTTCATTTCATCCTCGATATTGATAGGAATTAACTTTTCTCCGTCAGACATATTCTAGTTAGTTTAAAAATTATTTTGTGTAAAAAAATCTCGCTAATATACCCTTTTCAGATCATTTTTTAATCATAATTCCGTCTAAAATAAGGCTATTTATTAACAATATTCCACCCGAATTCAGTTAATAAGTTAAGTTGGATTGCCCTTTTATTATTAACTTTTTTTTTGTCTATTAGCTGACAGTACCCAAAGAAAGGAATGGTTTTTGAAACTAGCCCCTAGAGCACACAAATCACACTAGCAATTACAAGCACATGGACGATAATTTTTCCCCCCGAGTTAAAGACGTAATCACCTACAGCAAAGAAGAAGCCCTTCGGTTAGGTCATGATTTTATTGGCACTGAGCACCTCATGTTGGGCATCTTGCGCGATGGCAACGGAAAGGCAATTAGCATCTTAAACAACCTGTCTATAGATTTAGACCATTTGCGCAAAAAAGTAGAAATATTAAGTCCGCCCAACCCAAATTTAGTTGGCAGCAACGAAAAGAAAAACCTACACCTCACACGTCAAGCCGAACGCGCCTTAAAAACTACTTTTTTAGAAGCCAAAGTTTTTCAAAGCACTTCGATCAGCACGGCGCATTTGTTGCTTTGTATTTTACGCAACGAAAATGATCCGACAACGAAATTATTAAACAAGTTAAAAATCGATTACGATACGGCCAAGGAGCAATACTTAAGCTTGGAGCCACACGAAGACAATTACCTAGAAAATCTACCCAAAAACGAAGCCTACAATGAGGACGGATCTGGCGATGAATCGTTCAAAGAAAGTAACTTCAGTAATGCCTCATCCAAAACCAACAAAAAGTCTAAAACACCGGTTTTAGACAATTTTGGTCGCGACTTAACAGAAATGGCCGAAGAAGGAAAACTAGACCCTGTGGTAGGCCGTGAGAAAGAAATAGAACGCGTTTCTCAGATCCTGAGCCGCCGCAAAAAAAACAATCCGTTGTTAATTGGGGAGCCTGGCGTTGGTAAATCAGCTATCGCAGAGGGTTTAGCTTTACGTATCATACAGAAAAAAGTTTCCCGAATCTTATTCAACAAACGTGTCGTGACCTTAGATTTGGCCAGCTTAGTTGCCGGAACCAAATACCGCGGGCAGTTTGAAGAGCGCATGAAAGCGGTAATGAACGAACTCGAAAAAAACGACGACATTATTTTGTTCATTGACGAAATCCATACCATTGTGGGTGCCGGTGGAGCCACCGGTTCCTTGGATGCCTCCAATATGTTTAAACCCGCATTAGCCCGTGGTGAAATTCAATGTATTGGTGCCACTACCCTAGACGAATACCGCCAATACATTGAGAAAGATGGCGCACTAGAACGCCGTTTTCAAAAAATCATTGTGGAGCCTACTTCGGTTGAGGAAACGATAACCATCTTAAATAACATAAAAAATAAATACGAAGACCACCACAACGTAACGTATACCCAAGAGGCGATTGAAGCCTGCGTCAAATTGACCAACCGCTATATGTCGGAACGATTCTTGCCAGACAAAGCCATTGACGCTTTGGATGAAGCGGGTTCACGGGTGCACATCACCAATATCGATGTTCCCAAACAAATTTTAGATTTGGAACGTCAGTTGGAAGAAGTACGCGAACAAAAATCGGCGGTGGTGAAACGCCAGAAATACGAAGAAGCCGCCAAACTGCGCGACGACGAAAAACGGATCGAAAAAGACTTGGCCGTAGCCCAAGAGCAATGGGAAGAAGATGCCAAATCCAATCGCATCATGGTTACCGAAGACAACGTAGCCGATGTGGTTTCGATGATGACGGGAATTCCGGTAAATCGCATTGCGCAAACCGAAAGCAACAAATTAGCCAATCTACCTGAACTTATTGAAGGTAAGGTGATTGGACAAAAAGAAGCGGTCATGAAAATTGCGCGTTCCATTCAACGCAACCGTGCCGGACTCAAAGACCCCAACAAACCCATTGGTTCTTTTATCTTTTTGGGACAAACGGGTGTGGGAAAAACACAATTGGCCAAAGTACTCGCCAAAGAATTGTTTGATTCTGAAGACGCTTTGGTGCGCATTGACATGAGTGAATACATGGAGAAATTTGCCATTTCGCGTTTGGTGGGAGCGCCTCCTGGTTATGTGGGCTATGAAGAAGGCGGTCAGCTCACCGAAAAAGTACGCAGAAAGCCCTATTGCGTAGTGTTGTTGGACGAAATCGAAAAAGCGCATCCGGATGTGTTTAATATGTTGTTGCAAGTATTGGATGACGGGTATCTGACAGACAGTCTGGGTCGTAAAATTGACTTCAAAAACACCATCATCATCATGACTTCTAATGTTGGCGCACGACAGCTGAAAGATTTTGGACAAGGCGTAGGATTTGGAACCGCTGCCAAAGTGGCCCAAACCGACGAGAACTCGAAAAGCATTATCGAAAATGCCTTGAAAAAAACCTTTGCTCCCGAGTTTTTGAATCGTATTGATGACGTAATTGTATTTAATTCTTTAGAAAAACACGACATCGATTTAATCATCGAAATTGAGTTGGCAAAACTCATTGCCCGTGTCGCTGATTTGGGCTATCAACTGGCGCTTTCTGCCGAAGCCAAATCCTTCATTGCCGAAAAAGGCTTTGATAAACAATTTGGCGCCAGACCACTTAAACGAGCCATTCAAAAATATGTTGAAGATGCCCTAGCCGAAGAGATCATCACTTCTAAAATTGGCATTGGCGACGAAATATTTATGGATCTTGATGGGGATAAGCAAGAACTTACTGTTGCCATAAAAAAAATTGAAAATCCGATCAATTAGTGTTCTATACAAATTAACCGCAAATGCCAACCAATAAAATAATTTTAGGAAGTGAAGAATGGTGTTCCTTCCCCGATCTTGGAATTCCATTAATCAAAGCTCGCGTCGATTCGGGAGCCAAGACTTCGTCCTTGCACGCTATCAATATTGTGCCTTTTACAAAAGAAGACGACACTTGGGTGAAATTTGACATCAACCCTATTCAAAACAATTTAAAAACAATATTACACTGTGAGGCCAAACTCATTGGCAACCGAATAGTAAAAAGTTCGAGCGGATACAGCGAAAAAAGATATGTCGTTCTTTCTACCATTACTTTAGGAAATCAAAGTTGGGATATTGAACTCACCCTCACAAACCGAGATTCTATGGGGTTTCGCATGTTGTTAGGGCGTGAAGCCATGAGCGGAAGGATCTTGGTAGATCCCGAACAAAAATATTTATTGGGCGATAATTCTGAAGACACCATCAAAGAATTGTACACCTCTTCGACTATTCAAAAAAAAGGATTGCGTATTGGTTTATTGGCCAGTAACCCCGAACTTTTCAGCAACAAACGCATTATGGAAGCCGGTTCGTTTCGCGGACATGAAATGCATTTTTTGAACATCAAAGAATGTTACATGAAACTCGATGCGACCAAGCCCGAAATCCATTACCGCGGGGGGCGCGTTCTGGATAATTTTGATGCCGTGATTCCTAGAATTCGTCCCAGTATTACTTTTTATGGTTGTGCGTTGACCCGTCAATTTGAATCGTTGAAAGTATTTTGTTTAAACTCAGCTGCGGCGATTACCCAATCTCGCGATAAACTTTTTTCGTTACAATTGCTATTAAATCACGGGGTAGAGATTCCCACAACCGGCTTTGCCAACTCTCCTCTTGATACCGATGATTTAATAAAAATGGTGGGCGGACCTCCGCTTATCGTTAAATTATTAGAAGGTACACAAGGTAAAGGTGTGGTTTTGGCCGAGACCAAAAAAGCAGCCGAGTCGGTAATTAATGCGTTTAAAAGCTTGAATGCCAATATCTTGGTTCAGGAATTCATCAAAGAAGCCAACGGAAAAGACTTGCGTTTATTTGTGGTCGATGGTAAAGTGGTAGCGGCTATTCAGCGGGAAGCCTTGCCGGGTGAATTTCGTGCTAATATTCATTTGGGCGGAACGGCTTCTGTTATAAAACCTACTGCTGAAGAAAAAAGAATTGCCATTAGAGCGGCCAAAGCCATGGACCTAAAAGTAGCGGGTGTAGACATCATTCGCTCAGCAAAAGGACCCCTTTTATTGGAGGTGAATTCTTCTCCTGGTCTTGAAGGCATTGAAGGTGCAACAAACAAAGATATCGCTGGCGAAATGATTAAAGCCATTGAGCGCTATTGTAAATGGCTATAAATATGAACGAATACCTTGATGTGATTGTAAGAAGTTTGGCTGTCTATTTTTTTATGGTATTGGCTATCCGACTGTTTGGTAAAAAAGAGTTGTCGCAGTTAAACACCGCCGACATCATTCTCATTTTACTCATTAGTAATGCCGTACAAAACGCCATGGTGGGGAGCAACACTTCCTTAAGTGGCGGAATCACTGCAGCCTTGGTGTTGTTTGTGGTGAATTTTGGACTGAAAAAAATACTGTATAAATTTCCCCAACTCAATGCGTTGATTCAAGAAAAACCAGTGGTATTGATTCACGACGGAAAAGCCGATTACAAAGCCTTGGCGAAATTGAGTATTTCGAGTGATGAATTGCATGAAGCCATCAGAGAACATGGCTTGGAACATTATACTGATGTAAAATTGGCTTTATTAGAAATGGACGGAAACATTAGCATCATCAGCGGCCAACACACTCTGAAACAAACCCACTACAAACGCCGACACAACCGAAAAAATTTGACTTCAAAAAACTAATTTAGTTTTCTAATAAGTCAAAATCAATTTGGAAACTTCCCAAAAATTCTACAGAATTCACCATGTCGGTGTGCAAGATTCGATCCTCGGTTACCAAAGGACAAATGGCTCGATACGACTGCAAAAATTGCTCTATCAACAAGCTGGATTTAAGCGGTGAACGATACGAAATGGCTTGAGAGGCATTCATCAATTCGATGGCTAAAATGCGCTCTAGATTATCTACGATGCGCAAACATTTGGTGGCTGCGTTGGCGCCCATACTCACGTGATCTTCTTGACCGTTTGACGACACAATGCTGTCTATACTCGCTGGAGTGGCCAATTGTTTATTTTGGCTTGCGATACTCGCGGCCGTATACTGCGGAATCATAAAACCCGAATTGAGTCCCGGATTATTCACTAAAAAAGCGGGCAAATTGCGTGTTCCCGAAATGAGTTGGTAGGTTCTGCGTTCGGATATGCTGCCTAATTCAGACAAGGCAATTCCCATAAAATCGAGTGCCAAGGCCAAAGGTTGTCCGTGAAAATTTCCACCCGAAATGATTTGATCGCTTTCGATAAATACATTCGGATTATCGGTTACCGAATTGATCTCGGTTTTCATCACTTTTTTCACGTAATCAATCGCGTCTTTAGAAGCACCGTGCACTTGCGGGATGCAGCGAAACGAATACGGATCTTGTACCTGCGTTTTGTGTTGGGCAATGATTTCACTGCCTTCCAAAAATTCGTTGATGCGCATGGCGGTATTGATTTGACCTTTGTGCGGACGGATAAAATGAATCAACTCAGAAAACGGTTCTTTGCGACCGTCAAATCCCTCTAAGGATATGGTGGCAATCAAATCGGCCAACCAGCTTAATTTCATGGCTTTTAAGGTCACGAAAGTTCCATAGGCACTCATGAATTGGGTTCCGTTGAGCAAGGCCAAGCCCTCTTTGGATTGCAAAGCAATAGGAATCCAATTGAATTTGGCTAACACCTCTGCACTGGCCACTTTTTTTCCATCAAAATAAACTTCGCCTTCGCCCAACAACGGCAAAGACAAATGCGCCAACGGAGCCAAATCGCCACTGGCGCCCAAGGAGCCTTGGGTATAGATTACCGGTAAAATATCGTGATTGTAAAAATCAACCAAGCGTTGCACGGTTTGCAATTGCACACCCGAATAGCCATAGCTCAAGGATTGGATTTTGAGCAACAACATCAGCTTCACGATCTCGAGTGGCACCTCCTCGCCTATGCCGCAGGCGTGTGATTTGACTAAGTTTTCTTGCAGCTGCGTTAAATTTTCAGATGATATTTTCACAGTACACAACGAACCAAAACCCGTGTTGATCCCGTAGATGGGTTCGTCATGGGCTTTCATTTTTTCGTCCAAATAAGTCCGGCACTTTTGAATGTTATTTTGGGCTTCTTCCGAAAGGGCTAGCGTTTTATGTTGACTTAGAATCTCTTGAAGCATCTCCAAACTCAAGGTTTCGCTGCTGATGTAATGTATAGTATCCATGGTAAATTATAAAGTGCTTCAAAATTCCACAATCAAAGAGGAATACGCAAGCAAATGGAGCTTTAATTAATAATGAAAATTAATAATTATTAATTAACAGACAACCGAGAACTGATAACCGTTGATCGATAACCGTTGATCGATGTTCGATGTTCGATGGCCGTTTAAAAATGTTAAACGATTAAACGTTTAAACGCTTAAGCCATTAAACAAAGAAATCAGAGAACGGACAACCGTTGTTCGATGGTCGATGGCCGTTTAAAAAAGGTTAAACGATTAAACGGTTAAACGCTTAAACCAGTATACAAAGAAAATCGGAATACGGAAAACGATGGACGGAAATCAGACAACCGAGAACTGATAACCGTTGATGATGACCGTTGATCGATGTTCGATGGACGTTTAAAAAAGGTTAAACGATTAAACGTTTAAACGCTTAAGCCAGTATACAAAGAAATCAGAGAACGGACAACCGTTGATCGATGTTCGATGGACGTTTAAAAAAGGTTAAACGATTAAACGTTTAAACGCTTAAACCAGTATACAAAGAAAATCGGAATACGGAAAACGATGGACGGAAAACAGACAACCGAGAACAGACAACCGAACACATTTTTAAGTATTTTTGCGGCACTAAATTAATCACACTGAATATGAAAAATACTGCATTACATCACATCCACGAAAGTTTGGGCGCCAAAATGTTACCCTTTGCGGGCTACAACATGCCCATTACCTATGAAGGCGTCAATGCCGAACACGAATCTGTTCGCACTGCGGTGGGTGTTTTTGATGTGTCACACATGGGTGAATTTTTGTTGACGGGTGAAAATGCCTTGGCCTTGATTCAGAAAGTAACTTCTAACGATGCGTCGACACTTACGATTGGTCGGGCGCAATATTCTTGTTTGCCTAATAATGACGGTGGAATTGTAGACGATTTGCTCGTGTATAAAATGAAAGAAGACCAATATTTATTGGTGGTGAATGCCTCAAATATCGAAAAAGATTGGAACTGGATCAGTAGTCACAATGATTTAGGAGTCGATATGCGCAATGTATCTGACGATTATTCGTTGTTGGCCATTCAAGGACCAAAAGCGGTAGAAGCCATGCAATCCTTGACTTCGGTTGATTTAAGCAGCATTGCCTATTACCATTTTGTGGTGGGTGATTTTGCAGGTTTTGAACACGTGATCATTTCAGCGACGGGTTATACCGGTTCGGGAGGATTTGAAATTTATTGCAAAAACAGTGAAGTGGAAACCATTTGGAATAAGGCGTTTGAAGCCGGAGCAGCCTTTGGCATCAAACCGATTGGTTTGGCCGCACGCGACACCTTGCGTTTGGAAATGGGCTTTTGCTTGTACGGAAACGACATCAACGACAGCACCTCTCCTATTGAAGCCGGTTTGGGATGGATTACCAAATTCTCTAAATCATTCACCAACGACAAAGCACTATTGGCACAAAAAGAAAATGGGGTTGCTCGAAAATTGGTTGCCTTTGAAATGCTGGAACGTGCGGTACCTCGTCACGATTATGAAATTGTGGATGCCGATGGAACTGTAATTGGCATCGTAACTTCTGGTACCATGGCGCCGAGTTTAGGAAAAGGAATTGGAATGGGGTATGTACATACTGCTCATGCGGCTGTTGATAGCAACATCTTTATTCGAATCCGTAAAAACGATGTACCTGCCCAAGTGGTGAAGTTGCCGTTTTACAAGAAGTAAGTGGGAAGTTGTATAAACAAAGATAAGTTCTATTTTTGCAAAAAAAATTAGCATTTAATACTCTATAGAAATGGGAAGAGCGTTTGAATTCCGTAAAGGCAGAAAAATGAAACGTTGGTCGGCAATGGCCAAAGCGTTTACACGTATTGGAAAAGACATAGTGATGGCCGTAAAAGAAGGCGGTCCAAATCCGGAAGCCAATTCGCGTTTGCGTGCCGTGATGCAAAATGCCAAATCGGCCAATATGCCCAAAGAAAACGTAGAACGCGCCATCAAGAAAGCAACCGACAAAGATACAGCCAACTACAAAGAAGTATTATTTGAAGGCTATGCACCTCATGGAATTGCCATATTAATCGAAACCGCCACCGACAATAACAACAGAACGGTTGCCAATATTCGCAGCTACTTTAACAAATGCAACGGCACCATGGGCACCCAAGGTTCTGTGGAGTTTATGTTTGATCATACTTGCAATTTTAGAATCCCCAAAGGAAATTTAGATCCCGAAGAATTAGAATTGGAATTTATCGATTTTGGTGCCGAAGAAGTATTTGAAGACGAAGACGGCATTTTGATTTATGCACCATTTGAAAGTTTTGGGGCAATTCAAAAAGAGTTGGAAAACCGTAAAATAGAAATTTTATCCTCTGGTTTTGAACGCATTCCGCAAGTAACCAAAGCGTTGAGTGCAGATCAAATGGCAGAAGTAGAAAAATTACTGGAAAAAATTGAAGAGGACGATGATGTGCAAAACATCTACCACACCATGGAAGAAAATTAATACTCATTGATCACCTAAAAAAAAGTCCCAATCTGCAAATTGGGACTTTTTTTATTGAATGTATTCTATTGCTTGATCTGATTTTTTTGCGGTAAAACCCTGCTCATGCATCCATTGGTCGCTGTATACTTTACTCATGTAACGTGAACCGTGATCAGGGAAAATGGCCACTACTCGACTGTTTTCGTCAAATTCACCGGCTTCGGCCAATTGTTTAATGGCTTGCATCACCGCACCAGATGTGTAGCCCACAAACAAACCTTCTTGTGTAGCAATTTCTCGAGCAGAATAGGCACTTTCTTCGTCGGTGACTTTGGTGAATGAATCGATTAAATCAAAGTCTGTTGCCGTAGGAATCAGGTTTTTTCCTAAACCTTCAATGCGATAGGGATAAATTTCGTTGGCGTCAAATTCTTTGGTTTCATGGTATTTTTTTAACACCGAACCATACGCATCTACTCCTAGTATTTTTACCGTTGTGCCGTTTTTCTCGGCCTGCTCTTTTAGGTATTTGGCTGTACCCGAAATGGTGCCTCCGGTTCCGCTGCAAGCCACTAAATGGGTAATTGTTCCTTGCGTTTGTTTCCAAATCTCCGGTCCTGTCGAGTGGTAATGCGCAGCACTATTTAAGTCGTTAAAATACTGATTGATGTATACGGAGCCTGGGGTCTCTTCGTGCAAGCGCTTGGCTACATTGTAATACGATTTATCGTCTTCGGCCGCTACATTAGCCGGACACACATAGACCTTGGCTCCCATACTGCGCAACATATCAATTTTATCTGGGGATGATTTAGACGTTACGGCTACAATACATTTATAGCCCTTGATGATGCTTACCATGGCCAAACTAAATCCGGTATTTCCCGAAGTGGTTTCAACAATTGTGGCTCCGGGTTTTAAAATTCCTTTGCGTTCAGCTTCTTCAATTATATAAAGGGCAATGCGATCTTTAGAAGAATGACCGGGATTGAATGCTTCAACTTTAGCATAAAACGCACCAGGTATTGACTTGGTTATGTTTTGCAACTTGATTAAAGGCGTGTTCCCGATTAATTCTAAAACCGATTGGTATGCTTGGATTTCTTTCATTAAACTAAATTTTGTAAAAAGGCAGGTAGAAAATTGAACGGCTCAAAATTAAAACTAATAATCTACTTATTGAGCTATTTTTTCTAAATCTAATAAAAAACTGAACTCTTTGGCCAATTCGCGCAAAGCTTCAAATCTGCCGGAAGCACCGCCATGTCCGGCCTCCATATTGGTATCCAAGTACAATTGGGTAGCATTGGTTTTGAGTGTACGCAAACGAGCCACCCATTTGGCCGGTTCCCAATACTGCACTTGCGAATCGTGTAAACCGGTAGAAATATACATATGCGGATAGTCTTGCGCTTGCACATTGTCGTAGGGCGAATAGGATTTGATGTAGGTGTAGTATTTTTTGACGTTTGGATTCCCCCACTCGTCGTATTCGCCGGTTGTGAGTGGAATGCTGTCATCCAACATCGTTGTAACCACATCTACAAAAGGCACTTGGGCAATTACGCCATGATACAAGTGCGGAGCCATATTGCAAATGGCGCCCATGAGCAAACCACCGGCTGATCCGCCTTCGGCATACAAATGTTGAGTACTGCTGTATTGTTCCTGAATTAAAAACTCAGTACAAGCAATAAAATCGGTAAAGGTGTTTTTCTTTTTCAATAATTTTCCGTCTTCATACCAAGTACGTCCTAGATCTTCGCCTCCACGTACATGGGCAATGGCGTAGATAAACCCACGATCTAATAACGACAAGCGCGTGCTCGAAAAATAAGCATCCATCGACATGCCGTAAGAACCATACGCGTACAGCAACAAGGGATTTTTTCCGTTTTTAACTAGCTCTTTTCGGTACACCATCGAAATGGGAATTTTTGTGCCGTCTTTGGCGGTGGCCCAAACGCGTTCTTCTGTATAATTGGTTTTGTCAAATTTTCCGCCCAAGACCGCTTGCTCTTTGAGTACAACTTTGGTTTTGGTTTTCATATCAAACTCAATCACCGACGCCGGCGTATGCATCGATTGGTAACTGTAGCGCAACTGCGTAGTATTAAAATCTACATTGGTGGTCGTATAGGCAGTATAGGTTTCGCTTTCGAAAGGCAAGTAATACGAAGGGCTGCCGTCCCAAGGTCTAATCAAAATGGTATTCAACCCATTTTCGCGTTCGGAAACCACCAAATAATCGCGAAAGATTTCGATGTCTTCTAGCAATACCTCTTCTCGGTGCGGAATTAAATCGGTCCAATTTTCCTTTTGGGTAGCCAATTCGGGCGTGACCATCAGTTTAAAATTGGTGGCTTTGTCTTTGTTGGTCAAGATGTAAAACTGGTCTCCGTAATGCGAAATGCTGTATTCTAAACCACGAGTTCTTTTTTGAAACACCTTAAACTTTCCGGTTGGCGTATTGGCATCCAAAATTTGGTATTCGGAAGTGAGCGTGCTACTCGAAGCAATAACCAGGTATTTTTTTGATTTTTCTTTGTAAACCGATACGTCAAACGTGTCGTCTTTTTCAAAATAAACCAAGGAATCGTTGGAGGCAGCTGTTCCCAATTGATGCTTATACACACTATCGGCGCGCAAGGTTACTGCATCTTTTCGGGTGTAAAACAGCGTTTGATTGTCGTTGGCCCAGCTTGCTGTTCCGGTTACATTTTCTATTTTTTCGGGAGACAATTCCCCCGTTACTAAATTCTTAATTTGCAAGGTGTACATGCGTCTGCCAATCGTGTCAACCGAAAAAGCAACCCACTGATTGTCTGGAGAAATCGTTAATCCTTTGAGATTAAAATAGGTAAATCCTTTGGCGAGTTGGTTGCAATCAAATAGGATTTCTTCGGGCGCATCCAAACTGCCTTTTTTTCTCGCGTAAATTGGATAATCGCCCCCCAGTTCAAAACGGGTGAGGTAATAATAGCCGTTATAAAAATAAGGGACAGAACTGTCGTCTTCTTTGATGCGGGACTTCATTTCTAAAAACAAAGCTTCTTGCAAGGCTTGAGTGTGTTTGGTTTGGGCTTTGTAAAAATCGTTCTCCCGATTCAAATAGTCAATCACTGCAGGGTTTTCACGATCGTTTAACCAAAAATAAGGATCAATTCGAGTATCGCCGTGTTTTTCTAAAACAACGGGTAGTTGAGTAGCGAGTGGTGCTTTCATAAAATTCGTTTCGATTTAAAAACTTGTTTTAGCTAGCGTTTCAAGTACGTAGGTATGCATCACTTCTTTGTAGTCTAAATGAGTTACCAGTCGTAATTTACCATGTCCCATATTGCTTAAAGCAATCCCTTTTTGCTTTAAGTAATCAACAACAAAGTTTTCATTTATAGCTACTTGAACAGAAAAGATCACAATATTGGTTTCTACTGGTTCTACCGCTGAAACCCAAGGCAGAATAGCCAATTGTTCCCCCAGTTCTTTTGCACGTCGGTGATCATCTGCCAACCGATCGATATGATGATCCAGCGCATATAAACCAGCTGCGGCCAAATAGCCCACTTGCCTCATTCCTCCACCCAATTGCTTGCGAATGCGCAAGGCCCTGTGAATGGTTTTGGCATCGGCAATCAAAACTGATCCGATGGGCGCTCCTAATCCTTTGGATAAACAAACCGAAATGGTGTCAAAAATTTCCCCGTATTGTTTGGGGTTTTCATTTTTGGCTACTAAGGCATTCCAAATGCGAGCGCCATCTAAGTGAAATTTGAGTTGATGGGCAGCACATACGGCTTTGATATTGCGCAATTCGAGTAGGTCATAACAGGCTCCACCGCCTTTGTTGGTGGTATTTTCTACACAAACCAAACTGGTGAGTGGACTGTGGTAAAATTCAGGATCATTTATGGCTGCTGCTACTTGTTTGGCAGTAATCATCCCGCGATGTCCATCGAGCAAACAGCAGGAAACCCCACTATTAAACGACACGCCTCCTCCTTCATAATTATAAACATGTGCCCACTTGTCGGTAATGAGCTGTTCTCCGGGCTGTGTATGCAATTTGATAGCGGTTTGATTGGCCATGGTTCCAGACGGAAAAAATAAAGCTGCTTCTTTGCCAAATAAGGCAGCAACTCTTTTTTCTAATTCGATAACTGTGGGATCTTGTTTATACACGTCATCACCCACTTGGGCAGAAAACATGTGTTGTAACATTTCGGGAGTAGGTTTGGTAACCGTATCACTGACTAAATTAATTTCCATAGGCATGAGGCAAAACCTTTTGATTGAATTGAAATAACTACATAGAAAATTAGTTATTTTTGCGTCACAAATCTAAGTAAATTATGACAAATACCGAACAAATTAAAGGTATTGTAGAACGCCTTGGTGCGTTGAGGAGGTATCTTTGACATTGATGCCAAACTGATTGAAATTACCAACGAAGAAGAGAAAACCTTTGCCCCCGATTTCTGGAACAACGCCAAGGAAGCAGAAGTACTTGTAAAAAACTTGCGCTCCAAAAAAAAATGGGTTGATGACTACAACAAAGGGATTTCGATGTGCGACGAGTTGCAATTGGCCTATGAATTTTTTAAAGAAGGCGAATTGACCGAAGAAGAACTCGATGCCCAATACGTCCTAACCAATACCCATCTAGAAGATTTAGAATTCAAAAACATGCTTTCGGACGAAGGCGATTCCTTGAGTGCGGTTGTGCAAATTACTGCGGGTGCTGGCGGAACAGAAAGCTGTGATTGGGCGCAAATGCTCATGCGCATGTACATGATGTGGGCCGAAAAATATAACTTTAAAATAAAAGAGCTCAACTTTCAGGCCGGAGAAGTAGCGGGAATTAAAACCGTTACGCTCGAAATAGAAGGCGATTATTCATTTGGCTACCTCAAAGGCGAAAACGGCGTACATCGGTTGGTACGCATCTCCCCTTTTGACAGCAATGGCAAACGTCACACTTCATTTGCTTCGGTATATGTGTATCCGTTGGCCGATGATACCATCGAAATAGAAATTAATCCGGCTGATATTTCCTGGGAAACCATGCGATCCAGTGGTGCAGGAGGGCAAAATGTAAACAAAGTAGAAACTGCAGTTCGTTTGCGTCACCACCCTACCGGCATTATCATCGAAAATTCGGAAACACGCTCTCAATTAGACAATAAAACCAAAGCCATGCAATTGCTCAAATCACAGTTGTATGAAATTGAATTGAAAAAGAAACAAGCGCTACGCGACGAAATTGAAGCTAAAAAAATGAAAATCGAATGGGGCTCTCAGATTCGAAATTACGTGATGCATCCCTATAAATTAGTAAAAGATGTACGCACCAGTCATGAAACCAGCGATGTAGATGGCGTAATGAATGGAGAAATCGATTCGTTTCTGAAAGCCTTCTTGATGATGATGGGCCAAAAAGAGGAAAACTAGATTTAAGAATGCACTCTTATTTGGGTGGCCGACAGCACTTCTACCGTATAACTCGTTAGATTACTACTTGCGGGGCCTCTGGTCACAGCACCTGTACTGTTGAAAATGGCTCCGTGATTTGGACAAATAAAGTTATTGTTTGCGCTGCTGTAATTTACGTTGGTTCCTTGGTGTGTGCATGAGGCAGAAACGGCAAGAAATCCTCCTGCTAACGTTCGAGCTACCACAATACCACTGTGCACCAAATAGCCTCCTGGGGTAGCCAAATTTCCTGAAGTAATATCTAAGGTAAAGTCTACATTGGTTGGCGCCGGACTTACACTGCCATCATCTTCTTTCTCACAACTGCTGGTTAAACCGCCAATACAAGCAGGCACTAACAATAAAGCGGCTCCAAACCCTACTTTTGAAAAAAATTCTTTTCTATCCATTTTTTCTAATTTTTATGGATCAAAAATAGCCTTAGCTATAGATAAAATACACAATAAAATGTTAATTAACAACAGCTAAAACACATAAAAAAATTTGGATAATATTTCTTTATTTATGTCGATATCGTATTTTTTTTGAGTAATATTGAAAATAATTCTAATGCACTAATCTATGAAAACCTATACGTTACAAGCTATTCATGATCTTATTGGCGGCGAATTGATTGGAAACACAACTCAACTCATCACTGCCCCAGAAGAACTTGAAAAAGCTTCAACTACTGAAATTAGTATTATAGGAACTAAAAAATACGAACGTTTTTGGAGTAAAACTAAAGCCTGTTGTGCAATAGTTTGTGAAGATATTTCAATTGAACCTGGTGATAACAAAGCTTTTATTAAAGTGAAAAATCCAGATTTGGCTATGTCCAAAATCTTAGAACTATTTTCGCCTCCTCCACCGGTATTTCATTCCGAAATACATCCTACTGCAACCATTGATTCCTCTGCAAAAATAGGGGAACACGCAAAAATTGGCGCAAATGTTTACATTGGCCCAAATGTTACCATTGGTGCAAATGCAATAATTTACCCTAATGTAACTGTTTTGGATGAATGTACGATAGGAAGCAACACGGTGCTTTGGTCTGGAGTAATTGTAAGAGAACGATGTCATATCGGAAACCACTGTATCATTCATCCCAATGCTTCGATTGGTGCCGATGGTTTTGGATTTAGACCTTGTCCGGAACGCGGCTTAGCAAAAATTCCTCAAATTGGCAATGTTGTTATTGGCAACTACGTAGAGATTGGGGCCAATTCTTGTGTAGATCGAGGTAAATTCAGTTCGACAATTATTGGTGATGGCTGTAAAATTGACAATTTGGTTCAAATAGCACACAACTGTAATTTAGGGAAATTCTGTATCATGTCGGGCGCAAGTGGCCTGGCCGGTTCTGTAACCTTAGGCGATGGAGTAATTATCGGCGGAAGCGTATCAGTAAAAGACCATATTACTATTGGCGCTGGCGCAATAATTGGTGCTGGCTCTGGCGTGGCCAGCGATGTGGAGGCTGGTAAAACAATGCTGGGTTACCCGGCTGTAGAAGCTCGAGACGCTCTAAAACAGTGGGCCTTATTGAAACGAATGGTCAACGAAAAAAGATAAATAAAAAGGCAAACTTAAACGTTTGCTTTTTTTTATTTAGATAATTGCAGCGAATAAATAATAAAATCCTGCTGCAACAATTGCAGATACCGGGATAGTAAGAATCCACGCCCACAATAAATTTACCGTCACACCCCAGCGCACTGCAGACACACGCTTGGTTACACCCACGCCAATAATTGATCCTGTTATGGTGTGTGTCGTAGAAACTGGAATTTTAAAATGTTCGGTCATAAATAAGGTTAATGCACCCGCCGATTCGGCTACTACGCCTTCAAAAGCAGTCACTTTTGTGATTTTAGACCCCATGGTTTTTACAATTTTCCACCCGCCACTCAAGGTGCCCAATGCGATAACTGTATAACAGGTGAGCGGAATCCAACCCGGCATATTTGCAACAATTCCTTTATCTTCATCCGGCAGAATAACATTTAAGTCCAACCAACCACTAGATAGATTGATGTTTGGATTTGATTTGATATAAACAGCTACTGCAGCCGCAATAATTCCCATAACTTTTTGAGAGTCATTACCTCCGTGCCCCAAACTAAATGAAGCCGAAGACAACAACTGCATGCGTTTCAAGATAGATTCTGCTTTGGCAGTAGAAAATGAACTGAACAATAAATTAAATAGCGCAATACTAAAAAACACTACGCCTACCAATAACCACTTGATGTTTGCGGGTTCGCAAAATTCACTTAAAAAATGAGATTCAAATCGGGGTTTCTTGATGTCGTCATAGGAAACTAATACGGTTGATAAGAACCAAACCGCCAATACCATTAATGCTAGAGTAAACAGCTTAGGATAAATATTCTTTTTGGAAGAATACATGAGCCACAACGAAATAAAATAGGATATGATCATTCCTAATAAAGGCGCTAAAATGATAAATGCCAATATAATTACCACCCCCGAAGGCAAAGTTCCGTCTTCACCTGGTTTATACCAATTCACAATATTGTACCAGTGTTTGGTGACCTGAATACCCTTCTCTTCGGCTAGGTAATCTGAGAAACCATGAATCGAAAAGGCATGAGCCAATGCAGCTCCAGCAAAACCACCGATTAATGTATGGGAGGAACTCGAAGGAATTCCTTTCCACCAAGTGATTAAATTCCAGATGATCGCCGCAACAACGCCGGCTAAAATTACTGTCAAATTGATATCGGCTGTTTTGGCTGTTTTGGCTACCGTATCGGCTACACCAAATCCAAACACCCAATACGCCAAGAAATTAAAAAATGCCGCCCAAAGTACTGCCTGAAAAGGCGATAACACTTTGGTGGCTACTATGGTTGCAATCGAATTGGCTGCATCGTGAAACCCATTTATGTAATCAAAAAATAAGGCTAAACCTATGATAACTAAAAGTAAAGTCATGCGTTCTGTTAGGTTTTAAGATTACAATTAGGAGTGTTTCACCGAAATTTGCTCCATTACATTCGAAACACTTTTACATTTGTCTGAAGCAGATTCCAACGCCGACAAAACTTCTTTGTATTTAATGATGTTTTTGGCATCGGTTTCGTTTTCAAAGATTTCGGCTACCGCTTTGTCAAAAACAATGTCGGCTTTGCTTTCTAGTTTATTGATTTTTTTGCAGGTTTCTTTTATCGTGTGAATGTTCTTTTTGTCTTTTAACTCTTTAATTCCAACGCCAATCAATTGGCAGGCTTCCAAATTAATTTCAGTTAATTTTCGAATTGATTTAGTAATTTTTTCCACCTGGTACAGCTTCATTTTGCTAGCCGCACTGTGCATGTAATCGGCCACATTGTCAATTGATTTAATCAACGAGTGAATGTCCTCTCGGTCGAATGGAGTGATGAAATTGGCGCTCAATTCCATGTGGATTTTTTGAGTTAACTCTTCTATGGTGGCTTCTAATTCGTCAATTTTCTTGAAGTATTCATCGCGATCTGCTTGTTTAGCATTTACAGCCTCGTGTAAGGCTTCGGCCAAGGTGATCAAATTACTAGTCGCTTGTTCAAATAAAGGAAAAAACTTCTTGTCTTTGGGAACTAAAAATTGAAAAATACTGTTGATTGACATACTCTTTTTAATTAAAAAATTTATGGCCAAATGTACATTTTTCGTGTTAAAATAACGTAAAGAAATCGTAATAATGTTGTTACTATAGCGGGCGTTGTCTGCATACTATTTTGTTTTATTAGCACTCTTTACCCCTTCGATAATCAAACGATTTCGTATTTTAGCCCCACAATTTCAAAATATACCTTATGGACATTAGCTTCAACCAAAACGAAGACCACAATAAGCTACTCCTTTCTCAATACAAGCAACGCTTTGCCAAAGTAAAATTAGGTGGTGGCGAAAAACGAATCGAGAAACTGCATGCCGAAGGCAAAATGACCGCTCGCGAACGCATAGACTATTTGCTCGATGCAAAATCAGCAGCAATAGAAATTGGCGCCTTCGCCGGCGAGGGCATGTATGCCGAACACGGGGGCTGCCCATCGGGTGGTGTCGTGATAAAAATAGGCTATATACAAGGTAAACAATGTATTGTTGTAGCCAATGATGCTACAGTAAAAGCCGGTGCTTGGTTTCCCATTACCGGAAAAAAGAATTTGCGCGCCCAAGAAATTGCCATGGAGAACCGATTGCCTATCATTTACTTAGTAGACAGCGCCGGGGTGTATTTGCCGCTCCAAGATGAAATATTTCCAGACAAAGAACATTTTGGACGAATTTTTAGAAATAATGCCCAAATGTCTAGTATGGGCATCACGCAAATCGCTGCCGTGATGGGAAGTTGTGTAGCCGGCGGCGCCTACCTGCCGATCATGAGTGACGAAGCATTAATTGTAGATAAAACAGGCAGCATCTTTTTGGCCGGGAGTTATTTGGTTAAAGCCGCTGTAGGAGAATCTATAGACAATGAAACCTTGGGTGGAGCGACCACACATTGTGAAATTTCTGGGGTTACCGATTACAAAGCCAAAGACGACAAAGACGCATTAGATCGCATCAAACGCATTGTGAGTAAAATTGGCCACTTCGATCAGGCGGGTTTTAACCGAATTGAATCGGCCAAACCGGCATTAAACGAAAGTGATATATATGGTATTTTACCCAAAACCAGAACAGAGCAATACGACATGATCGAAATCATCAAGCGATTGGTAGATCAGTCTGAATTTGACGAATACAAAGCGGGTTACGGACAAACCATCCTTACTGGTTATGCACGCATACAAGGTTGGGCCGTTGGGATTGTAGCCAATCAACGCAAAGTGATTAAATCCAAAAAAGGGGAGATGCAATTTGGCGGGGTCATCTACTCCGATTCAGCCGATAAAGCCACCCGTTTTATTGCCAATTGCAACCAAAAGAAAATTCCTTTGGTATTTTTACAAGATGTAACTGGTTTTATGGTAGGCTCCAAATCAGAGCACGGGGGCATCATCAAAGATGGCGCCAAAATGGTGAATGCGGTATCCAATTCGGTAGTGCCCAAATTTACCATCATCATCGGAAACAGCTATGGTGCCGGAAATTACGCCATGTGCGGAAAAGCGTATGACCCGAGATTAATTGTCGCTTGGCCAAGTGCCGAATTGGCCGTGATGGGTGGTACTCAGGCCGCCAAAGTACTCCTGCAAATAGAAGCTGCTGCGCTAAAAAACAAAGGCGAAGTGGTTGATGAAAAAAAAGAACAAGAATTGTTTGACAAAATAAAAGCCCGATATGACGAGCAAGTTTCCCCCTACTATGCTGCGGCACGATTATGGACAGACGGAATTATTGATCCGCTAGAAACTCGTACCTGGATAAGCATGGGAATTGAAGCAGCAAACCAATCGCCCATTGAGAAAAAATTTAATCTAGGAGTTCTCCAAGTATAACTTAGTAACATGAAAAAATTAGCCGTACTATTTAGTTTCTTTTTTATCACCACACAAGCGCAACAATTTAGTCGTAAGGATTCGATTAAGGGTGGACTTCCCATAGAACGCAAATGTTTTGACGTAAAAAAATATGAGCTTGAACTGCAAGTTGATCCCGAACAACAAAACATTAAAGGGTCGAATACCATTCGCTTTTCTGTTTTGTACGAAACAAGCCGAATTCAATTGGATTTATTTGCCAATATGGTGGTGGATAGTATTGTTTATGATAAACAAAAACTGAAGTATACCCGAGAATATGATGCGGTATACCTTGATTTTCCGTCAGAATTAACCAATGCAATTCCCGAATACAGTTTGCGGTTTTATTACCACGGCAAACCAAAAGTTGCCGCCAATGCTCCCTGGGATGGAGGATTTGTTTATTCGAAAGACAGTAATGGTAAGCCCTTTGTTGGAGTTGCCGTTCAGGGTGAAGGCGCCAGTTTATGGTTTCCTTGCAAAGACAGCCAAAGTGACGAGCCCGACCAAGGCGTTACTCTAAAAATTACGGCTCCTACTCCACTTATGGCCATCTCAAACGGACGGATGATCAGTAAAATCCCTGTGAGTAAAACCGCTATGCAATGGAATTGGGAAGTTAAAAATCCGATCAATGCCTATGACATTACTTTATACGTAGGTGATTATATTCATTTTGGTGAAAATTATAACGGCCTTGATTTAGATTATTATGTCTTGCGCGAAAACGAAGCGTTGGCCAAAACTCAATTTGCCGAAGTGAAACCCATGCTGGATTGTTTTCAGGGAAAATTTGGGGCCTACCCTTTTGCTTCCGATTCCTATAAATTGGTCGAAGCCCCCTATTTGGGCATGGAACACCAAAGTGCCGTAGCTTATGGAAATCATTTTAAAAAAGGCTATTTAGGAACCGATTTATCGGGAACAGGCAAAGGAATGTTATTTGATTTTATTTTAGTTCACGAGAGCGCACACGAATGGTTTGGCAACAGCATCACAGCAAAAGATGTGGCCGACATGTGGATACACGAAGGATTTGCTTGTTATGCAGAATCGGTGTATTTAGAATGTACCCAAGACAAAGCTACTGCCCTTACCTACTTGAATGGATTGAAAAAAAATGTAAAAAATGATCGCCCAATACTGGGTCATTATGGCGTGCACCAGGAAGGTTCTGGGGATATGTATTATAAAGGCGCTTTGTTTTTGAATACGATAAGAAGCTATGTAAATAACGACGAGCGTTGGTGGCAAATAATAAAAAATTACAGCACGACCTATGCCCACCAAATTATAGATACTCCTACTGTAATTCGATTTTTTTCTGAACAAACTGGTTTAGAATTAACGGCTGTTTTTAACCAATATTTAGCGCAAAAGGAATTGCCTATTTTAGAATGGAAATACACCAATAATGTATTGAGTTACCGTTGGAATTGCGCCGAAAAGAATTTCAATCTGCCTGCAACATTTATAATTAAAGGCAAAGAAACTCGCGTATTTCCTGAAAAAGGGTGGAAATCGACCCCCTTAAAAGAAATCCTTAAAAAAGACATTGGGGTAAAAAACACCGATTTCTATATGCTATCAAAAGGACTTTAATCGGGTAGTTTTCGAATAATTTTTCCGGAAGCCGTTTCCTGAAAATGGGGAAGAAAAATAATTTCTTTTGGTTTTTCGTATTTGTTCAAGCAGTCAAACACATTTGCAGGAAGCACATAAGGAGCTGACTCAATGACCAATAGCGCTTGTTCGCCCCATTCTTCGTTGGGTTTGCCAATGATGTAAAATCGTTGCGGAAGCTGTGCCGCCAATTTTTGTTCTATTAGCTCCGGAAACAACTTGATCCCACCACTATTGATCACTGTATCAATCCGACCCAAAAATCGAAATTGTTTTGCATCAATCAAATCCACAATATCGTTGGTTTGAATCGCATCAGTTGAGATTCTTGGAGCAGAAATACGCAGACATTGGTTTTCATTCAATGCAAAAGAAACACCCGGAAGTGCATTAAAATTTGGTTCGTGGATTGATTTTACAGCAATGTGGGTTATGGTTTCGGTCATGCCATATGATTCGTAGGCTTGTACTTCTAATTCGACTAATTGATCCCGCAGTCGATTAGAGAGCGGCGCGCCACCTATTAGAAGTGTTTTAATCTGTTTAATCTGCTTTAAAGATTGGGAAACTTGCATCGGAATCATCGCAACAAAATCATAGGGTTTGGCTCTGTTTTTTATTGGAGATACACTTGGTTTTACCACATCCAATTGCCAACCGCCTTGCATGGCTCGCACCAACATCATTTTGCCTGCAATAAATTGCACCGAGAGACAAAGCAGGGCATGTATTCCTGGCGCTAACTTAAAGTAGGTAGAAGTAGCAGCTGCCGAAGCGAGCATGGCTTGTTTGTTTATTGTGATTTTTTTGGGAGGACCGGTTGTACCTGAGGTAGTTACTTGAATTGTCAAGGATTCATCAAACCAATTTAACAAAAACAACCCGATGGCTTTTTCGTAATCGTCTCCTTCTTTGATATACGCATACGCCACTCGACACAAATCGTCTTTTGTAAAAGAAAAGCCGTTGAGTTTAAACTGCGGATGAACAAATTGATAATCTGCCATAGGAATAGTTCGTAGCTATTTAGTTGGAGAGGTGAATTTTGGAAGTTAATTTTTCGCGCCAATTCGTCCACTTGAATTTTTTAGTGAAAATCAATAAAATTATAGGATAAATCACGAAAACAGGCAACAAAACATCATATCCTACTGCAGGTTCTGAAACATCTTTGAGTAACGAATGGGTTTGAAAAACAGTCCAAGAGGAAGTTACGAGCAGAGCGCCAAACAAATTATTGGCGGCATGAAAACCCAGTGCAAGCTCCAATCCATCGTCTAAAAGCGTCATAATTCCCAGTAAAAACCCCGTGCCAATATAATAGATTAAAATGCTATAGCCCATTTTGTCTACTTCGGGATTCATGAGGTGTAGGCAGCCAAAAATAAGTGAGGTCATGAGTAAAGGAAACCATTTATTCCCGGCCAAGTTGCCAAAGCCTTGCATAAGGTATCCCCGAAAAATTAATTCCTCGCAACTGGTTTGTATGGGCAACATGACCACGGCTACCAAAACCAAAACAAGAAAGGATTGCCATTCAAATTGGAGGACATAATCATTGGGATGCATCGCATAATCTAGCGCTGTAGTGCCCACAACAACCAATGTCCATAGTACAAATGAGAAAAAAAAGCGTTCCCAACGTATGCTGGAAAACGGATTGATGAGCGAACGGAACGATTGATTGTGTATCCATTTTACAACAAAATACAACCCAATGATTCCCCCAACAAAAGTGAGTGTCATCAAAAACAAAGACAAATTGGAGTCTAATACATTCAAGAGATCATCAGAGCTGAGCTGAGCGAAATGAGCGGTTTTTGGCGAGAGAAATACAGCTAATAGCAAAGGAATTTGGGCTAAAGACGAAGCCAAGATCACTACAACTGAACCCACAAGGTACTTCCAAAATTTATTTTCTTTTTTAATTGCTTGTTCAATAAACATAGGCGGTTTGATTACATTTGTGTTCCCGAAAGTACTCTTTTTTGAAAGAATAAAAAAATCAAAGTTGCAGCTCATGTTAACCATTTATCATAATCCTCGGTGTGGAAAATCTAGAGATTGCCTTGCTTTTCTAGACGAAAAAAACATTCCCTATCAAACCGTTCTTTACTTAAAAGAAAATCCCAACAAATTACAGCTGCAAGAATTGCTTCAAAAATTGGATATACCGGCTATCGATTTAATTCGAAAAAACGAAGCGGTTTGGAAAGAAAAATTTAGCAATCAACAATTTACTGAGGCCCAACTCATTCAAATTTTAGTCGAATACCCCATCCTTATTCAACGTCCCATTGTAGTCGGTATAGAAAAAGCGGTAGTGGCACGACCAGTAGAAAATTGCACAAGCCTACTCCCTTAAAATTAACACGCCTTAGTACCCAACTAATAAACCAAAGGTTATCTTTGTGTACGCTGAAATAATATTAATTTACCCTTCATGAAATTACTAAAAACCTTTCTTTTTGTTGCCGCCTTATTTCTATCATTCGTAGTAGTTGCCCAAGAAAAATCGACCAAAAAAATTAAGATTAAAGGAACTGTTGTCGAAAAAGTAAGTAAGCAACCGCTAGAATATGCCACGATTTCTTTTGTTAATCCAGGAACTTCAAAAATTGAAGGCGGCGGAATTACCAACAATAAAGGAGAGTTTGATGTAGCGATGCTCGTAGGAACCTACGATATGAAAATAGAGTTCATTTCGTTTAAAACGAGCTGGTACAAAAATCAAAATTATACCGAAAGTAAAAATTTGGGGCAGTTTGGTCTAGAAGAAGATTTTACCCAATTGAATCAGGTTGAAGTCCGTGCCGAAAAAAGCACTGTCGAAATAAAACTCGATAAAAAAGTGTACAACGTAGGCCAAGATCTTTTGGTAAAAGGCGGAACGGTAAGTGATGTACTCGATAACATTCCTTCGGTAACCGTTGACGTAGAAGGCAATGTGAGTTTGCGTGGCAACGAAAATGTGCGCATATTGGTAGACGGCAAACCAACCAACGCCATCAATGTAAACGAAGCGCTCCGATTAATTCCTGCCGATGCGATTGATAAGGTAGAAGTAATTACTAATCCCTCTGCGCGCTACGATGCCGAAGGCGGTGCCGGAATTTTGAATATCATTCTTAAAAAAGGGAAAAACCAAGGACTCAATGGTACTGTGATTGCCTCGGCGGGATCACCAGAAAATTCGGGTTTATCTGCTAATTTTAATGTTAAAAACGAATTGTCCAACTTTTTTGCTACCCTTGGATACAACAAACGAAATGGGCCTGGGAATACGCTCATCAATCAAGAAAACTTTGATGCCTCACATACCTTAACTTCCTATATAGAAGAGCGCAGAACCAACAAACGACTTTCTGAGGGATTCAATAGCGTGGTAGGGATGGAATTATTTTTGGATAAAACCAGATCTTGGACCAACTCAATTTCCATTCGTAAAAATGACGGCTCAAATCCTGAAAACGTATTGTATAATGAGTACTTACCCAACGGAAATTACTCGTTGTCTCAACGATTTAATGGTGTGATTCGCAGCAGTAAAAATGTAGAATACAACACCAATTTCATCAAGAACTTTAAAAAAACCGGACATAAATTTACCATAGACGGCTCGTTTTCTGTAAATACCGAACTAGAAAATTCAACCATTACTGGCCGAGATTTGATTCCGGTTTACGCCTTGGTTTCATCTGAATTGACGCACAATATCCAACGCCAAAGTCGTAATTTGATTCAATCTGATTATGTTTATCCATTTGGACAAAGCCAATTTGAAGCAGGAATTAAAGGAACCTATTCAACCATTTATTCTGATTTTAAAGTAGAGGAAGATGTAACTGGAAGCGGTGCATACACCGTAAACACCGCTGTCACCGGTATTTTAGATTACCACGAAAATATTACAGCAGCTTATTCTCAATTTGGTTCAAAATGGAAAAAACTGTCCTACCTGGCCGGTCTGCGAGTGGAGGATTCGCAAATTAAAATAGACCAAGTTTCCACATCAGTTGTAAACACCAAACAGTATCAAAATTACTTTCCCAGTTTATTTTTCAATTATACCCTCAAAGAAGGAACCAATTTAACCTTGAGTTACAGCAAACGCATTACCCGACCTAGAGATCGATTCATCAATCCATTTTCTTCCTATTCGAGTAATATCAACTTGTTTCAAGGAAATCCCGAATTAAATCCGGCCTTGAGCGATGTGTATGAAATTGGCATCTTAAAAAAATGGAAACAAATTACCTTAAACAGTTCCGCCTATCTGAACAATACCTTTGATTCGTTTCAAATTGTGCGAAAAGAGCGCGGAGATTACATTAACGGCATTCCGGTTATTATCAATACCCCCTTTAATTTATCTACTGATTCTAAAGTTGGTTTTGAGTTTACACTAAATTATTCTCCCTATAAGTGGTGGCGTTTGAATTCTAATTTTAACTTTTTTCAAAACAAGACAAGCGGAAGTTATACCTACATTAAAACTTCTGGCGAAACGACTACCCTTGATTTTAATAAAACATCGAGCAGCTGGTTTACCCGCTTAACATCAAAAGTAACCTTGCCTTATAAAATAGATTGGCAAACCAATTTCACCTATAACGGTTCTCAAAAAACAGCCCAGGGAACTACATTAGGCATTGCAAGTGCGAATCTTGGATTTAGTAAAGACGTATTAAAAGACAAAGGAACTGTAGCCTTAAATGTGAATGACTTGTTTAATTCCCGTAAACGAATCAACGATTTGGTATTGCCCAATGTAAATTCCTACAGCGAAATGCAATGGCACCAAAGACAACTCACTGTTTCCTTTACCTACCGATTTAACAAATCAAAAGCGGATAAAGAAAAAGCGCCAAAACGAGATAGTGAAGGTGGAGGAGATGAATTCTAAACAAAAAAAAAGGAACTAAAATTTAGTTCCTTTTTTTTGCAATCAGCTTAGGCCGATTGTTCTTTTTTTGCTTTTCTTTCCTTGTACATTTCCCATAAAGCACCACCTATCCAATATTGAACAAAAGCGACTAAGAAAAACATCAACCAAAAACCAATGGTTAAGATGGTTAAGAAAAGTAAAAAGCCTAAATACTGTTGAAATTCAAACATGTTTTCCGGAATTTTTTTGAATTATGAACAAATGTAAGTGTATTATTTTTTCTTACCAATTAAAAGCAAATCAAATTTTTTAAAATAACATTTATGCCTAAATTTGAATGGAATTTTCACCGCGGTTTTACACCTTTAGAACCGGCCTATTATTCATTTAATAAACCAACATAACATGAAATTTAGAATCGAAAAAGACACCATGGGCGAAGTGCAGGTTCCTGCCGATAAATACTGGGGTGCGCAAACCGAACGTTCACGTAACAACTTCAAAATTGGTCCATCGGCTTCTATGCCCAAAGAAATCATAGAAGGATTTGCATTCCTTAAAAAAGCAGCGGCCTATGCCAATCACGATTTGGGTGTATTGCCAATAGAAAAACGAGACGCCATTGCCGCAGTCTGCGATGAAATTTTAGCCGGAGAATTGGCCGATCAATTTCCTTTGGTGATCTGGCAAACCGGTTCTGGTACCCAAAGCAATATGAATGTAAACGAAGTCATTGCCAATCGCGCACAGGTTTTGGCCGGATTTGGAATTGGCGAAGGCGAACAATTTATCAAAGCCAACGACGACGTAAATAAATCCCAATCGTCAAACGATACCTTCCCTACCGGCATGCACATAGCTGCTTATAAAGCGGTAGTTAGCAACACCATTCCGGGGGTAGAAAAATTGCGCAATACTTTAGACCAAAAAGCGAAAGCCTATGCCACGGTGGTAAAAATTGGTAGAACGCACCTCATGGATGCCACTCCCCTCACCTTGGGACAAGAATTATCAGGTTATGTAGCACAATTGGATTATGGCTTAAAAGCCGTAAAAAACACCTTGGCGCATTTAGCCGAAGTTGCCCTTGGCGGAACAGCCGTAGGCACCGGATTGAATACACCTGCAGGCTATGATGTAACTGTTGCCCAATACATTGCCCAATTTACAGGTTTACCATTTGTAACAGCTCCCAATAAATTTGAAGCCTTGGCCTCGCATGACGCCATTGTGGAAGCGCATGGAGCTTTGAAACAATTGGCCGTTTCGCTCAACAAAATTGCCAATGACATTCGGATGTTGGCCTCTGGTCCGCGATCTGGGATTGGCGAAATCCTGATTCCTGAAAACGAACCGGGCTCATCGATCATGCCCGGAAAAGTAAATCCTACTCAGTGCGAAGCCTTAACTATGGTTTGCGCCCAAGTACTAGGGAACGACGTGGCGATCAGCGTGGGTGGCATGCAAGGACATTATGAATTGAATGTGTTTAAACCCGTTATGGCTGCCAATTTCTTGCAATCGGCACGATTACTGGGTGATGCCTGTGTATCGTTTGAAGAACATTGTGCAAGCGGAATTGAGCCCAACTACAAACGCATCCAAGAATTGGTAGACAATTCCTTGATGCTGGTTACGGCTTTGAACACCAAAATTGGCTACTACAAATCGGCTGAGATTGCACAAACCGCACACAAAAATGGCACCACCTTAAAAGAAGAAGCCGTGCGTTTGGGTTATGTAACCCCCGAAGATTTTGATGCCTGGGTAAAACCAGAAGAAATGGTAGGGAGTTTAAAATAGACTTTCATTACTATAAATGAAATACCTGCTTTATACGGCAGGTATTTTTTTATACACAAATTGGAGAAATGCTTTTAATTTGAAAAATTTTCTTGATTTCTTTAATTATTCCGATCTGTGCTGTTAAAAAAGATTGTGGAACACGGATTTAAATAATTTGAGAAATTTTAAAAAATCTCCTCGTTTCGTTGAAAGAAATTATAAATAAAAAATTATTTCAATTTTCTCCGATTTCTTCGATCCGTGTTGCCAAACATTTATTCTAAATTGTCAAATTTAATAGTACAATTATTACGAATGACTTTTTGAACACAGATTTAAATAATTTGAAAAATTTTAAAAAATCTCCACGTTTCGTGGAATGAAATTATAAATAAAAATTATTTCAATTTTCTTGATTTCTTCGATCCGTGTTGCAAAACATTTATTCTAAATTGTCGAATTTAATAGTACAATTATTACGAATGACTTTTTGAACACAGATTTAAATAATTTGATAAATTTTAAAAAATCTCCTCGTTTCGTTGAAAGAAATTATAAATAAAAAATTATTTCAATTTTCTCCGATTTCTTCGATCCGTGTTGCCAAACATTTATTCTAAATTGTCAAATTTAATAGTACAATTATTACGAATAACTTTTTGAACACAGATTTAAATAATTTTAAAAAAAAATTAGTGTTAATTGCATCCTAAAGCAAATTAAAAATTAGCTCAATTTCACGATTTCTTCGATCCGTGTTGCAAAAAAAATCAAGATTCATTTATCAAATTAGAAATAAAAAAAGCCCCACTTTGCAGCGGGGCTTTTCTACTTATGCGAATGAAAAATTATTTCTTTTCTTTCTTTTCCATTTTAGCTTTCAAATCGGCCAAAATATCATTGTTGTCACCCAAAGTGGCAGCTGGAGCGTTGGTGTTGTTGTTTGAAGTTGCCTCAACAACTGCTTTCACATTTTTCTCCTCTTCTTCACGGAAAATAGCCGTGTGTGAAGCTACTACTCGTTTGAATTCTTTGTTGAACTCAATTACTTTGAAATCGGCAACTTCGCCTTTTTTCAATTTCTTCCCGTCTTCTTTTTCTAAGTGACGAGTTGGAATAAAGGCAACGATATCATCACCAAATTCTACTGTAGCTCCTTTGTCAACGATTTCAGCGATAGTTCCGTTGTGCACAGTTCCTACAGCAAATGAAGCTTCGTATTTATCCCAAGGATTTTCAGTAGTTTGTTTGTGACCTAAAGACAATTTACGTCCGTCTACGTCTAATTCTAAAACTACAACATCTAATTTTTCACCTACATTGATGAATTCAGATGGGTGTTTGATTTTCTTAGTCCAAGACAAGTCAGAAATGTAAATTAATCCGTCGATACCTTCTTCTAATTCTACGAAAATTCCAAAATTGGTAAAGTTTCTCACAATACCAGAATGTTTAGAACCTACAGGGTATTTAGAAGTAATATCAGTCCAAGGATCTTGTGACATTTGTTTGATACCCAAAGACATTTTACGATCTTCTCTGTCTAAAGTTAAGATAACTGCTTCTACAACATCACCTACTTTTACGAAATCTTGTGCACTACGCAAGTGTGTAGACCAAGACATTTCAGAAACGTGGATCAATCCTTCTACACCTTCAGCTACTTCGATAAATGCACCGTAATCAGCGATTACTACTACTTTACCTTTTACTTTGTCACCAATTTTCAAGTCGGCATTCAAGGCATCCCATGGGTGCGCGTTCAATTGTTTCAATCCTAATTGGATACGTGTTTTCTCGTCATCAAAGTCAAGAATTACCACGTTCAATTTTTGGTCTAATTCTAATACTTCACTTGGGTGGTTGATTCTGCTCCAAGATAAATCGGTAATGTGAATCAATCCATCAACACCACCTAAGTCAATAAATACACCGTAAGAAGTGATGTTTTTCACCACACCTTCGAGTACTTGACCTTTTTGTAATTGACCGATGATTTCTTTTTTCTGTACTTCGATGTCTGCTTCGATAAGCGCTTTGTGCGATACCACAACATTTTTGAATTCGTGGTTGATTTTCACCACTTTGAATTCCATCATTTTGTTTACGTATACGTCGTAATCACGGATTGGTTTCACATCAATTTGTGAACCTGGTAAGAACGCTTCGATACCGAATACGTCTACGATCATACCACCTTTGGTTCTGCATTTCACGAAACCATTTACGATCTCGCCCGTTTCGTTAGCCGAAATAACGCGATCCCATGATTTGATAGTTCTTGCTTTTCTGTGAGACAATACCAATTGACCTGTTTTGTCCTCACGGATGTCAATCAATACTTCTACTTTGTCACCCACTTTTAAGTTTGGGTTGTAACGGAATTCATTCAACGAAATAACGCCTTCAGATTTCGCGTTGATGTCTACGATAGCATCACGGTCTGTGATACGAACGACAACACCTTCTACTACTTCTTCTTGATCGGTATCAATAAATGTTTTTGATACTAATTCTTCAAATTCTTGTAAGTTTTTTTCGTCTACTGCATCAATTCCTTCTTCGAAATTGTGCCAGTTAAAACCGCTTAAAAACTCTTCTTGTGATTTTTGTAATTCAGACATGCTGATAAAAAATTTGTATTCTGTTTTTACGGTGTTTCTTCATGCAGAACAAAAACAGAAGTTGTTTTACGTAACTAGTTAATACCTAATGGAAACACCTACCGCCAAAAGGTGCGCAAAAGTAAGGCGTTTTTCTGGAAATGCAAATTTATTTAGGGGAAAAGTTGGGTGTTTTCTGTTTTCGGTTGTCGGTTTTCCGTCCATCGTTTTCCGTATTCCGATTTTCTTTGTTTAATGGTTTAAGCGTTTAACCGTTTAAGCTTTATTAAGCGATAAACGAACAGCGTTCATCTAGCAACGGTGATCGGTTCTCGGTTGTCGGTATTCAGTTATAATAATACTGTACAAACGGCTTTGGACTTTATGACTTTAGCCCTTCGACTTTATGACTTTCGACATAAAAAAACAGCTGAGATACATTATTCACTCAGCTGTTCTTAGTATATTTCTAAAATTATTAATT
>CANKLE010000002.1 GCA_947483075.1 Flavobacteriaceae bacterium | reverse complement strand
TTCCTGTTGGTAAGCCCGTTACGTTGGCTCCGGTTGCTCCTCCGCCTAAAGTATAGGTAATTGGGGCAATCGCTGTATTGACACAAAGCACTTGGTTTTCGGTTCCAACAGCCGAGGTTAAGGCTATCGAATGAATCGGATTTACGGTGATGCTACCCGAATCTGTAGCCACTGTACACGTATTTCCTGTGGTGGTGATGTTGTACGTGAAGGGAGATCCTGTGGTAGTGGTTGGTGTTCCTGAAATCGTCAAGGTAGTTCCTGTTACCGCTGCTGTAATTCCTGTTGGTAAGCCCGTTACGTTGGCTCCGGTTGCTCCTCCACCTAAAGTATAGGTAATTGGGGCAATCGCTGTATTGACACAAAGTGTTTGGGCCTCGGTTGAGGCAACTGAAGTCAATGCAATTGTATGAACCGGATTTACCGTGAAGCTTCCAGTTCCTGTGGCTACTGTACATGTATTTCCAGTTGTGCTAATGTTATAAGTAAACGGGGAACCTGTTAGTATTGATGGTGAACCTGAAATGGTCAAGGTAGTTCCTGTTACCACTGCTGTGATTCCTGTTGGTAAGCCCGTTACGTTGGCTCCGGTTGCTCCTCCGCCTAAAGTATAGGTAATTGGGGCAATCGCTGTATTGACACAAAGCACTTGGTTTTCGGTTCCAACAGCCGAGGTTAAGGCTATCGAATGAATTGGATTTACGGTGATGCTACCCGAATCTGTAGCCACTGTACAGGTATTTCCTGTGGTGGTGATGTTGTACGTAAAGGGAGATCCTGTGGTAGTGGTTGGTGTTCCTGAAATGGTCAAGGTAGTTCCAGCAACTACGGCGGTTACCCCTGCCGGAAGGCCTGTAACATTCGCGCCGGTTGCGCCGCCACCCAACGTATAGGTGATGGGAGTGATCGCTGTGTTTACACAAAGTGTTTGGGCCTCGGTTGAGGCTGCTGAAGTCAATGCAATCGTATGAACCGGATTTACCGTGAAGCTTCCTGATGCTGAAGCCAACGCACAACTGTTTCCAGTAGTAGCAATGGTATAGGTAAATGGTGATCCTACTAATACCGTTGGCGTTCCTGAGATTGTCAAGGTAGTTCCTGTTACTACTGCTGTGATTCCTGTTGGTAAGCCCGTTACGTTGGCTCCGGTTGATCCTCCACCTAAAGTATAGGTAATTGGGGCAATCGCTGTATTGACACAAAGCACTTGGTTTTCGGTTCCAACAGCCGAGGTTAAGGCTATCGAATGAATCGGATTTACGGTGATGCTACCCGAATCTGTAGCCACTGTACAGGTATTTCCTGTGGTGGTGATGTTGTACGTAAAGGGAGATCCTGTGGTAGTGGTTGGTGTTCCTGAAATCGTCAAGGTAGTTCCAGCAACTGCGGCGGTTACCCCTGCCGGAAGGCCTGTAACATTCGCGCCGGTTGCGCCACCACCCAACGTATAGCTAATTGAATTTATTGCGGTGTTTACACACAAGGTTTGGGTTTCGGTTGAGGCAACTGAAGTCAATGCAATTGTATGAATAGGTTCTACAATAATCGAATCACCACCCAAAGCTACAGTACAACTGTTACCAGTAGTACTAATACTGTAGGCAAATGGAGATCCGGTAGTTGTAGTTGGCGTTCCCGAAATGGTTAAAGTTGTTCCGGTTACCGAAGCTGTAACACCAGCAGGAAGGCCCGTTACATTTGCTCCTGTTGCTCCTCCACCCAATGTATAGGTAACTGTGGCAATAGGTGAATTGATACAAACGGATTGTCCAAATGTATTCGGAGCAGAGCTTGGCGTTAAGGTATGCCCGTTGCTGATGGTTATCGTACCTCCATCAGTAGCTACCGCACAAGCATTACCCGTAGTAGAAATTGCATACGTGAATGGTCCGGTCACCGAAGGCGAACCCGAGATAGTCAAAGTGCTTCCAGAAACAGAGGAGTTTACTCCAGCTGGCAAACCTGTCACAGTTGCACCTGTTGCCCCTGAACCTAAAGTATAGGTGATCGGAGTAATAGCCGTATTGATACATACCGACTGTGTTTCGGTGGCAACTGCAGAACTCAAGACAATGGTATGATCGGTAGTTACTGTTATTGTTCCACCATCGGTAGCCAGTGCACAGGTATTTCCAGTCGTAGAAATTGCATAAGTAAATGGAGAGCCTGTTGTAATGGTTGGCGTACCCGAAATAGTTAAGGTTGTTCCAGAAACTGCAGACGTCACTCCTGCTGGTAATCCCGTTACGGTTGCATTTGTAGCGCCTCCGGAAAGTGTATAAGTAATGGGTGCAATTGCATTATTGACGCATACAGATTGTGTTTCTGTAGCCGCCAAAGAACTCAACGTAAGTGTATGTGCCGGATTTACTGTTATTGTTCCACCATCGGTAGCCACAGCACAGGCATTTCCAGTAGTAGAAATTGCATAGGTAAAGGGAGATCCCGTTGTAGTAGTTGGCGTACCCGAAATGGTTAACGTGTTTCCTGATACAGAAGAAGTTACTCCCGCAGGCAAACCTGTCACAGTAGCTCCTGTTGCACCGCCATTTAGTGTATATGTAATTGGGGTTATCGCCGTATTTACACATACGGTTTGGGTTTCAGTCGCTGCAACAGAAGCTAATGCAATCGCATGATTGTCTAAAATGATAATGGTACCATTATTGGTAATTGGCGCACACCCTCCGGTTGTTGTCACCGTATAATTGTATGTACCTGGTCCTGTTCCAGATCCGGTTATGGTATATACCCCTGCATTATAGGTTCCGGTAATTCCTGCTGGTAAACTGGCATCAAAAGCACCCGTTCCTCCTCCTGAAATGGTATAAGATATTGGAGTAATTGCCACTGACGGACAAACCGATTGGTTATCAGTTCCCGCTGCAGAAGAAAGTACTTGAGTTGGATTTCCGTTGATGATTATTTGGGCATTTTTGGTACAGACATCGGTTCCTGAAGTAATCGAAACAGTAAAAGGATAGGTTCCCGCTGCCATTGATGTGCCTGAAATAGTCAATTCACCTGCGGCAAAATTAGCCGAAATCCCTGATGGCAAAGTACCTGTGGTGACTGAACCGGTATCGCCTCCGCCACCCACCGTAAAGGTCATGGTGTTTATCGGGAATCCCATGCAAGCTGTTTCTGAAACTGAACTGGCAGTAACCGAACAACTACAAGCGATAATTTCTACACTGGTCGATGTAGCATAAGCCGGACATGAAGCGCTTGCCGCCAGGTTGTAATTTACCGTATAGGTTCCTATGCCACTACTAGAAGGTGTTATTGCGCCTGTTAAGGGATCAATAGTAAGCACATTGGTGGCTGGTGTTGTTCCGTTAGGCACTGCTGAGAATACTCCTCCCGGACTCAACCCAACGGGGTTATTTGATTGCGGAGTTGAAATATTGTTGCAATACGGACTCGAATCATACGTGAAAGTTCCCGATGGAGTTGATGAAACTGAAATAGTAAAGGGTCGAATTTGAACACAACCCGTTACGGCTAAATCTTCGATACGCGCATAAAACGTTTGCGGATTTGAGGTTAAACAGTAATTGCTCAAATTTGTTCCCAATAACAAATGTGGTGGACCGTCTGCATTTTGAGCTGCGGTTAAATCATCGTAAAAAGTAATGTCATACCAGGAAGGGTTAACTACTCCCGATTGCATGAAAGCGGTTTGATCAATGTCTACACAAGGCAAGGGCATAGAACTACAAACTACCATATCGTGCGGATCGTTTACCGGTAAATGAGTTACATCAACAGTATACGATTGCTGAACTGTAGCTGGCTGCCCATTGCATATCGTATAGGTAACTTGTGCTATATAAGTCTGCGGTCCGGTAGGACAAACGGTAATGGGATTTACATTTAATGCTGCTGCTGGTGTTGTTCCATCAGCTTGAAACCATTGAACGGTAGACGGAACGGTCACTGCTCCACTTGGCGTAAATCGCCATGCCTCATTGGTGGCACTCCAAGTTCCGGTATTTCTTCCTGGTGGAACTCTCGTTAAAGTACCAGCCGCATTTTGAATTCCGATCAATCCGCTACCTGAATTCCAAGACAAACAAGGCGTTCGTTTGCTCACTAAAACATCAATAATATTGGTTGTTTCGTGTATAATAATTTGACTGGTTTGTAAACCAGCTGTTGCATGACAAGAGAATTGAGGAAGTTCATTAAAATTGGCAACAAACACACGATTTGGCGCGGCATTTGGACCCGTATCCAACACGTAATAATTTACGTTTTGTATGTTATTGGGCGTGGTATCGTCAGAAATAGCACCAACCGAGATGTCCGTATCTTGGTATACGCCAAAGATGGCATTTCGAATAAAATTAGCATCGGTATTAGGAATTGTAGCACTATAAGACCAACGACAACCTCCACCGGGTGTATAATTTGCACCCGAAGTATTGAACGTAATTACCCCATTGGTTCCTACTAAAAGCTTATTATAAGATTGTCCATAAAAACAAAAAGTAAAGGGTAAATTTACAATTTGCGTCCAGCTGTCATCCGAAGTATTTTGAATAACTGTTCCTCCTGTAAAAGGAAAATGAGGATTATAAACTACAGAGGTAACCGTATAATCGTTTGATTGTTGAATGATATTGTAGTTGGCTGTCAAGGTCGTACAATCACCCGGATTACATACTGGGTTTGGTGTTGGAATGGTTACTTGAACAAGAGGAGCCTCCTGACTAAAGCCGTGAAGACAAACAAAAAACAAATATAAACTAACGATGTATTTTTTTCTCATAAGACCAAATTTTGGATCGGAAAAATACAAAATTCTAAAAAACTAATTGCCAATTTATTTATTTATTTTAATCAAAACCGAGTTGAGTAATTCGGGTTTTATTATTTAACTTTGAGCTTTTATTTTTACAACAATTTTAAATTGAATTTAATGGCTACTTACGAGGAACTGGAAGACCAGTTAGGCAATGATCATATCGGCAATACGGCCGAAAACCCATTGCGCGCTGATGCTTTCGAACTTACGGATGACGAAAAAATTGCATCCATAAAAATCAATGTTGAACATATTTTGCATACGTTGGGGATGGATTTATCCGACGGCAGCCTCAAAGGAACGCCTAATCGAGTAGCTAAAATGTTTGTAAAAGAAATCTTTGGGGGGTTACATCCAAACAAAAAACCCAGTCCCTCCACTTTTGACAACAATTATAAATACGGCGAAATGTTGGTCGAAAAAAACATTACACTCTACTCTACTTGCGAACATCATTTGCTCCCCATAATTGGCAGAGCGCATGTGGCCTACATCTCAAACGGAAATGTGATTGGCCTCTCCAAAATGAACCGCATTGTAGACTATTATGCCAAAAGACCTCAGGTTCAAGAGCGGTTAACCATGCAAATTGTACAAGAATTACAACAAGCCCTTGGCACAGCAGATGTAGCCTGTGTAATTGACGCCAAACATTTGTGTGTAAATTCGAGAGGAATTCGCGACATAGAAAGCAGCACCATTACTGCAGAGTATGGAGGTCAATTTAAAAACGAAACGAAACGAAACGAATTTTTGGCCTACATAAACCTAGAAACCAAATTTTAAATAGCACTACACGAATGGCTTTACACGAGCAACATCCCTTAAAAATATACAATTCACTTTCGGCCGAAAAAGAGTTGTTTACCCCTATTCATAAGGGATCTATAGGCATGTACGTGTGTGGACCTACCGTATACAGCAAGGTACATTTGGGAAATGTGCGCACCTTTATGTCGTTTGACATGATATACCGTTACCTGCAACATTTAAATTACACGGTGCGTTATGTACGAAACATTACCGATGCGGGTCACCTCACCGATGATGGTTCGGCAGAGAATGATCGCTTTGTGAAACAATCCCGCTTAGAAAAGTTGGAGCCCATGGAAGTGGTTCAAAAATATACGGTTTACTTTCACTCTATTTTAGAAAAATTCAATTTACTTCCCCCTACTATTGAGCCCACGGCCACGGGACATATCATCGAACAAATAGAATTAGCTCAAAAACTAATCGAACTAGGATTGGCCTACGAAAGTCAAGGCTCTGTCTATTTTGATGTTGCGGCCTATAACCAAAAAGGACTCAACTACGGCGAACTCAACAACCGCAACGTCGATGAATTACTAGCCAATACCCGTGATTTAGACGGTCAAAACGAAAAGAAAAACCCACAAGATTTTGCCTTATGGAAAAATGCCTCTCCCGCGCACATTATGCGATGGAATTCACCATGGGGAGCCGGCTTTCCGGGTTGGCATTTGGAGTGTACTGCAATGAGCACCAAATATTTAGGTGATCATTTTGACATACATGGCGGCGGAATGGATTTGAAGTTTCCGCATCACGAATGCGAAATTGCGCAAGGCAAAGGCTGCAATGGCGTGAGCCCTGTAAATTACTGGATGCACGCCAATATGCTTACTTTGAATGGGTTGCGCATGAGCAAATCGAGTGGAAATTATGTGTTGCCACACGAATTAATCGAAGGAACTTCTAGCCTTTTTGAAAAAGCATTCCACCCCAGCATCATCCGATTTTGTTTTATGCAAGCGCATTACCGTTCGGTTCTCGATTTATCAAACGAGGCACTTTTGGCCAGCGAAAAAGGATTTTCACGCCTCATGGAAGCTGTCAAATTAGCCCACGAACTTCCTGCATCTGCCAATAGTACATTACCTATTTCTACTTGGATTGCACAGTGCTATGAAGCCATGAATGACGATTTCAATACCCCCATTTTGATCGCCCATTTGTTTGAAGGCGCCAAATTTGTAAACCTTGTAAATGACGGCAAAGAGCAACTAACTTCAGCTGATTTAAGCTTACTTCAAAACACGCTTACTACTTTTATTTACGAGGTACTTGGGGTAGAAAACGAAAGTCTAGCTTCTAATGCCAGCGAAAAATTAGACGGAACGGTTTCTCTACTCATACAAATGCGTAACGAAGCTAGAGCGGCAAAAAACTTTGCCTTATCCGATCAAATTCGCGACCAATTGCTCCACATAGGCATTCAACTGAAAGACGGAAAAGACGGCACTACATTTAGTTATTAGCACAATACCTAAACTATGTTGAAACGTATTGCCATCGCCCCTTTTGTGTTTCTCATTCTTTTTTACAAAAGTGCCATCTCCCCGTTCACTCCTGCCAGCTGTCGATTTGAACCCAGTTGCTCTACCTATGCGTTAGAAGCACTTCAAACGCATGGCTTTTGGAAAGGTACATTTTTGGCAATAAAGCGGATTGGCAGCTGCCATCCTTGGGGCAAAAGCGGCTATGACCCTGTTCCTCCAAAAAAGGAAGTTTAAAAAAAGTGGCATTTATCGGCTAATAAGTTTATTTTTACGACTATATAATCTTTCCTATTTATGAATACACTTGCGAATTTTATTTGGAATCCCTCTGAAGGCATTGATTTAGGTTTCTTTGTTATTCGGTACTACAGCCTCATGTTTGTGATCGCTTTTGGATTGGGCTGGTTCCTAACCAAAAAAATATTTGAACGCGAAAACGAATCGCTAGAAAAATTGGATTCCTTATTTATTTGGACGGTTTTAAGCACCTTATTGGGTGCTCGACTGGGACATGTCTTTTTTTACGACTGGGAATATTACCGCAATCACTTGTCTGAAATCTTGTTGCCTTTTCGTTTTAATCCCAATTTTGAATTTACCGGCTTTCAAGGTTTGGCAAGCCACGGAGCAGCTATTGCCATCATCATTTCGATGTATTTTTTTAGTAAAAACATCATGAAACGCCCTATGCTCTGGGTGTTGGACCGTGTGGTAATTCCGGTAGCAAGTGGTGCTGTTTTTGTGCGTATTGGGAATTTTTTCAATTCAGAAATCGTGGGCAATACCACCACAAACCCGTTGGGTATTCGCTTTGTACGCGATCAATTTAGCGCCAGAGATGCCGTAAATTTAACACAGAAACCTTCGGTAAAAGAAGCCTATCATGCCATCTGCACCGACCCTAACTTTAGTTCCTTGTTGGCGCAAGTTCCCGCCAAACATCCAGCGCAATTGTATGAATCGTTCTGCTATATTTTTGTTTTCGCTATCCTGTATTTCTTGTATTGGAAAACCAATGTTCGCGAACGCCAAGGATTCTTATTTGGTTTTTTCTTAATTCTACTTTGGTCTATCCGATTTATGGTAGAATATGTAAAAGAAAGCCAAGGGGGATTTGAATCCTATTTAGGTCAATTTTCGACCGGACAATGGTTGAGTATTCCGTTTATACTCGTTGGTTTGTATTTTTTATTTACTGCCGAGAAACCAATAGAAGAATAAAATATCTACTCATATTAGAAAGCCAACTCTATAGAGTTGGCTTTTTTTATGGAATCAATTTACCGCACACCAAATAGGCAAGCCTAGAAATTTTTCCTTATAACTAGGTGAATTAGGTGATAAGAGATCTATGTTTATAAACCGCCGCAATTCGATCAAATACTTTTGAGTACACAGTATAAAAAAGCCCGATAGAATCTATCGGGCTTTTAGTATATTTTATATAGAATTAAGCTTTGTTGTGCTCGTCTTCGATACGTTTGTGCTCGGCATCCGAGATGGTATCTACCAAAACTGGCGTGGCAATAAACAAGGAAGAATACGTTCCTACTACAATTCCAATTAACATCGCGAAGATGAATCCTCGTATCGATTCTCCTCCAAACACGAACATGATTAACAACACCAAGATCATCGTCAAGGACGTATTAATTGTTCTAGACATGGTAGAATTAATCGATTGGTTTACAATAGAGTTGAAATTTCCTTTGGCTTTTCCGCCCAAGTATTCACGAACTCTATCAAATACAATTACCGTATCGTTCATCGAGTAACCAATTACCGTAAGGATCGCCGCGATGAAGTGCTGGTCAATCTCCATTCCAAATGGCATGTATTTCCATAATAAAGAATAGATTCCCAATACAAAAATCACGTCGTGTGCTACCGCTGCCAATGCTCCTAATGAATACTGCCATTTACGGAAACTCACTACCAAGTAGAGTCCTACAATAAGCATGGCGCCAATTACAGCCCAATAGGAATTGGTTTTAATATCATCGGCTACCGTTGGTCCAACTTTGGAAGCTTGTAAAATTCCTAGATTTTTACCATCATAACTGTTTACGAATTTATCATAGGTCATTCCTGCAGCAAAGTGTTTTTTCAAGTTGTCAAACAAGATTTTGTTTACTTCTTGATCGGCTTCGGTTCCAGGCTCACTTACTTTAAATTTGGTAGTGATTTTTAATTGGTTGTCTTTCCCGAAAATTTTGGCTTCGGCACTGCCGTCAAAAGCAGTCAATAAATCTTTTCTCACTTCTTCAGCAGAAATTGTTTTCGGGAAACGCACTTGGAACGTTCTTCCTCCCACGAAATCCACACCCTGATTCAATCCATTGGTTGACAAAGAGACCACGCTAATGATACAAACGATTAGAGAGAAAATGTAGGTGTATTTTTTTATTCCTAAGAAATCAAAATGGAAGTTGGTGAAGAAATTTTTAGAGAATCCAGTACTAAAGGTCAACTTGTTGCCTCTGAATACCGACCAATCCAATAAAATACGAGTAATAAAAATCGAAGTAAATAAAGAGGTCGCAATACCTATTAATAAGGTAGTCGCAAACCCTTGAATAGGTCCTGTTCCGAAAATCAATAAAACAGCCCCTGTTAATACGTGCGTCACGTTGGCATCGACAATAGAACGCATGGCGCCTTTCCAACCAAATGAAGTTTTCACCGCATCCTCCAGGGTTTTACCCGAACGCAATTCTTCTTTGGCTCGTTCGTAGATAATGATGTTCGCATCAACCGCAGTACCCATGGTTAATACAATACCAGCAATACCTGGCAAAGTCAATACCGCTCCTAAACTGGCCAAAATACCAAACAAGAACAATAAGTTGACTGCTAAAGCAATGTTGGCGTACCAACCTGTTTTGCCGTAGTAGACGATCATCCAAAGCGATACAATCAATAATCCAATAATGGCTGAAGTTGTTCCGTTATCAATGGCTTCCTGACCTAAGGATGGTCCTACCACTTCTGATTGCACAATCTCGGCAGCGGCTGGTAATTTACCTGCACGCAATACGTTGGCTAAATCTTTGGTTTCAGTTACGTCAAATACACCTGAGATCTCAGAACGTCCACCCGAAATTGGGCCACTAGAAACGCCTGGAGCAGAATATACAATATCATCCAATACAATGGCAATGTTGCTTTTTTCGGTATAGGCTTTGCCCGTTAATTCTTCCCAGTCTTTGGCTCCTTTGCCATTCATTTGCATGGTCACCGAAGGTTTACCCAATTGGTCAAATGAATCTTTTGCATCGGTTACAACTCCACCACTCATCGCGGCTTGGTTATCGCGGTTTCCTTTTAAAGCATATAGCTCAACGGTTTCAACTGATTTTTTGGTTTTCTCGTCTACACTTGTAGAAGGTTTGCCCCAAACAAATTTTGCATAACGTTTGTCAGCAGGCAATAAATTGCGAATGTCTTGGCGTTTAAAGTAGCTGTTGATTGAAGCCGTATCTTTTGGATCAACAATCGCTAAAACAGGTCCGCCACCTTGGGATACAAATTTATCCAACAACGGATTATCTCCTTTTTTTGCAGCGGTTGAATCTTTTACTTTATCATCAGTCAATAATTTATTGATGGAATCTGATACCGCTGATTTAGTTTCTGTTTTGGCAACTACAGGTGCTTTCTCGGTTAATTTCAAGGAGTTATTAGCTGCCATTAGGAAATTACCTAAATCGTCAATTTTGTAGGTTTCCCAAAATTCTAATTGGGCCGTACTTTGCAATAATTTTTTGATACGGTCCACATCTTTGGCTCCAGGCAATTCTACCAAGATTCTTCCGGATTGGCCTAATTTTTGGATATTTGGTTGGGTTACGCCAAATTTATCGATACGTTTTCTCAATACTTCAAAAGCCGACTCGATTGATTCGTCTACTTTTCTTCGGATTACTTTTTTGGCTTGATCATCTGTCATTTTGAAGTTGATCTCATCACCTAAAGTTTTGTTGGCAAAAATATCGGGGGAAGCCAATTTTACTGATCCGTTTGCCGCTTTTTCAAATTCAGCAAAAAATACATCTAAGTAATCTTGATTTCCTTGGCGATTTTTGGTGGCCTCAGCTAAAGCTTGATTGAAAACTGGATTTTTCGAATTATTCGCTAAGCCTTTGATGATGTCTTTTACAGAAATCTGTAATTGTACATTGATTCCGCCTTCTAAGTCTAGCCCTTTGTTGATTTTCTTGTCTTTTACTTCGTTATACGTAAAATCAGTGAAGCCTAAACTAAATACATTTTCCTTTCCTATGGAATCTAAATATTTTACTTCTTTTTCTGAGTTTCCTTTTGCAAAATCCTTGGCATCTTGTTCAATACCGTGAGACACAAAAGTGAATGAAAGTTGGTAAACACTTACCAATGCAAATAAAATTGCGAAAAATTTAACTAATCCTCTATTCTGCATTATTACTACTTATTAATTAATTTTAGTTTTACAAGTTTTGGTTTTTTGTTAAAAAAATAAATTATCGCTAAACACTCTTGCTTTTTATTGAAAAGCAGCGAACGGGCGGTATTTTTAAAACGAGCAAATATATAATTTACCTTATGATTAACCAATTTATTTAGCTATTAATCTCAAAAAAAAGACTGCATCGAAGCAGCCTCTTTTGGAGTAATACTGAACTAAATTAGGCCAATATTGATTTTAAATCGGCATTCATGTTGCGCACGGCATCGGCACTTTTGGCAAACAAGGCTTTTTCTTCGTCGTTCAAGTTGATGTCGACTATTGATTCCAAGCCGTTTTTGCCAATGATACAAGGCACTCCGATGCAAATATTGCTTTGGCCATATTCTCCTTCTAAGAATACTGAACACGCAATCATTTTCTTCTGATCGTTTAAGATGCTGTCTACCAAATAGGCTACAGAAGCTCCAGGTGCATACCAAGCTGAAGTTCCCAACAAACCAGTTAAGGTTGCCCCACCAACCATGGTGTCAGCAGCCACTTTAGCCAACGCTTCTTCCGATAAAAATTCAGAAACCGGGATACCATTATAGGAAGCCAAACGCGTTAAGGGAATCATGGTAGTATCTCCATGACCGCCAATAACCATAGCCGAAACATCATTTGATGGCACGTCTAAGGCTTTGGATAAATAGTAGCGGAAACGTGAACTGTCTAAGGCGCCTCCCATTCCGATAATGCGATGTTTTGGTAAACCAGTTGCTTTTAATGCCAAATAGGTCATGGTATCCATCGGGTTTGAAACCACCACAACAATGGTGTTTGGCGAATGCTTCAACACATTCTCTACCACTGATTTTACAATTCCGGCGTTAATTCCAATTAATTCTTCGCGCGTCATTCCTGGTTTTCTTGGAATTCCAGACGTAATTACCACTACATCGCTGTTTGCTGTTCTGGCGTAATCATTGGTGACACCCACCACTTTGGTATTGAATCCGGTATTTGTTGCGCATTGGGAAATATCCATCGCCTTACCTTCGGCAAAACCTTCTTTGATATCCAATACGACTACTTCACTGGCAATTCCTCTGTACGAAATAACATCAGCACAAGTAGCACCAACATTTCCCGCTCCAACAATAGTAACTTTCATTTTGTTTAGATTTTAACTTAATATAATGTTATGCATCGATTTTTGCATAAACTGCATTTTTCTCTATAAACTCTCTACGCGGCGGAACCTCATCCCCCATCAACATCGAAAAGATGCGATCGGCTTCGGCCAAACTATCAATATTTACTTGGCGTAAGGTACGGTAGCTTGGATCCATCGTGGTTTCCCACAATTGCTCGGCATTCATCTCACCCAAACCTTTGTAGCGTTGAATCGCAGCGCTTCCGCCCATGCGTTCATTGGCGATGTCACGTTGGTCGTCGTTCCAGGCGTATTCTTTTTTGTTTCCTTTTTTCACCAAATACAAGGGTGGTGCCGCAATATAAACGTGCCCTTCTTCGATGAGTTCGCGCATAAAACGGAAGAAAAAAGTTAAGATCAAGGTCGCAATGTGGCTACCATCGACGTCGGCATCACACATGATGATCACTTTGTGGTAACGCAATTTTTCTAAATTCAAGGCTTTGCTGTCTTCAGCTGTTCCTACGGTTACCCCTAAAGCGGTAAATATATTTCGAATCTCTTCGTTCTCAAACACCTTGTGGTGCATGGCTTTTTCTACGTTCAAGATCTTACCACGCAAAGGTAAAATCGCTTGAAAATTACGGTCACGACCTTGTTTGGCTGTTCCTCCCGCAGAATCTCCCTCTACCAAATACACCTCACATTTTGCTGGATCTTGTTCGGAGCAATCGGATAATTTACCCGGTAATCCGCCGCCGCCTAAAACGGTTTTGCGTTGCACCATTTCACGGGCTTTTTTGGCCGCGTGACGGGCTTGCGCTGCTAAGATTACTTTTTGCACAATGATGCGGGCGTCATTTGGATTTTCTTCCAAATAATTTTCGATCATTTCGCTCACCGCCTGACTCACTGGCGAAACTACTTCGCGGTTCCCCAATTTGGTTTTGGTTTGCCCTTCAAACTGCGGTTCGGCCACTTTCACCGAAATGATTGCAGTCAACCCTTCACGGAAGTCATCTCCGGCTATCTCAAATTTAAGTTTATCCAACATACCCGATGCATCGGCATACTTTTTAAGGGAACGGGTTAATCCGGTTCTAAATCCTTGCAAGTGCGTCCCTCCCTCGTGGGTGTTGATATTATTTACGTAAGAGAAAATATTTTCGCTGTAACTGGTGTTGTAAATCAAGGCCACCTCAACTGGTATTTCTCCTTTTTCGTGGTCCATCGAAATCACGTGCGAAATGATCGGCTCACGATTGCCGTCTAAGTACCGAATGTATTCTTTGAGTCCTTCGTCCGAATGAAAAACTTCAGAGATAAACTCGCCTTTTTCATCTTTTTCGCGTTTGTCGGTAAACGTAATGGTAATTCCTTTGTTTAAGTAGGACAGTTCTCGCATACGCGCCGACAAAGTGTCATACGTAAATTCGGTGGTTTGCGTGAAAATTACATCGTCGGGATAAAAGGTTTGCATGGTTCCGCGTTTGGTGGTCTCTCCCACTTGCTTCACCGGATACATCGCTTTTCCTCTTTCGTATTCTTGTTCGTATATTTTTCCGTCTCTAAACACGGTTGATTTCATGTGGCGAGACAAGGCGTTTACTACCGAAACCCCTACCCCGTGTAATCCTCCAGAAACTTTATAGGAATCTTTATCAAATTTTCCGCCGGCACCAATTTTAGTCATGACAACCTCCAAAGCAGATACGCCTTCTTTTTTGTGCATATCCACCGGAATACCTCGGCCGTTGTCTTCTACTGTAACAGATCCGTCTTCGTTAATCGCTACGCCAATGGTATCACAATGACCTCCCATCGCTTCATCAATCGAGTTATCCACCACCTCATAAACCAAGTGATGCAACCCCCTCACGCCCACATCTCCAATGTACATCGAAGGACGCATTCTCACGTGCTCCATTCCTTCTAAAGCTTGGATGCTGTCCGCCGAATAATTGTGTTTTTTAATTTCTTCGCTCATAAATTTTATATCTAAAAAATGTATTTTTTGACTAACAGGCAAATATAGAAAATGCCTCGTCAAATTGAGTGAAAAACCCAAGCGAAAACGGGTAAGTTATTAACATTTTGTTTACATCCAAAGCCCTTTATTTTGGATGAAAATCGCTGGGTTTGGGCAAAGAAAAACAGCCGTAGTGTAATGCCTTGAAAGTCAGAATATTTTAACGGATTTTTAAAAGAAAAACTAGCCTTAGTCTGCCGATAAAATTGTGTATGCTGTGCCCTGCAATTCAAACTGAAAACCTGCTGTCTTGCCCATAAGTTGGGCGCCCAATGGCGACTGCGGAGAAATAGCAAATACAGTTTCTTTTTCGAGGGAAATTTTAGGCAATGCCACCGCAATAAATAGCAACAATTGATTCACACGAACTACGCTGCCTACCGAAACAATTTTGTTTGTTTCTAAAGGATTTATTTTGTCTAACACCGCCTTTTGATCCAAAAATTCGCGCAGCTTGTAATTGCTTTTTTCTTGTTCTAAATGCATCATCGACAAAGCTGTTTCGTGTTTGTCGCCTGCAGATCCTTTGGCATCGTTTTGTGCGTCAACGGTGAGTCCTCGAATAAAGTCATTACACGCGTCAATTTTATCTTGCACTTGTTGGGTGTACAGAAAATGGATTTGCTGCTTTAAAACCATCGAAAAATGGATGTTCGTGTAAAATTTAGGAGAGGCATCAATTAAAAATCAAACTTATATGACGCGCCAGCCAATACTTGAAACCCTTGTACCGGATAATTTAACCAGCGTTCGTAGTTTTGATTGAGCACATTATTCAATTTTAGAAAAGCGCCCCAACGCTCGTTGTGTTTGTAGTTGAGGTGAAAATTGGCGTCTACATAACTTTTCAAGGTACGTGTATAATCAACCGCTACCAAAGGCAAATCCATTTGGTTTACCTGATAATCTTTTCGTTCGCCCACAAAAAACAAAGCTGTTCCGGCTGACCATTTAGGCAAAAAAGCAACCTCAGCGTTGGCATTTAGCTGAAATTGCGGCAAATTCCAAGCATAGGTTTGATTGGCCATGGTATATTTTGAAAGCGCAGCATTTACGCCCACCGCAATGTCTTTACTCAGATCAGATCGCAAACCGCCCGAAAGTTGAAATGTTTTGACATTGTCATAAACCACCCCAAACGAATTGCCAAAATCATATTGTTCATTAGAAGGTGCATAAGCCTTGAGGTAATTACTGATGAACAAGGCTTTATTGTTCTCCTGAATCATCGCTGCTTTCATATCATAACTGATGTAACTCGACAATTTCCCTTTGAGTCCGGCAAATGCATCAAACTGTTTATTGGTGGGTGCAATGAGCAACGTGGGCGAAACAAATGCATTTTCTTGGGCGAAATCGCGGAAGGTATTTTGTTTTAAATCACCATCAATACCAGTATAAAAGACCATTAAATCGCCTACAACTTTTAAGGAAGCAGCTACTTTGGGGTAGGCAAAAAACTTAGACCCAAATTCCTGATTAGTTAGGCTATAAATAAGCGCTGTACCAACAGAAAAAGACCAATCGTCTTGTTGCATAGCAAAACTAGGTTGCACACCCAAATTGGTAAACGAATAACCGCCCAATGTTTGTCCGTTAAAATCTTTGGTGAAAGCACCGCTCACATGGTCGACCAACAAACTGGTTTTAATTTCCTTATCGAGCAGGGTAAAAACCAAATCAGGGCGCAACTTGACACGTATTTCGGACGAATTGTGTGCATCCCAAAAACGGCTGTAATTCAAGCCCAGCTGCTTTAGCAAAATATCAGTAAACCGAAGATTTGCGCCCAAATTGATGGTTTGGTAATTTTGGGCTTTTGCCAACTGGTCTTTTGAAATTTGAGTCCAATCAATCGGGTTATCTGCCAGTTTTGTAATTCCATACCAATGTTGTTTTTGCAACTGATACCCAAAATTGGCATCCCAACTGTAGGTTTGTTGTTTGCTTCCGTAGGTAATGTCAACGCCCGATTTGAGATAGGAATCAGGCAATTCAAGGCCTTTAATTCCTCCGGCTGACGACAAATGTTTTACCGCAGCATTTAGGAAATTGTGGGAATCAAAATCGTGGGTGAGGTACAATTCAGAAAATACAGTCCCGTAATTTCCAACACCCAATTGCGCATAATTTTCGAATAATTTTTCTGGAACCGCTTTATCAGCCTGAACTGCATTTCCCTTGGCTGGAACGAATGTCGAGGCTACAGGAAAAGAAAAAATAGTGTATTGAATGGGTTCTTTCTTGGAGTTTTCTTCGTCTTCTACCACCGGAACTTCTTTTACCTTAAACGCATCCGATATGGTGGGCGTATAAGGCTTCACTACATTTACTACTTCTGTGCCAATGCCGTCCTTAACTTGAGCGCTAAGCGAGTTGCTTCCCCAAAGAACGAATAGAAATACAACTAGATATGGGCTATTTTTCATAGGTATAATTTTTTGGAACAACTTATTTTTTGATTGAGGAGTTGGTTTGTGCTTCGGCGGTTTTAATTGTATCCAATTCCTGTTGGGCCTCTTGAATCACATCGGGAAAGGCACTAAAATTCTTGCTGATGCTTTCTAAAATATAGGTGGCTTGAAAACTGTCTTTCAACGCATAAAAATTCTTGGCCATGACAACTAAGGCTTTGGAACCAAAATATTTGTACCCCGAATAGGCCTTCGTATACTGCTGCACCGCCAAATTTGACGCGTCATATTGGCCGTCTTTATTTTTAAAATAGGCGTCATAATAGAGGGCTTCAGCAGCCAATTCGCCTTTGGCCAAACTGAGTAATTTGGCATAGGCTACGCGGGCTTTGGCTTCGTCATTTACCAAAAAAGCCGAACGAGCCACAATAATTTGCGCATCCGATTTGACATTGCTGTCCATTTTGGGATTGGCCAACACTTTCTCGGCATACACAACCGCTTGCTCATAAGCTTTTTGTTCGTAATAGGTTTTCATCAAATTAGATTGCGCAAAAACCACATTTTGAGGAAAATCAGCTTCGGCTTCTAGGCGTTTTAAGGTGCTAATCGCAGCGGGTGCATCCAACTTTTTGGTGTAAATCTCACCCAATCGTGCCAAGGCCTGTTCAGTATATTCGCTGCGCGTTTTTCCCACCACAAATTCATAATGAGGAATCGCATTTTCGGTAAGTCCATCAGCAAAATAGGACTGTGCCAAATAAAAATTAGCTTTCAACGCGTGTATGCCATTCGGAAATTTGCTCACATAACTACTCAAAGCGGCAATAGCCTGTTTGTTGTCGTTTTGCAAGTATTGTTTCTCGGCCGATTCGTAGCTGTCGTTGTCTAAATCGGCATCGGTAATTTCTACGAAATCTAAGGTTTTTACCCAAGCTGCATACTCTTCTACATGACCGTTATCCACATAAATAAGCCGTGCAGTCGATACCGCTTCTAAGGCCTCGGGGGATTTCGGGTAGTCGGCGGCAATTTTTTTGAATTTCACTAAAGCCTGAGTATCTTTTTCGGCATTGTAAAACACCAAGCCTTGACGCAATATAGCCTTGGATGCATACGAACAACTCGGGAATTCGGCAATCAATTGATCATAAGCCTTGATGGCCAAATCGGCTTTTTTCTCGGTGACATAGGTATTGCCCAATTCGTACAACACATCATCGCGGTATTGGGATTTGGGATAGGCCGAAACAAACTTGATTAGGTCTTCTATCTTACGGTCGTTTTTGGAAACAAAGCCATAACTGATGGCTTTTTGGTAGGCGGCGTAATCGGCATCTAAGCTTTTCAGTTCAATTACTTTGTTGTAGGCGTCCATCGCGGGCCAATACTTAGCCGTTACAAATCGGCAATCTCCCAACCGCAAATAGGCATCGTTGGCACGCACTTTGTCGGCTACAGCTGTGGCTACATAATTTTGAAAATACGTAGCCGCTTGCTCGTATTCTTTTAATTTAAAATACACATACGCCATATTGTAGTCGCTGTTGTTGTGTTCTGGGACCTGCTTTGCTTCAGGGAAAGCTTCAAATTGCTTGAACGTCAATAATGCATCTTGAAAATTATCTAAGACGTACTCAATTTCGCCTTTCCAAAAGGTGGCACGAGCTGTATAGGTGGCAGAGGATGCAGCCGCAATCGATTTTTCGAACAGGCGTTTGGCTTCGGGAAAATTCCCGTCGGTATACTGTTGCAAGCCGCAATAAAAAGTAACTTTTTGGTAGATTTCCTTGTTCCCAAAACTGCTGTTCTTCTCTAATAAAGCCAAGGCGCCTTGGTAATTTTTGGAAGTTACATAGGAATCGACCAATAAATGTTGCACCTCTTGCACACTGGCCGAGTTGGGGTAATTGGCTAAAAATTGCTGCAACACATCGGGAACGGCTTGGTAGGAATTGCCAATATCATAACTCAACCGCGCATAATTCAAAAAAGCATCTTCTTGAATTTTTAGGTCGTAAATAAGTTCGGAAGCATTTTTGAACGCATTCAAAGCTTGCGACTTTTGATCGAGTTTCAGATAACTTTCTCCCAAATGGTAATAGGCATTTTGCGCCAGGGCATCTTTGCCGTCAATGATTTTATTGAACTGCGAAATGGCATTGGCGTAATCAGCCTGTTTGTAATAGGTATAGCCCAACTGATAGAAATCGGTGTTGTTCCATTTGCCTTTTTTGCCGCGGTATTCTTTAAGGTGTGGCAAAGCCAACTCGTACTGTTTTAAATTGAAATAAGATTCTCCGGCAATTTTGTGTAACTCTGATTTTTCTATAGCCGTTGCTGCAGGTAAAGCTGACAATGCCAACTCAATAGCCTGCTGAAAAGCCCCTTGTTTAAAGTGCATTTCGGCTTGGTAATAGGACAGTTTTTCTTTGTATTTTTCTTCGGTAGCCAATGCATTAAAATAGCTGTTTGCTTGAGCAAAATCTTCGTTGTCATAAGCCATAAAACCCAAATAGTACTTTGCCTGAGTGCCAAATTCTTTCGAATCGACTACTTTGGTAAAATAGCCTGTCGCTTCTTTTTTGGCTCCAGAAACAAATAAGCAATAGCCTTTTTCAAAATAAAAACGAGCCAATTCGGCATAACTCAAATTGGATTCCTCTACCCGCTGAATCCACAGTAAGGCCGGCGCATAGCCGCCCGATTCAAAATAATATTGGGCCACTTCGAAATACGCTTGATTTTGTTTGGGACTGCTGGGGTAATCTTGTACAAATTGTTCCATCAGCAAATCGGCATTGGGCTGAGCCAAACGAATGGCACAATGAGCGGCAAAATAGCTGCAATCTGCCTGAACATCAGTACTAGTTGATTGGCGCTTTACCTGATCAAACAAGAGTTGCGCACTGGCGTATTGTTTGTTTTTATACAGTCCTACCGCTCGGGTATAATCTTCCAATTCGTGGGTGTAAATGGCCGATTTTTGCGCGAATGCTGTATTGCTTTGAACAAGAACAAACAAAAGCAGAAGTGGGATAAATTTTCGCATAGGAGCTGTAGATTAAAGTCTCAAATGTATTCTATTCTATACCCTATAACGAGTTGGCGCTTCTTTTTATTATGAACATTTTTTTTAACAAAAATTAGAAAACCAATTCCCGATAAAATTTATTTTGAATACAAGCGTTTAGGTAGTACTTTTACCACATAAACAATTGCAATACTATGTCAAATTCTGTCTTATCCCTTCGTGACGTAACCATTTACCAAGAAGAAAAAGTTATTTTATCAGAGGTAAATTTAGAAGTAAATCACGGGGAGTTCATTTACATTATCGGAAAAACTGGTTCCGGAAAAAGTAGTTTGATGAAAACCCTCTATGCCGATTTACCGCTCACTACAGGAGAAGGAACTATTGTTTCGTATGATTTAAAAAAAATAAAAGAAGACGATATTCCTTATTTACGCAGAAAAATTGGCATCGTGTTTCAAGATTTTAAATTGTTGCCCGATCGCAGCATCAAAGAAAATATGTTGTTTGTGTTGAAAGCTACCGGCTGGACGTCTGAACCAGAAATGCTTGACAAAATTGACGAAGTATTAGACAAAGTAGATTTAAAATCGATTGCCAGCAAAATGCCGCACCAATTATCGGGCGGAGAGCAACAACGGGTAGCGATTGCCCGGGCGTTATTAAACGATCCCGAATTGATCTTGGCCGACGAACCCACCGGAAATTTAGACCCACAAACCAGTGTAGAAGTGTTGGACGTGTTGCGTAAAATTAATGCCAACGGAAAAACCATCATCATGGCCACGCACGATTACGCGCTCTTGATGAAATTCCCTTCGAAAACCCTGAAGTGCGAAGACCAAAAAATATTTGAAGTTGTTCAGAAAAGCGTTTAAACTAACGCTTTTTTTGTGCCCATGCCTGCACAAAATGCGCCAATAAAATGAGCACTATTGGGTAAATTACCAGGTGAAAACGGTCGCCTTGACTGCAAGAAACTCCCGATAAAAGCACCGTATACAGGATAACAAATCCGGCCATCAATACTGATTTTCCCTTTTGCTTATAGCAAATCACCAGCCAAAAAACCAGCAGCATCCCTGCTAAAGTAAAAATTCGATTTTGCCATTTAGAAATCGAAAAAAGCATCGATTTGGCACGATCAAAGAAGGGCACTTGGTTTCGATTTACACAATCTTGTATGTAGGGACTCCCCGAAATAGTATTATCCCACACATTAGAAACATAAGCTTTACCTAGATTCCAGGTGTTGGTGGTGAGGTGTTTTTTTAGATCGGCAGCGGCAATCGTTTTGCGCTCGGGCAACGAAAACTGATGCAAATAGGCGGCTCGTTCGTTATTAATTTGGTGATACGGAACGCCCTCTTGGTAGCAAACCGCTTTGGTGCACAGATAATTGTGGTAGGTAATGCCGTCGATGTAACTGAGGGTAAAATTGCCAAATTGGGCTTTCATGCCTACTAACTGCAGCGCGATCAACCCCAATGTACCATAAATAAACCAAGAGGTGGGCGCTTTTCTATGCTCATAAATGGTTTTAATGCAATACAAGAAGACTCCTAGCGCCAAAAATTTGGACCCTGGTTTCACCAACATCGAAAACAACAACACGCTGATGCCAATGGCCAAATAAATATAGCGACTCGTTGCTTGGTACCTGAACCAGTAGTACAAAAACAACAACAACAAAAAAGTGTAACTGTTTTCGGTAAGTAAATGAAAGGTAATGGTGGCGGGGCCTACGCAAAGCACATAAAGTAGCGCACAAACAAAGGCCCATTTTGACGCCAAATTTTGCTTCAGTAGGGCATAAATTAAAAGGGCCGAACCCAGCCAACAAAATACATTTACATAAAAACTCCAACCGAAGATCACTGTTCCTTTGGCCCCAAACAAATAAGGCAACCCACTAATGAATGCCATGCCGATTGGGCGGTAACAATGGCCGCGTAGGTGTAAAAACAAATCGGTAGCCGCGTCAAAATAACTGAACGAATCCGGGTAAATAAACGTTTGTGCACTGAGTTGCAATACGGAATTCAATACGAGTAACACCAAAAGACCTATGGCCACGATTGCGATAGGAAAACGAAACGAACTAATAATTTTGAAGGGGTGGTACATGTAAACAAATGTATCAATTTAATTGATTTTTGAAAATAGAACTGTAGCTTTGTCTCCTAGCTTCTATTCATGAATACACCCGCCTTTAGTAAATTATCCATTATTATTCCGGTCTTCAACGAAGGCCCCACCGTGCACCTCATACTTGACAAAGTAAATGCTGTAGAACTTCCCAACGGCATTCAAAAAGAAATTCTAGTGGTCAACGACTGCTCTACCGACCATACCGAAGCCGCCATTCAAAATTACCAAGCCACACATCCCAACATCCCTATGCACTATGTGGCCCACGATAAAAACAAAGGAAAAGGCGCGGCCATTCATACCGGAATTGCCTTGGCTACCGGCCAATATACGCTCATACAAGATGCCGATTTAGAATACGACCCCAACGAATACAGCTTACTGCTTAAACCGGTTATCGACGGCTTTGCAGACGTGGTTTATGGCTCTCGATTTATGGGGGGTAATGCGCATCGGGTGTTGTTTTTTTGGCACACCATTGGCAATAAATTTCTCACGACTTTGTCAAACGTATTCACCAATTTGAATTTAACCGACATGGAAACCTGCTACAAACTGTTTGATACAGGCATGTTAAAATCCCTTCAACTGCAAGAAAAACGCTTTGGTTTTGAGCCCGAAGTGACAGCCAAAATCGCTAAGATTAAAAAGGTGCGTATCTACGAAGTGGGTATTTCTTATTATGGCAGAACCTATGAGGAAGGAAAAAAAATCAATTGGAAAGATGGATTCCGCGCCATCTACTGTATTATCCGCTACGGATTATAAAATTTACTCTTCCAAGTAATTTAGAATAGTTTGTGCATTTTTTTGATCTGACAACAAGGTTTCAGCCAGTTGCTTGCGTTGTAAAATATGGGCTTCCGTAAATTCTTCAAAACGCAAATCGTCTATGGCTTGGCTAAAATCTTCAGCCGTTGATGCCACCGTACACAAGGCTTGTATTTGTAAATCATCAACCATATTGGGATTGATAATGCAATGCCTGCTTTTCAATAAAGAATTGATGGTCTTGAGTTTGGTTCCCGATTGCTGAAATGAAAGCATCACATTGATGTGGGCCGAGGCAAGCAAAGTATCCAATTGGTTTTGAGACTTTAGGGCAACATAGGTAATGTGGGTATACCCTTCACTTAATTTCTTTACGAAGGCAGCAGCCTGGCTCGATGCAATGACCAAATTGTAGTTGGGTTTGTTTTTGAATACTTCGATCAAAAAAGCGACGGCCTTGCGATTATCCGACAGACGCAAATCACCGTGGTAAAAAGCAAAATCACCAAATTCGGGCAAATCAGGTATGCGGGTATTCCCATGAAAGACAGGCAAATAAACCCCGTTACCAAAATGTATTTTTACATATTCCTGTTCAAAAAGCGACAAGGTAAATACCCGATCAAAACGGGCTATAACGCGTTGGTAGTTGGCGTATTTCTTGGCTTCACTTTTTAGTATTATTTTTTTAAAAAAATTAGATTCACTTTCTGCCAAACCGCTGTAATAATTTGATTCCAGGTTGTGCAAGCGGAGTATTTTTTTGCGATGGGGAAACGCGTGTTTATGCAGCAAAAAACTAGATTGCAATCCTTCGCACAAAATTGGAGCGTCTATTGCTCCTATATTTTTATACAATTGAGTACTGTAGCGACTCACAACTGAAAAGGGGTGCCGCGAAAAAAACTTGAAAAATTTGAACTTTCGGCGGTAGACATAGACCGCTTCGGTGAGGTTTTCTAGGGCCGAAATATCGGGCGTTTTCTCATCGACAAAGCAATGAAAGTAGATTTTAACTCCCAATTCATGCAGGGCTTTTACTTTATAATACACATCGATCACTCCGCCATAAACCGGCGGATAAGGATTTTGAAAACAAACGATATGCAAGGATTGATTGGCTTTCATAAAGTGCAAAAATAACATAATTGGGTAAAGTGAAACGACTAAACGTTTATATTTGGACTTTAAACTTTTAGATGGCTTTTTTTTCTGTAATTATTCCGGTTTATAACAAAGAACGTTTCTTGGTCAACACCCTAAACAGCGTGTTGAATCAGACGTTTACTGACTTTGAAATTTTGCTGGTAAACGATGGCTCCACCGACACGAGTTCAGAAATCATAGCACGCTATACCGACGCCCGCATTCGGAAATTTTACCAAGCCAACCAAGGCGTTTCTGCAGCCCGCAATTGGGGTATACAAGAAGCCAAAGCGCCCTACCTTGCCTTTCTCGATGCCGATGATTTATGGGAACCCGATCATTTGGCCACGATGTTTCATTATTGCAATTTGTATCCTTCTGAATCGCTTTTTAATACTGCCAAAACCATCGACACGGGCCATCAGCAAATTCCCGCACACTATGCCCTAAAACAAACAGCCGATTTCGAGTTGGTAAATTTTTTTGAAGCCAGTCGCATCGAGCCAGTCCTTTGGACCTCGAGTGTGGTAATCAAAAAAACGGCCTTGGCACAAGTGGGGAATTTTGATACCACCATCAAAAGCGGGCAAGATTTAGATTTGTGGATCCGATTGGGTTTGCAATTTCCGGTGGTGTTCATTTGGCACCGAACTGCCTGTTATACCTTTGATGCCGGAAGTTTATCCAAACAATCGTATTTGACGCCAAAGAAAATGAATTTTGTCAACTATGCCGCCTGGGAAAAAGAAAATCCAGCACTCAAACGCTATTTGGATTGGAACCGCTATTCATTAGGAATAAAATCAAAATTGCGGGGCGACTGGAACTATTATTACGAAATGAAAAAAGGAATAGATTGGATCAATTTGTCCTTAAAAAAAAGAATTTTATTTGTACTGCCCGTTTGGCTGTTGCAAATCGGAATTCAACTGCAACCTGTTTTTATTGCACTTGGGCTAAGACGCACCCTGTTTAAATAGTTCAAAATCAGCATAGGTACGAATGTAATCGGCTTCGTTAAATTCGCCAGAAGCCAAAACCAAACAAACGGATCCCGACGAAAAGTTGCGCAATTCACGCCAGATGCCGGTGGGAATTAAGAGTCCCGAATTGGGCATCGACAAGCGAACAACTTTTTCGTGACTGCCGTCGTGCAACACCACTTCAAAACTGCCGCTCAAGGCAATCAATACCTCAGACTGATGAATGTGGGCATGTCCTCCTCGCGCTGCACCGCTGGGCACGTCATACAAATAATACACGCGTTTGAGCGCAAAAGGAACCGTATTTCCCTCGACCACCGAAAGGTTGCCCCGGGTGTCGTGAATTTTGGGAATATCGAGCAGTAAAACCTGATTAATCGTGTTTCTCATAGGTCGTTTGTAGCAAATGATTCCAGTCTAAACTTATCGCGTCCAAAGATAAATGTTCTATACTTTTTTGGGCATTCTTTTTGCATTTTTCATACAACACCACATTGGTATTGAGTTCGTGCAGCGCATCGGCCAAGGCTTGCAGGTTGTAATTGGGGACTAAAATTCCGTTTTCGCCCGATTGAATGAGTTCGGCTGGTCCAGATTGGCAATCGACTGAAACTACCGGAACACCCAAGGCCAAGGACTCAACGATGGCCATCGGAAATCCTTCATAATGACTTGTCAGCACGGTAAATTTGGCTTGTTGTATCACGGCAAAAGGAGAGGCTTGAAACGGTAGGATTTGCACATATTCGGAGAGTTCAAGTTGGTCTATATAACTAAGAATTTGTTCTTTATCGGGGCCCTCGCCCATGATTTTGAGTACCACACCCTGCTGATGAATTCCAGAAAGCTTGAAGGCCTCCAAGAGCAAGTTGATGTTTTTTACAGCCGTATTCAACCGACCAAAAAACAAAATATAGGGTTTTTCTGTTGTTGAATCTGAAGGTATTAGTGCGGGCAATTCGGGAATACTGTTGTAAATGGTTTGCACACAATCAAATCCATACTTGGTTTTCATTCGCTCGGCAATTGATTTCGAAACCGCTACAAACTGGGTAGATTTTGGGTATAAAAAATGTGCTAAAAAAACCGATTTGGGCAAATAATTCTCGAGTTTAAAACTGTGAATCAAGTAAATAACCGACCTATTTCGGTAAACCCAGTTGTACATCACTTCTTTCCAAAAGACAGGCCGCGTGCGATTGTCGATGACCACCGAAATTTGTTGGTCTTGTAAATAGCGTTTCAGTCGAATCGCTTTGCTGCCTTTGCGCAGCCAAGAGCTTTGCTTCTCTTCGATACCCAAATTGAACAATTGGCCAGAATAGGCATAATCTAGTGCATTGTTAATGGTGATGAGGTATACTTCATAACCCAAATGGGTGAGGATAAAACTCAAATTGGCTGCTACGCGCTCGGCTCCACCTTTGGCCAAGGTGAGGGTAACGATTGCTATTTTCTGAGGAGCAGTAGCCATTTTTGGGTATTTGTAAATATATTTGTCAAATATACTAATATATGAACATCTTACTCATTGGCGAATACAGCAGGTTGCACAATTCCTTGAAGGAAGGCCTAGAGGCGTTGGGACATAAGGTTGTTCACCTGGGTTTTCAAGACGGATTTAAACAGTATCCCGTAGATCTTCCGCTCGAAAAAAAGTGGGATCAGGGGTGGCGCAAGAAATGCAAAGTGGCGCTTTATAAACTCACTGGGTTTGACTTCAGCTCTTACTTAACTTACCAACAATTTGTGCGCATCCAAGACCAATGCATGAACTTTGACGTGGTGCAACTCATCAACGAAAACAGTTTTTACTGCCAACCCAACACCGAAATAAAAATCCTCTCTTACCTTTTTGCACACAACAAAAAAGTATTTCTGTTGAGTTGTGGTGATGATTATATAAATGTAAACTACTGCTTTGATCACCCGGAGTATAAATCGGCGGTACAACCCTATTTGGATGGAAAAATCAGTAAAAAAGCCTTTAATGGCGTTTTGAAATTCAAACAAAAAAACTTCAAAAAGCTGCACGACTTTTTGTACCAACACATACAAGGTGTATTGGCCACCGATATAGATTATCACCTGCCTTTGCTAGGGCATCCGCTTTATTTGGGTTTGCATCCCAATCCGGTGAATGTCGACAAAATAGCCTATCAACCCCTAGAAATAGAGGGTAAAATTTGCCTGTTCTTGGGCATCAATACACAGAGTTATTACAAAAAAGGGCTAGATGTATTTGAAACTGCTTTAGAAATCATCAAACAAAAATACCCCGAGCAAGTGGAGATTTACGTGACCACCAATTTGCCCTACACCGAATACATTACTCACTATGTCAAGGCCCATATTATTCTAGATCAGGCGTATGCGCACGACCAAGGCTACAATGCATTAGAAGCGATGGCCAAAGGCAAAGTAGTTTTTACCGGCGCCGAACCCGAATTTACAAAGCAGTACGTACTCAGCAAAGCAGTCAATTGCAATGCAACGGCCAACCTAAACCAACTCGTTGAGGCACTTTCTTACGTAATCGAAAACCCAAGCGAGTTGATTTCCATTGGCGAAAGAGCGCGAAAATTCATCGAAAAGGAACACCATTACCAAAAAATCGCTTCACTTTATATAGAAACTTGGCAGCATACAAACCGCTAATTATTCGTAGGGAACTAAGCTGGGTTTTCCGATTTCATAACTGGGCAAGCCAAAATCGGTACTTTTGAAGGTGTTGGTCTTAAACACCTCATTCGAATCAAATGGCGTATCGGGATAATAGGAAAACGAAAACTGAAAAGAGCTAAAGGCCAAATAATCATTGGTCACAATCAGCCCAATGCCAATTTGGTGGTACATTTTATTGTGAATAAACCCCTGTTTTTCGTCACCCAATATTCCGAGTGTGTAGCCCAAATAGGGATTCATTCGAAATCCGTAGACGTTCCAAGGCGAATACCCTTGGGTTTGCATGGCCAATCTTATTTTTTTAGTGCCAATTAAATTATAGGATTCAAAACCTTGAATGCCATTCTCTCCATTTAGGTTAATCCGATCGTAGGGCGTATCCAAACGGGAGTTGCCCAGCACCAATTGCGGTTTGATAAACTGACGAAATTTCCAGCGGCCTTCCCCCAATAAAGGAGTAAAATAGGTGGCAGTCCATTTGAAGGTGGATCGCTCTTTGTCTCCCTGGTAAAAAAAAGATCCGTACTCAACGTCAGCACCAAAATAACCCGCTCGGTAATACTTTCCAATAGCCACACGCATGCCCAGATAGTTTTTCCGAATGTCGTTTTTTAATTCATAGCCTCCCGTAACATTGGCAACAAAGCCCGAAGCAACATCTTCGACTGTATTAAAATTGAGCACATTGATGTCTTCGGTATATTTCCTAGTGGCAATTCCCATACTCAACAAATACATTTTTTGGTCCGAATAATACTGCTCCGAATCAAATTGGTCGGGAAGTAATTTCATGTAATGTCGTTGCAGCAGGCGAAAACTGCTAATGAAATTGGTAGCTCGCTGTTCTTGATGGTTTCCGTTCATGATTTTAAACGAATGTCCAAACCAAGCATCCCGGGTTGAAAAGCTATAAAATTCAAATTCATTCACCGGCAACAGATCATAAATGTATTGTTTTCTAAGTGCTTGATCTACATAAAATCCTCCAGCCCAGCGCGTATAAGGAGAGAAAAATGTGCGCTCGACATTGAGAAATTTCTTGTAGCAACCGTCTACATCTACGTCGTAATTGAGTTCGGTTTTGATGAAGGTGTGAAAGAAATTCGGAAAGGTATAATTGGCACTAAAAGCCGTTTTGTTGTATAATATACTCTTCTTGAAGGTGACACCCAATTCATGTCCGGCGCCCATAAAATTGCGTTCGGCCAAATGAAATTTAGAGGTTGTAGGAGTAGTCGAAAAATCGGGTACCAAACTCCAGGAATCCAATACTTTGATGTATACATCGACCGAGTCAGATTCGGGATTCAGCAGTATTGGTGTCACTACCACTCTGCGAATGAAGCGCTGGCTTCGCAACATCCGTTTGGTTTCGAGCAACAACAACGTATCCAGTGGTTTGTTTTTTTTGATGAGCAACAAATTTCGAATCGTAAAATTTTGTGTTTTGTTGTGTAGCGCATTTCCCAACTTGTAGCCAAATTTATCTTCCTTAATTAGGGTATCCAATTCGTTGTAACCAAAAGGATCAAAGGTGGTGATCTCTATCTTTCGGACAATTTTATTGTTGCAATACCCGTATATATTTTTGGCCGTTGGCTGGCCTTTTTGAGGGGACTTAAGCGTAGTAAGTGGATCAAAAATGGTCTTTTTGATGAGTCGCCCGAGCTTGCTTTTTGGTGTATAGCTCGAAATATTCTTGTATAATTTGGTGTCTTCTATTTTCTTGGCATTGTTTACCGAATCTTGTTGCGCAAAACCGCTTGTAGCAAAAGTGAGCCCAAACAGAAACAAGAAAAATAGTAAGACTGATTTCATTGGTGTTATTTACTGCGAACAAAGGCGCTTTCATAGGTTTGTATCCATTGCTCTACCGTCATTTTGGCGGCCAATTTCCCAATTAATTCAACAGGAATATCGGCCATTTTTTTAAATCGAACACAGCTTTTTCCCATGTCTATTTTGCTGCTGCTCGTTTTGGCATATTCGGACGTAAACCAATTTAAGAGTGCTTCATTGGCATACATGCCCATGTGGTATAAGGCAATGAAGTTTTTTTGCGAGGCCAAATTCATAAACGGCAAGGGCAATTTGCTGTTGCAGTGGTAGCCTTTCGGGTACAAACTGTGCGGTACCACATAGCCAATCATGCCATAGGACATGACTTCCTGAAAACCGGCGGGTAAATTTTGTGTGATGACTGCCCGCAGTTCTTGCATCGCGGCTTTGCGATCGTCGGGCAATTGGGCCATGTAGGCCTCAACGGTAGTTTCGTTGGATTGCATAACTATAAATTTGACGTAAAAATAAGGCTAAAATTGTGGTATTCCCTTTTCAATTAAGCTAAAATAAGTACTTTAGTCGCTGAATCAAATTTATTTGCCGTGCGAATTATACTTTACCTGATTGCCTATTTAGGATGGAGCCTTTGTGTCGAAAGTCAAACTCCAAAAAAACAAGTCAACTCCCCTGCTCCTTTTCTGAAATCGATTACTGCCAACGACTTAAAAACCTATTTGACCGTGGTGGCGTCAGACGAAATGCAGGGCCGAGAAACAGGCAGTGCCGGACAAAAAAAGGCGGGGAATTACCTGATTGCCCATTACCAACATAACCACATTCCGTTTCCTAGCGGTGCAAATTCCTATTACCAAGCCATTCCGGCCAGCTACCTGAACGCCAAACGCAACGAAAACCTGCCCGATTCAGAAAACATTTGGGCGTTCATTAAAGGTTCAGAAAAACCCGATGAAATTGTAGTGGTTTCGGCGCATTACGATCATGTGGGCATTAAAAATGGCGAAGTATACAACGGCGCCGACGACGACGGCTCGGGAACCGTAGCTTTATTAGAAATCGCACAAGCCTTCGAATTGGCCAAAGAAGCCGGACATGGACCCAAACGTTCGATCTTATTTTTGCACGTTACCGGAGAAGAGCATGGCTTACACGGTTCACGCTTTTATTCAGAAAATCCCTTGTTTCCATTGGCCAATACCGTAGCCGATGTAAACATTGACATGATTGGGCGACGTGACGAAAAACACGCCAACTCCAACGACTACATTTATTTAATTGGCTCCGATTACCTCTCCTCTGATTTGTATGCGATTTGCGAAAAAGCCAATAAAGATTTTGTACACACCAACATCGACTACACCTTCAACGACAAAAACGATCCGAACCGCTTTTACTACCGCTCCGATCATTACAATTTTGCCAAGAACAACATTCCCTCGGTATTTTTATTCAATGGCGTACACGCCGATTACCACCAAGCCTCAGACGAAGTCGATAAAATTGAATTTGACGCCTTGGCCAAACGCGCCCAATTGGCCTTTGCCATCGCTTGGGAAATTGCGAATCGGGAAGAGAAGTTGAAGGTGGATAAGATTTGAGTTATGAGTTGTGAGTTGTGAGTTATGAGTTGGTTTTCTTAGAACCGTCTCTTATCTCTCATCTGTTAGTCTGTTGTCTGGAATTGTTGGCAGTTGTCGGTTGTGAGTTGTCGGTTTTCGGTTAAACTGAATTTCTAAGGACTGTCTCTGACCTTTTAGTTGGTTGTCTGGAATTGTTAGCAGTTGTCGGTTGTGAGTTGTCGGTTTTCGGTTAAACTGAATTTCAATGAAGTGTCTCTTATCTCTGATTTTTTAGTCTCTCATCTACTTTATAGTTTTTTCTTTTGCCACGAATGCACGAATTAAAAAATCTAATTTTTGAATCCCGACGCTTCGGGACCAAATTTTCAAATTTTCAAACCGAAGTTCTTAGTATACTTCAAAACCGAAAACAGACAACAGACAACAGACAACGGATAAACGTAAACAAAAAAAGCCCCAAGAAAACTTGAAGCTTTTGAAAAATTGGGTGGCTGACCGGGCTCGAACCGGCGACCCGCGGCACCACAAACCACTACTCTAACCAACTGAGCTACAACCACCATTTTTACGAGCGCAAATGTATTGTAAAACTTTTACGTATACAAAGAAAAAACCAATATTTTTACTTCAAATCGGCTAAACTATTGACGGCCAAATACCTTTCAATGGTAAAGCCTTCGGCCTGCTCAACGCCTACCAATCGGCCTAAGTCTCGGGCACGATACGTAATGCTGTCAAAAAAATTGGCCGACGAAATTGGCGTCTCAGGTTCATTGGTATTAGGGTTAAAAAATTGGGAAGCATAGGCCTTTAACGCGGCTGTTTTTTGGTCCATAAAACCGCTAATATCTATCACAAAATCGGGCTCAATATTTTCCCATTGTATGTAATGATAAACGCACTTAGGACGCCAAGCCGCTTGACTTTGTCCGTTATAATTGGTTTCAATCTTGGCCAATCCCGCCAAAAAACAAGCGTCAGAAACCAATTTGCTGCCCTTGCCGTGATCGATGTGGCGGTCTTTGATCGCATTGCACAACACTATTTCGGGTTGGTATTTGCGAATCATTTTGATGATTTCGAGTTGGTGGGCCTCGTCATTGACAAAAAATCCATCGCGAAAATTCAAATTTTCCCGGACCTGAATCCCCAATGCAGCCGCACCCAGTTGGGCCTCGGCATCGCGAAGGGACACCGAACCACGCGTTCCCAATTCGCCACGGGTAAGATCTATAATGGCTACTTTTTTTCCTAAAGACACTTCTTTGGCCAAGGTGCCACCGCAACCCAATTCGACATCGTCGGGATGTGCACCAAAGGCGAGTAGATCTACTTTCATATTTTTATTTTTTAGTACGCGAGTACTTGTTTCATGGTTTGTGCTTTGTGCACCGTTTCGGCAAATTCCAATTCGGGCACACTGCCGCTAGTAATGCCACAGCCCACATAAATATGCGCCTGCTCATTTGCCAATTTCATGCAGCGCAAATTAACAAATAAATCGACTTGGTTATTGCCCAGAATTTCGCCCAAAAATCCGCTATAAAATTGGCGGTCATAGTCTTCTTCTTGGCCTATAAATTGCAAGGCAGCAGCTTTGGGCATGCCACAAACAGCAGGGGTTGGATGCAACTGTTGCAACAAATTTTGCAAAGAAAAACCGGTATGCAACTGCGCTCTAATTTCGGTCTTGAGGTGAAGTAAAGACCCCGCTTGCTGTGTATAGGGACCAGTAAGTTTAAGGCGTTCACAAAACGGTTGAAGCTGTGCCACAAGGTAATCGGTGACCACTTGCTGTTCTTGTTGTTCTTTTGCGCCCCAACTGGGGTTTTCGGTAAATTTCTGGGTGCCCGCTAAGGCAATGGTATGTATCGTTTGGACTTGAATTTTCACCAATTGCTCGGGACTAGCACCCAACCAAAGCCCTGTTTCGGGATGAAACCAAGCATAGCAAAAAGCTGATGGGTATAATGAAAATAAGCGCGTAATAAGGGTGGCAAGAGCTACTGAGGGTACCGGGAAAACTTCTTCGCGCGAAAGCACCACTTTCTCAAAATCGTCCTGTTGTATGTGCGAAACGGCTTTAGAAACGAGCGATTCAAAATCAATTTTTGCAGATTCCACAAAAGGAGTATCAACGGAAAATAGGGTTGCAGTTGAGGCTTCAAATTTCGCTACTAGCACTTGTGCAGCTTGCGCTGGGATGTAATAATTGGATGTTCCATCAAAAGTGGCAAATACAAATCCCGCAGCTTGAAAATTTGCGGTTGTATATGGGATAGCATCCCCTTGCAAATAGGCTTTTACCTTGGTTTTATTTGGGTTGCGAAACACCACAAAAGGCAATTGCTGTTGGTATTGCGCTTCTAGTTGCGCCAAGAGTGCCTTCATTTTATCCTTTTTTGGGCAAGACCATGTTGGTCAATTTGCAAATCGAAATGAGTTTGCCGGCTTCGTCGGTGATTTTAATTTCCCACAAATGCACCGAACGGCCTTGGTGCATAATGCGTGCCGTAGCCGTAACCATTCCTTCTCTTTTGGCACGTACGTGATTGGCCGAAATTTCAATGCCGCGCACCTCAGATTTTTCTGGATTCACAAACAACATCGATGCTGCACTGCCCACACTTTCGGCCAAAGCCACTGAGGCTCCGCCATGCAACAATCCCATGGGCTGATGCACACTCGGATTAACCGGCATGGTCGCGGTAAGAAAATCGGGGCCGGCATCAATGTATTGAATATTCAAGGTACCCATGAGCGTAAGCGACGCAAACGAGTTGCACCATTCTAAAATCTGTTCTTTGTTAAACTCCATGTATTCAATTTTGGGCAAATTTAGAGTAATTTGTTTAGAGTTTTAAGTTAATGTTGTAGGTTGGCAGTTATCAGTTCTCGGTTGTGGGTTTTCGGTTTTGAAATTTACTAAGATCTATTTTATATAAATTGACTAAAGTTTAAAGTTCGATTTACATTTTATTTTAGCCACGAATGCACGAATGATTTTGCTAAAAATTATTTAATTCGAATTATCATCAACGATGATCGAATTCGTAAAAGGTATCAACCGCATAAAAAAATAAATCTGTGCATTCGTGGCAAAAAAACCTTAAAAACAGAAGGGAGACTAATAGACAAAAGATAAGAGATGGTTCTCAAAAAAAAACTCATAACTCATAACTCATAATTCATAATTCATAACCTAAATCCTACCACCTAAAACCTACCACCTCCCCCCCCCTTGTCTTTCTCAATTTAATCCCTATTTTTACCAAAATATTGATCCATGCGCAGCGCACTTCTATTATTTATCAGTCTCGTACTCCTTTCGCTTACTTCTTGTCGCAAGGATTTTGAGACCGTTCCCAGCAACGGAACCCTCGCGTTCTCAAAAGACACGGTGTATTTGGATACCGTTTTCACCAACATCGGATCAAGTACGTACCGGTTGAAAGTGTATAATAACAGCAGCAACGACATCACGATTCCCACGATTCGCATGGGCAAAAGCGATTCCAAATACCGCATGATGGTAGACGGATTGACCGGCCAAGACGAAAATGGCGATGGCATTGGCGAAGGAAAATTATTTAACAACGTCGAGTTGTTGGCGCACGACAGTTTGTTTGTTTTTATTGAAACCACGGTGGATATTGCCCAATATGCGGCCCAAAATCAAACCCAATTTTTATATACCGATGAAATTTTGTTTGACGGCGGATCCAATTTGCAAAAGGTAAATTTGGTCACACTCATTCAAGACGCGGTTTTTTTATACCCTAAAAAATTTACCGACGGCACCAAAGAATCGCTTTTACTGGGCCTAGACGAAACTGGTGCCGAAGTGCGCGTCAACGGCTTTGAACTCGACGAAAACGATCCCCTTCACGGCAATGAATTTCATTTCACCAACCAAAAACCCTACGTGGTCTATGGCTACGCCGGGATTCCCAATACCAAAACACTCACCATCGATGCGGGAGCTCGGGTGCATTTTCATGCCGAATCGGGTATTATAGCGCAACCCGGATCAAATTTGCAAATCAATGGCGCTCCCTCACTTGATCCAGCCAATCCTCTGGCCAACGAAGTAGTGTTTGAAGGCGATCGTTTGGAACCTGGATTCTCGGATGTTCCCGGCCAATGGGGTACCATTTGGTTGCGTCCCAGCAGCAATAGCTACATTAATCACGCCACCATCAAAAATGCCACCGTGGGCTTGTTGGTCGAAAACAGCAACTTGGGCTTACATAATTCCCAAATTTACAACCATACCAACGTGGGTGTATTGGCTCGTAATGCCAGCATCAACAGTACCAACACCGTGATTAATGCCGCAGGACAAGCCTGTTTTGCAGCCGTGGGCGGAAGTTATGATTTTACACACGCCACCATCAACAACAACTGGAACAGTACCAAACAATTGGCCGTGTCGTTGAGCAATTACCAAGAAAACGCCGACCAATCGTTTACCTACGTGCCGCTCACCCATGCCGAATTCAAAAACAGTATCATTTACAGTCAAAATGCGATTGGCTTGTTGCTAGACAAAGCGACCGATCATCCCGAAGTGGCTTTTGATTCGAGCTTTTTGCATTGTTTAATCAAATTTAGAGACGCCTCAACTGCCTTGGCAACCAATGAAAATTACAACTTCATTCGGCTCGAGCAAAATGGCAACATCAAAAACAGCGATCCCAAATTCTTTGATCCCGACACCAATCAATTGAACATTGATCATACCTCAGGGGCCTTTCAAAAAGGAAGTTTGTTGTATCTGATTGGTTTTGACATCCGCGGCAACGCGCGAAGCACCTCTACCGATCCAGACATGGGAGCCTATATCGCCGCCGATTTCCCCAACTAATTGTTTATAAAGTTTGATAACTGCCGGTTGTGCCTTGCCAATTTTTGAATTAAATTTGCGCACACAACAACCCAATTTGGAGCTTTTTATATCGAAACGCATCAAATTCAAAATCCCAACACATGATTTATTTCTTCGGCAACGAAAGTAAAACCGTATTTGCAGTCGCTACGCAAACGGAGTTTTCGGCAGAAAGCATCAGCAAATTAAACTGGCTATTTCAAGCTGAACTGCTTGTACAATCATCAACCCATCAACCTAAATCCGTCCTCGCGGATTTTTTTGTAGGACCGCGTGCCAGCATGATTACGCCTTGGAGTACCAATGCGGTTGAGATTACCCAAAATATGGGCATTTCAGGAATTGAACGCATCGAAGAATTTCTGCAAGTAGAAGCCGATTTTACTGCTTTTGACCCGATGTTGTTTCAAAAATATTCGGCTTTAGACCAAGCCATTTTCACCATAGAATATACCCCAGAACCGATACTTTACATTGACGACATTGCCCAATACAACCAAGCGGAAGGCCTTTCGTTGAGCCCAGAAGAAGTAGAGTACTTAAATGGTGTGGCAGCCAAAATTGGCCGAAAACTTACTGATTCTGAAGTGTTTGGCTTTTCGCAAGTAAATTCAGAGCACTGCCGCCACAAAATTTTTAACGGCACTTTTGTAATTGACGGAGAAACCAAAGAACGTTCGTTGTTTAAACTCATCAAAGAAACGTCAGCACAACACCCCAACGATATCGTCTCGGCCTATAAAGACAATGTGGCATTTGTGAAAGGACCTCGCGTAACTCAATTTGCACCCAAAAGCCCTGAAAAAGCCGACTACTACGAAAACAAAGCCTTTGATTCGGTGATTTCCTTAAAAGCCGAAACCCATAATTTTCCTACTACTGTAGAGCCTTTTAATGGCGCAGCTACCGGATCGGGAGGAGAAATTCGCGACCGTTTGGCCGGTGGACAAGGTTCGTTGCCCTTGGCCGGAACCGCCGTGTACATGACCAGTTATTCGCGTTTGCAAGGCGAATCGCAACCTTGGGAACAAGCCATGCCGGCACGCCCTTGGTTGTACCAAACCCCAATGGATATTTTAATCAAAGCCTCAAACGGGGCTTCAGATTTTGGCAATAAATTTGGCCAACCGCTTATCTGTGGTTCAGTTTTGACCTTTGAATACGACGAACAAACCGAAGCCACGATTGCCCAAGCCCGTAAATTAGGCTTTGACAAAGTAATTATGCAAGCCGGTGGAATTGGTTACGGTAAATTGGACCAATCCATCAAACACAAACCCCAAGCAGGTGATGCCATCGTGATTTTGGGTGGCGACAATTACCGCATCGGAATGGGCGGAGCTGCCGTATCCTCAGCCGATACCGGGGCATTTAGTTCCGGAATTGAATTGAATGCGATTCAGCGATCCAATCCCGAAATGCAAAAACGCGCAGCCAATGCCATTCGCGGTTTGGTAGAAAGTGACCACAACCCCATTGTTTCGATACACGACCACGGGGCTGGCGGGCATTTGAATTGCTTATCTGAATTAATCGAAGAAACCGGCGGGCACATCAACCTGGACAAATTACCGATTGGCGATCCTACCCTTTCGGCCAAAGAAATTATTGGCAACGAATCGCAAGAACGCATGGGCTTAGTGATTGGCCAAAAAGACTTGGATTTGCTACAACAAATTGCCAGCAGAGAAAGAGCCCCGATGTACGAAGTTGGCGAAGTAACCCAAAACCACCGCTTCACCTTTGAATCAGCCAAAACTGGAGCAAAACCCATGGATTTGGCCTTGGAAGACATGTTTGGCAGCTCACCCAAATTGGTGATGCACGACAAAACCATCACGCGTTCTTACAGCCCTATTGCCTACAAAATAGAAGAATTAGAAAATTACATTCAGCAGGTGTTACGTTTAGAAGCCGTGGCATGTAAAGACTGGCTTACCAACAAAGTAGACCGTTGCGTGGGCGGTAAAGTAGCCAAGCAACAATGTGTTGGGCCGTTGCAATTGCCCTTGAATAATGTGGGTGTCATGGCCTTGGATTATACCGGCAAAGAAGGGGTGGCAACTTCGATTGGTCATTCCCCGGTTGCCGCCTTGATTGATCCGGTTGCGGGCAGTAAAAATGCCATTGGTGAAGCACTTTCGAATTTGGTTTGGGCGCCCATTCACAACGGATTAGCCGGCGTATCGCTTTCTGCCAATTGGATGTGGCCCTGCAAAAACGAAGGCGAAGATGCCCGTTTGTATGCCGCCGTAGAAAGTTGTTCGGAATTTGCCATTGCCTTGGGCATCAACATTCCTACGGGAAAAGATTCCTTGTCGATGAAACAAAAATACCCCGATGGCGAGGTTTTGGCTCCTGGAACGGTAATCATCTCGGCGGCCGGAAACTGCACCGACTTCACCAAAGTGGTTGAACCCGTGTTGCAAGCAAACGGCGGCAGTATTTATTATATTAATTTATCGCAAGACAGCCCCAAATTGGGCGGAAGTTCTTTTGCACAAACCCAAAATAAATTAGGCGATGCGGCGCCAACCATTCAAAACAGTGCCTTTTTTGCAACTGCCTTTACTACCATCCAACAACTCATTTTACAAGACCAAATTGTAGCCGGTCATGACATTGGCAGCGGTGGATTAATCACAACCTTATTGGAAATGTGTTTTGCCGACACCCAATTGGGAGCGACATTAGATTTGAGCAGCCTGCCCGAAAAAGATCTGGTAAAACTGTTGTTTGCAGAAAACATCGGCATCGTATTTCAAGCCAAAAACGATGCGGTGGTTGAATCTGCTCTGGCATCGTTGGAGTACTTTAAAATTGGATCGGTTTCCACTTCTCCCTATTTGGAATTTGACCACTACCGATTATCAATTGCCGAATTGCGCGACACCTGGTTTGAAACCTCTTATTTATTAGACCAAAAACAAACCCAGCAAAACAAAGCCCAAGAGCGCTTTACCAATTATAAAAATCAGTCGTTGCAGTATGCCTTTCCAGCTCATTTTGACGGAAAAAAACCAAAACTCAATACCGCCCTTACCCCTGCTCAAAAACCCAAAGCAGCGATTATTCGCGAAAAAGGAAGCAACTCCGAACGCGAAATGGCCAATGCGATGTATTTGGCTGGTTTTGAAGTAAAAGACATCCACATGACCGACTTAATTTCGGGCCGTGAAAACCTAGAAGATGTCCAGTTTATAGGGGCTGTGGGTGGATTTTCGAACTCAGACGTATTGGGCAGTGCCAAAGGTTGGGCAGGCGCCTTTTTGTACAACGAAAAAGCCAAAACCGCCTTGACCAATTTCTTTAAACGCGAGGATACGTTATCGGTGGGGATTTGCAACGGTTGTCAGTTGTTTATGGAACTCGAAGTGATCAATCCGGAGCATGAAATTCACGGTAAAATGAAACACAACGACAGCCACAAGCACGAAAGTAATTTTACCTCGGTCACGATTCAAGAAAACAATTCGGTGATGTTGCATAGTTTAGCGGGCAGTACCTTGGGCGTTTGGATTTCGCATGGCGAAGGAAAATTCCACTTGCCGTATGCCGAAGACCGCTACCAAATTGTGGGCAAATATGGTTATGCTGCTTATCCGGCCAATCCCAATGGATCAGACTACAACACTGCCATGTTGTGTGACGTTTCTGGACGCCATTTGGTGATGATGCCGCACATTGAACGCTCGACTTTCCCTTGGAACTGGGCCCATTATCCCAAAGACCGTCAAGACGAAGTTTCTCCTTGGATCGAGGCTTTTGTGAATGCCAGAAAATGGGTGGAAGAAAAAAAATAAGGGTTTGATTTACTACTTCGATTTGCTTGTCCTAAGCTGAAACTGACTCGTAGATTTAACAGATTGGGGCTATTCTTATTGTAATTTTAGCAATTAATTAAGACTTTTCGTTGTCCTGAATCCTACATTTGGGACATGAAAAAAATTACCTTAAAACACTTATTTGCCAGTGTTTTATTCTTGTTAGGTTTTGTTTCCTTTGCTCAAAACACGGAGGGAATTACTCGTGTACTCGTAGATTCAATTCACACTAAGGCCGCAAAAGTCTTGCCGCAAACTACAACTGAATTGGATGCAGTGCTGGTGACTGGGCAAAAAAAAGCCCTAAAAAAAACCGCAGAAGGGTTTATATACAACGCCAGTTCTGACCTCACTCAATCGGGAGGTACTGCCAATGATTTGCTCAAAAATATTCCAAGCCTATCTATGGATGCCGACGGCGTACTGACCTTGCGGGGGAAAATGCCCCTCATCTTAATTGATGGAAAAAACTCAAGCCTGACAAATCTCGATCAAATTGCAGCCAGTAGCATTGAATCGATTGAGGTGATCACCAATCCGACAGCCAAATACGATGCCAATGCCGAAAGTGGCATCATTAACATTAAACTCAAAAAAAACAAGCAAAACGGCACCAACGGCTCGCTCGTTCTGGGAACCGGAATAGGCGCCAAAGGTAGAGCAAATAGTTCTATTCAACTCAATCACGAACAAGGAAAATGGAATTTTGGCTTGGGCTATGACAACCGGTTTGCAGGCAGAACCAAGCGTATTGGGGCCAACCGCACCAATTACAACCTCTTAGACGAGCATGAATTGATACAAAGCAGAGCTGACAGCCGGTTTGAGCAACTGCAAAACCTAAAAGGAAACATTGATTATACGCCCAACGAAAAAAACAGTTTTGATTTAGAACTCATCGGAAATACAGAAGGGCAAGACAACAATGAAACGCTTAAAAGTTTGTTACTCAACAATACTGCCGCGTTTTTTAGTGCAAACCAACGGCATTCGTTAGAATTAGAGCGCTCAAAAGTAGCCGAATTGGCCTTAAACTATGACCGTAAATTTACTAATACACGTAAAAGTCTAACTGCCGGGATTACAACTTCGGTAAATAATGCCCACGAAAACACCCACATTGACACCTACAATTATGACGTAACTCAAACACAAATTGGGGATGTAGCTTGGCAACGCACACACAACTATGAAAATGAAAACATCAGCAATGCCTTTCTGAATTATGCCCTTCCCCTTTCGCCAAAATCGATCTTGGAAAGTGGTTACAAAGGAACTTTTCGATTTTTTACGGGTGATTTTCAAAGTGCAGATTTGGTAGCCAATACCTATGTAATCAATCCCGCTGCCTCGAATGTATTTCGCTTTCACGAACAAATAGAGGCGCTTTACAGTCAATTGAGCGCGCATTCGGGCAGCGATGAAAAACCAAGCTGGGATTATAATCTGGGGCTACGTTTGGAACAGGTAGCCAATACTGGAGAAACAAATACGGCAAATTCAACCTTTACCAATGCGTATACTAAATTCTTCCCTTCGGCTGCAATTACGTATCATTTGCAAACGAATTCTTCCCTCAAACTCAGTTTCAGCAAACGAATTAACAGACCCGATTTGGGGCAATTGAATCCGTTTGTAGACATTACCGATGCCTTAAACCCACATACTGGGAATCCCTACTTAAAACCCGAATTGATTACTGCCTACGAAATGGGTTATTCACTTGAAAAATCAAAATACTCCGTTTCTACTGCTGGATTTTATCGAGCTGCCCAAAATACAATCAAACCATATTCCCAACTGTTGCCCAACGGAGCCGTACTTCTGGCCCCCGAAAATTTTGGGACCACAAAAACGTATGGGATAGAAAGTATATTGAGTTGGAAACCGGCAAATTTGTACAATTGCAACTTGAGTTTTACGGCGTTTCAGCAAATAATTGATGGTTCGAATATAGGCAATGATGTGGCCAGTAAAGCCTTCAATTGGTATGGCAAATGGGTGCAAAATGTAGTGCCTTGGGAAGGAGGAAAAATTCAAGTCATTGGGAATTACAATTCAAAACTAGCCACGCCACAGGGAAATAGAATTGCGCTATACAGTGCTGATTTAGGCTATCAACAAAAACTTAAAAACAGCAACTCCCGATTGGGTGTCGTTGTCACTGATGTTTTCAACACCTTAGAAAGTGGGTACCAAAACTACACCGCTGAATTTACCAATACTAGAAGATCAAAATCAGACACCCGAGCCGTTATGCTCTCTTTTGCTTATACGTTTAAATCGGCTTTTAAAGAGAAATTACTAGAAAATCAGTTTACGCCTGAGTACTAAGACTATTTGCTTCCCAACTGCTTGCGCGTTTGGTAGGCTTTTAGGTATTCGCCTTTGGGTGTTCCGTCGTCAAATGAGCTGAATTTGATGAGGGTACGCACCCCATTGCGGGCTTCCTCATTGGTAAAATTCTCGTATTCCATGCGGTAAATGGCTGAATACAATTCGGCTCTGCCAGTGCCGTGGTAACAATGTATCAACACCGGATAATTGGCTTTGTTGTCCAAGATCGAGGTAAATACTTCAATGTTTTTGGCATTGGGAACCTGCTCGGACGGGTTCGAAAAATAATTCACCCCTTTTATTTTGGCTACTGCTTCGCGTTCGGCTTGTAACTCGCCTGGTTTTTCGGGATTCAATACCAAATCATTGGTGCCGGGCATGCGCAAATCAATGATCGATTTGATGTGGTATTTGGCCACATAATCGGCAATTTGATCGGGTGGAATCATACCTGATTTGTATACTTTTCCTTCGGTTATCACCTCAAAATTATGGTTGATGTTCATGTCATAGACATATTTACCTACGGCAACCAAAATCAGTAAACCCAATACAATTCCTATTTTTTTGCTGTTTTTTTTCATGTGAGTTGCTTTTAATTAGCGTATAATTTTTTATCCACAATGCGTTGCATATAATCTTGTATAAAGGCTTTGCATTGCAGTTCGAGTTCGTTCATTTCGGGAGTGCGATGGGCGAGTAAATTGTGTTCTAATCCTTTGTCATTTTGGTCATAAAAACCTAAAACCTTTTGGCCGTCAAAAGTGCAAATGTAGTTGCCTTTGGCAAATTGATAAATCGTTCCCGTTGAATTTATGACAAAAGGCTCGGTTGATTTGTCGAGTAAACTGCGGCCCCAACTTCTGAAAGGTTTGGGGTAGCCAATCATATCCAAAAGTGTGGGATAAATATCAATTTGCTGGGCCCAATCGTCATTCACGCCCACATAGTTGCTGTTGGGTTTATAAAAAAGAATCGGCACTGCAAAACGCTGAATCGGTTTTTGGTATTCTTTGTAATAGGTTTGGTTCCCATGATCGGCTACAAATACAAATATGGTGTTGGCAAACCAGGGCTCTTTTTTGGCCGACTTAAAAAATTGCTGCAAGGCAAAATCGGTGTATTCGACACATTTGTGCATCACCAATTCGCCTTCTTTAAATCGGGATTTGTATTGGTCAGGAATGATGTAGGGTTCGTGCGAAGACACCGTAAAAATAGAAGTGAAAAAGGGCGCTTTCTGTGTGTCTAGGGTGCGTTTCATGAACTGAAAAAACGGTTCGTCCCAAATTCCCCAAAAACCATCAAATTGCGTATCGTCGTTAAATTCGGTGCGGCCGTAATAGGCATCAAAACCCAAAATATTGCCAAAGCCTTGAAAGCCCATCGAACCATTGGCAGCGCCGTGAAAGAAAGAGGTGGTGTACCCAATTCCCTTGAGAGTAGAAACCAAGGATTCTATTTTTTGTTTGGGATAGGGCGACGAGGTAAAGGCATCCTTGAACGACGGAATCCCGGCAATTACAGAAGACATTCCATGTATCGATTGGCGTCCATTGGCATAGGCATTGCGAAAAATTAAACTGTGCTGCGCCAACGAATCAATAAAGGGTGTATGGCTTTTGTAGCCCGGAATTTTTAAATTCCCGTTGAACGCCCCAGAATATTCCCGGCCGTAACTTTCTAAAATAAAGACAACAATGTTGGGTTTCGTAGGCGGATTGTTGTGGTAATGCTTAATGGGCTGAATCTTTTGGGCAATGACCGCTTCGGTAATCCCAGCATACTTAGTTTTAATGAAACTGTTGCTAAACAAGGTGCGAATAATCGCAAAGGGCGTATTCAACACCACATCGGCATGCACCTGATTTTTCACGTGTTTACTGGCATCTAAAATATTAATCGGTCGGGTTGATTTTTTAAAATCTCCTCCGCGAATCCCTCCAATTATCATAGCCACGACTAGCAAAAAACTCACTACCGAGAAACCAAAATAATGTGGTTTTTTCAACGGTCGTTCGTAGGGAACAGTTACTTTTTTATACAGGTAAATCCACAAAAATGCAACCAAGAAAAAGAGCACAAACACATACCAAAAATCAACCAAGAAACTCAAAAACAAGGTGGTCTTGTTGGTTTCGTGTTCTACTACATTCAAGGCTACAATGGTAGTGCGGGCATAGGTGTATTGGTAGTAAATAAAATCAATAAAGTTGGTAGCATAGGCCAATAAATTGGTGGCAAAATAAAGGTAAAACAATCCCTTTTGGTACCTCTGCGTCGTGTTGTTATACAGGGGCAAAACCGAGGCCACGATAAACAACAAATTGACATACAAGATGGCGGTAGTATCAAAAGCAAGTCCGTAATACGAAAGTGCAAAAAAATCAGAAAGGGAACCTACTTTCAGTAAGTTGGCATTGAATAAATAAAAGAGTACACGCGCTATAAAATAAAACAGGTAGGCCAAAGCTATTCGATAGCCTAAAACCTTGTATTCGTTGAGACGCAAATGTTTTCTCATAGTAAAAAAGTATGCCGCCAAAATTACCAATTAAAATAGAACTTCCCGAACTTGTTGGCGTTATTTTAGGATATCAACTGGCAAATGCATTGGGCAATGCAGATATTTTAGTTACTTTGCAAGGCTTAATGTGATGCGAAATGACAACACTCACCCGCTTATTTGATTTCCCGTATTACCAACTAGAAAATTATCCCATCGCGGATGCTTTTGTGACCAAACAGAATGGGATATGGATTAAAACAGCTACACAAACCTATATTGATCAGGCCAATGCCATCTCAAGAGCCTTGTTGCGCTTGGGCATTCAAAAAGACGATAAAATTGCCCTCATTTCCTCCAACAACCGTACCGAGTGGAATATCATGGACATTGGCATCCTGCAAACGGGAGCTCAAAATATACCCATTTACCCCACGATTTCAGAAGAGGATTACGCGTATATTCTAAATCATTCTGAAGCCCTCTATTGCTTTGTTTCCGATCAGGAGGTTTATGACAAAGTGATGCGCATCCAAGCACAAACACCGTTGCTCAAACAAGTGTATTCGTTTAATCATATAAACGGGTGCTCGAATTGGGAAACCCTGCTCGAATTGGGCGCAGATACGGCCAACCAAGACGTAGTCGAAGACCGGAAAAAGAGTGTGAAACCTACCGATTTAGCCACCATTATTTATACCTCCGGCACAACAGGCCAGCCTAAAGGCGTGATGTTGTCGCACCAAAATATTGTTTCCAACATCTTAGACAGCGCCCCGCGTATTCCGTTTGAAGCGGGCAATAGCCGTGCCTTGAGCTTTTTACCCGTCTGTCACATTTTTGAGCGCATGATTTTGTACCTCTACCAGTATTATGGCGTGTCGGTTTATTTTGGCGAATCGATTGATAAAATTGGGGACAACATCAAAGAAGTGCAACCGCATGTCATGAGTGCCGTTCCGCGACTCATCGAAAAAGTATACGATAAAATCTATGCCAAAGGCGCTGAACTTAAAGGCCTTAAAAAAATGCTCTTCTTTTGGGCCATCAACTTGGGTTTGCGCTACGAACCCTATGGGGCCAATGGCGCTTGGTACGAATGGCAACTGAAGTGGGCCAGAAAATTAATTTTCAGCAAATGGAAAGCGGGCTTGGGAGGAAAATTAGATTTGATGGTATCCGGAAGTGCTGCCTTACAACCGAGATTGGCGCGTATTTTTGCGGCAGCTGAAATTCCCATTATGGAAGGCTATGGGCTAACAGAAACTTCCCCCGTGATTACGGTCAATGACACTCGAAATGGTTTATTTCGTGTGGGTACGGTAGGAAAAGTAATTCAACATGTAGAAGTAAAAATTGCCGAAGACGGCGAAATTTTATGCAAAGGCCCTAATGTGATGCTGGGCTATTACAAAGATCCCGAAAAAACGGCCGAAGCCATACAAAACGGCTATTTTCATACGGGTGATATTGGCGAATTTGATGCTGATAACTTCCTGAAAATCACCGACCGCAAAAAAGAAATGTTCAAAACCTCGGGCGGAAAGTATATTGCGCCGCAACTGATCGAAAATGCCATGAAACAATCGCGTTTCATCGAGCAAATTATGGTGATTGGCGATGGCGAAAAAATGCCGGCCGCATTTATACAACCCAATTTTGATTTTGTACGCGAATGGGCCAAATTGCATCACATTACGCTGGGAAATTCCAACCAAGAACTAATACAGAATGCGCAAGTCATTGCCCGAATTGAGGAAGAAGTCACGCAGTTGAATGAAAAATTTGGCAGTTGGGAACGCATCAAACGGTTTGAACTAACACCCGAAATTTGGTCAATAAACGAAGGACATCTCACGCCTACTTTGAAATTACGCCGAAAAATTGTTCTCGAAAAATACCGAGCCTTGTATCATAAAATATACAGCTAGCCTCCCTTATCAAACTGTCCTTTTGGGCAGTTTTTTTGTGCTAAACTTTAACATATTTACTATGCATGCATAGTATTTATTGTGGTACATTTGAATTACAATTCTCCAAAATGAAAGATCAAACCATTGATTATGCCTTGCGCGCCACTTGGCAGGCGGTATCCCGTCTGTACAACGAGCAAGCAGCCCATTATGAAGGATCGATGGCCATTGGTTTTACCTTATTGAGTATCGACAAAGACAAGGGAACACCAGCCACAGAAATCAGTGCGCGCATGGGCATGGAAGCCACCAGTCTAACGCGCACCTTGAAAACCCTAACCGAAAAAGGGCTCATTACAAAACACAAAAATCCCAATGATGGCCGAGGTGTGTTGGTTTACTTGACCGAATTGGGAAAAGAAAAACGAGAATTGTCCAAAAACACGGTGATTCAATTTAATGAAATCATCAAATTAACGGTGGATCCCGAAAAATTGACTCATTTTTTTGAAGTGACCGAAACGATCAACCAATTGATTGCAGATAAAAAAATATTTTAATATTCGCTATACGATGAAAAGAAACATCAAAAAAGTCGCTATTATAGGATCAGGCATTATGGGTTCGGGCATTGCCTGTCATTTTGCCAACATTGGCGTTGAAGTGCTGCTTTTGGATATACTGCCCAAGGAACTCACCGCTAGAGAAATTGAAAAAGGACTCACGCTAGAAAGTGCTGTGGTGCGCAACCACATTGCCAATGAAAACCTAGCCAATGCATTAAAATCAAAACCCTCTCCTATTTATTCAGCTGCATTTGCTTCGCGCATCAAAACCGGAAATACGGCTGATGATTTGACCAAACTGGCCGAAGTCGATTGGATTATTGAGGTGGTTGTGGAGCGCTTAGACATTAAAAAATCAGTATTCGAAGCCATCGAAAAACACCGTAAACCGGGCACGATCATCACCTCCAACACCTCAGGCATTCCCATTTCGTTTATGAGTGAAGGCCGATCTGCCGATTTTCAACAACACTTTTGTGGCACCCACTTTTTTAATCCTGCGCGTTATTTAAACTTATTTGAAATTATACCTGGCCCACAAACTAATCCAGCAGTACTAGCCTTTTTGAACGATTATGGCCAACGTTATTTGGGGAAAACACCGGTTGTGGCCAAAGATACGCCTGCTTTTATTGGCAATCGCATTGGGATTTACAGCATTCAAAGCCTGTTTCATTTGGTGAACGAACTGGGACTCACAGTAGAAGAAGTCGACAAACTCACCGGACCTGTGATTGGCCGACCCAAATCGGCTACCTTTCGCACCGTAGATGTGGTGGGCTTAGACACTTTGGTGCATGTGGCCAATGGCATTTACGAAAATTGCCCGAATGACGAAGCGCTTGATTTGTTTAAACTGCCCGATTTTATCCAACACCTGCTCAATGAAAATTGGCTGGGCAGCAAAACCGGACAAGGCTTTTACAAAAAAACACCCGAAGGAATTCAGGCGCTCGACTTGAAAACCTTGACTTATAAACCCAGCAAAAAAGCCAACTTTGCCACATTAGAATTAACCAAAACCATTCCCAACGTAATCGATCGCTTTGCCGTATTGCTAAAAGGCACCGACAAAGCGGGTGAGTTTTACCGCAAGAGTTTTGCGGGCTTGTTTGCCTATGTGGCCCAACGCATCCCCGAAATAACCGACCAGTATTACCAAATAGACGAAGCGATGAAAGCCGGTTTTGGCTGGGAAAATGGCCCATTTGAAATCTGGAATGCCATCGGATTTGAAGCCGGCATTCAACTGATCGAAGCCCAAGGCTATGCCATTGCCCCATGGATTTTAGATTGGAAACAAAAAGGGATTACCCAGTTTTACCAAATTCAAAACGGGAAAAACTGCTTTTATGAGGCCGCATCAAGCAGCTACAAACCGATACCTGGACAAGAAGGATTTTTGTTGTTGTCAACCATTCGCGAGACACAAACCATTTGGAAAAACAGTGGCGCCAGCATTCAACATTTGGGCGATGGCATCTTGAACTTGGAATTTCACTCCAAAATGAACACCATCGGCGGCGATGTATTGCAAGGCATCAACAAAGCCATCGATTTGGCCGAAAAAGAATACGAAGGATTAGTGATTGGCAACCAAGCGGCTAATTTTTCGGTGGGCGCCAATATCGGGATGATCTTTATGATGGCCGTTGAGCAAGAATACGAAGAACTGAATGCGGCCATTCGACTTTTTCAAAACACCATGATGCGGGTGCGTTATTCGAGCATTCCGGTGGTCGTGGCTCCGCATGGCTTTGCCTTTGGTGGCGCCTGCGAAATGAGCATGCACGCCGACAAAGTAGTGGCCGCAGCCGAAACCTATATTGGCCTAGTTGAATTTGGCGTGGGCGTAATTCCAGGTGGAGCCGGAACCAAAGAAATGACCTTACGCGCCGCCGATTTGTTCCGCAAAAACGACGTCGAATTGAACACCTTACAAGAGTATTTTCTGACGATTGCCATGGCCAAAGTAGCCACCTCGGCCTACGAAGCCTTTGACACCGGCATCCTACAAAAAGGAAAAGACATCGTGGTGGTCAACAAGCAATTGCAGTTGGCTGAAGCCAAAAAACAAGCCTTACTATTGGCCGAACGCGGCTATACACAACCCCTTCCCCGCATGGACATTAAGGTGTTGGGCAAGCAAGCCTTGGGGATGTTTTATGTGGGAACCGATCAGATGAAGGAAGGAAACTACATTTCGGAACACGACAAGAAAATTGCCAACAAATTGGCTTATGTGATGGCCGGTGGGGATTTATCAGAGCCCACGCTGGTGAGCGAACGCTACCTCCTTGACTTAGAACGCGAAGCCTTTTTGAGTTTGTGCACCGAGCGCAAAACCTTGGAACGGATTCAGCATATGCTCACGACGGGGAAACCGTTGAGAAACTGATGATTAACGATTGCTTCGCCAGTTCGAGCAAAGCTCTCGGGTGATGATTTTTGATTTTTGATTTTTTTAATTACAAAATAGAATAGTACTAAAACATTAATACTAGAACATTATGAAAACAGCGTATATCGTTAAAGCCTACCGAACGGCAGTGGGAAAAGCGCCCAAAGGGGTTTTTCGATTCAAGCGGCCCGATGAGTTGGCCGCCGAAACCATTGAAGCCTTGTTGCGCGAATTGCCTGATTTTGACAAAACCCGCATCGACGATGTGATGGTAGGAAATGCCATGCCCGAAGCCGAACAAGGCCTTAACATGGCCCGACTCATTTCGTTGATGGGACTTAAAATTGACGACGTGCCTGGCGTTACGGTAAACCGCTATTGCGCCTCAGGACTCGAAACCATTGGCATGGCTACGGCCAAAATTCAAGCGGGTATGGCCCATTGCATTATTGCTGGTGGGGCCGAAAGCATGAGTTTTATTCCGATGGGCGGCTACAAACCTACTCCCGATTATGAGCTGGTTTCACAAGGACATGAAAGTTACTATTGGGGCATGGGACTCACCGCCGAGGCAGTGGCTAATGAATACCATATCAGTCGCGAGGACCAAGACCAATTTGCCTTTGATTCACACCGCAAAGCCTTACAAGCCCAACAAGCCGGTAAGTTTGATCGGCAACTTGTACCCATTACGATTACCCAAACCTATGTGGATGAAAATGGCAAAAAAGCCACCAAAACCTACACCGTTTCTGCCGACGAAGGCCCGCGTGCCGATACCAGCTTGGACGCTTTGGCCAAACTAAAACCGGTGTTTGCAGACCAAGGATCGGTTACAGCAGGAAATTCCTCCCAAATGAGTGACGGTGCCGCTTTTGTTTTGGTGATGAGTGAGGAAATGGTGAAAGAATTGAATTTGGAACCCCTCGCCCGCTTGGTGAATTTTGCTTCGGCAGGCGTTGCGCCACGCGTGATGGGCATTGGACCAATAAAAGCCATTCCCAAAGCGCTGCAACAAGCGGGATTGCAACTCAACCACATCGATTTGATAGAACTCAATGAAGCCTTTGCCTCACAATCATTGGCAGTAATTCGCAGTTTGGAATTGAACCCCGATTTGGTGAATGTAAATGGCGGTGCGATAGCCCTAGGTCATCCGTTGGGTTGCACCGGCGCCAAACTCACCGTGCAATTGATCGACGAGATGAAACAACGCGGCAATAAATACGGCCTAGTGAGCATGTGTGTAGGAACCGGGCAAGGCAGCGCGGGGGTGTTTGAGGTGTTTTGATAGAGGAGTGATGAGTTATCAGTTATGAGTTATGAGTTATGAGAGATTAGAGACGATAAATCAATATATGAGCCATGAATAAACATGAAACAAAAAAAGCAGTACTTAATAAAACACAAGTTCTATATTAATCTACATACCTAAGAAAAAATGGACATTACTAGAGGAGGTCAATTCCTCATAAAAGAAACCAACTGTGAGGACATCTTCACTTTGGAAGATTTGACGGCAGAACAAATCATGATGCGCGATACCGTATCCGAATTTGTCGACAAGGAAATTTGGCCCCACAAATTGCGCTTTGAACAACGTGATTTTGCACTCACCGAATCGTGCATGCGCAAGGCAGCCGAACTGGGATTTTTGAGCATCGCCGTGCCCGAAGCCTATGGCGGATTGGGCATGGGCTTTGTGGACACCTGTTTGGTCTGCGACTACATTTCGGGGGCAACAGGCTCCTTTTCGACCGCATTTGGCGCCCACACCGGAATAGGTACGATGCCCATTTTGCTGAACGGCACCGAAGCGCAAAAACAAAAATACGTGCCTAAACTCGCTTCGGGCGAATGGTTTGGCGCCTATTGCCTCACCGAACCCGATGCGGGCAGCGATGCCAATTCGGGCAAAACCAAAGCCGTTTTGAATGCCGAGGGCACGCATTACTTGATTACTGGGCAAAAAATGTGGATTTCGAATGCGGGATTTTGTTCGTTGTTTATTGTATTTGCGCGCATCGAAAACGACAAAAACATCACCGGTTTTATTGTAGAAAATGATCCGAGCAACGGCATCACGATGAACGAAGAAGAACACAAATTGGGCATTCGCTCCTCCTCTACCCGACAGGTGTTTTTTAGCGAAACCAAGGTGCCGGTAGAAAATATGTTGTCTGAGCGCGGCAGCGGATTTAAAATCGCGATGAATGCACTCAATGTGGGGCGCATCAAACTGGCGGCTGCCTGCCTCGATGCCCAACGCCGACTCAGCTCAAAATCAATTCAATATGCCAATGAACGCATTCAATTTGGGACTCCGATCGCTCAATTTGGCGCAATCCGCTACAAATTGGCCGAAATAGCCACCAATTGTTATGTGGGAGAAAGCGCAGTGTACCGCACGGCCAAAAGCATCGAAGACCGCATTGCTTTGCGCATGGAAGCTGGTGAAACGCACCAAACTGCCGAATTGAAAGGAGTGGAAGAATTTGCTATTGAGTGTTCAATCTTGAAAGTAGCGGTTTCCGAACAGGTGCAACACTGCACCGACGAAGGTATTCAAATCTATGGCGGTATGGGATTCTCGGAAGATGCCCCCATGGAAAGTGCCTGGCGCGATGCCCGAATTACCCGAATTTACGAAGGCACCAACGAAATCAACCGCTTATTATCGGTGGGCATGCTCATCAAAAAAGCAATGAAAGGACAAATCGATTTATTGGGTCCGGCCATGCAAGTGCGCGACGAACTACTAGGCATTCCCGCCTTTGATTTGCCCGATTACAGCGACTTATTTGCCGAAGAAAAAGTCTTGATTCAAAACCTGAAAAAGGCATTCCTATTGGTTGCTGGAGGTGCGGTGCAAAAGTTTGGTCCCGATCTCGAAAACCAGCAACAATTGGTTTTGGCTGCCGCCGATATCTTGATCGAAATATACATGGCCGAATCGGGGGTATTGCGCACAGAAAAATTGGCGAATAAATTGGGCGCCGACAACTGCCAAGCACAAATCGCGATGGCGCAACTGTATTTGTACCAAGCGGTCGACAAAGTATACACCAAAGGAAAAGAAGGGATCGTCTCGTTTGAAACCGGCGACGAACAACGCATGATGCTCATGGGCTTGCGCCGTTTTACCAAATACACCAATCCGCCCAATGTAGTGGGCTTGCGCGAAACCATCGCGGCAAAATTGGTAGCCGAAAATGGGTATTGTTTTTAATTGATTAAGAGGTTTTACACAATCATTTTATTCCTACTTTAGTACCACAAAATTCAAACACTATGAAAAAGATTAGTCTGCTTATTTTAGTCGCTTTTGGTTTATTTCTAGCCTGTAAAGGCACGCACAATTCTAGTGATGCCAAAAAATTAACTGTTGTATTTGAATCCAAAAGCAACAGCACGGTGAGTGGGACTGCCACGTTTACCGAGAAAAAAGGAGTTGTCACTATGGTGGCCAAATTGGCTGGTTTACAAACTGGTTTGCATGCCATTCACATACACGAAAAATCGGATTGCTCGGCTCCCGACGGAAGTTCTGCGGGTGGACATTGGAATCCTACCTTCAAAAAACACGGCAAATGGGGAACAGGAGATTACCACAAAGGAGACATTGGTAACTTTACAGCCGATGTAGCCGGGAATGCGACCGTAACTTTCTCTACCAACGAATGGTGTATCGGTTGTGGTGACACGGCCAAAGATATTTTGGGCAAAGGATTGATCGTGCACCAAGGCTCAGATGATTTTACTACTCAACCTTCTGGAAATGCAGGTGCTCGAGTGGCTTGTTCGGGTTTGATAAAATAAATTACTGGCATGATAAATCCGTCAGCACCCGGTTGGATAGATAAATACCTTACGGAAGAACAAGCTCGACCGTGTGTAGTTGTCAATCCAACTGAATATTATGTGGCATTACGCCGCACCGGATTTATTTATGGTCATATTATTAGTATTCCCACACAAGTAGCAGAACCCATAAAAGATTGGCTCACCGAAGAGGTTTCAAAACTGGCTTTACTTCATGCTATGCATAAGGTATACCAATTGAGTATACCCCAAGGCAATTCTGTTGATTTTGTCGCTAAGTCCGTGACTTTTTACAACGAAATGCATCCGCAAGGATTCAGTTGGCTGCACTTGGTGTTGCCCAACAGTTCTGCCAGTGGCGATTTAGAAAAAATTATTGCCGAACGGGTTCAAACCAACGACAACCTCATTAGTAAGAACTTTTCGCACTTGGTAACCAATGCTTTACTATTTGTGGATGTTTTGGCCTTTCGTCACTATTTAATTCAAGGAAAAATACCCGAGAAATACTTGAAGCAAATGGAGGAAACCTTGGTCAATTTGATGAATTTGGCCTTAAAAACAAAGTCAAACAAATCGTCTCACGATGATTTATTGATCAAATTGGTCGAAGCTTCCGTGCGTTATACCAAATTTTCTAGGCTAAACACCCAAAGCATAGAATCTCTTGAATTTAATTTTTTTACGGATGCATTAGAGCGCTATTATCTATTGGATATTGCCGGTTTGGCCTTGTGGAGTGATGCGCGATTGGACAATGAAGAACGCTATTTTTTACATGCACTGGCTCAAAATTTAAACCTCTCCGATGAGTTTGTTGACCAAAGTATTGATGAAACATCGGCTTTTATTACAACCTACAAAAGCGAGATTCCCTACTTTAATAACGCCAATCCGGTTAAGATTTTTTATGACCAAACCACACAACTGGTTTTGACCTTGATGCAGCGCAACAAAAAAAGATTGGTCAAAGAGCTATCCGAAAGTAAAGAATTAATGGTGCTCTTGGCCCATTCTACAAAACGGGATTTAGACAAAGACGAAAAAAAGAAGGTCAAGAAACAACTGCTTGACATTTGCAAAACAATTCCTTCGTTGACCATCTTTTTAATTCCGGGCGGCAGTATTTTGTTGCCTATCCTCATTAAGTTTATCCCACAGTTACTTCCTTCGGCCTTTAATGAAAATTTAGAGGAATCTTAAAATTTCAGTTGGTATACATCGTCTAAATCGACATCCGAACTGATCGTTACATTCAAATCGGATACATAACCCGAATTTAATCCATACGCCCAACCGTGTAAGTACAATTCTTGGTTATTTTTCCAGGCCGATTGCACGATAGAAGTTTTGGCTAAATCAAACACCTGCTCTTTTACATTGATTTCCACAAAAGCATTGAAGCGCTCTTCTTCGTTGGCGATAGCATCCAACTGCACATGATGCAGGCGGTAAATGTCTTTGATGTGTCTGATCCAATTGTCGATTATGCCTATCGAATCGTTGCCCATTGCTGCTTTGATGCCTCCGCAACCATAATGTCCACAAACAATGACGTGTTTTACTTTGAGCACATTGACCGCATAATCCAGTACACTCAGCATATTCATGTCTGAATGAATCACCATGTTGGCAATATTACGATGCACGAAAACTTCACCGGGTTTGGCACCTATAATTTCGTTGGCCGGTACCCGACTATCGGAACAACCTATCCAAAGCAAGGGCGGGTTTTGCCCCTTTGATAAATCTTTAAAATAATCGGGATCTAAAGCCAATTGACTTTCAACCCAAGTTTTATTATTGTCTAGTATTTTTTTGTAAAAATCAGTCATGTAGTGTTGCTATTTTGCTGGCATAAAACTACTGATTTTTATTTAAAATTAAGTAAACTCAACTTGAACTAAAAATGGGATTTACTAGTCTAGGGTTTGTTCAAAAAAAGTAACTTCTCCGTTTGACAGATTATGCATCCCTCCAAGAATTCCAACTTGTCCAGAAGCAATTAAATCATTTAATATAGGGCTGCGTTCTCTAATCGCCGAAACCGTATGTGCCACATTGAGTTGCGCTACTTTTTCTACAAATTCAGCATTGGAAGAGTTGCGGTTGTTAATTTCGGTTTTTTCGCTTTGAATTGCCGGTTGAATTTTACGCAATAATCCGGTTAAATTGCCCAATTCAACATGATCACAGGCTCCTTTTACGGCACCACATTTGCTGTGGCCTAATACTACAATAATTTTTGATCCGGCGACTTTACAGGCAAATTCCATACTGCCTAAAATATCCTCGTTGATAATGTTTCCGGCAATTCGAATGCTGAAAATATCGCCCAAGCCTTGGTCAAAAATGAGCTCAGCAGAGGTTCTTGAATCTATACAGCTCAATATTACCGCAAAGGGATGTTGGCCGTCAGAGGTCTCGTTGGCCTGCTCCAAGAGGTTGCGATTAGCTTTCAAATTATTCATGAAGCGTTTGTTTCCTTCTTTCAAAATATCGATGGCCATAGCAGGAGTTATGGCTGCTTGCATTGTCTTATTTAATGTTTTCATAGTGTGAGTTTTTTTTAGGTGTTAGATTGTACAAATACATGTTTTTCTTCTTCGCCGGTTTCTTCTAAACCATAGGCTTTTTTAAATCCAACTAATTTTACTTTGATGTGTTTTTCTTTCGAGCTAATTTTTTTGAATTCCTTTATTAAATCCAACACGTCGTGTGCAATGTAAACGGTATCGCTAGCATTGATGACTACTGAAGAGTGCTCCGGAATTGAAGCTAAGGTACTTTTGATGGCTGCTTTGTTTAAAAAAGAAACTTCTTGAGCCAAGTCAATGCGAATGATATCGCCATCTTGGTATTCTTCTTTTCTAAATTGGTAAGCCCGTTTTAGATTGCCTTTTAAAACAAAAACAATACTGAGGAGAAGTCCCAAGGCCACTCCTTTTAACAAATCGGTTAAAACAACAGCCAATAAAGTGGCGATAAACGGAATAAACTGGTATTTGCCTTTTTTCCAAAAATGAAGCACCGTAGCAGGACTTGCCAATTTATACCCAATCAACAACAGCACCGCAGCCAAAGTAGCCAACGGGATTTTATTTAATAGTGCTGGGATGAGTAAGACAGTCAAAAGCAACAGTACCCCGTGAATGATCGCCGATAATTTTGATTTAGCGCCTGCCGTATTATTTGCCGTAGTTCGCACTACTACCGACGTCATGGGTAAACCACCCAACAAAGCGCTGAGCATGTTTCCTATTCCTTGGGCTTTTAACTCTATATTCGTGTCGGTAAATCGTTTTTGCTTGTCCATTCGATCGGCAGCCTCAATACACAACAAGGTTTCGATCGAAGCCACTACGGCAATAGTAAGGGCAATTACCCAAACTTTTGAGTTGGTAAAGGCCGTGAAATCGGGCAAGATGAACATGCTTTTCATTTCTTCGATAGACGTTGGCACTGGCAAACTCACCAAGTGCTCTTTAGAAACGGCTAAACTGCTTCCTGTTCGAACAAAAATTTCATTAATGATTACACTCAATAGAACAGCCACAAGGGCTGCAGGAATCAATTTTATTTTTTTAAAAATGTCAAACTTAGACCAAGCAATTAATAATATTAAAGAAACTAACGTAATGAGTGTAGCGCCAACTTGAACATGGCCAATGAGTTGAAAAATCTCGGAGAAGGAATTTTCATAATCTGGCTGCATAAAAGCCAAATCACCCTCATAATCGCGATCATATCCAAAAGCATGAGGAATTTGTTTCAGAAAAATAATTACCCCTATACCGGCCAGCATGCCTTCGATTACATTTGTTGGGATGTAATTTGATAAAGTGCCTGCCTTAATAAATCCAAAAACTAGCTGAAAAATTCCGGCCAAAAAAACGGCAGTTAAAAAAACAGTAAACGAACCTAAATCGGTTATTGAAGTAAGTACAATAGCTGTTAAGCCCGCAGCAGGACCGGAAACACTTAGGTGCGATTGGCTTAAAAAACCAACTACTATGCCGCCTATAATTCCTGAAATAATACCCGAAAACAAAGGTGCTCCCGAAGCCATTGCAATCCCTAAACACAAAGGAACTGCTACCAAAAAAACCACCAAACCTGATGCAAAATCAGCTTTGAGGTTTGCCAAATAATTTAATTTTTTTGTCATACCTATTTTAATTTATTACACACATATACACGCACACATGGTGGGTGAGAAAAAAGATGTATTAAATAAATTTAGGTGGAGGAATAAGAATTTCTACTGCAATACTCTTGAGTTTAGCTGCATTAGTTGAAGAATAAGATGGGGCAATCCGGATACAAAATGGAAGGGAAACAGAATAAGAGAAAATGCAATCAAACTTAAAATCTTTAACCTCTTTAGAATTATTTTCGTTTTCTTCTTCGGCCAAAGCAAGTGTCTCGGTTTTGTCGCCTAACTTTTTCACCAATACAGAAACGGTAGGATACGCCAATGACGATAGCAAGAGGAATAAAAAAAGTGAAGACAAAATTTTCATGTGGCGAAAATAGCACTTGATGTGGATAAAAAATTGAATTTAATTTTAATTTAACAGCTGTATATGCTAAATCTTAGCATCAACTAAATCGATTGTTTTTTACATTTGCATCAGATAAAACAATTTATGACCATTACCCAATTGCAATATGTGCTGGCTGTTGCCGAATACAAGAACTTCACCTTGGCCGCCGAAAAGTGTTTTGTAACGCAACCTACGTTGAGTATGCAAATTCAAAAAGTAGAAGAAGAACTTGGTATTCTCATTTTTGATCGCAGCAAAAAACCCATCCAACTCACCGAAATTGGGCAAAAAATTGTGGCCCAAGCCAAGAATATTGTGAACGAGGCCGATCGAATTCAGGATATTGTTGAACAACAAAAAGGATTCATTGGCGGCGAATTTAGATTGGGCATCATCCCCACGATTATGCCAACTTTACTGCCGATGTTTTTGACAAATTTTATCAAAAAATACCCCAAAGTAAAGTTGATCATCGAGGAATTGAACACCGAAGAGATCATCATAAAACTCAAAAATGGACACTTGGATGCTGCCATAGCGGCCACGCCATTAAACGAAGAAAAGATCAAAGAAGTGGTCTTGTATTTTGAACCTTTTGTGGCCTATATTCCAGAAAATCATCAGCATTTTGAGAAAAAAGAAATCGAAATTTCTGATTTAAATTTGGATGAAATCCTACTCCTGCAAGACGGACATTGCTTTCGCGACGGAATTTTAAATTTGTGTAAAAGTGCACACAAAAACGACAGCAATCACTTTCAGCTCGAGAGCGGCAGCTTTGAAACCTTGATTAAATTGGCCGACGAAGGATTGGGAATCACGCTACTTCCCTATTTGCACACTTTGGATTTGAACGAAAAAAATCAGCTGAAATTGAAGCACTTTAGCGAACCCAAACCCGCGCGCGAAGTGAGTCTAATCTACCCCAAATCTGAATTAAAAATACAAATTATCGATGCGTTACGCTCTACCATTGCAGGAGTGGTAAAAGGTGCGATTGTGTTTCAAAATGTAGCGATTGTGAGTCCAACCCAAAAAAAATAAGGGAGCATATACTCCCTCTTTTTTTAAGATACAATCTTCAAATATTGTTTTAATTCCGGTTTTTGGTTCGTAAAATTAAACAACCACTTTTGCAGTTGTTCGATCTCATAGGGCAATAAACTTTTGCTGGCTTTGCGTAATTCTTTGCAAAATAACGCTTGATCAAAACTCACCCGTTCTAGCGTTGATCTGGTGTAGTCGTATAACATTCGAGGCATGGTGAAAAGATTTAGGGGTTAAACTTAATTTCAGGTTAAATGTAAATCATACCGTTGAATCTCGCAAGAAAAAAAGTATAAAAATATCGCCATACTACTTATTTAATCGATTAAATACACTTTTTAGAATTTTAAATAATCTATTTCGTACAATTTTTAATTTTTAATTTTTAATTTTTAATTTTTAATTATTAATTATTAATTATTAATTTCTTAGCTCTCAGCATTTCACGTTTACCTGGAGGACCAGCCAATTTTTCAACAGTAAATCCAGCAGCCAACATCGAACGGCGCACGGCACCTGTGGCAGCATAAGTAACCAAAACGCCGTTTGGCTTAAGTGCCGCATACATCTTCCTGAAAATTTCATCGCTCCACAACTCAGGTTGCACGCGGTAGCCAAAGGCATCAAAATAAATTAAGTCAAATTGCTGTACATCTTGAATATCTTGAATCCGTTGTTGGCGTTTACAGATTGAAAAAGTTGGGGTTAAGTCTATTTCATGTTCCCATATACAACTGTGCATTTCGTCAAATAAATGCGCTTGATCTTGGGCATGCAATTCAGCAACATAATTCATGGCTTGCACCTCTAGCAAGGTAACCGGATAGGCTTCTACACTCGTATAATGAACCGTGAGTTGGCGTTTGGGCGATTCCAAAAGCGTAATAAAGGCATTGAGTCCGGTGCCAAAGCCAATTTCTAAAATGGAAATAGTTTGATTCTGAAATAAATCCAATCCATTTTTAATGAATACATGCTGGGCTTCCTGAATGGCGCCGTGTTTGGAATGGTAACTTTCGTTCCAATCGGGCAAATGGATCGAAGTAGATCCATCGGCGGTGTGCACCACTACCCGTTTCATTTAGGGTTTGATGTATAATTTTTTGATTCGGGCAATCGGGCCTGCACATTTCACCTGGTGACATTGTATACAGGCATCTACGCCTGCATTAAAATGGGCTTCGGCGTTTTTGGGGTCATGGTAAATTTGTTCTTGGGCAGAAATGAAGTTGTGGGCTTGTTCTTTAAAAAACGCATCATTCTCAGTGCTGTCGGTCATCACCGCTTGGTGAATTTTCAAGAAATGATTGGGAAAAGCGCCAATTTTCTCGCCTTTTTGGATGCGCAATTTGAGCTGTTGGTTTTCGGCATACATCTGCTCCATCAAGGCCGACATTTCGGACATCTTGTACATTTTGAGCGTTTTAGCCGGCGAATTTGCACAAGCTTCTTTGGGTTTTGTTTCTTTTTTTGTGCAACCCAGCAACAACATCAAGGCAACTAGTACGGCGTATTTCATTATTGTTTCAGTAATACGCCATTGGCCTCAAATGAATAGGTCACTTCTGGCGCCACAATGCTGTCAATGGCCGCTTGTGACTTGCCGGCATCTTTGGCATAATGCTTTAATTCTTCGATAGATTCTACGCTCACAAAAGCTTTTCCGTGTACAATTACTTCGGCTCCTTTTGAGTTCAACGGCATGAAAAACCCGTAATCTTTAAATTTCACAAAAGCCGCTTCTTTGTCGGTCAAGGCCAAGTTCATCCAACAGCCTTTTTTCTGACATACGTCATTGATCTTCGAAGTAAACGCTACTTGCAGGGTATCGCCTTCTTTTAAAGTTTGGTATTTGGCAAACATATCGGCTTTGGATATCGCGCCATCTTGGGATATCGAATCGCCAAACGACACGTATTTTACTTCTGGAGCCACAGGGGCTACAGCTTCTTTTTTACAACTTACAAAGGCTAAACAAAGGCCGGCTAGAATAATATATTTTTTCATGGGAGATGGTTTTTTGTGGGGTAAAGATAATTGTTTCGGGTTTTAGGTTTCAAGTTTCAGGTGAAGAATTTCCGCTTTGCTATAAAACTAAATCAATTGCATTAACTAAAGATTTTTTCTTCATTCTCCTATGCCAAGCATCAACCTTTCTGGTTAATATTCTTCCATTTAAACTTGTTTCTTTAGCCAATTTCTGAAAATCATTGACTTTTATTGTTGGATTGCCGGGATATGATTTTACAATTGCATGTATGCATTTATTTCTATCTTTTCTAAAATTATTCAAATCATCATATAAATTTTCATCATCAAAATAGCTTTTAGAGTATTCTATTAACTTGTTTAAGTTTACTAATGTCCTATATAGTTCATCTTCCTTGATAATTTTAATATTCTTATTAATTACAAAATTCAATATTCTATCGGTAATTATGCTTTCCTGAATGGTGATAGCTTCAAGATAGAATTTTCCGTCTATTGCTTTATTCATTTGCGAAAAAGCAAATCGATAACTGTAAAGCTTGTAGTAATTCTTTTTATTTAATGTTTTTTGCATTTTTCAAAACTAATCTCTAACGCATCTTACTGAAAAACCGTAGTCCTTATTGCTGTTGCCTCTGTACGCATAACTATCATAGTGACCCAGGCCATGGACCCAGGCATTTGTAGTAGAGTTCTCTGACGAACTCCACCAGTTGCCGTCGTTGCTAACGTAGTTGAACATCCCAATGCCGCTGCGATAACCTCCCGGAAGTCCTGTAAATCCTGATTCATTAGTGGCAGCTGTGTTTGGGTCTTGCCATAGTCCATTACCTGCTTGGATGGTTCCTGTTGCCTTCATTTTGCCACCTGCTACACTTTCGCCTCCTAAACAATCTGTGAGTTGTGTCCATTCCCCATCACTCGGAACATGCCAACCCATGGGAGCCAGTTTTTTGCGCAATGCTGAATTGCCTAGTGATGCCACATCGTAAATACCAGCTACAGCATACCAATTGTACAACTTGCCATAAACGGGGCCGTTCGCTGTATTGTTTTCATAGTAACACCAAGCTCCAGTGGTTAGGTTCTCCCAATCTGTTGGACTTGTTACTTGAGTAATGGGTGTACCATCACTGTATTTGGAAACGTTCAAGTTACTTTGTAGCCATGTTTGACTGCAGATGGTTACATATTGGTAAACATTTCCATCAACATCAGTTGTAGAATTCCCATTACCATCTGAACTCGTGGAGCAACCAAAAAATAAAACCACCAAAATGGATATGCAAAATTGTAGAAATCTATTTTTCATTTCTTTAAAATTTTAATTAAAAAATACAACACAAGTTTACAACTATTTACTGCAACTGCAATTCAGTTTGTTTTTTCTTTGTGGCTTGGCGCCTTGGCGAGAAACAATTATGCGGTATTTTTCTCTCGCAAAGACGCAATCCCGAGGTCTCGGGACGCAAAGATTTTTGGAACACAGATTAAAGAAATCCAAACAATCTGAAAAATTTTAATTATTTCTCGAATTATAAAAATCTGTGTTGCGAAATATGATTGCTTCGTCGTACCTCCTCGCAATGACGTTCTTAGTAAACTTTTGAAATCAAAAATCAAAAATCAAAAATTACCAATCAAAAATCGTTAATCGAATTAGTTCTTAGTATACTTCAAATACTCCCCTCTTGAGAGGGGCTGGGGGTGTGTTTATTTTGTTGTCGGTTGTCAGTATTGGGTGGTAGGTATTGGGTGGTAGGTTTTAGGTTGCGTTCTAAGGACAGGCTCTTGTTTTTTTGTCTGTTTGTGTTTTTGGTTAGAGTTTAGGGTTTAGGGTTTAAAGGTTAAGTTTGAGGTTAGAAAACAAAATTGCTTTATTATCCATGTGACATTCGACTTTACGACTTTATGACTTTCGACTTTATCCATTCGTGCATTCGTGGCTAAAAGCTAACAGCTAATTATCAACATTTTCACCCCAACCGCATCAATACAACTTCTAATTTATTATTTTAGCCGAAATTTTAAATTAATTACTAATTTTAGTTTGAATTTAGATCATTAGTCCTTTATATTCAGTGCTTTACGATATAATTCATTCCAATACATTTTCTAAATGAGTGAGAGTACTACTCAAAAAATTACTATCGTACCGGTTCCCCAGTCCAATATAGATTCGGTTGATTTTAACAATTTAGCCTTCGGTTCTACTTTTACTGACTACATGTTGTGGTGTGACTTTAAAGAAGGAAAATGGCAAGAACCGGTGATTAAACCCTATGAGCCATTTTTGTTAGACCCTTCGGCCAAAGTTTTTCACTACGGACAAGCTATTTTTGAAGGCATGAAAGCCTACAAAGACGAGCAAGACGATGTTTGGTTGTTTCGTCCGGATCAGAATTTTGAGCGTTTCAATCATTCGGCGGTGCGCATGGCAATGCCCGAAGTTCCCGAAGAGATTTTTATGGGAGGCTTGAAACAGCTCGTAAATTTAGAACGCGATTGGGTAAAAAAAGGCCTCGGAAATTCCTTATATGTACGTCCGTTTATGATAGCCGTAGGAAGTGGCGTAATTGCTGCGCCCTCAAGTCAATACCGTTTTATGATTATCCTTTCGCCGGCCAAATCCTATTATTCGGGTGAAGTAAAGGTGATTATCGCCGAGCATTACAGCCGTGCTGCCAATGGAGGTATTGGAGCTGCCAAAGCCGCGGGTAACTATTCGGCTCAATTTTATCCCACCAAATTGGCCAACGAAAAAGGCTTCCAACAAATCATTTGGACCGACGATGCCACGCACACCAAACTCGAAGAAGCCGGAACCATGAATGTGTTTTTTAGAATCAACGACGCACTCTATACCGCGCCAACCAGCGAACGCATCTTGGATGGAGTTACCCGAAAAAGTTTGATTGCCCTGGCCGAAAAAATGGGTATTGAAGTAAACATTCAACCGGTATTGGTGAGCGAATTGATTGAAGCCGCCAAAAACGGAAGCTTGAAAGAAGTATTTGGTTCGGGCACTGCAGCCGTGGTGAATCCCATCATCGGATTTTCCTACCAAGACGACTATTATGAATTGCCCAAAATAGAAAATTCGATGGCCTTGTTGCTCAAAGAAAAATTAGTACATATTCAATACAATCAAGCCGAAGACCCCTTTGACTGGACGGTTAAAGTATAAAAAACAAAAAGCGACTATCTAGTCGCTTTTTTTATTCCTGAGTTAATATCGAACTAAAGTCGGGCTTAAAATAGTTGGGACCCTTCATCACTTTGCCGTCTTCCCGGTATATGGGTTTTCCGTCGGCACCCAATTTGCTCATGTTGCTGCGTTGAATCTCGTCAAATACTTCCTCGATCTTATGCTGCAAGCCATGTTCGATGATGGTGCCGCATAAAATATAGAGCATATCGCCCAAGGCATCGGCAATTTCGATCAAATCATGGTTTTGAACGGCTTCAAAATATTCCTCGTTTTCTTCGCGCATTAATTCGTAGCGCAGGATATTTTTGGTGGTTCCTAAATCGGCTCTAGGCACCTCGCTATGCCCGATGGCAAAAGCGGTATGGAATTCTTGAACGGCTTTGAGTTGTTTTTGCATATTGCTTGTTTTAATTGATCAACCAAAATAAAAACATTCGGGAACATTTACCTAAATTTGCTTGAAAATTTTCAAATTATGTTTAGTAAAGGCCAACTTGTTTTTGCGCTGTTATTTTTTATAAGCTTTGTCGTAGCGATGGTCATTTCCTACCGTAAAGATTTTAAAATTCACGAGAAATATTACAAAGGAAATTTTAAAGTATTGATTGCCTTTTTGGTTTTTATACTGCTGCTGTTTGTGATAAAAATCGTATTTAAACGCTAATTCTAAATTGGTAATTCGAGTAAACCTATGAAGATCATCAAGTACCTTTTTTTGTTGGCCCTGTTGGGATTTATTGCATTTTCTGTGCACGTGAGTACACAAAAAAACGAATTTGATGTTCGCCAATCTCAGTTTATTAATGCGCCAAAATCGCAGGTATACAAATACTTGAACGATTGCCGAAATTGGCAAACTTTTTCCTATTGGAAACAAGCCGATCCTAGTTTAGTCTATTCATTTCCCAGCAATACCATAGGAGTTTCCGGCTATTGCATGTGGGAAGGGAGTTCAGAATCAGGTAAACTATTAACTACCAAAAGCATTGAAAATAAAACGATTGTTCAAAAATTGCAAATCAATGAAAAAGCGGCCGAATTCAGCTGGACGCTCAAAGACAGTCTAAAAGGAACCGTACTTACTTGGCATTATATTGGTGCGGTGAGTTTCAACACCAAAGTAACCTATGCCTTGCATGGCGGAGTACAGCAAAGTATTTCTATGGCCATGCAAAAAACATTACTCAATTTAAGTCAAACCATTCGTAAAGAATTGCAAACCTATTCGGTAACCCTAAAAGGGATTACCAAAAAGAAAGGCTGTTTTTACTTGCGGGAATTGATCAATTGCAAAACTATACAAGTGCAAAAAAACATTCGCATTTTGGTTCCGCGTATGCTTCGTTTTTTTCAAAAAAATAAGCTCCGCGCTACAGGTGCTCCTTTTGTGATCTATCACGCTTATGATTACCCCAAAGGATTCAGTAAAATCTCGGTTTGTTTGCCCATCAAAGATTCTATTTTCACCAGTCCAGGCAGTCAAATTACCTCGGGTGTTTTGGAATCCTTTACCTGCTATAAAACCAACTTAAAGGGCGATTATTCTCACTTGTCTGATGCTCGAAAAAAGACCCGCAGCTATTTTGACAAAAATCACATCTCCGAAAATACAGCAGTACCAATGCTAGAAGTCTATACCAAAAGCAGTACCCAAATCGCCAATCCGTCTCAATGGATGACCGAATTGTATTTTCCTGTAAAACCTGTCGCGACAGTGCTTTCTCCTGTTATCGCGCAAGATTCTACGGCTACATTGCCTTAATTTACTAACAAATACTGTGGCCTTTTAAACCATTTGTAACTAATCTGCTCTTAAGACCAAATTTTGACCGAATTTTGAACGAGCACGAATTCATACAAGAGCTTCTGGATCCCCAAACGCAAAACAAGGCGTTTGAAAAATTGGTGAGCCAATTCCAAAAACCTTTATACTATCACATTCGTTCGATTGTATTGCTGCATGATGATGCCGACGACGTGTTGCAAAACACCTTTGTAAAAGTGTTTCAGCACCTAAAAAATTTTAAACAAGAAAGCAAATTATATACGTGGATGTTCCGGATTGCTACCAATGAAGCCTTAACTCACCTGAGTCAAAAAGCTAAAAAGAATGGCCGTACGAGTTTGGAACACCAAGCCTTTGTAATCGACAATTTGAAAGCGGATGTATATTTTGAAGGCGACGACATTCAACTTAAGTTACAAAAAGCCATACTCCTGTTGCCCGAAAAACAACAATTGGTTTTTAAAATGCGGTATTTTAACGAATTGAAATACGAAGAATTATCTGAAATATTGGGTACTTCGGTGGGCGCCTTAAAAGCATCCTATCACCATGCCGTAAAAAAAATTGAAGCACATTTATTACAAACTAACTGATATGGAACCTATTAAACTAAACGAAAACAATAAAATAAAACCTGGCTTTGCTGTGCCCGAAAATTATTTTGAGCATTTTCAGCAATTGGAATTTAGCAGTCGAGCGCCAAAATTAGTTCGGTTGCATCCAATGAAAAATAAATGGATTTGGGCTGCAGCCGCCGTTTTGGTCATTGGCTTGTCATTTACTTATTTTACTATTTCAACAACCGACTCCAACGAAATTGATGTTCAAATAGCAGAAAATTACTTAGTATACGAAACCGATTTAAGCAGTTATGAACTCGCTGAATACCTAAATGAAACAGAATTAAATAACATTAGTATCTACAAACAACCTTCTAAATAAATTGATTCGAGATGAAAAATATACACTGTCTTTTATTTTTATTAATTGCTATAACAGTTCAAGCTCAACCGGCCAGATTTAAAGAGAAAAAAGAACAAATTAGGGCTTTAAAAACTGCCTACATTTCAACAGCACTTTCTTTAACTACAGAAGAATCGGTAAAATTTTGGCCCTTATACAACGCCTTCGAAGATAAACAACGCGATATCAAGCTCGACAAATGGAAGCGATATATCGATAATACTGAAGGTAATCTCGACGAATTAAATACCAAAGAAGCAACTGCTTTGCTCACAAAAATGGAAATGGACGAAGACCTAATGTACCAAAATCGCAAAAAATTTATTCAAAGTTTGAAAGAATTTTTACCGGCCATTAAAATTTTAAAACTTAAAAAAGCAGAAGACCAATTTAACCAGAAGTTGTTGCAACAATTTCGAAATAAAAAAGAACATTAACTATTAAAATCATTTCCTACATATACCTTAAATTTAAAAAAACAGCTTCGGCCGTTTTTTTTTGGGTTGAACTGAAAAATAAAACCTAAAAAAATTATGGTGTACTGAAATATAGTAAATTTGTGCACTTTTTTAACACACATGAGTACTACTTCTGCGAATCACAATTTACACAGCAAATTATCTGCTGCCGGCTTATTAATCACCTTAGGAATTATTTATGGCGACATCGGGACTTCTCCGCTGTATGTAATGAAAGCCATCTTAGGAATGAATTTTGCCATCAACAAAGACTTAGTGCTGGGCGGCGTTTCCTTGGTTTTTTGGACACTTACCTTACAAACCACCTTAAAATATGTAATTATCACTTTGAGTGCAGACAACAATGGCGAAGGCGGAATTTTTGCTTTGTATGCCTTGGTGAAACGCACCAAAATAAAATGGCTCATTATTCCAGCAATTATAGGCGGAAGTGCCCTCTTGGCTGATGGAATCATTACCCCTCCTATTTCGGTTTCATCTGCGGTTGAAGGGATTCGCACCTTTTATCCTGATCTAAATACGGTGCCTATTGTAATTGGCATCTTAGTAATCCTGTTTACCATTCAACAATTTGGCACCAAACTGGTGGGTAAATTTTTTGCCCCCGTGATGCTCGTTTGGTTTTTGATGTTGGGTGTGATTGGCATCATTCAAATTGCAGGAAATTTAGAAGTACTGAAAGCGATTAATCCCTATTACGCCTACCATCTACTGATGGCCGATCAAGGAATTAACCCCGAAGGTTTCTTTGTGTTGGGGTTTGTATTTTTGTGTACCACAGGGGCCGAAGCCTTATACTCGGATATGGGACATTGCGGACGTAAAAACATTCGAATCAGTTGGATTTTTGTAAAAGTAATGCTGATCCTAAATTACTTTGGACAAGCTGCTTACCTAATTAGTCACGAAGGAGTTAGCTTGCAAAGTTTGGGAGGAAGCAACGCCAATCCCTTTTATTTGTCGATGGCAAGCTGGTTTCAACCCATCGGAATTGTCATTGCTACCTTAGCAGCCGTTATCGCTTCACAAGCCTTAATTAGTGGATCATTTACCTTAATAAATGAAGCCATGCGATTAAATTTTTGGCCAAAGGTAAAAATCAAATACCCCACCGAACTCAAAGGACAATTGTACATCCCTTCGATAAACTGGTTGTTATTATTGGGCTGTATCGGGATCGTGTTGCATTTTGAAGAATCGAGCAACATGGAGCACGCCTATGGCTTGGCCATTATATTGTGTATGATTATGACCACCGTGTTGTTGAATTTTTTCCTCATCATGAAACGAGTGAGTTTATTTATCATCATTCCTTTAATCGCCATTTACCTGATTATCGAATTCAGTTTCTTGTATGCAAACATCACCAAATTTGCCGATGGTGGCTATGTTACTTTGATCATTGCAATTGCCCTAATATCAATCATGACTACCTGGTATTTGGCCAAGCAAATCAGCAAGAATTACACCAAGTTCGTAAAAATAGAAGATTACAAAAAAGTATTGGCCGAACTGAGTGTCGATTTATCCATTCCCAAATACGCCACGCACTTGGTGTACATGACCAATGCCAGTCGAACCGACGAGATCGAAGAAAAAGTAATGTATTCTATTTTACAAAAACGTCCCAAACGTGCCGACATTTATTGGTTTGTGCATGTTAATATTTTGAACGAACCCTACAACCGCGAATACAAAGTAACCGAAATCATCAAAGACGATTTGTTTCGAATAGACTTCAATTTGGGTTTCCGCGAAGCCACCAAAATCAATTTAATGTTTAAAGAAGTATTGATTGATATGGTAAACAAAGGCGAAGTAGATGTAACCAGTCGCTACGAATCCTTGAGTAAAAACAACATCATTGGCGACTTTAAGTTTGTCTTGTCCGAGAAATTTTTATCGAATGACAGCGACCTGTTGTGGCACGAAAAAATCATCATGAATACCTATTTCTTAATTAAGAAATTCAGTTTGTCAGAAGAACGTGGCTTTGGACTAGACAGCAGCTCGGTAAAAATTGAAAAGTTCCCCATGGTGCTGCATCCACCCGAAAAAATAGGCTTGGTGCGCATCAAATAAAAATAGCAACACTGTTTCGGCAGTGTTTTTTTTGGCGAAGGAATACGTCCAAGCAAACCTAGATAATACGGGCGATTTACCTATCTTTAGCCCCCAATTCAACAACCCATGAGATTACATAGAAATTTAGTTTACACCACCATAGATTCCCTGAACGCGATTTTTAACGAAGGCGAATATGCCGACAAAGTAGTGGCTCGCGCACTCAAAAAAGACAAACGCTGGGGCAGTTCAGATCGGAAGTTTGTAGCCGAAACCATTTATGAAATTGTGCGTTGGAAACGCTTGTATGCCGAAATTGCCGAAGTAAAAGAACCCTTTGACCGCGATAATTTATGGCGAATTTTTGCCGTTTGGGCCGTATTGCGTGGGTATCCTATTCCCGACTGGCGTCAGTTGGAAGGTACGCCCGAACGAAAAATTAAAGGCCGTTTTGACGAATTATCCAGAGTGCGGGTATTCAAAGAATCGATTCCCGATTGGATGGATGCCTTGGGTGTTGCCGAATTGGGTGAAAAAAAATGGGCTACTGAAATTGCCGCACAAAACCAACCCGCAAAAGTAATTTTGCGCACCAATACGCTCAAAACCACCAAAGAAAAATTGCGTGCTCTACTCATGGATCTCAACATAGAAACCGAGTATTTGCCCGATCAACCCGATGCCTTAGTACTCAAAGAGCGCGCCAACGTGTTTTTGACCGATGCTTTTAAAGATGGTTTTTTTGAAGTGCAAGATGCCAGTTCGCAATTGGTCGCTGCTTTTCTAGATGTAGCTCCTGGCATGCGCGTGGTAGACACCTGTGCAGGTGCTGGCGGTAAAACCTTGCATATGGCTTCGCTCATGGAAAACAAAGGCCAATTGATCGCCATGGATTTGTATGAAAGCAAACTCAAACAACTCAAGTTACGCGCCAAACGCAACGGCGCATTCAATATAGAATACCGCATCATTGAGTCAACCAAGGTGATCAAAAAACTACACGAAAAAGCCGATCGCGTTCTGATTGACGCCCCTTGCAGCGGATTGGGTGTATTAAAACGAAACCCGGATGCCAAATGGAAACTACAACCCGAATTTATTGATAACATCAAAAAAGTACAAGCCGAAGTATTAGAAAACTATTCCAAAATTGTAAAACCGGGCGGAAAATTGGTGTATGCCACCTGCTCTATTTTGCCTTCTGAGAATGAGAATCAAATTAAAAATTTCTTGAAAACAGAAATCGGGCAACAATTTAACTTTGTAAAAGATGTGAAAATTCTCGCTTCAGAAACGGGATTTGATGGGTTTTACATGGCTTTACTTGAGCGCAAAGAAAGTAGTACGAATGCACTAAACGCCTAATTTTCAATATGAAAAACACCCTTTTTTTAACTAGTATATTGTGTGGTTTTTTTGTCAACGCCCAACCGCCAGCCGGTTACTACAGCACCGCAACAGGCGCAGGCTACGTACTTAAAACCCAACTGTACAACATCATCAAAAACCACAACGACCGGGGCTATTCTGGTTTGTATACCACCTACCTCACTTCGGATAAAGATTTTTATTACGAAAACGACGGAACGATGTTGGACAATTATTCCGAAAATCCAACTGGCCCTGACGCGTATTCATTTACTTACGGCATCAACCAAGATGATGGAACGTTGGGCAATAACGAAGGCGAACGATACAACCGAGAGCACCTGATACCCCAATCGGTTTTTAATGCAACAACACCGATGTATTCGGACGCCCATTTTGTAGTGCCGGCAGACAAAAAAGTAAATGCCCAGCGTGGCGATTTGCCTTTTGGAAAAGTAGGCAATGCCAATTGGACTTCGCTCAATGGCAGCCTGCGCGGGGGTAATCTAAATGCCGATTATGCAGCGGGTTATTCGGGAATTGTATTTGAACCCATCGACGAATTTAAAGGCGATATTGCTCGAAACCTTTTGTATTTTGCCACCCGCTACGAAAATATAGTTGCCGGTTACAATTACGTGATGTTTAATAACACCTCCGACCAAGTTTTTGCACAGCCTTTTCTAAATATTTTACTCACCTGGAATCAACTAGATCCCGTGAGTCAGCGGGAAACCGATCGAAATAACGCCATTTATGCCCGCCAAGGCAACCGAAATCCCTACATTGACAATTGGGATTATGTGACAGCCATTTGGGGACTGCCGTTGGCAAGTGCTCAGTTTAACTTGGCCAATCAGGTGCTCGTTTACCCAAACCCATCCAACACGCACAGCATCACCATAGAAAGTACTGAACAGATGTCTGCAATTGATTTAATTACAATAAACGGCCAACGCATTCAGCACCTTGAAAATCCTGTGCTATCTGAATCAAAAATCACCTTATCAGACATTCCGACTGGTTTTTATTTTATTAAATTTAAATCAGATGAAAGCGAAATCACAAAGAAAATTTACGTTTATTAAATCCTAAGGCTTCTAGAAAACAAAAAAAATCCTCCAACTGGAGGATTTTAATTTTTAACTAGTATTTTTTAATTATAAATTGATTTATTAGTCATTCATCGAAATCAAAAACTCTTCGTTGTTGCGGGTTTTCTTGAATCGATCGTTGATGAAATCCATTGCTTCCACTGGGTTCATGTCGGCCAAATACTTGCGCATGATCCACATGCGTTGCAAGGTTTTTTCATCTAGTAACAAATCATCGCGACGGGTACTCGAAGAAGTCAAATCAATAGCCGGGAAAATACGTTTGTTGGCAATCTTACGATCCAACTGCAATTCCATGTTTCCGGTACCTTTAAATTCCTCAAAAATCACCTCATCCATTTTAGAGCCTGTTTCGGTTAAAGCTGTAGCAATGATGCTCAACGAACCGCCGTTTTCTACATTACGGGCAGCCCCAAAGAAACGTTTGGGTTTTTGCAAGGCATTGGCATCAACTCCTCCACTCAATACTTTACCCGAAGCCGGTTGTACGGTATTGTAGGCGCGTGCCAAACGGGTTATCGAATCCAATAAAATGACCACATCGTGTCCGCATTCTACCAAACGCTTGGCTTTTTCGAGTACAATGTTGGCAATTTTCACGTGTTCTTGCGGTTCTCTATCAAAAGTAGAAGCGATTACTTCGCCACGTACCGAACGTTGCATGTCGGTTACCTCTTCTGGACGTTCGTCAATCAATAATACCAACAAATATACTTCGGGATGATTGGCCGCAATGGCGTTGGCTATGTCTTTTAACAACATGGTTTTACCCGTTTTGGGCTGGGCCACAATCATACCACGCTGGCCTTTTCCGATAGGAGAAAACAAATCAATGATGCGGGTAGATATTGAACTTCCTTTGTCGGCAATTCTAAATTTTTCTGTCGGAAATACCGGCGTTAAATGCTCAAATGAAACACGATCGCGCACCACTTGAGGGTCGTGACCATTTATTTTGAGTACACGAACCAAAGGGAAAAACTTTTCGCCTTCTTTGGGTGGACGGACTACTCCCTTTACTGTATCACCTGTTTTTAATCCGAATAAACGAATTTGCGAAGTGGATAAATAAATATCGTCGGGCGAAGCCAAATAGTTGTAATCAGACGAACGCAAAAATCCGTAGCCATCGGGCATCATTTCTAATACACCTTCGCTTTCGATGATCCCATCAAATTCAAAATCGGCATCTCTGAAATTTGGATTTTTTTTGTTTTTGAAATTCGGATTTTGATTTCCGTTGGGAATATTTTGTTGATTTTGTTGATTTTGTTTGGGCTGATGCGTCTTGTGTTGGGGCTTTATTTCTGAAACTGATTCTGCTGCAACTTCCGAATCCGGATTTTGTATTTCATTTGAAACAGCTTGAGTATCCTCATCTGCTTGCACCGTTTGTGCTTTTAACGCCTGTTTTTTTTCGTAGGCCGATTTGTTAAATTTTACTTTGGGCTCTCTTTTCACCGCTTGTTCACTTGTGGGTTCCTTATCAGAAATACCTTCAGCTGCTTCTACAACTGTAAACAAAGTAGACGGCGCGATAGCTGGCGATGGTTTATCGGGGGCAATACGGGCTCTTTTTGGTTTGTCTTCTGCTGAGCCGGGTTCAACCGAAGTGGTTTTATTTTGCAAGGCTAAAATTTCGGCAATCAAGGCTTCTTTTTTTACGCCGGCATATTTTATGGTTTTGGACGTTTTGGCAATGTCCTGAAGCTCAGTAAGCTTCATTTCTTTTAACGCAGAAATGTCAAACATGAATATGTTCTTTAAATTAAATTAGAATGGGAATAGTAAAGGAATAAGAGGTGTGGTTTTTTCTTATGAATCGAATCGTAAGTTTGAGTTACTTACTAATTGTGATGCAATAATACGAATAAATATTAAGCACACAATAGTATTTATTTAAAAAGAAACTATATTTTTGTGACACATTCATCGCACATGATTCAACGCATACAAACCCTTTATTTGCTGCTCGCCATCCTTGTAATTGGCGTTTTGCCCTTTTACATTCCTTTATGGAATACCGCAGCAGGTGCGTTTTATTTTATGCAAGACAAAACCTATATTACCTTAATTGGACTTAGCGTATCCTTGTCGTTGGTGAGTATATTATTTTACAAAAAAAGACAACATCAATTTGTATTAGGCAGATTGAACATGATAATAACGTTAATTTTATTAGGATTATTTGTTTATCGATCACTAAATCTATCTGGAGGGACTGTTGAAGTTTCGGAGAAAGGTATTGGGATCTATCTTCCTATTATTTCTATCGTTTTGTTGGCTCTGGCCAATAAAGCCATTAAAAAGGACGAAGAGCTCGTAAAATCTGTGGATCGATTGAGATAAACCTATAAACTTAGTTTATTAGTGCGAAGAAAAACCTGTCCTTGTGACGGGTTTTTTTTGTGTCTATTTGGCGCCCAATTCTATGATTTCTAACTCTTTAATTTGCGCGCCCTCGATCACAAATCGCAGCATGGTGCGCAGCTGATGAAACCCACTTTTGCCTGCTGCACCGGGATTCATGTGTAATAAATTTAATGTTTTGTCAAACTGTACTTTCAGAATATGCGAATGACCACAGATAAACAACTGAGGAGGATTAGCCGCTAATGCAGCTCGAATCGCCGGATTGTATTTGCCCGGATACCCCCCTATATGGGTAATCCAGACCTGCACTTCCTCGCATAAAAATTGGTTGTGCAGCGGAAATTCCATCCGGGCTTTGTCGTTGTCAATGTTGCCATATACGGCACGCAGTGGTTTTAGTGTTTTTATGGCGTCAGTCACTTCCAAACTGCCAATGTCGCCGGCATGCCATACCTCATCAGCCAGACGCACGTATTTGAGCATCACCTCATCGAGGTGGCTGTGGGTGTCTGACAACAGCAGTATTTTTTTCACAAATTGCTTATTTTGAACACAAAAATAGGTTTTAATTTAGACAAAATGTGAGGGCAAATTTGTGAAAACTTTACCAGGCATCTGCCCTTCGCTTTTAAAATCCTTTGTACATTTACGGGCAGTAAATTTAAGCTTTTCGACTTGCGTTATTTCATTCAATTTTCATACCACGGCTCGGGATATCACGGTTGGCAAATTCAGCCGAATGCCTTGTCGGTGCAAGAAGTGCTCACGCAAGCCCTGCAAACTATTTTGGGAGTTTCCTTAGAGCTTACAGCAGCAGGTCGAACCGATACAGGTGTGCATGCCAAAATCATGTATGCTCATTTTGAGGTATCCCAAGAATTAGATTCAGAGAAGTTGTGTTACAAACTCAACGCGTTGCTGCCCAAAGACATTGCCGTAGCAAAACTAATTCCGGTTTCAGCAACAGCTCATGCGCGCTTTGACGCTACCAAACGCACCTACGAATACCACATTCACACACACAAAAATCCGTTTTTGAATGAACTCAGCTGGTATTATCAGCAAGGGTTAGACGTGACGCTCATGAACGAAGCCGCACAGCAATTGCTGCAGCACACCGATTTTCAATGTTTTTCTAAAGTTAATACCGATGTAGCAACCTTTGATTGCAAAATTCACGAAGCCTTTTGGACCGCTGATCAGCACCTATTAATCTTCACGATTTCGGCCGATCGGTTCTTACGCAATATGGTTCGTGCCATTGTAGGCACGCTACTAAATGTAGGCTTAGGCAAAACAAGCTTGGCCGAATTTGAACAAATTATATTGGGTAAAAATCGTTCGGATGCCGGTTTTTCGGTACCTGCTCATGGTTTGTATTTAACCGCCATCGAATACCCTTACCTCCCTAATCTAGACCATTAAGCACAATGAAAGCTACCGCCTTTGACACCCAAGTCTTTAAACGCATCATCACCTATACCAAGCCCTATACGTTTCGGTATTATGGTGTAGTAGCCTTTGCGGTATTTCTTTCTGTTTTTGCAGCTTTACGTCCGTATTTACTTAAACAAACGGTCGATTTATACATCAAAACACACGATGCACAAGGCTTGCTATTTTATGTGAGTTTAATGGGGATCGTATTGTTGGCAGAGGCCTTTTCTCAATACTATTTTGTGTATTGGGCCAACTGGTTAGGCCAAGACATTGTAAAAGACATTCGCGTAAAATTGTTCCAGCATTTGTTGCAATTTCGGATGAAATATTTTGATACCGCACCGGTAGGCCAATTGGTTACGCGTTCGGTTTCAGATATCGAACAAATTGCTAAAATTTTCAGCCAAGGCTTATTCATGATCATCAGTGATTTACTCAAAATGCTTGTCATCTTGGCTTTTATGTTCTACATGAACTGGAAACTCACCTGGATTGTGGTAGCAGCCATGCCGGTTTTGGTATTTATTACCCGCATCTTTCAACGAAAAATGCAATTGGCCTTTGAGGATGTGCGCAACCAAATAGCCCACATGAACACCTTTGTGCAAGAGCGCGTTACGGGCATGAAAATTGTACAGTTGTTTCATCGAGAAACCATTGAAGCCGAAAAATTTGCAGCCATCAACGACAAACACCGCAAGGCCTGGATTAAAACCATCTTATACAACTCCATCTTTTTCCCCATTGCCGATATCATTTCCTCGCTTTCATTAGGATTTGTGGTGCTGTATGGCGGAATTAATATTCTAAACGGCGATCAGTTTACCACCTTTGGTGATTTGTTTTCCTATACCATGTTTATCGGCATGTTATTCAATCCGTTGCGCCAAATTGCCGATAAATTTAACGAGATGCAAATGGGCATGATTGCGGCCAATCGCGTATTTGATATTTTGGATACCCAAGAAGAATTACAAGTATCGGGTACCCTTGTCGCACCAAAATTTGATGGAAATATTCTATTTGATCAGGTTCATTTTGGTTACGTACCCGGCGAAGAAGTCATCAAAGGCATCAGTTTTGAGGTGAAAGCAGGACAAACAGTTGCTATTGTAGGCGCTACTGGAGCCGGAAAATCAACCATTATCAATTTATTGAATCGGTTTTACGAAATAGACAAAGGTGCCATTTACATTGACGGCATCAATGTTAATGAATTTCAATTGGGTTCTATTCGCAAGCAAATTGCCGTGGTTTTGCAAGATGTTTTTTTGTTTGCCGATACCATTCTGAATAACATTACCTTAAATAACCCAAACATCTCCCAAGAACAAGTTGACGAAGCGGCCAAAAACATAGGCCTGCATGACTTTATCATGAGCTTGCCTGGCGGCTATCACTACAATGTAAAGGAGCGCGGCGTGATGCTATCTTCCGGTCAACGCCAATTGATTGCCTTTTTACGCGCCTACGTGAGTGCGCCTAGCATTTTAATTTTAGACGAAGCTACCTCCTCTATTGACTCGTATTCTGAAGAACTCATTCAAACTGCCACAGCCAAAATTACCCAAGGCAGAACATCAATAATCATTGCACACCGTTTGGCGACGATCATGAATGCGGATACCATTATTGTAATGGACAAAGGATTAATTGTCGAAAAAGGCAGCCATACCGACTTATTGAAAAACGAAGCTGGTTTTTATAAAAAACTGTACGATTCCCAATTCGCTTCGGATGTAAACGAATCTATTGTCCCCAACTAAAATAAAACCTATTTTTATTTTTTTTTAAATTCAACTTATGCGCTTTTCTAAAATTGTTGTCCTTTTCTTTTTTTGTTTTGCGATGCAAATCGGAGCTGCCCAACAACAGGACAGTGTTGCGGTTGACCGGCAAGTGTTTCAAATTACACCCGAACTTACCTACAGCTACAAAGCCCCAAAAACCTGGGACATGTTTCGGTTTATCCCGCAAGATTTATATGATTTAGGAAAATTTACTGTACAAAAAGAGAACCTCAAATGGGATGGATTGGCACTCGGATCAACCCTGGTTATTCTGCCTTATGATCAGAAATTGATTGAAGATTCGGGTAAATTAGGCGAGCGATTGGGTGGCTGGGACAAACCTTCCCATTACAAACGAATTTTGGGATTAGAAGTAATTCCAACCAGTATTTCATCGGCATTTTATTACATCGGCAATGGCAATACTACTTTATTATTGAGTGGATTTTTCTATGCGGTTGGAAAAATTGGCCCCGATGATTACCGCGCTTTAACTACCGCCAACGAATTGGTCGAAGTATTGGTTTCTGTGGGCATTACTACACAAACCATTAAACGCATGTCGGGAAGACAAAGTCCTTTGGTGGCCATAAGAGATGGAAATGACGGAGGAGCTTGGCATCCGTTTCCCAGTTTTGCCGCCTATCAGAGCACCACTCCAAATTTTGATGCAATGCCCTCGGGTCATATGGCTACCTATTTTGCCACCCTTATGGTTATTGCAACAAACTACTCCGAATACAAATGGATCAAACCGGTGGGATATACGCTCGGAGGTGCACTTGCCTTCAACATGATGAGTGGCAAAGTGCATTGGGCTTCCGACTATCCCTTGGCGGTGTTAATTGGTTGCGTAATAGGTAAAAACATTGCCGAACGTAGAATTGTAAAAACATCGACAGCTTTACCGGGGGCAAAAGAGAAAAAAACAACGTTTAATACCCAATACAACTTCAACCGAATTTACAATACCAATGTGGTGGGTGCCACCATAACCTTTTGATTCTCATGAAAAAATCCTTGTTTAGTTTGTTCCTACTCCTAGCCTTTATTTCAAAAAGTACTGCGCAAAACAGTTCGGTTACTTCGGCGGGCGATATTTTGCAATTTGCAATTCCAGCTGCTGCATTAACTGCAACTTTATTTTGCAAAGAAGACCAAGAAAAACCAACTTGGCAATTCATAAAAACCTATGGATCAAGTTTGATATTAGCGCAGTCCTTAAAGCACATAGTATTAAAACCAAGACCATCAGAAGGCCCTATTCATGATAACTATTCATTTCCTTCTGGTCATACTACCAGTGCCTTTGCCGGTGCTGCTTTCATTCAACGCAAATACGGCTGGTCGTATGGACTTCCTTGCTATGCGATGGCCTCCTTTGTAGGGTATTCCCGCGTGCAAGGAAAATTTCACGATACCTGGGATGTGTTGGGCGGCGCCACTATTGGGATTGCCTCGGCCTATATTTTTGCCAAACCTTACCACGAATCAAAAGTGGGCTTGTTATTTGACAAAGAAATAAACACCTATACCTTCGGACTTACTTACTCCTATTAATCACAAAATAGCGCGCTAATTTTCGGCCTTGTTTTAGAATTTATCCTTATTTTTGGGCTGCCAAAACTACATTTAGTAAATTAATAATACATTCATATGAAATACGATATCATCGTTTTAGGAAGCGGACCTGGTGGATATGTTACCGCCATTCGTGCCTCTCAATTGGGCTTTAAAGTAGCTGTAATCGAAAAAGAAAACTTGGGAGGTGTTTGCCTCAACTGGGGCTGTATTCCAACCAAAGCCTTGTTAAAATCGGCACAAGTATTTGATTATTTAAAACACGCTTCTGATTACGGACTCACGGTATCTTCTTTTGACAAAGACTTTAATGCAGTAGTGGCGCGCAGCCGAAATGTTGCCGATGGCATGAGCAAAGGCGTGCAGTTTTTGATGAAAAAAAATAAAATTGACGTAATTGAAGGTTTCGGAACCTTGAAAGCGGGCAAAAAAGTAGACGTAAAAGCCGCCGACGGAAAAACCACCGAATACAGCGCCGATCATATTATTATCGCAACAGGAGCTCGTTCACGGGAATTGCCGAATTTGCCGCAAGATGGCAAAAAAGTAATTGGGTATCGCCAAGCCATGACCTTGCCAACTCAACCCAAATCGATGATTATCGTAGGATCAGGAGCGATTGGCGTTGAGTTTGCCCATTTTTACAACTCCATGGGAACTGAGGTAACCATTGTAGAGTTCATGCCTAATATTGTTCCGGTAGAAGACGAAGACATCTCTAAACAAATGGAGCGCTCGATGAAAAAAGCCGGCGTAAAAATCATGACCAGCTCTAGCGTAGAGCGCATTGATACCAGCGGATCAGGTGTAAAAGCGTATGTAAAAACAGCCAAAGGCGAAGAAGTACTAGAAGCAGAGATCTTATTATCGGCCGTGGGGATCAAAACGAATATCGAAAATATTGGACTAGAAGCAGTTGGCATTGCGACTGATAAAGACAAAATTTTGGTAAACGCCTACAACCAAACCAATGTACCGGGTTATTATGCCATTGGCGACGTAACTCCTGGACAAGCCTTGGCTCACGTAGCTTCAGCCGAAGGAATTAATTGCGTAGAAAAAATTGCCGGACTGCATGTAGATCCGATTGATTATGGCAACATTCCCGGTTGTACTTATGCTACACCAGAGATTGCTTCGGTAGGATTGACCGAAAAACAAGCCAAAGAAAAAGGATACGAATTGAAAATTGGTAAATTCCCGTTCTCAGCATCCGGTAAAGCGAAAGCTTCAGGTGCAGCAGACGGTTTTGTAAAAGTGATTTTTGATGCCAAATACGGCGAATGGTTGGGCTGTCACATGATTGGCGCAGGCGTAACCGATATGATTGCCGAAGCAGTGGTGGCTCGTAAGTTAGAAACTACAGGACATGAAATCCTGAAAGCCATTCACCCGCACCCGACCATGAGCGAAGCCGTAATGGAAGCCGTGGCCGATGCCTATGGCGAAGTGATTCACTTGTAATACATTACATGATAAAAAAAAACTCCGTTCTAATTGAATTGAAATTTAATCGCTTAGAATTTTATCTAATTTTTCTACAAAGTAATCCACTTCTTCTTTGGTATTGAAATGACTAAACGATATGCGCAAGGAAGGCTGAAGTTTCTCCTCGTCAGATAGGATTTCGGCCAATACATGGGAGGGTTTAGGACTACCCGATTGACAGGCGCTACCTCTAGAAACAGCAATTCCTTGCATATCTAAAGCAAACAACAACATATCTTGTTTGTGAGTGGCACAAGGAATTTGCACATTTAGAATTGTGTGAATGCCAGCTGGACTTCCGTTTACTTTACAAGCCGGAAAGTGCTTTGTCAAGTTGGCGATTGTGTACGCTTTTAATTCGCTGATTTGTTGGGTATGCTCGTTCAATTCGGTGTTGGCCAATTCAAAAGCCTTGGCCATTCCAACAACAGAAGGTACAGCTTCGGTGCCGGGACGCAAACCTTTTTCCTGCTCTCCCCCATACAACATCGATTTAAGAGCTATTCCTTTTTTGATATAAACAAATCCTACCCCTTTAGGACCATGAAATTTGTGTGCACTTGCAACTGCAAAATCAACAGCAATTGCCGAAAAATCAATAGGCAATTTACCCACAGACTGCACCATATCAGAATGAAAATAGGCTTGGTGCTGTTGGCAAATTCGGCTGGTTTTGGCCAAATCGAGTACCGTACCGATTTCATTATTTACGTGCATAAACGAAACCAAAGTGGGAATATCTTGAGCCAGAAGACGAACCAAATCGGTATGATCTACCGAGCCATCAGAAAGAATTTTTACAAAATCTAATTGAATATTGTATTCTTTTTTTAAATTTTCAAGTACATGAATTACAGCATGATGTTCTATTTTACTTGAAATAATTCTTTTAATTCCTAAATCGCGGATCGCCGCTAGCAGCACCCAATTATTTCCTTCTGTTCCGCCAGAGGTAAAGACAATTTCAGCCGCCGATGCCTTGCAATATTTGGCAATGGTTTTGCGAGCCAACTCCAACCTGCTTTTGGCTTGTCTCCCAAATGCATGCAAAGACGAAGGGTTTCCAAAATCATCGGCCATTGCCAAATTCACCTCCTGAATAACACGAGGATCAATTGGAGAAGTTGCCGCATTGTCAAAATACACTTTTTTCATACCATCAAAAGCTCAATTTTCGAAACATTAATGTGTTCGGAATTTGATTGCTAGTTGCAAATTATTATACTATTTTTGTGGGCTAAAGTACGAATTAACTGCTAAATTTTGTACCCAAAACCAGCAATACCCACTTTGAATATGAAAAAATTACTACTTTCTTTGGTTTCGATAGCGCTATTAAACAGCTGTGATGATGGCAATTTAAACATCGAAAACATCAATTTTGATGCGGTTAGCGCTCAAGAATGTAGTTTGAATAATGTGGTGTACAAGATAAATGGAAGTCAATTGTTGCTCATCGAGATTCCAGAAAACAGTTTGGCCTACGAAAACAAAGTTGGCGACAAATCCTTTACCATAAATACCACAAACAAAGTTATTTATCGCAGCTACAACAACACCGTAAGTTCGGCGAGCATTTGCTCTACAATTCCGCCCGCAAGCCCTTCTGTAACAGAAGAATGGAATGCCGTAGCAGGAACCATTTCCATTCACACTACTGCAATTTATAGCGCACCCAATACCCAAACTGGCGCCATTAAAATAAGCAAGTACCGACACGCGATCAGCTTCAACAACATCACCTTTGCCAAACCAAACGGAAATCAAGTATACGAAACCTTTGTATTTGGCGATTTTGACACCAATGCCACTACGCTACCCATGAATTTCAACCCCGACTCCATTCAACTATGCAGTACGAGCAACACCTTGTATAATGCGCAAAACGGAGGAATTGAAGGATTATTTATTCAGAATTTATCGAATAATTTATTGGATAGTTCTGTGTTGGGAACTCCCAAAACAGCTTTGATCAATACCAATAATGAAAACCTATTGAGCTACCGTTTATTCAGCTTAGCCCTGACTTTAGGAGGAAATTCAACTTATTTTTGTGCCAGTACTTTGCCTGATAGCCCAACAGTAAACGAAGAGTGGCTCGGTCAAGCTGGCGTGACCAATACCAGCGGAATCATAGAGGTAACCACAAGCACAAACGGCAGCGGCTTTTCGCACAGCATTCATCTTAAAGCCGTAACCTTTTCGAATCTACTCACAGGAAGCACTTTTTATTATGGCGATGACATCCTTATCGGCACATTATTAACTGCCAACTAACTCAATTTGATTTTTTCTGCTTAAAACCAACCTCTGTAGCGCCCTGGCCATATTTTTGGTAGTTGGCATCTTGAAAATAAACTTCCTCGTATCGGCCTAACATAAAATCCAATTCGGATTTTAATACTCCTTCGCCAACACCGTGAATGAATACAATTTTAGGAATTCGGTTTCGAATGGCAAAATCTATGTGTCGCTTGGCTGCTTCCATTTGCAAATTCAAGATTTCATAATTGCTCAAATGACGCCAACGCGGGACTAATTTTTCGATGTGTAAATCGAATTCGGGTGCCGGAATCACAGCAGCCGTCTTGAATGCAACCGGATTTTTCTTGCGTTTTACAGGTTCTTTTTCTGCCTTAACTAAATTTGAATTAAAGCTTTTCATTTTGTTATCTAAATCATTGGAAATGTTTATTTTAATCAACTCTTTGACAAAATATGTCATTACAAATCCGTCAGTAGTTTCTACTACAACTTTGTCGTTTTCACAACGCACAACCACCCCTTCATAGGCGTCATCCAACACCGCTACTCGATCGCCTGACTTAAACATGATCTTCTGGTTTTTCGGTTTCCTTGCTCGGGGTTTTGGCGCTCAATTTCATCATTCCAAACATAAACACTAGAACAAGCAAGCATTCTATCAATATAGAACTTGCGTCTTTTGATGGCTCGTAAAACAATAAACCTGCAGCAGCCGCTAAAACCATTATAAATCGTATTGTTTTCATGCATTTAATTGATTTAATTTGTACCCGCTTCAAAAGTACTAAACTTTCAAGCAGAAACGAGAGTAAACCAATCAGATCATGGATGTAAATCGGTTTTTATTGCCTTGTATGAATAAAAGATTATTCGGAATTGATTGTTTAGGCTGTGGATTGCAACGCTCTTTAATTGATCTAGTTGAAGGAAATTTTAAAATGGCTTTCATTCAATTTCCTGCTGTGTATTCTAGCCTTTTATTTACACTTGTTGTTGCTCTTCATTTCGCCGATCAATCCCGAAACTACAGCAAAGCACTAATAGGATCTGCTGTATTGAATGCGGTTTTTATGATTGGCGCCTACTTTTATAAAATTGTAATTAGCTAAAGTAACTATGGAAAAACAAAAATTACCCAACGCAAACACCATTTTAATCTTGAGTATTTTATCGGTAATCACCTGCTGTCTGTATGGTGTTGTAGGAATTGTATTGGCTGTAGTTGCCATTCAAAAAGCCAAAAAAGAAGAGCAACTCTATTGGGAAAATCCAGAGCAGTACGCCAGTTTAGGAACTGTAAATGCTGCACGAGTTATTGCCGTAATAGGCCTAATTCTAAGCACCATTTATTTAATCTTCACGCTGTATTTGTGGATTGTCATTGGCGAAGAAGGCATGGCAGCATTCCAACAAAACCTAATCGAAAAAGCGCGCTACCAAGAAGAACTGAATCAATAAAAAAAGGAGCCAATTGGCTCCTTTTTTGTTAGTTTTCAAAGTGTTGTAGCGTTTTGCAAATAATAGCAACACAATCCAGCAACTGGGCTTCGGTCATGACCAAAGGCGGCGCAAATCGAATGATGTTGCCGTGGGTGGGCTTAGCCAATAGTCCGTTGTCTTTTAAGGCAACGCATATATTCCAAGCCGTATCACTTTCTTCGGTGTCATTGATCACAATGGCATTCAACAAACCTTTGCCGCGCACCAATCGCACGATAGAACTGCCTTGAAGGTATTCATTCATTTTCTCTCGAAACAATTTACCTAATTTTCGGGCATTTTGAGCCAAGTTTTCGTCTTGTACCACTTCGAGCGAGGCTACGGCAACAGCTGCTGCTATAGGATTTCCGCCAAAGGTTGACCCATGTTGACCGGGATGAATAACCTGCATTACTGCCTCATCAGCCAAGACAGCCGAAACGGGATAAACTCCGCCAGATAAGGCTTTTCCTAAAATCAACAGGTCTGGTCGGGCGTATGTCGCTTGGCGTTCGCAGGCATTTTCACAGCTGCAATTTCCACAGACAGCCAACAAAGATCCGGTGCGGGCAATTCCCGTTTGAATTTCGTCGGCGATAAACAAGACGTTATATTTTGTACAAAGTTCCTTAACACGCAGCATATAGTCTTCTGCAGGGGTATATACACCCGCTTCCCCTTGTATAGGTTCTACTAAAAACCCGGCTATATTTGGATTGCTTTTGAATACATGCTCCAAAGCATCAACATCATCATAGGGAATCGCTATAAATCCTTGGGTGTAGGGGCCAAAATTTGTTCGGGCATTGGTATCATTCGAAAAGGAAATGATGGTCGTAGTTCGTCCGTGAAAGTTTCCGTCACAAACCACAATCTGGGCTTGTTGTTCGGCAATGCCTTTTACTTCGTAGGCCCACTTTCGGCATATTTTCAAAGCAGTTTCTACCGCCTCAGCACCGGTATTCATGGGCAACACCTTGTCAAATCCAAAATAGGAAGTAAGAAATTGCTCATAAGGACCCAATTGATCATTGTAAAAAGCACGAGAAGTAAGTGTGAGGGTTTGCGCCTGATTTACCATCGCTTGAATAATTTTAGGGTGGCAATGGCCTTGATTTACCGCCGAATAGGCCGATAAAAAATCATAATACTGCTTTCCTTCTACATCCCACACATAAACGCCTTCTCCGCGCTGCAAAACGACGGGCAAAGGATGGTAATTGTGCGCGCCATACTGTTGTTCTAAGTTGATGAAGTGATCGGGGGTTTTGGCTGAAGCTGTGGCCATGAAAAAGTAGTTTAATTTGGTAATTTAGTATTCCTACTTGTGGAGAGAAATCATCCAGAACTGGCACAAAACTACATATTTTATTGCGGAAATAATAAAATACCCTTTGCATTTTGTGGGTTTGTAAATTAATTCACAAAATTTTTATTTTTTAAAAACAACTAGTTAGTCATTCGCTTATTTTTGCGCCATGGCAAAGAAAAAAACCGACAAAATTGTATTTGATCACATCGAGATCCTCGACGCAGGCGCCAAAGGAGTTTGTGTTGCAAAAGCGCCAGACGGCAAAGTAATATTTCTCCCCAATGTAGTGCCCGGCGATGTGGTTGACGTGCAAACCTTTAAGAAAAGAAAAGCCTACTACGAAGGCAAAGCTATACGATTCCACACCTATTCACCTCAGCGTGTAGATCCGGTGTGCATTCATTTTGGGGTGTGTGGCGGATGCAAATGGCAAAACATGAACTACCCGCAGCAATTGGTTTACAAACAAAATGAGGTGAAAAACCACCTGCAACGCATCGGAAAGATTGAAATCCCCGAAATGGATGCTATCCTGGGCGCTGAAAACCAATTTTTTTACCGCAACAAAATGGAGTTCGGCTTCTCAAATTCGCGTTGGCTCACGGAAAATGAAATTGATCAATTGGACACCATAGAAAACAAAAATGCTTTAGGCTTTCACATTCCCAAAATGTGGGATAAAATATTAGACATCACCCATTGTCATTTGCAAGCTGACCCTTCGAATGCCATTCGCAATAGCATTCGTGAATTTGCCAACGCCAACGACCTCAGCTTTTTTAACCCCCGAAATCACGAAGGATTATTGCGTACACTCATGATCCGAACTTCGTCAACTGGCGAAATCATGGTGTTGATTCAGTTTTTTGAAAATGACAAAGCGGCAAGAGAATTGCTTTTGAATCATTTGGCCGAAACCTTCCCAATGATTACTTCGTTGCAATACGTAATCAATACCAAACCCAACGACACCATTTACGATCAGGAAATTGTATGCTTCAAAGGCCGCGATTATATTTTGGAAGAAATGGAAGGCTTGCAGTTTAGCATTAACGCCAAATCATTTTACCAAACCAATTCGGCGCAAGCCTACGAATTATATAAACTCACCCGCGAATTTGCAGGACTCACCGGCAAGGAAATAGTCTATGATTTATATACCGGGACAGGCACCATTGCGCAATTTGTATCCAAACAAGCCTTAAAAGTAATTGGAGTTGAAAGCGTACCTGAAGCCATCTTGGACGCCAAAGCCAACGCCAAACGCAACAACATCGAGAACTGTCACTTTTTTGTAGGCGACATGAAAGTGGTGTTTAATGACGCCTTCATTGCGCAACACGGTCAGCCCGATGTGGTCATTACAGATCCACCGCGAGACGGCATGCACAAAGAAGTAGTGGCTCAATTGCTCAAGATTGCACCGCAGCGCATTGTCTATGTGAGTTGCAACTCGGCTACTCAAGCACGAGATTTGGCCTTACTAGACGAAGCCTACACGGTAACACGCGTTCGACCGGTAGATATGTTTCCGCAAACACATCACGTAGAAAATATTGTACTTTTGGAAAAACGTTAAGCGGTGCAAATGAATTCACTCCAAAAAATATCCATTTTACTTATCCTCGCCTTGGTTTGGATTTCCTCCGGCTGCGAAAAAGACGACATCTGTGACCCGGCAACAGCTACTACTCCACAAGTGGTACTTGATTTCTATGACATTACCAACCCTACTCTCAAAAAAAATGTAACCAATTTATTGGTGGTGGGCGAAGGAATGGATACTGGACTTGCTTTTAATGCCGTAAGTACAATAAAGATTCCTCTTAAACTCACAGCTGATCTTACCCAATTTCAGTTCATCTTAAACTACGGAAATACCGTCACACCATCTTTAGTCAATTCGGATATATTGCAATTTAATTACACCCGCAACAATATCTATGTTTCGAGAGCCTGCGGCTACAAAACCCTATTTACCTTAGACGACACCAATCCCTATGCCTTGAGCGAAATAGCCCCTTCTGGTTCAGCTTGGATTAAAAACATCATTGTAAACCAGTACCAAATCACCAACGAAAATGAGACGCACTTTAAAGTATTTTTTTAGTCTTTGCCTCCTTGGTGTTGCACTCAGTGCTGTTGCACAAGATGCCAGGAAAGACAGCATAGCGCCCAAAACCAATCGGTACGGACTGCGATTGGGTGTAGATCTCTATAAATTAGGGCAGTCTTTTCGAAACAACAACTACAAAGGAATTGAGTTTACTGGCGATTACCGATTGACAAAAAACTACTACCTCGCCGGAGAAATTGGCAACGAAAATACCACCGAGAACGATTATTTGATCAATTATACGGCCAAAGGAACCTACCTAAAAGCTGGTTTTGACTACAATTTTTACGAAAATTGGCTCGACATGGAAAATGTAATTACGGTAGGGCTCCGCTACAGCGCAAGTTCTTTTTCACAAACCTTAAATTCGTACAAAATATACAGCACCAATCATTACTTTGACGAAAACCCACTATATGCTCCAGGCACTACCACCAATGGGTTATCGGCACAATGGCTAGAAGTGGTGGTGGGCATGAAAGCCAAAGTAATTCAAAACTTTTACTTGGGATTTAGTTTTAGGATGAATAAATTAGTTACTAACAAATATCCGGCTAACTTTGACAACTTATATATCCCCGGTTTTAACAGAACCTATGGCGGCACATTTGGCGCCGGATTTAATTACACCCTGTCCTATCTGGTTCCTTTGTACAAAAAGAAAGAGCTGATACCCCTAAAAAAATAAAAAAATGAAAAAGATTTTATTCTTAAGCGCACTTTTATCACAAATAGCAGGTTTCGGACAACTCCTAAACGGCAATTTTGAGGATGTAAAGCCCAATTTATTGGCTTCCAACTGGGGGATTAATTTTTCTGTTCCGGTGAGTATTAGTGTAGAAACGGGCGAAGCCACAATGGATAATATTTGGTTTAGCAGTTGTATTCCGAGTTTGTGCAACGCTACCACCGATGCGTCTGAAGGCAGTTTTGGTCTTGAAATCTCAAATGCATTTAATGAATCACAAAACTCCGTAATAAAAGGTGGTGCCCAGTTGTTTTGGGACAGCACCCAAGACAGTCCGGGTTGGAATCCTGGCGTTCCCTTAACCGGAAATGAAACGATTGATTGGTATAGTTTTCAATATAAATTCATTCCGATAGGCTCCGAAATTGCCGAAGCGAAATTGATCATCCTGAACGAAAATGGCATTGAAATGGCCAGCGGATTATATGATCTAGTGGCGACAGATGAAAACTTTCATTTTGTTACAGTGCCACTTGTGTATACCGAAACGGGTACTCCCACCCATATGTATGTAGAATTTAGCATGGCCAAGGAAGGTTTTGCTCCTCAATATGGTTCGCGATTGGTGATTGATGATGTACGCACCGGATCATTGTTGCAAACTACACCCTTTGACAACCAAAAGTTTACCATTTCTCCTACCTTAGTATCTCATGAGATGAATGTGCAATGGACATCGAATTTGCCTGCCCAAAACACTTACCAAATTGTAAACCAGGCGGGGCAGATTTGTCAAACTGGAATGCTTAATTCCAATCAAACTAGCCTTAATGTGGTTAATTTAGCTGCAGGCGTGTATTTGATAAAAATTGGAAATACGACAAGAAAGTTTGTGAAAATAGAATAGTTCCAAGTTTCAGGTTTAAGGTTTAAGGTTGTGATAATTATACTAAGAGGTATTATTTAAAAAGGATTATAGCGCAGCGGAACTACACATTTCGTGAAACTTGAAACCTGAAACTTGAAACTTGAAACTTGAAACTTGAAACAAAACTAAATCTCCTTCACCCCTTTTACAAAAATCCAGCTCATAAACAAACGTTCGCCGTTATTGGTCTTGACCGCTTGAAATTTGGGACTCAAGAGCGTTCCGATTACAAAAGCAGTAAAGGGAATCCAAAAACCGGAAAGATTACTGTATTCTGCAAGCAAAAAACGAAATAGGATAAACAACAAAGCAAAACTGCCCAATTGGTATAAAAACGCGCGGAGTTTAAGTTTAGTCATGGTTTAGTCTTGTTCGGATTGTTGAAATTTGGTTCGTTTGCTGCCTTCGTACATTTCGTATTTCACCAAACGGGCTTCCAAACTTCCGTTAAATAATTTAATTTTTCGGGAAGGTTTTAATCCCACAAATTTCAAGGCTTCTAAATTGCCTGTAATGAACCAAGCATTAGTCCCCGGGTAACTTTTCTTTAAGGTATCGCCTATCTCAGCATAAAATCGTTCCATCTGGATGTCCAATCGTTCGCCGTAGGGCGGATTAAACAGCATGTGCAACGGCCCTTTGGTGGTTTTTTCGGTATCAAAAAAATTGCATTCTTGGATCGTAATGTAATCCTGTAAATTGGCGTTTTTGATGTTGTCTTTGGCTTTCAATACCGCACTAGGTGCTTTGTCATAACCGGTAATGGTGTAATGAAATTCGCGCACTTTATTAAGCAAAGCCGTTTCGATGGTCGCAAACAAATCGGGATCCCAATCTGACCATTTCTCGAACGCAAACTCCTTGCGGTTGATGTTGGCTGGTATCTGACAAGCAATCATAGCAGCTTCGGCTAGAATAGTTCCGCTGCCGCACATGGGGTCCATAAAATCGCCTTGTCCGTCCCAACCCGAAAGCAACAACATGCCGGCAGCCAACACTTCATTTATTGGGGCAATATTGGTAGCTGTGCGGTAGCCGCGGTGATGCAGCGAAGCTCCCGAAGTATCCAAAGCTACCGAAACTTGGTCTTTGGCAATGTGAATGTTGATGCGTACATCGGGATAATCTTTATCTATACTGGGCCGTTGGCCGGTTTCGTTTCGAAACTGATCGACTATCGCGTCCTTGCATTTTTGGGATACAAATTGCGAATGCTTAAAGTAATCGGAATGCACCGTGGTGTCGATCACAAAGGTTTGGTGCGGCTGGAGGTAATTGTTCCATTTTATTTTGGCTATGCCAGTATACAAGTTCGTTTCGTTGGTCGCTTTAAAATAAAAGATGGGTTTCAGTATTTTTAGGGCGGTACGCAGGGCCAAATTGGCTTTGTACATAAACCCCTGATCGCCCTTAAAAGCAACCATCCGAATGCCTGGTTCAACTTCTTGGGCACCCAATTGTTGCAGTTCTTTTGCCAATAGTTCTTCGAAGCCAAAAAAAGTCTTGGCCACCATTTTAAAATTTTCCATCGCACCGAGTTATTGCCTGCTTGTAAAATGCATTTTCAGTTGGCAACAATTTTTTTTTATTGAAAATGCTTGGCAAAAATACAGTATTTTTGGGGTTCAAAATACTGTAGTCGCACAAATGTCACAATCTCAACAACCGGAGTCAATCCAACCTGCCAACACCGCCACTTCTTGGTTTGCTTCTTGGTTTGACACTCCTTATTATCCTATTTTATACAAAGACCGCAACTACCGCGAGGCGCAACTGTTTATGGATACGCTCACGCATTACCTCAATTTACCCGAAAAAGCTACGGTGCTCGATTTGGCCTGTGGTGCAGGCAGACATGCGATCTACTTGAATCAATTGGGGTTTAAGGTAACCGGCATCGATTTATCAGCCAACAGTATTGCTACTGCCCAGCGCAATGCCAATGCCAATTTGGATTTTCGGGTGCACGACATGCGACATGATTTTGGCCAAGCGTATGATGCGATCTTCAATTTGTTTACCAGTTTTGGGTATTTTGATAACGACGAGGACCATTTGCAAACGCTAATCAATATCAAAAATAATTTAAGCGAATACGGATTTGGTGTGATTGATTTTATGAACGTGACCTACGTGCTCAATCAGTTGGTGGCCGAAGAAGAAAAAACCATCGACGGCATTTGCTTTACATTAAAACGTTACCTCAAAGACGGTTTTATTTGCAAAGAAATTGACTTTGAAGACCAAGGGAATTCCTATCATTTTACCGAGAAAGTTCGGGCCTTTACATTGGCTGATTTTCAGGAAATGATGGACAAAGCGGGCATTTATTTGCTGGATGTCTTTGGCGATTACAAACTGAAAAAATTTCATAAAAACGAGAGCGAACGGCTCATTTTGATTTTTAAATAATGAATTACCTCTTGCCTTTTTTATCGGTGCTTTTGGGTTATGGCATTGCCCTTTTTGTTGCCCCCGACAACAAGAAAAATTTAAAATTACTATTGGCCTTTAGCGGTGCGTTTTTATTGGCGCTCACTGTTTTTCATTTGTTGCCAGCTGCTTATGCTGCAGCCAATCCTTCGATCGGACTTTTTATCATGCTGGGCATATTGATTCAGATTGTATTAGAAGTTGCCTCAAAAGGGGCCGAACACGGACACGTTCACGGGCACGATTCCATCTCACAAATTCCTTGGTTGCTGTTTTTAAGTTTATGTATTCACGCGCTATTAGAAGGCGTTCCTGTAAGTCAGCACCCTACTTTGGCCTTGGGAATTGCTATACATCATTTGCCAATCGCCATCATTTTAGCTACCTTTTTTAGAAAAGGAAATTTAAACCAAACGGCCTTATTTGTTTTTATGATGGGCTTTGCACTCATGACTCCTTTGGGAACCTTCCTAGGAGGTTCAGCACCATTTATTACCCAATATTCCGCTCAGATTACAGCCGTGGTCATTGGGATATTATTTCATATTTCCTCTACCATTATTTTTGAAAGCAGTGAAGGACATAAATTTAACATCGCCAAGATCAGTATGATTGTACTGGGAATAGCATTGGCCTACTTGCTCTAAATTACTTGTAATTATGTCATTTACGAAAACCACCGAACAAGCCTCTCACTACCAACATTTAGAACAAATGCCGGTAAGCGATTTATTGCTTCACATCAACAACGAAGACAAAACCGTGCCGCTAGCTGTAGAGAAGGCGCTACCTCAAATTGAAGCTTTGGTGCAAGAAATTGTGGCCAAAATGAAGATGGGCGGTCGATTGTTTTATATTGGTGCGGGCACCTCTGGCCGTTTAGGCATAGTAGACGCGTCTGAATGTCCGCCTACTTTTGGTGTGCCTTTTGATTTAGTCATTGGCATCATAGCCGGTGGTGATGCTGCCATTCGTAAAGCAGTAGAAAATGCCGAGGATAATCCAAACCAAGCCTGGATCGATTTGAACGCCTATACTTTAACACCAAATGACGTAGTAATTGGCATAGCGGCCTCAGGTACAACCCCCTATGTAATTGGCGGCTTACAAGCCTGCAACGAACAGGGAATTGCAACCGGTTGCATTACTTGCAATGCCGGAAGCCCATTGGCGCTCACCGCAAAATATCCTATTGAAGTGGTAGTGGGTCCTGAATTCGTGACCGGAAGTTCCCGCATGAAAGCAGGTACTGCCCAAAAGTTAGTGCTCAATATGCTGTCTACTGCTACTATGATTCAGTTGGGAAAAGTGAAAGGCAATAAAATGGTCGATATGCAATTGAGTAATGCCAAACTCGTCGATCGTGGTACCAAAATGATTATGGATGAAACCAATGTAAATTATGAAACCGCCGAACAATTACTTCTCACTCACGGCAGCGTGCGAAAAGCAGTAATTTTTTTCCAAAACCAAGAAAAAGCATGAAAACCAACCGGGAAGTTTTAGCACAAGGAATTAAATACATGGCTTGGGCCTTACCCTTACTATTTGTAGGACCCACTGTGATTTACAATGCCTTTATCAACAAGCAAAACGCCTGGCATTACCTTGTTTTAGCGATAGGCATTGCATGTTGCATTGGGGCAGTTTACTTGGCATTCAAAGGGCTAAACACCATCATGAAAAGTTTATTTGGACATTGATGCAAGAAACCTATTACTACCAAGAAACCTTTGCCAAAGTGGTTGCAATACAGCAGAGCATTACGGCTAAAGAATTTGACGATTGCAGCTTTGACCACTGTGATTTTTCGAATGCTAATTTTTCGGGTACCAGTTTTACCGATTGCCACTTTACAGATTGTAATTTGTCGCTGGTGCAACTTAAAAATACAGGTCTTAAAAATGTGCATTTTACCAATTGTAAACTCATGGGGCTTGCCTTTCATGAGGCAGATGATTTTTTATTTCAAGTTCAATTTACCGATTGCACCCTCGATTTTGCCTCGTTTTCCTATAAAAAAATGCCCAAAACAAATTTTCTAAATTCGAGCTTAAAAGAAGTGAGTTTTCAGGGAACACAATTGCAAAAAGCCGTATTTGATGGCTGTAATTTGCACTTAACCTTGTTTAATGAAACCAATTTAAGTGGCGCTGATTTTACGAACGCTCAAAATTTTACGATAGACCCTGAGTACAATAGCTTGAAGGATGCCCAATTCGCGGCTTCTGCCTTGGCCGGATTATTAGCAAAATATGACCTTACCATTATCCCATAATATGAAATCACATCTATTTTTTTGTTGTTTAGTTGTTTTGGTAAGCAGTTGTTATGAGGCCAACTTAGATTGCACCGCATTCAAAACGGGTACCTATGTGTCTGAAATTACATTAAATGGCAAACAACAACAAACCACTTCCGTTCGATCGGATAACTATGTAATTGAAACCTACAAAGGCAAAACCGATACGGCTAGCATTCGATGGGTGAACGACTGCGAGTTTATTCTAACCAAATTGCACCCCAAAACCATGGCCGAACACAATGCGGTTTCTATTCGCATACTATCTACTTCCAAAAAATCGTATACATTTGATTTTGGAATTGTAGGCAATCCGCAGCGTGCGCGTGGAGTAGCCACTAAACTTTCAAATTAACACACTATGATCGAACTACTTTCAAATCCAAATGCTTGGATCGCCTTATTTACCCTAACTTTTTTAGAAATTGTATTGGGAATTGATAACATTATCTTTATTTCGATTGTTACGGGTCAATTGCCTGTAGAGAAAAGAAAAAGAGCGACAAAAATTGGGATGTTTCTAGCCATGTTTATGCGCATCGCCTTGCTGTTTGGCATCACGCTACTGATTGCCATGAAAGAACCTTGGATTTCGGTGCACAGCGATTGGATCAATGCCGATATTTCGGGGCAGAGTTTAATATTGTTACTCGGAGGATTGTTCCTTATTTACAAAAGCACCAAAGAAATTCACGAGAAAGTCGACGAAAAAGGGCAAGAAGAAAAAGAACTCAAAACGGCAGCCGGAAAGAATTTTAGCAATGTAATTCTACAAATTATTCTCATCGATTTGGTGTTTTCCTTTGACAGCATTCTAACGGCTGTAGGGATGACAAATGGGGTGGAAGGCGCCTTATACATCATGATCACAGCCGTTGTAATCTCGGTCTTGATTATGATGCAGTTTGCCGTACCTGTTGGCACATTTGTAAACAAAAACCCCTCTATTCAAATTTTAGGATTGGCCTTTTTAATACTTATCGGTTTTATGCTGGTACTAGAAAGTGCCCATCTAGCCAATGCCTCTTTCTTTGGTAATCATGTAGATGTAGTGCCCAAAGGCTATTTGTATTTTGCCATTGCCTTCTCACTACTCGTAGAATTACTGAACATGAAAATGTCAAAAAAGAATAAAAAATAAGGTAAATAAAAAATGGCGCTAGTAGATTAGCGCCATTTTTATTACTTAAAACAAGGTGATCTGACCGTCTTCGTCGAGTTGAATATCCTCTACAGATTCCTCCTGTTCTGTTTCATCAACTGATTCTGTTTCTATGGGTTCTGGTTCTTCCTCTACCGGGATTTCATATGGCAAAGGCTCTAGTAAATTTACTTGTTTTATTTTATCAGCGGTGAGTTGATTGCCTTGTGCTTTGAAGCCTTTTACTGCAATAAAACTTTCAACATCCACCAACAAATTATCTTTTTGAACACCTTTTACTTTGGTAAAAATTACCTCGGCTTGCGGTCGGTAATCGGTAGAAACGACTTCCAGTTGCGAGTGCGCATGCTCAGAAATAAAAACGTCTTCTTTGGTTTCATTTTCGATCAAAAAGCGCTTGATGTAATAACGTTCTTTTTCGCCATCATAATAAATAGCCGAGATGGGTTTATTTGGGATCCATTTTTCGAGCACGACCATGTCTTCGTCAAAATGGGTAGTGAGTTCTGGGATGATTACTTTAAGTTTGCCCGTTTGCGAGATAATTAAAATTTTATCGCTGGGTTTAAATTCGCCCAATAATTCCCCACGGGCTTCGGTATTTAATTTTTGAACGGTCTCGTCAAACCAAATTTTTCGAGGCAAAAGAGTAGAAATTCCTTTCTCCTTGATTTCGATTTTCTTGATTGGGTATTTGGTAACCAAATTCCCTTTTGAAGCGCGGCCTTTTATGGCAATTGCCGCAAAATCGAGATCCCATTTTAGTTTTTTGATGCTGCCCAATTGACGCAATAAAATGGTAATCACTTCGGCTTCCCCATTGGGATTGCAAGTAAAATACAATACTTGTGATCCCGCATTTGAATTGGTTAAATCATACAATTTATCTCGCGTGACGCCCGACACATTGAAACGTTTGATGTACGAAGGACCCGATTTTCCGTCGCGGTAAATGAGGTTGTAAATGGTTCGTTTGTCACTTTTGTCAAAAATAGCCACGTGTATGATGTCTTTGCCCACAAACTTCTTGTCGTCGACTTTGCAAATCATCATGTTTCCGTCGCGCAAAAAGACAATCACATCGTCAATATCCGAACAATCGGTCACGTATTCGTCTTTTTTAAGCCCGGTGCCAATAAATCCTTCTTCGCGGTTCACATAGAGTTTGGTGTTGCGCAATACTACTTTAGTGGCTTCGATGTCATCAAAAATGCGCAACTCGGTTTGGCGGTCGCGCCCTTTGCCATACTTTTCTCTGAGTTTAGTAAAATAGGCAATGGCAAAATCGGTAAGATTAGCCAAGTCGTGTTTCACTTGTTCGATATCGCCTTCTAAAGCGTCGATTTTATCTTGGGCTTTGTTGCTGTCAAACTTCGAAATACGCATGATTCGGATTTCGGTGAGGCGAATAATATCGTCTTCGGTAATCGCTCGTTTGAGCGGTTTGATAAAGGGTTTCAATCCGATATCAATGGCCGAAATAACGCCTTCTTTGGTGGTTTCCTCCTCGATTAATCGGTAAATTCTGTTCTCGATAAAAATGCGTTCGAGCGACAAAAAGTGCCATTGTTCGTCGAGTTCATCCAACTGGATTTCCAATTCACTTTTCAGCAATTGTACCGTGCGTGCGGTTGACATGCGCAGCATATCCGAAACCCCAATAAACAAAGGCTTGTTGTCTTGAATCACACAACCCAATGGTGCTACCGAGGTTTCGCAAGCGGTAAAAGCAAAGAGTGCATCTATCGTTTTATCGGGCGAAACACCGGGATACAAATGAATAAGAATTTCTACCTCAGCGGCCGTATTGTCTTCGATCTTTTTGATTTTGATTTTGCCTTTTTCATTGGCTTTCAAAATACTGTCAATCAAGGTAGTGGTGTTGGTCGAAAAAGGAATTTGGGTAATTACCAAGGTGTTTTTATCCAATTGGGCAATTTTGGCCCGAACCCGCACTCTACCTCCACGCAGCCCGTCGTTGTAGTTGGTCATATCGGCAATACCGGCTGTTTGAAAATCAGGGAACAACTGGAATGGTTTGCCTTTTAAAATTTTAATGGATGCCTCAATGAGCTCATTAAAATTGTGGGGCAAAATTTTCGTCGAAAGTCCTACCGCAATTCCTTCGGCGCCTTGGGCCAAAAGCAACGGAAATTTAACCGGTAAATTATTGGGCTCGGCACGACGTCCGTCATAAGAAACTCCCCAATCGGTAATCTTAGGACTGTATAAAACTTCTAAGGCAAATTTGGACAAGCGCGCTTCGATATAACGCGAAGCCGCCGCACCATCACCGGTGAGGATATTTCCCCAGTTTCCTTGGCAATCGATGAGCAATTCTTTTTGGCCAATTTGCACCATCGCATCGCCAATACTGGCATCGCCGTGCGGATGGTATTGCATGGTGTGTCCTACCACATTGGCTACTTTGTTGTAACGGCCATCGTCCAATTCCTTTAAGGAATGCATGATGCGACGCTGTACCGGTTTAAATCCGTCTTCGATAGCCGGAACCGCACGCTCCAAAATCACGTAGGAGGCATAATCCAAGAACCAGTCTTTGTACATACCGGTTACCTTGGTTATGGTGTCATGCCCGTCTTCGGTGTGCTCATAAAAATGAGTACTAGAAGTTGCTTGTCCTTCGTCTAAGGGTTCTAAAATTTCTTCTTCGTCCATATTAGTTGGCGTTTACTCGCTATTCGGTTTAGGCCTCGGCTAAGGCATCTAATTCTACTTTCAAATTGTTGATGATAAATTCTTGTCTATCGGGGGTGTTTTTGCCCATGTAGAACGACAACAACTGCTCAATTGAGGTGTTTTTGTCGAGCATAATGGGATCCAATCGAATGTCTTCGCCAATAAAAAATTGAAATTCATTGGGAGAGATTTCCCCCAATCCTTTAAATCGGGTGATTTCGGGTTTGGGTTTTAATTTTTCGATGGCGGCTCTGCGCTCTTCGTCAGAATAGCAATAAATGGTTTCTTTTTTGTTGCGCACCCGAAACAAAGGGGTTTGTAAAATATACAAGTGCCCATCTTTAATGAGTTCGGGGAAAAACTGCAAGAAAAAGGTAATCAACAACAAGCGAATGTGCATGCCATCCACGTCGGCATCGGTGGCGATGACAATGTTGTTGTACCGCAAATTTTCCATGTCGTCTTCAATGTCTAAAGCTGCTTGCAGTAAATTGAATTCTTCATTTTCGTAGACGATTTTCTTGGTCATGCCATACGAATTCAAGGGCTTTCCACGCAAACTAAACACCGCTTGGGTATTCACATCGCGCGATTTGGTAATCGATCCCGAAGCCGAATCTCCCTCCGTGATAAACAAAGTGCTTTCTAAACACCGCGGATTTTTAGTATCCATGAGGTGTACGCGACAATCGCGTAGTTTTTTATTGTGCAAACTCGATTTCTTGGCGCGGTCTTTGGCTAATTTACGGATGCCCGACAATTCCTTGCGCTCGCGTTCGGCCTGGAGGATCTTGCGCAACAAAGCATCGGCGGTTTCTGGATTTTTGTGTAAAAAATTGTCGAGTTTGTTTTTAACGAAGTCATTCACAAAAGTCCGAACCGATTGCATACCTGGTTCGGAACCCATTTCGGTAGAGCCCAATTTGGTTTTGGTTTGCGACTCAAAAACCGGCTCCATCACTTTGATGCTGATGGCGCTCACAATCGATTTGCGCACATCTGAAGCTTCGAAACCTTTGTTGTAATATTCGCGTATCGTTTTGACCACCGCTTCGCGAAAGGCCGCCAAATGCGTTCCTCCTTGGGTAGTGTTTTGGCCATTCACAAACGAATGGTATTCTTCGCTGTATTGGGTTTTACTGTGGGTTAAGGCTATTTCGATGTCCTCGCCTTTCAGGTGGATGATTGGGTATTCTAAATCATCGGCGTGAATGGTTTCTTCGAGTAAATCTTTTAAGCCGTTTTCTGAAAAATACTTTTCGCCGTTGTAAATGATGGTCAATCCATTGTTGAGGTAACAATAGTTTTTGAGCATTTTAATGACGTACTCGTTTCGGTATTTGTAGTTCTTAAAGATAAGTTCATCAGGCACAAAAGTTACTTTGGTTCCTTTGCGTTTGGTGGTTTCGATGATGTCTTCTTCTAGTACTAAATTTCCTGCATTAAACTCGGCCGCTTTTTGCTTGTCATCGCGCACCGATTCTACTCGAAAATAGTTCGAAAGCGCATTTACCGCCTTGGTTCCCACTCCATTCAATCCCACCGATTTTTTGAACGCCAAGGAATCATACTTCCCTCCCGTATTCATTTTAGAAACTACGTCGACTACTTTGCCTAAGGGAATACCACGGCCAAAATCGCGTACAGAGACCATTTTATCTTTGATGGTCACTTCAATGGTTTTTCCGGCCCCCATTACAAATTCATCGATACAGTTATCGATTACTTCTTTGAGCAGGATGTAAATTCCATCATCGGGAGAGGAGCCATCGCCCAGTTTCCCAATGTACATTCCGGGACGCATGCGGATGTGTTCTTTCCAGTCGAGGGAGCGTATATTGTCTTCGGTATATTGATTTTGTTCAAGCATGATAAGCACTAACGAATTTGTGCTAATATAAAGGAATGAGCCGCAAATTCAAAGCAGCGCAAACATAAGTTATCAATAATGATATTGACAATTTTTAGACCAAAAAGAAGCTTTAATTACAAGAAATCCGAATACTTTTGGAGCTTCATATTGAGCTCTTTGGGATTGAATGGTTTGATGATGTATTCGTTTATTCCAATTTGCAATGCCCGATCTAAATACCCAAAAGAAGCCGAAGCCGACAAGGCAATAATTGGAATCAATTTATCGGTTTTTCTAATTTCGGTAGTGGCTTCATACCCATCCATGACGGGCATCGATAAGTCCATTAAAATGATGTGGTACTTGTTTGAATTGAACTTCTCTATGGCGACCAATCCATTCTCCGCAAAATCGACTTCGACATCCCATTTTTGCATAATTTTTTGGGCAATCTTGCTGTTTATTAGGTTGTCTTCGACCAACAATACTTTCAATCCGCTCAGGTTGATTTCTTCGTATCCTTCTTGGATGGCATGGGTGTCGATGGTTTGCGAATGCGACAAAATTGGCAAACTCAAACTGAAATAAAAAGTAGAGCCTTTTCCTACTTCAGAGACAAAGGCAATGTCTGAACTCATCAAATGCAACAAGCGTTGTGTGATAATGAGTCCTAGGCCTGTTCCTCCGTATTTACGGGATATTTTTGAATCAGCTTGGGAGAATTTTTGAAATATTTTTTTGAAATTTTCTTTTTCTATTCCTATTCCGGTGTCAATTACCTCAACCTTGAATGTAGACACTTTATTCACGAAGGATTCTTGTGATATCTTAATTTGTACTTTGCCGTTGCTGGTAAATTTTAAGGCATTCGATACCAAATTATTCAAGATCTGACTAATTCGCAAAGGATCACTGATTAGATTGGGCAAGAAATTATCGTCAATCAAGACTTCTAATTGATTCAAGTTTTCGTTGGCGCGCACCTCAAACGATTTGGCGATTTGCAATACCAAATCTTTAAAATTAAAGCTGATTTTCTCTAATTCTATTTTACCCGCTTCAATTTTATTAAAATCCAAGATGTCGTTGATGAGTAAAAATAAATTGTGGGCCGAATGCTTAAGCGTGCTTAAATTTTCTTGCAAACTCTCGAGCGTATTCTCCTGTTCCATGATGTAGGTGAGCCCAATTATTGCATTCAAGGGCGTGCGCAATTCATGACTCATCAAAGACAAGAAATCAGATTTGGCTTCGTTGGCCGATTCGGCATGCGATTTGGCTTCGACTAATTGGGTTTGGTATTGTTTTTTTAATTCAATTTCCTCGGTAAGAATGGTGAGTAATCCAAGTAAATCATCGTCGTCGTTGGCCAAAGCCGACTCATTATCACTGAGTTGCTTGATGGCTTCGAATAATTTTTCTTGAAAAAATTGCTTTTTTTCGAGCTCTTGCTTTATCCGCAAATTGATGGCCGTGTACTCGCGATCATTCAATTTGGCCGATTGTTCAAACAACTCAGCATCTTTGTCGTAATTAATGTAGGTTTGGTTTATAATCGCAATAAAATCTTCCATTTCAGGACTTTGCGCAATAAAATCTGGCGGCAAATATTTGGTGATTTGGCGGAGTAAATGGCGATGAATTGGAGGCGTTTTCATAGCAATTATGATTCAAATAAGGTAGTAATGGTCATGGTTTGGTTTTGCAAATCGCAGCCCACTTTCTTGGTATTTGGCGTGATTTCACCGTAGGAATAAAACCCAAACAACAGTACATCTTTTCCTAATACTTCCCGCACGGCTTCGATTTCTTCTTCTACCCGGTCGCCTAATACAATTTTTCTACCCACACAACTAATGAGAAGGGCCATTTTGTTGGTTTCTTTTGAGACTAATTCTGAACTGGTCGCAGCTTTATAGGAAGCATCAATTAATTTATCAGAGTTGGCTTTCATAAACTTTACTAAAGCGCCTTCGGGGAGATTTCCGGCAAATGTCATGGATTTTTCTACTTCGTCGATAGACAAAATGGTACGAACCACGGGCTCAGATTCGGGAAATTCTTTCATTGAAAGCGGAAAGTACAAGGATGATCCGGGAAGTTCCTCGGCGTATTTACCCAAATACTCTTTATAAATATCTAAGGCATAGCGATCGCCAATTTTAAATACTTTGTTCTTGGCGGACATCGTAACTTCACGTTCGGGACCAAAATCACTCCAACCGCCTTCAGAACCAAATCCAAATTGCAAACGGTTTCCATAAAACCCAATAATGACAATCGTATTGGCCACTGCATCGCGGTTAAGTCCTACAATTGTTTTTTCAAATAAATACCCGTCTCCGGCAATTCCACCAAAAATGGGTGTTTGGTGATTGGTTTCGGCTCTCAATTCTTCAATAAGATCGGTTCCGTTCACAAAACTACCTTCAGAAAGAACAAATAAAGCAGTGAGTTCGGTTGTAACTAATTCGTTTTTTACTCGTTCACCCAAATAGGATTTTGTGTGGGTGGGATCTACCTGAATTTCGATCGCTTTTAGAGGTGTGTGTTCAAATTGAATAGCGGTAACCACCATTTTCTCTTCAACTAGTTTGCAGTTGGATATCTGACCCGATGCTGAGGAAATTACAATTGAAGCATTGGGAAATCTTTGTTTCAGTTCTGCATAGGGTTTCAAGGTATCCAATGTAGTTCGCTCGGCAAAGGCCAATACTAAATTCGCTTGGTCTGCCTGAAAATCAGTGCTCGAAAAAAGATCTTCTTTCGCCGAATAAAGATCTATAATGTATTGACATTGTTTCATCTGAAATACGTTTACCCGGATTAATATGTCCTAAATGTAAAAAAAATTACCTTATTGATGACAATAAGGCAATTTAATTGGTTACTAAGTAATGCGTAAACTATTACACATTAAATCGAAAATGCATCACATCCCCGTCTTTTACAATGTATTCTTTTCCTTCTACCCGCAATTTTCCGGCTTCTTTTACTTTAGATTCTGAGCCATAGGCCGAGAAATCTTCGAAGGCAATTACCTCTGCGCGTATAAACCCTTTTTCGAAATCGGTGTGTATAACACCCGCTGCTTTTGGCGCAGAATCGCCCACATTTATGGTCCAAGCTCTCACTTCTTTTACCCCAGCGGTAAAATAGGTCTGTAATTTTAATAAGGTATAAGCAGCGCGAATTAAAACGGCCGATCCCGGTTCTGATAAACCCATGTCTTCTAAAAATATTTGTCGCTCTTCGTAACTTTCTAATTCGGTAATGTCGGCTTCGGCGCCTACAGACAAGACAATTACTTGGGCGTCTTCGTCTTTTACTAATTCCCGAACTTGGTCTACATAGGCATTTCCGTTTACGGCTGAAGCTTCGTCTACGTTGCACACATACAATACTGGTTTGGAAGTAATCAGCTGAAAATCTGCCAGCAATTCTACTTCGTCATTGTTCTGAGGAACCACCGTTCTCGCCGATTTGGCCTGCAACAGGGCTTCGCGAATGCGATCTAAAAATGCTTTTTCTACTTGTGCTTCTTTGTTGCCTGTTTTGGCAGCTCGATTTACTTTTTCTAAACGTTTTTCGACGGTTTCAAGGTCCTTTAACTGCAACTCGATGTCGATGGTTTCTTTGTCACGAATCGGATTTACATTGCCGTCTACGTGCACAATATTATCGTTGTCAAAACAACGCAACACATGAATGATGGCATTGCATTCTCTGATATTGCCCAAAAATTGGTTTCCGAGACCTTCGCCTTTACTTGCTCCTTTTACCAAGCCCGCAATATCCACAATATCTACGGTGGCCATTTGCACGCGCTCCGGATTGACCAATTCTTCCAAGCGAACAATGCGCGGATCGGGAACATTTACGACTCCGATATTGGGCTCAATGGTACAAAACGGAAAGTTGGCACTTTGCGCTTTGGCATTGGATAAACAATTAAATAAGGTTGACTTTCCTACATTGGGTAATCCTACAATTCCAGCTTTCATCTTTATATTTTAGTTTTCTTTATTTGCAATCTCTTTCTAAATTAATACAAACGTAACTCCTCATTGGCAAAAAAACTGTACGTTCTGAGTTGCAAAGGAGTAGAAATTGCATTAGTCGTTGTGTAAAAAAGCCTGTCTGTTCAAGAGGGTCTCTTCGCTTTCTACGTGATTTCCATCAGGAATACAGCAATCTACTGGGCAAACCGCGGCGCATTGGGGCTCATCATGAAACCCTTTGCATTCGGTACATTTGCTGGGTACGATGTAATAAATATCGTCTGAGAATGGCGTTTGCGCAGCATCGGCGTCTACTTCTTCTCCAGAAGGCAACACCAGTTTGCCTTTGAGTTTGGTTCCGTCTTTGTAACGCCAATCATCGGCACCTTCATAAATCGCAGTATTTGGACATTCGGGTTCGCAGGCCCCACAATTGATGCATTCGTCGGTAATCACAATAGCCATATCCTTGAAATTTGAATGAGAAAAAACCAGAAAAACAATTTATCCTGAAGACTTCCGATTTTCTTCCTGTTATTAACTTAATTTTGCGCAAAAATACATTCAAAACAATTCATATACAACAAAGAAATGGCTCCAAAAGACACAATTCAATCTTTTGTAAGTTTAGGTAGATTTTTAGCCCAATTTACAGTAGTTAATCCCCATAAAAACGAGGGTGTTTTACATAACGATTTGTATTTTGATGCGTTTGAGTCATTGATCCAATTATCGCAATCGCACAACGGTTGGTTTACGGCAGATCAAGTGCGATTTTCCTTAGCTTCTTGGGCTGATGCCTTGACAGAAAGCAACTTAAACACCTGGACTGCACGCTATAATTTACCCGTTTCTGCACCCAAAACAATTGGGTTGGTCTTGGCCGGAAATATTCCCTTAGTAGGTTTTCACGATTTGCTTTCGGTAGTACTGGCCGGACACAACGCCTTGGTAAAAACCTCCTCGAACGACCAAAAGCTGCTGCCCTTTCTGGTGAATTATTTGCAACAACAGAATCCTGAGTTCAACAATCGCATTGTATTTACCGATGGCAAATTAGAAAATTTTGACGCCGTGATTGCCACGGGCAGCAACAATACGGCTCGGTATTTTGAATACTATTTTAAAGATAAACCGGCCATCATTCGCAAAAACAGAAATTCGATTGCAGTATTAACCGGACAAGAAACCTCGGCCGATTTGCATGCATTGGGCGAAGATATTTTTCGGTATTTTGGGTTGGGCTGCCGCAATGTTTCAAAACTATTTGTACCCAAAGGCTATGATTTTACTGCCTTTTTTGAAGCCATTTTTGCCTACCAAGACGTGATTCATTATGAAAAATACGCCAACAATTACGACTACAACAAAGCGGTGTTTTTGATGAGTAATTTTAAATTAGTAGACAACGGCTTTTTGACACTAAAAGAAGACCCCAGTTACGCCTCTCCCATCTCGAGCGTGTTTTACGAATATTATGAATCCCTAGAAGAATTGGCACAGCGCTTAGAACGTGACCAGGAACAATTGCAATGCATTGTTTCGGCTGCAAAAATCGAGGGCAGTATTCCCTTGGGAAGTTCACAAAAACCTGCGCTTTGGGAGTATGCCGATCAGGTGGACACCCTTGAATTTTTACTTGCTTTATAAGAATTTCTTTGCATTTTTGACAGGCTATATCGTTTTTGTTGATAACATCCTGCGAATTCTGATAAATAAAATAGAGAAATACAACCCTATTCGCGAAATTTGCAACTTCATTTTTGAATCTGAAATTAACCCTGTATGAAAAAACATAATTTTAGTGCCGGACCTTGCATTTTACCGCAAGAAGTTTTTGAAAAATCGGCAGCGGCCATTTTAGATTTCAACCAATCGGGCTTGTCTATTTTAGAAATTTCGCACCGCAGCAAAGATTTTATTGCGGTAATGGACGAAGCGCGTGCTTTAGCATTAGAATTATTAGGACTCACTGGCAAAGGATACCAAGCGTTGTTTTTGCAAGGGGGAGCCAGCATGGAGTTTTTACGGGTACCCTACAACTTGTTGCCGCAAGACGGGCATGCCGCCTACTTAGACACCGGAACTTGGGCCAATAATGCCATCAAAGAAGCCAAACTTTTTGGAGAAACAGCAGTAGTTGCCTCTTCTAAAAACGACAATTACAACCACATTCCTACCGAATATACTATTCCAGAAACGGCCAGTTATTTTCACTGCACCAGCAACAATACCATTTTTGGAACTCAAATAAAATCCTTTCCTAAAACTGCAGTGCCAATAGTATGTGACATGAGTTCAGACTTATTTTCACGCAGTTTAGATTTCAGTCAATTTGATCTCATCTACGCCGGTGCGCAGAAAAACATGGGCCCCGCAGGCACAACCTTGATTGTTATTAAGGAATCCATTTTAGGAAAATCAGGGCGAGTAATTCCAAGCATGTTAGATTATGAGAAACACCTCAAGGCCGATAGCATGTACAACACACCCGCTGTATTGCCAGTTTACTCTTCCTTGCTCACCTTGCAATGGTTAAAAAATCTTGGAGGTATTGCAGCCATTGAGCAACTAAACGAAGCCAAAGCACAACTTTTATACAATGAAATTGACCGCAACCCACTCTTTGTAGGAACAGCGCACAAAGCCGATCGTTCCAACATGAATGCCACATTTTTATTGGTAGATTCAGCCCATCAAGAAATGTTTGATTCGCTTTGGAAAGCAGCGGGAATTTCCGGTTTACCCGGACACCGTTCGGTAGGAGGATACCGGGCCTCTATGTACAACGCCCTACCACTCGAAAGCGTTCAAGTTTTGGTAGATGCCATGCAAGAATTAGAACGTAAAGTACAATAATAACGATCCTCTTAACAGATATACCTATGAAAGTATTAGCCAATGACGGAATTTCAAGCAGTGGAATTCTTGCCTTAGAAAAAGGCGGATATGAGGTAATTACCACCAAAGTAGCACAAGAACAAGTGGCCAATTACATCAATACACACCAAATTCCAGTTGTATTAGTGCGTTCGGCCACTAAAATCAGAAAAGACATTATTGATGCCTGCCCGGGTTTAAAAATCATCGGCCGTGGCGGTGTGGGTATGGATAATATTGATGTAGACTACGCCCGATCAAAAGGACTTCATGTAATCAATACGCCCGCTTCTTCTTCAGAAAGTGTAGCCGAATTGGTTTTTGCGCACTTGTTTTCAGGTGTACGCTTTTTGCACGATGCCAACCGAAATATGCCACTCGAAGGAGATCAAAATTTTGACGGCTTGAAAAAGGCCTACGCCAACGGCATCGAATTGCGAGGCAAAACGCTAGGGATCATCGGTTTTGGACGCATCGGACAAGCGACTGCCAAAATGGCTTTGGGATTGGGCATGCGCGTAATTGCTGCCGATGGTTTTGTACCCAAAGCCAGCATCACAGTCGATTTTTACAACGGGCAGCAACTGGCTTTTGAGATTGAAACCATAGAAAAAGAAGCCCTATTGAAAGAAGCTGACTTTATTTCGTTACACGTTCCGGCGCAAAAAGAATATGTTATTGGAAACCCAGAATTCGAGCTCATGAAAGAAGGTGTGGGAATCATCAATTGTTCGCGAGGTGGTATCATTGATGAAGTAGCCTTGATTTCGGCATTAGACAGCGGAAAAGTATTGTTTGCCGGATTGGATGTGTTTGAAAACGAACCTACTCCCGAAATTCAATTGTTGATGCATCCTAAAATCTCCTTAACACCGCACATTGGAGCAGCCACTTTAGAAGCCCAAGATCGAATTGGAACTGAATTAGCCCAGCAAATCATACAATTGCTGAGTTAAACATAACTGATACACAAACTAAAAGCCAACTCTAAAAGTTGGTTTTTTTTATTTATTCAAGCAGTGAAAAGGCATATTCATTATATTTGTGTAGCATTTTCAAGTTATGAAAAAACTCAAACAACGTTGGAATGTAAATTCCAATTTTCAACTCACCGTAATTTTTATCGTTTTTGCCATAACTGGCTCGGCTTCTGCTTGGCTTTCTAAACCTTTGTGTGAAGAATTGGGCATTTCGAAAGCACTATTATCGCATTGGTACACGCCTGTTCGTTTGCTGCTCATTTTTCCGATTTACCAAATCTTACTTGTAGCGATTGGATTTTTGTTTGGCCAATTTTCCTTCTTTTGGAATTTTGAAAAAAAACTATTGCGTAAAATGAAATTGGGGTTTTTATTGCCCAAAGAACCCCACTAAAGTAGCCCCTTTTTTCTATTGAAAAAGTTTGTTTCTTTGTGCAAATTCAACTCCCATGATTCAGGCCCAAAACATCCATAAATATTACGACCAACTCCATGTGCTGAAAGGGGTAGATCTCCATATTCAAAAAGGAGAAATTGTTTCGATTGTGGGTGCTTCGGGAGCAGGGAAAACCACTTTGTTGCAACTATTAGGCACCTTAGACAAACCAACTGAATCAGCAGAAACCCAATTGGTCATAAACGGAGAAGCTGTATTGCAACTTTCAGACAAAAAATTGGCGGTGTTTCGCAACCAACAATTGGGATTTATTTTTCAATTTCACCAATTATTACCGGAGTTTACCGCGCTCGAAAATGTCTGTATTCCGGCCTATATTGGCGGCAAAAAACAAAAAGAAACCGAAGCCGAAGCCAAACGATTACTAGATTATCTTGGTCTTTCGCAGCGCATGAACCACAAACCCAGCGAACTATCGGGCGGCGAACAACAACGGGTAGCAGTAGCGCGTGCCTTGATTAATAAACCGGCCATTATTTTTGCCGATGAACCCTCAGGAAATTTAGATACCGCCACGGCCGAAAATTTACACCAATTGTTTTTCCAGTTGCGGGGCGATTTTGGTCAAACCTTTGTGATCGTAACCCACAACGAAGAATTGGCCAACATGGCCGATCGCAAATTGGTAATGGTAGACGGAAAAATAAGTCACTAATGCAGTGGGCTGATCTCCAATCCTTTCTCGACGAAAAAGCCGCCCAGTATAACCAACCGGATTTTATCGAATCTGATCCGTTGCAAATACCCCATCAATTTTCTTTGAAAGAAGACATCGAAATTGCGGGTTTATTGAGTGCAACAATTGCTTGGGGGAACCGCAAAATGATCATCAAAAATGCCCAACGCATGATGGATTTGATGGGCAATTCTCCCTATGATTTTGTGCTATCTCATCAAGAAAAAGACCTTAAACCCCTGGAATTTTTTGTGCACCGCACCTTTAATGGGGTGGATTTCATTAGCTTCATCAAAGGATTGCAGCACATTTACCGCAACTGTGGTGGTCTCGAAGCCATTTTTGCCCAACATCAGCAGGACAATTATTTGCACCACAGCATTCACCACTTTAAACAGCGTCTTTTTGAAATCCCACATGCGCCTCGAAGCCTCAAGCACGTAGCCGACCCTTTGGCCGGTTCGGCAGCCAAACGCTTGCACTTGTTTTTGCGTTGGATGGTGCGCAACGACAACAAAGGGGTTGATTTGGGTATCTGGAAAAGCATTTCGCCTGCCGTGCTTTCCTGCCCGCTCGACGTGCATTCGGGCAGGGTGGCGCGAAAATTAGGATTGCTTTCCCGCACCCAAAATGACTTTAAAGCAGTGCAAGAACTGGACGAAAATCTGCGCAAATTAGACCTTAAAGATCCCGTAAAATATGACTTTGCCTTGTTTGGATTGGGCGTTTTTGAGGGCTTTTAGCTATTCGAAATAAGTGTAGCAATAACAAGAAGAATGGGTTACCTTTGCCCAAAAATTAGTACATGCGCACCTTTGAGCAATTTCAATTACCCAAATCGGTACAAAAAGCCTTAGACGAACTGGGCTATACCACCCCTACACCCATTCAGGAAAAATCTTTTTCTGTAATTATGTCGGGCAGAGATATGATGGGAATTGCCCAAACGGGAACCGGGAAAACTTTTGCCTATTTGTTGCCCTTGCTCAAATTATATACGTTTACACCTACTCATACCCCAAAAATTGTAATCCTAGTTCCCACGCGTGAATTGGTGGTGCAGGTAGTCGAAGAAGTAGAAAAACTCACCCAATACATGTCGGTACGTACGCTTGGAATTTATGGCGGCGTGAACATAAATACACAAAAAACAGCCGTATACCAAGGGATAGACATTCTAGTAGGAACGCCCGGAAGAACCATGGATTTGGCGCTAGACAATGTGATTCGTTTTGACGAAACCCGCAAATTGGTTATCGACGAATTTGACGAAATGCTCAACTTGGGATTCCGCACCCAGCTCACCGCCATCTTGGCCATGATGCGCATCAAACGCCAAAACATCTTGTTTTCGGCCACCATGACCGACGAAGTGGATGCCATTTTGAACGACTATTTTGATTTTCCCGAAGAAGTGAGTTTGGCTGCATCAGGTACGCCACTCGAAAATATTGAACAATTGAGTTATGCAGTGCCCAATTTTCACACGAAAATAAATTTATTTAAACAGCAATTGGTTGCCAACGAATCGATGTCTCGAGTACTCGTGTTTGTCAACAACAAAAAAATTGCCGACATGCTGCACGAAAATATCGAGACCGATTTCCCCGATCAGTTTGGGGTTATTCACTCGAACAAATCACAAAATTACCGGTTGAATACAATGGCCAACTTTCAGCGAGGCGAATTGAGAGGCATCATTACCACTGATATTATGGCCCGTGGTTTGGACATCTCAGACATTACCCACGTGATCAATTTTGAGATGCCCGAAATGCCCGAACTCTATATGCACCGCATAGGAAGAACCGGTCGGGCCGATGCCAAAGGAACCGCAATCAGCTTTTTTACTCCGCGAGAAGAAGAGATGAAATTTAGCATCGAAGTCCTGATGGAACGAGAAATTGATGTGCTGACACTCCCTGAAACTGTCGAAATTTCGACCAAATTGATTGGCCCGGAAAAAGACAAACAGGCGTTTAAATTTTTGCTCAAAAAAGCGAAATTAGACGGGGACGGCGCCTTTCATGCAAAAGTAAAAAAGAACACCAAAGTCAATTTGGGTGGGCCTTCTAAAACCAAAAAGAAAACGTCGGGTTCCGTAAATCGGAATCTGTTAAAAACGCAAGCACAAAAAAGACAAAAGAAGAAATAATTGAAAAATCATTCTCTTTATTTGCAGTGGATTAGTACTTTTGAAACGCACAATAAACCCTGAAAAACAGCAGGTATACTTATAAAAATGCAATTTAAACAGCCTGAAATTCTGTACTTTTTATTCGCATTGGTTTTGCCAATTTTGGTGCATTTATTTCAGTTACGGCGATTTAAAACGGCCTATTTCACCAATGTTCGGTTCTTAAAAGACATCAGTACACAAACCCGTAAAAGTGCTACCCTAAAAAAATGGTTGCTATTGGCTGCCCGTTTATTAATCTTGGCCTGCCTCATTTTGGCCTTTGCACAACCCTTTTTTCCTTCAGAGTCGTCTGCATCCAAACAAGCCGAAACCTACCTTATCCTAGACAATTCCTATAGCATGCAAGCCAAAGGAAAACAAGGAGAATTGCTAAAACGCAGTGTAGAAGAAGTGTTGGCGCAGTTGCCCGATACCCAAGAATTTTCCTTGATCACTGCCACAGAAACCTACTGGAATGTCACTACCAAATCTATTCGTAAAGAATTGCAACACCTGAGCTATAGCGCAATTCCGTTTGAGCTAGATCGTGCTTTGGCGCAGATAAACGCCAGGCCGTCGGCGCAGAAAAAGAATATATTGTTGGTTACCGATGGGGTAAATGTGCAAAGCAAATCGCTAGAACAAACCAACAAAGAAAATAATCTGTTCGTAGTAATTCCTCGGGCCGAACAAAAGAACAACGCATCAATTGATACGGTATTTGTTAAAAATCAGTCGAATGAATTCTACGAAATAGAGGTGCGTTTGCGTCAATTTGGCAACGATAAAAAGGCCATTCCGATTGCCTTATACAACGAAAACAAAGTAGTAGCCAAAACCATCATCCAATTGAATTCTACTCCCAAAAGCGCGGTTTTTACCTTGCCAAAAAAAGAGTTTAATGGCTATGTAAGTATCACTGACAAGGGGTTAGCCTACGACAATAGCCTTTATTTTTCGTTGGCTAAAACCAAATCCATTCCCGTGTTAAGTATTGGAGATCCCGCCAAATGTGGGTTTTTGAAGCGCATATATACTGCCAACGAATTTCGGTACACCAACCAGGCTTTGGCTCAATTAGATTACAACGAGCTAGACAAGAATAAGGTTATCATTTGCAACGAATTGACCAAAATACCGCAAGCCCTTCAAACCAGTTTAAAAGCTTTTGCCTCAGCGGGAGGAACCCTGATTATTATCCCTTCCGACCAAGTAGATTCTGATTACAGTCAATTCCTGCAACAATTGGGCGAATTTAAAATTAGCACGCTACAACAAGGGGAGCAATTGATTACACAAATTGCTTTTGCACATCCCGTTTATAAATCGGCATTCGAAAAAACCATCAGCAACTTTGACTACCCCAAGACCAAATCAAATTATGTCCTGACGGCTCGTTTTCCGAAAGTGTTGAGCTATGCCAATCAAAACCCTTTTCTTGTTGCGGCACCAATCGGAAATTCTACTGTGTATGTCTTTACAGCGGCTTTAAATACAACAAATTCGAATTTTCAACAATCGCCACTCATTGTGCCCACTTTTTATGCAATGGCAGAATTGAATCAGCAAACCAACCAAGCTTTTTACACCATTGGCTCAGCCAAAGATATTTTGATAGATAAGGCCTTAGAAAAAGAAGCGATTTTAACGATCAAAAATGGGCGTGACCAATTTATTCCCATGCAACAACTAATCGGCAATAAAGTAAAGCTAAATTGTGGTGATTATCCGGGAACTGCAGGCAATTATGGTATATATAAAGCATCCGAAAAAGTAGAAAACATGAGTTTTAATTACGTCAGAAACGAAAGTGATTTGGATGCAAACCTATTGCAATTGGGCGATTGTAAACAGGCCAGCTCGATAGAATCTGTAATTGATACATGGAAATCCAACCAAACCGATTCGGATATTTGGAAATGGTTTGTACTTTTATCCCTATTATTTGTAATCCTTGAAGTGCTCATTCAAAAATTTGTCTCATGAAAACCCTTCTCAAAAATGCCACGATTGTAGATCCAAGCAGCGCCTTTCACCTGCAAGAGGTTGATGTTTTGATTGCCGATGGCAAGATTGCACAAATTGGCCCATCACTTTCTGCTGATGGAACTTGTACTGTTGTAGAGCTCACAAATTTGCACCTTTCACCCGGTTGGTTTGACAGCAGTGTTTCGTTGGGAGAGCCCGGATACGAAGAGCGAGAAACCATAGCCAATGGTCTGCAGCTAGCCGCCAAAAGTGGGTTTACCGCGATTGCCCTTCAACCCAATTCAACACCGGTTCTCGACAACCAATCCCAAATACAATTTGTACAAAATAAAGCCAAAGGGTTTGCCACTACTTTGCATCCCATTGGGGCATTTACCAAAGAAAGTGCCGGCAAAGACATGGCCGAATTATTTGACATGAAAAATGCCGGAGCCATTGCATTTGGGGATTATTCCAAGAACATAGACAACGCCAACATCCTTAAAATTGGGATGCAATACCTCCACGATTTTAACGGTTTACTGTTGTTGTTTTGCCAAGACAACAACCTAAAAGGACAAGGTATTGCCAACGAAGGAATTCAGGCTACCCGATTGGGACTAAAAGGTATCCCAAATTTAGCCGAAGAAATTCAAGTGGCACGTGCCTTATTTCTAGCCGAATACTGCGACGGAAAAATACACCTGCCCACCATTTCGACTGCAAAATCAGTGCAATTAATACAAGAGGCCAAAGCCAAAGGAATTCGGGTAAGTTGTAGTGTCTCTGTGCATCATTTGGTGTTGAACGACAGTTGTTTGACGAATTTTGATAGCCGATACAAAGTGAGCCCTCCCCTGCGTGCCGAAGCAGATCGTTTGGCCTTGATAGAAGGCGTGTTAAACGGCAGCATCGATTGCATAACCACAGACCACAACCCCATTGACATCGAACACAAAAACCTAGAATTTGATTTGGCCAAAGACGGAACAATTGGCCTTGAAAGTGCATTTGGCGCTTTGCAAACCGTGTTGCCTCTCGACGTAATTTTGGATAAACTAACCGCAGGAAAAAAAATATTTGGCATCGCAGCCTCAGCTATAGAAGTAGGTGCAACGGCCGAACTAACCTTATTTAATCCTGCTGTGGATTGGGTATTTGAAGCCCCACATATTTTATCAAAATCAAAAAACGCCGCCTTACTTGGGCATAAAATGAAAGGGGTTGCGTACGGAATTTACAACCAAGGAATCCTCCAACTTGCATGAAAAACTCAATCGAAGCCGGCAAATCGACTGCCATAACCAGCTATATATTAATCGTTGGTGTACTCATCGCTCTTTCGATGAATTCGGAACCCAAAAATCCCTTTGCCTCTTTTCATATTCGACAAGCTTTGGGCTTATCGGTAACTTTTGTTTCGCTGGGTTTATTGGTGAGTAATTTTGATAATTACATGATCAGTTCGGCCATGTGGCTTTTTGTTTCCGTTTTGTGGGGATATGGTATTTTTAGCGCCATCAAAGGCGAGAGCAAACCAATTCCTTTGTTGGGCAACTTATTTCAATCTGCTTTTAAATCGATCGACTAATGGCGGGAATTTCAACCTATTTAGTTCGTCCACCCAAAGTAATGTTGGATAAAAATCCGTTGCTCTTGTTGTTGCACGGGTATGGCAGTAACGAAGCCGATTTGTTTTCGTTTGCATCAGAACTACCCGAAGAATATTTTGTAATTTCCTTGCAAGCGCCCCATGATTTACAGTATGGGAGTTATGCGTGGTATGCGATTAATTTTGATGCAGATGCCAGTAAATTCTCAGATTTAGAGCAAGCGCGGAGTTCCCGAGATTTAATTTTGACAACTCTGAACGAATTGCAACAAGCCTATCCTCTTGATGCCCAATCTGTAACTTTAATTGGCTTTAGTCAAGGCGCTATTTTGAGCTATGCTGTTGCTTTGTCCTACCCAGAACGCATTCAGCGTGTAGCGGCTTTGAGCGGCTATTTGAATGACGAAATAGCAGTAGCGGGTTTTGAAAAAAATAACTTGTCTAGGCTACAAATATACACCTCTCACGGCACCGTTGACCAAGTAATTCCAGTAGAATGGGCACGCAAGGCCCCAGAAAGTTTAACGAATTTGGGTGTGCAAGTTCAATACCAGGAATACCCCATAGGTCACGGAGTTTCGCCACAAAATTTTTATGATTTAAATCAGTGGTTGATCACTACTCGGGTTGGATAAAAGTAACTTTTCCTTTGTATAGTAGCTTTGCTAATTTAGAATGCGTGATCAATTCCCAATTCCCATTGGTATAGGTTCCTTTACCAACTTGAGTTAAAATGACGGGTTGTTTTTCGAGCAAGGTAAATACTTCTGCTTTGTTGACTTTTGCATCCAAAATAACAAATGCACTCATGCCGTTGGGTTCAACAGGATCCAATCGCGTTCCCACCTCAAAAATGCGCACACAGTCGTTGCGCAACGAAGACCAAGTATAGCCAGCCGAAGTTTTACATCCGTGGGTATCAAGATCTGATCCAACAGTTTTTGGCGCTGCAGTTGGTGTAACTTTTGGAGCAACTGTTGTAGTTTCGTTTTTTTGATTACACGAAAAAAAGGCCGCAATCAGCAATATACATACAACTCTTTTCATCTTATTTCTGGTATATAACCGACTGAATAATCTCGAATGAAATACTTTGGTCTTCATTCACAAAATACTTGAGTAATACTTCTCCCCAATATTCGCCATCGTTGTAATCGGCAATAATCCAGCGGTGGTTCAAAATTTTCACCTTATTGATAATGAATTTTTGGGCACCTATTTGGTCTTGGCCCGTGTAGGGATTTCCTTTGGGGTCTTGGTTGTAATCTAGTAATTTTTCGGTGACGTAAGGAATCAATTTTTCGTAGGCAATAAACTTGCCGTTTTGGGTAGTTTCAAAATAATTTTGGGCGTTGTCGTCGTGGGCTAATGAAAAATAGTTGGCGTCAGCGAGTTCTGTTTGTAGGTCACTGAGGCTTTTTTTACTGCTGTTGGAAGCTTTATCCAATTGATCCTGGCATGCTTTTAACTGTTTTGAATAATACATGTAGGTAAGCAATGTAATTAATACCGAAAAAATAGTGACGTACAAAAGGAAGGATTTTTTCATAGGAGTTAAATTGTGATTTCTAAATTATCGTATGCAACATAAACGTTTTTTGGTAACTTTTGTTGTATCGCCTCGTGAAAACCAAATGTATGGCTAATGTGGGTGAAATAAGTTTTTTCTGGCTGTACAATGGCGATGAATTGTAAAGCCTCGCTCAAATTAAAATGCGAATGATGCGATTCTTCCCGCAAACAATTTACGACCAATACCTGCAGACCTCTTAATTTTTCTATTTCCTGTTGATCTATTGTTTTAACATCGGTGAGGTAAGCAAAATGATCTATTCGAAAACCATACACTTGTAGTCCGGCATGGTAGGCATTGATCGGTATAACTTGTTTGTTGCCCAGCATAAATGCCGTATTGGGATGTATGGGATGTGGAATAACCGAGGGAGCTCCGGGGTATTTGTCATCGGTGGCAAATATGTAGTCAAAGCGTTTGGCCAGGTTGTCTAATACGCGCGGATGTGCATAGATTGAAACTCCATTTGTTTTGAAACTGAAAGGCCGAATGTCATCTAGGCCCGCTGTATGATCGGAATGTTCGTGGGTATATACAATTCCGTCGAGTTTGGGGCAATTGGAAACCAACATTTGTTGCCGAAAATCGGGTCCGCAATCAATGACATACGAATAGGATTCCCAATGAATCCAAACCGAGACACGCAAACGCTTGTCTTTTGGATCGGCACTTAAGCACACTGGATGATTGCTCCCAATTACGGGGATTCCTTGAGAAGTACCGGTACCTAAAAAATAGACTTTCAACAGAGAAACTTTTCACAAAAATAGTATTAATTCGCTTTTACCAACTCGCTATTTTGTTAACTTTGCGGCAGATTTATCAAAAGCAACAATGAGCACCGAAATAAAATTAAAAGGCGACAAAGAAATCGAACAAATTCCCTCGATTAAGGACAAGGCGCTTCGCATTAATCTCAACGAAAACATTTACGGCACATTTGCAGAAATTGGCGCAGGACAAGAAACGGTTCGGCACTTTTTTAGATCAGGTGGATCTTCGGGCACTATTGCCAAAGCCATGTCTGCTTATGACAAAGACTTTAGTGATGCCATTTACGGCATAGAAAGTGATGGCCGGTATGTAACCGAAAGTCGACTTAAAAAAATGCTTACCCACGAAGTTGATTTGATAGAAAGTAGATTGAGCCGAGAAAAACATCCGAATAAAATGTTTTTCAGTTACGCTAATACAGTTGCTACTATAGACTTTGCCAAGCAATTTAAAGGCCACGGTTGGGTAGGAATTAAATACCAAATCGAACCAGACGAAGGCTATAACGAAATTATTTTACACATCCGATTTAAAGAAACAGATGCAAAACTGCAACAAGAAACCTTAGGCATCTTAGGCGTAAATTTAATTTACGGGGCCTATTACAAATACAATGATCCTAAAAAATTGTTGCGTTATTTATACGATCACCTCGACAAAGACCAATTGGAGATCGATACGATAAATTTTTCTGGTCCGCGTTTTGCCGAGGTAGACAACCGATTAATCAGTTTGCAGTTGGTAAAAAATGGAATGACTGATGCGGTGATGTTTAATCCCGAAGGCAATAATATTTTACCCGCTTCTATCTTGTACAAGAAAAATATCCTGGCTTTGCGCGGAAGTTTCCGCCCTGTTACTTCGGTAAACATGGACATGTACAACAACTCTTTTAAAATGTTTTTGCAAGAAAACAAAGTAGACGAAGAGAATACCTTAGTGGTATTTGAAATTACCTTATCTAACTTGCGCTCAGAAGGCGAAATTGATGAACGTGACTTTATGGACCGTGCCGAATTATTGTGCTCGTTAGGACAAACGGTAATGATTTCTAATTTTCAAGAGTATTACAAAGTAGTTGAATATTTCTCTAATTACACCAAAGCGCGCATGGGATTGGCGATGGGCGTGAACAACTTAGTTGATATTTTTGACGAAAAATACTACCGTCATTTAAGTGGTGGAATACTTGAAGCGTTTGGTAAATTATTCTACCGCGATTTGAAAGTATTTTTATACCCTATGCTCGATGAAGATGGTACTACTATCATTAACTCTGAAAACCTAAAGGTGCATCCTCGTATGAAAGAGTTGTATAAATTCTTCAAGTTTAATGGCAAAGTAGTTGATATTGAAGATTTTGACAAGGACAATTTAAAAATTGTATCTCGTGAAGTATTAAAAATGATTGGCAAAGGAGAAAGTGGTTGGGAGAGCATGCTGCCCAAAGGAATTGCCGAATTAATCAAAAAAGACCATTTGTTTGGGTATAATCCCACCCATTTTGCACACGAAAAAAACTAAAAATAAACACTAAAAAAAGCCAAGTTAATGCTTGGCTTTTTTATTATTTTAAGAGTTGATTGGCGTGTTCTTTGGTTTTTACCTCGGTGATCACCTCTGCTATAATTCCGTGTTCGTCAATCACAAAAGTGGTTCTGTGAATGCCATCGTATTCTTTCCCCATGAATTTTTTGGGACCCCAAACTCCAAATGCCTGAATCACAGATTTATCCTCATCAGCCAATAAGGGAAACGGAAACTGAAATTTGTTTCTAAAACTAGACTGGGCTTTTGCATTATCGGCGCTTACGCCCAATAAAGCATAATTTTGGGCCTTAAATGTTTCGTAGTGGTCCCGCAGGTCACAAGCTTCGGCAGTGCAACCCGGCGTATTGGCTTTTGGGTAGAAAAATACAATCAATTTTTGTCCTGCATAATCAGACAAACGATGTGCGTTTCCGTCTTGATCTAATCCTGAAAATGAAGGAGCCTGATCTCCTTTTTGTAATGTTGTCATACTATGATTTATAAATTTGATAAATTAATACTTCGTCACACTTTGCAAATACGTTAATTTTACGCAACTAAAAATACAAAAATGACCAAAGCCGAACGGGTAACATTTGTTATAAATACGTTAAAAGAATACTACCCCACCATCCCGATTCCGTTAGATCACAAAGACCCTTACACCTTATTGATCGCGGTTTTATTGTCGGCACAATGCACTGATGTTCGAGTGAATAAAATAACTCCCCTGCTGTTTGCCAAAGCCGATAATCCTTATGCTATGATTAAATTGAGTGTCGAAGAAATTCAACAAATCATTCGGCCCTGTGGATTATCTCCTATGAAATCAAAAGGAATTTATGGTTTATCACACATCCTAATTGACAAACACCAAGGCCAAGTACCCGCCAATTTTGAAGACTTAGAAGCCTTACCAGCCGTAGGACATAAAACGGCAAGTGTGGTAATTTCACAGGCTTTTGGTGTTCCCGCTTTTCCAGTTGATACGCACATACATCGGTTATTGTACCGCTGGAACCTTTCTGACGGAAGTAATGTGGTACAAACCGAGAAAGACGCCAAACGCTTGTTTCCAAAAGCGCTTTGGAACGAATTGCATTTGCAAATTATCTGGTACGGGCGAGAATATTGTCAAGCAAGAGGCTGGGATTTAAATAAAGACCTGATCACCCAGACGGTAGGGAGAAAATCGGTTTTGGATACGTATCATAAAAAAACATCCCGATAAATACCGGGATGTGTGGCGTTAATTGGCAATCAATTCGAAGCTTTGTTTTCCTACCTGCATAAAGCTCAGTGCTTTGGAGTAGTTCAATAAAAAAGAAATTGTTTCTTTTTTGGGTTTCATAGGGATTGCTGCACGCATTTTTTTAGAGTAAATTTTTGCCATAGACTACAATTAATTTGATATAGTAGTACAACGACAAATTTTACAGTAAAGTATCAATTGGTTAAAATAATTTTATGCTTATCGATTACTTTACGCATATTTAACAAGGCATAACGCATTCTTCCTAAGGCAGTATTGATGCTTACGCCGGTTAATTCAGCTATTTCCTTGAAGCTTAAGTCTTGGTACATGCGCATCATGACTACTTCGCGTTGGTCCTCTGGCAATTCTTCTATAATTCGTTTCAAGTCTTTTTCTACTTGTTCTGTAATGAGCTGATTTTCGATTGTCAACGATTGATCAGACATGATCGAAAAAATAGAAAACTCCTCGGTTTCACGAAAAAGTGGCATCTTTTTATTTCGTCTAAAGTGATCGATAATCAAATTGTGTGCAATTCGCATCACCCAAGGCAAAAATTTACCTTCTTCGTTGTACGAATTAGATTTAAGCGTTTTAATTACTTTGATAAAGGTATCTTGAAAAATATCGTTGGCGATATCTCGATCGGACACTTTTGAGTAAATAAACCCAAATAATTTGGACTGGTGACGGTTAATTAATACAGTCAAGGCGTTCTCGTCGCCTGCTATATAATTTTTAACCAATAATGCATCGGAGGTGTGAACATTAGCCATAAAATTACTTTTTAAGTTGAATTAAATACGAATCAAATCGGTGTAAAAGTAATTTTCGGGTATAGGCAAATGTGTGTTTAGAATTATTGATTCAAAAATAGCATATTAAAATAGGATTATCCAACTATTTATTGAAAATTTAAAGATAATTTATTTTTTTAACACTAATACAATATATATTCCTATTTATTTAAGTTTTTTGTTGCGTAATCACCAAACAGAAACAGGGTGTTGCACCTGCAGTAGAGTTCTGATTATTGGTAAACTTTGATGTAGTCTAGGTAGAAATTTTGAGGGAATATCGTATCGTCCACTTCAGGACCGCCAAATTTTCCGCCAATAGCCAGGTTTACAATAATATAAAATGGCTGTGCAAATGGCCAATTGTTTTCATTTTGAACGGCCGGTTGGTAAACATAGACTTGTAAATTGTCTATATAAAAAGCGATTTTTTGTGCATCCCACTCCATGGCATATTCATGATACCCCTCTTCTAATTTTGGAATTGTAGTCTTTTTGGTATTGATGGTCTCTCCGTGACTTTCTTGGGTGTGTAGAGAGGTGTAAAGCTGTTGTGGGGATTTCCCGATGTATTCTAAAATATCAATTTCTCCACATTTAGGCCAACCCACTTGTTTGATATTTGATCCCAGCATCCAAAAAGCAGGCCAAATTCCTTGACCAACGGGCAGTTTGGCACGGGCTTCGATGCGACCGTACTGAAACTCCTTTTTTCCGGCTGTTGTAATTCGAGTAGAAGTATACCGATCGCCTTCTTTTTGTGCATGAATAACCAGTTTTCCGTCGATTAGCTCATGGTTTGTGCTGGTGTATTCTTGTCGCTCTTCGTTGCCCCATCCGCATAAATTTGGGCAACCGTTCCCCAATTCAAAGTTCCAAACCGAAGAATTTAAACTTGGTTTTGAAAAGTTCTCTTCCCATACCAATTCTCGTTTGGTCGTTTGGGCCAATGAGCCAATACCAACTAATAAAACTAGGGTTAAACTGTAAAATTGAATTCTCATTAGTTTGTATACTGAAAGGATGTATCTTGGGTATCGGCTGAATTTGTGCCTATATAGACTTTAAATTCACCCGATTCTGCTTCCCATTTTCTATTTGCAGTAAAGAACTCCAACATTTTTTCATCAATGGTAAAAGTTACTTGTTTGCTCTCATTGGGTTGCAATTCTAGGAGTTCAAAACCTTTTAGTTCTTTTATAGGACGGGTGGTGCTTCCTACAAGATCTTGTATATAGAGCTGTACTACTTCTTTTCCTACTCGATTACTAATATTCTTTACAGTAACAGAAGCCGTAATTGAACCGTTTTTAGTAAACGATTTTTGATTTACAGCGACAGCCGTGTATTCAAATTTGGCATAACTCAACCCAAAACCAAAAGGAAATTGTGGTGTGTTTTTCTCGTCCATATAATGCGACCAAAATACACTGTTTGGATCGCCGGTAGAAGGTCTTCCGGTATTTTTGCGGTAATAATACATTGGGATTTGACCAATACTTCTGGGGAAAGTCATTGGCAGTTTTCCACTCGGATTGTAATCGCCATACAACACCTGTGCAAGGGCATTGCCACTTTGGGTTCCCAATTGCCAGGCTTCAACTATAGCCGGAATATTTTCGACGGCCCATGGAATTACTAAGGGACGACCATTTTGCAACACCAATACAATATTGGGGTTCACTTGATATACGGATTCCAACAATTCTTGTTGCACTCCAGGCAAATCCAAATTGGCTCGCGAACGACCTTCACCCGTTTGCAAACCGTGTTCGCCAAGCACCATGATTACAATATCCGACTGCTTTGCCAAAAGAATGGCTTCGGAAAATCCAGATTTGTCGGTTTCGTTGATCTTGGTTTCTGAACCAAATTCTATTTTACCATACGCAACCTCTGCTCCTTTGGCATAGGCGATTTGATTCCCTGGATAGGCTTTTAATCCTTCTAATACAGAAATGGCAGTGTTTTCATCTGCTGCAATTCGCCAGCTGCCTAATGGACTTGTTTTGTCGTTGGCCAAGGAGCCAATAACTGCAATACGCTTGCCTGTCTTGGGCAAAGGCAACAACTCCTTGTCGTTTTTTAACAATACTATAGATTTTTTGGCTACATCCAACACGCCTTCTTGAAACGCGGGTTTGCCTACTGTGGCTTTTTCGTAGGCTTCGTCACAATATTTGTAGGGATTATCAAATAGTCCCATTTCAAATTTGATTCGAAGGATACGAGCTGCTGCATCGTCAATGAGCGATTCTTGCACTTTGCCTTCGCGCACCAGTTGAGCCAATTGGGCAACATAAATATAGGATTCCATGTCCATGTCTGAACCGCCTTGAATGGCCGCTAAGGCCGCTGCTTTTTCGTCAGCTACATACCCATGTGTGATCATTTCACGCACAGATCCCCAGTCTGAAACCACAAAGCCTTTGAAATTCCAATCGCCTTTTAAAAGGTTGCGCTGCAAATAGCTACTGGCTGTAGCTGGAACTCCATTCAACTCATTAAATGAATTCATGAAAGTGCGAACACCCGCATTGACTGCAGCTTTAAATGGTGGGAAAATCACATTTTGCAATACCGTTTCCGAAACATCTACCGTATTGTAATCACGTCCTGCTTCGGCAAATGCATAGCCTGCAAAATGTTTGGCACAGGCTAAAATGGTTTTATTAGAATCAAAATTGGCGCCTTGAAATCCGTGTACACGTGCTTCGGCAATTTTACTGCCCAAGTACGGATCTTCTCCTGCACCTTCCATTACTCTTCCCCATCTGGGATCACGCGACACATCGACCATAGGGGCGAATGTCCAGTTGATTCCCACAGCAGCCGATTCTTCGGCAGCAATTGCCGCTGATTTTTGGATGGCCTCCATATCCCAACTCGCCGCTTCTGCCAGCGGAATTGGGCTAATGGTTTTGTAGCCATGTATTACATCAAATCCAAATAATAAAGGAATATGAAGTCGAGAACCCTCGACGGCCAATTTTTGTATTTTACGCACATTTTCGGCACCTTTGATGTTGAGCATAGAACCCACCCAACCTTTGCGTAAATGCTCATATTTTAATGCGGCTTGACCTTCAAGAGGAGAAGGTCCGGTAAGATCCCAAAATCCATTGTATTGGTTCAGTTGACCTACTTTTTCTTCTAATGTCATGAGATGTAAAATAGAATCTACTTTAACATCAATAGTCGATTTAGGTTTACTTTGCGCTACTGGTTTAGGCGCACTGCAACTGCAAAGCACGACAAGCACGAACGACATTATACTAAACAATTTTTGAATCATCCCTATACTGGTGGTTACAACATCAATTTGTTACTCTAGCTTGTTTTTATTTATTGATAAACTCTAATATAATCGACTTCCATGGCCGCTTCACTAAAATTAGGATCAATAGCACCTCCAAAATCTCCTCCCATAGCCACATTCAATATCAAAAAGAAATCACTATTAAATGGCACTGATCCACTATTGGCAAAGGAATGAAATAAGGTGTTATCTACATAAAATTTTATAGAAGTTGGTGTCCAAACGGCTTTATACACATGGAATTGAGTCGTTGCATTTGCGATTACTGTAGTGTTTGTTACCGAACCGCCGGAATAATGTCCCGGATAATGTAAGGATCCGTATATCTTGTTCGGATCATATCCTTTGTGCTCCATGATGTCAATTTCGCCACAGGCAGGCCATATATTGGTCGCATAATTTTGACCCAACATCCAAATAGCCGGCCAAGTTCCTGCACCTGCTGGCAATTTGGCTTTGCATTCTACTTTTCCGTAAGTAAATTCAAATTTATTCTCCGATTTTAATCGGGCGGAAGTATAAGAAGAAGTTCCCACGCTTTGTGCTTTGGCGGTGATTTTGAGCGTCCCATTCGAAACTACTGAATTGGACGGGTTATTCGTGTAATATTGCGCTTCATTATTTCCCCAACCACCGGCTCCGGTGTCGTAAGACCATTTGGTTGCATCGGGAGCGCCATCGGTATTAAATTCGTCGGCCCAAACCAAATTGGTGTAATCTATAACCTGATCTTCTACCGGTTTGATTGTGGTAAAAATATGGTACCAGGCAGAGGAGTGCGGAGCACCCGAAGGGGTAAATGCTTCTTGCACCGTGCGCACCACCATACGTGTAGGGGTAATGGACATGATTTCATACGAACTTTGACCTAAATAAAAGCCCATGAATCCTGCGTCAGAAAAAGTCATGACGGTTCCGCGTTTTTCGCTTGGGTTTGCCAATGATTCTGATGGGGTAAGGGTTACATTTTTTACTCCTGTAGCCTCCGGTCCAGAAAACAAATTACAGCCATCAACATACTGGTGGCTATTGGGTTGGCCAACTACACTCAAAAATTCCCGGTTGATTAAACTGGTTCCGTAGTTTTTTAACTCAAATTGCATGTCGTTTCCTGCTTTGGTGAAAATCAATTCGTCATCATACAAACAGGTAGTATATTGATTCCAAGGATCAGATTGGTATTCGTTTGAATAGTAATTGGTAGTATTGTCTGTGCTGTTTAAGCCTTCACCCAAATGACCGCGTTCTGAGGCAGACCAATACCAGATTTTTGAGGAACCGCCAGTAAGCAAATCAACGGCCTCGTCGTCACGGAAATTAAAGAGCACCGTAACTTCTACAGAAGTATTTGTGGTCACTCCACCTCTTCCTGAAGCCAATACGGTTACCAAATAAGTATGCAATCCTGGCGTAGTGAATCGTTTAAGAAAAATACCGTTAGGTTGGTTTTTTTCTGATCCATCACTAAACATATATTTATAGGAAATCGCATTTTCGGCAGTTGCCGTAAGCGTAACCAAACCAGACCCATCACCATTGGGATGTGCAGCATCTTGACCTTGAACAACTAGGCTTACTTGTAAATTTGACGGGGAATTGATCTCGCCAAATCCCAAATCACTTTCTTGACAATTTACTAATGTAAAAAGTGAAAAGGCAGCCAAAGTTTTGAATATTATTTTTTTGTACATGATATTTTATTTTATAATTCGTAGAGAATACTATTTAGTTTGCTTGAATAATGTCGTCAAAATAATAGGTGGAAGCAGTTGTTGAACCAAAATCGAAGAAAAGTACAACTCTGCGGTAATTATTGGAATTAATGATTCCGGTAAAATCAAAGGTCAATTCCTCCCATGCGTTCGCCACGGTGGTGGTTGCATCGCGTTCAATATTGGTAGGATCGGGATTTCCGGCATTGAGAATTTCAAATTTCAATTTAACCGTTTTCCCAACGGCGGGTGACCAAACTTTCATTTTAATTTTCTTTTGCACCGCAAAATTTATGGGGCCATCCAACAAAATACTAGAACCTGCCCAAGTTTGTGCCCCATTTACTTTATCAAATTTACCCACCTTGGTCGAGGTGTTAATTCCATTACTTTGTGGATTAGTTACCACCGTTGTGGCTGCCGAACCAAAATCGACAAACGTATAATTTAAGGCCGTAGATTGAAAGTTGAGAGGTAAACCTAAGGCCTCTGCTCCTGAGGATTGTTGAATGTCATCAAAATAATAACTCAAGCCCACTCCAGGATTGCCAAAATTGAAAAACACCACGATTTTTTGGTAGGTATTGGCTGTATTAATGCCCGTGAAATCAAAAGTAAGTTCTTGCCAAGAATTGCCCGTTGTAAGCGTCACATCTGATTCTTTAAAGATTGTTGCATCTGTTGCGTTTTCAACTTTCATTTTGATCACAATTCCCGCTTGAGGCGAATAGACCTTCATTTTGATTTTCTTCATTACTGAGAAATCAATTGGGTTTCCAACGGTAAGATAAGAACCCGCCCAGGTATCGGCTCCCATTGTTTTTGTCATTTTGGCCACTTTGGCACTGCCGTTTCCAGCATTGATAAACGGATTGGCTACTACAGAGGAGCTGGCATTTCCAAAATTGGTAAAAGTATAATCTAAGGTTGTCGATTCAAAATCTATGGGCAACAAAATGGGATTGGAAATCACCACAGTATGTTGTTCCTCTGCATAAGCAGATCCACCGCTCAATGCTCTAACGACAACTGTATAAGTGCCTTGTGCGGCATAGGTATGGGTAATGGTTTCCCCTTCGTTAAAGGCTACAGGAATTTCATTTGCTACATCGCCAAAATAAACTTGAAAGAAGGTTTCCAAATTGGCTGTAGCGGTTACAGTAACACTCATGTTGTCACCCGTAACTGGGCTTACAGTAGATTGTAAATTGGTTGGTGTTACAAAAGTCACGGTTAAATCTTGGGTAACTTCGGTGCGTTTGCCGTTTAGTGTAGTTCCAACTATGCGTACATGAAACAGTCCTTCGGTGAAGGTATGCGTAACCGATTGCCCCGGATTTACAAACGCAGGCTCAACAGTAGTATCACCAAAATACACTTCGTATTGGGTAACACCTTGTCCTCTTGGCGTAATCGTTACCTTACCCGAATTGTCTTGGGCTATGGTCATGAGTGCCGAAATGTTTTCGGGAGCACCTATGGCATTCAAATCAACGTCCTTAGAATCCATTGTGCAATTGGTTAACAAACTAAGGGAAAATAATGCGAGGAGTAATTTTTTCATTTTTCTATGTTTTTTCAAGTAATTGTTTCAACTACGATAAATTAATACCCAGGATTTTGTTGCCAATTGCCATTTGAGAATTGAATTTCTTCGATTGGAATTGGAAATAATTCGTTTTTACCAGCAGTAAAGCCTTCAATTTCGGCCGCTGCTTTTCCGGTACGCACCAAATCAAAAAAGCGCTGCCCCTCTCCTACTAATTCTACTCGGCGTTCGGCTAGAATCAATTCGGTAAGGTTGGCTCCCGAAACCGCTGGGGTATCGTGATTGCTGTCGCCAAAAGCTCTGCGACGTACTTCATTGAGGTAGTTTCTGGCTTTGGCATCATCAATTCCGCCACGATTAAAGGCTTCTGCTGCCATCAAAAGCACATCGGCATAACGAATAGAACGGTAATTGTTTGGGTTGGTTAAATTCTGATCACCGATGTTGGCATCGCCTACACGCGGAATGTATTTACGGTTAAAGTAGCCCGTATGTTTGTACCCTACTCCGTAGGAAGCATTATTGGCAGCTGCCCATGTAACTATGTCTAATATGGCAACATCTTTACGACGATCACCAGGTTCAAAAGCATCCACTACTTCTTGACGGGGTACATTAAAGCTGTAGCCCGATTCAAATAAAGGTCCACTGTAATTTCTGATCCCGTTGAATCCTACAGCCACATTCCCTTCGCTGCATTGCAAACAATCAAAACTAGCACCTTCTTGGTCGGTGTATTGCACTTCAAAAACCGATTCGATGTTGTTTTCGCCGTTATTCTCAAAAATAGAATTGTAATCAGAAACCAAGGCATAATCACCGGTGTTGATCAAATCTTCTAATACATTAGAGGCATCAACATATTTTTCTTGGTACAAGTAAACTTTACCCAACAAAGCTTGAGCCGCACCTTTTGTTGCTCTTCCTTTGGATGGATTTTCACTTTTGGTTTTCAAATTGGCCACTGCAAATTGCAAGTCGGCTTCGATACTGGCATATACATCATGTACGGAAGATCTTGGCACCCGTGTAACGTCTTCTACAGAAAAACGTTTGTCTCCGTTTAAGGGAATTGCACCAAACCATTTCACCAATTCAAAATGGTAGTAGGCTCGCAAGAATCGGGTTTCGGCAAGTAGCTGTGGTTTGTTGGTAAAATCGGTTTTGTCTTTGAACTCTAAAATGTAGTTGCAACGTTGAACGCCAGCAAACATCCAATCCCACAAATTTTTCAATTGGGGGTTGGCCGAGGTGTGAATCATGTCGTCAATTTGTTGCACCCCAATCACGTCAATGGCGCTTTCGCCTCCAGAAGCCGTATTGTCTGAGGCAATTTCGCCCATCATTACATTTAAGTAAGTAGATTGAAGCATATCATAGGCGCCAATCAAGGCTTGGTTGTAATCGGATTCAGAGTTAAAATAATTTTCAGAATCAATAGAATAAGGGGCTTTTCGGTTCACAAATTCATCCGAACAAGATACCATAAATGCAGTTCCTAAAAAAACCGCTAACAAGGAATAGATTGTATATTTTCTCATCGTACTGTGCATTAAAAATTAAGATTAAGTCCCAAAATAAACACTTTAGGAGAAGGATAAAAACCATAGTCGATTCCACCTCCAATTGCCGATCCATTCGATCCTGTAGGATCATATCCACGGTATTTGGTAAAGGTAAATGGATTGGTCATGCTCGAATACAAACGGAGTTTGGTGATGCCTACTTTTTGCGACAAGCTGTTGGCAAACGTATACCCCAATTGAATGTTTTGAATTCTCCAGAACGAAGCGTCTTCTACATAATAATCAGAGAAAAGATTGTTTGTCGTCGCTTCTGTGGTTACACGAGGCACCGTATTACTTGTTCCTTCGCCGGTCCATCTGCCCAATACATAATTCATTTTGTTCAAATCAGACATCGAACGTTCGTAGTTGCGCACCATATCATTCCCCAACGAGGCATAAGAATAGGCCGCGAAATCAAAGTTTTTATAATTCATACTTAGATTGAATCCCATGGTATAATCAGCCAATGGACTTCCCACTTTGGTACGGTCGTTTAAGTTAATTACGCCATCGCCATTCACATCTTTGAAGCGAATATCACCCGGTTGGGCTACAGCTCCCAATGCAATTTGCGACGGATGTGCATCTACTTCGGCTTGGTTTTGGAAAATACCGTCCGATTGCAAGCCATAGAAATACCCAATAGAATAGCCTTTTTCCATGCGAGCAATGGGCTGTTGGCCTACGCCAAATGAGCCACTTTGCAACACGCCGGTACCGTTATTTACTTTGGTTACCATGTTGTTGATGGTAGTGATGTTGTAATTGACATTGAAGGAAAAATCATTGCCAATTTTTTGGTTCCAACCCAAAGACATTTCATGCCCTATATTGCGGGTAGATCCGGCATTTACTGTGGGTGGATAACCACCAGGACCACCCGTACCGGTAATACCTGAAACAGGCAGACCAGCAATTAATAAATCTTCACGGGTTTCTACAAAGTAATCGTAGGTGAAATCCAATTTATTGTTTAATAATTTTAAGTCTATTCCCCAATCAAGTTTTACTGCTTCTTCCCATTTCAACTTTGGATTAGCTAGTGAACCAATGGCAACACCGGTTGTAATGGTATTGTCAAACACATAGACGCCTTCGCCGTTCAAATAGCCGACGTAACCATTGGATGGAATTTTATCATTTCCTAATATCCCATAACTGGCGCGTACTTTCATGAAATTAATGGCTTTAAAATTATCCATAAAATTTTCTTTCGAAATAATCCAGCCTGCAGTTGTTGAAGGAAAAAATCCTGACGCATTTTCAGGTCCAAACTTTGAAGAAGAATCTCTTCTTAGCATCCAAGACAATATGTATTTACCATCTTGATCATACTGCATTCGCAAAAAGTACGAGTTCAAGCGATCATCATAGGTGTACGAACCTACGTCACGGGTAGTGGTTGCGCCTGTTGCTAGACTGATGTCGGCAAAATCCCAGGAATTGTTCGGGATATCATAACCCGTGGCAAACAAACCATTGCCCCATACTTTGGAGTTAGAAGTTCCGAAAACACTAGTTAAAGTTAAACCGTCTGGAAATGCTTTTTTATATGTTAAGTACATATCCATCACATAACTGTTGTCGTTGATGGCGTTTTGATTTACCGAACTGCGGGTTACATCAAATACCTTTCCGCCGTAGTTTACGATTTTATTGAAGGTTTTGCCCTCTGCGTTGTAGGTATTGGCGCCCACACGTGTAGTTAAATTGCAATTTTTAAAAAAAGCATAATCTAAAGTTACTACTCCGCTGATGCGTTTGCCGTTGTAATCATTATAGGTATTGTCTATTTGTGCTAAGGGATTAATAACTTCAATTCCAAAACCAGGCGTGCTTGGCACTAAAGTAAAGTTGCCGTTTGCATCTCTTGGGGTTAAGGTAGAAGGCGTATTTACTGCATTAAACAACACAGAACCCAAGCCGTTTTCGTTTAACGATTTACGGTTAATGAACACATAATTGACACTCGATTGCAATTTTAATTTGTCGTTCAAGTCGGCATTCAAGGACATCATGATGGTGTTGCGTTTGAAACCTGATTTATCGGTTCCGACAATACCGCTTTGTTTTAAATCGGAGCCACTCATGGCAAAATTTATTTTTTCTGATCCGCCAGACACACTGATGTCATGGCTTTGCATGGGTGCAGCCGAACTAAAGACTTCGTTTTGCCAGTTGGTTCCCGCTCCTAAACCCGATACATTCGGATAAGGCAATGGCTTGCCTCCGTTGGCATAACTTTCATTGAGCAACAAAGCATATTCGGTAGCGTTGAGCAAAGACAATTGCTTGGTGGTACTTTGTGAACCGGTGTAGGAATTGTAATTAAATACTGTTTTGGAATTGCGTTTTCCCATTTTGGTTTTAATGATTACTACTCCATTGGCTCCACGTACACCATAAATGGCTGCTTGTGCATCTTTCAAAACAGTGATCGATTCAATATCGCTCGGATTCAAAATACTAGGGTCCGAAATATTTCCATCCACTATATATAAAGGAGAGTTGTCTAAGTTACTTTGCACCCCACGAATCCGAATATCTAAACCCGCACCTGGCGCACCCGATTGAGAAGTTACGGTTACTCCAGCCAAAGTTCCGGTTAAGGCTTGTTCGATTTTAATAGGCTTTAACTTTTCAATAGTTTTGGCATCAACCAAACCTACTGCACCAGTTATGTCCTTCTTCTTTTGCGAACCGTACCCAATTACAACTACCTGTTCTAGAGATTGCACATCTGATTTGAGCGTTACTAGGAGCGCTGCGTTAGATTTAGAAATTTTAATCTTATTTTCCTTGTAGCCTAAGTAAGAAAATACTAAGGTTGATCCCGCTGGAATTCCTTTTAATGTAAAGGTTCCGTTTAGATCTGTGCTCGCTGAATTCCCCGAAGATGCGATAATATTTACTCCTGGAATCACTGCACCAGTATCGGCATCTTTTACAGTTCCGCCTACCTCATAGGTTTGGGAATAGCCCAAAGCCGACAAGAGCAGAACGAAATACAATACAATTTTTGACTTCATGTTTTTGTTAGTTTGTGAGTTTTAAAAGTAGTATAGTTTAGTGTCTGATCTTGATTTGCAACCACAACAAAAAACATACAACCTTCTTTTTTTTAATAATGAACCATCATCCTAGTGCTATTCACGTTAATCTCTTTATATACATAGGTTGCTAGTTATTTGCGCAATTATTTTATTGTAGGACGACTCGTTTAGTAATTCAATTTTGTTGTGGTAGTGTATAGTTTAATGAGCTAAATTAAATAGACAAGATGTATTCTACCAAGCCTTGTTCGTGCGGCAACTCCATCTTTTTACGCAAACGATATCGTTTAATCTCTATGCTTCGCACGGATATATTCAACAAAGGAGCAATTTCTTTCGAAGATAAATTCAGACGTAAATACGCGCATAAACGCAAATCATTTGGCGTGAGAGAGGAATGGGCTTGCTTTACTTTTTTCAAAAAGTCCTTGTCAGCCGTATCAAAAGCTTCTTTAAATACATTCCAGGTATCTTCTTCTGAGATGTTTTTGGTAATGGTCGAAATCACCGATTTTACAGTACGGCTGCCATCTTCAGAGGTTTTTTTCAAATCTTCTTTGATCACCGCCAACAATTCGTTTTTCTTGATTAAACTCATGGTAGAAACTGCCAATTCTCTGCTCTTGGTGTCTACGTCTTGCGAAAGCTGTTCGTTGCGCAACTTCATGAGTTGTTGTTCGTTTTCTAATTCTTTAATTTCGAGCAACAAATTGTTTTCTTCGATGAGTTTCGCATGTTGTTGCTGGTAATACTTTTGATAAGCCCGGTTGATGAAATGCGCGATAATAAGGGCAATCAGTAAATACAAAATAACTGCCAAATTTGTGGCATACCAGGGTTTGGCTACAGAAAATTTGTATTCAGCAATGTTGTCGGGAGAAGAATTGGCAATCTTAGCACGCACGCGAAACACATAATCACCAGGGGCTAAATTCTTAAAATTGACTGTTGGTTTGGCGCTCCACTCGCTCCATTCATCCTGAATACCTTCTAAAGAATACTGGTATTCGGCGTTGATGTATTTGTTGTATTCGGGAACGGTATAGGTAAAAGTGATGTTATTTTCTTTGGCGTTAAAATCTCCTTCGTCTACAATAGAGCAATTGATGCTGTTTTCGTTGAGTTGATTGATCGCAACATTGGCAATCGAAACACTGTAATTTTTAAAGCTCAGATCATTGATATTGATTGTATAATACCCATCGGTGGTGCCAATCAAATAGACTGAATTATACAATTGCGAGATGTTCTCATAGCCCGACATCGAATTGGTAAGCGAAGACGGGATTGGAATGGCATTTTGTTTGAGGTTATAACTCAATTTATTGAGCGTGAAATAATGGATGTAATTTTTAGAAAACAACCAAATTTTATTAGATTGATCGACAATCATATTGCCAGAGGTAAATTCGTCTTTTTCGAAAACTGCACTCAATTGCTTGTCTTTTTCAAATTGTTTAGTCTTGAGATTGAGTTTAAAAATACCGTCTTTGTAGGCGTAGTAAATGGCATTATTGAACTGGGTTAAGCACGCATTTTTTCCTTTAGAGGGGCTTGAATAGGTATAAAAAGCAGTGGCTTTCTGTAAGTATTTATCCAACTGCAAACGAAATACACCTTTGTATTCGTGGCTGATATAGACTTCTAAATTGGGTGTCAATTCAAAATACTTTGCCGAGTAATCAAAGCCCGCAATCTTATTGCGAAAAACCCATTGGTTGTTGATTTTTTGCAACACCGATACCCCGTAATAATTGCCTTGCAACAAAATTGATTTCGTGCCTTGAAGGGGTTCAAACTTCCAGGTTCCCGATTGCGAAAATATCATGTGGGCCGAATTCCCATTTACCACAAAGGTTCCTGAATCGTGCCCGCAAAATAAGGTGCCATCAAAATCAAACAAAGACCATACCTGCCCTTTTGTTCCGGGAACAAACTGAAACTGTTCATTAGAATTGTAATTTTTACAAAACAAGCCTTGGTTGGTTCCGATGTACAATTTGCCTTGAAACAATTTGGAAGTATATACGGTGCCTAAAATTCCAGTATCGTCAGAGAAACTCTTAACCGGAGATTGCAAATTGATGCAATTGATTCCGTTGTCTAAGCCAATCCATAAATTCTTATCGGCATCTTCAAACATAGACAAGGCCGTATTGTTGCTCAAACCTCTGTTTTGGGTAATGTGGTAGCGAATTTTTCCTGCGCTGCTCAATATATAAATTCCATTTGATACGGTGCCGATGGCAAAATTTCCGTCGGATAATTGTTGGCTACAATAAATGCTATTGGCCGCAAACTGGGCATCAGCTTCGGTCTGGTATTTGGTGAGCGACGTTCCAATTAATTTGTAAAATCCATTTACTTGGGTTAAAATCAATAGGCCGTAATCGGTGGCAATGACATTGCTTATTTTATTGTGCTGAATAATAGGATTATTTGAAATCAATTTGGATTTGCCATTTTCAATTTCAAATAAACCCTCATTCATCGACTGAAAATATACCGCAGAATTGGTTTTGAAGGCTTTGGTAATAATAGATTTACTGCTCACTATTTTGAAGTGACCCGTTTTGGTGTCGTAGATATAAATGCGGTTCAACGACTGAAATAACACATATTGGTCTACGTTGATGATGTTCCAAAATTGTTCATCATCAAGTATTTTAGTTTTGATTTTTTGACTCAAGGAAGTATAGAGCAAACGTCCGTTGGCTTGGCGTTTCCAATAGCCAAATTCCATATAACAGCCGGTGTAGATTTTATTGTCTATTACTTTTACCGAACGCATAATGGTTTCATTGGGCGTGGGATACAAGGTCCAGTTCGATCCATTAAACTCTAGCAAGCCTTCGTTGTTGGCGAAAAACAAAAAATGGTTGGCATCTTGCGACATCATCCAGTTTTGATTTCCTGCATTGTAATTGGTAGGGCTGTACTTTACAATAGGCGGCAATTCCTGCGAAAATCCAGGAATGTTGATGCCGAATATCAACAGCAATGCTATTAAATTATGACTAAACGTTACTTTCATCCTATTTTATTTGTACTTCCCGATTTGGTGAGTAGATAAAAAAGCACGCTCTGTTCAAACGTGCTTTTTTAATTCTAACTCTTTGAATTGTATTCTTATTTTTTAACTAATCTTGAAGTAGCTGTTACTCCATCAGTAGTTACTTTTACCACATAAATACCGGCTTGTAAATCAGCTACATCAACTGTTGCAGAAGCAGTATTTGGGTGAATTTGTTTGATTTCTTGACCTACTATAGAATAAATAGCAATTGTATCCATTGTTTTAGCAGCAGAAATAGTCACTAGATCTGACGAAGGATTAGGGAACATGTTCACCTGAGCTAAATCAAAAGTAGTTGAAGCAAAAACAGCATTTCTAAAATACACATTATCAATAAAAACAGTTCCTGCACCAGCTGGATTTCCGGAGAAAATCAATTGGGCAATATGAGAACGTGTAGTCAATCCTGTGAAATCTGACAACGGAATATCGTAGCTGTTCCAAGCGTTCAATACAGGTGTAAATGACAATTCGTATTCCACATCATCATTAGGTGTTCCTTGGTAAATTCCATTCGCTCCAAAATCAACCAATTTCACACGGAAAGTTGTCATGTTTGGTGTCCAAGCATCCACGTGGAAATATTGCATGTTGGTGGCGTTAATCTGGCTGTTTACTGTTTCAACACCCACAAAATTTAACGCAGAATATTTTTTAGTGTCATTCCCTGCAATTTGCAAGTCAGTTAAGTTAGCCGAAGACCAAACGGTTCTCCAAGTATCAACTGCTACATTGGTGTAGGCATTGCTAAACATAGAAATCACAGAAGCAGCCGGATGAGTTGGCGTTGGTGCAGCCGTCATTGGTTCATTTGGATTTGTTGTTGGTACATTGTGAAAATATACGTTGTCGATATAAACAACACCGGCAGCATCAGGCAAACCTGAGAAAATTAATTGAGCGATGTGGCCTCTTGTAATTAATCCTCCAAAATCAGCCAATGGAATATCGTAACTGTTCCAAGCATTTTGAGTAGGCACAAAAGTAATTTCGTGTTCTACGTCGTCGCCTCCAGCAAAAGCTCCATCAGCACCAAAATCAACCAATTTCACACGGAAAGCAGTCATGTTAGCCGTCCAAGCATCTACGTGAAAAGTAGTCATTGCAGTTGCATTAATTGGGCTTGAAGTAGCCTCAACTCCTACAAAGCTCAAAGCAGAATATTTTTTGGTATCGTTTCCTGCAATTTGCAAATCTGTTAAGGTAGCGTTAGACCAATCGGTTCTCCAAGTATCTACGGTTACGTTGGTGTAGGCATTACTAAACATCGAAACTACATTGGCAGCTGGGCGTGTAGGTGTTGGTGCAGCAGTAAGTGGCTCCTGAGGAGTTACTGCATTTCCTGCTACTACTACATTACCTAAGGCAGCTTCTTGCGCTGGATTAGCATTCAAACCTTTGATGGTAAAACCATATTGTACCACTAATCCTGCAGGAATAGCAGTGTCAGTAGTGATACTAAAAGCTTGACCGGCCACTAAAGGGGCAGAAACAAATACATCAGTAGAATAGCCAGTTGCAGGATTTAATCCTTTAATAAAGGCAACCGCTGTATAGGCAGAGTTTAAGGTGTTGCTTGTTACGTTACCCGTAAAAGTTAGCACTTGACCTGCAAATGAATTGTTTTCGACAAAGGTATTTCCTTCAAATATTTTGTTTCCAACAGCGCCATTTGACCAATACGGATCAGCGGCATTGTAGGTGTTGTAGTTTGGATACAAAGTAACCGTGTTGGCACCTGCATTAACTACCGATTTCATATCGGCCAATCCCCAACCACTTCCAAACTGAAACGTTGTTCCATCAGTTAAAAAGACATTGGCATAGCCAGTCCACAAATCAGCTCCGTTTACAGAAACTGAATTTTGAGCAATTCCGTTTTGAATTCCCGCGAAGGAGCAAAACAAAATAGCAACTAATTGTAAAGTTTTTTTCATCTTATTAAATTTTTGATTTGTTCAAATGTACAACAGGAATGCAAACGATGTAGTAAGCAGAGCTATATAAAAACTATACAACTTTCATTTGCAGAACTTCCCAGCAAAATAAGTCAAAACATATTGAATTTCATATAGATAAACAATATTTAACAGCTGTTTGATATTTAATGATTGGCGCTTAATCAAATATTATGTTGTGGTAGTGATGTAGTACACTATTTCGTTTTCGTGCCGTGCAAGCTATACAAGAGTTAGCTGTGTGTTTATTAATTTTGTTTATAGATAGAAGAAATCTATAAAACAAAAAAGCACGTTAAACAAACGTGCTTTTCTTGACTTCTATAAAATTAATATTTAACCCTTAATTAACTTAGAAGAACTGCTTTTACCATCTTGTGTTTGAACAACCAAAACATATAGTCCGTTGTTTAGGTTTGCAATCGAAAGTGAAGCCTGTGTACTTGAAACAAATTCTTCCTGCACTACTTGACCAAGTGAAGAATAGATCGTTATTTTTTGCATCGGACTGCTCATGTTAATGTTTATTTGATCAGTTGCAGGATTAGGAGAAACCACAAGGGATGGCATTTCATTGGTTGCCGTACTAAATGGCAAATCCAATCGAATATCATCAAACAAATAATATTCGCCCGTTCCGATTACCCCAAAATTGAAAAACACAACCACTCTTTTGTAGTTATTAGCCGAATTGATGCCAGGAAAAGTAAAGGATAATTCCTGCCAATCGTTAGCCACTGTAGTGGTTGCATCTACTTCGACATTAAATGCGGCGTTTGTTAAATTCTCTAATTTCAATTTAACCACACTGCCTACTTGGGGTGCATATACCTTCATTTTAAAGGTTTGTGAAGCTGAAAAATTGATAGCTGATCCCAATTCAATAAAGGATCCAGACCATTCTGGACCATTGTTCTTAATCAAAATTCCGGCATGTGCCGACGTATTGATGCCCAATGGATATGGATTTCCAATTACTGAAGTATCGGTGTTTCCAAAATTGGTGAAGTTATAATCCAAACCAGCTACCTCAAAATCCAAAGGCAATTCGGGTTTAATAATTTCTGGACCAAAGGAGATTTGATCAAAATAACACACATTATCTGAAGTTCTCGCCTGGAAATCAGGGAAAATAATCAATTGGTCATTGGTTTCTCCGATGCGACTGGAAAAGTCAAAAACCAACTCTTCCCATTGATTTACTTGGGTGTTGGCCACTTTAATTTCGCCCGTAGACGCATTGGTTGCCGAGGCAAATTTAATTCCCACATCACTAATCACTGATTTATATACTAGGATGCGTACCGTGCAGTTGTTTGCTGTAATCACATACGAGCCTAAGGCCGACGGACCCGGAACCGGTTGCGATCCTGGATGCTGATTTTCGACACCGGCAAAGGGAGCACCAACTGCAAGTGTGGTCATTTTGGCAACAGTAGCCGAGGTGTTTATTCCGGTAGTAGACGGATTACTTACAAATTCTAAAGGGGAATTTGTTCCGTTTTCGAATACTTTCCAGACCCATGCAGCACCTAGTTCACCCGGTTCAAAAGTTATTGGACCGTTTTGCGCCCAAGTAAAAGCCGATACCAAGAAAACGCTTATTTGTACAATTTTTTTCATAAGTTCTAATTTAGTTTTATCAAATATAAACCATCTGCACTGCACAATCAGAATTGCGTTGTATATAAAAACTATACAAAAGTTTATTTACTAGAATCCTCTGTAATAATCTATCTTAATAAATAGTGCTTTTTTCTATATTTGCCTGCCTTGTTCAAAAGGGTAATTTTTCATGAAAGCAGCCGATCATTCTCTACCGAATCCCAAGACACACATCCTAATAAAAGGGGCACAAGTGCACAACTTGAAAAACCTGGATGTGGCTATTCCGCGCAACAAATTAGTGGTGATTACAGGCCTTTCTGGTTCAGGAAAATCCTCTTTGGCCTTTGATACTTTGTATGCCGAAGGGCAACGGCGTTATGTAGAGAGTCTGTCTTCGTATGCTCGTCAATTCTTAGGCCGATTAGATAAACCCAAAGTAGAATACATCAAAGGAATTTCGCCTGCAATTGCAATCGAACAAAAAGTAAACACCACCAACGCACGTTCCACCGTAGGAACGTCAACCGAAATTTACGACTACCTGAAATTACTGTTTGCCCGAATCGGAAAAACCTATTCGCCAGTTTCTGGGCAAGAAGTAAAAAAAGATACGGTAGGTGATGTAATTGCTGTGGTAAAAGCATTCGAATTAGAAAGTAAATGGTTGCTTTTGGCGCCCATTCACTTGGAAGAAGGCCGAAAAATAGAAGACAAACTCAAGGTATTGCTGCAACAAGGCTATGCCCGAATTTTATACCAAGGGGAAACCTTACGTTTGGATGAACTGCCTGAAGTTGCCTTTATACTTGCTGATTTATACTTAATCGTTGACCGAATCGTGGTAAAAGACGATGAAGGCTTTTACAATCGCTTGGCCGATGCGGTACAAACCGCTTTTTTTGAAGGAAAAGGAGCCTGTGTTTTGCAAGAAGTTTTCACGCAAAACAAACATCAATTCAACAATGCCTTCGAATTGGATGGACTCGAATTTATTGAGCCCAACGTGCATTTGTTTAGTTTCAATAATCCCTATGGCGCTTGCCCCGTCTGCGAAGGATACGGCAGCATCATTGGCATTGACGAAGACTTAGTCGTACCCAATACCGCCTTATCTATCTACGAAAATGCCATTTATCCTTGGCGAGGCGAAAGCATGGGCTGGTACCGCGACCAGTTGGTCAATTCTGCCTACACGTTTGACTTCCCTATTCACAAGCCTTATTTTGAACTGACTAACGAACAGAGAGAACTCATCTGGAATGGCAACAGTCACTTTGAGGGCTTGCATGATTTTTTTAAAGAGCTCGAAGTAAAAAATTATAAAATTCAAAATCGGGTAATGCTATCGCGTTACCGCGGCAAAACCAAATGCCACGCCTGCAAAGGCAAACGTTTGCGGCCAGAAGCCTTGTACGTAAAAATACAAGACAAAACCTTGGTAGATTTGGTCGAAATGCCCATAGACCAAGTGTTGGCGTTCTTTGAAGACCTTCAATTAAGCATTTACGACACCCAAGTTTCCAAGCGATTACTCGTAGAAATCACCAACCGATTGCGGTTTTTACTAAATGTAGGCCTCCCCTATTTAACACTCAACCGAAACTCAGCCACCTTATCGGGCGGAGAATCCCAACGCATCAACTTGGCTACCTCCTTGGGCAGCAGTTTGGTAGGTTCGATGTATATTTTGGACGAACCCAGTATTGGTCTACACCCGAAAGATTCGGAACAACTCATAAAAGTGCTGTTATCCCTACGTGATTTGGGCAATACCGTCATCGTGGTAGAACACGACGAAGACATCATGAAAGCCGCCGACCAAATCATTGACATTGGCCCAGAAGCCGGATCATTTGGCGGCCAATTGGTGGCCCAAGGCAGTTTTGCCGAAATCCTACAAGCCGATTCCTTGACTGCGCACTATTTGAACGGAAAGTTAGCCATAGAAGTACCCCAAAAACGGCGCAGTTGGAATGCCTATGTAGATATTATTGGCGCGCGCGAACACAACCTAAAAAACATCGATGTACGCTTTCCGCTCGAGGTACTCACCGTGATTACAGGCGTTTCGGGCAGTGGAAAAAGTACACTAATCAAGAAAATATTATTTCCTGCCTTGCAAAAAAAGATTGAAGGTATGGGCGAAAAAGCAGGCCAATATTCGGATATTCAAGGATTTTACCACAAGGTACATCACATTGAATACGTAGACCAAAACCCCATTGGGCGCAGTTCGCGATCGAATCCGGTTACCTACATCAAAGCCTATGATGACATCCGGGATTTGTTTGCCAAAGAAAAACGATCCAAACTCAATGGTTTTCAAGCCAAACATTTTTCCTTTAATGTAGATGGCGGTCGCTGTGACAGCTGCAAAGGCGAAGGCGTGATCAACGTAGAAATGGTATTTATGGCTGATGTGCATTTGCCTTGTGAAATCTGCAATGGCAAACGATTCAAAAAAGAAGTACTCGAAGTACAATTTGAAGGCAAGAACATTGATGCGATTTTAACGAGTACGGTTGACGAAGCGATTGCGTTCTTTAGTACCCACAAACAAACTAAAATTGTACAAAAATTACAACCCTTGCAAGACGTCGGATTAGGCTATGTGCAATTGGGGCAATCCTCGTCAACGCTGTCGGGAGGAGAAGCACAACGCATTAAATTGGCCTCCTTTTTAGTAAAGGGAAGCACCAAAGAAAAGGCACTTTTTGTATTTGACGAACCCACTACCGGCTTGCATTTTCACGACATAAACAAACTCAAAGCTTCGTTTGATGCGTTAATTGACAAAGGCCATTCGATCATAGTGATTGAACACAATTTGGATTTGATAAAATGTGCCGATTACCTCATTGAATTAGGTCCTGTTGGGGGAGAACAAGGCGGCTACTTATTGGCAACGGGTACGCCCGAAGAAGTGGCCAAAAATCCGAAATCAATTACGGGTAGTTATTTAAAAAACAAGTTATAAGCCCATTTTCCTAAAGACCGTTTGCAGCACACCATTCACATCTTCAGATACCTTGAATTTGTAGTTGAGCAGTCCATACAGCAGGGTAATCAGAATTGATTTGAGCGCGATACTCCAAACCGGAGGAAAGGGAAAATCCCAGAAATAAAAAGCCAAAAATACGCCAATGATGATGGCGAATGATTTTAACGTATTAACGGTAAAAGGATACAATTTCATTTTCTTCACCACAAAAACCAGTTTGATGGTATTGTAAATAAAAACCGAAATTAAAGTAGCCAAGGCTGCTCCATCAATGCCGTATAAGGGAATAAAAATCATATTGAGGCCAATCATCATAAACACCAGCAACAAGCCAAACGAAAGTACCCATTTGTAGTACTTGGTATTCAAAATAATGGCGTTGTTGTTTCCCAAGATCACATCATAAAACTTAGAAAGCCCTATCAAAAAAACCACCAAAATTCCTCCCGAATAGGCTCCTGGTATCAATTGGTAGAGCATTTTTATGTTCAAAAATATCCCCAACATGACCAAGCCGCCAATGACTTGCAAGGTGATGGCGCTTTTTTTATAAAGCACATTGAGTTCTTTTAATTTGTTTTCGCTCATCAATTTGGCGGTAATCGGGTAGATAATTTGCAGCATGGCGCGACTGGGTACTGCAATGACCGTAGCAATAAAAATGGCCACCGAATACAAGGCATTGCTGCTAATGTTTTCGTAGGCTGGAATCATCACTTTGTCAAAATCCATCAATAAAACCGCTACACTGCCCGACAAGATGATGAACAACGAATAAAATACAATTTCCTTGATATTATGAGGTACTTTAAATGAGAGTTTGGGCATGCGCACCACCATCGCAAAAATTTTCATGGCGATGAGTTGCAGCAAATAAGCGAAAAACAAGCCATAGATAAACTGGTCTTTAGAAATCCAATCCCAATGCACGGCAAATAATAAGCAGAGGATCACCACGCGCACCAATACTTCGCTAATAAAGTTGCCAAACACCGATTGCATATGCACCTTCACCCAGGCATAAAAGATTTCAAAATAACCCATACAAATACCTATTAAGGGAATCAACCACAAAAAAGGTTTTACTTGCGGATTTTCTTTCAAGATAAAAAAAGCAATTTGGTCGTACGCCAAAAAGGTAATGGCTGTGAGCGGAACTATAAGAAATAAAGGCAGCACCAACATAAAGTTCATGAACTTCTCCCGTTCGGCTTCGGTTTGGCAACGAGAATAAAATCGAATGAGGGTGCTGTGTACGCCAAACGCCATCAACGGCATCATGATGTTGGCTGCCGAGAGTAAAAAAGCAACCATGCCGTAGTGGTTTTTACCTAAAAAGTTGGTGTACAGGAATAAGGCATTGACCGCACCAATGGCAAATCCAAAATAGGTAATCACCGTGTTTTTGATCGATTGATTAAGGACGATTCCCATACCTTATTTAAAGATTAGTCAACAACCTGGCCAGTTGTTCGGTTAGATTCTTGCGCGCATATTTTTCGACCCCTACCGCATTCGACTGCAAAGTAGCGGTTTTATAGGCCGCAAAACAGCTTGAAAGGTAGTTTTTTATGGCTGTTTTTTGGTCATACATGAAAAAAGCGCCCGTTTGGGTTTCGGTTATTATCGATGCAAAATCAGATCCTTCAGGGCCCATGGCCAGAATTGGTCGGCCAGAAACCAGGTATTCAAACAGTTTTCCGGGCAAAATGAGTTTGGTCTCGGGACTGTCAATTTCGATAAGCAATAAAACCTGGGATTCTTTTTGGTGCCGCACTGCTTCTTGGTGCGAAACATAACCAAAGTCTTGCGCATAGGTGGTTAGACTAAATTTAGCCAACGAATCTTTTACTTCCTGGCTCGTAGTGCCAATAAATTTGAGTTGCAAATGGGAGGCCAAATCGGGAACCTCTTGCAGCAATTCGGCCAAGGATTCCCATAATGCAATCGGATTTCGGGCCGACAAGAGCGAGCCGATGTGTGCCAAACTAAATTTAGCATCCAATTGAGTGCTGGGTGCAGTTGCACTGTCGTAGCCGTTGGTTATTACGGCAATTGGTTGGGAGGTTAGGGCTTCAAATTCGGTTTTGGTGGAGGCACTGGTCACGATAAGGGCATCGGCGGCTTGTAGCACTTGTTGTTCTAAGCGTTTGTGTTTCTGTTTTGCCCACGGCAACAATTTCAAGGCTTTATGGTACCCAATTGTCGTCCAAGGATCACGAAAATCAGCCACCCATTTTATTCCCAACTGTTGTTGCAAGGCCAACCCAATAAGGTGCAAACTGTGTGGCGGACCAGTTGTAATAATGGTATCAATATCGTTGGATTGGCAATACTCGCGCAAAAACGCTACCGATGGCTTTACCCAAAATACACGGGCATCTGGGATAAATAAATTACCCCGCACAAACAGAGCCAAACGTTCTAACCGCGTTTGTTTTTTGGCCGAAGGAATAATGCCTGCACTGATGTTTTTAATTTTCTTCTTCGAAAACAAGGATGCCAATCGATACGGTTCCCAAATGGGATGTTTCAGGAGGGTTAATTGATCGGAAACTTCAGACAACAATCCTTCATCCACTATAGGATAAGTAGGGTTTTGGGGAATATAGACAATGGGTTCTAACTGAAAGTCGGGCAAGTATTTTACAAATTTCAACCAACGTTGCACGCCTGGGCCGCCCGCCGGTGGAAAATAATACGTAACGATCAGTACTTTTTTCATTTGTTATTCCTTGGGTTCAACAGGGCTAAACCATGTTTTTCGTCTTTCGTAATATAATCCCAAGGCGATTAACACCAACATTCCTGCCGAACTGTACAAGGCAATGGCGCTTCCTTTTTGTACCACTTCGGGTTCAAACTTAAATTCTACAGTATGGTTTCCTGCCGGAATTTCGAGGGCACGTAGTGCATAATCTACCCGAATGTGTGGTGTTTTCTTGCCATCAATGTAGGCGTTCCAACCATCCGCGTAATACATTTCAGAGAAGACCGCCAAGCCTTTTTGGGCATTTTGGGATTGGTAGCGAATGGCATTTGGTTTGTAATCAATCGATTGAATGGTTGCGCTACTGTCTTTTACAAAAGTGCTCGATTGAAATTGTGATCCGAACTCAATTTTATTTACAATAGCCAGTTGTTTAGAATCAAACTGGGTGAGGGCTTTTATTTCGGCATCGGGAGAATTTACCCATTTTACGGCTGAAACAAACCAAGCATTTCCATTCACATCAGGATTTTGCAATATCCGTTCGTTGCCTTTCTCATCGGTTTGGATGATGTATTTAACGTTGAGCATATTCAAAATCTCCAAGTTGTTTTTGGCAATGTGGTAATCAAATAATTGTTGCATGCGGCGCGGCTTGGCAGCGTGGTATCCGCCAATAGAATGATGAAAATAAGAAGCACGAGAACTCGAGAGATTGCCATCTACCTCAAACACACGATACTGCGTGGTATCTTTTAAAATTTCGGCATCGGTTGGGGTTTCTTGAAAAGGCACCTCTACTTCACGAGCCGGTAAAAAGTCGGAGCTGCTCACGTAATTTTTATCGATAAAAAACAAATCAGACACCACCAAAAAACCTACAGCAAGTACGGCCGTTTGCGAGGCCAATTTATTTTTCAAATAGAACCACAAGACCGAAGCGGCAGCCGCTATAAATGCAAAAGAGCGCAACAAATCGGCTTTAAATAAGGAGCGTCTGTCGGCTTTCAAGGCTTTGATGAATTCTGGACCATAATTTTTGGCATAGAGTTCGTCGGCACTACTCGTATAGGAAAAGAAACTTTTGCAAATAAACAAGAGTGCTAATAATCCTAGGCCGGTGGCTGCGGCCCAAATAAGTCCTTTTTGTTGTTGGGCTTTATCGGCTGTAAAAAAGGCTTGCAAACCCATAAAAGCAAGTACAGGCATAGCCAATTCCAATAAGACTTGTATGGAGGAAACTGCGCGAAATTTATTGTACAAGGGCAAGTTCTCAATGCAAAAATTGGTCAAGGCCGGAAAATTTTTACCCCAAGATAAAATCAATGAAAATAAAATTCCGGCCAAAAAGGCGTATTTAATTTTTCGTTTGTCTACAAACAAGGCTAATAAAGCCAAGAAAAACACCACGGAACCAATATAGGCTGGTGCGGCCACTATAGGCTGATCGCCCCAGTATAAAGGCAAACTGTTGGCAAAATCGTAGGCTTGAGATTCCGGAACACCCTGACCTAAAACATACTCATAGGTTTTACTATCTCGGCCTAGTTTTTCGCCGTTGGAACCTCCAAAAAGACGTGGTGAAATAAGGTTAAAACTCTCTGCCAACCCATAACTGTATTCGGTAATGTAATTGTTGGTAAGCGGATTGTCATTGTCCATTTTCTTTCCTTCGGGGCTAAAAGTCAATTCGCTTTTCCCGCGGGTTGAATATTGAGCATATTCTGCGGTAGCCAATAAATTGGTCGCGTTGGCCCCAATGGCAAATCCGGCAGCAATCACAAAAACTCCCAAGGATATAAATAGTGGTTTGAAGTTTTTCTCACGGGTGTATTTCACGATAAAATAAACCGTAAAAACCAGCAACAACAAGATAAAGTAATAGGTCATCTGAAAGTGATTGGCATTGATCTCGAGCGCAGCCGCCAACATGGTCACAATTCCACCCATCACATAGCGTTGACGCAGCACCAACAAAAACCCAGACAACAGCAGAGGCATATAGGCAATGGCATGGGCTTTGGCGTTGTGTCCTACGCCTAAAATAACAATTAAATAGGTTGATAAACCAAAAGCCAAAGCGCCAATAAAGGCTTTAAGTGGATCGGTTTTGAGTACTACCAACAGCACATAAAAACCTAAGAAATACAAGAACATATAATCGGCTGGACGCGGCAAAAAACGCAAAAGATGATCCAATTGGCTGATGTATTCGTGCGGGTAATTAGCGCCCAACTGGTAGGTGGGCATCCCGCCAAAAGCCGAATTGGTCCAATACAATTCGGTGTGATTGTCTGCATTGTAATCGAGTTTTTCTTTGGCCATTCCGGTGTATTGCACAATGTCTGATTGGAATAACTTTTTGCCTTGCAAAACAGGATAAAAATAAAATACAGAAAAACAAACAAAGCCTAGCAGAGCCAGAATATGCGGATAAAACGATTTAAGTTGTTTCATAGAAAAGAAATCAGCTGAAAATTAATGCTCAAAAATAGGGAAAATATAACTGCAAAAAGGCGTAAAAAGCAGGCCTTTACTCGACCTCTTCAAAATCGATGTACTCCCCTACTTTTCGGGTAGATTTGGGCTTGGCGGTTGGCTGGGCAGTATCGGTAGCTTTCGAATTGGGTTGGTTTTGATTGGGTTGGGGATTGCGCATATTTTCACTGGCTTTCTCTACCACTTTTTTAAGCAGTACGGGCAAAAACAAACGCGCCAAAAACTTGAACGCGTAATAAAATAAAATGATATACATCAGGGTGCGCAGTAAGCCAGAAAAAGATGCCGTATCCATGTGAAAAATTTTTCCAAAATTACTAAATCACTTTGGGAATCTTTCTAAAATAAATGATAAAAAACACTACTTTTGAAAGGTTTTTTTTTCTATCTAATTCACCATAAAATGTGTAAAAAAAGTTTTTATCTTCTTCTTTGCCTAGCCATTTTTACGACAGCATCGGCGCAATTTACCGATGTGATCAACTCCAACAGACCCGGAAAATCGATGGCCGCATTCTCGGTGGGTAAAACTATTTTTCAGACCGAAATGGGGCTGGAAAACGCCCGAGAAACCTACAGCAAAAAAGACTATGAAGCTACAGGGATGGCTGGTGAATTTGCACTGCGTTACGGTGCAATTTTTGAGCAATTGGAGTTTTACGGATCTGTTAGTTATTTAAAAGACACTTATTCTGACCTATCGACAGGGCTTGACACCAAAAAAAGCGGCATACAAACCATTCAATTGGGAGCGAAATTCATGTTGTATGATCCCATGATGAATTACGAAAAAAAAATAAATCCCTACAGCTGGAAAGCCAACCACAAATTTGATTGGCACCAATTTATTCCGGCAGTTGCACTTTATGGTGGGCTTACGATGAATAATGACGCCAATTTTATACGCCCATACAATAACATTCAAAACACCACTGGTTTCAAAGGGATGGTACTCACGCAAAATCAATTTGGCCGATTTGCCTTAATTAGCAATTTTGGGTTGTCCAATTTCGGTGTCAAAGACCACGAATCGTTTGATTATGTGGTGAGTCTTACAAGAGGAATTAATTCGCGTTGGTCTATTTTGCTCGAAAACCAAGGATTTAGCAGCAAGGCATACCATAACACCTTATTTAGAGGTGGCGGTGCCTATTTAGTGGCACAAAACCTTCAAGTCGATGCCGCTATTGCGAGTTCTGTAACCAATGAACCTGCTTTGGTACTGGCCAATCTGGGCCTTTCTTGGCGTTTTGATGCCAACTACAAGGAAGTGCTATTGCGCATCCCAAAAGATAAAAACAGCGGAAAAGGCGGAAAAGACAGCAAAGGAAAAAACGATAAAAAAGAGAATTCCAAAACTAAAATACGAACAGACGGTTTTGACAACTCCTCGCGTAAAACGAAATAACCCATGATCACCATTCGCGAAGCCATCACAAAAAAAGAGCTGAAGCAATTCATCTTGTTTTCGTTTGATTTATACAAAGACAACCCCAATTGGATACCGCCCTTAATTCAAGACGAATTAATCACTTTTGATAAAAGCCAAAATCCGGTATTTGAAAACGCGGAAGCCTATTTTTATTGCGCTTATAAAGACGGAAAAATGGTGGGAAAAGTAGCTGCTATCATCAATTGGAGTGAAGTGAATGATTTAGGCAAAAAGAAAGTGCGTTTCGGTTGGTTTGATGTGATAGACGACATCGAAGTGACCAAAGCGCTGCTCGAAAAAGTATACGAACTGGGCCGCAAACACAACTTAGAAGAAGTCGAAGGTCCGATGGGATTTTCGAATATGGACAAAGTTGGGTTGCTGACTGAAGGTTTTGAACACATCGGAACCATGATTACCTGGTACAATTACCCCTACTATGTAACGCATTTTGAACAACTGGGCTATGTAAAAGAAAAACAATTCTTAGAAAGCGTGTTTCCCTTTGCCAATGTGAAACTAGAAGTATTTGAGCGCACCTCCCACTTTATTTGCAAACGCTACCAACTGCGTGTCGTGAATTGCAAATCGACCAAAGAGGTTCTGAAATACGCCGACCAAATGTTTGATTTGTTTAATGAATGTTACGCCAAATTGTCTTCGTTTGTTCCGATTTCGGATGCGCAAAAGGCCTTTTTTAAGAAAAAATACATGGGGATGATCAACCCCGAATTCATCAATTTTGTATTTGACGCCAACGATAAAATGATCGCCTTCAGCATCGTGATGCCTTCCTTGACCGAAGCCCTAAAAAAGGCAAACGGCCGTTTATTTCCGTTTGGCTGGTACCATTTGCTTCGGGCCAAAACCAAAACCAATGCCATCTTGTTCTACCTGATTGGCATTCACCCCGATTACCAAAACAAAGGCGTTACGGCTCCGATGTTTATCGAATATTTCAATGCTTTCAAGAGATTTGGAATTGAAACCTGCATTCGCACACCCGAACTCGACGAAAACAACGCCATTCACAATTTATGGAAGACGTTTGATCCGGTGATTCATAAAAGGAGATGTACGTATATGAAGAAGTTGGAGTAGGTTGTCGGTTGTCCGTTTTCGGTTGTCCGTTATCTGTTTTCTGTTGTCAGTTAAACAAAAAGAAAAGTAGGTCTTATTAGAACTAATCCGTTCTCAGTATACCTTTAGACTTTATGACTTTAGACTTTACGACTTTACGACTTTACGAAACATCCACCGTAGTCTGTGCCGCAATAGTTTTATAGGTTCCATTGACCAATTTTTCGCGGATGGCTTCAAAGGCAGCCAAGGTTTCATCGATATCAGCCAAGGTATGAGAGGCAGTTGGGATCATGCGCAACAAGATAATTCCTTTTGGAATTACGGGGTAAACTACAATCGAAAGGAAGATGCCGTAGTTTTCGCGCAAGTCATTCACCATAATCATCGCTTCGGGAATTGATCCCTCCAGATATACGGGCGTAATACAGGTATTGGTGTCGCCAATGTTGAACCCACGGCTGGTTAATCCGTGTTGCAGGGCACGCACATTTACCCATAATTTATCTTTAATCTCAGACGATTTACGCAACAATTCCAAACGTTTTAACGACCCAATCGTTTGAATCATCGGCAAGGCTTTGGCAAACATCTGCGAACGCAAATTGTATTTCAAGTAATCAATAATGTCTTTGTCAGCGGCAACAAAAGCACCAATATTGGCCATCGATTTGGCGAAAGTAGAAAAATACACGTCGATGCCGTCTTGGCAACCTTGCTCCTCACCTGCTCCGGCGCCTGTTTTTCCTAAGGTTCCAAATCCGTGTGCATCATCAACCAACAAACGGAAATTGTATTTTTTCTTCATTTCAACCACTTCTTTCAGTTTGCCTTGTTGGCCCCGCATCCCAAATACGCCTTCGGTAATAAACAATATACCACCACCCGTAGTTTCGGCTAATTTCGTGGCACGTTGCAAATTTTTCTCCATGCTTTCCACATCGTTGTGGCGGTAAGTAAATCGTTTGCCACTGTGCAAACGAACGCCATCAATAATGCACGCATGCGCATCTACATCATACACAATTACATCGTTTCGCGTAACCAAGGCATCGATGGTAGATAAAATTCCTTGGTACCCAAAATTCAATAAATAAGCCGATTCTTTCATCACAAAAGCAGCCAATTCTTGCTCCAATTGTTCGTGGTATTCAGTATGCCCACTCATCATGCGCGCACCCATCGGATAGGCTGCTCCATATTGGATAGCCGCATCAGTATCGGCTTGACGCACTTCGGGGTGATTGGCTAAGCCCAAATAATCATTTAAACTCCAGTTCAATATATTTTTGCCTTGAAATTGCATTCTCGGCCCTAATTCTCCTTCTAATTTGGGAAACACAAAATAGCCCTCAGCTTGAGATGCCCATTTACCTAAAGGTCCTTTATTGTTCTGAATGCGTTCAAATAAATCTTTTACCATGACGATTGTTGTGAATAATAGCGTTGTAATCCTTGAATTTAGGCGCAAAAATAGGGCTAAAAAAGCAAAGCAAAAAAACTTTGACTAAATAAATATTCACAATTAAAGCGACTCAATTGTTGGCATCTAAATTGGGCTTGTATCTTTGCAAACAAAAATTCAAAACGCATGAAAATTGTATTTGCTTCGAATAATCCAAACAAACTAAAAGAGATTCAATTGCTGCTTTCTGAAACCATCGAATTGGTGAGTTTGGCCGATATTGGGTGCACCGAAGACATCCCTGAAACTGCCGATACGCTAGAAGGAAATGCCATACTAAAAGCCAATTATGTGACCGAAAAATACGGGTTGAATTGTTTTGCCGACGACACCGGTTTAGAGATAAACGCCTTGCATGGCGAACCAGGTGTATATTCGGCACGCTATGCCGGCGAACAAAAAAATGCCGAGGACAATATGGATAAAGTGCTGCAGCGCCTCGCCCAAGTTGATGATCGATCGGCGCAGTTTAAAACGGTAATTGCTTTGAATTTAAGCGGAAAACAGCACTTATTTACAGGAATTGTAAAAGGTGAAATTACACAAGAAAAAAAAGGCAGCAACGGATTTGGCTACGACCCTATTTTTCAAGCTGACGGACACCAAAAAACCTTCGCGGAACTCACCGCTCTCGAAAAAGCCGGCTGCAGCCATCGCGCACTTGCGGTACAGCAATTGATAAAGTTTTTAACAAGCCAATAGCGCACATTTTGTTCTTACACAGCGGTTGTCCTGCCGCATCTAATTCACATCTTATTTTATTATTAATTCTAATTTACTGATTTTCAATGAGTAACAAATTAGATTATCTCACTTATTAGCCCTATTTTTGCACCAAATTTTAAAAACAAAGAATGAACAAATTTGAACAATTAGGTCTGAATGAGTCGCTACTGCTGGCGATCAAAGATCTAGGATTTGAGAATCCGTCAGAAGTGCAAGAAAAAGCGATTCCAGTACTATTGGAACAAGACACTGATTTAGTAGCTTTAGCACAAACAGGAACAGGGAAAACGGCAGCATTTGGCTTTCCGCTGATTCAAAAAATTGATGCTAACAACAGAAGTACTCAAGCGTTAATTTTATCTCCTACTCGTGAATTGTGTTTGCAAATCACCAACGAGATGAAGCAATATTCTAAATATGTAAACGGATTGCACACGGTGGCAATTTATGGCGGAGCCAGCATTACCGAACAAGCGCGTGAAATTAAACGCGGCGCACAAATCATTGTAGCTACTCCCGGTAGAATGCAAGACATGATCAATCGTGGATTGGTAAACATCAAGAATATTAATTATTGTATTTTGGACGAGGCCGATGAAATGCTCAACATGGGCTTCTACGAAGACATCGTTGCGATTTTATCTGATACGCCCGACGACAAAAGCACCTGGTTATTCTCGGCAACTATGCCGGCAGAAGTTGCCCGTATTGCTAAGAAATTTATGCACGAGCCTGCAGAAGTAACCGTAGGAACCAAAAACTCTGGATCGGCAACTGTATCACACGAATTTTACTGTGTAAACGCACGCGATCGTTACGAAGCTTTGAAACGTTTGGCCGATGCCAATCCCGATATTTTTTCGGTGGTATTTTGCCGCACCAAACGCGATACTCAAGCCGTTGCCGAAAAATTGATCGAAGACGGATACAGTGCCGCTGCTTTGCACGGAGATTTATCTCAGGCACAACGCGATGGCGTAATGAAATCGTTTCGAGGTCGTCAGATTCAAATGTTGGTAGCTACAGATGTGGCGGCCCGTGGAATTGATGTAGAAAATATTACACACGTAGTAAATTACCAATTGCCCGACGAAATCGAAACCTACACCCACCGTTCAGGTCGAACCGGACGTGCAGGTAAATTAGGAACATCGATTGTAATCATCACCAAAAGTGAATTGCGTAAAATTTCGTCTATTGAGCGCATCATCAAACAAAAATTCGAAGAAAAAACAATCCCTAGCGGAATTGAAATTTGCGAAATTCAGTTGTTGCACTTGGCCAATAAAATAAAAGATACCGAAGTAGATCACGAAATTGACAACTATTTGCCTGCCATTAACGACGTGTTGGACGGCTTGAGCAAAGAAGAGTTGATCAAGAAAATGGTGTCGGTAGAATTTAACCGATTTATTGCCTACTACAAAAAGAAACGCGATTTATCGGGAGAAAAAGGGGATCGTCCAGAGAGAGGATCTGAACCAAGAGAAATTCGTGCGGGAGATCCGGTGCGTTATTTTGTAAACATCGGTTCACGCGACGATTTTGATTGGATGCAATTGAAAGATTTCTTGAAAGAAACCCTAGACTTGGGTCGTGATGACGTATTTAAAGTAGACGTAAAAGAAGGTTTCTCTTTCTTTAATACCGACGGCGAGCACACCGATAAAGTAATGAGTATTTTGAATGGCTTCAGCTTGAACGGTCGTCGCATCAATGTAGAAATATCCAAAAACGAAGGCGGTGGCGGAAGCAGCAGCGGACGAAGAGACCACAACGGAAGAAGTTCTGGTGGTGGATTTGGCGGCGGCAGAAGCAGCGGCGGCGGCGGATTTGGACGTGAACGCAGCAGTGCACCTCGTGGTGGCGGCAGCGGTTTTGGACCCAAAAAAGAAAGCGGTTTTGGTGGACGCAGCGAAACCCGTAGCGGAGGTTTTGGATCTGATCGTGCCCCACGTCGTACGGATGCTCCCAAACCAGAAGGATTCAGCTCTAGAGCTCCGAGACGTTCGGAATCTTTTGGTGATAGCCCGCGCCCAAGACGCCCCAGAAAAGACTAACCTTGGTTTGTTAATTTTCTACTAATTATAGCTTAGGCTACCCAATATCTTAGTTCGTTTTAGTACTTTTAGTGCTTCAAAAAAACAAAACATGCGGTATTGGGTAGTCTTTTTTTTTATGTCTTTTTCAGTCGCAATAACCGCGCAGGAAATCGAAACACCCAAAAAAGTGACCGGCATTATTCTCAATGACAACAGCAAACTGCCCGTTGAGAATGTTAATATCATCAACCTCAACAAAGTGCTAGGAACCGTAACCAATGCCAAGGGGTATTTTGAATTAGAAGTTTCTGCCAACGATACGCTTCACATTTCCTACATCGGGTTTCAATCCCTAAAAGTTCGTGTCACCAACGACTGGATTAAAAGCGGAAAAACCAACATTCAACTCACAGAAAAAGCCATTGCACTCGAAGAAGTAAACATCATGCCCTATTACCTCACGGGCTATTTGGAGGTGGATACCAAATTAATTCCTACTGCCGAAAATTACCGCTACAGCATTTCGGGTTTGCAACAAGGTTATGAAGCCGGCGAAAGCTCTCCCAATGCCTTAGGACGTGTACTGGGTTCTATATTTAATCCAGCCGATATGCTCTATAATTTCTTCGGAAAAAAATCGGTAGAGTTGCGACGACTCAAAAAGATGAAGAAAGACGACACGGTGCGCAACCTCTTGGAATCTAAATTTGACCGAGAAACCTTGGCCGTATTATTGGGCATAGACAAAAAAGAAATTGCCGAAATCATGGAACGCTGTAACTATTCGGAAGCCTTTATTAAAACGGCCAACGACTTGCAAATCATGGACGCCATAAGTGAATGTTACGAGGAATACAAAATCCTCAAAAAGAAATAATTAGCCTTTTCGTTCGGCAAAATACCGCGCTTCTATTCGCTTGATGTCTTTGATAGTATTGCGTGCCCAATCGATTCTTTTTTGTAAAATCTCTTCTTCCTTTAGTTGCCAATTTAAATCTGAATGATGCAATCTACTCATCAAATTTTGAATGATAATCGCGGCTGAAACTGATATGTTCAAGCTTTCGGTAAAGCCCCGCATCGGAATTTTCAAAAAGCCATCAGCCTGATCCAACACTTCTTGTGACAAGCCATCGCGCTCTGTTCCAAAAAACAAGGCAGCCGGTTGCGTGATATCAAAATCATCCAACAAACAATCATTTTCGTGTGGCGTTGTCGCAATGATGCGGTAATTTTTAGCTTTTAAGTCTTGAATGCAATCCGAAATCGACTCAAACCGATTGACATCAACCCATTTTTGGGCTCCCATGGCAATTTCTTTGTCAATACTTTTGCCAAATTTTTCCTCGACTACATTCAATTGTTGAATCCCAAACACCTCACAACTGCGCATGACTGCACTGGTGTTGTGCAATTGAAACACATCTTCTATCGCCACGGTAAAATGATTGGTACGTTGGGACAACACCTTGAGAAACTTTTCTTTGCGGGCGTCGGTGAGGAATTCTTCTAAATAGGCCAAGTAGTCGAGATCAGGCATAGATTGTTTAATTTTGGCAAAAATACAAAAAGCCCTTTCGGATTATGAAAAAAAATATCGTGGTATTGAGTGGCGCCGGGATGTCGGCCGAGAGTGGAATTTCAACCTTTCGAGACAAAAATGGCTTGTGGGAAAACCACGACATTATGGAGGTGGCCTCGCCCGAAGGTTGGCGTAAAAATCCGAAATTGGTCTTGGAATTCTACAACCAACGCAGGCGTCAATTGCGGCAGGTGGATCCCAACGAAGGCCATCTACTTTTAGCCCAATTAGAATCGGAATACCACATTGACATCGTGACCCAAAACGTAGACAATTTGCACGAACGTGCCGGAAGTACTCGGGTGTTGCATTTGCATGGCGAATTGACCAAGGTGCGTTCGGTAACCGATGAACATACCCTTTACGAACAGCTCGATGATTTGCATTGGGGCGATACCGATACACAGGGAAATCAGTTGCGTCCGCATATTGTGTGGTTTGGCGAAGAAGTTCCCGCAATCGAAGAAGCCATTCCACTTTTGGCAAAAGCCGATTTAGTTTTGGTCATTGGTACATCCATGCAAGTGTATCCTGCAGCCGGTTTGGTTGACTATGCCGATACAACAGTGCCCATTGTCTATATCGATTTGAATCCGGCGAGACTGCCCAGCCTACCCAATCCAATCACCGTGATTGCCAAAACAGCCAGCGAAGGACTTCGGGATTTTATGGGCATACTGCCTGAACTATTGGGGAATTAATCTACTTTTTTTTCGGGTGTTTGCCTTTTATAAACCTCAGCAAAGTCTTATATTTGCGCCTTATTTTCAACACACTACACCATGGCTGCACTACACGAATTAAATGCCGTTTCACCGATTGACGGAAGATACAGAAGCAAGACCGAATCGCTTTCGGCCTATTTTTCAGAAGAAGCCTTAATTCGCTACCGCGTTTTGGTAGAAATAGAATATTTTATTGCCTTGTGTGAATTGCCTTTGCTGCAATTAAGTAAAGTAAATCCAAGTGTGTTTTTGGCTTTGCGCAGCTTGTATGAGAATTTTTCAACGGCCGATGCACAAGCCATCAAAGACATTGAGCAAACCACCAACCACGATGTAAAAGCCGTGGAATACTTTATCAAACAAGCCTTTGACCGTTTGGACTTGGCTCCTTACAAAGAATTCATCCACTTCGGATTGACTTCGCAAGACATCAACAATACGGCCATTCCGCTATCAACCAAGGAGGCCTTTCACAATGTTTATTTAAAATCACTAATTGCTGTGGTCGCCAAACTCAAAGAAATGAGTGTGGCTTGGTCCGAGATTCCGATGTTGGCCCGCACCCACGGACAACCCGCCTCGCCTACCCGTTTGGGCAAGGAAATTGGGGTATTTGTAGAACGTTTGGAAGAGCAATTGCGTTTGTTGTTTTCGATTCCTTTTGCGGCCAAATTTGGAGGAGCAACCGGAAATTACAACGCGCACCACGTGGCCTACCCGCAAGTAGATTGGCGCAAGTTTGGTACTGATTTCGTGAGCGATACCTTGGGCTTGCACCACTCCTTTCCCACCACACAAATAGAACATTACGATCATTTTGCCGCTTTTTTTGACGCGCTTAAACGCATCAACACCATCTTGATCGATTTGGACCGCGACATTTGGACCTATGTGTCAATGGATTACTTCAAGCAAAAAATTAAAGCGGGCGAAATTGGCTCCTCGGCCATGCCACACAAAGTAAACCCGATAGATTTTGAAAATTCAGAAGGCAATTTAGGAATGGCGAATGCCTTGTTTGAGCATTTATCGGCCAAATTACCCATCTCCCGTTTGCAACGAGATTTGACTGACAGCACGGTGTTGCGCAACATCGGTGTTCCTTTTGGCCACACGATTATTGCATTAGAAGCCACCTTAAAAGGCTTGAATAAATTGGTGTTAAACGAAGATAAATTGGCCAGCGAATTGGAAAACAACTGGGCCGTAGTGGCCGAAGCCATTCAAACGATTTTGCGCCGCGAAGGCTATCCGAATCCTTATGAAGCCTTGAAAGATCTAACTCGTACGCATGGGGTGATTAATCAAGCGGCCATTCAGGAATTCATCCAAACCTTAGCTGTTTCTAACGAAATTAAAGCAGAATTACTGGCGATTAGCCCGAGTAATTATGTGGGGATTTAAAACTGTTATCGGTTGTCAGTTCTCGGTTGTCAGTCCTACATCTTGCTAAAAAGCAATTTAATTGCTGTTAACCTATTTCATGTTAATTTTCTAGCCACGAATTCACGAATGTAATTCGTATTAATTATTTCATTCGAATGATCATCATCGATGATCAAATACTAATCGATTTAAAAAATAAATTCGTGCATTCGTGGCAAAAAGCTAACGGCAGATTGCTGAATGCTATAAACTACCTCGAATAATTTGGCGCTTCCTTTGTAATCGTCACATTGTGCGGATGACTTTCGGTAATGCCACTGGCGGTGATGCGCACAAAACGACCGGTTTCTTGGAGTGTTGGAATATCTTTGGCCCCGCAATAACCCATTCCGGCGCGAAGACCGCCAATGAATTGTTGCATGCTTTCGTTTAATTCGCCTTTGTACGGAACTCGACCGACGATGCCTTCGGGTACTAATTTTTTTACATCGTCTTCCACGTCTTGGAAATAGCGGTCTTTTGATCCTTCTTGCATGGCCTCCACCGAACCCATTCCGCGGTAGGATTTAAATTTACGTCCTTCAAAAATGATGGTTTCGCCAGGGGATTCTTTGGTTCCGGCCAATAAGGAGCCCAACATCACAGAATCTGCCCCAGCGGCTATCGCTTTAGGAATATCTCCGGTATAGCGAATACCTCCATCGGCAATAACGGGAACGCCACTGCCTTTTAGAGCTGCAGCCACTTCTAATACAGCAGAGAATTGCGGAAATCCAACCCCGGCTACAATACGCGTGGTGCAAATTGAACCCGGGCCAATACCTACTTTTACGCCATCGGCACCGTGTTGGGCTAAATATAAAGCGGCTTCGGGTGTGGCAATATTTCCGACAATTACATCGATACTCGGGAATTGTGCTTTAACTAATTTTAATACGTTCACTACGCCTTCAGTATGTCCGTGGGCGGTATCAATTATTACCGCATCCACTCCCGCTTGCACTAAAGCAGCGGCACGATCTAAAGCATCGGCAGTTACGCCAATGGCAGCAGCAACGCGCAAACGACCAAAGGTATCTTTGTTGGCGATGGGTTTTTGGGTCAATTTGGTGATATCTCGGAATGTAATCAAGCCCACTAGCTTATAGTTTTGGTCGACTACGGGTAATTTTTCGATTTTATTTTCTTGTAAAATACCTTCGGCTTCTTGCAAGGTGGTGCCTACGGCTGCAGTGACTAACTTTTTGTGCGTCATGACCTCAGTGATGGGACGACTGTTTACTTTTTCGAAGCGCAAATCGCGGTTGGTGGTGATTCCTTTCAGAATACCGTGTTCGTCAACCACTGGGATTCCGCCAATGCCGTGTTCTTTCATGAGAGATTTGGCATCGCCTACCGTGGCGGTGAGCGTTAAGGTAACCGGATCGATAATCATACCGCTTTCGGCCCGTTTTACTTTGCGTACTTTGGCTGCTTGTTGCTCGATGCTCATGTTTTTGTGCAACACACCAATTCCGCCTTCTTGTGCCATTGCAATAGCCATAGCACTTTCGGTTACGGTATCCATCGCCGCTGAAACGATGGGTACGTTTAAGGTAATGTTTTTAGAAAATCGAGATTGGATGCGCACTTCGCGGGGAAGCACAGTAGAATAATTGGGAACTAAAAGGACATCATCATAGGTTAATCCTTCGCCGATAATTTTCGTGTGGTGTGCGTTCATTGCAATTTGAAGTTGTAGTTAAATTGCGAGCAAATATAAAGAAATTAATTTAGAAAATCCGCGAAAAATGGGACTTAAATCGATTTTTAATGGTAGTGTTTAAAAATCTTGGTGGCCTCGTTGTAGGCGCTTTCAAAACTCATCGGACTGGTGCCCGTTGCTTCTTTTTGCGTGGTGAAATAGGACAATAATTTCTCGGTGGGCATGTTGCCGGTGAGTTCATCTTTGGCCATTGGGCAACCACCAAATCCTTGAATGGCTCCGTCAAAACGACGGCAACCGGCACCATAAGCGGCATCTACTTTTTCAAACCATTTGGTGGGCGTGGTGTGCAAATGGGCCCCAAACTCAATGTTGGGATAAAGCGGAATCAAATTCGAAAACAAATAGGAGATTACCTCGGGAGTCGAACTGCCTATGGTATCAGAAAGCGACAGTATGCTCACGCCCATTTGGGCCAAACGTTCGGTCCATTCGGCGACAATTTCTACGTTCCAAGGATCGCCATAGGGATTGCCAAATCCCATCGACAAATAGGCCACTACTTCTTTGTTGTGCGCCTGGGCAATGTCGAGAATTTCTTGCAAACTTAGCAAGGATTCGGCCATGGTTTTATGGGTATTTCGCATTTGGAAATTCTCGGAGATCGAAAACGGAAACCCCAAATAACGAATTTCGGGAAACTGTGCTGCAGTTTGAGCGCCTTGGGTATTGGCAATGATGGCCAATAATTTGCTTTGGGTTTGCGACAAATCGAGTTGCGCCAAAACGGCTGCGGTATCTTGCATTTGCGGAATGGCCTTGGCCGACACAAAACTCCCAAAATCGATGGTGTCAAAACCAACACGCAACAGCGACTGCAGGTAATCGACCTTGCGCTGGGTGGGTATAAATTCCTTGATGCCTTGCATGGCATCGCGGGGACATTCGATGATTTTGATGGGATTCACAGCTACTATTTGATGGCTAAAGATAGTGCGATTTTTTGATTAATGGCTTTCACCAAGGCCGGACCTTCATAAATAAAACCGGTATACAACTGCACCAGACTGGCTCCAGCTTCGAGCTTTTCGAGGGCGTCTTCGGCGCTGTGAATGCCACCTACACCTATGATTGGAAAGGCCCGATTGCTTTTTTCTGCCAGAAATCGAATCACTTCTGTGGAGCGTTGGCTTAAAGGTTTGCCAGACAATCCGCCCATTTCGACTTTGTTTTCAGACTGCAAGCCTTCTCTGGATAGCGTAGTATTGGTGGCAATTACGCCCGCAATTTGGGTGGTTTTTACAATGTCGATGATGTCAAGCAATTGCTCGTCGGTGAGATCGGGGGCAATTTTGAGCAAAATGGGTTTGGTCTTGACTTGGGACAAATTTTTATTTTGCAAAGTTTGCAACAACTGTGTGAGTGGCTCTTTGTCTTGTAATGCACGCAAGTTGGGTGTATTGGGCGAACTCACATTCACCACAAAATAATCGACCACCTCATACAAGGCGTCAAAGCAAATTTCGTAATCGGAAGTAGCGGTTTCGTTGGTGGTATCTTTGTTTTTTCCTATGTTTCCGCCAATTAACACTCCTTGGTTTTGTTGCAAACGCAAAACGGCCGCATCTACTCCTCCATTATTAAAGCCCATGCGGTTGATGATGGCACTGTCGGCTTTGAGTCGAAACAAACGTTTTTTAGGATTACCGGCCTGTGGCTTGGGCGTAAGCGTTCCAATCTCGATGAATCCAAATCCAAAATTGGCCAATTCCTGGTACAACTTGGCATCTTTGTCAAAGCCAGCCGCTAATCCTACCGGATTTTTAAATTTTAACCCAAATACTTCGCGTTCCAAGCGCGGGTCGTTGACCGCATACACTTGATTGCACAACCAACCAAAGCCCGGAATTTTATGCAACAAACGAATGCACGCAAAGGTAAAATAATGCACTTGTTCGGGATCAAACCAAAACAGGATCGGACGAAGAAGGAGTTTGTACATGAGGAATTATTTGCGGGACAAAAGTAGAATTTAATCTTATTAATTAATAATGAATAAGTAAAAATGAAAAATTGTGGATGAAGAGCGGGAAGTGGGAAGTTGGAAGTTTTCTAAGTATACTAAGAACAGTTGATAAGAAATTCCAATATTGAATCCTCACACTTCGGGCCCAAAGCTTCGGGCCCAAACTTTGGCTTCAATACAAAATCTTTAAATCTCCCAAACCTAAAACCTACAACCTAAAACCTACCTCAATTCGTTGACACAACATCCCTAAAATTCGTTTGTTTAAATCGCTTTTGTGGTCGAGGTAAAAGGGCATTTCTTCTTCGGTAAGGAGTGCCAAGACCAACCCTACTAAAGCATTTCTGAGAGCGGTGTCTTTTTGCAAACGCAGTTTAACGAAATTTTCGATCGCTGCACTTTTTGTAGGAATTTCGGCAGCCTGAATTTGCGCCTTAAACAAGGCGATAATTACATTATTTTGAAACTTGAGTATAGGGCGCAGGCATTCGTTTTGAAATTGTTCAAGCGGCAATGAACTGCGTGTTGCATCGATGATTATTTCGCTTCGCAGTGTGAGAAGTTGCGCCGATCGTGTCATAGTTTTTATGTTTTGGTAAATGTAGTGAATAAGTGGGAAGTGGGAAGTGGGAAGTTGACTGTAAACCAACAACCGAGAACAGACAACAGACAACCGACAACCAATACCTTTTTTTATTAAATTCGTGCCTTAAAATTTTAGAGATTAAAAATAATTTAGATCTATAATTGGCTTGTTTATGACTACTTTTTGGGATTATGTATTATTACTTCTTGGAGGCTTCTGCGGAGGCTTTTTAAATACCGTAATTAGTAGCGGATCAGCTATAACTTTACCGATTTTGATTTCACTTGGCATTCCACCCAATATAGCCAATGCAACCAACAGAATACCTGTTTTCATTGGCTTTATGTCATCAACCATACAATTCCACAAGTTAAAATTAATTAACTGGAAAAGAACATTTCAACTAGCAATACCGCTTGTTATTGGAACAATTTTGGGGGTATTATTCGTAGAGGATTTGCCAGCTAAATCTGTAAATACCATCATCATCATTGCACTGTTTGTATCATTTTTTCTAGCAATCTATAAATTCAAAAATTTGACGCTTAAAAAAATAAATACACAAACCAAAATCACGTTTGTGAGTTATCTGCTCTTTTTTATATTGGGTTTGTGGGGCGGCATTATTGTACTCGACACGGCTACCTTTATCTTATTTTCTTTGATGCTACACCTGGGTATTGACTTCGTAGAAGCCAATGCAACAAAAAGTGCTTTATGTCTCATATTCAGTTTTGTATCCTTGTGTTTATTTGCACTACATGATGATGTAAATTGGATCTATGGCGGCATTTTGGCAATAGGAAGTTACTGTGGCGGCTTTATTGGGAGTAAAATTGCGGTGAAAGAAAGCGCCAGAAAATGGGTGTTTATCTTATTGATTGCGATCATATCGATTGAAATTTGTGCATTGATATATAAAAATATATAGCATACAATTTATACTGCTTATTGAATTCGTAATGCAAAAATTAGTATACCCGTTCTATTTTTAGCTACAATTGATTTAGCTTAATTTAGTCGAAATAAATCTGTAAAATAGCTGTTGATGCTACCACCTAAAATCATAGCTTTGCGCGGTTTCTAACTACAAGAAAACATGTTAAAAAGAACAACTATTTCAGTGTTAATGGCTGTGTATAATACCGATTTCGTCTATATAAAAAGAGCGATAGATTCTGTATTGATGCAAGATTTTCAGGATTTTGAACTCATTATCATTGACGACGGCAGCAAAGAAAACAACCGGGAATTATTGATGCAATATGTAGAGCAGCACGAAGACAAAATTATTTACATTCGCCACTGCAACCAAGGTCAATCGGAATCGATCAATCGGGGCGTGAAGAACAGCAGTGGAGAATATATCACGATATTAGACAGCGACGACGAATACAAGCCGCATCATTTGCGTGCTTGCCTGGCCGAAATCGAAAAGCTGGATTTGATTTGTTCTACAACAGAAACCATTGTAAATACCGACGCCGACTATTATGTACCCGACAAAGATGATGTGACGCAACTCATCCACTTGGATGAAACCGTTTTATTTGGCACCTTGTTTGGCCGTAAAAAAGTATTTAAAAGCCTCAAATTTAAAACAGGCTTTGCCGCTGACGCCGATTTTTTCGAAAAAGCCACTTCCCTATTTCAAGTAAAAAAAGTAAATCTCCGCACCTACATTTACCACCGAACCATGCCCAACAGCATTTGCGCAAGGCTAATCAAAGCCAATTTGAGCAATGCACTTTGATCTTCCGCATATTCATCCCAGCAAAAACCTAGTATTGGCTTGTCACATCTCAGGAATCTATGATGTGAACCGAAATACCAGCTTGGCACACGACGACTATACACTCGTGCGCGACTGGGCCGATTCATTGGCAAAGGCTCAGGTGCAAGGGATTCTTTTTCACAATGGGTTTTCAGAAGAAAGCTGTAAAAAATATACTACTGATTTTGTTTCATTTATTCGCATTGAATACAATCCAAGCTATAACCCAAACGTGTTTCGGTATTTTGTGTACCGCGATTTTTTAGAACAAAATATATCGCAGCTTGATACTGTTTTTTGCACCGACGTTTCAGATGTGGTTTTGGTAAAAAACCCCTTTACAGATCCTTTTTTTCTGAATAATAAGCAAGTTGTTTTTTGTGGTGATGAACCCAAATTATTACACAACGATTGGATGCAGGCGCACGGCACGCATTTGCGGGATAAAATTGCAGCTTACGCGCATTTTGAAACGGCATTTGCCAAGGAAACCCTTTTAAATTGTGGAATTATTGGGGCAAACGCTACCCTGTTTTATCAATTTATTCAGCAATTATGTGCATTTCACGAGTTGGGAAATCGAGAAAACAAAACAGCGTTCACCGGCGACATGGGCGTGTTTAATTATGTGGCCCGAATGCAATACAATTCCCAACTGATTCACGGCGCACCTGTAAATACGGTATTTAAAAACTACGAAACCCAGCGGAGTGATTGTTGGTTTAGGCACAAATGAGTGAAGTGGGAAGTTGGAAGTTGGGAGTTTTTGTGCTAGTATACTAAGTACGTCATTGCGAGGAGGAACGACAAAGCAATCTTTTCTCAACACAGATTTTTACAATTTGAGAAATCAATAAAATTTTTCAGATTTTTTGCATTTCTTCAATCCGTGTTCAAAAAAACACGCTTTGCATCCCGAGACCTCGGGATTGCGAGAAATAAAAATTGGGTAGATGAATATGAAGTGTGGATATGGATGTTGGAAGTTATCCGATAACTGAAAAAGGAACTTCCTTAATTAAAATACTTAAAAACAATGATTTAAAAAATTAATACTAGTTTTGACATAATAAATATTAACGTTAAATCAACCAATCATGCAAAAACTTATATTCGGCTTCATTTGTTATTTCATTTTTCAAATGACTGCATGGGCGCAACTCAATCCGATACAAAATCTAAGTTGGATGCACTACTACGACTACCCGAACAACTTTTTTGAATTGCAGTGGGAAGCGCCGGCTCAACCGCATGATGAACTCTTGGGCTACAACGTATACCGCAACAACGAACTGTATCGGTTTCAAACTGAAACTTCCGTTTATTATTTGAATACGCAAGTTTTTGGCATTGTTACCAATTGCACCACCGATTTTTTAAGCTTCAACAACCAAGGGCAACCATCCCCAAATGGCTTTGACATGCATGTCACTGCAGTGTATAGCTCCGGGCTAGAATCTGATTACTTGCAAACCGAGCATTGCGTGGGACCGTTATTGACTTCAGCTTCGTTTCAATCAACCAAAACCCAACTCTACCCCAATCCTACCTCGGGTGTTTTATTTCTACACAATCAAAAGTATACGGAAGTCCTTGTTTACAGCACAAGCGGACAAGTGGTTCTTCGGGAACAACACAGCAGCCAACTCGACTTGAGTAGCTTGCCCAAAGGGATTTACTGGGTGAAATTGATTTCAGAAAACAACATTCAGCAAGAAAAGGTTTGGGTGTATTAATAATTTGGGAAGTTGGGAGTTGGAAGTTTTCTGGATATACTAAAAACGGTTGACAGTTTTATTTTATGCATAAACCCTAAACTTTTTAACCAAAAACAGTAAACAAAATTTCATAGGTTTGCCGCACGAATTCATCTTGTTATGTCAGATATCAACTACCAAATAAATACCTACATCGCCAGTATAGAAGAACCCAAACGCAGCGAATTACAAGACTTGCACGAATGCATACTCGCGATGAAACCCGGCTGTAAACTATGGTATTTGGACGGAAAAAACAGCGAAGGCAAAGTGATTGCCAATCCTAATATTGGGTATGAAACCCAATTTTTGCAGTATGCAGACAGAAGTAGTCGGGAATTTTATCAGGTGGGAATTAGCGCCAATTCTACCGGTATTTCAGTGTATATTATGGGATTCCCTGACAAAAACTATTTACAACAAAACTTTGGAGCTCAACTGGGAAAAGCCAGTGTAACGGGGTATTGCATCAAATTTAAATCCCTCAAAGACATCAACTTAGAAGTGTTGAAAGCGGCTTGTAGGGCGAGATTTGATTTCGTTTAGGATAAACTGCTAGTATGCCATTGCGGCAATTTTTACAACTAATAAAAGGCTAGTTTCTTGAAACTTGACGCACTTCGATGCCTGTAGATTCTAAAAAAGCCATCAAATAAATGGTTTCATTGGGATCGTATTTTTCGATGCCACTTTTGTACCATTGTTCGATGATATACAACTGATGATTTGTGTATTGCGTGTATTCTATTTCCATGCCCAACATGCCTGCCAACATAAATTCATCAAGGATTTTATCAGTTAGGATGTGTTTGGGAATGCCTAGGGTAATCTTACCGTTTAATCGTTCGTATTCCTCGCGGCCGTATCGAAAACCCGAATTGAATGCTGTTTTTGATTGATCAACCATATGGTTTTCTTCACTGGGATTTAGACCTATAGTAAAACCCTGCATATATTCCTCACGATAAACAGGATTAAAAAAATTCTCCATCTTATTGGTATTATTATTTTACAGGACAAACATAACGGGAGTGATTCTCTTAAAAAATTAAATTCGTTAAACGGACAAAAAAATCTACCAACGCCACCTGACTTGTAGTTTATCGATAAAATTGCTGCACCAAATCGTTTTAATTATAAAAATGCAGCCCTTTCTGCTATAATTTTTATATGCAGATACATCTGAGACTAAAACCAAGTAAATTTGAACTACTTATTTTCCCACTCCTATGAAATATTATATATTCTTAATGCTGTTGTTTGTCCCTACACAACACTGGGCACAAAAAATAGAAGTCATAGAAACAAATGACACGCTACAACAGCCCAAGTACAGGCAATTTAGCTATTTAAGTCCCAATATTAGCTTAAGCCAAGCGGTATATGTAGCAAAAATAAAAGCCAGCGGGAGCCTCAAAAACATCAGCAAATTGTATGAGGCAATAAAGGTAAAAGCCCAAGAACTAGGCGGCAACGCTTTTCGTTTTGACCGCTTTATTGCCAACGAGCCGCAGCTTGGTGAACTCACGCTATGGGTGTATTATGCCAATGAAGCTGTTTTTGAGGTTAATGCTGAAGCCCTTCCCAAAAACAAATTGTACGTGTTTGGCTCAGACAATTTTTTAGACACCAAACTACAATCCTATAAAGTACAAGGGCAAAAACAGGAAATCACTACGGGCACTTACCGCACCTATGATTTGACGCTGCAAGACGAATTGCGCATCAACAAAGGCGGCTTTACAGGCAGTACCTTGTTCTTATCCAAGCAAACCGAAGGTTACTGCTATTTCTTAAATTTTGGGGGAATTGGTCTCGCCGAGGCTGCTATAAATCCTTATGGTGGAGTTGGGGTTGCTATCACTACGGGCAGTATCCATCATGTAGATCCCGATTTGGCTTTATTGCTGCTGCATATTTTTAAGGAAAAGCAATAACAACTGGCGGTTTATAAAAAACGATTTTAGTATATTCGTCACAACTAAACTAAAACTCCCACTCACGGGGAAGCTGTGTGAGGGCGAAAACCGAAAAGCCAAATGAGTAGGATCTAAAAAAAACAGGTATGAGTACAGAAAACACAGTTTTAATGCAACAAGCCCGCGAATCTTTGGCTGGCAAATGGGGGCAAGCCATTGGCGCCCTTCTCGTGTATATGTTGGTAATGGTTGCAATCCAGCTAATTCCATTTGCAGGAGCAATTATTGGCCTTTTAATTGGCGGGCCAATGGCCATCGGATTGGCTACTTTTTCGTTGGCATTGGCAAGAGATAAAGAGGCCAACATAAACCAATTATTCGAAGGGTTCAACAAATTTGGCTTGGCTTTGGCTGCCTATTTCTTGATGGTACTATTTATCATTTTATGGATGTTGTTGTTAATTATTCCAGGAATTATTGCGGCGCTTTCGTATTCGATGACTTTTTACATTATAGCCGACGAGGATTCAATAGATGCCATGGAAGCAATCGATAAAAGTAAAGCCATGATGGACGGCTACAAATGGAAATATTTTTGCTTAGGCCTTCGTTTTATTGGCTGGGCTTTATTGTGTATCCTAACTTTTGGAATTGGTTTCTTGTGGTTAATGCCCTACATGCAAGTGACCAATGCCAAATTTTATGACGATGTAAAAGCCAATTACTTGAGTCAACAAGCCATTCCCGTTGCGGAAGAAGATGCTCCAGTAGCCGATGCCGCAGAGCCAACAGTTGCCTCAGAAGAGTCGGAAGAGTCAGAAGCCTAAGCCAATTAACCTTATACAATCCCTTAGTTTAAAATAAGCTAAGGGATTTTTTTACCCGATCCCCAACTTCATGAATACGAGCAAAACAAACCAATTAAAAAAAGTACTCACTCCACTGCACTTGTGGGCTTTGGGTGTAGGTTTAGTGATTTCGGGCGAATATTTTGGTTGGAATTACGGCTGGAATGTGGCCGGAACGTTGGGATTTTTAGTCGCTACCTGCCTGGTTGCCGTGTTGTACATCACCTTTATTTTTAGTTTTACCGAGCTCACTACCGCCATTCCTCATGCGGGTGGACCCTTTGCGTTTGCCTACAAAGCCTTTGGCCCCAATGGCGGATTAGTCGCTGGGTATGCCAGTTGTGTAGAATTTGTATTGGCTCCACCGGCAATTGCACTAGCACTAGGAAGTTATCTGCATTTTTTACTACCTGAAATTCCCGTACAAAGCACTGCAATTGCGTGTTATGTGATTTTCTCGATCATAAATTTTATTGGGATAAAAGAATCGGCCGTGTTTAATCTTATTGTAACCCTGCTTGCAGTTGGTGAATTGCTCTTGTTTATGGGCATTGTGAGTCCGGCTTTTAAAATGGATAACTTTACCCACCATGGCATGCCTTTTGGCTGGGGCGGTGTTTTTGAAGCCTTACCCTTTGCTGTTTGGTTATTTTTGGGAATAGAAGGATTAGCGATGGTGGCCGAAGAAGTAAAAAATCCGAAGCAGGCTATTCCAAAAGGATACGGGTATGCCTTAGCAACCTTAATCTTGTTGGCACTGGGTGTCATGATTCTGAGTGGCGGTATTGGCGATTGGACGCTCCTAAAAGCAATAGACTATCCCTTGCCCGAAGCCATTAGTCAGGTATTGGGCAGAGACAACCACTGGACTAAACTATTTGCCAGCATTGGGTTATTTGGTCTAATTGCCTCTTTTCACAGCTTAATCACCAGTTATTCTCGGCAATTGTTTGCCCTTTCGCGAAGCGGATACCTGCCAGAAAAATTGAGTGAATTGCACCCCAAATTCAGCACCCCACATTGGGCTTTGTTGGTTGGTGGCACACTGGGATTACTGGCTCTACTCACCGGAACTACAGCCCAAGTAATTATCATTTCGGCATTAGGAGCCGTTACGATGTATGCCATAAGTATGCTCAGTTTGTTTCGTTTACACCAACAAGCCGATTACCAACCGTTGTACAGGGCGCCTTTCTACCCTGTTTTTCCGCTTATTGCCTTAGTGCTTTCGCTTTTGTGTTTGGTTGCCATCATCTATTACAATCCGCTAATGGCCCTCTTGTTTTTTAGCGGACTACTACTCACATTTTTGGGGTTTAAATGGTTTGGGAATTTAGAAAAAACATCCATCCTAACCCGAGAAGAGTACTAACCCATGTATACCTTTACACAACAGCTCGTCAAGTATCATTTTCCGGATCTGAAGACGGTAATGGCAAAGGCAAGCCCTTTTCGCACTGGCGATGCCTTGGCTGGAATTGCGGCCAATAGCGCTTCCGAACGCGTGGCTGCTCAATACTGTTTGGCCGATATTCCCCTTAAACATTTCTTGAACGAACTGCCTATTGCCTATGAAAAAGACGAGGTGAGCCGGCTTATTATCGATCAGCACCAACCCGCTGCATTTCAGCCCGTGGCTAGTTTTACTGTGGGGGAATTTCGGGATTGGTTGTTATCTGATGCCGCCTCAACAAGAATTCTTCGTGAAATTAGTTGGGGACTCACGCCCGAAATGGTGGCAGCAGTTTCGAAAATCATGCGCAACCAAGACTTGATGGTAGTAGCCCAAAAATGTTCTAATCCCAGTAAATTTAGAAACACCATTGGCTTGCCGGGCAGATTGTCCTCGCGGCTGCAGCCCAATCATCCTACTGACGACCTAAAAGGAATTGGGATCTCGGTAATCGAAGGCTTGTTGTATGGCTGTGGAGATGCCGTAATTGGCGTGAATCCGGCCAGTGATAATCCAGCCCAAATTGCGGGAATACACCATCTTTTGGCCGATATAATTGACCGTTTCTCCATTCCTACCCAGTCCTGTGTATTGACCCACCTCACCACAACTTTGCAACTCATTGAGCAGCAGGTTCCCGTAGATTTGGTCTTTCAATCCATAGGCGGAACAGAACAAACCAACACTTCGTTTGGGGTAAATTTGGCGCTCTTACAAGAAGGCTTGGAGGCCGGTCTTTCGATGAATCGGGGTACGATTGGCAACCAATGCCTGTATTTTGAAACCGGGCAAGGATCAGCGCTTTCTGCCAATGCACATCAGGGCGTTGACCAACAAACTTGCGAAGCTCGAGCCTATGCGGTAGCACGGCAATTCAATCCGTTATTGGTGAATTCGGTGGTGGGTTTTATTGGCCCCGAATATTTACACAACGGCAAGCAAATCTGTCGGGCCGCACTCGAAGATTTATTTTGCGGCAAATTATTGGGATTGCCTATGGGCATGGACGTGTGCTATACCAATCACGCTGACGCCGATCAAAACGACATGGATTCGATTCTCGTCCAAATGGGCGCAGCGGGCTGTGCATTTATAATGGCCGTTCCCGGAGCCGATGACGTGATGCTCAATTACCAAACCTCCTCCTTTCACGATGTTCGCAGCACACAAAAATTAATGCAGCTTAAACCAGCTCCAGAGTTTGAATTGTGGTTGCAACAACACGAAATACAGGACACTATTTCGGCCGCTCATCCATTACTCCAATACCTGCAATGATGCGCAAAACAGTCCCTGAAATTTTAGCCGAATATAAAGCATACACTCCGGCACGCATCGGAATAGGAAACACAGGCACTTCGATTCCGAGTTCGGCTTCCTTGGCTTTTGCTTGGGCACATGCCGCAGCAAAGGATGCCTTGACAACTCCGCTAGATTATCTGGAAATGGCTTCAGAAATGGAAGCCTTTTTTTGCAGTACCGTTCGGGTGAAAAGCAAAGCCAACGATCGAGAAGAATACCTGTTGCGTCCTGATTTGGGCAGACAGCTATCAGACGAATCCCGAGAAGAACTGCAGCAATGGAAATCGGCCAAACCCTATGACCTTGTGTTTGTATTGGGGGATGGATTATCTCCCGCTGCCATTCAACAACATGCGCTGCCATTTTTTACAGCACTTTTCCCTCTGATAGAAAAAGCCAAGTACCAAATTGCTCCCGCTTGTCTTGCCACCGAAGCTCGGGTAGCACTGGGCGATGGAATAGCTCAAAGCCTGGAGGCCAAATTGGTTGTGGTACTTATTGGCGAACGACCCGGATTGAGCGCTCCAACCAGTATGAGTCTTTACCTGACCTTTGCACCAAATGAAGTGACCAGCGATGCACAACGAAATTGCATTTCGAATATACAAGCAAAGGGAATGTCGTATGCAACTGCAGCCCAAAACTGTGCTTTTTTAATCGAACAAGCGCTAAAGCGAAACGAAACCGGAATCCAATTAAAAAACACATTTTCTCAAAACGAAATACAATGAAATCACCCATCGCCATAATTGGCGCCCTCGACGAAGAAATTCAAGCCTATCTTGAGGTAATGCAAGAACAAACCTTTGTGCAATGGAACGCAATTCGATTTTACCAAGGCCAACTGTTTGGCCAAGAAGTAGTAGTGGTAAAATCGGGAGTAGGAAAAGTTTTTGCTGCTATGGTAACGCAAAAATTAATTGATACATTCCAACCCAAAGCCATTTTATTTACTGGAGTTGCTGGCGGATTGAACCCCAATTATGCCGTGGGAGATATCGTGGTGGCTCACGATTGTATACAACATGATTTGAATACCACCGCCCTGGGAATTCCCCGTGGGCATGTGCCCTATACATCATACCGCTTTTTTGAAACCGATACACAACTCAAAACATTAGCACTCGCAGCAAAATCTGAGCACACAATACACTGCGGAAGAATTGTAACAGGTGATCAATTTCTAACCCAGAAGGAAATGCAACAGTACGACTACCTAACCACCGAATTAGCAGGTGACGCTGTAGAAATGGAGGGCGCTGCGGTAGGATTTGTGTGCACTGTAAACGAAATACCCTTTCTGATTATTCGAACCATCTCAGACAAAGCCGATGCCGAAGCAAGCACAAGTTATGTTGAATTTTTACCGCTAGTGGCAAACAATTCTGTCGAAATGGTCGCGCAGATTTTTTCCCAGTATTCGATTACAAGGAAATCGGATTAAGGGACATACATCCAAATTTTTCCTGAGTAAACCCGTGTAAAACTTTATCAAGTGCCAAGAAAAATAGTATTTTAGCAGTCCAATTTACGAATACCTAAATCCATAGTTTCATGCAACACCTCATTGACCGATTTATCAGCTACGCCATTATTGATACTGAATCTGATCCGTATTCGGATACCACGCCCAGCACCAAAAAACAATTTGATTTGGCCCATTTTTTAGTAAAAGAACTGAAAGAGATTGGCCTTACCGAGGTGAGTATAGACGAACGAGGCTATGTGATGGGCACACTAGAAAGCAATGTAGATCACAAGGTGCCCACCATAGGTTTTGTTTCTCATTTTGACACCACACCCGATTTTACTGGAGCCAATGTAAAACCCCAATTGGTGCACAATTATGATGGTGGTGACATCATTTTGAATGACGAAGAAAACATCGTGCTTTCGCCTAGCTATTTTAGTGATTTATTATTGTACAAAGGACAAACACTCATCACAACCAATGGCCTGACTTTACTGGGTGCCGACGACAAAGCAGGACTTACCGAAATTATTTCGGCCATGGAATACTTGGTGCAACACCCCGAAATCAAGCACGGAAAAATTCGGGTGGGTTTTACGCCTGATGAAGAAATTGGTCGTGGAGCAGACTTTTTTGACGTAGAAAAATTTGGGGCTGACTGGGCTTACACCATGGATGGCAGTCAACTAGGCGAATTGGAATACGAAAATTTTAATGCGGCTGGAGCAACCATCACTTTCAAAGGGAAAAGTGTGCATCCGGGTTATGCCAAAGGAAAAATGATCAATTCGATGCTCATTGCCAACGATTTTATCAATGCTTTACCCAAAGGAGAAACGCCGCAAGAAACCCAAGATTACGAAGGCTTTTTTCACGTGCATCACCTCAAAGGCAGTATCGAAGAAACGGTTTTGGAATTGATTATTCGCGACCACGATGCGACACTCTTTGAACAACGCAAGCAACTGATTCACACCATCACAGCTCAAATTAATGCGCAATATGCGGCCCAATTTGGCGAAGACATCGTAATTGCCGAAGTAAAAGACCAGTACTACAACATGAAAGAAAAAGTAGTGCCCCAAATGTTTATTGTAGATTTGGCCGAACAAGCCATGCGCAATTTGGGCATTACACCCCTCATTAAACCCATTCGAGGCGGAACCGACGGAAGCCGCTTATCCTATATGGGATTGCCCTGTCCAAACATCTTTGCCGGCGGACATAACTTTCATGGCAAATACGAATACTTGCCGGTAGAAAGCATGCAAAAGGCCGTAGAGGTGATTGTACAAATTGCGCAATTGACCGCCACGACAGATTTTTCTAAAATGTAAAAAAACAGCAATTGATTAGGTTCAATTTAAGTTCCTGTCAAAAGTTATTTTAAAAAAAAAGCAACCCCAAAAGGTTGCTTTTTTTTGTATGAGTTCGATAGAATTATTTTTTTGCCAAAGCCGCCGACAATTCCATTGAAATAGCCGAGCGCTCCATTTTGAGTTTGCCCGACATGGTTTCTATGATGATGGTAGTGTCATTGAGCTCGACAATTTTGGCGTGGATGCCACTTTTGGTTACAATTTTATCGCCTACTTTTAAATCGGCCTCAAATTGTTTTTCTTGTTTAACGCGTTTTTGTTGCGGACGAATCATGAAAAAATAAATCACCACAAACATTAAAATAAACGGCAAAAATTGTTGAATCTGTTGCATAAAAATAAAGATTTAGTGCCCTAAAATACCACTTTGTGGCGTAATAGCAGCTTTGATAGTTAATAGTTCTTTTTGTGATTTGGTATTCGTAGTAATGGTTACTGTTTTTTGTTGCATCCCTGATTTTCCAGCCGAATTAAAGGTCACCTTCATCACCCCCGATTTTCCGGGTGCTACAGGTTCTTTGGGGTATTCTGGCACGGTGCATCCGCAAGATCCGACGGCATTGGCAATCACCAAATCTCCGGTTCCGGTGTTGGTAAATTTAAAATCAAATGACACTTTATCGCCTCCGTTAATTTTACCAAAATCATGAGCCTTAGTTTCAAATTGCATCACCGGATATTTGCCGTTGGTAACCGCTGGGGCTTTAACCTCAGCTGCTGGCGCTGGACCAATGTTGGGCTCAGGATTCAATTGATCTTCAGAAACTACAGGAACATCCTGCGCATTGGGATCAATTTTTGACAAAGCGTTGTCATTTTTACAGGCAGCAATGCTCAGTAAAAAAACAAACATAAAAAGTAATCTTGTATTCATAATGGTATCTTTTTATAGTAAACCTCTTCCTGTTTTTTGCAATTTTCCGTTGGCTTGAAATTCTTTGACTAAATTATCTAAAATTCCGTTGATAAAAATACTGCTTTTGGGGGTAGAATATTCTTTGGCCAATTCTAAATACTCATTCAAGGTAACTTTTACCGGAATTGAAGGGAATCGCAACAATTCGCAAATGGCCATTTTTAAAATAATCGTATCCAATTCGGCAATACGATCGACATCCCAATTGGGTGTTTTGTCGCTAAAATAACTTGCCAATTCGGGCTCGTTTAATACGGTTTTGATCAATAAATCTTTCGCAAATTCTTGGTCGTCTTCGTCTTTGTATACTTTGGGAAGCTTCCATTTTTGATCGGCCGATTGCAAGGCGGTGAGTTGCTTCAAGATGAAGGTATTCACCACGGGTATGTCGTCTATCCAAGTGAGTTTCAAATCTTCTAGGTATTCGTACAACTTCTCATTTGGTGCGATGACTTCGGTAAACAAGGCAATCAAAAAATCGCGATCAGCTGCAAATGAGGTCGCAGATTCTTCCATATAAGCAGCATACAATTCTGATTCTCTGGTGGCGGCCAACAACAACAATATATAGTCGTCGTTTAATATCCATTGATTAATTTTTCGTTTGTCTAAGGCGTGTTGAATGTTTTCACTTTGAGACAATAACCGAATTACGGCATTATTTACGAATTTTGGGTTGGGATTCTTTTCGGCAGAGGTAGCCAAGTGTTTTTGACTGGACAAGCTAAGGTATTCGGCTTCTTTTTTACCCATTTCGATGATAGCCGAAAGCATCATGAGGTATAAATCTTGAATGACATCAATGCTGTTGAGCAAAAATCGTTGTTCTTTCTCAACTTGATCTGAACCATTTTGGTGCATCGCATAAATGGTCTGCATCACTTTCACACGGATATGTCTTCTGTTTAACACGGGTAAGAACTTTATAATTTATACGCCTACTTGCTGCAAACGCGTGGCGAAAATAATAATAAAAAAATCAACCAAAAATTATTTGGCTGTTTCTTTTTTCTTTTCGGCAATGCGATTTTCTGCCAACCATAAAGCGGCTTGGTAGGTGGTTTTTTGTTGGGCTTCGGCCAAACTGAAAATTTCGAGGGTTGTATTGTATATATTTTCGGTTCTGCGCAAGGCTTCCACTTTTCCGTAGCCTGCAATTTCGCCGTATACATTGATGATTCCGCCCGCATTGATCAAGAAATCGGGGGCATACAAAATGCCGCGCTCTTGCAAAATTTTTCCGTGTACTTGTTCATTGGCCAATTGGTTATTGGCAGCGCCGGCAATCACTTTGGCTTTGAGTTTATATATGGTCTCGTCATTGATGGTGGCACCCAAGGCACAAGGCGCATAGATGTCTACATCGGCAGCATACAAATCATCGCCACGGTAAATCGTTACACCGTATTTGGCTTGTAATTCTTGCAATCGTTCCTCGTTGATGTCGGTAATTTGTACCTGCGCACCTTCTTGAACCAAATGCATCACCAAAGTTTCTCCCACATGGCCAATTCCTTGCACCATCACTTTTTTTCCTGCTAAGTTTTCTGAACCAAATTGTTGCTTGGCAGCCGCTTTCATGCCCATAAATACACCATAGGCAGTAACTGGCGAAGGATTTCCAGAGCCTCCTATTGATTCCGATATACCCGTAACATAAGGCGTTACTTGGCGTATCAAATCCATATCGGGGGTGGTTGTGCCCACGTCTTCGGCCGTAATGTATCTGCCGCTTAACGAATGAACGTATTGGCCAAACTTGGTAATGAGTTCGGGGGTTTTATCGGCTTTGGCATCGCCAATAATAACGGCTTTACCTCCACCCAAATTCAATCCTGAAATCGCTGATTTATAGGTCATTCCTCTAGAAAGTCGCAATACGTCGTTGAGCGCTTCCCATTCGTTGGCGTACTTCCACATGCGAGTTCCTCCCAAGGCTGGTCCTAAAACCGTATTGTGTATCCCAATTATTGCTTTTAAACCAGTATCTTTGTCGTGGCAAAAAACAATTTGTTCGTGGTTATCAAAAGACAACTGTCCAAAAACAGGATCTACTTTTTTTAATTCGTTTGCTTGTACGAGCGTTGTTGTCATGCGGAGATTTGAATTAATTTTGCGACATTACTAAAAAGTCGACGCAAAAATAGTATTAAAATCAATATTTCTCATGATTTTGCCTCATAAATAGATAATGTGTAATTGATTTTGAAATTTACCAGTCTACTTATGTTGCTGTATTATTTATATTTTAACACCTTTTACCCAAAATCAATAAGCGATTGCGCCTAATTCATGAAAGAACTTCATTATTTAAATAAATATTTCGTCAAATACAAATTCAGTTTCTTACTGGGAATTGTCATTACCATTGTGGCACAAATTTTCTCTTTGTTTACGCCAAAACTCATCAGCAAGTCGTTCAAAGCGATCGAATCGTATGCCAAAAACACGAGTTCGTCGGCAGTCATTCAAGCCGAACTCATTCACAACATCTTGCTCATCATTGCCACAACCATAATCGCTGGGTTTTTAACTTTTTTAATGCGGCAGACCCTTATTGTCATGTCAAGACACATCGAATTTGATGTGAAAAACGAAGTGTTTAAACAATACGAAAACCTTTCCCAAAATTTCTACAAACAAAACCGCACCGGCGATTTGATGAACCGCATCAGTGAAGATGTGAGCAAGGTGCGCATGTATGTGGGGCCCGCAGTGATGTACACCATCAATACGGCTATCCGTTTCACGGTGGTGATTGCCTATATGTATGCCGTTTCGCCCAAACTCACCTTATATACCCTACTGCCCTTGCCCATTTTATCGTACGCGATTTTTAAACTGAGCACTGAAATCAATAAACGCAGCACAACTTTTCAGCAATATTTATCAAAAGTTTCGAGTTTTAGTCAGGAGGTGTTTTCGGGTATTCGGGTCATCAAAGCCTATTCGCTAGAAGAGCAACAACAAGCCGAAATGAAGGATTTGTCGGAAGAAAGCAAATACAAAAGTTTGCAATTGGCCAAAGTACAGGCAGTGTTTGGTCCGTTGATGTTGGCCTTGATAGGTGTGAGCAATTTGGTGGTGATCTATTTTGGGGGCATGCTCTACATAGAAGGCAGCATCAGCAGTATAGGAACCATCGCCGAATTTATATTGTATGTAAACATGCTCACCTGGCCGGTAGCTTCTTTGGGGTGGATTTCGAGCATGATACAGGAGGCCGAAGCTTCTCAAAAACGAATCAACGAATTTCTAAAAATTACGCCCGACATTCAAAACAGCAATCTAAACCACAGCCTGATTCAAGGCAGTATTGCGTTCAAAAATGTGAGCTTTACTTATGATGACACCCATGTAACTGCCTTAAAAAATCTTAGTTTCACGGTAAATAAAGGACAAACCTTGGCCATTTTGGGCAAAACAGGTTCTGGCAAATCGAGTATCATTTCGTTGATCAGCCGCTTATACGACACCACAGAAGGAAGCATAGAAATTGACGGTCAAAACATCAAAGAAGTCAACTTATTTGATTTGCGCAACAGCATTGCTTGTGTGCCACAGGATGCTTTTTTATTTTCGGATACCATCGAAAACAACATCAAATTTGGCAACGAAACGGCCACCGCGGAATCGGTTGTTGCTGCAGCAAAAAAAGCGGTGGTACACGATAACATCCTACAGTTTACGCATCAATATGAAACCATTTTGGGCGAACGCGGAATCACTTTGTCGGGTGGACAAAAACAACGCGTTTCTATTGCTAGAGCCTTGATTAAAGAGGCAGAAATTTTACTGCTCGACGATTGTTTATCAGCCGTTGATACCGAAACAGAGGAACTTATTTTGACCAATTTACTTGATTTCTGCAAAGAAAAAACCACGCTTATTGTGAGCCATAGGGTGTCTTCGGCCAAAAATGCCGATCATATTATTATCCTCGAAGACGGCCAAATTATCGAACAAGGAACTCATAATCAATTAGTAAAGCAAAACGGCTATTATGCCGAATTATATGCCAAACAACTTTCTGAAAAAGATTTAACTTAATTGTTGTTTTGTAATGCATTTTTTATCATTTTTGAAAGGTAAATTCAACTATTGAGTAAGAGATCATGAGAGAACACGACATGTTAGACAAGGAAGAAATTTATTCAAAAGTATTGCGAGCCGGCCGTCGTACTTATTTTTTTGATGTGCGTGCCACCAAAGCCGACGATTACTACATCACGATCACCGAAAGCAAAAAATTTACCGAAGAGGATGGATCGTTCCACTTTAAGAAACATAAAATTTACTTGTACAAAGAAGATTTTGCTGCCTTTGCCGAAATCTTAGAAGACATGACCGCCTACGTTTTGAATCACAAAGGCGAAGAAGTAATCTCGGAACGCCATCAAAAAGATTTCAAAAAAGACTACTACGGCGAAAAGCCGGAAACCGATACAGAAACCCCAAGCACTTCGAGTTTCACTGATATAGATTTTGACGATATTTAAAAAAAGTCCCGCAAATTGCGGGACTTTTTTTTAAAAACTATTTGAACTATTCCTTTTCATAATTGGCGTAAATATAGGCTTCTATGAGTTGCATGGTTTCATTACTGGTCTTGCCTTTTTTTTGCATTTCTGGTAAAATTTTAACCCAAGCGGTTTTGGCATAAAAGCCAATTTTAGGCAAATCATGGCAACGGGAACATTCGGTCGTAAAAGCCAATTGTCCTTTGTATTCGGTTTCTGTCAAAACAGGAGATGCAATAAATTTGGCCGTATTTGGTAATTCGACTTGCGGAGAATGATTAGGCATCATGCTTTCGGAAAAAACAATCTTGTTAGGACGATCGGCCATAACCGGTTCCTTTAATGCATCGGAATTGGCCTTAGCAGTTTTGGCCGAATTACAGGCTAAAACAATTGCTAAACTAACTGAAAGTATAAATTTAATTCTCAAATCTATTTATTTAACGTCCATTAATTCTACATCAAAAATCAAGGTTGCATTGGGAGGAATAACTCCACCAGCTCCGCGAGATCCGTATCCTAAGTGTGAAGGAATCACAAAACGGGCTTTGTCACCCACTTGCAACAAGGCAATTCCTTCGTCCCAGCCTTCGATTACATTGCCCATTCCCAAAGGAAATTCGATGGGTTTTTTGCGGGTATACGACGAATCAAATACTTTTCCGTTTTCTAAGGATCCCGAATAATGTACCGAAACGGTTTTGCCCTTCTCGGCTTTTTTGCCCGATCCTTTTTGAATCATTTGATAGCGCAAACCACTTTCGGTCTTTTCAAAGCCTGCCGCTAATTTCTCCATTGCCGCTTCAGCAACTGCACGAGCCTCGGCTTCTTTTTTGGCACGAGCGCCTTCAAAAACGCGAAAGGCTTCAATGGCGTTCCAATTTTTGGCTTCGTCGCCTTCGCGAATGATTTCTATGTTTTCTAAGGTATCGCCTTGTGCAATTGCATCGACCACTTCTTGGCCTTCAACCACATTTCCGAAAACAGTATGTTTGTCATCGAGCCATGGCGTAGCGATGTGTGTAATGAAAAATTGTGATCCGTTACTTCCTGGACCCGAATTTGCCATCGACAAAACACCTGGACTATCGTGACGTAAATCGGGATGAAACTCATCGTCGAAGTTGTACCCTGGCCCACCTGTTCCAGTTCCTTGTGGGCATCCCCCTTGAATCATGAAATCAGGAATTACCCGGTGAAATTTAAGTCCGTCATAATATTTATTCCCTTGAGGTTTTATTTTATTTTCTAGATTTCCTTCGGCAAGACCAACAAAGTTTCCTACAGTGCCTGGCGTTAAATCGTGTGTTAATTTTACTAAGATTGCACCTTTGGTGGTGTTGAATTTAGCGTAAATTCCGTGTTCCATTTTTATAATTTTTATATTGAATATGGCTGCGAAATTAAATAATAATATTTACAAGTGAGCTACTAAAATACCTACTTGATTAATGCCGTATAAATTAATCCCGAATAATGATATCTTTGCGAGCAGAAAAATAGCCCTATGCGCATCGACATCATCACCGTATTGCCCGAATTATTGCGAAGTCCGTTTGAGGCCTCAATCATGAAACGCGCCATAGACAAAGGCTTGGTTGAAGTGCACATACACAATTTGCGCGACTACACCACCAACAAACAAAAAAGCGTAGACGATTATCCGTTTGGCGGCGGTGCGGGCATGGTCATGACGGTACAACCCATTGACGATTGCATTACTGCTCTCAAAAGCCAACGCGACTACGACGAAATCATCTACATGAGTCCCGACGGCGAAACCCTGAATCAAAAAATGGCCAATAGCATGTCAATGTATGAAAACCTCATCATTTTGTGTGGGCATTACAAAGGCGTCGATCAACGGGCGCGTGATTTATTTATCACCAAAGAAATTTCGATTGGTGATTATGTATTAAGTGGTGGCGAACTCGGTGCCTTGGTATTGAGTGATGCGTTAATCCGATTGATTCCGGGCGTATTGAGCGACGAAACCTCGGCCCTCACGGACAGTTTTCAAGACAATTTATTATCTGGACCAATTTATACCCGTCCCGCCGATTACAAAGGACACAAAGTACCCGAAGTTCTGCTAAGTGGCCATGCCGCCAAAATTGACCAATGGCGGGAAGAAAAAGCCTATGAGCATACCAAAGATAGAAGACCCGACTTGCTCAATGAATAATTAATAGTTAAGGATTAATAATGAGGCGTTTACATCAGGAAAAAATTCTAAATTTTTCATTGTTAATTATTAATTATTATTTACATTTGCGCCCACATTAAACCAACCTCTGGCGAAAACCGTGCATGTTGCTTTAAGTTCAACCATTAGTAAAAAAGATTATCATGGCAGATTTAATGAAATTCGTACAAAGCGAATTAGTTGCTAAAAAAGACTTCCCTGAATTCGGAGCTGGAGATACCATCACCGTGTACTACGAAATTAAAGAGGGTGAAAAAACAAGAACACAGTTTTTTAAAGGTGTGGTTATTCAACGCAGAGGTTCAGGAACTACTGAAACCTTTACCATCCGTAAAATGTCAGGTGCAATTGGTGTAGAGCGTATCTTCCCAGTAAATTTACCGGCCTTGCAAAAAATTGAAATCAACAAAAAAGGTCACGTTCGTAGAGCTCGTATTTTCTACTTTAGAGAACTTACTGGTAAAAAAGCGAAAATTAGAGACAAAAGAAGATAGTTTACTATCTCTGAATGATATGAATAGCCTTCCATTTGGAGGGCTATTTTTTTGCAACAAAAACAGATGTAAATTGCCAAATTGCTTTTTTAACGGGGATTAGTTAACAATTTGATAATTCAATCGCAATAGTGCAAAACTTCGCATACCCCTTTTTTATAAATAAGAAATCGTTTGTTACATTTGCGATCACTAAAATAAACCTAAACTACAAATAAATCCTATGGCAAAAATTAAAGTAGCCAATCCAGTAGTAGAATTGGACGGCGATGAAATGACACGAATAATTTGGGCTTTTATCAAAGACAAATTAATTCTTCCCTACTTAGATTTAGACATTAAATATTACGATTTAGGCATGGAAAGCCGCGAAGCAACAAAAGATCAAATTACAATTGATTCTGCCGAAGCCATCAAGAAATATAATGTGGGCATTAAATGTGCTACCATTACGCCCGATGAAGAACGTGTAAAAGAATTCAACCTTTCTAAAATGTGGAAATCGCCCAACGGAACCATCCGTAATATTGTGGGAGGAACAGTTTTTCGTGAGCCAATCATCATGAGCAATGTACCGCGTTATGTACAAGGATGGACTAAACCCATTGTAATTGGCCGTCATGCTTTTGGCGATCAATACAAAGCAACCGACACGGTGATCAAAGGCAAAGGAACCTTAACCATGAGCTTCACCAACGAGGCCGGCGAAACCAAAACTTGGGAGGTATACAACTTTGAAGGCGACGGCGTAGCGATGGCGATGTACAACACCGACGAAAGCATCTACGGATTTGCACATTCATCCTTTCAAATGGCCTTGACCAAAAAATGGCCGTTGTATTTATCGACCAAAAACACCATTTTAAAAGCCTACGACGGCCGTTTCAAAGATATTTTTGAAGAAGTATTTCAAGCGCATTACAAAGCTGATTTTGAAGCCAACGGCATTATTTACGAACACCGTTTGATTGACGACATGGTGGCTTCTTGTATGAAATGGAACGGCGGATTTGTATGGGCCTGTAAAAACTACGACGGAGATGTGCAATCAGATACCGTAGCGCAAGGATTTGGTTCGTTGGGATTAATGACTTCTGTATTGGTTACTCCTGACGGAAAAACAGTAGAAGCCGAAGCGGCACACGGAACCGTAACGCGCCATTACCGCGAACACCAAAAAGGTCGCGCTACCTCTACCAATCCAATTGCATCCATTTTTGCATGGACTCGAGGATTAGAACACCGCGGTAAGTTGGACAACAACGCCGAATTGATCAACTTTTGCCACACCTTAGAGCAGGTATGTATCGATACCGTAGAAAGCGGAAAAATGACCAAAGATTTGGCTATGTTGGTAAAACCAGAAGGTCTTACGAGCGCCGATTACCTCACCACAGAAGTTTTCTTGGAAGCCATTCGCGAAAATTTAGATCACAAACTAGCCTAATCCTTTCGGCAATTTATACAAAGGCAATTCAGCAATGGGTTGCCTTTTTTTGTAGAAGGATTAACAATTGTTGCGGGTGTTTATCCTGAAAATTTCCTCAAATTTGCAACTTGAATTCACGAACATGAACTGGAAAGTATTTTATTTAGTTGTCTTCTCCTTTGTTTCGGTAACCAGCTTAGCTCAAGTAAAACATAGCTTAAGCGGAACCATTACCGATGCCAAAAGCAACGAAACGCTCATAGGCGTGAGTATTTATGACGAAGTTTCCAAAAAAGGCACTTCGACCAACGAATACGGATTTTATTCCTTGACGCTGCCCGCAGGCCCGCACAACTTTCGAATTAGTTTGTTGGGGTACCAAACGGAAACCTTGACGATCAACCTGCTCCAAGACAAAAAAAACAACTTAGTCCTAACCCCTTTGCAAGAACAATTGCAAGAAGTTGTAATCACCGATAACCGAAAAGCCAGCAACATTCGCAAAGCTGAGATGAGTGTAAACAAACTTTCAATGGCCACCATCAAAAGTATGCCGGTGGTGTTGGGCGAAGTCGATGTACTCAAATCGATTTTGTTGTTGCCAGGGGTAACGAATGCCGGCGAAGGATCTTCGGGATTTAATGTGCGCGGGGGCGGTGCCGATCAGAATTTAATTCTACTCGATGAAGCCACACTCTATAATTCCTCCCACGTTTTTGGGTTTTTCTCGGTCTTTAATCCCGACGCTATCAAAGATTTAAAATTGTACAAAGGCGGAATTCCCGCACGCTTTGGCGGACGCGCTTCTTCGGTTTTGGACATCTACCAAAAAGACGGAAACAGCAAGAAATTTCACCTCAACGGCGGCATCGGATTGATTACCAGTCGAATCTTAGCCGAAGGGCCTATCGTAAAAGACAAAGGTTCTTTTTTGATCGGAGCCCGCGGATCCTATGCACATTTGTTTATGAAATTATCCAAAGATCAAAAAGACAATGCGGCCTATTTTTATGATTTGAACACCAAATTACATTACCAACTAGACAGCATTAACCACGTGTATGTGTCGGGTTATTTTGGACGCGATGTGTTTCGCATTAAGAATCAATTCGAAAACCAATATGGCAATGCGACCTTTAATTTGCGTTGGAACCATTTGTTTTCTAATAAATTATTCTCCAATCTCTCGGCCATTTATAGCGAATACTACTACGGCTTAAACCTAGATTTTATCGGATTTCAATGGGATTCGGGTATCAAAAACTACAATTTTAAATACGACTTCAAACATTATTTGTCGGATGCCGTAAAATTGAGTTATGGAGCCAATGTGATTTATTACGATTTCAACCCCGGCACTTTGCGACCTACTGGTGCAGAAACGGGGATTAATTACCGTCAGCTCGAAAAGAAAAAAGCACTTGAACCGGCCGCATACCTCGAAGTCGAACAAGAATTGAGCAACAAATTGACCATAAATTACGGCCTGCGTTACAGTGCCTTTTATCGTTTGGGAGAAGCCAATATTCGCACCTACGCCAACAACCAAGCGGTGGTATACAACGTAGATTTAGCGATTTACGAAAAAGCAATCCCCACCGGAACTATCTACTACAACCGCAACCAAACCATTGCGCAATATGCCAATTGGGAGCCACGGGCAGCACTTGCTTATCAACTCAATGATGATACTTCGGTAAAGGCCAGTTACAACCGCATGGCGCAGTATTTGCAACTCATTTCGAACACCTCATCGCCTACTCCATTAGACATTTGGATGCCCAGTGATTCCTTTGTACAACCCCAACTGGCCGATCAATGGGCGGTGGGCTACTTCAGAAATTTGCGTAACAACCGCTATTCGCTTGAGGTAGAATCCTATTTTAAGTTAGTAAAAAACCGCATCGATTACATAGACGGCGCCAATCTGATTGCCAACGATGCCATCGAACAAGTAATCCTGAATGGCAAAATGCGTTCGTATGGCTTGGAACTGTTACTGCGCAAAAACGAAGGCAAATTGACCGGATGGATTTCCTATACCTTGTCGCGTTCGGAACAGCAAACGCCGGGAAGAACCGCTGAAGAACCGGGCATCAACCAAGGAAATTGGTATGCTTCGGTCTATGACAAAACCCATAATTTGGCCGTGACCAGCAGTTACAAATTCAGCGAAAAATGGAACTTTAGCGCCAATTTCGCCTTGCAATCGGGCCAACCGGTAACCTATTCGAATGGGCAATACCAATACCAAGACATTACCGTGCCCATATTTGGATTGCGCAACCAAAACCGTTTGCCACTCTACCACCACCTGGATTTGTCGGCCTCACTCATTCCGGCTTCTAACAAAGGCAGATCCTGGCAATCCGAATGGGTGTTTAGCATATATAATGTGTACAACCGTTTTAATGCGGCTTCTATGAGTTTTAGACAAAACCTACAAACCGGCGCCAATGAATCGATTCAAACCTCCATTTTTGGCATGGTTCCCGGCGTGAGTTACAACCTTAAATTTTAATGTGATGAAAAAGATAACTACCCTACTCCTACTTTCTCTTGTCGTACTGTCTAGCTGCGAAAAAGTAGTAACCGTTCCCCTCGAAACGGCGGCTCCCCGCTTGGTTATTGACGCCTCGATTGCCTGCGAAAAAGGCGTTCCGCTGAGTACTCAAACGATTAAACTTTCGACAACCGCACCCTTTTACGCCAACGAAGTTCCCCCAGTTTCTGGAGCCAATGTGTCGATCAGTACCGAGAATGGTTTGGTATTTGAATTTACCGAAATAGACCAAACGGGCGTGTACCAATGCACCAATTTCGAAGCCCTATTGAATGCCAACTATACACTTTTGGTGAATTACAATAACCAAACCTATACCGCTACCGAAAGCTTGCAAGCGGTTCCGGTGATTGATAAAATAGAGCAAGAAGTTCAGCCCAAGATTGGTGGAGGAGGAACAACCATAGACGTCAAAACCTTTTTTACTGATCCGGCAGACAGCAATGATTTTTATTTGGTGCGGGTAAACACCAACCGCACGGCAATCCCTCAATATTCAACTACAGACGACGTATTTTTTCAAGGCAATCAAGTATTTGATTTTTACCGCAACGAAGATTTAGTAGCAGGAGATGTCGTTACGGTTCGATTGGGGCGCATTTCACAACGCTACCACAACTACATGAAAATCATTACCTCGTTTTCGGGCAACAACGGCGGAGGACCTTTCTCGACTCCACCTTCAACCGTGCGCGGAAACATTGTGAATACAACGAATCCCGATTTGTATGTGTTGGGGTATTTTAGCGTGGCCGAAGTGGTGAGCCAAACCTATACGTTGCAATAATTAATCTTTGATGAGGATGATGCTGGCCTTAAAACCGGTTGCTAAATTCCACTGGTTGGCAGAAATCAACATGCCTTTGTCGTCGTAGACGTGAAACTCGGCGGTATTCGGACCGGATTCGCCTTGGTTGATCGCTTCAAAATCAACCTTATTGAAGCCTTTAATGAGTCCCAAATCGATGCCGCGGTAATCGCCGGTCAAGAAAATGCGTTCGATCATAATTTTGCCATTCACCCAAATTCGGATTTCGTCGCCATCTATTTCACCAAAATCGCGGCAACTGATGCGCACCGTTTCGGCTTTGGAGGTAAACTCCCCTAAAAATTGATTTTTTCGGTAAATGCGAAAATCATCTCCTTCGGGCTTGCGGTTGAGTTTGTCTTTGTACACATCTCCAGGATTAGCAAATTTATTGGGGTTGGTGAACTGCATCGTATTCTTTTCTAATATAGAAGAGGGTTTTGAATTTAAGGAAGGTGTAGGCGAAAAAACCGAAGGCGAAAAAACCTTGGGAGCCGAAGCAGATGGAGAGGCTGGAATGGCATTGCTGGGATTCATGAATTCGTATTGCGCCCAACTGGTGGTGGCAATCAAACAAAAAATCACGACAACACTGTATTTTTTCATTCCTAATAAAAATCAATTCGAAGTTCTTGCGGCTAAAATAAATGATATTCTACCAACGGCCATGCTTTTATATTTATTTTATCATTTGAAAGAAATCCAAAACTAGATTCTCCCAAAACTTGCTAATTATAATTGTAAATTAGCCGGCCAAACAACCCCATTTTTGTATGCTATTCGAAGTTGTTTCAGACTACCAACCCAAAGGCGATCAACCGCAAGCGATCCAAAAAATCGCCCAAGGCATCTTGGCTGGCGATGAGTTTCAGACCTTGTTGGGGGTAACGGGTTCGGGAAAAACATTTACGGTGGCCAATGTAATCCAAGAAGTGCAACGACCCACCTTGGTCTTGGCGCACAACAAAACTTTGGCGGCCCAATTGTATTCGGAATTCAAACAATTTTTTCCGAACAATGCGGTAGAATATTTTGTTTCCTACTACGATTACTACCAACCCGAGGCCTTCATGCCGGTAACGGGTGTTTTTATAGAGAAAGATTTATCGATCAACGAAGAGCTCGAAAAAATGCGACTCAGCACCACCGCCTCGCTGCTATCGGGAAGACGCGACATTATTGTAGTCGCCTCGGTATCCTGTTTGTATGGAATTGGAAATCCGGTTGAGTTTCAGAAAAATGTGATTGCCATCGCCCGAGAACAGCTAATTGCCCGCACACAATTACTGAAACAATTGGTGCAGAGCTTGTATTCGCGCACCGAAGCCGAATTTAATCCCGGGAGTTTTCGCATTAAAGGCGACACGGTAGAAGTGTATCCGAGTTATGCGGATGATGCATTCCGGATTCATTTTTTTGGCGATGAAATCGAAGAAATCGAACGATTTGACGTGAAAACCGCAGCGGTAATTGAAAAGTTTGACCAATTGACCATCTATCCCGCCAATATGTTTGTGACTTCGCCCGATGTGCTGCAAAATGCCATCTGGGAAATTCAGCAAGATTTAGTAAAACAGGTAGACTACTTTAAAGAAATTGGCAAACATTTGGAAGCCAAACGATTGGAAGAACGCACCAATTTTGACTTGGAAATGATTCGGGAATTGGGCTACTGCTCGGGCATTGAAAATTACTCGCGCTATTTAGATGGCCGTGAACCCGGTACGCGCCCGTTTTGTTTACTCGATTATTTCCCCAACGATTTTTTGATGGTGGTAGACGAAAGTCACGTAACCATTTCGCAGGTACATGCCATGTATGGCGGTGACCGCAGCCGAAAAGTGAATTTGGTGGATTACGGATTCCGCTTGCCGGCAGCAATGGACAACCGACCCTTGAAATTTGAAGAGTTTGAAGCCATGCAGAACCAAGTAATTTATGTCTCGGCCACACCGGCCGATTACGAATTACAAAAATCAATGGGTGTGGTGGTTGAACAAGTGATTCGTCCGACAGGGCTATTGGATCCGGTGATTGAAATTCGCCCGAGTTTGAACCAAATCGATGATTTGATCGAAGAAATTCAGCAACGAGCAGAAATCGACGAACGGGTGTTGGTGACTACCTTGACCAAGCGGATGGCCGAAGAATTGGCCAAATATTTAACCAAGGTGAGTATTCGCTGCCGCTACATTCACTCGGAAGTAGACACCTTGGAGCGCATAGAGATCATGCAAGATTTACGCAAGGGTTTGTTTGATGTGTTAATTGGGGTGAATTTACTGCGCGAAGGCTTGGATTTGCCCGAAGTTTCCTTGGTAGCCATTTTGGACGCCGATAAAGAAGGGTTTTTACGCAGCCACCGTTCGCTCACACAAACGATAGGTCGTGCGGCCCGAAATCTGAACGGAAAAGCAATATTGTATGCCGATAAAATTACGGTGAGCATGCAAAAAACCATAGACGAAACCACCTACCGCCGAAACAAGCAAATACAATTCAATACCGATCACGGCCTAGTTCCCCAAGCCCTGTCTAAGAAAATAGAAAGTGCCTTTACCAAACACCCGCTCATCGATGCCGAATTGGGCTGGGAAAACACAATAGCTGCTGAGCCTGAAATTGAATATTTATCAAAAGCAGAGGTAGATAAACGCATCCGCGAAAAACGCAAAGCCATGGAAAAAGCAGCCAAAGACTTGGACTTCATGCAGGCGGCCAAGTTGAGAGATGAAATTAGCGCCCTACAAAAACAACACTAGATGAAACGAGTTCTATGCTTTTGTATCTTGTATTTTGGTAGCTATTGCATTGCCTTTGCCCAATCTACGTCGGTTTCCAAAAATGTAACGACGATAAACCTTGCGGATAGCGTTGGCCAAAAGAGTCGAAAAATTTGGATTTATACGCCCACAAACTATGCTCAAAACACCAAACGGTACCCCGTACTCTACCTGCACGATGCGCAAAACCTCTTTGATGCCCAAACTTCTTATGCGGGTGAGTGGAACATCGACGAGAAACTTGACAGCCTCAATGCGCAAGTGATTGTGGTGGGCATTGAACATGGCAACGAAAAACGCCTCGAGGAACTCACTCCCTATCCAAACGAAAAATACGGCGGTGGCAAGGCATCTACGTATCTGGATTTTATCATCCACACACTCAAACCCGAAATCGATAAAAACTACCGAACCAAACCCGATGCCAAACACACCTTAATCATGGGCAGTTCCTTGGGCGGATTGGTTTCTTTGTATGCAGTCATGAAATACCCCAATGTATTTGGGAAGGCGGGTGTGTTTTCGCCTTCGTTGTGGTTTTCAGAACAAATCTACACCGATCTCAAGGCCCTGCCCGAATTTAAAGCCAAGGTATATTTGCTCTGCGGCGATCACGAAAGCGAAAGTATGGTGGCCGACATCAAACGATTGGAATACAACATCAACGAAAAACGTTGTTATTGTTTGCACCTCAATAAACTCAACATCGTGCCCGGAGGCCAACACAACGAAAAATTATGGCGCGATGCATTTGTAAAAGCCTACCTTTGGCTCTTATAATTAATAATGAAAAATTAATAATTAATAATTTTTCTAACTCATAACTCATAACTCAAAACTCCTAACTAAACACCCGTGAACAACAACGATATATTCAAAAAACTACGCGTAGCCTTGATGCTGCGAGACGATCAAATTATAGACATCTTGGCTTTGGTTGATTTTAGAATGTCCAAAGGCGAAATTGGCAACCTCTTTCGCAATGCCGACCACGCCGACTTTATGGAATGTGGCGACCAAGTGTTGCGTAATTTCCTGAATGGATTAGTAATTCATTTGCGGGGAACTAAAGAAAATCCCAAAAACCCCAACGAGGTATTGGCCCAACACAAAGCGGAGATTCCGGTAAAAGCCAATTTTGCCACGAGAGCCGAATTCAAACCCAGTCCCAAAAACGATCCTAAAAAAGCATATGGCAATGCCAAACCGAGTGGTGTAAAAAAAGCGTCCAATCCGAAGTCCCGGGAAAAGAAGCCCGCAGCCAAAATACAAGTGGTCGAAAAAGTAAAATTCAACAATGGTAAAAACAAAAAGTCCTGATTGCTCAGGACTTTTTTATTGGAATACAAATAGTTGTTTATGCTTGTAACGCCTTTTGCACTTGATCGGCTGCTTCTTGGAATTCAACAGCAGATAAAATAGGCATGCCAGAATTGTCAATTAATTCTTTGGCAATCTCGGCATTGGTTCCTTGCAAACGCACGATGATTGGCACTTTGATGGCGTCTCCCATATTTGCGTAAGCATCCACTACTCCTTGAGCCACACGGTCGCAACGTACAATTCCACCAAAAATATTGATCAAAATCGCTTTTACATTCGGGTCTTTCAAGATGATGCGGAAAGCCAATTCGACACGTTTGGCATCGGCAGTTCCACCCACGTCCAAGAAATTCGCAGGCTCAAAACCAGCGTATTTGATTAAGTCCATAGTAGCCATCGCCAATCCGGCTCCGTTTACCATACAACCTACAGTTCCGTCCAAATCAACGTAATTTAAACCGGCCTCTTTGGCTTCCACTTCAATTGGATTTTCTTCACGAACGTCACGCATTTCTGCGTATTTCGGGTGACGGAATAAGGCGTTATCGTCTAAATTTACTTTGGCATCCACCGCAATAATTTTATTGTCAGAGGTTTTTAATACCGGGTTGATTTCAAACATCGTGGCATCACAACCGATGTAAGCGTTGTATAAAGCCGGTACAAATTGGGTCATTTCTTTAAAAGCAACTCCCGAAAGACCTAAATTAAAGGCAATTCTGCGTGCTTGAAACCCTTGTAATCCTACATTAGGATCAATTTCTTCGGTGAAAATTAAATGCGGTGTTTTCTCGGCCACTTCTTCGATATCCATTCCGCCTTCGGTAGAATACATGATCATGTTGCGTCCTTTTCCGCGGTTTAACAACACCGACATATAAAATTCTGACGTTTCGCTTTCACCTGGATAATACACATCTTCTGCCACCAATACTTGGTGAACTTTTTTTCCTTCGGCCGAGGTTTGTGGCGTAATCAACTGCATGCCAATAATTTGCTCCGATATTTCTTCTACCTGTTGCAGGTTTTTGGCTAATTTTACTCCGCCTCCTTTTCCGCGTCCTCCTGCATGCACTTGGGCTTTGATTACGTGCCAGCCTGTTCCGGTTTCGGCAGTAAGTTGTTTGGCAGCAGCAACTGCTTCTTGTGGATTATTGGCCACATAGCCGCGTTGTACTTTTACGCCATAGCTTGATAAAATTTCTTTTCCTTGGTATTCGTGTATATCCATAATGCAGTTAAATTTGACTTTTAAAAAGTGCCACAAAAATAATAATTTCATCCAAACGAACGGCAGCAATCTGTGATTTTTATTTGCCAATTCGGCGAATAAACAAGCATCCTTATTGAATCAAAAAAAACAGCGCGGAAAAAGAAAAAATATATCTTTGGATCATGAAAAAAATTACCGTTTTACTTCTCCTATTCAGTTTGCTAATTGGTTCATCCTGCCAAGAAACGAAGGGAACTGGCTCCGTTTTTCCTTCTGATCAACTTACAGGAAAATGGAATGTCGTTCAAGTATTGCATGGGTTCAGTAGTTTTTTGCAGGAATATCCGAGCCATACGATTGTTTGGGAGTTTGACACTACAAACCATACGGTGAGCATACAAAACAATTCTTCTAATACTAACGACCGCTATATATTTGAAAATGGCACCTATCCGTATGTGTTAACACCCAATACCGATGGAAGTCTCGGCTGCCTACAAACCCTCACGGTACAAGATGTAAATTTGGGTTGTTGCACGATTACCAATGGTGAGCTAAGTTTCAGTGCCATATACCTTGATGGCGATTACATCAAATTAGTGCGTTAAACAACGATTTCTTAACCCTTCTATTCCCTACAAATACTACATTTGACTTTTCAATATATTTTCTATGAACAGAAGACGATTTTTTAAAAATGGGTCACTCGTCGCTTTAGGTAGCGCCTTGATCAATCCGTTTCAAAGTACGGCTGAAACGTTAGATTTTAGCTCGACATTCAAAAATAAAAAAGCCAAAAATATCATTTTCTTGGTGAGTGATGGGATGAGTACGGGTACGCTGAATATGGCCGACCTCTATTTGAACCGCACCTACGGCAAAGGGAGCAATTGGCTGCAACTGTATAAAGACAACAAAGTGAGCCGCGCTTTGATGGACACGGCATCGGCAAGTTCTATTGTAACCGATTCGGCCGCAGGAAGTTCTTCTTGGGGCGGCGGATTTCGAGTACCCAACGGGGCGCTCAATGTGAGTGAATCGGGCGAGCACCATCTGCCCCTTTGGCAAAAATTCAAAAAAGCAGGCAAAAAAGCGGGCTGTGTTACCACCGTTCCCATTACCCACGCGACGCCGGCTGGTTTTTGTGTAAACAGCGAAAGCCGTGGCAGTCAGGCAGAAATTGCCGAAATGTACTTAGACTTGGGGTTTGATGTGCTAATGGGTGGCGGAGACAACTATTTTTCGGCAAGCAAACGAAAAGACCAAAAAGACCTCTATGCCGCTTTTACAGCCAAAGGATATCAGGTTGTGCATTCGCGCACGACTTTCGAAAAAATCACCTTGGATAAACCAATTTTAGGGGTTTTTGACCAAGATGCTTTGCCTTATTATGTAGATCGAATGCACGATGAGCAATTGCAAAAAGAAATTCCAAGTTTGGCCGAAATGGCACAAATTGCCATCGACAACATGAAAGACCACCCAAAGGGTTTTGTGTTGCAAATAGAAAGTGGGAAAGTAGATTGGGCGGCACATGCCAACGATGTTGCTGGTTTAATTCACGAACAAATTCAATTTGACGAAGCCATCAAAGTAGCCTTAGATTTTGCCGAAAAAAACCAGGAAACCTTAGTGATTATTACCACCGACCACGGAAATGCAAATCCGGGAATTCTCTACGGCAAAGAGGCCAATACCCAATTTGACAGCATCCAAAAATACAAACACTCCAATGAGTGGATCTTAAATGCCATTCATGCTGATTTTAGTGCAAGTGGCATTCAAGAATTAGTCGAAAAAGCAAACGGAATGGCGCTTTCTGAAGAGAATGCCAAAACGCTGTTGGGCTATTATACGGGCTTGGAAAAAGAAGATGGAGGCTTGTACAATTTCAAAAAATTGCCGTTTAAAGTATTTTCAGAAATGCAGAAAAAATCAAACTCCGTGGGTTGGATAAGTATGGATCACTCAGCCGATTATGTAGAATTGGCGGCCTATGGCCCGGGAAGTCAGTTGTTGAAACCGTTTGTGCAAAACACCGATTTACATTACCTCATGCTCGCTGCAGCCGAAGTAGAAAACAAATTTTAATTACTTCTTCTCGATATAGTTTTCGATGTTGTATACTAAAACATAATTGTTTCGAGTAATATACAGTTGCTTGCGGTTGCCTTGATTTTTTCGGGTAATGATAGAAAGGGTAACGGCATATCCGTCTTCGTCTTTGCAAGAAAAAGGATTCACAATATTCTCGTTGGTCTCTTCTTCTTTCTCATAGGCCACAATATCGTACCACTGTATTTCTTGGGAGTAAACCATGATTCTATTTTTGCTAGTGTCCAACGAAATAATCAATTTGGTTTCTTGTAAATCAGACCAGTTTCCCCACTCCCCTTTGGCGTTTTTTTCCATGACGCTAAAACCCGTTGTCATGAATTTATACGTTTGGGCATACCCTGTTCCAAAGCTGAGCAACAATAAAAAAACGGAAAGTAAAACTATTTTTTTCATGAGTATTTAAATTAAACTGGGCAATTGATGGGACAACGCCTGAAATTCAGCTACCATTTCGGCTATAATTTGTGCCGCCGGTTGAATGGAATCAATGAGTCCGGCTATTTGGCCTATCTCTAATTCGCCCTCGACTAAATCGCCTTCAAACATGCCTTTTTTAGCTCTTGCCCGACCGAGTTTCTCCTTCAATTCTTCAATCGAAGCACCTTGGGCATATAAAGTCTGTAAATCTTGGTAAAATTTATTTTTGATTAAGCGAACCGGCGCCAGTTCTTTTAGGGTAACTTGGGTTTCGCCTTCCTGAGTCGCTACAATACATTGCTTAAAATTATCATGCAAAGATGATTCGGTTGCGGCCGCAAATCGGCTACCCAATTGCACTCCATCGGCGCCCAACACCATAGCAGCCAACATCCCTGTACCAGTAGCAATTCCTCCCGCAGCAAGTACCGGAATTTGCACTGCCTTAGATACCATAGGAATTAACGTAAAGGTGGTCGATTCTTCACGACCGTTGTGTCCTCCGGCTTCAAATCCTTCGGCTACCACCGCATCTACTCCGGCTTCTTGTGCTTTTAAAGCAAATTTACTGCTGCTCACTACATGTACTACCGTGATGCCTTGTGCTTTGAGGTGGGCCGTCCAAGTCTTGGGATTTCCGGCCGAAGTGAATATAATTTTTACCCCTTCGTCAATGCAGATTTGGATAATTTCTTCGACATTGGGATACAACATTGGAATATTCACTCCAAAAGGTTTTGTAGTCGCTTTTTTGCATTTTTGAATGTGTTCACGCAATACTTCAGGATACATTGATCCGGCGCCAATAAGGCCTAATCCTCCGGCATTGCTCACCGCACTAGCGAGTTTGTAGCCACTGGCCCAAATCATACCACCTTGTACAATGGGGAATTGAATACCAAAAAGTTGCGTGACGCGATTCATTAGTTTTTGATCAGTTTTCCAGACTGACTGAAGGCACCTGAACGGATTTGATACACATATATTCCAGTAGGCAATTGCTCAATAGATACTGCTGTTGAAGCAACATTTACAGCGGCTTGTTGCACCAACTGACCTAAACTGGTATAAATAGACACAACTGCTTCTTCTGTAGTTGGAGGCAATTGGATAGAAATCGATGTACTCGCTGGATTGGGGTAAACGGTAAAATCATTTTTGGTTGCTGAGGCCACGGCTAATGCAGAATTTAACGCCGCACTAAAATCAGGAATGCCGTAACCATATTGGTTGTTGGGAGAGGCAAAGCGATCAGCTGAATGTTTGACGTAATCAACCACTTCTTGGTTGGTTAAACTTGGAACCGCACTCCAAAAAGTAGCAATCATACCCGCTAATATAGGACCAGAAAACGAAGTACCATTGGCGGTACCCACAGAACCCGATGTGGTTGACAATACAGAGGCTTGGCCTTGTGCCATTAAATCGGGTTTTATTCGGCCATCAAATGAAGGTCCGATGGAACTAAATGAAGCAATATTTCGGTTGGAACGTACAGCACCAATGGCCAATACATTATTTGCTTCAGCGGGAACACCCACGTGCGGTTCTGTTGTAGCACCTTCGTTTCCGGCACTGGCCACAACCACCATTCCTCGGGTATACGCAATGTTGGCCCCGCGAGATCCAAAGGCTTTATTACCCGTCATGTCTGCATAGGTATGTCCGTAATTGGTGTTGTCAAAACCAAAATAACCCAAAGACGAGGTAATCACATCGGCACCCACATAATCAGCCATTTCTGCGGCTTCAACCCAGTTGCTTTCTTCTACTGGATTTTCTGAATTGACGTCTTCGGTAATGTATAAATAATATTGGGCGTCGGGCGCTGTACCGACCAATTGGGTATCTACATATCCACCCATGGTAGACAACACCATCATCCCGTGGGAATCTCCGCTGAAAAAATTGGCGTTCTTATTCACAAAATCGTAGCCTCCTAGAATTGCGTTATTATTTCGCAAACGAGCAAAGGGAGCTAAGGTATTAACTCCAGGAAATCCGGCGTCCAATACCGCGATCACTTTTCCTGATCCGGTGAAATTTTGCTGGTGCAACAAATCACCATTCATCATGTGAATCTGATTGAAGGAATTTCCGTAATTGAAGGCAACCAGAGTTTCCATCGTTTTATTGATCGGTTGTGAAACGGCCGGTTGAGGAAGTCGAACATTCAAAGAAGCGTTAGCAAAATCGAGGTGATTTACTCCCGGTATAGATGCTAAGGCATAAATACTGGCTGCTGTTCCGCGCACGTGTAAACAATTTAACCAACGTGATTTGGCCAAAACAGTGATGCCCGCAGCCGCCGTAACTTGATCAATATAGGGCTGATGAATAGGTACATCCTGAATGTCTAACGGAATATTTTGTGCGGCACGACGGTCTAAGGATCGTTGAGACAACATGCTCAACGGATTGTTTAAGAAAGTTTGCGCATTGGGTTTGTCATTAAAATACACCCAGGCATCTTCTTGTGCATAAGCAGAAAAAGAAAGAATAGTGACCAATAAGAGTAATATTTTTTTCATGACATTTAATTTACAATTTAATTTTTACGGAGCTAATTTACTAAAGTATTCTCAAGAAATTACACCCGATCCTACTAATTCTTCACCCACATACCAAGCGACAAATTGACCTTCTGTAATGGCCGATTGGGGCGCATCAAAGGCCACATACAAACCCGATTCTACCCGATGTAAGGTAGCCGATTGCAGTTCTTGGCGGTAACGAATACGCGCTTTGACTTTCATCGTTTGTCCGACTTGCAAATGCAGATCTTCACGTACCCAATGAATTTCATTGTGTTGAACAAACAAGGCGCGTCGATACAAGCCCGGATGCGCATGGCCTTGACCAGTAAAAATGGCGTTAGTCACGACATCAGTGGCCAAGACAAATAAAGCTTCGGGAGTTCCACCCACATTCAATCCTTTGCGTTGCCCAACCGTAAAATAATGTGCGCCTTGGTGTGTGCCAACTACTTTGCCGTAATCGGATGTGTAGCGAATGGGTTGTGCCGCGGCGTATAAAGCTTCTTCGGTGGTTTCATATACTACTTCTTGCGGGGTATAGCAGGCATGAGTCGATTCAATTTCGAAGATCAAGCCGGGTTTGGGTTGTAATTTTTGCTGAAGAAATTCGGGCAATCGCACTTTGCCGATAAAACACAAGCCCTGTGAATCCTTCTTTTCGGCAGTAACCAATTCCATTTGGGCGGCAATGGCGCGCACTTCGGGTTTGGTTAAGGCGCCAATGGGAAACAAGGCTTTGGCCAATTGGGCCTGCGAAAGTTGACACAAAAAATAAGATTGGTCTTTGTTGCCGTCGGCGCCAGCTAGGAGTTGGTACACCGGTTTACCGTCTACCGTAACTTCGCCTTTTTGACAGTAATGTCCGGTGGCTACAAAATCGGCACCCAAACTTAAAGCAATCTGCATAAAAACATCAAACTTGATTTCACGGTTGCACAATACATCAGGATTGGGCGTGCGCCCTTTCTCGTATTCGTTAAACATGTAATCGACGATTTTGGTTTTGTATTGTTGGCTCAAATCTACGGTCTGAAATGGAATTCCCAGTTTCTCGGCCACCAATAAGGCATCATTACTGTCTTCGAGCCAAGGACATTCGTTAGAAATCGTTACAGAATCATCGTGCCAGTTTTTCATAAACAAGCCGATGACTTCGTAACCTTGTTGCTGCAACAAATAGGCCGCCACGCTCGAATCTACTCCGCCAGAAAGTCCAACTACTACCCGTTTCATAGGCATTTACTCTAATTCCGTTTTATTTTATTTCGCGGCGGGTTTATTCGCCTTTTTTACGATCGACATGTTTTCTTCGCTCACTAATTTTCCTCCTTCGTAAAACTGCCAGAGGCCTACTTTTTTCCCGTTTTTATAGAGCCCTTTGGCTACGATATTACCCAAAGGATCCCGGTAAATGGCCTGGCCGTTATAGAGGTCTTTGTCATAAGTAGCTTCTTCTAACACGATGCCGTTACTGGCCCATTTTTTATAGGCTCCTTGTTTTAGGCCATTTACATAAAAAACCTCCTCTGCGGGTTTGGCATCAGGGAAATAAACCGTGCGTTTGCCCTCCAATTTTCCTTTCGCATAATTTTCGACCGTCATCAATACTTTTGACTCAAAATGATAGTAATTCCAAACCCCTTCGTTGAGTTTGTTTCTTGATTTTCCTTCGCTAACCTTGTTGTTTTTTTGGTCGTAAAAAATAGTATACACCGATTGGTCTTTCGGATTGAATTCACGCGTTGCAAGGACAGTATTCGCCTGCGTATCATCGTAAAATTTAAAAACACCTACTTCTTTGCCGTGTTTAAAAGTTCCTTCATAGCGCAACCGTTTGGATTCCGGATGATAGCCTTTCCACAGCCCCTGCTTGGCGCCGTTTTCGTCCAACTGATTTACCTTGTCTTGGGCGAGCAAAGGCATCACAAACCCAATGGCAAACAACACGATCAAACAAATAGCAATTTTATTTCTCATGATTTTAAGATTTGATTTAAAACAGGAACTCCTCATTCCCGGATTTAGTATCCAAACACAAGTGTTTTCACAAAAAACTCCCGCTGGGGGAGTTGATTTTTATTTTTTCTTTTGGGCCGCTTTTTGCGCTTCGGCCTGCTCCATCATCTCCTGCATTTTTTGTTGGAAACGACCTTTCTTTTTAGGCTCTTTCAATTTATTTTCTTGAATTTGAGCATGTATTTTTTTCTCATCCACCACGTAGCGTTTGATGACAATCATGATGCAAATGGTAATTAGATTGGATATAAAGTTATACAAACTCAAGCCTGATCCGTAATTGTTGAAGAAAAACAACATCATCAACGGCGATATGTAAATCATCATTTTCATCATTTTGGCCATGTCGGGCATGCCTTCTTGCTGTGGAGCCGCCATCTGCTGATCGCCCGAAGTCATTTTCATGTAAAAGAAAATGGCTACTGCGGCCAAAATCGGAAACAAACTGATGTGATTTCCGTACAACGGAATATGAAACGGCAACTTGACAATTTCATCAAACGAAGATAAATCGTCGGCCCAAAGGAAACCTTTTTGACGCAACTCAAAGGCCGATGGGAAAAACTGAAACGAGGCGTACATAAAGGGCAACTGAATCAAAGCCGGAATGCAACCCGCCATCGGATTTACACCTGCTTTTGAATACAACTTCATGGTTTCCTGTTGTTTTTTCATCGCGTCTTTCTTGAATTTTTCATTCAATTCGTTGATCTCCGGTCGCAATACTTTCATTTTTGCCTGAGACAAAAAGGATTTGTAGGTAATGGGCGACATTGCAATTTTGATGAGGATCGTGAACACGATAATCGCAATACCGTAGGCGATAAATGAACTTAAAAAGCCGAATAATGGGATGAAAATAAATTTGTTGATCCAACCAAAAATTCCCCAGCCCAGCGGAATGATTTGATCTAAATCTTTGTCATAGGCTTTCAAGGTTTTATAATCGGTTGGGCCAAAATACCAATTCATTTTGGTGTTAATTGCTCCATTAGAAAAGGCCAAGGGGAATGTGGCTTTAAATTGTTTCAAGTAAACAGTGTCTTTACTTTCGTCAACAACCAAATTATTAGAATACAATTTCACCTGATTGAACGGAACATCCGCCACTAAGATCGAAGAGAAAAAATGTTGTTTGAACGCCACATAACTAACTTTTTCTATAGTCTCTTCTTTGTCTTTTCCTTGGCTTACGTTATTAAATTTATCGACTTCGTATTTGTACCGAATATCGGTGTAGCGGTTTTCGTAGGCAATCCCTTTTTCGTTGCGCATGGGTTTCAATTCCCAATCCATGGCCAACGGTTTTGACGTATTCAACACAGTTTGTAAGCCTTCAGAACGTATGTTAAAATCAAGCATATAATCGTTTGGTTTCAACACATATTGGTATTCTAAAAAGGAAGTGGCACTCGATTTGAGTTGCAATGTCAAGACTTGGTTGGCCCCCGATTTGGTTAAAACCGGCTCAAAATACAAGTCTTTGGTTGCCAAACTGCGGTTATCTAATGTGGGCAAAGTAATGTTGAGTTGGGCATTGTGATTTTCTACCAAGGAAACCAATTCTTTCGACCCTTTTTTGAAACGCTCCTGATTTTTTAAAGTAGCCGAAATAATTTGACCTCCTTTATTGGCTACTTGAATGCGGATCAATTCGTTTTCTAGAGTAGTTAGGGTGTCTTTGGCAGAAGGCAATCCGGCCGAATACGCAAAATTTCCTAACGCAGCCGTAGCTTGGGCTTTCTGAACCGAATCTTGGGCAACAGGTACAGCTGCTGCTGTCTCTTTTTTGGTTTGAGTGGCCGCCTGTTCTTTTTTGGCTTTATCGGCTTTAACTTGTGCTTCGGTGGGTTGATTTTGGTACATGATCCAAATCAAAATGCCAAAGATGAGTACAAATCCAATGATCGAATTCAGGTCTAATTTTTTTTCTTCCATAACGATTGGCCCAAAGCCAGTTTTAATTTATTTTTTTGCTTTTACCGCTGCCGCCACAAAACTCACAAAAAGTGGGTGCGGATTGGCTACAGTACTTTTGTATTCCGGATGGTATTGCACCCCAATAAAAAACGGGTGATTTTCTATTTCTACTATTTCAACCAAACCGGTTTCCGGATTGGTTCCTGAAGCTTTCAAACCCGCTTGTTGTAACTCAGCCAAATAGCTGCTATTGAATTCGTACCGATGACGGTGGCGTTCAGAAATTTCGGAAACCCCATATATTTTATGGGCCAATGTTCCGGCTTGTAATGTACAGTTCCAAGAACCCAAACGCATGGTTCCGCCTTTGTCTGTGATGCTTTTTTGTTCTTCCATCAAATCGATAACCGGATGGGTTGTGGCTGGATTCATTTCGGTCGAATTGGCATCGGCATGACCCAACACCGTGCGTGCATATTCGATGACCGCCATTTGCATGCCCAAACAGATGCCAAAAAATGGCAATTTATTTTCACGAGCATACCGAACGGCTTCTATTTTTCCTTCGATGCCGCGTTCGCCAAATCCGGGGGCGACTAAAATTCCGTCTAGTCCGGTTAACTTTTCTGCACAATTGCTGGCGTCTAGATATTCGGAGTGAACCGAAACGACATTTACTTTGGTTTCATTGGCGGCACCGGCGTGAATAAAGGCTTCTAGGATGGATTTATACGAATCTTGCAATTCTACATATTTGCCAATAAGGCCAATATTTACGGTGTGTTTTGGGTTTTTTAAGCGGTGCAAAAAGAGGTTCCAATTTTTTAAATCGGGACTGGCTTTTTTGGGTAGATTTAATTTTTTCAAAGCCACTACATCCAAGCCTTCTTGCAGCATTAAATTAGGCACTTCGTATATGGTTGAAGCATCGATCGATTGGATTACGGCTTCGCGTTTTACATTGCAAAACAAGGCCAGTTTTTGGCGCAACTCATCCGATATTTCGTGTTCGGTTCTACACACCAATATATCGGCTTTGATTCCGCTTTCCATTAAAGTTTTTACCGAATGTTGGGTGGGTTTGGTTTTTAATTCCCCTGCTGCAGCCAAATAAGGCACAAGCGTCAAGTGTACCACGATCCCATTACTTTCTCCTAATTCCCATACCAACTGACGAACAGACTCAATATAAGGCAAGGATTCGATATCGCCCACTGTTCCTCCAATTTCGGTAATTACAATATCAAATTCACCCGATTTGCCCAACAACTGCATGCGTTCTTTGATCTCGTTGGTGATGTGAGGCACTACTTGTACCGTCTTGCCCAAAAACTCCCCGCGACGTTCTTTCTCAATAACCGAAAGGTAAACCCTTCCTGTTGTTACATTATTAGCTTGCGACGTAGGTACATTCAAGAAGCGTTCGTAATGACCTAAATCCAAATCGGTTTCGGCACCGTCGTCGGTTACATAGCATTCGCCATGTTCATAGGGATTTAAAGTACCCGGATCGACATTAATATACGGATCAAATTTTTGAATGGTCGTTCGGTAACCGCGGGCTTGCAATAATTTTGCCAACGAAGCTGCTATAATTCCCTTCCCTAAAGAAGAGGTCACACCGCCGGTAACAAAAATATACTTCGTTTGATTCATTGTATGGTAGTTGTTGTGTTGTTGCGTTAAAAAAACGAAGCAAAATTAAGGAATTAAATTGGATAAAAAAGGCATAAAAAAAGGCGAAAGTAGAAATTTCACCTGCATTTATTTAAGTTTGGGATACTGCTTTTTGATGTTGTGTATGAGCTCTTCTAAACCATTCAATCGCAACTCAAACACCAGTTGCATTTGCGTGCCCAAGGTGCCTTTGGGAAATCCTTTTTGTTGGTACCATACCAGATAATATTCGGGCAATTCTATTAAATAGCGGCCTTCGTATTTGCCAAAGGGCATTTTAGTATGCGCCAACTGAATGAGCTGTTTTTGATCGTCATTCATCGCAACATTTTTTTTATACAGGTGAAGAAATTAAAGAGACTGGCTTTGCCCCCAATGAAAAACAATTGATTTTTCTAGCTCCGGATGCAAACTCAAAAAAACAGGACAGCTAAAAGCCGCACGTTCCAATAGCACTTGCTCTTTTTCGTTGGGCTGAAAAGGAGAATAGATTTGGATATGAATGGCCCCTATTCGTCTTGGCTCCGAATGCATTACTTTGGTTATTTCGAGTGTAGTTCCTACTAAATCTAAATCCATGTCTCGCGCTTTGATTCCCATAATGGTCATCATGCAGCTGCCTAGAGCATTGGCTACTAAATCTGTAGGCGAAAATGCTTCGCCCTGGCCTTGATTATCGAGTGGTGCATCAGATAAAATACGAGCACCCGATTGGAGATGAACCGATTCTGTACGTAAGTTGCCTAAATAAGTAATTTTGGATGTCATTAGTTGAGTGTTTTTACCGTAAAATCCGGTTGAAATTCGAGCAAATACACCCCAGAATTAGCATACCCTTGGGTATTAGTTTTGGTGTAGTTGAATTGGCATTCTACTTGCTGGGTGGCAGTTGCCGTGGTGCTTTCTAAATTGCCTTCTTGTGACAAGCGAAGCAAGGTATCAAAGGTCAAATCAAAGCCGCGAACCGCATATTGATTGGGAAATATTTTGTTGCTTAATTTGTAGTGGTTTCTGAAATATTGTGCCTCTACCGAAGTATTTTCTCGGGTTATGGACGGATACAACAAATGCAAATCGGCCAAGCGTTGTAAGGGAATCTCCTCGTAATCTAAGGTTTCATTGGCCTCTAAAACGGCTAATTGAACAGAAAAATTAGGGAGCACACTCGTTAAGGCCGCTGTAGCTGATAGAATCACGTTGGTTTTTTGGGTATCTACCACAATAAAATTGGTGGTATTTTTAAGCAATAATGACTTCAAATACGGCAGATCTAAAGCGCCGGTTTCCAGAAACTTAGCAAATTTCACCGCAGGATAATTTTGCGTGATCCAATTTTTGGAAGTCACTTTCTTGGGATCGCTTATGAGAATAATTGAACCATTTTGAGCCGCCATATAATTCAACACCGTTTGCTTTTGGAGGGCAACCGACGGCATAGTTTGGTATACATTGGCATTCAATTTGCCCATTTCTTTCGACAACGGCGACAAAACCGGAATACCCAACACACTTAAGGCTGCACCCAATTTATCTACATATTGTTGGTAAAAAGGTCCGATAACAGCAGAGGCACCCTGAAAACTATTGGATTTGAGCAAGGCATCAATCGCAGAACTGCTTTTGGTTTCTTCTGAATCTAACACCTGTACATCAATCGGGATGCCCAAGCTTTTAGCCGAATCAATGGCTACTAAAGCACCCGCATAAAAATCGAGCGTTAAATTTAAAAACACATCTTTTTTGAGTCGGTTGCCCAAAGAAGTGAGCGAATCTGCTTGAATTTTGGCCGCGTTAAACGGCAATAACAACACTAGTTTTTTGGCTGTACTCGTTTTATTAATTGCCAATTGTTGCAGCGGTTTAGCGATTGTTTTGGGTAACGTTAAGGAAGTAACTGAGCTAATAACTGCTGCTTTGGGAATATTCAATTCGGCCCCTTCGGGTAAACCTTGAAGGATCGATGGATTTTGCTGTTCCAATTCGACTACTGTGATGCCGTATTTTTGGGCAATCCCAAATTTGGTTTCTTTGGCTTGTACCACATGTTTTACTTCCGAAGTGGAAGCAGAAAGAGTTGGTTTTACCAGAACAGGCTTTTGAGGGAACGACAGAGCAGCTAACCGAATGGTATCGCCAATTTTCAAGTCTTTATGCGCCGGATTTATTGCTTGTAAGTTTTCTATCGATTGGCCCACTTCTTTAGACAAACTGTACCAGGTGTCTTTGGCTTGAATAATTTTTATTGAGGCAGTGGCGGTTTTTTGGGGGGACTGTACTGCAGGTTTTTGTACCGATTTTGGCACCAACAACACATCGTTTTCTTTGATGCCGGTTTGAGAATCGGGATTCAACCGATAGATATCAAAGGGTGTTACGGCATATTTGAGTGCGATTTGCGTAATGGTTTCGCCTTTTACAACCGTGTGTTTGGTGTAATTTGCACCTTGAGCTACCAAGGCCATTGACCATAACAAAAACACCAATAGGAAGGGGTTGGTTTTTGAAAAAAGGCTACTCATTGTTTTCAAATTAGTTGAATTTAAAGATTCTTACTCCCATTCTATGGTTGCTGGCGGTTTGGAGCTAATGTCATATACTACGCGGTTTACGCCTTTTACTTTGTTGATGATATCATTAGATACTTTCATCAAGAAATCATAGGGCAAATGCACCCAATCTGCGGTCATTCCGTCGGTAGATTCTACCGCGCGCAAAGCCACTACTTTTTCGTAGGTGCGTTCGTCACCCATAACCCCAACACTATTTACCGGCAACAAAATCGCGCCAGCTTGCCACACTTTGTCATACAAGCCCCACGATTTCAATCCATCAATAAATACGGCATCTACTTCTTGCAAGATACGCACTTTCTCTGGTGAGATGTCGCCCAAAATTCGAATAGATAAACCAGGGCCCGGAAAAGGATGTCGTCCCAATAATTCGGGATCAATTCCTAAAGTTGCTCCTACTCTGCGCACCTCATCTTTAAACAACATGCGCAAGGGCTCAACTATTTTTAGTTTCATGAAATCGGGCAAACCACCCACATTGTGGTGTGATTTAATTGTAGCTGATGGTCCCTTCACCGAAACTGATTCGATTACATCCGGGTAAATAGTTCCTTGCGCCAACCATTTCACATCGGTCAATTGATTGGACTCGTCGTCAAATACTTCGATAAACACGCGGCCAATGATTTTTCGTTTGGTTTCCGGATCGGATACTCCGGCCAATTCACTTAGAAATCGCTCGGAAGCATCAACCCCTTTTACGTTGAGGCCCATGCCTTTGTATTGATCCAATACGTTTTGATATTCATTTTTGCGCAGCAAGCCGTTATTCACAAAAATGCAATACAAATTGGCCCCAATCGCCTTGTGCAACAACACGGCAGCGACAGTAGAATCTACTCCTCCCGAAAGACCCAAGACCACATTATCGCCTTGAATTTTGGTTTGCAATTCGGCCACAATATCATCTACAAAAGCAGTTGGGGTGAAGCTTTGCGGCACTTCGGCTATTTTTACTAAGAAGTTTTCTAGGAGTTGTTTTCCGTCGGTAGAATGGTACACTTCGGGGTGAAATTGAATCGCATAGGTAGATTCGCCTTCTATGCGGTAAGCCGCATTTTCTACGTCGTGTGTACTGGCCAATTTTACGCCATGAGTAGGCAAGGTTTTGATGGTATCGCTGTGGGACATCCACACTTGAGAATTCAGTGAAATTCCTTCAAAAAATAATTCGTTGGGCTTAATGTATTCTAAATTGGCGCGACCGTATTCGCGAGTATTCGATGGAGCTACTTCGCCACCGCTAAAGTGAGCCAAATATTGGGCCCCATAACATACGGCCAACAAAGGCATTTTGCCGCGCAGTTGACTCAAATCGGGATGGGGAGCATCGTCGGCACGAACCGAAAAGGGACTACCCGAAAGAATGACTGCCTTGTAGGAAGATAAATCAGTTGGAAAATTATAGTAAGGGAAAATTTCGCAAAAAATATTTAATTCGCGAACGCGGCGGGCAATTAACTGGGTGTATTGAGAGCCAAAATCTAAAATCAGTACGTTGTGTTGCATGAGCAAAAATAGGCTTAATATTTGAAAATGAAAATTGGTATTTTGAAAAAAAAAGATTTTTTTTACCTGCCCTTATACGATTACCAAAACCTCTTGCGTTTGAATAATTGTGCATAACGCTGTTTATAACTCCTCCGGTCGTGGCCAAAGTTTTTTATATTTTTATGCACTTTTGTAACATACTTAATTTACTCTACTTATGACCTTACTATCCCTTATTTTACAGGCAAACCCCGTAATTGATACCTTGGCTGCAGCAGCCAGCAGTCCGGCAACTACCGAGGTGAGTGTAACCGAAAACATCTCGTATTTGGAATTTGTATTAAAAGGAGGGATCATGATTTATCCCATCATTTTACTGCTCTTTTGTTGCTTTTATTTAATCATCGAACGCTATTTATCGATCAGGAAAGCAACCAAACAAGAGGCCAACCTAGTAAATGACATCAAAATTCAACTCAAATCGGGTAAAATCGATAATGCCATTTTGTTGTGCAGTCGCAACAATTCGGCTTCAGCCAACATTCTAAAAAGCGGCATTTGCCTCATTGGTCGTCCCATAGGCGAAATTGAATCGGTGATGGAGAAAACCGCCAATGTCGAAATTGCTCAAATGGAAAAAGGCCTAGGGCATCTGGGATTAGTATCTGGAATTGCTCCTATTTTAGGGTTCATCGGAACCATTTCTGGGGTAATCAAAATTTTTCATACCATTTCAACTACCGGTAATTTAAATATTCAAACCATTTCGGGCGGATTGTACGAAAAGATGATCAGCAGTGGCGCCGGTTTGGTGGTAGGCGTCGTGGCCTATTCGGCCTATCATTTGTTTAATATGATGATTGATAGCTTTAGTTTGAAAGTGCAAAAACAGACCTTAGAAATTATCAACACCATTCAAGAACCGCAACATGGCCATTAAAAGAAACAAACGTTTTCACGCCGAAATTCCAACGTCTTCGTTGAGCGACATCATGTTCTTTTTGTTTTTGTTTTTTTTGATTATTTCTACTTTGGCCAACCCCAATGTAATTAAACTGACGTTGCCTAAAGCCAAATCAAACGAAACAACCAACAAAGACCATGTCTCGATTTCGGTAACAGAATCCGGCGTGTATTACATCAACAAAGAAGTGGTGCCTTATGATGAGTTGGAAACCATATTGCTTCAAAAAACTGCCGCTGCAAAAGACAATGTAGTGGTGCTTCGCGTACCTGCCGACAACAAAGTCCAGGACTTGGTCGATTTGATGCAAATTGGCGTAAAACTCAAACTCAATTTTGTAATTGCCACTTCCAAATGATACGCCCCATTCTTCTGGTTGCAATTGGCGGTGCCGCGGGTAGTGTATTGCGCTATTTGACGGGCGAATTTTTCAAAAAAATTTCTAGTACTACTTTTCCACTAGGTACCTTTGTCGCCAACATCGCCGGATGTTTACTCATTGGGATTCTGATCGGTTTGTTTGATAAAGCCGGTTCCGACAACCCGCAACTCAAATGGCTTTTGATTACTGGTTTTTGTGGCGGATACACCACTTTTTCTAGTTTCAGTTATGAAAATGTGAGTTTGTTGCAACACGGAAATTATGGTTTGGCATTTTTATACATCGCAAGTAGCCTCTTGTTGGGTCTCTTGGCTGTAGGCTTTGGACTTTTTCTGGTGAAGTAAATTGGTAAGAAGCTGTTAAAAACTTTACTTTTTAGGAAAAAAATGTAACTTCGCGTCCGTATGAAAGCAGCCGATATTTTAGCGATACAATCCCTTTTGGAAACACCCAAAAAGATAGTCATTGTTCCCCACCGAAATCCCGATGGCGATGCGATGGGATCTACCTTGGCTTTGTTCCATTATTTACAGTTGTACCAGCACGAAGTGGTAGTGATATCGCCTAATGAATTTCCCGAATTTTTAGCTTGGTTACCCGCCGCCAAACAGGTATTGGTTTATGAAAAAGACAAAGCACACTGCAGCGCACTAATAGAAGAAGCTGCCCTCCTATTTACCTTAGATTTCAATGCCTTACACCGTACAGGCGAAATGGAACAGGTATTAAAAAAGGCCAAAGCACCCTTTATCCTGATTGATCACCACGAGAAACCCGACACCTACGCCCAATTTACTTTTTCGGATACTTCTTACGGCTCTACCTGCGAAATGATCTACGATTTTATCGAGGTTTTGGGCGACAAGGCCAAACTCAATACAAATATTGCAACTTGTATATACACCGGAATCCTTACCGATTCGGGTTCGTTTCGATTCCCAAAAACTACCGGCAGAACGCACCGTATTGCAGGTGAACTGATTGATTTGGGAGTAGAAAACAGCAAGATTCCCGAATTGTTATTTGACAACAGCTCGTTTGATCGCTTGCAACTCATGGGCCGTGCCTTTCAGAACATGAAAGTGTTTCCGGCTCAAAAAGCCACCTACTCCTATTTAACCCAAGCCGACTTGGATGAATTTCATTACCAAAAAGGCGATACCGAAGGCATTGTGAATTATGGTTTGTCGATACAAGGAATTGTTTTTACTGCTATTTTTATCGAACACCGAGACGAAAATTTGGTGAAAATTTCCTTCCGTTCGCAAGGTGATTTTAATGTGAATGAATTTGCGAGACAACACTTTAGCGGAGGTGGTCACATCAATGCCGCTGGTGGAAAATCTGAAGCTACTTTAGTCCATACCCTTGAGAAATTTGAAAAACTACTGGCACAACTCAATCCATCCTAATACTATGCAATACACTAAACAACTTTTCCTGCTTCTATTTGGTGGATTATTACTGTCCTGTTGTTCGCAACAAAAAGCACGCAACCCTATTTCGCATTCTTCTGGCACTTTTTTGAAGGAATCCATCGATCGAAATAAAAAATTAGTGGCGGGCGAAGAACTCAAAATAGATGCCCTGATTAAAAAAGACACGGCCAATAAATACATTGCCTCGAGCAAAGGGTATTGGTACCGCTACGATGTAAAAAACAGCAACGACACCCTGCGTCCTAAGAAAGGCGATATCGCGCATTTTACTTATGAAATCAAGGATTTAGAGGGCAATATAATCTACTCCGAATTGGAGCTTCGTCCACAAACCTACCGCGTAGACAAAGAGCAAAAAATGATCATGGGTTTGCGCCATGGACTCAAATTGATGCATAAAAATGAAACGGTTACCTTTTTATTTCCTTCGCACATGGCCTATGGCTACCATGGAGATAATCGCCGAATCACACAAAACGTGCCACTCATTTATACGGTAAGCCTCACCGATTTTTCGACAGAAACAACTACTACCATTGAACAATAATCATGAATAAATTACTTGTATTTGTATTTGCAAGCAGCGTATTATTTTCTGCTTGCACAAAAAAACACGCCAACCTAGCCGATGGTCTTTATGCCGAAATTGAAACGGCCAAAGGCACAATCACTGTGCAATTAGACCCCGAACACGCCCCCATCACAGTAGCCAATTTTGTGAGTTTAATTGAAGGCACGAATCCATTTGTTTCTGATGTAAAACGCAAAAACAAGCCATTCTATGACGGACTCACCTTTCACCGCGTCATTGCTGATTTTATGATACAAGGAGGTGACCCCAATGGCGATGGATCAGGCGATGCCGGCTATCAGTTTAAAGATGAAATTTCTGAGCTTCCATTTGACAAAGGTGGTATTTTAGCCATGGCCAATTCGGGACCGGCTACCAACAGTTCACAGTTTTTCATTACGCATACAGCAACCCCTTGGTTGCAAGGCAAACACACTATTTTTGGTCACGTAATTGATAAAGGCATGGAGGTGGTTAATGCGATCGTGCAAGATGACGCCATTACCAAAATAAGCCTCATTCGGGTGGGAAGTGCCGCCGAAAAATTTGATGCACCCAAAATTTTCTCTTCTTATTTTACGGCCGAATTAGAAGCTAAGAAAAATGCCGCAGCACTCGAAGCGGAAAACAAGAAAGCCTACGATGCCAAATACAAAATCGTAAAAGACCAAAAAATCGCTTATTTTAATGACCTAAAAAAGAAAGCGGCCGTGACCAAAACTGGCTTGCAGTTCTTTATGGTAAAAAAGGGAAATGGGGCAAAACCCAAAGCGGGTGAGATGGTGCAAATACACTATGCGGGATTTTTAGAAAGCGGCGATTTGTTTGACACCAGCCTCGAAGAAGTAGCCCGAACTTTTGGTAAATTTGACGCGCAGCGCGCAGCGGCTAAACAATATAACCCGATTCCGTTTGAAGCGGGCAGAAAAGACGGGATGATTCCCGGATTTATTGAGGGCTTAGAAAAAATGAATTATGGCGATAAAGCAGTACTTTTTATTCCCTCACACTTGGGCTATGGTGCACAAGGGGCTGGTGGTGTAATTCCGCCCAATGCAACTATTATTTTTGAAGTTGAATTAATTAAATAAACACCCAAGGGACTAAACCTGAACTCCCTGCCATTGCAAAATAAGTAAGGACTATTAACACCTATACAATGAAAACAAAACTAATTGTTTTATTACTCCTCACCTTCACACTGGGATTTGCTCAAAAAGCAAAAAAACCAGTTGCAAAACCAATGTCTAAAACTGCTGTAAAACCGGCAGCCAAATCGCAAGATGGGATTTTTGTAGAATTTGAAACTAGCAAAGGAAAAATTGTAGTGCAATTGGAATACCAAAAAGCGCCCATCACAGTAGCCAACTTTGTTGCTTTGGTTGAAGGGAATCATCCGAATGTAAGTGATGAAAAATTAAAAGGGAAGCCCTTCTTTAATGGGTTAAAATTTCACCGCGTAATCAAAGACTTTATGATACAAGGAGGAGATCCTGCCGGAAACGGATCGGGCGGTCCTGGTTATAGCTTTAAAGACGAAATTGTTCCTGAGTTTAAATTTGATAAAGCGGGAATCTTAGCGATGGCCAATTCAGGTCCGGCTACCAATGGGTCTCAGTTTTTCATTACACACAAAGAAACACCTTGGCTTACCGGAAAACACACCATTTTTGGGTATGTGACCGTGGGACAAGATGTGGTGAATGCCATTGCACAAGACGACCTAATGACTAAGGTAAGCATCGTGCGCAAAGGCGCTGCGGCCAAAGCCTTTAATGCGGTAAAAGTATTCTCGGATTATTTTGCCAACAAAGCCGAAGACGACAAAAAATTGGCCGAAGAACAAGCCGCTGCCAAAGCCAAACAAGCTGAAGAACAAGCTGCTGCCAAGAAATTGTACGACGAAAAAATTGCGCCAGTAAAAGCAAATAAAGTAGCTTATTTGAGTAACTTGCGGGGAACTGCAACCACCTCAACTACAGGTTTGGCATACAAATCAATTCTACCAGGTACAGGTGTGAAACCCACTGATGGTTCTACCGTTTACATTCACTACGCAGGTTATTTAGAAGACGGAAGTTTATTTGACAGCAGCATGGCTGAGATTGCCAAAGAATACGAGCGTTACGATGAAAATCGGGCCAAACAAAACGGCTACCAACCCTTCCCATTCCAATACGGCAAGAAAGACGGATTGATTCCTGGATTCCTAGAAGGTATCGGCAATATGAGCTTTAATGAACGCGCCATTTTCTTTATTCCTGCCAATTTGGCCTATGGCGAAAAAGGAGCGGGTGGTGTAATTCCGCCCAATGCCAATATTATTTTTGAAGTGCAACTATTTGAAGGTGCGCCTGCAGGCAGTGGTCCCGCAAATCCTGAAAAATAAATCGAATAAACTTTCAATAAAAAAGGGATTTTCTAACTATAGAAAATCCCTTTTTTTATTTTGGTCCAAACTTCCAATCAAACGATTCGTCGTCCTTGATGATGGCGCCCAATTCGAGTCGGATGACGCGTCCAAACTCGGCTTGAAGGATAAGCCAATTTGATTCGTTGAAGTGATTCTCGGTGGTATCAAAATCTTCTTGTTCCCAACTTTTAAAAGGCAAACTGGCTTTCAGCTCTTGTATCGCTTGACCAATTACTTTTTGTTGCAACACCTCTGCTGCAGGATTTGATGTGATCATATACCCCAACCGAAACTGTTCATCGGCATAAAAAGTGAGCCGCAATTGCAACGCATTATACACCCATATGCTGTTTTCTTCTTCGTCTAGAAATGACTTATTGGGTTCGCCATAACGAGAACGAACATCCGCTTGATTCATGCCAAACAACAAGTCATCGATGCCATTTTTTGGATTTACATACATATTTATTCGTATTCAAAAGTGCCGTAAGGACTTTGGATGGTTAGTTTTTTGGTGTCACTTGCTTCTACTCGGCCCACTACTTGCGCAGCTACGCCAAAGGATTCCGACAAGGCTATGAGCTCGGCAGCAAACTGTTCGGGCACATACAATTCCATGCGATGGCCACAATTAAACACCTGGTACATTTCTTTCCAGTCGGTGTTGGATTGCGATTGAATGAGCTGAAACAAAGGCGGAACGGGAAATAAATTATCTTTTATAATGTGAAGCTGTTCTATAAAATGCAAAATTTTGGTTTGCGCACCGCCGCTGCAATGCACCATTCCATGTATCTGATTCGGACTAAATTTTTCAAGCACTTTTTTTATGATCGGCGCATAGGTACGCGTAGGCGACAACACTAATTTTCCGGCATTAATAGTCACATCTTTAATGTGATCGGTGAGGCCTATTTGACCCGAATAAACCAACTCTGTAGGAACTGCTGCGTCATAACTCTCTGGGTATTTGCTGGCCAACTCGTGGCTAAACACATCGTGTCGAGCCGAAGTTAGTCCGTTGCTGCCCATTCCGCCGTTGTACTCTTTTTCGTAATGTGCCTGGCCAAAAGAAGCTAAGCCTACAATCACATCACCCGCTTGGATGCGTGCGTTGTCAATTACATTTTCGCGTTTCATGCGTGCCGTAACCGTAGAATCTACAATAATGGTGCGCACCAAATCGCCCACATCAGCCGTTTCGCCACCCGTACTGTGAATTTCGACGCCGTAGGTAGCCAATTCTTTAATGAGTTCTTCGGTGCCGGCAATTATTGCGGCAATTACTTCGCCGGGAATTACATTTTTATTGCGTCCGATGGTAGAAGACAATAAGATGGAATCGGTTGCGCCCACGCACAACAAATCGTCAATATTCATAATGAGTGCATCTTGCGCAATGCCTTTCCATACCGATAAATCACCGGTTTCCTTCCAATACATATAGGCCAAAGACGATTTTGTTCCGGCACCGTCGGCATGCATGATCAGGCAATAATTGGGGTCTTGCGTAAGGTGATCGGGGATGATTTTGCAAAAAGCTTTGGGATACAAGCCTTTGTCAATGGTTTTAATCGCATTGTGCACCTCTTCTTTTGAAGCCGAAACACCACGTTGAGCGTATCTTTTGGAAGCATCAGAACTCATAAGATTGTGTTGTAAATTGTGCCGCAAAGATAACGAGAAGTTGCCTATGGTACATCCCGTTTGTATTGATTTTACAGAAAAAATCTACCGCTTAAAGGACTAATTATCTAGAATTAAAATTTCGACACGGCGGTTTTCATTTTCCTCTTGCTCCGATAGTTCGGGTATCGGATGTAAGGGCCGAGTGGTTCCATACCCAATATAAGAAAGCCGCTTGCGATTGATGCGTTGACTCACTAAAAAATTATAGATCGCCCGAGCTCTAGAAGTAGATAGGTTATAGATATCGCCTTTTATTTGGCAACAAATATGACCTTGTATTTCAATTTTCAATTTGGGATTTTCTTGCATGGCGCAAAGCAAATCATACAAAATGGGTTTAGACCTTGGCAACAAACGGGGCGACATATTAAAAAAATACAAATTGTCGAGCAAAATCATGTCGCCTTTGGCTGCGCTTTTTATTTTTTGATGCAAGGCCGACAAGGGTTCTTTTTTTACTTCGATGGGTTTTTCCTGAAATTCAATGACCACTTTTCTGTTTTCGGATTGAATTTTGGATTGTTCAAAATCTTCGCCAAAACCCCGCACATCATAATCTGGTCTTACCTGAATTTGATGCGCCTTCATATACCCCACCACTGCATTTACCCGTTTAAAAGACAAAGAGTCGTTGTAGGTATTGGTGCCTTTCCAATCACAAAATCCAAAAACTTTGGTTACCTCAACATTGGGCGAGGCAATCATCCAATTGTCCAGTTTTTTTATTGCATTATCATTCAATTCGAAGTGATCAAAATCAAAAAAAACGGTGAGCTTATCTTGGGCGTTGCCGTGATATGCAGAAATCAGAAGTACAAATAACAGAAGTAGTTTTTTCATCGCTAATTTTTTTTAATAACCCGTTATGACGATTTCAACACGGCGATTGGCTGCACGTTGGGTTTCGTCTTTTTCAGGAATAGGAAAAATCGGTTGACTGCTGCCAAATCCTTTGTAGGTGACGCGACTTTCGTCGATGCCTTTTAGCAGCAGGAAATTTTTGATCGCTTTGGCGCGTTGGGTCGATAAGTCTTGTTTGTCGGAGGGCATGCAACACAAATGGCCTTGAATTTCTATTTTTAATTCGGGGTTTCGCTGCATGACCAATAACAATTCGAAGAGTTTTACCTTGGATCTGTTTTCGACCATAAAAGTATTGATCACAAAATTCAGGTCCTTCAATCGAATTTTATCGCCCACCTTGGCTGCGGTAACCGTTTGCATAAACGCTTGATCTAATTCTAGCGTAGAATTGGTCCCGTCTGGATTTTCAAAAACCAACTGGGCTGGATAAGGTATAATGGGTTTGGGGGTAACTGGTTCTGGAGCCGACGTTAGGATGCCTAAAATTTCATTTTCGCGCTCCAGGTCTTTGGGTTGGAGGTAAAATAAGGTAACCCGTCTATTTTCAGCTTTGTTGGCACTCATTTGATGCAATTCACCAAAGCTTCGCGAAGTAAAATCTGCCCGAAATTGCACTTGATTTTGGAGTAATTGAAAAATAGCTTTTACCCTGTTTTGCGCCAAGGTATCGTTGAGCGAATTGTTGCCGTCTTCGTCGCAAAATCCATGCGCTCCAACCACTTTAATCCCTGGGTTTTGCTGAACCCAATCGGTTAGACGGTTTGCTTCTTTGGCTGTGAGCGAAAATTTATTGGAGTCAAAGTATACCGAAAACTGATCTTGCGCCTCGACAGAAAGTGATAAAAAACTACAAAGCACAAATAAAATTCTCAGTTTCATAGACAACAAAGATAGATTAGGGAAAGTTACGGCTTTTTTTAATAAAAAAAACACCTGCTGCTTAGGGAGGCAACAAGTGTTCTTACTGAATTGTTTTACGATTCTTATTTGGTGAATAATAATTCTCTGTATTTGGTTAAGGTCCAAATTTCGTCGTCTACGATCAATTCTAAATTATCGCAGTGTTCGCGAATTACATCAAAATATGGTTTTACTTTATCACAATACATTTCGGCCATTTTTTGGGCATCGGTCAATGCATTTGCTTTTTTTCGTGCTAATCTCATCTCCTCTACTTTAGAATTGATTCCTTCGATGTGTGCTGATATTTCTTTAATGATGTTAATTTGCTCTTTGGCGATTTTTTCGAAATCTTTTCCGAAAATTTCTTTCAAGCCTTTTACGTTTTCAATCAAGGTGTTTTGGTAACGAATAGCCGTCGGAATTACGTGGTTTCTGGCGATATCACCCAACACGCGTCCTTCAATTTGAATTTTCTTGGTGTATTCTTCCAACTCAATTTCATAACGGGCTTCTACCTCGATATGGTTCATGACGTTCATTTCTTGAAACAAATCTAATGCAGCTTTCGACACTTTTGCTTGCAAAGCAGCGGGAGTGGTTTTGAAATTGCTCAAGCCCCGTTTTTTGGCTTCAACTTGCCAAGCTTCGCTGTAGCCATCGCCTTCAAACAAAATATTTTTGGACGTTTTGATGTATTCGCGCAAAACATTAAAAATAGCTTCGTCTTTTTTCAAGTCGTTTTTCTCGATCAAAGCATCCACTTCTTGTTTAAAATCTTTCAATTGTTTCGCCATAATCGTATTTAATGTTGTCATGGCATTGGCGCAATTGGCCGAAGAGCCCACCGCTCTAAACTCAAATTTATTTCCGGTAAACGCAAAGGGTGAAGTTCTATTTCTGTCGGTGTTGTCTAATAATACATCTGGAATTTTACCCACTACATTCAATTTTAGATCGGTTTTTTCTTCGGGAGACAATTTACCAGTAGATACGCCTTCTAACTCGGCCAACACTTTGGTTAGTTGTTCGCCAATAAATACCGAAATAATTGCGGGCGGAGCCTCATTGGCGCCCAAACGGTGGTCATTACTAGCCGTTGCAATAGAGGCACGCAACAACGATTCGTATTTATTTACCGCTTTGATGGTGTTGATGAAAAAGGTAAGAAATTGCAAGTTGCTCATTGGTGTTTTGCCTGGGCTCAACAAATTGATACCCGTATCAGTTGCCATAGACCAGTTGTTGTGTTTGCCCGATCCGTTTACCCCTTTGAATGGTTTTTCGTGGAATAATACTTTAAAATCATGGCGTTCGCCAACTTTTTGCATCACGTCCATCAACAAGGAATTGTGATCGACAGCCAAATTGGTTTCTTCAAATATAGGAGCCAACTCAAATTGATTGGGAGCAACTTCGTTGTGACGCGTTTTAACCGGAATACCTAAATACATGCATTCTTGTTCGAGTTCGCGCATGTATGACAATACTCTACTTGGAATAGAACCAAAATAGTGATCGTCTAATTGTTGGCCTTTGGCTGAAGCATGACCCAATAAGGTTCTTCCGGTCATTAATATATCCGGACGGGTATTGGCCAAAGCCGTATCAATCAAGAAATATTCTTGCTCCCACCCTAAGGTAGCCGTTACTTTTTTTACGTTTTTATCAAAGTACTTACAAACATCCGTAGCGGCATCATCAACTGCATTCAAGGCACGCAATAAAGGGGTTTTATAATCTAAGGCTTCTCCTGTATAAGAAATAAAAACGGTTGGAATACACAAGGTAGTTCCAAATATAAAAGCCGGAGATGTAGGATCCCAAGCCGTATACCCACGGGCTTCGAAGGTGTTGCGGATTCCACCATTCGGAAACGAAGAAGCATCGGGTTCTTGTTGCACCAATTGTCCACCACCAAATTTTTCTACGGGGTCACTGCCGTCATAGGAAGTTTCAAAAAAGGCATCGTGCTTCTCTGCCGTGGCTCCTGTTAAGGGTTGAAACCAGTGCGTGTAATGGGTAACTCCTTTTGACAAGGCCCATTCTTTCATTCCTAAAGCAATGTAATCGGCAATTTTTCGGTCAATTTTAGTTCCGTGTTGTACCGCATCCTGAACGGCTTTGTAGGCATCTGAAGTCAAGTATTGCTTCATTGCTTTTTCGTTAAACACGTTTGAACCAAAAATAGACGACTTTCTATCTGATTCCTCAAATTTTACCGGTTTTCTACCCGATGTTTCTTTTAATGCCTGAAAACGTAAAATTGCCATAAATAATAATTTTAGATTTATACCCTATAAATTTTGACGCAAATATACAAATATTTTAATTTTAAAAAATATACCCCCTATTTTTTTAGAGGTATTTTTAAAATATTATGTTTTTTTTATGCTTGTGTCGAAAATGTAAAAAATACAATACGAAACAAATAAACTACTCAGGAAGTTTATCTTTGTAATTCACCAATCCTATTCTTATGCTGCTTTGGGCGCTATTTATTTGTACTGTGTTGCTTTTTTTAGCGATTGATTTGGGGATTTTTCACAAAAAAGCAGCAATCATATCCAACCAAGAAGCGGCCAAATGGACCTTGATATGGGTATTGGTATCCTTATGCTTTTCTGGCGTTATTTATGCGCTATACCATACCAACTTTGTCGAAAACCCAGAAAAGCTAAGTCCGAGCAACGCTTTACTCAAGTACATTACGGGCTACGTGGTTGAACTTTCGTTGAGTGCCGACAATATTTTTGTCATCGCCATCATTTTTAGTGCGTTCAAAATTGAACAAAAGCACCAGCACCGGGTTTTATTTTGGGGGATCTTGGGCGCGATCGTATTTCGTGGAATTTTGATCTTTTTTGGCACCTTATTGGTTCAGGAATTCAACTGGATCACCTATGTGTTTGGCGGATTTTTAGTATTTACCGCCCTGAAAATGGGCTTCAAAAAAGAAGAGGATTCCTTTGATCCCAAAAATGGAAGCGTATATAAACTCATTGGCAGAATTTTACCCGTAAGCCCAATAGATGATCAAACGCGTTTTTTTGTCAAGGAAAATCTAAAAACATTTGTCACACCTCTGTTCATTGCCCTATTGATCATTGAAGTAATGGATGTGGTTTTTGCACTAGACAGTGTTCCCGCAATACTGTCTATAACCGCCGATCCTTTTCTGGTTTTTAGCTCCAATATTTTTGCCATCTTGGGCTTGCGGTCGATGTATTTCTTTTTGGCTAATCTCTTGGCCAAATTTAACTACTTGGAATACAGCATCATTGTTATACTATTTTTCATCGGTGTGAAAATGCTCCTGCAATCATTTATTCCATTACCAGAATGGATTTCATTGGCTGTAATAGTCGTTTCTTTGGCAACCGGAATTGCGGCCTCTCTAAAAAATATCAAAAAAAATAGGTAAAAAAAATACCGAAGTTTCCTTCGGTATTTTTTTTAGTTGGAAAGCTGTTTCACTTTCGACTCTTGAATGTGGTAGGCTTTAACTACCGCATTGTAATCGGAGAAATCTACCTTTTTTTGTGCCGATTTATTCGAAAAATATCCCGGAATAATCACAATTCGAAAGGTTTGATTGGTGAGGTAAACTGGCATGGTAGATAAATTGAAATTCCCTCCCGCGTAGATGGTAAAATCTTGTTTTGAGAAATCAAAATCATAATCTAACTCTTCGTTATTCCCCAAAAACAAGGTTCTAGGAATAGATTGCCAAATGGGGGTTTGCGCATTAATGGTGCTCGACATGCGGTAGATTAAAATGTTGTCAGAAGCGTAAATATTCGGATTTAAACTGCGGTAAATGGTATAGCCATCGATGGCATTGTAATCAAAATTGACGTTGCGCAATTCAAAAACTTCCGATTCAGCACTATAGCCTGTATCTCCTGGCATGCCTTGCGGACCAATACAGGAAGTGAAAATAACGCTAAACAGAACCGTTAAATAAACAAATGCTTTTTTCATAACTGAATGATTTAAATGAAACGAATAGTTGTAAAATTGACCATAAATGTATTTGAAAAACCCACAGCAAAAAAAGTTTTGGCTAAATTTTAATAGAACCGCTAATCCCCTTACATTTAGCACATGAAATTATTTATGACCATCATCGGCTGTAGACCCGCCGGCCGTCTAACGGAACAACACGATGTGTTTTTTGGAATAGGAAATCAACTCGCAGATTTGGTTCCGCAGATTAACGCCTTTTGGCCCGAAGTAAGAGGTAAGTTTCATATTGACTCATGGCGCGAAGTAAGCAAAGTGGGTAATTACGCCATTACCGTAGTCGATCAATCGGATACTAATCACAAAGAACTTGGCTTGTTTTTCTTCAATTTGGGCGGCTATCTACCGCAGGAGATGGAAGAATTTCATTATAAAAAGTTGGTCGTTGCCCCAAACCTTGCCATGGCGCAACAGGAAATTAAAAAATCTGATTTTTATAAAAACTACGATTTTCCGGGCGCCGTTTCGCACATTGACGACAAATATGGCCTAGACATTGACGAATCCTACAACGTAAGTGAATTGATTCGGGCCGAAGACAAATTGTGTTATGGGTTGCAAATGACTATCGCGCCAAAAGATCAGCCCGAAGACGAGTTACACATTGGGTATTTGCCCCTTAAAAACCTCTCGAAATAAAATCTCATGGGCAGAAATAATCCTAAAAATATCAAGGCACACAACGACAAATTGCACAAAGAACAAGACAAAGCGAAGGCAAAAAAAGTGGCCAGTGAAGAAAAACGCAAAGAAATTATGCGGACGTTTAACGAAAAACAAAAAGCCAGTTTGCTGTAAATTATCTTAATCTATTAACACTAACGTGTTTTTTGTGTTCTCGGTTATCGGTTGTCAGTTTAAGGTGGTAGGTTGTAGGTGATAGGTTTTAGGTTACCTTCTCAGAACCGTCTCTTGTCTCTCATCTCAAAGTCTTTCGTCTCTGCTTTCAGTTGTCATTTTAAGGTGGTAGGTTGTAGGTGATAGGTGATAGGTTTTAGGTTTTAGGTAACTTTCTAATAACCGTCTCAAAGTCTTCCGTCTTAACTTACAGCCGTTCTTAGTATACCTTTACCCTTTTGACTTTACGACTTTTGACTTTACGACTTTCGACTTCAATCTACATGTTGCGTCGGTACTGTCCGCCCACTTCAAACAAGGCGCTGGTAATTTGCCCCAATGAACATACTTTGGTGGCTTCCATCAATTCGACAAACATATTACGATTGGCAATAGCCGCTTCTTGAATCTTCGTCAATTTGGCTTTTACTTGCTCCTGATTGGTTTGATGCAATTGATCTAACATGGCTATCTGGTAGGCCTTTTCGGTTTCTGTGGCCCGAATCACTTCGGCAGGAATTACAGTTGGAGATCCTTTAGAACTCAAGAAGGTATTGACCCCAATAATCGGAAATTCGCCGGTGTGTTTCAAGGTTTCGTAATACAAACTTTCTTCCTGAATTTTAGAGCGTTGGTACATGGTTTCCATGGCTCCCAATACCCCGCCGCGTTCGGTGATGCGATCAAATTCTTGCAAGACAGCGTCTTCGACCAAGTCGGTTAATTCCTCAATAATGAACGAGCCTTGAATTGGGTTTTCGTTTTTAGCCAAGCCCAATTCTTTGTTGATGATCAATTGAATGGCCATCGCTCTGCGCACCGATTCTTCGGTAGGAGTTGTAATGGCTTCGTCATAGGCATTGGTGTGCAACGAATTGCAATTATCATAAATCGCATACAAGGCTTGTAACGTGGTGCGAATGTCATTGAAATCTATTTCTTGGGCGTGCAACGAACGACCCGAAGTTTGAATGTGGTATTTGAGCATTTGCGCACGAGAATGAGCACCATATTTATTTTTCAAGGCTTTGGCCCATATTTTTCGAGCCACGCGGCCTATCACTGCATATTCAGGATCGATGCCGTTCGAGAAAAAGAACGACAAATTGGGTCCAAAATCGTTGATGTTCATGCCGCGACTCAAGTAGTATTCTACATAGGTAAATCCATTGGCCAAGGTAAAGGCCAGTTGGGTTATCGGATTGGCACCCGCCTCGGCTATGTGGTAACCTGATATCGAAACCGAATAGAAATTACGCACGTTGTTTTGGATGAAATAATCTTGTACATCCCCCATCAATCGCAAGGCAAATTCGGTCGAGAAGATGCAGGTGTTTTGGGCTTGGTCTTCTTTTAGGATATCCGCCTGAACCGTTCCGCGTACTTGCGAAAGCGTCTTGGCTTTGATTTCTTGGTAGACCGCTGCAGGCAAAACTAAGTCTCCGGTAACTCCCAATAAAAACAAGCCTAAGCCATTATTGCCTTCGGGCAAATCGCCTTGGTAAGCCGGACGGGAAGTTCCTTTGGCTTTATAGATGGCCGCGATTTTTTCATTTACTTCATTTTCTAAACCATTGGCTTTGATATACAATTCACATTGTTGATCGATGGCGGCATTCATAAAAAAGCCCAACAACATCGGAGCCGGACCGTTGATGGTCATGCTTACTGAAGTGAGCGCGTGCACCAAATCAAAGCCCGAATACAACTTCTTGGCGTCGTCCAAACAACAAATAGAAACCCCAGCATTGCCAATTTTTCCGTAAATATCCGGACGTATATGCGGATCATTTCCGTATAAAGTTACACTGTCAAAGGCAGTAGACAAACGTTTGGCGGGCATACCGGCACTCACATAATGAAAGCGTTTATTGGTACGTTCCGGGCCACCTTCGCCGGCAAACATACGAGACGGATCTTCTCCTTCGCGCTTAAACGGGTATAAGCCCGAAGCAAAAGGAAACTCACCCGGCACATTTTCTTGCAAACACCAGCGCAACACGTCGCCCCACGCTTCGTATTTGGGCAAGGCAACTTTAGGTATTTGCGAATGCGATAACGACTCGGTATGGGTCGCCATTTTTATTTCCTTATCGCGTACTTTAAAGAGGTACTCCGGATTTTTGTAGGTAGCTACTTTGTCCTTCCAATTGAGTATAATCTCCCAATTGTAAGGGTCAAAATTCATTTTTACGCGATCAAACTCTTTGGTCAATAAATTCAAAAAATCATTGTTTTCTATAGTACTCACCAAAGAAGTTTCTAAAATCCCAGCTTTGTCAAGCTGAGGCAAACTTCCGGTCACGGATTCAATGGTTTTATAAATTCCGTATAATTTTTGGGCTACCTGCACTTGCGAAAGTGCGGTTTCGTCATACTTGCGGTTGTTTTCGGCAATTTCAGACAGATAGCGCGTGCGGTGAGGCGGAATCACAAAAATCTTCTCGCTCATTTCGCGCGTAATGGTAAAGGTAGAATGCAGATCGGACTTTGTTTTTTCTTGTATTTTATCCATAATGGCTTTGTACAAGGTATTCATCCCAGGATCATTGAATTGAGAAGCAATGGTGCCAAAAACCGGTAAACTATCTAAGTCCGCCTCCCACAAATTGTGGTTGCGTTGGTATTGTTTTTTTACGTCGCGCAAGGCATCGAGGGCCCCGCGTTTGTCAAATTTGTTGATGGCTACCAAATCGGCAAAATCGAGCATGTCAATCTTTTCTAACTGGGTAGCTGCACCAAATTCGGGCGTCATTACGTATAAGGAAACATCCGAATGGTCCATGATTTCGGTATCGGATTGTCCAATTCCTGAGGTTTCTAGAATGATCAAATCGTAGTTGGCGGCTTTCACCACCTGAATGGCTTCGGCCACGTATTTGGATAAGGCCAAATTAGATTGACGCGTGGCCAACGAGCGCATGTATACCCTCGAATTGTTGATGGCATTCATGCGTATACGGTCGCCCAAAAGTGCTCCGCCGGTTTTGCGTTTGGACGGATCGACCGAGATTAACCCAATGGTTTTGGTAGGGAAATCGATCAAAAATCGGCGCACCAATTCATCTACTAAAGATGACTTTCCGGCTCCACCCGTTCCTGTAATTCCTAAAACAGGAGTCGTATTCGTTTGGTTGAGTTGATGTATTTTGTCTAAAACAGGTTTAGCAATTTCAGGAAAATTTTCGGCTGCCGAAATAATTCGAGCAATAGCCGTAGGCACTTTAGTAGCCAATTGATCGAATTCGTTGGCCAATTGATTACCGACAGGAAAATCGGCCTGCTGCACCAAATCATTGATCATGCCCTGTAATCCCATGGCTCTTCCGTCGTCGGGGGAGTAAATTCGGGTGATACCGTAGGCCTGTAAATCAGCGATTTCTGTCGGTAAAATTACGCCACCGCCACCGCCAAAAATTTTAATGTGGCCCGCCCCTTTTTCTTGCAACAAATCGTACATGTATTTAAAATACTCGTTGTGTCCGCCTTGGTAGGAAGTCATGGCTATGGCATTGGCATCTTCTTGAATGGCTGTATTCACGACCTCTTCTACACTGCGGTCGTGGCCCAAGTGAATGACCTCAACTCCGGTTGATTGAATGATGCGGCGCATGATATTAATAGCGGCATCGTGCCCATCAAACAAAGAGGCAGCCGTTACAATTCTTACTTTATTAACAGGAATATAGGGTTTTGCTTGTTCCATTTTTAGAATACTGTCGATTTTGTGGCCGCAATTTACGGAATTAATAAAATAATTAAGAACGAAAACAGGCATTTGTTTTTGGAATTAATTAACAGCTCAAGGGTCAACATGTAAGGGATTAATCCTATTTTTACGGCTAAAATAAAATCCATTAGCCATGAAAAAAATTGCGCTTGCCTTATTTCTATTACCCCTATTGAGTTGGGGGCAATTCAATCAGCTCATTCAAAATGCAACCAAACAAGTATTGCCAGTAAAAACGAGTGGATCAGCAAGCACTGTAGATATTGCGGGAGGACTCAAAGAAGCCTTGCAAAACGGCATATCCAAACAAGTAAATTTGCTCACCGCCGAAGATGGATTTTTGAAGAACGACTTGGTGAAAATTCCAGTTCCTGCCGAATTACAAAAAGCAAGCAGCACCCTGAATAGTTTGGGGATGAGTAACCTGACCAACGAAGGCATTAAAACCATGAATCGCGCCGCAGAAATGGCAGTTAAAGAAGCTACACCTGTTTTTGTAGAAGCCATCAAAAACATGAGTTTTACCGATGCCAAAGCGATATTGATGGGAAATAAAACCGAGGCAACTACCTATTTGCAAAAAGCAACTTCCACTTCTTTGTATGATAAATTCAAACCGGTAGTGCAACAAGCCATTGGCAAAGCTGGTGCCGATAAAGCTTGGAATGCCATCATCAGCAAATACAATTCGGTGCCCATGGTGTCAAAAGTAAATCCAGACCTCAACGATTACGTGACACAAAAGGCCTTAGAAGGTGTGTTTAAGATGATTGCGATTGAAGAAACTAAAATTAGAGAAAGCAGCAGTTCCCGAAGTTCTGATTTACTCAAAAAAGTATTTGCCTTGCAGGACAAAAAATATTAACAGCCTACCAACAAACTTATAACAGATTTTTAACTATTCTGTACCAATTAAGCGTGCATCTTTGTAGGGTAATAAAATTGGTTTTTTTAGTTTAGTTAGTTTAGGAAGATAGCGAGCAACACTGTTCGCTATCTTTTTTTTTAGGATTGGTTGTGAATAAACGCAATTACATGGCTATTAAACAATTGGGGTTGTTCTACATTAACCACATGTCCACAGGCAGATACGACAAATAACTGGGCCGAACTGGCGTGTTTTTCGACCACTTGACGCACCGAAGGCAAAAACATATAATCTTCTTCGCCCATCACATACAATGTAGGAATATTAAGTTCTACCTGACGAAACCATTTGAGCAAAGGATTGATCTGGGCGGTGAGTTTAAACCACTTGATGAATTCTTTTTGGTACAACTTTTTGGCCTCTTTGATGAATAAATTGCGGGATTCTTTGTGGTTTTTCTTGGGCATGATCACAAAGGCAAAAAAGCGGTACAACACCAAGTAAGGCAATACGTATTTGAATAGATTTCCCAAGCGCATGAGCAATTGGGAGCGAAAATTCATTTTTAAAATGGCACCACCCAACACCATACTTTGCACCCGATCGGGATGCATTTCGGCCAATTGACGAATGAGAATAGTACCCAATGAAATGCCAATAAAATGCGATTTCTTAATTTGGAGATGGTCTAAGACTTCGAGGATATCAATTGCCAAGTTCTCAAACGTATATTTTTGGTTGAAGGCGGTTTTGAGTGTGGGTTTTGAATTTCCGTGTCCACGAAGGTCCAACAACAACACATTGAAGTGTTTTTTGAATTCCCGAATTTGTTGAAACCAAATCGAAGAACTTCCTCCGGCCCCATGCACAAAGGTTACCCATTGGGTGCTGCTGGCATGTGTATAAACCGAATAATGAATCATCAATTTGAATTTGCGTAAAAATACCAAAAAAAGGATGGACTCTAAGACTTTTTTTGGGGGCTATTCTATTTATGTAAAGGTTATGTATAGTTTATTTATTCCCCCGATATGCCTAAATCAATTACTTTTATACTCATAAAATAGCCCCCCAATGAAAACCCTACTTCGCCTTGTTTTTTTCTTTTTACCATTTTTACTTCCTGCACAAGTGCAACTTGCGCAAGATAATTTTGAAGGGACGAGTACTATTTCATCCTGGTTTGGAGATGATTGCGGCATGGACAACAACTTTGCAAATCCTTTAGTTGGCGGACTAAACACCTCATCCAAGGTGTTAAAGTATACGGATATAGGAGGCCTGTACGCCAATGTGCGTTTTGATGCCGGATTTAACTTTAACTTGAGTTCGAGCGCGGTTTTTACCTTAAAAGTTTATGTGCCCTCAAGCGGATTAACCGGCAATCAGCCCAATCAAATTTCCTTAAAACTTCAAAATGGGTCATTAGCCTCGCCTTGGACCACTCAAAGTGAAATTATAAAACCCATCGTGTTAAATCAATGGCAAACCATCACATTCAATTTTGCCACCGATCCCTACATCAACTTAGACGCAACTTCGGTTAATCCGCTCTATCGATCTGATTTTAACCGTGTAGTTCTTCAAGTTAATGGTGAAAACAACACCTCGAGGGTAGTAGCTTATATGGATGATTTTTTATACTCCGGGAATGCGCCTACTGGCTTTAATTTGATATGGTCGGATGAATTTGACGGAACAGGAGCAATAAACAACCTAAAATGGCACCAACAAACTCAGCTACCCGGGGGGACCAGTTGGTACAATGGCGAGTTGCAGCACTACACCAACCGACAAGTCAATTCAAGCCAAGCCAATGGGGTTTTGAGTATTACCGCAAAAAAAGAAGTGTATACCAGCCAAGGCCAAACCAAACAATATACCTCAGCCCGATTAAATTCTAAATTTGCCTTCAAATACGGACGAGTTGAAGTGCGAGCCAAATTGGCAACCGGCGCAGGAACTTGGCCAGCCATATGGATGTTGGGCAAAAATATAGTGGAGCCCGGGGCCTACTGGAGCAGTACATTTGGCAATACCTCCTGGCCTGCTTGCGGGGAAATTGACATCATGGAACATTGGGGAAGCAATCAAAATTATGTGCAAAGCGCCCTGCATACCCCTTCTAGTTTTGGCAATACCACCAATTTAGGCGGACAAACCATTGCCACCGCTTCCTCACAATTTCATGTCTACACCATGGATTGGACGGCCAATAGCATCATTTTTAGTGTAGACAATGTGGTGCACTACGTATACAATCCGGCGGTAAAAAATTCCAGCACCTGGCCCTTTAATGCCGAGCAATACCTGCTATTGAATATAGCTATAGAACCAAGTATATCGGCCAATTTTGTGCAAACCACCATGGAAGTTGATTATGTGCGCGTGTACCAACAAGGGGCATTAAGTACCAACCCTATTGCAGATCAAACTCATTTTCGGGTGTATCCGAATCCTGTTTCTGAGGAGTTGAATATTGCTACTGAGATTAATTATCCCCTTACAAAAGCCAACATATATTCGATAACCGGACAATTGCTGCAGTCTTTTTCTATAAACGAAAACGAAACAGCAGTGAATGTTGCCGGACTAGCTCCAGGCATTTACTTCCTTGAAATTCAAAGTGAACGCGGAACCGAAAGACAGAAGTTTATTAAAAAGTAGCCGGAAGCAAACTAGCCATTTCTTGCTGCAACTTTAAGGCTTCTTCTCGTGCTTTCTCGGCAAAATCTTCGCCGGCTGAGGCATAGATAATTCCTCGAGACGAATTGACCAACAAGCCCACTTGGCTATTCATGCCGTATTTACAGACTTCGGCCAAACTGCCGCCCTGTGCCCCTACGCCGGGAACCAATAAGAAACTATCGGGAATCAATTTTCGGATTTCGGCAAAATATTCGGCTTTGGTCGCGCCTACTACGTACATTAAATTGCGACTGTTTTTCCAGCTTTTGGATGTGGCAATTACTTTTTTGTAGAATTCTTCACCATCAAGCATTTGCGTCTGAAAATCGAAAGCCCCTTCATTTGAAGTTAGGGCCAATAAAATGGTGTGTTTGTCTTCGAAAGCCAAAAAAGGTTCCACCGAATCTTTGCCCATATAGGGCGCCACCGTGATGCTGTCAAATTGCAAATCCTGTAAAAAGGCCTTGGCATACATAGAGGAAGTGTTGCCAATATCGCCGCGCTTGGCATCGGCTATGGTGAATTGTTCGGGATAGTTTGTATTGAGGTAGTTGATGGTTTTTTCTAACGACTGCCAACCGGCCAATCCGTGTGCTTCATAAAACGCCATATTGGGTTTGTAGGCCACGGCCAAATCATGCGTAGCATCAATGATGGCTTTGTTGAATTCAAAAATAGGATCGGCTGTTTGCTTGAGGTGATCGGGAATTTTGTTCCAATCTACATCCAAGCCAATGCATAAAAAGGATTGTTTGCTGCGAATTTGGGCAATGAGTTGTTCAGTATTCATGTGGGTAATTTGGCCACAAAGTACGCTAATTTTTGGCTTTGAAAAAATGATTGAATTCGTTTTTTGGTGCATAAATTGAATTGAATAGCAAATTCTAACCAAAAAAAATGCCGAACGTACTCGCCCGGCATTGTCTCTTATATTTTAGTCTCTCTTCTATTAGTCTCTCATCTCATAGTCTTATCTAAAACACTTCACTGGCCTCTTTGAGTTTCTCCATGTTGTTCACCAACTGCAACTCATCGACAATTTTTTGGATGTCGCCATTCATAATGTTCCCCAAATCATAAAGTGTAAGGCCTACACGGTGATCGGTTACGCGACCTTGCGCATAATTATAGGTACGAATCTTGGCCGAACGGTCACCCGAACTCACCTGCGAGGTACGTTTCTTGGCGTCTTCTTCCTGTTTTTTGGCCAATTCTTGTTCGTACAAGCGCGAACGCAATACACCCAAGGCTTTGTCTTTGTTTTTATGCTGTGATTTTTCGTCCTGACATTGGGCCACCAATCCGGTTGGAATGTGGGTCATGCGCACCGCCGATTTGGTGGTATTTACCGATTGTCCTCCAGGCCCCGACGAACAAAAGAAATCTATACGCACGTCATTCATATCAATTTGCACGTCAAATTCTTCGGCTTCTGGCAACACCATTACCGTGGCTGCCGAGGTGTGCACACGCCCTTGGGTCTCGGTTTGCGGAACGCGTTGCACGCGGTGTACGCCTGCTTCAAATTTTAAGGTACCGTAAACATCTTCGCCGGTAACTTCAAAAATTACCTCTTTGAATCCACCTGAAGTGCCTTCGTTCATATCGACTACTGAGGTGCGCCAGCCGCGACCTTCGCAGTATTTGGTGTACATGCGGTATAAATCGCCGGCAAAAATACTGGCCTCGTCGCCACCGGTTCCGGCACGCACTTCAACCATCACATTTTTGGCGTCTTCTGGATCTTTCGGAATTAATAAGAATTTGATTTCTTCTTCTAATATAGGCAAACGATCTTTGGCTTCATCCAATTGCATTTTGGCCATCTCGACCATTTCGGCGTCACTGCCGTCGGTGATGATTTCATTAGCTTCTTCAATATTGCCTACCAAATTCACATATTCATCGCGTTTTTCTGAAAGGGCTTTAAGGTCTTTGTATTCTTTATTGAGTTGCACATAGCGCTTCTGGTCGGCGATTACATCGGGCTGGATAATTAAGTCCGAGATTTCGTCAAAACGTTGCTTTACTATTTGAAGTCTGTCTAACATGGTAATTCCTTTATTTGGCCCGCAAATTTAGGGAAAAGAAAGTAGAATTGGATTTATGATTTTGGATTTTTTTGAAGCAAGATTTTTCATTCAAACCCATCCGAATTCTAATGCCTATCATTTTTTTGTTAATATTGCATAGACCTAAGTAACGTCTTATATATGATGAAAAAACTAGCCCTACTTGCAACATTTTTGGTTGTACTCTCCTGTAATAAACAAAAGGCCGAAGAAAAACTAAATCCGGCCCAATGGATTATTGGCAACTGGCAACAACAGACCGACAAGGGTATTTTGACCGAAACTTGGGAGCGTAAAAACGACAGCGTGTATTTGGGGAGCTGTTACTTTATCAATGAAACCGATACCTTGCACTCCGAAACCATTTTGCTCGAACAACGCGCCGATAGCATTACGTATTCGGCCAACGTAAAAGGACAAAACAACGACAAAGCAGTTCCATTTACCTTGACTTCGGCCAATACCCTTTCCTTGGTTTTTGAAAACCCTGTGCACGACTACCCTCAAAAAATCGTGTACCAAAAAAATAAGTCCAATGGCTTGTTGGTGACTGTTTCTGGGATTTTACACGGTAAAAAAAGTATAGAAAAATACAGTTTCAACAAAAAATGATGCCTATTATTATTAAACATTACGACAAACACTCTGCTAAATCAGGGTGTTTTTTTTTGAATACTTCTGAAATTTAATGGGTTAGAAAAATAGCTTATTTTTATTTAAAATAAATCTAAATAAATATGGATTAATTTACTTCGACGCTTTATATTTGTATCGTTATTTTTATTTAATCTAAATTAATATACAAAAATGAAAGCACTCTTTTTATCCCTTATCACTTGCTGCATGACTGCAATTGTTTGGTCTCAAGACCGCATTTTTACTTACACCTACCAAAGTAATGTTCTCAACCAAACCCAAAAAGAACTGGAAGTATGGACTACTGTACTCGAAGGAAAAGAAGACTATTACAGGGCAATTCAAACACGGGTAGAATATGAAATTGGGTTGGGTAATCAACTGCAAGTGGCTTTTTATTTAAATACCAAACAAACGTCTTATTTGGACACTGCCAATGGAGTTATCGCACTTGAGCCTGCTGAAATAAGCTTCTCTAATGAATGGAAATACAAATTTAGCGATGCCCAAGCAGATGAAATTGGCTTTGCGGGCTATACCGAACTAACGGTGGCTGCAGATGAACTGGAATGGGAGTTGAAAGCCATTTTTGACAAACGCATTGGCCAAACCTTGCATGCCTTAAACTTAATTTACGAACCCGAATGGAAAAAAACGGTAACCAATGGCAAAGTCGCTACTGAAAATGAGTTAAAGTATGCCATGCATTATGGATTTTCCTACCAAGTAACTAAAAATTGGAACTTGGGCTCAGAGTTATTGTGTAGATCGGTTTACTTTAAGGAAAGCAAACAAACTCATTCGGCTCTTTTTGCTGGACCCACACTAGCTTATAATAAGGGTAATTTTTGGCTGAATCTAACTGCCATGCCTCAGTGGACCAATTTAAACCACAGCACTGTGGATCGGCCGCAAAACCTAACAGAATTTACCAAATGGGAATCTCGACTAATTTTCTCTTATGCTTTTTAAACGAATAACAATCTCACTCCTACTGCTTGCCTTTATCTCTTGCGGAACAGAAATTTACATTCCCAAGCAGGCGAGTAACAATGCCTCTTTAGCACAGCTCACAGAAGGCCGAAAATTATATGTAACGCGCTGCAGCAGTTGTCACCAATTGTACAAACCTCAACAATTTACCCCTGTAATTTGGAATAAAAATCTGAATGACATGCAACTTAGAGCGAAAATAAACGATGAACAAAAACAACTCATTTTACTTTACCTCACTGCTTTATAATATTTAAGCATTGATAATCTTCCTGATTAAAAAAACCGAACAAAAAAATTAACTTTGGTATCAGAAAATGCAAGAGAAAGCAGAAACCCAAAAGTTTAAATAACAAAAAAATGTACCATGAAAAAATTTATGATTGATATTCTTTTACAAGGAATTGACGACGAAACAAGAATGAGATTATTGCCGAAGGAACTAGAAATAATAAATGAATGGGAAGGCAACGGAACCCTTTTGGCTTCCTACATAAAAGAGGATACGGCTGGAATATATTTGGTACTTATGGCAGAGGACAAATCTGATGCTGACCAAAAACTTTCCACCCTGCCTTACTATCCCTATATGAAAATTGAAATCATGTCATTGAGGTAATACATTTTATTTTTATAAAGCATAACCAAAAAAAAATCCCGAGCTCTCACTCGGGATTTTTAATGAATAGCTATCGAATTACTTAATTCTTCATGGGAATATTCGCCAAAATTTCGAGTAAAAATTTCCAGAATTTCTGCGAAGATGAAATAGAAGCACGCTCGTCGGGGCTGTGGGCACCGTGTATGGTTGGGCCAAACGAAATCATGTCTAGGTTGGGGTAATTGGTTCCCAAGATGCCGCATTCTAAACCAGCATGGCAAGCCAATACACTAGGTTTGCTTCCGTTTTGTTTTTCGTAGATGGATACCAACACATCCAATATTTCAGATTTCACATTGGGCGTCCAACCGGGATAGCTTCCGCCAAATTCTACTTCGCAGCCAAACAATTCGTAGGCCGAGCGCAAGCCATTGGCCAAATCCATTTTGGAAGTTTCTACCGAGGAGCGCGTGAGGTTTTGGATGGAAATTTCGCCGTCTTTCACCACCACACGAGCAATGTTATTCGAGGTTTCAACCAAATCTGCCATATCGGCACTCATGCGGTACACGCCGTTGTGCGCAGCATAGATGGCACGCAACAAACCTTCTTGCACGCCCAAGTCCATCACGTGGGTTGGGGTAGTTTGGCTTTTCACGATGTCAATCGTCAAGTTGGGCTCGGTGGTTTTGTATTCTGTTTTGATGTCGCCAATAATTTCTTGCATGTCAAAAGCAAAGGCTTCATCATATAGTTGCGCAATGATCACCTGCGCAACACTTTCTCTAGGAATGGCATTGCGCAAGCTTCCACCGGATATTTCGGCAATTTGTAAGCCAAAATTTTCAAAACCATCAAACAACAAACGGTTCATGATTTTGTTGGCGTTGCCCAATCCTTTGTTGATATCCATACCCGAATGTCCGCCGTTTAAGCCTTTTACGGTTATGGTATAGCCCACTGAGGCTTCGGGAGTTTCTTCTTGTTTGTAGGTTCTTGTGGCCGTTACGTCAATTCCACCGGCACAACCAATGTCAATTTCATCGTCTTCTTCGGTGTCTAGGTTCAACAAGATCTCGCCTTGCAAGATGCCTCCTTTGAGATTTAAGGCACCGGTCATTCCGGTTTCTTCATCAATGGTAAACAAGGCTTCAATCGCCGGATGGGCAATGTCGGTGCTTTCTAAAATGGCCATGATGGCGGCAACGCCCAAACCATTATCCGCGCCCAAGGTAGTTCCTTTGGCACGCACCCAGTCGCCATCTACATACATGTCGATGCCTTGGGTAAGGAAATCAAATGTAGTGTCGTTGTTTTTTTGGTGCACCATATCCAAATGGCCTTGCAGCACAATAGGTTTGCGGTTTTCCATGCCTGCAGTGGCGGGCTTGCGGATGATTACGTTGCGAATTTCATCCTCAAAAGTTTCTAGACCCAAATTGGTTCCAAAGTCTTTCATAAAGGCAATTACTCGCTCTTCTTTTTTAGAAGGACGGGGCACTGCGTTCAAATCGGCAAATTTGTTCCAAAGCGATTGTGGGGCTAGGTTGCGTATTTCTTGACTCATGATTGTAATTTTAGTGCGCCAAAGGTACAAAGTGAATACCGTATTTTGATGCATCGAAAGGAATATTTTACGCACAAAAAACCTTACTTTCGTTGCTCATTAACCCCTATGAAACACCGCAAATTTTACCTGTATTTTTTACTGTTTCAGTTCCTGTTTTGGGGGCTACTCTCCTATTTTCCGGCGCAAATAGAACGGGATTACAGCAGCGGGATATACCCCATTTGGGCTTCATTTCTGCGTACCCTATTGGGTTGGATCCCTTTTTCGGTGGGCGATGTAGGATATGGTATAGTACTACTTTTACTCCTAAAATGGTGTTTTACCACCTTTAAAAACAAGTCTTGGAAATTGGCTTTTTGGCAAATTATTCGCGCATTTTCAATCGGATACTTTTTGTTTTATTTGGTTTGGGGGCTCAATTACTCGCGTGAACCTTTACAAACCAAACTTGCCCTCAACCGAGAATACACTCCGAAACAATTGTATGATTTTACCAAATACCTACTGCGTAAAACCAATGCCCTTCAGCTGCAAATCACGCACAATCCCCATCAAAAAGTGCGTTTGTCGTTTTCTAAAGCCGAGGCTTTGCAAAGTCCGTTGCTGGGTTATGCAGTCTTGCCCACTGCCATTGTTCCCAAAAATGATCAAAATACCAGCATCAAAGGCTCATTGTTTAGCACCCCACTTTCGTATATGGGATTTGGCGGCTACTTGAATCCGTTTACACTTGAGGCACAGGTAAACACCAACGGGCCCGGCTATGTATTGCCCATGACGGCTGCACACGAAATGGCGCATCAGTTGGGCTATGCCAGCGAAAGTGAATGCAACTTTATTGGTTTTTTGACGGCTTCCAAACACCCCGATCCAGTGGTAAACTATTCTGCCTATACCTTGGCCTTACGCTATTGTTTGCGCGAATGGAGCGAACGTGATCCCAAATTGGCTAAACTATTTATTGGCAAATTGCATCCCGGGGTTTTGAAAAATTTTCAGGAAAGTGAAACCTATTGGGCGCAGTACGAAACCCCCATCGAAACCGGATTTAAATGGTTTTACGATTCGTATTTAAAGTACAATCAACAAGAGGAAGGGCTCGAAAGCTACAGCAAGTTTATTGACTTACTGATTCATTACCAACTCCAACAAAAAGGAAATTTTTAAAGTACAACTTCTATTTCTTCTATAGGTTGCACCTTCAGAAAAGAAGGATGCTGCTCGATGGCATACTCTATTTTTTCTACAATTTGTTCAATGCTGTCGTGCTCGTAATCAATCTGCAAAGGAGGCTTAATCACAAACGATTGCATCACGCCTTTCTTTTTGAGTCGCAGGCCTTTTTTGTCAAACGAACGACGAAATCCATCAATCACAATGGGAACTACAATGGGCCGGTGTTGCATAATGATGTGCGCCGTGCCTTTGCGAACGGGCTTAAACGATTTGGTTGTGCCCTGCGGAAAGGTAATTACCCAACCGTCGTCTAATGCAATTTTAATGTTTTCGGTATCGTTCATATTGACCTCGCGTTGCACATCTTGCCCTTTGGCGCGCCAGGTGCGTTCTACCGTAATGGCACCGGCATAGGCCAAAATACGAGGCAACCACCCTTCTTGCATGGTTTCTTTGGCGGCTACATAATAGATATTCAACTTCGGATTCCACAAATACAAGACGTTTTTGATAGAATCGTTACGGCCACTTAAACTGGCATTGAGCACATGAAACATGGCCACTACATCGGCAAAATACGTTTGGTGATTGGAAATAAACAACACATTGGTATCGGGCAACTGCCTGATAATTTCAGAGCCTTCAATCTGCAATTGGTTCAAACTTTTGTATCGCGGGTGCGTGATAAACCCAAAGAAGCGTATGAGCCATTTTTTGAGAAACAGGATATGTCCGAAAGGATTTCTTTTGAAAATTCCCATAGTGATTTAGATCGATGAGGGGCAAATTTAAAAAAACTTACCTACTGAACGAGTATTTTAAAGGTTTCTTTCAATTCACTTAAAATCATGGCCGTGGCGCCCCAGACTTCGTGCCCTTGGATGATAAAACAGGGCACTTCAATTTCCGGATTATAAGAAGTAGCGCGGGTTTGCAGGGCAATGGGGCAGTTTTCTAAAAATTCCTGCAAACTAATTTCTACGATCTGAGCCACCTCGGTTGGATCGGGAACAAATTCTACGGGTTCGGGTGCATAGACCAAAAACGGATACACCATAAAATTACTGGGCGGAATATACAATTCGGTAAAGGAACGAACTAATGTAAGTTGCTTGGCCGCCACTCCGATTTCTTCTTCGGTTTCTCGAAAAGCCGCCGCGGCAGCATGTGCATCGGTGGGTTCTATTTTTCCGCCTGGAAAAGCAATTTGTGCCGAATGCACGCCCGCGTAGGTATTGCGCTGAATGAGCACCAGCTGCATTTGCTCCTTTTTGGGATACAGCAAAATCGTGACGGCTGCTTTTTTGGGGTTTAGCGCATTCAAATCTAAGGCTTCCATGAGTGCAGCCCGCTCGGGTGGAACCGCCAACAGTTGTGCCGAAAGTCCCGGCAATTCGATGGTTTGCAGCTGGGGAAGCAGAGAAATAAATCGCGAAAATTCCATATTTAACTTGTATTTTTGACCGCAGAAAGCCGAAAAACGAAAGTAACACATTTAGTCGGCCGCACAAAAAAGTATGTATTCAAAAGCCGAAAATCAACGCCTGAAACAAGAATTCTGGGTGGCCTTTGCCCAAAAATACCCACGCAAATGGCTGTTGTACGACACCAAAATCAAAGACCTTTCGCTCAAGTTTTTTGTAGACAATACCAAGGCGCAAGTGTGTGTAGAAATAGAAGCCAAACCCAATGAAAAACGCTGGGCCTATTTTGAACAATGGGAAGCGCTCAAAACGATTTTGACTGAAGAATATCTTCCCGAAGCGGTATTTCAGCGCAATTATCCTTTAGAAAACGGAAAAACCATCAGCCGTATTTGGGTAGAATTGCACCCTATCGCCGTGGGCAACCGAAACAACTGGGATACCATTTTTGACTTCTTTTACGAAAACATGCACGCGCTCGAATTGTTCTTTCTCGAGTACGAAGACGTCATTAAAAATAGTGAAGTTTAGGCCGGAATCTGTTGGCTCAAGCAATGTAAAGTTCCGAATCCCCAGATCAAATCGATGGCCGAAATGCCAATCACTTCTCGATCGGGAAAACAATCAGCCAAAATCTGCAAGGCTTTGACATCGTTGGCGTCATTAAAAGTAGGTACCAACACACACCCATTTAAAATGATAAAATTGGCGTAGCTGGCCGGCAAGGTAATGCCTTCAAACAGAATCGGTTTGGGCATGGGCAAGCACACAATATTCGGCGCCTTTCCTGTTTCTAATTTGGCCTGTTGCAAACGCTGTAAATTGTCTTGCAAGGGTTTGTAATTGGGATCGTTGGGATTGGATTCCACTACGGTAACTACGGTATCTTCGTTTACAAATCGGCACAAATCATCAATGTGTCCGTGGGTGTCGTCGCCCACTATGCCATCGCCCAACCAAATCACATTCGTCACTCCAAAGTATTCGCGAAATATCGCTTCGTAATCGGCTTTGTTAAAATGGGCGTTGCGCACTTGTATGTTGGGGTGCAGCAAACATTCTTCAGAAGTAATGAGCGTACCTTTTCCGTTCACCTCGAGCGCGCCGCCTTCTAACACCACTGGCTTTCCTTTGTAAATCACTTGGGTGAGCGGCAGTTTTAAAAAGCTACTGATTTGCTGCGGAACGTGTTTGTCGAGTTGGTAATTAGTGTATTTGGCCCAGCCGTTGAAATTAAAATTCAAGGCTTCAGATTTTGTGCCATTTTTTACGATAATCGGACCCGAATCGCGCATCCAAGAACGGTTGGTTTTGTGAACTACAAACGAAACTTGGGCTAGAATTACGTGTGCGGCTTCGAGCAATTGGGTTACTTTAGTTTGGAGTTTGGCTGATGCCACGACTAAAATAAGCGGTTGATAGGTGGTTACTTTTTTAATGTACTCCACAAAGGCCCATTGAATGGCTTCATATTTGCCGGGCCAATCGTTGCCGTTGTGTGGAAAACACAACAACAAAGCAGCTTGCTTTTCAAACTCGGCGGGAAATCGGCGGGTTGTACTCATCTTAGTTGTCTATGGCGCGTTTGGTAATATCTCCATAGGCGTCAATGCGTCGATCACGGAAAAACGGCCAGTTTTGACGCACATTTTCTTGTAATGCCAGATCCACTTCGGCCATCAAAATCTCTTCTTGGTCGTGCGAAGCCTGTGCCAAAATTTCACCTTGCGGTCCTGCAATAAAAGAAGATCCCCAAAATTGAATGCCGGCAGTTCCTGTAATATATTGCTCTAGCCCTACTCGATTGGCTGCGGCTACATAGACACCGTTGGCTACCGCGTGGCCTTTCATCACATTCATCCAAGCCCCATGCTGATTCAGGCCGTATTCGTCTTTTTCGAGCGGATGCCAACCAATGGCGGTGGGATAAAATAACACTTCGGCACCTTGTAAGGCGGTAAGTCTTGCCGCTTCCGGATACCATTGGTCCCAACAAATAAGGGTGCCAATTTTTCCTTTTTGGGTAGGAAAGGTTTTGAATCCAATATCGCCTGGAGTAAAATAGAATTTTTCGTAAAAATGCGGATCATCCGGAATGTGCATTTTGCGATACAAACCGGCTTCTGTGCCATCGGCATCAATAATATAAGCGCTGTTGTGGTAAATACCGGGCATGCGTTTTTCGAAAAACGGCACGATGATTACCACGCCCAATTCTTTGGCCAAGGCACTAAATGCAATAAATGAGGTGCTGTATAAGGGTTCGGCCAACTCAAAATTGGCTACGTCTTCGCTTTGACAAAAATAGTGGCTGCTGTATAATTCGGGTAACGAAATCACTTCGGCACCTTGTTGCGCTGCTTTGCGCACCCAAAGAATGCACTTGGCTAAATTGTTGGCTGCCACATCATTTAGGTTGAGTTGCAGTACGGCAATAGTATAGGTTGATTTTGACATCTGACGCGTATTTGGGCCAAAAATACTAATTTTTATGCAATGCAAAGTCGACTACAAGAGGATAAATGCCCATTTGTATCGCATGGAGTGATGTTAGAAAACTGTATCTTAGACGCACTAATTTGAAATGCCATGAATTTTTCAGCAAAAATGTTACGCGACGAGGCCTTGGCCAACAAAGTAATTGTAGTAACCGGTGGCGGAAGCGGCCTAGGAAAAGCGATGACGCGGTATTTTTTGGAGTTGGGTGCTCGTGTAGCCATTACTTCTCGAAACTTAGAGAAACTAGAAAAAACCGCGCAAGAATTACAACTTGAAACCGGCGGAAACTGCATGGCTCTAGCATGTGATGTGCGGCATTACGATCAGGTCGAAGCAATGTTGGCTGCCGTAATTGCTGCTTATGGCCGAGTGGATGTATTGGTAAACAATGCAGCGGGGAATTTCATTTCGCCCACCGAACGGCTCTCGGCTTCAGCTTTTGACACCATCATTGATATCGTTTTGAAAGGCAGCAAAAACTGCACACTGGCCTTTGGCAAACACTGGATCGACCACAAACAAACCAATTGTACCATATTAAATATTGTCACTACCTATGCGTTTACCGGATCTGCTTATGTAGTGCCGAGTGCAACAGCCAAAGCAGGCGTATTGGCCATGACCAAGAGTTTGGCGGTGGAATGGGCCAAATACGGCATCCGCACCAACGCGATTGCACCCGGACCCTTTCCTACCGAAGGGGCCATGGACCGTTTGTTACCCGGCGATTTGAAGGAACGATTTGATGTAACCAAAAAAGTGCCAGTGGGCCGCATCGGCGATCACCAGGAATTGGCCAACTTGGCTGCTTATTTGGTCTCTGATTTCTCGGCCTACATCAACGGCGAAGTGGTCGTGATTGATGGCGGTGAATGGCTGAAAGGCGCGGGACAATTTAATATGCTCGAGGCGATTCCAGACGAAATGTGGGACCTGCTTGAAGCGATGATCAAAGCCAAAAAGAATACCTAAACAATCTAATTTTGGTAAAATAAAGGCCAATTGCATCCTATTTCTTACTTTTACCGCACCAATTAATTCTCCTATGAAAAACTATATTCTACTTGTTGCACTTTTGGGTTTACAACTTACTGTTTCAGCCCAAGAAAAAGCAAAAATAAAAGGATCAAAAATTGTAACCATTTCTCAAAAAGAGGTGGGCGAGTTCCAATCGATAGAAGTGGGTGAAAACCTCGAAGTCTATTTGATCAAAGGCGACAAAAACGGCGTAGAAATTGAAGCCGATGACAACTTGCACGACGCCATAGACTTGAAAGTTACCGGAACCAATTTGACCATTGGCACCAACAAAATTATTACAGGCGCCAAAAAATTGAGCATTCGTATAAGCTATACACCAAGCTTTAACACCGTAATTTCTAAAGGAGATGCCTCTATTTTGGCTTTGGCTCCAGTGCAATTGGATTCGATCGTGTTTAAAAGCTTCGATAATTCGAAGGTGTTTGCTTATTTGAATTCCAAGAATGTAACCGTATTGGCCAATGACAAATCGAAAGGCGAATGGAACATCAAAGCCGAAAAAACAAAAATTGAATTGAGCAAAAACGCCAAAATGAAAGCCTTAATTGCTTCTATTAGCATGCGCTGTGATTTATACCAACGTGCTGTGGCCGACATCGAAGGCGACATCAACGACATGAAATTGCGCTTGGACAACAACGCCACCTATAACGGAAAAAATTGCTCCGTAAAAAATGCAGAACTCACCATGGAAGCCTACACCAATTGCAACATCAATGCCACATCAACTTTGAGTATAGACGCTTCTGGCAAAGCCGAAATTCAGCTGTATGGCGATCAGAAAATAGACATGAAACGTTTTGTTGATAACGCCGTTCTCTACAAAAAACCAACGAAATAAAACAAAAAGGGTTGCCTAAACAGACAACCCTTTTTTTATGCTTGGTTAATTCGTTTATTCTAAAGTAGCCAAATAACGTTCGGCATCTAAGGCTGCCATACATCCCGTTCCTGCCGCAGTAATGGCCTGACGATACACATGGTCGGCGGCATCTCCTGCTACAAAAACTCCTGACACATTGGTTTTGGAAGAGCCTGCTACATTTTTAATGTAACCAGTTTCATCAACTGTAATAAAATCTTTAAATAATCCGGTGTTTGGCGTATGTCCAATGGCTACAAAGAATCCCGTAGCTGGAATTTCGAAGGTTTCACCCGAAGTTTTGTTATGTGCTTTCACTCCCGTAACCACTTGTCCGTCGCCCAACACTTCTACCGTATCGGTATGCATGATGATTTCGATGTTTTCGGTTTTACGCACACGGGCTTCCATGATTTTGGACGCTCTAAATTGTTCGCTGCGCACCAACATGGTTACTTTTTTACATAGTTTGGATAAGTAGTGTGCTTCTTCACAAGCTGAATCTCCCGCTCCTACGATCACCACTTCTTGGTTGCGGTAGAAAAATCCGTCGCAAACCGCACAGGCCGAAACGCCGCCACCCAATTTTAAATAATGTTGTTCGGAAGGCAAGCCCAAATACTTGGCCGAAGCACCCGTTGAGATGATAACAGTTTGACAATGGATTTCTTTGGTTTCGTTGACCCAAACTTTGTGTACGGGGCCCGAAAAATCAACTTTGGTTACCCAGCCGTCGCGCACATCGGTACCAAAACGTTGGGCTTGTTGTTGCAACTGCACCATCATTTCTGGGCCTGTTACACCATCTACATATCCGGGGAAATTTTCAACTTCGTTGGTAGTGGTCAATTGGCCACCAGGCTGCGTGCCTTGGTACAATACAGGATTCATATTGGCGCGAGCCGCATAAATGGCTGCCGTATAGCCCGCAGGTCCTGAGCCTATAATTAAACATTTTACATTTTCTATCGCTGACATACTCGTAATTTTTAAGAGGCTCAAAGGTAAGGCATTCCGTTTAAAAGTCGAAATAGGAGTTATGAACAATTTGATTGGCGATTTGGGATTAACGATTTGGGATACTTGATTGCTTCGCCAGTTCGAGCAAAGCTCTCGGGTGTTGATTGTTGATTTCTCGCCAAGGAGCAGAGTCGCGAAGTTTATATCTTTACGCTGAATAGGCTTCGTTACACATATACTTATGCCTAATGGCTGCTTAAACTTTTCATTGCGCCTTCGCGGCTTTGCGAGAAAAAAAGAAAAAACGTAATAACACTACTCAGAAAATCGCTCGCAAAGACGCAGAGTCGCGAAGTTTACATCTTTACGCTGAATAGGCTTCGTTACACATATACTTATGCCTAATGGCTTTTGGCTAATGGCTGCTTAAACTTTTCATTGCGACTTTGCGGCTTTGCGAGAAAAAAAGAAAAACGTAATAACACTACTCAGAAAATCGCTCGCAAAGACGCAGAGTCGCGAAGTTTACATCTTTACGCTAAATAGGCTTCGTTACACATATACTTATGCCTAATGGCTATTGGCTAATGGCTGCTTAAACTTTTCATTGCGCCTTCGCGGCTTTGCGAGGGACGTGAAACCTGAAACTTGAAACTCAGGCGATAGCCTGAAGACTATCGCTATTAGAACGAATTTCGTCTGCGACAAAATTCGAGTGAACTAGAGAACACTAGTGGCCGGATTACTGCGTGATCCTGAAAAGGGGGAAATTGCTCAAAAACCTTACATTTTTTTTCAAAAAATGAGACGGTTTTTTTTAGCCCAAACCTACCAAGCGAGCTTGGGGTTTGGGCATAAAAAAAACCTTCCAGCTCCGCTGAAAGGTTTTTGGTCGGGGTGGCAGGATTCGAACCTGCGGCCTCCTGCTCCCAAAGCAGGCGCGATAACCGGGCTACGCTACACCCCGAAAAGCGTGTGCAAATATAGCACTAATATTGAGTTGTCCTAACAAAAACAAGATTATAATTACGAATAATAACAGCTGTAAAAAGACTGAGCTTGTAATTGTGGGCTCAATTTAATTTCTATTTTTGTATAGGAAATTTTAAATCAACTTTACATGCTTATTATCGGAATTGCGGGAGGAACGGGTAGCGGAAAAACTACTGTAGTGCATCAGATTATGAATGAATTGCCCCATACTGAAGTGGGGATCATCTCGCAAGATTCCTATTACAAAGCCAACAACAACATGACCTATGATGAGCGCGCGCTCATTAACTTTGATCATCCCAGAGCCATTGATTTTGATTTATTAGTAGAACACCTCAAGGCCTTGAAAGAAGGAGAAAACATAGAACAACCCGTGTATTCGTTTGTAATTCACAACCGAACCGACGATACGGTACTTACCCACCCGCGCAAAGTGATGATTGTAGAGGGAATTTTAATCTTGACACATCCTGAACTACGTGATTTATTTGACATTAAAATCTTTGTTCACGCCGATTCAGACGAACGCTTGATTCGCAGATTAAAACGCGATATTGCCGAACGAGGTCGAGATATGGACGAAGTGCTTTTGCGCTACCAGTCTACCTTAAAACCGATGCACCAACAGTTTATTGAGCCCACTAAGGCCTTTGCCGACATTATCATACCCAATGACAAATACAACACGGTAGCCATTGACGTGGTCCGCGCTGTAATTAACCAACGATTGGTCTAAGCCTCTACAGATGGAAGAAGAAAAACTTGAAACGAATACCCCCGAAGCCAAGCCAAATAAATGGCTGCCCTACCTGAAAAACAAATACGTTTGGGTGTTGCTGTTTTTTGTGGTATGGATGTTATTTTTAGACAACTATTCGCAATTGGAGCATCGCGTTTTGGACAAAGAAATTCAAGAGTTAGAAGCCAACAAAAAATATTACCAAGATGAGATCCGCAAAGACCAGCACAACATCAATTTGCTGAAAGATCCCAACCAAGTCGAAAAATACGCCCGAGAAAAATATTACATGAAAAGAAAAAACGAAGACATTTATGTCATCGATTTGGATTCTTCAAATACCAAACCATAAGCCCTTATCAATCCCAGTTTATTTATGTCAAACCCTTTATTTTCTGAATTTAATCCCCTTTCTTCCAAACAATGGAAGCAACAAATTCAATTTGAACTGAAAGGAGCCGAATACAATGAAACTGTAGTTTGGGATTCACCCGAAGGAATCCGCGTAAAGCCTTTTTACCATAATGATCTCGACAATTTACTGCCGCTGAGTTCGAGTAAAGCTTCTGCCTGCAAAATTGGGCAATCCATTTTTGTATTTGATATAGAAAAAAGCATCGCTAGAGCTATCGATTCGGTTGCTCGAGGTGCAGAATCGTTGCGTTTTCAAATCGATGACGAGGCAATCGATGTACTTCATTTATTGAACAGTGTTACTCAATTAGGCGTTCCGATTCACCTTAAATTGGGCTTTTTAAATACCGATTTCAATCAAAAAATCAATTCGTTTAACCAAACACATCCCGGACAAATTTCAATATACAATGACCCTATTGGCTATTTTGCGCGAGAGGGAAATTGGCATGCCGGATCAGCCGATAACTTTGAAGTCATCAAAGCACAAGAAACCAAGTTTACAGGCAGTTATTTAAGTATCGATGCGGCATTGTATCAAAATGCAGGCGCTACGATGGTGCAACAAATTGCTTACAGTTTGGGTCATGCTAATGAATATTTAAACCGATTGAATTGTCAGCAACCGCTGATTTTTCAGTGGGCGGTGGGCAGCAATTACTTTTTTGAAATCGCCAAACTGCGAGCATTTCGAAGCCTTTTCAATCTAATAGCCCAAGAATACAATCACCACCATACCTGTCATATCGTGGTGTCTCCCTCCAAACGAAACAAAACCATCTACGATTATAATGTGAATATGTTGCGCAGCACCACCGAGTGCATGAGTGCTATTTTGGGCGGTGCCGATACCATAATCAATTTGCCCTACGATGCCTTGTACCACAAAGACAACGAATTTGGTGATCGCATTGCCCGAAACCAATTGCTGATCCTGAAACACGAAAGTTATTTTGACAAAGTAGATAACCCCGCCGATGGCAGTTATTACATCGAAAGCCTTACGCAGCAATTGGCCGAAAAATCCTTGGCTTTGTTTCAAGAATTGGAAGCGAATGGCGGTTTTTTACAACAACTCAAAGACGGCGTGATTACGCGAAAAATTCAAGAAAGTGCTGCCAAAGAGCAGGCGTTATTTGACGAAGGAAAAACCGTTTTATTGGGCACCAACAAGCACCCCAATAAAGCCGATCGGATGAAACACGACTTGGAATTGTTTCCGTTTGTGAAAATAAAAGGAAGAAAAACACTAATTACGCCTATCCTCGAAAAACGATTGGCCGAAAGAGTAGAACAAGAACGTTTGCAAACGGAATCTTAACGAACAAGAAAGATGAAAAGGAAAGATTTAAAGCATTTGCAAGTTCCCAAAACAGGCTTAACCCCTGAGTCTTATGGCGTTTTCCCTACAGCCGAAGGCATTAATTTGCAACAAACTTATACCGCGAAAGACATTGAGTCACTGGAACATCTGGGTTTTGGCGCCGGATTTGCACCCAATTTACGCGGACCCTATGCCAGCATGTATGTGCGCCGTCCTTGGACCATTCGGCAATATGCTGGATTTTCTACTGCCGAGGAAAGCAACGCTTTTTACCGACGCAATTTGGCAGCCGGACAAAAAGGACTTTCGGTTGCCTTTGACTTGGCCACACATCGCGGCTACGATTCCGATCATGAACGCGTGGAAGGCGATGTAGGAAAAGCGGGGGTAGCCATTGATTCGGTTGAAGACATGAAAATCTTGTTTGATCAAATTCCATTGGATGAAATGTCGGTTTCGATGACTATGAATGGTGCCGTTTTGCCCATCATGGCGTTTTATATTGTGGCTGCTGAAGAACAAGGGGTGACGCCAGAACAGCTTTCGGGCACCATTCAAAATGACATCTTGAAGGAATTTATGGTGCGCAACACCTATATTTATCCGCCTGCTCCATCGATGAAAATCATCGCCTCTATTTTTGAATACAGCAGCCAAAAGATGCCCAAATTCAATTCGATTTCAATTTCGGGCTACCACATGCAAGAAGCGGGAGCTACCGCAGATATTGAATTGGCCTATACCCTGGCCGATGGATTAGAATACATCAGAACCGGCTTAGCTACCGGAATGAAAATTGACGAATTTGCGCCGCGTCTTTCCTTTTTCTGGGCCATTGGCATGAATCACTTTATGGAAATTGCGAAGTTGCGCGCCGGACGTATGTTGTGGGCTAAATTGGTGAAACAATTTGAACCCAAAGACGATAAATCATTGGCACTCCGCACACATTGCCAAACCTCGGGCTGGAGCCTCACCGAACAAGATCCGTTTAATAATGTGGCGCGTACTTGTATTGAAGCGGCTGCGGCTGCCTTTGGCGGAACCCAATCGTTGCATACTAATGCCTTGGACGAAGCCATTGCCTTGCCTACCGATTTTTCGGCTCGAATTGCCCGCAATACGCAAATTTATTTACAAGAAGAAACGCATATCACCCATACGGTTGACCCCTGGGGCGGTAGTTATTACATCGAAAAACTCACCGAAGAAATTGCCCAAAAAGCCTGGACGCTTATCGAAGAAGTAGAAGCCATGGGCGGCATGACCAAAGCTATCGAGGAAGGGATACCCAAATTACGCATCGAAGAAGCAGCCGCACGAAAACAAGCACGCATTGACAGTGGGCAAGATTTGATCATAGGCGTAAACAAATACCGTTTGGACCAAGAAGATCCCTTGCATATTTTGGACGTTGACAACCAAAAAGTACGGGCACAACAACTGGAACAACTGGCCGAACTCAAAGCCAATCGCGATGCCCAACAAGTAGCCGATTGCCTAAATAAACTAACCAAATGTGCCCAAACCGAACAAGGAAATCTGCTGGAAATAGCCATCGAAGCCGCTCGTGCTAGAGCTACCTTGGGGGAAATAAGCGATGCTCTCGAAAGCGTGTATGGCCGATATAAAGCACAAATTAAATCATTTAGTGGCGTGTATAGTAAAGAAATTAAAGACGATGCCAGTTTTGAAAAAGCCAAAAAACTGGCCGATGCCTTTGCCGTTCAGGAAGGACGACGACCGCGCATTATGATTGCCAAAATGGGACAAGACGGACACGACCGCGGTGCCAAAGTAGTAGCCACTGGCTATGCCGATGTAGGTTTTGACGTAGACATTGGTCCTTTGTTTCAAACACCTGCCGAAGCCGCCAAACAAGCAGTAGAAAACGACGTGCATATTTTGGGTGTATCCTCTTTGGCAGCCGGGCACAAAATCTTGGTTCCACAAGTAATTGAAGAACTCAAACGCTACGGTCGCGAAGACATTATGGTCATTGTAGGCGGAGTAATTCCGGCACAAGATTATCAATTCTTGTTTGATGCAGGAGCAGTAGCTGTATTTGGACCGGGCACCAAAATTAGTGCGGCGGCGATTTCTATTTTAGAAATTTTATTGCCCGAATAATCCAACTTTTTCATGAAATAAAACTTAAAAATAATCCCTTATTTTTTTAAGAAAGGAATTATATTTGCAACCGATTAATCGGGATGTAGCGCAGCCAGGTAGCGTACTAGCATGGGGTGCTAGGGGTCGCTGGTTCGAATCCAGTCATCCCGACCAAAAACCTTTCAGCTTTGCTGGGAGGTTTTTTTTACGCCCAAACCCCAAGCTCGCTTGGTAGGTTTGGGCATAAAAAAACCTCCTCATTTTTTGAAAAAAAATAGAAAGGTTTTTGAGCAACATCCCCCCACTCTGGATCACGAAGTAATCCAGAATACTCATTTTTGCACTAGTGCAAAATAGTTAAATAGAAATTCAATAAATACATAAATAACCAATCAAATTGCTGCGTCATTTCTCCTCTTAATGATTATAAAAAATTATTATTACATAAAACAAAAAACCCCTCACTTTCGTGAAGGGTTTTTCTAAAAAAGGCGACGACATACTCTCCCACAAATTGCAGTACCATCTGCGCAGGCGGGCTTAACTTCTCTGTTCGGAATGGGAAGAGGTGAGCCCCGCCGCAATAACCACCTTAAATTTTAAGGCAATAGGCATTAGCCACTAGGCATTAGCTGTATTGCGTGGTTCCATTAAACTTTTGGCTGTTGCCTCTTGCCTAATGGCTATAAGTTAACATACTGAGATAAAAAATAATTTGTTTAGAAAGAGGCACTCCCCCCTAAGGGGGAGGCGTGTACATAAGCTTACGGGTTATTAGTACTACTCGACTATGACATTACTGCCTTTACATCTATAGCCTATCAACGTGGTCATCTCCCACGACCCTTAAAAGAAATCTCATCTTGTGGTGGGTTTCGCGC
>CANKLE010000001.1 GCA_947483075.1 Flavobacteriaceae bacterium | reverse complement strand
CAGGTGGAGTAACTGTCCAGGTAAAGGTTGTATTGGCAGGTAAAACTAATATAGGAGGAGTATTAACCAAAGGAACCGAAAAGGCTGTGCCGCTACAACTACTCACTACTTGATTTGGAATTAAGGGCTGTGGATTAACCGTTACTACTACAGTGAATGTCGCGCCAACACAATTCCCCGCTGCTCCTGATGTAGGTGTAACCGTATACGTAGCAGTTTGAACCAAATTGGTTGGGTTTGTCAATGTTCCGGTGATAGTAGTCTGTGAAGTACCGGATGCACCTCCAGTAATACCGCCTGTGACAACGGGAGCTACCCAAGAGTAAGTCGTGCCACTTGGAATAACATTTGGCGAGGCTCCTGAAGGAGTTACCGTAAAACTTGAACCACTACAAATTACAGCCGTACGATTTGATACAACTGGTGTAGGATTTACAGTGACTGTAACGGTTTTTTGACAGCCGTTTGTATTGGTATATGTAATAATTGATGTACCTATACTTACTCCAGTAACAACTCCAGTAGACGAAATTGTTGCTACAGCGGTATTTGATGAAACCCATGGATTTGTTAATGAAGGGGAAGCAGAACCTGTTAGTAAAGTTGTAGCTCCAACACATACGTTTAATGTTCCCGAAATAGTAGGTAATGGATTTACAGTTACTACTGCTGTTTGTTGACACCCATTTGAATTTGTGTAGGTAATAGTAGTAGTTCCAACTGAAACCGAAGTTACAATTCCAGCTGCACTTATAGTTGCAACTCCAGTATTTGAGGATACCCAAGGAGTAGAAGATGCCGCAATTGCTGAACCAGATAAAGTTGTTGTAGAACCAATACAAATTGATAAATTTCCAGTAATTGTAGGCAATGCATTTACAGTAATTAACATACTTGCTTGACAATTATTAGAATTTGTAAATGTAATTGTAGCTGTCCCACCTGAAACGCCTGTTACAACTCCGGATGCATTAACCGTAGCGATAGCTGTATTTGAAGAAACCCATGGATTTGTAACTGCACCCGCTGTATCTGCTGAAATACTAATACTCTGACCAACACATACCGTAGTAGGGCCTGTTAATAATGGTAATGGATTTAGAACAAAACTTTGGGAAGCATTTGTAGTACCACATTCATTAGTTACAGAAAGACTAATAGTATAAGTACCAGGGGTAGAATATGAAAAAATTGGAGGTATTGTAGCATTAGAAGTACTCGGTGTTGCGCCTGTTGCTGTCCAAGAATAAGCTGGTGGTGAGGTTGGCAAAGCTAAATTTGAACATGAATTGACTGAAATAGTAGGTGTAACGGTAGCGCCTAAACAAATATCGGGAATACTTGCAATTACAACTGTAGGCGGTTGTTTTATAATTACTGTTTGTATGGGCGAAGTTTGTGAACCACAAGAATTTGTAGTTGTTAATGAAATGGAATAAGTTCCTGGTGTTTCAAAACTAAACGACGGATTTGCAGATGTACTAGAAGTTCCATTGGTATAACTCCAGGTTGGTGTTCCACTGCCACAATACCCAGCTGCATAAGTTACATTCCATTGGTAGGTAGGATTACAAGGATTAATAAATGATGTTGTATTATTTACTTGTACTATTCCTGGAGAACAAAATTCAGTTCCACTCAAAGTAAATTGCGGATTTAATTGAGATTCAATACAGATATTTTGAGTAAACACAGAATTACCACAACCTGGTGTACCTCCAGAATTAGCTGTTAAAGTTACTGTATAATATCCTGGTCCTGAAAAAACATGATTTGCATTTGGTGTAGTGGCTTGCAAAGGTCCATATGAAATAGTATTTGATGCACCACTGGCAGGATCTCCAAAATTCCAACTAAATCTAGTCCCTCTTGTACAATTTGCTGAAAAACCTAATGTAGAGGTATTTGTAAACAAAACATTAGTATTTGCGCAAGCAGCTGGAGGTGCAGTAAAACTTGCAATTGGCTTGGAAATTGTACTAATATTGTTAAGCGTAAAATCTGTAGCGCCGCAAGAATTAGTTACAGTCAATGTTGCTGTATATACCGAAGGGCAGGAAACAGTTGTATACGAATGAGCTATTGGGTAATTGGATGCTGTTCCATTGATATTATTATTAAAATAAACAGTTTGGATTAAGCTTGATTGTAATAAGGGACCAGTAGTAGTTCCATCACCCCAATTGATAAAATAAGTAGTATCAGGTGAATTTTTATCCCAACCTGGAGAAATTAAATCACCTGTAAGAGAATCATATGAAGATGCAGTTATTGAAAAATTAAGGGCATTTGTTGGAACACACAAACCAGTAGTGTTTCCTGGACTACCAAAACCACCAGAAGGATTTGATGAATTTTTTATTGTAAAATTTTTGACTACTGAACAACCATTAACACCTACACTGGTAATACTCATCGTATATGTTCCTAGACTATTATAGGAATGGAAAGCTGGAAATGTAGCATTAGTAGTTACTTGAGAATCCCCCCAGTTTATAGAATATGTTTGACAATTACTACTAGAAGTTGATAAACCAACATTTATATCAAAGTTTTGATTATCAATAGAAGCAGTACCACAGTTACTAAAAGGTTCCGTTGAATCTGGGTTTAAATCAACAAAATTGACATCCGGTTGTTGTTGGATAGTTACAATTTTAGTTTTAGTACTAGGACAACCATTTGTACCAGTAACTGTTAACGTAACATTAAATGTTGCAACACCACATCCATAAGAAACAAAAGTATGGGTTGGATTTTGATTGGAAGAGGTACCACCATCACCAAAATTCCAAGTGTAAGAACTCCCTGCAGAAGTTGTATTAAATGAAACAGATGATCCTGAACACAAGTTACCCGTAGTATAACTAAAATCAGCTGATGAACCATTTACTTGTATATTTTTCGTTATTGTACAACCGTTAGAATCCGTATAAGTAATTATTACATTTCCGGGAGCATTTCCTGTTACTAATCCAGAACTATCAACAGCCGCTATACTCGTATTTGAAGAAACCCACGGATTAGTAGTTGCTGGAGTGCCACTGCCATTTAAATTAATCGTTGAACCAGCGCAAACAGAATTTCCATTTCCACCTCCTTGAACAGATATGGTAGGTAAAGGATTAACAGTAAATAATACTGAATTGTCACATCCATTATTGTTATTGCTATAAGTAATAGTTGTTGTTCCTGGATTATTAGCCGAAACTAGACCGCCATTTGTAACAGTCGCAACTTGCTGACTTGAAGATGACCATGTATGATTTATATTACCCCCTGTTACAGTCAATTGAGATGTAGCGCCATCACAGATTGACAAATCTCCAGTAATGGTGGGTGCTGGAGTTGAATTAACAGTTATTATAACTTGATCATTACTACCAATATTTACACTGTTATTGTTGTTATCTAAAACTCCAATTAATAAAAAAGTAAATGAGCCCGAAATACTGTTATTCACTGGCAAAAACACAGAATTACTTCCAGTTGCAGTTGTAATTGATTGTGCCGGTAAAACTCCATTTATTGTGTAGGTAAAAGTGTAAGGATCATTATTACCATTATTAACTCTAAATCTAATTAAAGTATTTTCATTCAAGCATACAGTTTGACTTTGATTTCCATTAATGGATATACTTGCATTTTGACTATAACTGCTAGCAATTACTAAAAATAGAAGTGATAAAGCAAAAAATAGTTTATTAAAATTTCTCATATTGAGTTTTGTATAGTGGGAAAATTTTTTAAAGGTATTGTAACTAATCAAGTTAGCTACAAAGAAGTCAAAATTATACTATTACACTGCAACCAGAATTCAGTTTACGTGTTATTTTAATGCATTATAGTAAGCCTCAGACTCAACCTGTCAAACCAATTTATTGGCAAATTTTAGGCGTTTTTTATAAACGAATGGGATTTCTACAAGCTTGCTGAAAAATAGCTTTGAATAGCTAAAATTCAATATTTTAAAGATTTTTGGTGTGATATATTAATGGTTAACTTGAAATACCATTAATTTAGGTAAGTAGGTTAAAGTCATTCAATTTAATTCGTTTGATTTATTCCAAATTATTAAAACCCGCTTATTTTACCTTCACTCTGTTAAAAACAACCCCCTTATTATTTGTTAAACTAGAATAATTCTCATCAAAAATCCAATTCACAACAACATTATTTTGTTCATATACACCTTCAGCATTTTGATTATCTATTGCATTCCATTTGCCAGAAAGATCCATCATAGTAGTAAAATCTTCAGAATTTGTTTTGCCATTCATTGAATAGACCGTGATTCTAAAAACCAACCCGTCAAATGCAAGTGTAGTGTATAGTTGTGATTCAATATTTATAGATTCCCATATATATCCGTAGGAGGTTCCTATCTCTTTTACAAGCTCACTTTTACTGTCTATTTCTTCTATTCCTGTTTTCACCTCGTTGCTACCTGTACATTTTTTTACCAGTTGGTCCCATTTCCGATTCAATTCAGGCTCCTTTGAAAAATTAACTTTTTCCCAATTTTCTACACCAATTTCTTTGCTGATTGCATCATCACAAGCATCCTTGTTTTCAATTGCCCATTGTGAATCTCCCGGCTCTGTCAAGCATTTGCATATATCCACAGAATTATTACTATTGGATTGATTTTCAGGATTTTTTTTTGAGCCCCCGCCACAACTTGTCAATATTGTTGAGGAAATAAGTAGACCCAAAATTTTGAATATTTTTATCATTTAATTATTTTTTTAAATTTTAGACCTCCTGATACCCGATTATTTTTGGTTTCGATAATTTTAATGTGGATATGAAAAACATTTTTTTAAAATGCTAATGCTTATTATTCAACTATTTCCGTTAAGTAAACAGGACCGCTTTTAATTCGATTACCTTCAACAGAAAATTTCTGTGAAATAAAACCTTTTCCTCGGAATTTACCGTCACCCAAACTTTCAACAATTATAGTAGAGTTGACAGTATTTATTCCTAACCAACCAGCTTTAACATTCACTTTACTTCCATCATCATTAAATTTCCAGGTTGTTTTACTTCCAACAAAGTTTATATGTTGAAATGTTCTATTTGCTAGTACTTCTAAATTATTATTTTCCATAACTTTAAATTTTTAATTTTCCCCTACTTTAAAAGTGTCTTGAGGATTCGCTCCGTTTTTTAACGTTGTTTTTGGTCTCAACTTTTTTTTATTTTCACAAAATAAGTTTTAAGAACTATCAAAAAATTTCTTTGGCGGTTCTCGTGTGTGTTTTTTTTCGTTTACTATTTCATAAACTTGCCCAAAACAATTTGCAGATTTGCGATTAAGATATTATTGCAAATCAAACGTTTGCTCTCCAGACTCTCCTCGCCCTACAACTAATTTACCTTTGTATAATCTAAAACCGAAATTGCTCCCAGTATCAGCACTCATGCCAAATAAATCAGCAAATGTGCCGTAAGTTGTGATATTAACATTAATAAAATAGAATTTACCTCCATCTTTATTTTTTACTATTATGCCATATGTGTTATATGATGAAATATATCCGTATTCAATGGTAAGACCATTATCAGAATTGTAAAATGATTTCCCATCCATGTAGGATATAACATTACTTTCTTCATTAAATAAACTTTGAGCTTTGGCAGAACCAAACGTGAGCAACAAGGTTGCTATAATCAGTATATTTTTCATATTATTGTTTTAATTTATTTCCTACTCGTTTTGCTTTTAAGTCCCGCATCATATTTTTTTACTCGCTGGTCTCAACTTTTGTTTTTTAATTATACAAATCACTCCTTAAAGAACTATTGAAATTTAATTTTGTGGTTCCCTTTTTCGTCCGCATGTCTTTTATACTTGCCCATAACGGATGGAACATTTGCAGATATGGCAGACTTAGTAGCTGTAATTTTATGATACTTCAAATTTATATTAGTAGTAGAATGTTACATTACAACTAAACCCGCCACATCGCAAATGTGTTATTATAAGATGGTTTTTATTATGAGAATTTACTTAATGTATATCCCATAAATATAGCATAAAATAAAATCCAAATAATATTAGCTTTGACAGATTGCATCCATTCACATTTCCAAATATATCTACCTACTGTAATGTATGCCGCAGACAGAATAATAAGGTTAATTATAAAAATTCCCATAAATCCCATTCTTAATGCATCCGTTCCCATTAAAAACCATATTGCGAAGTTTATCGCAGATGATATTAAACAAACTAAAAACGAATTACCAAAAGTGGCATTAGAAATCTTGCCTACATTTTTAGCTAATAACCATAAAATTAATCCCCCAAGTGCTGAACCGATCAGCAAACCAAAAATCATCGATGTTAAAATTGCTCCTTGCATAATAAAATTGTTTTAAATTATCTTACTCATAAGGCTTTTCGGAAGACGCCACGTTTTTTATAGTGGGGTCTGTCTCCACTTGTTTTAAATAATTAATTGCAGTCACCCATTGCTTTTAAATAGGCTGCTGTAAATTTTTGATAATCAGCTGCATCTTTGTATTTGCCTTGCATTTCATTAGCAAGAGAAGCTGCTTCTGTAGCTAATTTTGTGCTTTCTGTAATAGCAGACATATCGCCTGTAGCTGCTTTTGAAGCAACTTCGGCAGCTAATTTCTGTGCTTTACACATTAGCTCTGCATATTTCTTTGCATCGCTTTCAATAGAATTTCCTCCACAACTTGTAAGAATGAATGAAGCAAATACTATTCCTCCGAAAATTGTCAATGTTTTTTTCATTTTCTTTTGCGTAGTCGCCACTTTTGTTGATTAAGTCCCGTTTATTTGAGTGGTTCCTGGTCTCCACTATAATTCAAACATAACCATTCCAACTGCAACCAAAATGCAGTCATTCAAATAGTTAAAAAAATATTCACTAATTTTTTTACAAACTAAATAGTAAATATGCAAATTGATTTTAAATGCTTACGAAATTGATGACGGTTATAAAATTAATGTCTTATTTTTTTTGAAATTATTTGATTTGCAATTTCAGTATTAAATTTTTTCATTGAATCGCCATCAAAAATTAAATCATTATTTTCGAGGAAATACATATTGTCAACTGCATGTTTACCTGGTGTTGTAACATAAACCGTATCTCCTTTTTTTAATCCAAAGCCAATTATTGGCCCTCCTTCTATTGTGTATAAATCATTTTCTACTTTAACAATTTTTAAAATAAATTTATCCCTCTTCTTTTTCAATAAATAAGTACCCTCAAATTTATCTGTCGTCAGATTTTGTGAACAAGCCGACGCAAGAATAACTAGCGTCAATAAAATACAATTTTTCATTTTTAATGGTTTTATAGATTAATTAGTACAATATTATTTAATTCAACTGCAATTAGAATTCAGTAAGATTTTTTTAAATAATTTCAAACTGCATTCTAATTGCAGTAATTTAAATTACATTTGAAAGATACTAACTAATTAATTGAAATAAAGCAGATTATGAAAAAAATAAATATCGCATGTATTCTAGCCTTTATGGTAATTGGATGTAAAAATAATAGTTCAAATGAAAATATAGAGCAATCGGCAGGCTCCAATAGTTCAGTTGAATCAATTTCTGAAAATATAAATGGAACTTATTATTTAGACAGCAATTCAGCCTCACTAGAAATTACTATTTCAGGGAACACTTGGGTTGGGAAAACACTTATTAAAACAGGGTTTGGAGATGCTTATGATAGTGAAAATGCTGAATACCAAAATGGAATCATGAAAGAAAATGACTTATATGATGATTCCGGATATGTGAAAATTGGCTATGTACATGGTGGTTCATTAACAACTACCATTTCTGGTCAAACAGTGACATTAACTAAATAAAACTATTAACTACATAAGAGAGAATATGGATTTAGCATTAAAAGAATTAATTGAGAAAGCAACAATAAACGGCTCAATAACTGAAGAAAACAAAGCATATATTTTTGAGAAAGCTTCTAAATTAGGTGTTTCAGAAATTGAAGCAAAAATATATATTGATGCTGCTCTTAAATCAAGCAAAAAAAATGATCTAAAAATCGATTTTGAAAAAATTGATTTTAATTCCATCAATTGGATAGACAAATTAAGTTATGCAATAGGAGCTATTATTATACTATCAGGATTTCTACCCTGGATAGAAGGGCATGCAAGTTCTAATTTCGGTTTTAGCACCGGAGCATCATTCAATGGTGGTGCGGGAATATTTTACAGTTTGCCATTTGGTTTAGGAGCATTATATTTTGTTTATAATTTAAGCTTGAAAAAATTTCGTAAATTTTATGGCCTTGGTTTAGCTCTCTTTTCTCTGATGCTGGCAATGAGTTACACTACAGATTATTCAAGTTCATATGCTGGTTTCTCAGCTAGTGCTGGCACTGGACCTGGACCTGGATTGATTTTAATGTTAATTATGGGAATAGTTTATTCTGTAGTAAATTTTCCATTTTTATCTACAATAAAAATTAATAAACAATCATTAGAAAAAATTGAAACATTTTCTATTTCAAATGACAATTTAAAATCTTTAATCAAACCATTAACAATAGCGTTGTTATTATTTTTTTGGACATGTACTGTTCTAATTAGTCAAAGAGATAAATCAATGTATTTCTTGCTGATATTATTAGTACTAGTTGCTTTAATTGTTTACAGGAAAAAAATTGTATTTGAAAAACATTACATAGTGTTGTTTGGCATAATATTAATTGATTCCTTTTTAAATAGTTTTAATTTAATTTCAAAATTTGGTGTTCAAAATCAAACAATTACAGACATTAACAACTTATATTCAAATAATTTAGCTACAGGTAACTATGTAGATGTAAATAAAATCCTGAATTTACATGGAGCAAAATACTTCAACCTTGTGATTGATGAGAACCTCCTGAATTTTCAGCTATTTATTGATTATTCTTATATATTATGTGTTATTGCCGCAGTAATAATCTTAAGTTATAAACTTTTAATTATCATAAATGAATTTTTAAAAAACAATCAAATACTAAAAACAACTGATTTCATAAGTAACCATTATAAAAAACTAATATGGTTGTTAATCATTTTGATTCCTATGAATTTGGGGGTTAATTTATATGGGAATATTAAAAATAAAAGTGATTTTCAAAATGAAATAATTAAACTAGAAAATCAACCTATAAAAAGTGAAAGTCCAACCGCAATAGATGAAAATACCGATACAACACAAAATAATTTAGAGGAAAGTAATTCTGCTACTTTTGAATTAATTGGTCAATGGACAGAAGACCCTTCAACCTGCGGAGATGAAACACTTAATCAAGATAATTTATTTATCGAAATTGATAAAGACAATGCCAGACATATAGAGTATGGATTAGTTGATGCAAATTCGAATGCTATTACCTACATTATAGGCGGTTATGAATATTCCGGAGTCATTGTAAACTTTACCAACAATAGTTTTGAAGTTAAAGGATTTACTGAAGGAGAAGAGTTTTATAGTAATTATAGTTACAAATTAGAAAACAACAAATTAATTGTTGCTTTTGAAAGTGGTGCTAAAATTATTGGAGATAATAAAGAATTGATTAAATGTGAATAATAAATATGATCTATTTGTTGATTAATAGGAAATCGATAAATTATTACTATAGACTTAATTCAGGATTTTATAAGTTTACACTTTATAAAGCCTTTAATAGAAGCAATCAAATTTATGGAAGATGGGTTGTTCTTTAAATTTAAAATTAATACCATACAATTATGAAAAAAATATTCTTATTACTTAACATCTCATTTCTTATGCTACAATCATGTTCCCCAGGAAGCAGCGATGGTAATGTAACTTCTTCTCAGGTAGTTGGAAAATGGGAAATCAATCAAGTTGGTAGCTTTACTCCTGGAACCGTTATTACTAACTCAACTCCATTAATTAATTTTCAATTCGAATGTCCAACTTATAAGGACTACTGTCAATTTGGAAGTCAAGGGAGTTTTAAATTAATGTCATATGATACTAGTTGTGCAGAAGGAGGAGGAATTGGAACTTACACTAAAATAGATAATATAATAAACATTTATCAAAACAATGTTTTTCAAGTTTCTTGGGAGATAATATCATTAACTAGTACTACTTTAAAAATAAAGTACCCTTCACCTTCTACAGGCACACCAGATGTAATCATTGTAGAGAGTTTTATAAAAAATTAACTTGAAAAAATCACATGAAAAAAATATTCACACTCATTTTAGCAATAGTACTATTATACTCTTGCTCTACAAGTAATGATGGAAATGGAAATTCAACAACCAATGTAGTGCCTTTTGCACCAACTGGTCTACATGGCGCGCCAGTACAACCACCTTCTATGGTTGTTAGCCACCCTTTTCCTTCATTATTACAACCATCTAATTTGCATTTTCTAGAATTACAACTAGTAATTATTAATGCAATAAAAAACACATAAATTATTTTTTTCATTTCTTTAAATTTTGTTTTCCTACTCATTTGGCTTTTCGGTTTCGCCCCGTTTTTCTATAGTGGTAGCTAGACTCCACATTTTATTAATATTCAAACCTAACTAATCCCACTGCAACCAAAATGCAGTCATTCAATTTGTTAAAACCTTTACTTCCTCCTCTTACACTCTATCAACAATTCTAACAAATTCACTTTTTCGTGCAACACATACAACCCAAACCCAAATGGTATTCCGCTAACGACTATCGTAAACAAAATCACATCCCAGGTAGCATAGGCAAAATAAGTGTCAAACAAGTAGCTATATAAGTGAATAATGGCTATAATAAAACCAGCTAACAGTTCACCAATAACAAAATATCTCAAGGCAATTTTAAAACAATTCTTCATCGAAATTTGGTGTTTTAAGAAAGATAGGCCCTTTGATTCTAAAAGTATTATCGGCACTAAAATATACTTCTTCAGTCGATTGCCAGCCGCCCTCGACTGGAACAAACTGCAATTCAGCTTCAGGGTTATCCACTTTGGCTACTTTTCCAATTACAAAATCAAAATACAACTTCTCATGCACTACAACTTCTTCATTCAACAGCTCTTTGACTTTTAAAGTTGTTCGCTCTAAATCTTCTTCCGGTTGTAAAGGGAGACATGCCCATTCTGCTTTGTATTTAGCAGAACTATTAATCAGTTGTATTTTCAATGGTTGTAACTCATTAGCCGCTCCAATTACCAAGTAATAATTGCGCTTGAAATTTAATGTAATCGGTTTTCGTTTCACTTGAAGTATCTCCCCGACGGAAAATGGGTTATTCATGATTTTAATTCTTTATTAGCTGTTATGTAAACCAATTGTGGTGTAAAATTCGATCAACCCTATTGAAGTTGAAAATATCTGCAAGCTTGCAGGAGAGTTTTTGGAAAGGCTAACTTTATCTACTATCCTTCTTGAAACGATTAAAGTTTGTAATGAAATTGCTTTCATACTTAATTCTCGTTTATGATTCTGATTAGTGTTGGTTGGTTGTGTTGCAATGCAACTCCAAAAAAATTAAAATAAGGGCCTTCATCCAATTTTTCGATAACGTCAATATGACTTACATTTTTTGGAATCGCAGGATAAATCAAAGAAAAATGATGCACTTGCCCTTTACATTTAAAATGATATTTGGAGGGAGCAATTGGAATATTAATCGCTCTAATCATTTTATAACAGACTTCACTGCCTTTTGGTCTGATAAAACATCCGGCATCAATCTGAATCCATCCTCCATTGATATACTTTTTTGACGAAATATACACATAGTCAATTCTTGTATATTCATCTCCCAAAATAACTTTTTCAATACCCAATTGAGAGTCTGGTGAGTGGTGTGAAATAGGATTTTCGAATACGTTAGTTTCGGTTTCTTCTAGAAGCTCTACTCGAGTTTCTGATTCATAATTGGTTTTCATAATTAATTGTTTTTTAATATTATAAACCAAAGGTATTTCGGCAAACCGTACTATATATACGGAGTGAATTATTTTATAAAAAAAAGCCCCACAATTGTGAGGCTATTAATTTGAGAGTGATTAATCTTTAAGATGAAGTGCTTCTTTTACTTGGTTGTAGTCGTTCCAATCTGTATTTGGGTTAGCCAGTTTGTTGGATGGAGAAATAACAACATATCTTAATGTTATTGCGCCCGGATTTGAAATTGCTACAGCATTGGTACTTTGCACGAGTAAATAAATTGTTCCTACCCCAAATTCATAACTGAGATTAATATTTGTGTTTGTGTCTGGAAGAGGAGCCCATACTGTTTGCCCGGGTTCATTGTACTTTCTGAATACTAATACAATTCCCCTATCCACAATAGTTTGAGTAATAGATGATACGTTAATTATACTAGATGTCCAAGATGTACCTCCAGCTTGTGATGTCCAATTTGATGTAGCAAATAGAAAAGTATTTGAACCAAAAACGTTGGCATTACCGTCAATACCATTTGTTCCATTGGTACCGTTTGTCCCATTAATACCATTTGCTCCTGCGGGACCTGCTGGGCCAGTTTCGCCATCTTTCGAGCAACTAATTGCTAGTAATGCAACTACTAAAACTAATCCTGTTTTCAAAAATGTTTTTTTCATAATTTAATATTAAAATGTTTTTCCTACTCATAAGACTTTTCGGTTCCGTCTCGTTTTTTATAGTGGGTTCTGAACTCCACTTTTTCTTTTTATCGTTTCTTAATGTTGAATTTAAAATTCCAATCACCATTGTACACATAAGAAATGCGTTGATAATTATATACAATAGGTGCTTTCATTTCTTTTTTCATAAAAGCTATATAATTGTATACACTTCTTTCTGTAATACATAGTTTAGCCGCCAATTGCTTGGGGCTTCCGGTCATCTCATTCACAATGAGATTATCTGCTTCTTTACTTAGGACACTCCATAAAAAATCCCACTCTTTTTCATACATATCATAAGTAGTATAATGTAATCGTGCTTTTGCCGGAGAATCATTGGAATTGGGTTCTTTAGTACAATCATAAATTGACAACTCTTCAAAATCAGTTAAAACACTTATTGTCATTTTTGCATTCCAACCATATCTTTTTATTTGATAAGATGGATCGATGTGTTCTTTAATGTTAATATTGGGTTTTTTTGCTTCAAGAAAAAATAGCTTTTCTTGACCAGAAAGTCGAAAAGAATAATCAGGTGCTTTTGTGCCCCCACTTATTTTTATTTTATCTTCATGAATTACTTCTCTGTAGCTTTCAGCAAAACCTAGTTCATTGTCAATATCCCAGCCTAATGCCTTGAAAAATGGGTCAATGAAGTCTCTTCGAGTTTGAGTTTCATTATATTCTGCTTTCTTGTAAATAATTTGATGCTCTTTGAATCGTTCAACTAACGCCAAAACTTTTTTAAGTCCTAATTCTTTGTTTGTCATAATATCATTTAATCTACATATGTTATTTTACAATGAGACATAACTTTTTATGTCTGAAAAATTCAGTCCTACACACCCAAATTCAGGTTGCTATGTCTGATAATTTTATAAATTATAAAACCAAATATACCGCATTCCACTGCAACCAAAATGCAGATCGTCATTTATTTATTCATTAACACATCTTATCCATAAAGGAATAAATTCTCTTTTTATGAGAAGATTATTACTTACAATCTTAAATGTATGTCATTATTAAAAGGGATTAACTTCGTTCATCCTAGAAGGGGATCCTGAGCAACTGAAAACTTGCACGACTGCTGCTGCATTCGTTTGTTTTTTATTTTCTACCCACACACAAAAGCGAGCTTTTGGTGTGGGTAGAAAATAAAAAACCCGAAACTATCGTTTCGGGTTTTCAGTTGCGGAGAAAGAGGGATTCGAACCCCCGGACCTGTTACAGTCAACAGTTTTCAAGACTGCCGCAATCGACCACTCTGCCATTTCTCCAATAAGTCGTGCAACCGTTGATTGCGGTGGCAAATATAGAAACTTTTTTAGATTTGGAAAACATTTTTAAAGGGAATGCCCATTTATTTTACAACATAGCAATTAACCCTTTCATCCTGTATGATTTACCTTAGTTTACGGGTGCAACTAATTGCTTTCTAAACACCCAAACGAGCAAGAAAAAATAACCCATATAAGCGAAAGCCTGCGCCATGACCACGCCCTGCAATTGGAATCTGGGCAAGCAAATGAGTGTAGCGATATAAAAGGCACTCAAGGATGCCAATTCACAGAGTATAAAAGAAAACGTCATTTTTTTGGCAAAAAACTGGTAGCCCAAAATCAGCGAAGCCGCTTTGAACACGTCGCCCAGCATTTGCCAAAAAAACAAGTCGGTTACGGGTGCGAAAGCTTTGGAGAACAAGAGCGGAACCCAAAAATTTCGGCCAATATACAAGGCCAATAAGCCCAAAATGAATAAGGGCAAAACCGCTTTGTAGTAGGTGAAAAATATCTGCTGGGTAGCTTTATTGGTTTTTGCTTCGGCGAGTTTGGGTAAAAAATAGACACTCAACAAGGTGGCAATAAACAAAAAATAATAGGACGAAATGCGCGTCATGGCTTCCCAATAGCCGGCTTGCACGAGACCCAATTGGCCGATGACCAAGTTTCGCACTTGCACATAAACTAGCGGTCCGAGGACTGTGGATACTAATGCCATAAGCGAATACGAACTGAGTTGCCACAAGAGCTGGCGGTCAAAAGCTTGCCACGAAAGTAAATCGGCGAAGTGTATTTTTTGATTCAAATAATAAAACACAACTACAAATAACAAGGCCGGCGGAATCACCAAAGACAACAAGGCCCCTTGCGTGTGCAGCTGCCAAACCAAAACGAGCGAAACGAGCAATCCCAGGAAATTTCCCCACAAATTTACGCGGATCACCTGCTGAAACTGCCCCAAGCCATTGAGTACCGAAACCAATAATATACTGGCGGCATACCAAGGTAAGGCCAAAGCCAGCGCGAGGAAAATAGTGCTGTAATCGGAGTTTAAACCAAACAACCAACTCGACCAAACCTTAGCAAAAACAACTAAACCAACACTTATTACAAGTACCATCGCAGCCAAACTCACAAACACGGTGGCCAATACTTTTTTGAGTGCGGCTTCATCGTCTTTGGTGTCGACCACATATTTTACGACGCCATTTTGCAAGCCCAAAGTAGATAAGGCTTCAATAGAGGTAATGAAATTGCGGAAGTTCCCCACCAAGGCCAAGCCCGAGGGTCCCACAAAAACTGCCATTACTTTTGAGCTAACAACCCCTACTCCAATTTTGACCAGCACACTCAAACTGTTCAAAGAAGTGATTTTGAACAAGGGCAAACGAGCTATGCGGCGCAGGAATTCCACTAATTATATGCGTTTAATACCGCAATTACTCGGTCTACTTGTTCGGCAGTCATGATCGGACTGATGGGCAAACTCAAGACTTCACGGTGAGTGGCCTCGGTGATGGGAAATGATAGCGCGTTCCAAGCAGCCAAGGCGCATTGTTGGTGCGGCGGAATGGGATAATGAATCAAGGTTTGGATCTCGTGCTGGGCCAAATAGGCTTGCAACTTGTCCCGTTGCGCTGTGCGAATTACATACAAATGAAACACCTGATCTGCTTGACTGGTATAGATTGGCAACTGAATAGTCGGATTGTTTATTTCAGTGGCATAGCGCGCTGCAATGGTTCTTCGTAAAGCATTATCACGATCGAGCTGTGGCAGTTTTATCCGCAAAAAAGCCGCTTGCAATTCATCGAGACGGCTGTTTACGCCTAAATAAGTGTTGTGGTATTTTTGGGCCGAGCCATAGTTGCGCAACTGCCTGATTACCTCAGCCAAATGCACATCATTGGTGGTCACGGCTCCGGCATCGCCCAAAGCGCCTAAATTTTTTCCTGGATAAAAACTAAAGCCGGCAGCATCCCCCAAATTTCCGGCTTTCTGGCCCGAAGGCAATTGGGCTCCATGGGCTTGGGCTGCATCTTCGATCAGTAGCAAATTATTTAATTTGGCCCAAGAACTGATGGCTTCCATATCGGGCAATTGCCCATACAGATGAACCACCATGACAGCCTTGGTTTTTGAAGTTCTATTTTGTTCCAATGCGTTGGCTTCAACCAAAAAAGTAGTGGGATTGGGCTCAACCAAAACCGGTACCAAACCCGCTTCGATTATCGCCAAAATACTGGCAATGTAGGTATTGGCAGGAACCAAGACTTCGTCGCCTTTGTGCAACTGACCCAATTCAATATAGCCACGAAATATCAGCGTCAAAGCATCCAAACCATTGGCCACCCCAATGCAGTGAGAAGTTCCGCAATAGGCCGCAAATTCGTGTTCAAATTGCAGCACTTCTTCGCCCAAAATATACCAGCCTTTGTCCAACAGCGTTTGCAATTGCTGATGAAACTGAACTTCGTAGGGCGCATTAATTTGCTGTAAGTCTAAAAATGGAATTTTCATAAAGCGTCAAGTAAATGTGCCTGCTGCAACTGGATAGTCCAATAGGTTTGCACGATGGGTTTGGCCCCAAAACTTTCTTTCCAGTAGGCCAATCCTTGGTTTGTTTTCATTCCGTTTTGTTCGGATACATTGCCAAAACTCACGTGATGCGTGGGATGATAGCGTTGAATCACGTAATCAAACAACACATCGAGTGCCGCGGTATCCATGCGGTCATCGGTGCCCGAACTGTACTGAAAATGCACCACATTATTCATCACAAACAGCACACATCCGGCTTTGAGTGCCCCGTCTAAATAGGCGTTAAACAACTTGATTCGATCCGGAAAAGCAGCGGCCAATTGTGTCATCTCGGCCAAAGAATGCACCGGATTTACGCCAAAACGCTGCTGCAAATTGGGCGTGAGTACTTCATTCCAAAAAGAATCGTACTGAGTTTCTTCCTTGATTTTGATGCCCAAATCCTGCGCCACTTTTAAGGCCCGTTTGCGGTTGCGGTTGGGCAGGTAGGGTTCCTTATGATCTACCACCAAAAACAAATCGCTACGGGTTTGCTGCGCTTTAGTTATAAATAAAGCCTGGTACAATTCATCCGAAAAGCTTTGCTCGTAGATGCGCGGAAGGGCTTTTAGGTTGAGTTGTGTTATTTCATTCGCAATCAAAAACTGGCAGAGTGCCGAGAAAATCGCAAAGTAATCTACTGTTCGGATGTTGGGTAACACCAATAAACCTCCATAGGAAAGCCCTTGGTGCGAAAAGATTTCGTTGCCTACTTTGTTGGCAGGTAATACGGCTACCCAGCTATCATTTTCGGTAACCACCAACGAATAATCGTCAAAGCGATCGCGGTGATACTCCATAAAATCGCGGTGAAACAAAAAAGTCGCATTTTTGGCCTGCCCAATAAAGGCATTCCAATTGTCTGCAAGGATTGGCTGAAAGCGTTGTACCGAATAGGTTTTCACAAAATTGTTTTAAACTGTCGAAAATTAGGCAAATATTTTGAAATCAAACTCACTTTCGGGAGTTGAAATAAAATTGCTACTTTTAAACCCCTATTGAACTATGTGTGAAAACAAAACTCCATTTTCTTGTTTTTAGTATTATACTCTTGAGTTTGGCGCCAATTAAAGCCCAAACTATTGAGTTATATAGCCAATTTAACGGACGCTATGATTTTGTTTTTGTGGGCAACACCATGAATTTGGCCGAAAACGGAACCGGAGCTGCATGTGTGGTCAATACGAGTTCATCGGCCACGCTAACGCTCAATGCTAGCTCAACCATAGAAAAAGCCTATTTGTATTGGGCCGGATCGGGCAATGGCGATTTTGAGGTAAACTTAAACGGGAATGCACTTACCGCTTCTCGCACCTTTGGACTCACGCAAGCCACTTCGGGGCTGCCCTTTTTTAGTGCCTTTGTAGAAGTGACCAACTTGGTGCAAACCACCGGAAATGGTCTCTATACTTTAGCTGATCTAGACGTGTCCGACGTGCTGACTCCAAGCGCTTACTGCAACAACGGGACCAATTTTGCCGGCTGGGCTTTGGTTATAGTCTATAGCGATCCCGCTTTGACGCTCAATCAGTTGAATGTCTATGATGGATTGGATTATGTACCGACGGACATCTCCATCACCTTAAACAACTTGAATGTCATAGACAACCAAAATGCCGCCATTGGCTTTGTAGCCTGGGAAGGCGATCGCGGATTGGCCGTGAATGAATCGCTCAAGATTAACAACATTCTTATTGGCAATCCCCCTTTGAATCCTAACACCAATGCGTTCAATGGCACCAACAGTTTTACCGGCGCCACCGATTTGTACAACATGGATTTGGACGTTTATCCGGTGCAAAACACCATTCAAATTGGCGATACCTCGGCACAAATTCAGTTGAGTTCGGGCCAAGATTTTGTGATGATCAACACCATTGTTACCAAGTTTAACAGCCAATTGCCCGACGCAACAATCACCATCGATCGAGCGCTGTTGGAATGCAATAGCCCAAATTTTCGTGTAAATTATACGGTGCATAACAGCAATTGTACCGATCCGTTGCCCGCCGGAGTGCCCATCGCTATTTATTTGAATGGCGTCTATTGGCAATCGGCAAGTACCCAAACTGTGATTCCGATTGATGGCAATGAATCCGGCAGTATCGCCTTGACCTTGCCTACTGGAATTTCCAGTCCCTTTGATTTGAAATTTGTGGTGGATGATGACGGTACCGGTGCTTCACAGGTGATTGAATTGAACGAAACCAACAACAGTGCACAAACAACCCTTAGCCTAGAAACAGCCGCCGCTTTACCCCAATTAAATTCGCTGCAAGTGTGCAACGAAGGCTTCAGTCAAGGGACTTTTTCGCTGGTCTCGACAGCAACCCAATTGCAGCAAGCAGGAACGAATACCGTGCTGTTTTACCCCAGTCAAGCCGATTGGATTGCCCAAGCCAACGCCATTAGCAATTGGAGTAATTATACTGCGGTTGCGCCAACCACGCTCTTTGCCGAAGTTTCCAACGGACGCTGCTACCAAACGGCACCACTAGATTTATTGGTAAAAAACTGTCCACCGCGCGTATACAATTACGTATCGGCCAATGAGGACACCTATAATGATAGCTTTAAAATTGACTATTTGCGCAATATATTTTTGCATTATACCATCGATATCTATAACCGTTGGGGTACAAAAGTATGGACAGGATCAGCCGAAACCGCCGATTGGGATGGTACAAGCAACACCAATTTAGTGATAGGCTCAACAAATTTACCCGACGGAACTTATTTTTATGTAATCAACTTGAACGACGCTGATAATCCTGCTCCGCTCACTGGTTTTGTATACCTCACACATTAAATACTCAATTGCTTACTTTTGACAAATCAACTTAGAAAAGGATTCCTGTGAAACAAATTAGCTCCAGTCAAAACGCCTACATCAAATCGTTGGTGCAACTTCAAGAAAAGTCGAAACGCCGTAAGGAATCGGGTACTTTTCTTATTGAGGGCCTACGCGAAATTGAACTGGCTCGAGCCGGAGGCTATGTCTTAGAAACGATTTTGTTTGATTCGAGCATCGTTGACAAATACAGCTTAGAAAAACTTGTATCAGCCGATACCGAATGGATTGAAATATCGACCGAAGTATACCAAAAACTAGCCTATCGCGACACCACCGAGGGGGTTTTGGCCGTGGCGCAAGCAAAAAACTTAAGCTTGGCCAACTTACAATTGGGTGCAACCCCCTTGATTCTCGTAGCCGAAGCACCCGAAAAACCGGGAAACATCGGCGCCTTGCTTCGTACTGCCGATGCCGCCAAAGTAGATGCTGTACTGATTGCCAATCCAAAAAATGACATCTACAACCCAAACACCATTCGTTCGAGTGTAGGTACCGTGTTTACCAATCAAATTGCTACGGGCAGTTCGGCCGAGATTATTGCGTATTTACTGGCAAATAACATTTCAATTTTTAGCGCGATTTTACAGGAAAGTGAACCCTATTACACCCAAGATTTCACAACAGCTACGGCGATTGTGGTAGGAACCGAAGACACCGGACTTTCTCAAGAATGGCGGGAGGCCGCTACGCAAAATATTCACATTCCGATGCAAGGCGTGATTGACAGCATGAATGTATCTGTTGCTGCGGCTATTTTAATCTTTGAAGCCAAACGCCAACGCGGATTTAGTTCAAAATAATTTTGACACTTGCACAACTCGAAGCAATCCCGTACTTTTAAGCATTGAATCGCACCTTCCTATGGCAGAAATAGATATCGAGAAAGAAAACAAAGCCATTGCGCAAGAATACAAAGAGTTGCTGCGCATCAGTTACCAAAAACTGAGTGCCGACGACAAAAAACTCATTCGTAAAGCCTTTGATGTAGCGGTAGAAGCCCACCAAAATCAACGCCGAAAATCGGGAGAAGCCTATATTTTTCACCCCATAGCCGTGGCCAAAATTGTAGCCTCCGAAATTGGATTGGGAGCCACAGGCATTGCCGCTGCTTTGTTGCACGATGTGGTTGAAGATACAGCGACCACTTTATCAGACATCGAAACACTTTTTAATCCCAAAGTGGCGCAGCTGGTTGAGGGCCTTACAAAAATTTCTCAGGTTCAGAAAGACCTCAACGTTTCTATGCAGGCCGAGAATTTTCGCAAAATGTTGCTCACGCTCAACGATGACGTGCGGGTAATCTTAATCAAATTGGCCGACCGTTTGCACAACATGCAAACCATGGAAGCCATGGCCGAATACAAGCAAGTAAAAATTGCTTCTGAAACCTTGTACATCTATGCGCCGCTGGCCCATCGATTGGGATTGTACAACATCAAAATGAAATTGGAAGATTTGGGACTCAAGTATACCGAACCTACCATTTATCAGGAGATTGTAAGCAAAATGAAGGATACCAAAGAAGAACAAGAATCCTACATTAATGAAATTTCCCAACTCATTCAAAAATCGTTAGACGAGGAACAGATTGAGTACGTGATAAAAGGCCGCCCGAAATCGGTGTATTCTATTCGCCGTAAAATGATCAATCAAAACGTGCGTTTCGAAGAAGTCTACGACAAATTTGCCTTGCGCATTGTATATAAATGCAAATCCAATGACGAAAAATTCCTGGCCTGGAAAATTTACTCTATAGTTACCGACCATTACCGCCCGAGTCCTAGTCGTTTGCGCGATTGGATTTCGTCGCCAAAATCTACCGGATACGAGGCACTTCACTTAACCGTAATGGGCCCAAAAGGCCGTTGGGTAGAGGTGCAAATTCGCTCCGACCGAATGGATGAAATTGCCGAGAAAGGCTATGCCGCACACTACAAATACAAACAAGGTGCCACCGAAGAAAGTGGGCTAGACATCTGGTTGAACTTACTCAAAGAAGCACTCGAAAACTCCGAAAGCAATGCAGTTGATTTTGTCGAAGATTTCAAAATGAACTTGTATGCCAAAGAGATTTTTGTATTTACCCCCAAAGGCGAAATCAAGTCCTTGCCCAAAGGGGCTACTTCGCTCGATTTTGCGTTTAGCATTCACTCAGAAATTGGGGTGAAAACCAGAGGTACGCGGGTAAATGGCAAATTGGTTCCCTTGAATTTTGAATTAAAAAGTGGCGATCAAATTGAGGTGATTACCTCGCCCAATCAAAAACCCACGATGCATTGGTTGGATTATGTGACGACTTCGCGGGCCAAAAATAAAATACGCAATGTCTTAAACGAAAACACTAAAAAAATTGCCGAAGACGGAAAAGAACTGTTGCAACGCAAGCTCAAACACCTAAAAGTGACACTCAACGAACAGGTGATCAACGAATTGGTAAATTATTTTAGGCTAAAAACCAGTTTGGATTTGTTTTACCGCATGGGAATTGGCTCGATCGAGAACCAACAACTCAAAGATTACGCGGCACAAAAGAGCAACACCTTGATGAATTTCTTTAAGAACAAAATTAAACGTTCTTCACCCAATACGGCCGATGCCGATATACACAAACCCGAGATCAGCAGCAATTATGATATGCTGGTTTTTGGGATCGACCAAGATAAATTAGACTATACACTTTCTACTTGTTGCAGCCCCATTCCGGGTGACGATGTATTTGGTTTTGTGACCATAAACGAAGGCATCAAAGTGCACAAAAGAGATTGCCCAAACGCCATCAGTTTGCAATCCAATTACGCCTACCGCATTATTTTGGCCAAATGGATCGATTCGTCTCAACAAGAATACAAAGCCATACTCAACATCACCGGCATGGACACGCTTGGACTCACCAACGAACTCACCAAAGTGATTTCAAACAACATGCACGTAAACATTCAAAGCATCTCTTTGAGCGGCGAAGCAGGCATCTTCAACGGCCAAGTGGCGGTGATTGTGCGCAACAACAACATCTTGAAACGCCTCATTGACAACATCAAGAAAATTGATGGGATTGAGAAAGTGACGCGGGTGTATAAAAACTAAGTTATCGGTTGTTCGTTGTCGGTTCTCTGTTGTCCGTTTTAAAAGTATACCAAGAACTTTTGGGGAGTTAGGAGTTAGGAGTTATTTCCCGTGGGTGGACTTTATGACTTTTGACTTTACGACTTTCATCTAAATCCATTCGTGGCTAAAAGCTAATAGTCTTTCTTTTTCCTTGATGAAAAAGAAACAAAAAATCAAGACCTGGGATTTTCGGCCATCCACTAGTGGTTTACTTCCTAAAACACAAAAACTCGCCCGTTCGTTACCTCACGGTCTCAAACAACTTGTGTTTCTTAACGGTCCCGAAACTTCGGGATCACCTAGTGTCCCGATACTTCGGGAGGGCCTGCCAAATCCAATGGTCGGGAAAAATTTCTTAGCACCAAAGATGGCCTAAGTATACTTCAATCAATTATTAATTTTTCATTATTAATTACAGAAGTACTCAGTATACTTAATTCCTTTCGACTTTACGACTTTTGACTTTCGACATTACGACTTACAATTGTTAATTACTCCCCGAATTTTGTTAATTAAAAACAAGTCCCCGCGGTAAATTAATTCCGTCAATTTGATAAAAAAAGTATCTTTGTGGCATGACACTTATTTCTTCTGATAACAGTTCCAACCAAGAGATCGTAAAGAATGTTTTTACGCACTATCTTGAAAAAAATGGCCACCGAAAAACACCCGAACGCTTTGCGATCCTGAGTGAAATTTACGACAGCGACGAGCATTTTGATATCGAGAATTTGTACCTCAAAATGAAGAACAAAAACTACCGCGTGAGTCGTGCCACCTTGTACAACACCATTGAATTGCTGTTGGATTGTGCTTTGGTGCGCAAACACCAGTTTGGTCAAAACCAGGCGCATTACGAAAAATCCTATTTTGACAAACAACACGACCACATCATCATGACCGATAGCGGAGAAGTGATAGAGTTTTGTGATCCGCGCATTCAACTGATCAAAAAAACCATCGAAGAAATATTTGACATCGAAATTCACAACCATTCGCTGTACCTCTACGGAAACAAAAAGGTAACTAGAAATGAATAATTAAAAATTAATAATTAAAAATTAAATGGCGTTCCCTATCGGTCGGGCTTTACACTCCCAATCTTTTTTCGCCTAAGCTTGTCGCAAAAAGGATTTCCGTTTCAATCCCTAACGCGCAAACCAACAACAACTAACAATACAACAAATGACTGTAGATTTACTACTCGGATTACAATGGGGTGACGAAGGAAAAGGGAAAATCGTAGACGTACTCACCTCAAATTACGACATAATTGCCCGTTTTCAAGGCGGCCCAAATGCGGGACATACTTTAGAATTTGATGGCATCAAACACGTGTTGCGCACCATTCCTTCTGGAATTTTTCATCCCAATTCCATCAACATCATCGGCAACGGCGTGGTGATTGATCCGGTGGTTTTCAGTACCGAGATAGACGGATTAGCCAAGTTCAAATTAGACATCACCAAAAAATTATTCATTTCCCGCAAAGCCCACCTCATTTTACCTACGCACCGCTTGCTCGATGCAGCCTCAGAAGCGGCCAAAGGAAAAGCCAAAATTGGATCAACCCTAAAAGGAATTGGCCCAACCTATATGGACAAAACCGGCCGTAACGGCATCCGAGTAGGTGACATCGAACTTCCCGACTTTCACGCTCGTTACCGCGCCCTGGCCGACAAACACGAAGCCATGATTTCGTATTATGACGTGGCCATTCAATACAATCTACAAGAACTCGAAGCCGAATTTTTTACGGCCATCGAAGAGCTCAAAAAACTAACCTTCATCGACAGCGAAGAATACTTGTATCAAGCACAAAAAGCCGGCAAATCGATCTTGTGCGAAGGCGCCCAAGGTTCCTTGCTCGATGTTGATTTTGGAACCTATCCGTTTGTGACCTCATCTAATACTACAGCTGCGGGTGCTTGTACCGGATTAGGTATTGCGCCCAATCAAATCAAAGAAGTCTACGGGATTTTTAAAGCCTATACCACTCGAGTAGGCAGCGGACCATTCCCTACCGAAGATTTTGAAGAAGCCGGCGATGTGATGGCCAAAGTAGGGAACGAATTTGGTTCGGTTACCGGACGCAAAAGACGTTGTGGATGGTTGGATTTAGTAGCCTTGAAATATGCCGTGCAAATTAACGGCGTAACCCAACTCATGATGATGAAAGGCGATGTGCTTTCTGGTTTTGAAACTTTAAAAGTGTGTACGGCTTATCAATACAACGGCCAAGAAATTGCCCACCTGCCCTACACCATCGAACCCGAAAACGTAACACCGGTGTATACCGAATTCAAAGGTTGGAAAGCCGATCTTACCGGGATGCATGCCTACGAAGAGTTGCCCGTTGAACTCAAAGAATACATCGCTTTTATTGAAGCCGAAGTAGGCGTACCGATTAAAATTGTATCGGTAGGGCCCGACAGAAAACAAACGATTACTAAATAAATTCCTAACGCGTTGAGAAATCAGGGCGTTTTTTTCTAAATGAGAGCAACCAAAGTTTTTACTCAGTTCTTCGAAAACGAAAAAGCCAGCGGCTTGGTCCTTATTGCGGTTACGATTCTCTCTCTCTTTTTGGCCAATTCGGTTTTTCAAGACACCTATATTAATTTTTGGAAACTGCCGCTGGGGAGTCACAGCTTGGTGGAGTGGATCAACGACGGGCTCATGTCGATTTTTTTCCTGCAAATCGGATTAGAATTAGAACGTGAAATCTACATTGGCGAATTGTCCAACCTCAAAAAAGCCAGCTTGCCTTTGTTTGGGGCCTTGGGTGGCATGTTGGTTCCCGCCGGTCTTTATTTGGCATTAAATTGGGGCACCGCTACACAATCGGGAGCAGGAATTCCCATGGCCACCGACATTGCATTTGCGGTAGGGGCCTTGTCATTATTAGGCAAAAAAGTGCCCACCTCACTCAAAATATTCCTAATGGCCTTGGCTGTTGTAGACGATTTGGGCGCCATACTGGTAATTGCTGTTTTTTACACCAAAAGTTTGGCCTTCCTAAACCTGGGTATTGCTATAGGCATTTGGCTCGTTTTATTGTTGCTCAACCGCTTGCGAATTCACACCTTTTGGCCCTATGCAATTGGCGGAATTGCGATGTGGTATTTTATGCTGCATTCAGGCATCCATGCCACCATAGCTGGCGTTTTATTGGCCTTTGCAATTCCATTCGGAAAAGGCGATAAAAAATCAATTTCTTATACCCTGCAACAGCAACTGCATTGGCCTGTAGGATTTGTTATTTTACCCTTATTTGCCTTGGCGAATACCTGCTTACCCCTCAGCGGATCAATAGGTACGGCCTTGCTGCACCCAAACAGCTTTGGAATTATTTTGGGACTCATTGTTGGGAAACCCTTAGGAATTTTTCTATTTTGCTACACAACAACCCAAATGGGTTGGAGCAATCTACCCAAGGATATTCAGTGGAAACATCTTTTTGGCACAGGGCTTTTGGGAGGAATCGGATTTACCATGTCGATCTTTATCACGCTCCTAGCTTTTCGAGATGAAGCCACTATTGAAGCGTCAAAAATTGCTATTTTATTGGCTTCGACCCTAGCAGCTTTACTGGGTTTTTTGTTTTTAAAAAGAAGTTTGAAATCCTAATTTTCATTTGATAATTAATCCTTAAAATGGGTCGTGCTTGGGTTGATTTTCTTAAATTTGGCCAAAATTCCAACTTTTGAAAAACGCAGTCCTTTGTTTCGCACTTACATTTCTTCTTTGCTTTTCGAGCAAGGGTTGGTCGCAAGAAGCGAAAAAAATCATCATCGAATATGCCGATTTTGCCGACGTGAACCAAACCGAAATTCCCGATGCCTTGCTGCTTTCTGGTCATGTGCGCATCAACCACGACGGCGTGCGGTTTTTGTGCAACAAAGCCTATTATTTTCAGAAAGAAAACTACGTCAAAGCCTTTGGTGAGGTGCAAATGATACAAGGCGACACCTTATTCATGAACAGCAAATACGCCGAATACAACGGCAATGTGAAGCAAGCCTATGCCACCGGAAAAGTGAACTTGCGCTCGCCCGATATGAACCTCGCCACCGATACCCTGCGATTTGACCGAAACAGCCAACAGGCGTATTACACCTGCAACGGCGTGATCACCAACCGCGAAAATGTACTGAAAAGCAAATCGGGACGGTATTATGCCAACGAGAAAAAATTTCAATTCTTGACTGCTGTAACCGTAACCAATCCCAAATATGTGGTCAAATCGAATCACTTAGATTACTACAACAATTCGGGGCATTCGTATTTATTTGGTCCTTCGACCATCACCAGCAAAGAAAATTTTATTTATACCGAAAATGGCTTTTATGACAGCCGAAAAAATGTGGGGCACTTTTTGCGCAAATCCTATATCAAATACAAAGACCGCCGCATAGAGGGAGACAGTTTGTTTTACAACCGAACCAAAGAATTTGCCTCGGCTTCGCGCAACGTAAAAATTACCGATTCGATCAACAAAGGCATCATAAAAGGGCATTATGCCGAAATCTACAAACAAAAGGATTCTATGTTTGTCACCAAGCGTGCCGTGGCCATCAATTTGGTAGACAAAGATTCTATTTACATTCACGGAAAAATGCTTATGGTGACGGGTAAACCCAACGAACGCATCGTGCGCGCTTATCCCAACGCAAGAATTTTCAAAAAAGACTTGAGTGGAAAATGCGATTCGATTCATTCGAGTCAAAAAACAAACCTTACGCAACTTATTGGCAAACCCATTTTGTGGAATTTTGACAACCAAATGACCGGCGATGTGATGCACCTGATTGGCAACGACCAAACCGAAAAACTCGATTCCTTAAAAGTACTCAACAATGCCTTTATAGCTTCTCGGGATACGCTAGGAACGGGCTATAATCAAGTGAAAGGCGTCAATTTATTTGGAAAATTTAAAGACAACAAACTCTACGAAGTCGATTTGGTAAAAAATACCGAAGTGCTGTATTTCTTGCGCAACGACCAAAAAGAACTCATTGGCATCAACAAAAATGTGAGTAGCCGCATCAACATGACCATGGAAGGAAACACCATCAATACGATGACCTTTTTTACCGATGTAGATGGCGACATTTACCCCGAAAGCGAATTACCCGAAAACGCCCGAAAACTCAAAGGCTTTATTTGGCGCGAAGACGAGCGCATACTCGATCAAGAATGTATTTTTCCCGACGAAGAAAACGAAGAAAACGACAAATTGGTGCAAGCCCACAAAACCGAATTGGCCAAAGAAAATGTGCCGATGAAAATCCGTAAGGAGACCCTAAACTACGACAAGAATAACCCCAAACCAAAACCCGAAGTAAAGTAATTTACCCCAATGGACCAACCCATAAATTCCGATTTTTTACGCTACCAAGCCCAAACCTCGCCCTATCCGCTGGGCATGCAGGTGGCTTATGCCAAAGGATCCTACATTTATGACCAAAACCAAAAACCCTATTTGGATTTTGTGGCGGGCGTATCAGCTTGTGCGCTGGGGCATCAACACCCGCGGGTAAATGATGCCATCAAAAAACAACTGGACAGCTACTCACACGTGATGGTCTATGGGGAATATGCCCAAGGCCCTGCCGTGCAGTATTGCAAATTATTGGCCAGCTTATTGCCTAGCCCATTAGACAAAGTCTATTTGGTCAATTCGGGAACCGAGGCCTGTGAAGGCGCACTCAAATTGGCCCGACGAGTTACCGGACGCAAACAACTCATTTCGTGTTACAACGCCTACCACGGCAACACCATGGGCGCCATGAGTGTAATGGGATTTGAAGAACGCAAAACTCCCTTTTTGCCGCTGCTTGAAGACGTCGATTTTATTACGTTTAATAATGAGGCCGACATCCAAAAAATCACCACCCAAACCGCAGGCATTATTTTAGAAAGCATACAAGGCGGTGCGGGATTCATACAACCCGAAAATAACTTTTTGCGCAAAGTGCGCGAGCGTTGTGACGAGGTGGGCGCACTACTCATCCTAGACGAAATTCAACCGGGTTTTGGCCGTACCGGCAAACTTTTTGGCTTTGAACATTTTGGGATTGTACCCGACATCATCATAGTAGGCAAAGGCATGGGCGGCGGAATGCCTGTCGGTGCTTTTATTGCCAGTGAGGCCCACATGGATTTGTTGAGCCACAGCCCCAAATTGGGACACATTACCACCTTTGGCGGGCATCCCGTAATTGCGGCCGCTTGCTTGGCCACCTTGCAAGAAATTACCGAAACCCAACTCATGCAACAAGCGCTCGAAAAAGAACAGCTGTTCCGTTCGCTCTTGAAGCATCCGCTAATTACCGAAATACGAGGCCGAGGCCTCATGCTGGCTGCCATGACGCCCAGTGCCGAAATTACCGACAAAGCTATTTTGGCCTGCCAAGACCGCGGCTTAATTTTATTTTGGCTGCTCTTTGAAGGCAAAGCCATTCGCATTACCCCACCGCTTACGATTTCTGAATCAGAAATTGAAGAAGGTTGTAGAATCTTGTTGGAGGTGTTGGATGAAATGGTTGATCGTTGATCGATTTTCGTTTATCGTTAAATGTATATATGAAGTAAAAGGACACTCTTAGCACGCGTCTCTTATCCCTCATCTCAAAGTCTCTTATCTCTAACACACTCTTTTGTTAATTATTTTGTTCACAACAATTCTCTAAACGGCCCGTTTTAGGATAAAGTAGCCTTACTTTTAAGGTGCCAACAAAAAGCGAATCTTATGCCTATAAGCGACGAAGAAGAAGCACACAACATTTCCTTGTCTCGATTTGAATCGATGCTGAAAACCAACAAGGTATTCTTTTTTGACTCGGAGGAATTTGAAGAAATCATCTTGCATTACTTGGACATTGGCAAAACAAACTTGGCCAAAAAAGCGCTCAAATTGGCACTAGATCAACACCCACGATCTACCGGTTTAAAACTTGTACAAGTAGAAATGTTAATCTACGAAGACAAACTAGAACAAGCCGAAAAAATGCTCAATGAATTGTATGCCATTGAGCCCCACAACGAAGAAATTTACATCCAAAAAGCCAATATTTATTCCAAACGGGACCAGCACGAAAAAGCGGTTGAATTGCTCAAAATCGCCTTGCAATATACCGATGATTTTGCCGATGTCTACAATTTAATTGGCATGGAGTATTTGTTTATGGATCAATTGGAATTGGCCAAAGAGAACTTCATCAGTTGTTTGGAAGAAGACATCGAAGACCAATCGGCACTTTATAACGTAGTGTATTGTTATGAATTTTTAGACCAAAACCAAGCTGCGGTAGATTACTTGAAGAAATACATTGAACGCAATCCCTACAGCGAAATTGCTTGGCACCAAGTAGGAAGACTCAATTACGGACTTAAAAAATACGAAGAGGCTTTGCACGCCTTTGATTATGCGACGCTCATAGACGACGAATTTTTGGGCGCCTTTATGGAAAAAGCCAAAACCTTGGAACGGCTGAAACGCTTTGCTGATGCGATTGATTGCTTTACACGCACAATCGAACTGGATGATCCTACTTCTTATGCCTTATTGCGCATTGGGAAGTGCCACGAAAAATTGGGACATAAAAAATTGGCTTTAGAATTTTTTAATAAAACCGTACACGAAGATCCATTATTAGACAAAGGATGGATAGCCATAACCGATTACTATGTGCGGCAAAAGAATTTTCAAAAAGCCTTGTTTTATGTAAATAAAGCCTTGCAAATAGACAACCAAAATCGCTTTTATTGGAAGCGGTACGCCAGCATCAACAAGGAGTTGAATTTCTTTGAAGAAGCCGAATTTGGTTACCGTAAAGCCGTAGAATTTGGCGATTACCAATTGGATACCTGGTTGTTCTGGGTAGATCTGTTGCAATTCTTAGGCGAGTTCGAAAGTGCTATTCAAACGTTATTACAATCTGCAGAATACTTTCCGGAAGAATACGAAATTGAATACCGATTGGCTGGCTTGTACTATTTGTTGCAAGAAGCAGAAAAAGGCCAATTTCATTTGAGTAATGGGTTGCGATTGAACTTTAAAAACCATACCCTTATTCAAGAGCTTTTCCCGGTTGTTTGGTTACAAAAAAAGGTGCAAAACCAAATCAAAAAACACCCCAATAACAGTTAAGTTCCCCAACAAACCATGCAGACAAAACTACTCGGGTTACTGGGAAGATCTATTGAACATTCATTTTCGAAAAAATACTTTACGGACAAGTTTGCCGCCAAAGGCATTACGGCATTTACCTACGAGAATTTTCCGTTAGAGCAGCTCGAACAATTGCCAGAATTATGGGAGCAAACGCCCAATTTAGTTGGCATGAACGTCACCATTCCGTATAAGCAAAGCATTATTCCGTATTTGTCGAAACTCAACGAATCAGCCAAACAGATTGGTGCTGTTAATGTAATAAAAAAACGCCCTGACGGAACTTTTAAGGGCTACAACACCGATTATTATGGATTCCTAAAATCGTTGTTGCCGCTGCTAGAGCCGCATCACAAGAAAGCCTTGATATTGGGAACAGGCGGCGCTTCAAAAGCCATACAATTTGCTTTAAAAGAATTGCAAATTAATTACAAAGTTGTTTCGAGAACACCCAAACGACTGCAATACAGTTACCTCAAACTCACTAAAAAGGTATTTTCCGACTACCTCATTGTGATCAATTGTACTCCCCTGGGAACCTTCCCAAACACTGCTGAATTTCCCGAAATCCCCTACGAATATTTTAGTCCGCAACACATAGCCTTCGATTTGATATACAACCCAGAGGAAACCGAATTTCTTAAAAAAGCCAAAGAAAAAGGCGCGGTTACACAAAACGGATATGAAATGCTGCTCTTTCAGGCAGATGCCAGTTGGAAAATTTGGAAGAAATAAAAAAGCAACGAAAATACGTTGCTTTTTTGTTAGTTCATCTTTACAGGAGGCTTGCGCATATTTACCTGCCTGGCCTGCCGTTCGGCTTCTAATTGCTGGTGGATTGCGAATTGTTCTGGACTCAGCATTGATTTGATTTCGGCCTCGCGTTGCGACAATAAAATGGTGCGTTTTTGAATTTTTTCTTCGGGCGTCAAAATACTTCGACGCAATTCGCCCAAGAGTGTAGCATACCGCTTTATGATTTCGCGATAAGGTGTTTGTTGTTCCTTGGTTAAACTTAATGGATCTTTGGGCACCGGAGCCACCGTGGGAGGCGCGGCAGGACTATCTGCTGGTTTTTCTTGTGCCGTTGCTGCCAAACTAGTTACAAGTGTAAGAGCGGTACAAATTAACATAAAAAGTACTTTTTTCATTTTCAGTAATTTTAATTTTGTTGGGCTAATGTACAACTTATCACAAAAATCGCAAACACTTTAACAGTTCCTAAGCTACCCATATCGTTGCGGTACAAGCAGCCAGTTGCGGTGCATTTAAGTGAGATTCCTTTTGAATATTAGTCGTGGTTTACTATCTTTCGGCCTCAAATAAAAAACAACCTTTACACCCGTAACGATGTTAGAAGAAAAGAATGATAACCTGCCACAAGCAGATGGAGACCAAAATGAAATTCAACAGACTGAAATTCAATCTGAAACCACCGAAAACAACCCAGAAATTTTAGCTGAAACAACCGTAGCATTGGAGGAAACAGTTGAGGTTGAGGATGAGATCGAGGTTGAGGTTGAGGTTGAGGTTGAGAACGATACAGTAGTAGAAGCTGAAGTTGCCGAAGCGTCAACACCTATCGAAACTACTGCCGAAGAACCAGAGGCTACTTCAGAAAAAGAAGCAACAGAAGAAGTAAGCATGCCTGCAGAAACTGCTGTCGAGGAAGTTGTTGCAACTGAAATTGCTTCAGAAGAAGTTGCCGCAACTACCGAAGTTTCAACTGAACATGATGCCGTAATCGAAGAAATTGCAAGTGCTAATGCCGAAGCCAGTGAAGAAGAAAGCGCAGGAGCTGAGATACCCATGCAAGATTACGATACCATGACCTTGGAGGAATTGGTAAACAACTTAGAGAGTTTGGTTGCTTCAGAGGCCGTTCTAGCGGTAAAAGATCATGTAGAAGAACTCAAAAAATCATTCTTAGCTCAATTTTATCATTTATTAGACGAAAAGAAAGAAGCCTTCATGGCCGAAAACCCAGATACAACAGAGGCTTTTCATTACCAACATCCGCTTAAACCTAAATTTGATCAACTGTATTCCCAATTCAAAGCGCGTAAAAATGCGCATTTCAATAATTTACAAACCAATTTGCAGCAAAACCTCACGGTTCGGTTGGCATTAGTTGAAGAATTAAAAAACCTCATCAATCCGCAAAACAACATCAAAGACACGTTGAAGCAATTTAACGAGTTGAGAGAACGTTGGAAAAACGCCGGGCCGATTCCCAAAGACAAATACAACCACGTTTGGAATAATTACCATTTTCATATTGAAAATTTCTACGATTATTTACACCTCGATCGCGAAGCCCGCGACATTGATTTTAAACATAACTTAGAGTTAAAACTCAAAATTATTGCCCGTGTTGAGGAATTGGTAGAAGAAACCGACATCAGCAAAGCCTTCCGTGAATTGCAAGATTTGCACCGCATCTGGAAAGAAGACATCGGACCCGTTTCTAAAGATCACCGCGAAGAAATTTGGACGCGCTTTAGCGAATTGACCAAGCTTATGCACGACAAACGCGAGCAGTTGTATGAAGGACTTCGTGCCGTTGAAACCGCCAATTTAGCCGCCAAACAGGCCATTATTGCTGAATTGGAAACCATAGCGCAAGAAAAAGTAAATTCGCATGCCGCTTGGTTGGGACAAATCGAAAAAATTGAAGCGCTTCGCAATGCGTTTTTCACTGCAGGGAAAGTCCCTGCCGAAGTAAACGAAGCCACTTGGACACAATTTAAACATGCTGTACGGAGCTTTAACGTGTTGAAAAACTCGTTCTACAAAGAAATCAAAAAAGACCAAACCGATAATTTAACGCAAAAACAAGCCTTGGTTGCCCAAGCCAAAGCATTGGCCGAAAGCACCGATTTTGCGGCAACCACTCCCCTGATGAAAAAAATCCAGGAAGATTGGAAATCGATTGGGCACGTGCCACGCAAATACTCGGACAGTTTGTGGACCGAATTTAGAGCGGCCTGCAACGCCTACTTTGAAACGGTGAAGTCGCAGAAAAAAGAAGAAAATGGAGAAGAAGTAGAAGCATTCGAAAAGAAAAAAGCCTACTTGGAAAGCTTGCGCAGTTTTGAACTTACCGGCGTGCACAAAACCGATTTGGACGCCATAAAAGCACATATTGAAGCCTGGAAAAGCTTCGGAAAAGTTCCGTTCCCCCGCCGTCACATTGAGGGCAAATTCAATAAAATTTTGGACGCCTTGTTTGAGAAACTAAGCCTCAGCAAAAAAGAAGGCGACATGATGCGTTTCACCAACCGCATGGATCAATTGTCTGATTCTAACGATACCCGAAAACTAGAAGGCGAAAAAATCTTCTTGAGTCGCAAAATCGAGGAAGTTCAAGCCGAAATCTTTCAATTAGAAAACAACATCCAGTTTTTTACCAACACCAAAAATGCCAAAAAAGAAAACTCCATTGTGCTCGAAGTGCGTAAAAACATCGAGAAACACAAAGAAGAAATGGCCGTTTTGCGGGATAAGTTGAAGAAGTTGAGGGAGATTGTTTAGGTTTTAGGTTTAAAAGTATACTAAGAACTCTTGATGAGTTATGAGTTATGAGTTATGCGTTATGCGTTATGCGTTTTTTTCTTAGAACGGTATTTCATCTCTCATCCTTTAGTCTATCATCTCATAAATAGTACCCCCGCTCCCGCGCGAAATGAAATTTCTACCTAACGCTAGATCAAAGAATAACCAAAGCGCTACTCCTTTTTTTAACTACTGAATTTCAGTTGCAGTTTTTTATACTATTATTGAGCTATTCAACAACTAATTCATTAAAATCAAGAGACATGAAAAAATATTATTTCGAATTTACATTCTTGGCAATTCACATTGTTGCCCTAACGTTATTCATTTATGAGATAATACAAGCAGGAGTTTCCAATATTAGATTATACCAAGTGCTTCTGTTTGTTGCTACACTTGTTTCTTTTGTAGATCGAATGAACACTTTTTTGAAGAACAGAAAGCAAGAGTAGAACTGCTGCGCCGCTCCCGCGCGAAATGAAATTCGACGAAGTCAATCCCTTCGCGTGGCAATTGTAAACTAGAAAAACACATAAAAGGATTTACTTCGTCGAATTTTGTTTCGTGCGGCAGCTGTGATGTTAGTTAGAATTTAATATCGGCACGGATTATAAAACGAGCGAAGTGACTGCCGAAGAAAATCCGCGCCATCGGATTAGCAATTCTTAATCTGCACCCAAAATAATCGTAGCTTGTCCGGGTCCTTTAATATTAGTGACGCATTTTAAATTGTAAGGACTACTAATTAAAAATTTCCGCATGGAACGGGTAAAATTATGAATAGTTAAACTCCTCCCATCGTTACCAAGAATAGGAATACGGACATTATAAAGCAGCATAGTGTCATTGCTTTTTAACATGCTAAATCTGCCATTATATGCATTACTAGACATCCATCGTTCAATAATACCTGAAAGTTCTTCACCTTCATACATAGCTTTTAAATTTCCATCCCAGGTATCAGACGTTGCAACAGAAATGACAACTTCTTGTCCATTCTTTTCAATATCTTTAAAATAATCTTGTAATTGTACCATGAAATTATCTATGTTTTGCGAAACAGCTTCTTGAAATAAAACAGAAAAATCGGTGGCAGTTACCATAGGCCCAGTTCCCGATGCACTTGCAACAATTTTATTGGTGTAGGGATCAAGCGCCTGTAAATTAAATGTTAAAGAAACTTGAGGACCTTGTTTATTTACTTTCCAATTTAATTCAAGAAATATATTTGGTGTGGTAATTTTAAGTAGTTCATCTAGACTAGATGTATTGTTTTCTGATTTATATGAAGAATCTACTGTATTATTTGCAGCCAACTGCTCATCTGCAAGTACTTTCGCACCAAAATTCATCAATACAATATCGCGTTCACGCATTAATTGTTCAATAATTGAAATAGCACTCTTGAGATTGGCATTCTCTTTTATCGCTCTTTTATAATCTGCAACCTTTACTTTATTCCCATTATTGTTAATTTCCTCTATATAACCATTTTGGGCGCACCAAACTTCAGAAGGGACCGCCGTTAATATTGGTTTTTTAATTTGTGCCACGAGTGATGTTGCAAAAAGTAGGCAAAAAAACACGGATAATTTTGTAAATAGTTGTTTCATTTCTTTTTTGATTAAATATATAGTAATTTTTTCATCTCAAATACATAAAGCAAATAAAAGCCTTTTCCTTAAAAAAATTAGTTTTCAACTATTTAAAATAAAAGTTCTTATTACACTTATATAAAAATTCCACACTCCCAACTCCCCACTTCCCACTTTAAGCCATCAGCCTTTCTTAGTATACTCCCTCAATTATTAATTTTTCATTATTAATTTTTCATTATTAATTAAAGAAGTTCTTAGTATACTATTATCCTTTCGACTTTACGACTTTTGACTTTCGACTTTAGACTCAACGCTTTCCGCATGACAATTATCATAGGCCCTACCGTTATACATTGGTATTTTTGAGGGTAAATTTAAAAGCTATGCGAACTTCACTGCTACAAAAGTACAATGTACCGGGACCGAGATACACCAGCTATCCAACTGTGCCCTACTGGGAAGAAGCCCTTTTTACTACAAAAGAGTGGAAAGAATCGATACAACAATCGTTTCGCGAAAGCAACCGAACCGAAGGAATCAGCTTGTATATCCATTTGCCTTTTTGCGAAAGTATGTGCACCTTTTGTGGGTGTAATAAACGCATCACCAAAAACCACGAAGTAGAAAGTCCTTATATCGAGGCCGTACTTCAAGAATGGAGCATGTATTGTGCCCTTTTTGACGACAGACCTCAGATTAAAGAAATTCATTTGGGTGGCGGAACACCTACCTTTTTCTCGGTAAACCAATTAGAAAAATTAATCACAGGCCTATTTAAAACAGCCGATCGAGCAGCTGATTTTGACTTTAGTTTTGAAGGCCATCCCAACAATACCAGCCGTGCCCATTTGCAAAAACTCTACGAGTTGGGTTTTCGGCGTGTGAGTTTTGGCGTGCAAGATTATTCACCCAAGGTGCAAGAAGCCATTCACCGGATACAGCCGTTTCATAACGTGGCCAAGGTTACGTTTTGGGCGCGTGAAATTGGCTACACTTCTATAGGCCACGACCTGATATTTGGCTTGCCGTTTCAAGTGCTGGACGATGTGATTGATACCATTGAAAAAACCAAATCACTAGCTCCCGATCGCTTGGCATTTTACAGCTATGCTCACGTACCTTGGATAAAAGGCAACGGACAACGCGGATTTAAAGACCAAGATGTACCCAAAGACGAGGTGAAACGCGAGTTGTATGAAGTGGGCAAAGAATTGCTGTTTGAAAATGATTACCACGAAATTGGCATGGATCACTTTGCCTTAAAAACCGATTCGTTGTACAAAGCCTTTCAAAACAAAAAATTACACCGCAACTTTATGGGCTACAGCCACTCCAAAACGCAGTTGATGATTGGCTTGGGCGTATCGTCCATCAGCGACAGTTGGTATGGTTTTGCACAAAATATGAAAACGATCGAAACCTATTACCACGCAATAAACCAAAATGAATTACCAATTTTAAGAGGGCATCAGCTTACCGATGAAGATTTAATAATTCGGAAACACATTTTGAATTTAATGTGTCAATTTGAAACCAGTTGGGCAAACAAGGAGTTGTACTTCGATGAAATTCCAGAAGTATTGAGCCAATTGAAAGAAATGGAACAAGATGGCTTAGTTCTGTATATGAAACAAGGTATTCAGGTTACCGAAAAAGGAAAACCGTATGTGCGCAACATTTGTATGGCCTTTGATTTACGCCTGAAACGCAAAGCCCCCGAAACTGAGTTGTTCTCCATGACGATATAAACAAAAAAAATCACGCTTATCGCGTGATTTTTTATTAGGCCTTAACGATTGCATAGAGCTCGTCTTTTAGGTAAAGCAGGTGTGTTTTCATTTCTTTGAGCGCTTCATCGGTGGCGATTTCAATGCCTGTTTTGATGCGCAAGATCTGGTGATCGAGTTCGTGGTATTCGTCAAACAATTTTCGAAAATGAGGATGACTCATTTTTAGCGCGTGAATTTGATCTTTGTATTCGGGCAATTCGTGTACTAAATCGTGTTTTTCCATGGGGTTAATTTTTAAGGGTGACAAGTAGGATGTTGTTGAATAAATAAACTCGTTTGTGTGGGCGATACATAAGGTATTCCTAGCCCAAGTCCTCTAATGATAAACAAAACGCCTAGCGCTATCGCAAAAACTGGAATGTAGCGTTGAATGGCATTTCGGGTGCGCAATGACAATCGATCACTCACTACAGAAATACTGCACATGAGCGGCAATGTGCCAAGACCAAATACCAACATATACAAAGCACCTACAGCAGCTGTTTGCATCGCTACGGCACCAAACAAAGCCACATAGACCATGCCGCAAGGCAAAAAACCATTCAGGTAGCCAATGGTAAAAAACGACTGCAAAGAACGGTTTTTGAACTGCGCTCCTAGCAACGATTTAAGCTGCGACAGCAATCTAAAAATGGGTGTTGAAATTGAAAATTGGCCGAGCTGTTTTTCGGAAATCAAGCTCACCAAAATCATGGCAATACCAATAGCAATAGATATTCTTTGTTGAAATCCTGCTATAAACAAACCACGACCAAGAAGTCCAAATAGCAAACCAATGCTGGCATAGGCACTCATTCGGCCCAGGTGATACAAGGCTATTCTGCTGTATTTGGCTATTCCTTTTGAGTTCCCAACAGGCAACATCAGCGCAATGGGACCGCACATCCCTACGCAGTGTAAACTACTGAGCAAACCAAATATAAAAGCCGTGTACAGCATAATTGATTAATTCGGGTAATACAAGCGCTGTTTATCCATATAGGATTTTCCTTGGTATTCCCAGCTTAAAGTAATATCCCAAAGACCGCCTACCAAACTTTTTTTAGGTATGAGCAAAGTGGAACTAGACGTCGAAATAGGGATTTCAAAATCTAATTTTTTGTTAGACGGTCGATATAGGGATACTATTCCTTTGAGTTGCTTTGAATTAAATTGTTTCGGAAACACTACAACAATACCTTGTGAGTTGGCTGTGATTTTGGGCTGTTGAGTCAAATCGTGCGCATTTTGAATTTGAACCATTTCGGTTTCAAAATGAGCATCTTTTTTATAATATTCTTCCACAACCAATTCGTTGTTGTATTTTGAACTCACTTGTACTTTTATGACAAAATACAAGATAAACGACATAAAAAACGCAAAGGCCAATAGGATACCGGTTCCCCAGTTGAGTGAAATTCCTTTAGATTTTGGGGCTGATGTACTCATATAATTCTGTAATTAGTCAAAATTTCTTGGGCTTAAAAAATTTGTGTGTGTGGATTCTATTTTTTGCGTGCCATTAAATACCTCAATTTTTAACTTAGTTCGGTCGTGATCTAATAAAAATTGATTGATTTCAATAAACATTGTGCCTTCGTTCATGCCTTGTTTGGGTACCACAAAATCTTGTTTGCCCACTACATTTATTTTTCCTTTAATGCCCACCAATTTAAAATGGATATCTCTAAAATCGACGTTTGTTTTGTTGATGATTTTGTAGGTGAAAATATTGCTGATGTTGTCTCCTTTGTGCTGATACAACTCACCGGGCAAACGCAAAATCACGGTTTCTACTTCGGTGCGCAAAAACAACAAACCGGTTAAAACGCCTATTAAAATCACCAACACGGCGGTATATCCTTTCATGCGGGTCGTGTAGTTGAATTTGGCATTTTTCTCGATTTCGTCTTCTGAAGCATAGCGAATCAACCCTTGAGGCAAACCTACACTGTCCATCACTGTAGCGCATTCGTCAATACAAGCGGTACAATTGGTGCATTCCAATTGGGTTCCGTTGCGGATGTCAATTCCGGTTGGACACACGTGTATGCAGTGTTTACAATCAATGCAGTCGCCAATTCCCAATGCAGCACGATCTTCGTTTTTATGAAACTTTGCTCTGCCCTGCTCGCGTTCGCCGTGCACAAAATCATAGGCCACATTGATCGATTTGTTGTCGAGCAAGACGCCTTGCAATCGACCGTAGGGACAAGCAATGATGCATACTTGCTCTCTAAACCATACAAATACAAAATAAAATACGCCAGTAAAAATTAGTAAAGCAACCAAGCTGCCTTGGTGCATAAACGGACCATCTTCTACCATTTGAAACAAGGCATCACTCCCAATGAGGTAGGCCAAAAACACATTGGCAATTCCAAAAGATATTAGCACAAAAACAATCCACTTGAGTCCTTTTTTTCTAATTTTCTCTGCGTCCCATTTTTGATTGGCTAATTTGAGTTGAGCAGGTCGATCGCCTTCAATCCAATATTCGATGCGGCGAAAAACCAGTTCTAGAAAAATGGTCTGCGGACAAATCCAGCCGCAAAATATTCGCCCAAAAATTACCGTAAACAAAATCACAAAAACCACTCCAACGAGCATAAACAGGACAAAGAGGTAAAAATCTTGGGGCCAAAACGGAAATCCAAACAAGTTAAATCGGCGTTCCAGCACATTGAACAACATGAATTGATGGCCGTTAATTTTTACAAATGGGTTGGCGATCAATACTGCTAATAAAAAATAACTTACCCATTTGCGGTAGGTATAGAATTTACCCGCTGGCTTTTTCGGAAAAATAAATTTGCGTTTCCCGACTTCATCTATTGTAGCAATAGAATCTCTAAAAGCTTCCTCTGGCAAATTGGGCATGGCTTATTTTTTTATTGTGGCGCTATCAATTACCGCAGCTGGCACTTGGGCAGCCAAAGGATCTACCCACACTTCTCCTTCAGGTGCTTTTGGATTTACCGGATTACTGCCTTGTAATGAAAGTACGTAGCTGGCCACTTTTTGCATCTGAAGTGGTTTCAAAGTGGTTTTCCAAGAAATCATTCCTTTGCCATCGCGACCGCCATTCATCAAGGTGTGGAACACGTTTTTGATACCCCCGCCTAATATCCATTGGGTATCGGTAAGGTTAGGTCCTATTTGACCTCCGGCATCAGGGCGGTGACAGGGAATGCAATTGGCTGTAAAAACGGCTTTACCTTCTGCCAAGGAGGCTGGATCAGTCAATAAAGTCACTGATTTTTCATCCATCATATCGGGAGCCGTTTTTAGGTAGGCGGCTACCTCAATTTTGGCTTGGGCAATTTCATTTTTCAGTTCCATTTCTTGGGTATCTCCGCCCATAAGGTGAAAACGCACTAAATAGACTGCCGCAAAAACAATGGTCATGTAAAACAAATAGACCCACCAAGGCGGTAAGTTATTGTCTAGCTCTTTGATGCCATCATAATCGTGCTGCAACAACAACTCGTGCTCGCTTTCGATAGGCGTCGATTTGGTCAAGGCTTTAACCAGATTTTTGTACCATTGGCTATCGGTAATGCTGATGTTTTTGGCCGCATCCAATTGGTTTTTTTGTTCATCCGTCAACAAATGATAGGTAATGGTATCTACCGCATTCATCGTGATTTCTATGGCAATCAACAAGAATAAGAACACCAGAAGAAAAAGCAAAACCATCGGGTACTTTACAAAAGCGGGACGATCTCCAGAGTCAATAAAATATTCGAGTGCAAGCATTACACTGAAGAATATTACAGGCACTCTAACATATACGGGAAGTAATTTTTTCATTTTTTACTTGATTAGGATTAATTATCGTGAAAAGGAAGTTTACTCAACTCGTCTATTTTTTCTTTTTTATAGGTATACACCCAAAGGCCTAATCCCACAAAAAACAAGAAAAAGATAGACAAAGACAGTATCGGATAGATCGCCACTCCGGCGATGGTTTCCATGGAATGTTTTATTTGTTCAAACATGGCTTCTATTTTTTAGCGTTATCTTTTACTTTGATGTCGGTTCCCAACCGTTGGATGTAGGCAATTAAGGCGACAATTTCACGTTGGTTCATCGGCACAAATGCTTCTCCTTTGGCCTCGGCTTTTTTCTTACTGTCTTCGTAACTTTTCACAAAATCGGGGTCGTTTTTCAAGTTATTTTCGATGCCAATTGCTTGAGTGCGCAAATTTTCTTGTGCATGGGCGATATCAGCTTCTGTATATGGCACACCCAGGGTAGCCATGGCTTTCATTTTTTTCTGGGTCAAGGATACATCCATCGCTTTGTTTTCAAACAACCATTTGTAACTGGGCATGATTGATCCGGCCGAAATACTTTGCGGACTCCAGAAGTGATTAAAGTGCCAGTTGTCGTTGTATTTTTGTCCTTCGCGCAACAAATCGGGTCCGGTGCGTTTAGATCCCCACAAGAAGGGGTGATCATACACAAACTCTCCCGCCTTAGATTGCACGCCGTAGCGTTCTACTTCAGAGCGGAACGGACGCACGTTTTGCGAGTGACAACCTACACAACCTTCGCGGATGTATAAATCACGGCCTTCTAATTCGAGCGGCGTATAGGGTTTTACACTGGCAATGGTGGGGATATTTGATTTCACCATAATCGTGGGAACAATCTGAATGATTCCACCAATTAATATGGCTACTGTAGCAAACAAGGTCAATTGAATGGGGCGACGTTCTAACCAGCTGTGGTATTTTTCACCTTTCACCCGTTTGGCGCTCACTTCTTGCAATTCTGGTGCTTCGGCCAATTCGTCTTCTACAGCGGCATTGGCTCTCACGGTTTGGATGATGTTGTACACCAACACCAACATACCTACCAAGTACAAGGTTCCTCCTACTGCACGCATCCAATACATGGGCATGATTTCGGTTACGGTTTCTAAAAAGTTACCATACGTTAAGGTACCATCCGGATTAAATTGTTTCCACATCGAAGCTTGCGTAAATCCAGCCACGTACATCGGCAACGTATACAAGATGATTCCCAAGGTGCCAATCCAAAAGTGAAAGTTGGCCAATTTGGTCGAATACAAACTGCCTTTGGTCATGCGCGGAATTAACCAATAAATCATACCAAAAGCCATGAATCCGTTCCAAGCCAAGGCACCTACGTGCACGTGGGCAATAATCCAGTCGGTAAAGTGGGCGATGGCGTTTACATTTTTTAACGAAAGCATAGGCCCTTCAAACGTGGCCATTCCGTAGCCGGTAATCGCCACGACAAAGAATTTCAATACGGGTTCTTCCCGCACTTTGTCCCAAGCGCCACGAAGCGTAAGCAACCCATTGATCATACCGCCCCAAGACGGAGCGATGAGCATAATCGAAAATACTACACCTAGGTTTTGCGCCCAATTGGGCAAAGCCGAGTACAACAAATGGTGCGGTCCTGCCCAGATGTATATGAAGATCAACGACCAAAAGTGGACGATCGATAATCGATACGAATACACCGGACGGTTGGCGGCTTTGGGAACAAAATAGTACATCAATCCCAAGAAGGGTGTGGTTAAGAAAAAGGCCACTGCATTGTGTCCGTACCACCACTGCACCAAGGCATCTTGTACTCCAGCATAGACCGAGTAACTTTTTAAGGCCGAAACGGGAAGTTCCAAACTGTTAAAAATATGCAAGACCGCAACCGTTACAAAGGTGGCAATGTAAAACCAGATCGCTACATACAAGTGGCGTTCTCTGCGTTTAAGAATGGTTCCAATCATGTTGATTCCAAACACCACCCAAATTAAGGCGATGGCAATATCTATGGGCCATTCTAATTCGGCGTATTCTTTGGATGTAGTGATTCCTAATGGTAGAGAAATGGCAGCAGCTACGATGATCAGTTGCCAGCCCCAAAAGTGCACGTTACTCAAGAAATCGCTAAACATACGCGCTTTCAAAAGGCGTTGTAGCGAATAATAAATCCCTGCAAACATCGCATTGCCCACAAAGGCAAAAATGACAGCGTTGGTGTGTAAAGGTCTCAATCGACCAAAGCTCAACCAAGAAATCCCCTCGGTGAGGTTTGGAAAAAGAAATAAGATGGCTAAAAGTAGCCCTACTAACATTCCTACTACCCCAAATACGATGGTGGCATACAGGAATTTTTTTACAATTTTGTTGTCGTAATAAAATTGTTGCATTTCCATAATTAAAGTTGTTTTTCGTCTGTTGTTAGTTCTATTTTGGTTTTACGTAATTCGTCGTCAAAGAGCATGCGCACCGACGGGGTATAATCATCGTCAAATTGGCCTGATTTGACTGCTTTCACAAAAGCAACAAAAAAGACAATGGCAACCACGATACTGATGGAGATTAATAAATAAATGACACTCATACCTACTTAAATGTTTAGTCAAAATTAGGGTTGACGGTTGGGTTATTTTATGATATTTATCATGCGTTGGTTTTTGTTTCAAATAACTACGCTGTGCTTTGTTGGTTTTTGTTTCAAGTTTAAGGTTTCAAGTTTCAAGTTTCAGGTTTCACGAAATGAATGGTTCCGCTTTGCTATAGATCTTTTTTTTGTTTCAAGTTTCAGGTTTCAGGTTTCACTAAATGAATGGTTCCGCTTTGCTATAGTGCTTTTTTTTGTTTCAGGTTTCAAGTTTCATGTTATATAGTATTTCCGCTTTGCTATAGTGCTTATCATATGATTGATCTTAGTATAATTCAAACAACTTGAAACCTGAAACTTGAAACCTGAAACTTAAAACCTGAAACTTGGCGTATGCCAACTCAACTTGAAACCTGAAACTTGAAACTTGAAACCTAAAACTTGGCGAATGCCAACTCAACCTGAAACTTGAAACCTGAAACCTGAAACTAACTCCTCCTTCTCGCAAAATAATTACTCATCACCGTCACAAAACTCACGATGGTTATGGTGCTCAACGGCATAATGATCGCGGCAATAATGGGTTCCAAACGACCGCTCACTGCAAACGACAAGCCTACGATATTGTACAACAACGAGAGGGTGAAACTCATTTTTATAGTGGTAATCGAATCTTTGGCCAAGCGCAAATAGCCGCCCAATTGGGCAAACTGGCTCGCATCCAAAATCGCATCACAGGCGGGCGAAAACACATTCACGTTTTCTGAAATGGCCATGCCCATATTGCTTTGGGCCAAGGCACCGGCATCGTTGAGTCCGTCGCCAATCATCATCACATTGGCTCCGTTTTCTTGCAACTGTTTGATGAAGGCCAATTTTTGCTCGGGTTTTTGGTTAAACACCAATTCGGTTCCGACGGGCAAAAGCAGTTGCAAGGTTTCGCGTTCGCCTTCGTTATCGCCCGAAAGCACTTTTACCGTATAGGTTTTGGCCAATTGGGCAAATAAGGTATCCAGCCCTTCGCGGTAGTGGTTGTGAAATACAAAACAACCGCAGTACTTTTCGTCGATTGCGACATGCACCTGAGTTTGGTTTACATCAGCTGGAGTTGATTTACCCAAAAAACTGGCTGAACCCAATTGGATCGTTTGCCCTTCGCATTCGGCGGCAATACCATTTCCGGTATGTTCTACAAATGACGAAACAGCCATTTTGGGAGCCTCTGGCAAATAATCATAGACCATGCGGCTCAGCGGATGATTGGATGCACGCAATACATTTTTGAGTACCCCCAAATTGGAGGCGCTAATGGAATCTCCTTCGTATAGGATCGTTGTTTTATTGGTGGTGGTAAGCGTACCTGTTTTGTCAAAAACAAGTGTATCTACCTTGGCCATTTGTTCGATAACTAAGGCGTTTTTAAGGTAGCATTTTTGTTTGCCCAAAATACGCAACACATTCCCAAAGGTAAACGGAGCGGTCAAGGCCAAAGCACAAGGACAGGCTACGATGAGCACGGCGGTAAATACATTAAAGGCGGTTTGGGTGTCATTAAAAATCCAATAGCCAAAGCCCGCAAAAGCAATAAACAATAAAACAGGTGTGAAATAACGACTTATGGCATCGGTGATGGTTTTGTGTTTTTGATCAATTTTTTTCTGAAACACCTCGTTGCTCCACAACTGCGTAAGGTAACTTTGCGACACCGATTGCAACACTTCCATCTCGATTACGGATCCCATTTGCTTGCCTCCGGCATATATTTTATCGCCCGATTTTTTGGCAATAGGCACCGCCTCTCCCGTCACAAAACTGTAATCAATATCAGCCGAAGCACTGATGAGAATGCCATCAACTGGTATTAATTCTTGGTTGCGAATGAGCAAGCGGTTGCCTTTCTCGATGTGATAGACCGGCACATTTTCTTCGTGTTGGCCCACAATTCGGGTAACAGCGATGGGAAAATAGGACTTAAAATCGCGCTCAAAACTCAAAAAACTGTAGGTTTTTATCTGGAACATTTTGCCCAACAGCATAAAGAAAATCAAACCGGTAAGGCTATCAAAAAAGCCCGAGCCGTAATTCATCACAATATCTACCGTAGAACGCACAAACATGACAACTATTCCCAAGGCAATAGGAATTTCGATGTTGAGCATACGGGCTTTGATGCTTTGGTAGGCGGCCACATAATAGCCACTGGCCGAATAGAAAAAACTGGGCAAAGCCAATGCAAAAATGAGCCAACGGAAGAAGCCGCGGTAGTGGTCGAGCCAAAATTCTTGGCCTTCAAAATACTCGGGAAACGACAACAACATAATGTTGCCAAAACAAAAGAAGGCTACACCCAATTTATAGGTAAGACTACGGTCAATCTTTTCTAGATTGGCGTCGTATTGTTCTAAACTGATGTAGGGTTCGTAGCCAATACTGCTCAGTAAATACACTAAATCTTTCAGAGAAACTTGGTCTGAATGATAGGAAATACGGACTTTTTTTTGCGGAAAATTTACCTGAGAGCTAATTACTCCTTGCTGAAGACGCTGTAAATTTTCCAAAATCCAAATGCACGAACTGCAATGAATATGAGGAATGTGCAATGAAACAATAGCGGTGTTGGCTTCTTGAAAGGCCAACAATTTGGTCCTAATCTCATCATTATCTAAAAAATCATATTTTCCCTTTATATCCAAAGGGGTTGCTCCAGGCGATTGTTCGAAATCATAATAACAACCCAACTCATTTTCGCGAAACAATTCGTAGACAGTTTTGCAACCTGTACAACAAAATGCTTTGTCGTCAAAAAGAATTTCAGCCTTTTTATCGATGTCTAACCCACAATGGAAACACGAAGATGCATCCATAAATTTGCTCATTTTATACCTGACGCAAAGAACATAAACAGTTGTTAAATAAAATATGACATTTGTCATATTAAACGCTAAATTTGTCCCGTCTACCCCTAAGAATTTTTTGTATGAGTAAATGTGAACATTGTATCGTAAGAGAATTTAGCTCGCTCAAAGCGCTGTCTAAGGATGAGCTATTAAAGTTGGCAGACTGTAAGACATCACAGATTATTAAAAAAGGGGAAGTGATCTTTGAAGAGGGCGATAATGTAAACGGTATTTTTTGTGTAAAAGATGGCGTTTGTAAGATGACCAAATTGAGTCCCAACGGCAAAGATCAAATTGTAAAATTGGTCAAAAAAGGAGAATTGTTGGGCCAGCGTTCGATGATTAGCGACGAACCGGTAAACCTCACCGCCGTAGCATTAGAAGACATGCAAGTATGCTTCATACCCAAATCAGATGTGATGGAGTTATTTACCGATAACAATAAATTTTCCTTAAACGTAATGCGCTCCATGTGTGGAGACCTCAAAGATGCCGATGACCACATGGTGTCAATGGCACAAAAAAACGTAAAGGAACGGTTGGCAGAAACCCTGTTGTATTTGGAAGATGATTTTGGTACTCACCCAGACGGCTCCTTGCACATTCAATTGTCGCGCGAAGAACTAGCCGGTATGATTGGCACCGCTACCGAAAGCTGCATTCGCTTGTTATCAGAATTTAATAAGGCGGGCTATATTGAATTGACCGGCAAAAAAATCACCATTACCGACAAAGCCAAACTGAAACGCATTTCAGAATAAGTTCTACAACTTCTTGGCCTCGTTCCAAAATACATCCATTTCGGCCAAACTCATCTCAGACAAGGATTTGCCCAATTGCTCGGCTTTTTGCTCTAAATACTGGAATCGGCTGATGAATTTTTTGTTGGTGCGCTCCAAAGCATCCTCCGGATTGATCTTCAAAAATCGGGCGTAATTGATGAGCGAAAACAACACATCACCAAATTCGGCTTCGAGTGCATCGGGGTTATTTGCCTGCACTTCGGCTTGCAACTCCTGTAATTCTTCCTGCACTTTTTCCCATACCTGTTGCGGTTCTTCCCAATCAAAGCCAACCCCTTTGGCCTTGTCTTGAATGCGGCTGGCTTTTACGAGCGCCGGCAATCCTTTGGGCACACCTTCCAACACTGATTTTTTACCTTCCTTGAGTTTGAGTTTTTCCCAGTTGCGCTTCACCTCTTCTTCATCGGCTACTTGCACGTCGCCATAAATATGAGGGTGTCTAAAGATGAGTTTCTCACACAATTCGTTGCACACATCGGCAATATCAAAATCGTTGGTTTCACTGCCTATTTTGGCATAAAACACAATGTGCAACAACACGTCGCCCAACTCCTTTTTTACTTCGTTTAGGTCGTTATTTAATATGGCATCGCCCAATTCATAGGTTTCCTCGATGGTGAGGTGCCGCAGCGATTCCATGGTTTGCTTTTTGTCCCAAGGGCATTGGGCGCGCAAATCGTCCATTACATTGAGCAATCGTTCAAAGGCTTGCAATTGTTGTTGGCGGGTGTTCATAGGGCTACTTTTTGGTAAAAAAAATCCTACCTCTGGGTGTAGAAATAGGATTTATTTAGGGTTTATGGGGGAAAATTAGGCTTCTTTCTTCGGAGCTTTTTTGGGCGCTTTGGCTTTTTCTTTTTTCACTTCTTCTACCACCTGATCTTTAATGCTTTCGGCGTTTTCAACCTTAGGTTCTTCTTTTGACACCAATCCTTTGGCTTGCAAAATACCGTACCAGTTGATTACCTTTTTGATATCGGAAGCATACACGCGGTCTTGGTCGTAATCGGGCAAAATTTCGGTAAAATAGGCCACCAATTTGGCGGGATCTTCTTTGGCCGAAATGGCAGGACCTTCATTTTCTTTGATTGCAATGGCGCGCATAACCTCAACTAGCGGTTTCTCGGCGGTGTGCGTATACATCGAAATCTCAGACAACAAACTCACATTGCTGCGCAAACCAACGGTGATGCGTTTGCCATCAAGCAAAGATTCGGCTACAAAGCCAGTTCGGGTTTGCACTTTTAAGGCATACAAACCGGGTTTTCCTGAAATCGCTAATATTTTATCTACATTCATAGTGTTCTTTTTTTTGGAGGCACAAATATATTTATTGTTGGCAAATGCTGGCGTTTATTAACGGCCTTTTTTTCCGAAAATACGCATCTTGTAATCGGCCTTGGTTTTGCCTTCCATGATGTTTTGCAATTTCTTCTTGATGAGTTGTTTTTTGAGTGACGCAATTTTGTCGGTAAACAAAATGCCTTCAATGTGGTCGTACTCGTGTTGTATCACGCGGGCCGTGAGGCCGTCAAACACTTCGGTGTGTACGTTAAAATCTTCGTCTTGGTATTGCATTGTAATGCGTTCGTGACGAGACACGTCTTCGCGCACGTTGGGGATACTCAGGCAACCCTCGTTAAAGCTCCACAATTCGCCTTCTTCTTTCAAGATTTTGGCGTTGATAAAGGCTTTCTTACAAGTTTTGAGCTTTTGTTGCTCCTCGGGGCTCATGTCTTCGTCGTCGCTAAACGGCACCATATCAATCACAAACAAGCGAATAGGCAAACCCACTTGCGGAGCCGCCAATCCTATCCCGTAGGCGTTGTACATGGTGACAAACATATTAAAAATTAGCTCTTTCAGGTTGGGATAATCGGCAGCGATGTCTTCGCCCACTTTTCTCAACACCGGATCGCCGTAGCCCACTATAGGTAGTATCATGTTGTATGGAGTAGTTTTTTAATGCGGCAAATGTAGGAAAAAATGTGAAGTAAGAGTGCGGTGAAATTGTAATCTTAGGAGTATACTAAGAGCTTAGGTAGCTGTTAGCTGTTAGTCGAAAGTCGAAAGTTTTAAAGTCGAAAGGAATGAAGTATTCTAAGAACTTAGGTAATTAAAAATGAAAAATTAATAATTAATAATTGAGAAATATACTTAGAACGTCATTGCGAGGAGGAACGACGAAGCAATCTCATTTGTGTATTCGTGGTCAAATCTTTCAATCTTTAAATCTTTAATACTTTAAATATCCCCGCTAGCGCGAGCGTCTCGCTCGTGTGCAAACCGTGCCAACTATCAAATCGTGCTATCGAGCGTTGTGCACATCCGAGCGGTCTGGAAAAAGAGGGTTCTAATAAAAAAACTCAAAACTAATAACTCATAATTCATAACTCTAAAGTACTTATTATTCACCTACAACCTAAATCCTACAACCTACAACCTCTTAAATCTTAAATCTTACCAAATAATCCTGCAACAGTATCGTAGCCGCAACTTCATCGAGCAACGCTTTGTTTTGCCGTTGTTTTTTTCGCAGGCCACTGTCAATTAGGGTTTGTGTAGCCATTTTGGAGGTAAAGCGCTCGTCTACCCGCACTACTTTTTTGTCGGGAAACTGCTGCGCAAATTGCGTCACAAAAGCTTCGATAATCGGGGCACTTTGCGAGGGCAAGCCGTTCATTTGCTTGGGTTCGCCAATGAGTACTGTGCTCACGTTTTCGGCGGCAAAGTAGCGCTGCAAATAACCCATGAGCTGCGGCGTCTCGACCGTGGTGAGCCCCGAGGCAATGAGTTGCAAGTCGTCGGTAACCGCGAGGCCCGTGCGTTTGCTTCCGTAATCGATGGCAAGAATGCGTGACATTGTTTTTTTTTCAAAAGTATAACTTTAATTTAAACCGCAACCCAAGCAACAAGACCACAGTTTTTGCCTTGCTTGTCCAAGCCGTAGTTTAAAAAATTGCCCTTATATTTGCCAAAACTTTTACAAATGAATTCCTTACAAACTACCATAGAAGCCGCTTGGGACAACCGAGCTTTACTCCAAGAACCACAAACCACAGCCGCCATCCGCGAGGTGATTGATTTACTCGACGCCGGTACGTTACGGGTAGCCGAGCCAACTGCAAATGGATGGCAGGTAAACGAATGGGTAAAAAAAGCAGTGGTGTTGTATTTCCCGATTCAAAAAATGGAAACGTTTGAGGTGGGCATTTTTGAATACCACGACAAAATTCCGTTGAAACGAGGCTATGCCGAGAAAGGCATACGCGTGGTGCCACATGCGGTAGCTAGACATGGCGCTTACATTTCAAAAGGAGTAATTTTGATGCCGAGTTACGTGAACATTGGCGCCTATGTAGACGAAGGCACCATGGTTGATACCTGGGCCACCGTGGGCAGCTGCGCACAAATCGGAAAAAATGTACACCTGAGTGGTGGCGTGGGCATTGGTGGCGTATTAGAGCCCTTGCAAGCGGCACCCGTAATTATAGAAGATGGCGCGTTTATTGGTTCGCGTTGCATTGTGGTTGAAGGCGTGCGCGTTGAAACCGAAGCCGTATTGGGCGCCAATGTGTGCCTTACCGCCTCGACCAAAATTATTGACGTGACAGGCCCTACTCCTATCGAAATGAAAGGCGTGGTTCCAGCCCGTTCGGTAGTGATTCCCGGAAGTTATACCAAAACATTTGCAGCCGGCGAATACCAAGTGCCTTGTGCGCTCATCATTGGCAAACGCAAACCCTCCACCGACCTGAAGACTTCGCTCAATGATGCTTTGCGCGAGTATGATGTAGCGGTATAAGCCAAAGACTATGCGACAGTACATCTCAAGTATCAAATTATTGGCCCAACGTACGCTGCTTGTTTTTGTAGCCTATCAGTTGTGTCGTTTGGGTTTTTATGCCTTCAACAAAACCTATTTTCCGGCCGTTGATGCTGGCGTATTTGTAGGTGGACTACTGTATGATTTGTCGGCGATTGGATTTATCAATTTGATTTTTATTGCCTTGCATTTGCCTCCCGGACAATTTAAATACCATCCGCGTTACCAAAAGAATCTTAAGCTTGCTTTTTTTGTGGTCAATTTGCTATTTATTGCGACCAATTTTGTGGATTTTGAATACTACAAATTTACCGGCCGTCGCAGTTCGTTTGGACTCATCACCGCCAAGGGAATGGAAAACGAAATCATGGGATTATTGCCTTCCTTTTTGAGTGCCTATTGGTTTTTACCGCTTGGCTTTGCTTTGTTTGCCTACCTGTTTTGGAAAGCCTTGGGCACAGCTCATTTTGACACACCAATCGGAAAAACCACTAAATCTACTTTGGCCAAAGAAACAGCCTTATTGCTCGTTTTTATGAGTTTAGGACTGCTTATGGCTCGTGGTGGTTTTGGTAAGAAACCCATTCGCATTGTCGATGCGGTTACCTATTCGGGTATTGGAAATTCGGCCCTAATTTTGAACACGCCTTATAGCATACTCAAAACCATGGGCAGCAAAGAAACACTTACTGATCCCAAATTTTTTAGCGGTCAAGAATTAAATTCAATTTTTAATCCCGTTTTAGAAACGAAACCCCAAGGCGCGGCCAACAAGAAAAATGTTGTGGTGCTTATTTTGGAGAGTTTTGGCGACGAAAATATCCACAAAGGCTACACCCCATTTTTGGATTCGCTGCTTACCCAATCGTACTATTTTAAAAATGGCTTTGCCAACGGAAAACTCTCGATTGACGCGGTTCCATCTGCCCTATCTAGTATTCCAAGCCTCATGAATAGTTCGATTATTTCGTCGGGCTATTCACTCAATGAAGTCTATGGTTTGCCCAAAATCATGAAAAAACAAGGGTATTCCACCTCATTTTTTCACGGGGCATTTAATGGCAGTCAAAATTTTGATCAATATTGCAAGGTCGCCGGATTTGATGCCTATTATGGCAAAAACGAATACGTGGGACCGGAAGCTTTTGACGGCAAATGGGGGATTTTTGACGAAGAATTTTTGCAGTTTTTTACCCAAAAAATAAGCGATTTTAAACAACCATTTTTCACCTCCTTGTTTACCATTTCGTCGCATGTGCCTTTTATTATGCCCGAAAAATATGCTGGGAAATTCCCAAAAGGAACTACAGAAATACACGAAACCATTGGCTATACCGATTATGCCTTGCGCAAATTTTTTGCCCGTGCCAAAAAGGAAGCCTGGTATTCTAATACTGTTTTTGTAATTACCGCTGATCACTGTTCAATATTTGGAAAAGGAGCCTATACCACAGCGGTAGGTAAATTTAGAATACCGCTGGCCTTTTTTGATCCTTCGAATCCTACATTCAAAGGGGTGATCGAGAAAAATTTTCAGCAAATAGATATTCTTCCTAGTTTATTAGATTACCTCAACATCAAAGACAAGGTGGTTACCTACGGCAAATCATTTCGTTCGCCCAAAGATTTTGTGGTAACCTATCTAGATAACGTATACAATTATTTGCAAGGAGATTATTACTTGGCCTTTGATGGACAAAAATCTATTGGCTTATACAATTGGAAAAAAGATCCGATGTTGCGGCATAACTTACTGCAAACTGACCTGCAGCGCCGAAACAAAATGGAACGCTTCATTAAAGCCTATGTTCAGTCGTTTAACGAACGGGTAATTGCCAACCAACTCATTGCTCACTAAGCTAAGCGCGCCTATGAAAATATTAGTCATACAACAAAAAATGATTGGTGATGTGTTGGTGAGCAGCATCATTTGCAACAATTTACGCAAAGCCTATCCCGAAGCCCAAATTGATTATTTGGTTTACGAATCGACAAAAACAGTATTAGAAGGCAATACCGCCATCGATCGCATTGTGTATTTTGAAGCCAAACATCGAAATAGTTTTACTGCATTTATGCGGTTTGTTTGGGGAATTCGCAGCGAAAAATACGACCTGATTATCGACGCTTATTCCAAACTAGAAAGCTGGCTTATTGTGCTGTTAAGCGGCAGCAAGCGACGCATTTCGTATAAAAAACGGGGGCGTGAATTTTTGTATACCGACAATGTTCCCTTTGCATTATATCCCAAAACGAATATGGGCTTGGCCATAGAACGAAGACTGTCTTTGCTGCAGCCTTTACAGCTTGATATTGTCGTTGATCCACTGCCCAAGTTGTTTGTGACCCATGCCGAACAAGAGGCAGCCCAAGCGTTGTTGGAAAAACACCAGGTAGATCGACGCAAAAAAACCGTGATGATCAGTTTATTGGGCAGCGAAGAAATCAAAACGTATCCGCTTCCATACATGGCAACAGTGGTCGATTATATTGCCCAGCAGGCCGATGTCAATATCTTATTTAATTATTTTCCGAACCAAATAGACAAAGCCAAACAAATTTTTGACGCCTGCTTGCCCAGCACCCAAAAGCAAATCTATTTTGAGGTATTGGGTCATGATTTGCGCTCCTTTATCGGACTCATGCATGCCTGCGACCTCATTATAGGAAACGACGGGGGCTCAATAAACATGGCTAAGGCGCTCAACAAGCCCTCATTTATCATTTTCTCTCCTTGGATTGAACAAAAAATTTGGGCCACCTTTGAGGACGGACTCTACCACCAATCGGTGCATTTAAAAGAATTTGTACCTGTTTTATTTCATAAAAATTCTGAAAAAGAACTCAAAGCCAAAGCAATCGACTTATACCAAGAATTTAGTCCGGCGCTTTTTGAAGAAAAACTGGGTGTTTTTTTACGAGCAACCTTGGCCTTAGAGCGTTTGCCTAATACCCTAGAAATCAAAACAATTCGTTTGCCCATTAGCGCCCTAATCATCACCTTTAACGAAGAAAAACACCTGCAATCGGTGTTGGATGATTTGGATTTTGCAGATGAAATTATTGTAGTTGATTCGTTCAGTACCGACAAAACCGCAGAGATCGTACAAAATTTCCCTACTGCAACCTTAGTGCAACATGCCTTTGTAGATTATTCTTCCCAACGTAATTTTGCCATTTCCTGTGCAAAAAACAATTGGATTTTATTTCTCGATGCCGACGAACGTTTCACTCCTGCCCTAAAAGATGAAGTGATTGCTACCATACAAGAAAAAAATCCAAAAAGCGCCTATTTCTTTTATCGCACCTTTATGTTTCAAGATCAAGAATTGCATTACAGTGGCTGGCAAACCGACAAAATATTTCGATTATTTCAAAAAAATAAGGCCCAGTATACTACAGTTCGATTGGTGCACGAAAAATTATTAGTTCAGGGACCTATCGGAAAATTAAAACACAAACTGATACACTTTTCGTATACCAGTTACCAATCCTACAAAGATAAAATGGTGAGTTACGGCAAACTCAAAGCCCGCGAAAAAAACAATTCGGGCATGTGGGTAACCCCATTGCATTTGTACCTGCATCCGGCCTATAAATTTTTGTACCAATACCTCATTCGATTGGGATTCTTAGACGGCAAAAAAGGGCTCATCATTTGTTACCTGAATGCTCTAAGCGTTTATGTGCGTTATGAAGAGTTGAGAAAAAAATGAATTATGTAGCTGCTATTTCCAAAAAAACACCCGTTGTTTGATGCGTTTTTTGCGGAAAAATGCATGCTGAAATTGTTTGGTATATTTCCACAATAACCCATTGATTTCTTCGGCCGAATTTGCAGTGTATTTTTCTGCATAAAATGCACTCATTTGCTTCACCATTTCAGCCTTTGGCGTGAGTCGTGATAGGTTTTTCATGCGCTGTTCAAACGACATTTCTTGGTGAAATTGCATGCGATTCAAATCGACCAAATAAAAGTGGTAGTGGCCCGGAGCGGTTTTGACAATCAAGGTATTTCCGGGCGAATGGTCTAAAAATTCTACTCCTTTTTCGTGCAATTCAAAACAAAAATGCATGAACTGTTGTAAAATAATGGCGTGTTCGGGATAATCAGGTATTTCGACCAATTCGCGAAAAGTTAATTCGCAAGTAAGGTGTTCGCAAGCATAGTAACTGTCTTGCAAACCCAGCCAATTGTACTTTTCAAAATAAGCAATGGGTTGAGGCGTTCCGATTCCCATTTTTAATAAGGTAGAGGCAAACTCAAACGAACGGTTTGCTTTTGAGTTCCTTACATATTTATAGGCAATCTTATTTATGAAATTTGGAATCTTGAAGGATTTAATGTTGATTGTTTTTCCTTCAGCTTCAAATAATTTTATTTTATTTCGATTTCCATCACCAAACAAGACTCCTTTGGAATCGAAATTGGTAATGTAAGTAATAATTTGCTCCTGATTACCCGAGAAATCTGCGCTAAAAAATTTCTTCATTTTTTTAACTTTTTACAGTAGCAACAGTAGCGTATTGAACATTTCTAATGTCCATTTGTGTAAAAAGAAACGGAATGTTAAAAAGAAGCGGTTTTATTGATTTGGTTACATTTATTCCTTCGTGTCTTAAAACTGAATACCCTAATTCTTCGTACATGCGTCTGATGCTTTTGCCGGTAAAGAATCGCAAATGGGTTTTATCCATTACACCATGCCCCTCATACCTCCAATCTTTCGAGAACAGTACTCTTGAAAAAGTTCTATAAAATCTAACATTGGGAATAGAACTAATAATGACACCATTTGGCGCCAACTTAGACTTCAAAATCTCCAAGACAGAGTAAGGATCAACTAAATGTTCCAACACATCATTCATGTAGATTGCATCAAAATAGTGATCGGGAAGTCCAGTTATATAATTTTCGCATGGGCCTACAAAAACTTTATCCAATACTTCATGGGCCAGTTTAGCTTCTTCGCTCATCAACTCTATACCCCAAACTTCCGCTTCGTTTTTTTGTTTGACTACCGAGGCAAATGCTCCATTTCCGCAGCCAACATCCAAAATTTTTTTTGCGGTTGCAGGAAGATATTTTAACATCTCTTTCCGAACATTATCGTAGTAGCCTTGCGGCTTATTTTCGTAGTATTTCATAGTGATTTAAGGCATTTTATTAAGAAAACAATGCGGAGTAAACAGGAATAATTTTCACAAATATAAAAATTAATCCTAACTTGCCTCATTATTTTTTTGGCATGACACACCCGCTTAGTTGCTCTCTCGTAACCCCAACATACAATTGGCCAGAAGCCTTAGAATTATTGCTTCTGAGCGTACTCAAACAATCGGTATTGCCCAACGAAGTGATCATTGCCGATGACGGTTCAAGACCAGAAACTGGAGCCTTGATTGCCGAGTTTCAACTTAAATTCCCTGTTCCTTTGCGCCACGTTTGGCACGAAGACATCAAAAACCGCAAGCCGATGATCATGAACAAAGCCATTGCGATGGCCCAGTTTGAGTACATCATAGAGATTGATGGAGACATCCTACTCCATAAAAACTTTATAGAAGATCATTTGCAATTTGCCCAAAAAGGCCATTATTTATTTGGATCAAGAGCCAACATTACCCAAGCACATTTGCCTGCCCTTTTTGCTCAAAAGCAAACTGAATTTCATTTTCTTTCCGCAGGTATTAAAAAGCGGGGACGCAGCATTCGTTTGCCGTTTATGATGAATTGGGCGCAAATTACCGCGACACGTTCCTCCAAATTGCGCGGTTGCAACATGTCGTTTTGGCGAGAAGATTTCATCAAAATCAATGGATTTAACGAGAATTTAGTGGGTTGGGGCATCGATGATTCGGAACTAATCGAACGCCTGCACAACATCGGAATTTTGGGCAAACGACTAAAATTTGCGGGCTTGGCCTACCACATTTACCACCCCGAACAATCTAAATCGCACATCGCGATCAACAACGAAATAGAAGCACAAACCAAGTCTCAAAAACTCACTTTTATCGAAAAAGGTGTACAACAATACCTCTAATGTTTGATTTAGCTGTAATCCTCATCAATTATAATTCGAGTGAATATACCATTCCTTGTATTGAAAAAGTGTTTGAAAAAACCAATCCAATCCTGTCTTTTCAAGTAATCGTTGTTGATAATTGCTCGGCCGACGAAGACTATCAAAAAGTACTCTCCTATTGTAAATCAGGCCGTCATCCTAATTTAAGCTGTTTCCAAACTCAAATTAACTGTGGATTTGGTCGTGGCAATAATTTTGGTTTTTTACAAGCTAACGCCAAGTATGTAGCTTTTTTAAATAACGACACCTTGTTGCTCAACGACTGTTTTAATTTGCTCATCGCCTTCTTAGAAAAACATCCAACAGTTGGTGTGGTAGGGGCTCAAGCCTTTAAAGAAGATCATTCCTTTATGGTTTCGCTTGATCATTTTGCTTCTCCTGCGCGCGAAATTTTAGGACGAAATTACTTGGAACTGTTTTCGCCGGCTACACACCCCAAACGCAAAAAACACCACAAGAATCCATTGGCAGTAAATTTTGTGCCGGGTAGCTTCATGCTACTTCGGTCGGCAGATTTTGAGCAGGCCGGTCAATTTGATCCTGCTATTTTTTTGTATTACGAAGAAACCGATTTATGTATACGCATATTGAATCTCGGAAAATCGACTTATTTAGTACCCGAAGCGCAATTTATTCATTACCACGGGGCCAGTACCGGCAAATCAATGGCCATCAAAAAAGAGATTAAAATCTCGTTGATGTACATTCTTCGCAAACATTATGGTTGGCGAAGTATGCAACTAGTTCGCTTGTTTTTACTACTCAAATACGGATTAAGCAGTATGGTGAAATCCAAAAACAGGGAATTATTTAATCTGATCTGGAAAGGAGCACCCCTTTCGAAATCATTGCAACACTTGCAAAAACCCAAAATCACGGTTTAACCGATTGGTTTTATACTCCATTTAGTTCCCTAATTTTAATTGGAATTCCGTACTTTTGACCGCACTAAAAATACCCTATGTTAATCCTTGGAGCCAAAGGCCACGCCAAAGAAGTTTATGATTTGCTTGATCCAAGCGAAGGTGCAAACTTGTGTTTTTTTGACAACGTGTCCGAACCCAGGCCAATCGAATTATTTGGTTTTCCGGTGCTCCATACGCTAGACGAATTAACCCAACACCTGCATAATCAACCCGAATTTATTTTGGGAATAGGCGGTTGCATAACGCGTTTTCAATTGCAGCAATTGGCCGAAGCTCAGGGTGGGAAAAGCGTTTCTTTGATTGCCAAATCGGCCCATTTGAGCAGCTCTGCAACTTTGGGAGAAAGCGTTTCACTCATGGCTTTTTCGTTTGTGAGCGCTGATGTTAGTATAGGAAAAGGCGTTTTGGTCAATGCCAATGCTGCCATTCACCACGATTGCACATTGGGAAATTTTGTAGAAATAGGCCCTGGTGCCAAACTCTTGGGCAACGTGCAAGTGGGTGATTTTACTTTTGTTGGCGCCAATGCCACGATTTTACCCAAACTGAGCATTGGATCAAACGTAGTGATTGCCGCCGGAGCCATGGTTACCCAAAATGTACCCGACAACTGCATGGTGGCCGGAAATCCAGCACAAATAAAAAAACAACGCAGTCCTTTAACATTCCCATGATACACAGCGACCTGAATACCGAAGTACATAACGCCTTCGAGGTGATTCAACAAGGCGGACTCATCCTCTATCCTACCGACACGGTTTGGGGTATTGGTTGCGATGCGACGAATGCCGAAGCGGTAGCTAAAATATACGCCCTGAAACAACGCGAAGAAAGCAAAAGCATGATTTGCTTGATGAATGGTGAAAAGATGATGTACAACGTCTTTAAAGACATTCCGGAGACGGCCTGGCAAATCATTGACTTGTCTGAAAAACCCACCACCTTAATTTTGGACAAGCCCCGAAATGTAGCTCCGAATATCATTGCCGACGACAATACTTTGGGGGTGCGCATCGTGAAAGTTCCCTTTTGTTTCAAGTTGATGGAGCGCATGAAAAAACCACTGGTTTCTACCTCGGCCAACATCAGCGGAGCTCCTACTCCTATGACGTATAAAGAAATCAGTCCTGAAATTATAAATGGCGTAGACTATGTTGTAAATTTGGACCGCGAAAAACCCGGCGGTCGACCTTCTACGATCATAAAACTGACCCTCGACGCCCAAGTAAAAGTGATTAGAAAATAGAAAATATACGCCACGACCCGAACGAAGTGAACAGGCGCAGCAATGCACGAATTTATATGCCAAACATTATTTATAAAACAGAGAGCTATACATTGCTAGGCATCTTGTTTGATGTTCACAATAATCTTGGAAAAGGATTTCTCGAGATAGTCTATAAAGATGCAATTGAATACGAATTAAAAAAATCAAAAATTCTTTTTGATCGAGAAAAAGAATATACGGTTCGATATAAAGAAATTATTTTAAACCACAAATTCTTCGCTGACTTTGTAATTTATGATAAATTTATTTTAGAAGTAAAGTCGTGTAGTTCTATCACAGATTCGCACATTGCGCAAGCAATGAATTATTTAAAAGTGTCTGGAAATAAAATAGCAATTATTGCAAATTTCAATAAAGATTCGTTGGAGTATAGACGAGTTGTTTTATGATTGAATTAAAAAGAATTAAATAAAAAATTCGTGAATTCGTGGCCAACCTAAATAATTACACCGCAGCACTCAGTCATCCGATATTTAAACTGGTATCCCAAGCAGCCCAAGAATTGGGTATAGAAAGCTATGTGATAGGCGGATTTGTGCGCGATTATCTTTTGGCGCGTGACTTCAAAAAAGACATTGACATTGTAGCAGTAGGTTCGGGAATAGACTTGGCGCTCAAGGTGGCTGAATTAATTCCGTATCATCCCAAAGTGCAAGTGTTTAAAAATTACGGCACTGCCATGCTGCGCTTCGAAGATACCGACATCGAATTTGTAGGCGCACGAAAAGAAAGTTATCTGTTTGAAAGCCGCAATCCGGTAGTAGAAAACGGCAGCTTAGTTGACGATCAAAACCGTCGTGATTTTACCATCAATGCTTTGGCAATTTCTTTGCATCCAGCTACTTATGGCGAATTACTTGATCCGTTTAATGGCGTGAAAGACCTGGAGCAAAAACGCATCAAAACCCCACTCGATCCAGACATTACCTACTCTGATGATCCGTTGCGGATGTTGCGCGCCATTCGCTTTGCGACGCAATTGGGCTTTGACATTGAAGCCGATTCCTTTGCTGCCATCAGCCAAAACAAGGATCGAATTGGCATTATCTCCGGCGAACGCATCGTGGAAGAATTACACAAAATCTTGGCCACAGACCAACCTTCGACTGGTTTTTTACTGTTGTACAAAACAGGCCTCTTGGACCTTATATTACCTGAATTGACTGCTTTGAATCAGGTGGAAGAGATAGAAGGGCAAACCCACAAAAACAATTTTTACCACACCCTAGAAGTGGTCGATAATATTTGCAAAAACACCGATGACGTATGGTTGCGCTGGGCTGCCTTATTTCACGACATTGGCAAAGCACCCACCAAACGCTTTGTGAAAAAGCAAGGCTGGACCTTTCATGGGCATGAATTTTTGGGCGGAAAAATGGTAAAAAAAATCTTTGAACGCTTGCACATGCCACTCAACAACAAGCTGAAGTTTGTACAAAAAATGGTTGTCATGAGTTCGCGGCCCATTGTGCTTTCGCAAGACGAAGTAACCGACTCGGCCGTGCGCCGTTTGGTATTTGATGCCGGCGAAGATGTAGATGCTTTAATGACCTTGTGTGCCGCAGACATTACCACCAAGAATCCGAATAAATTCAAGAAATACCACCACAATTTTGATCTGGTGAAACAAAAAATTATTGAAGTTGAGGCGCGCGATCATGTGCGCAATTTTCAACCGCCAATAAGCGGAGAAGAGATCATGCGTATTTATAATTTAGGACCTTGTCGCGAGATTGGCCAATTGAAAGAATCGATCAAACAAGCCATTTTGGACGGCGAGATTGCCAATGACTACAACGAAGCCTATGCTTATATGCTCAACAAAGCTGAAAAGATGAAGCTGAAGATTAACGTTTGTTAATTCTTGGCTCTAGTAATTTACCCTAAATTTGCCTGCTGAATTCTATTCTAGCCCTGATAGCCTCGAACAATCGGGAGGAAAATCTTCAAAAAAATGATACAAAAAGAAAACAAATCGGTGATTATTTGGCTGCTTTCGGGCTGCTTTTTGGTGTTTATTATGGTGATTGTGGGCGGTATTACCCGACTCACCAATTCGGGCCTTTCGATGACCGATTGGCACTTGCTTACGGATACCTTTCCGCCGCTCACGGAGGCCAAATGGAACGAAGCCTTTGAGCAATACAAGAAATTTCCCGAATACCAACTCATCAATAGTCAAACCAATTTTACGCTGGCCGACTACCAATACATCTATTTTTGGGAATGGTTTCACCGCCTAATTGGCCGCGTGATTGGGCTGGTTTTCATCATCCCATTTATATATTTCTTGATTAAGAAAAAAATAGACGCAGCGACCCTGCGCAAATGCTATGTATTGTTGGGTATGGGAGCTTTACAAGGGTTTTTTGGTTGGTATATGGTAAAAAGTGGGCTGGTAAACAACCCAGATGTGAGCCATTTTCGCCTTTCACTACACCTTACTTTTGCCTTTGTAACGTTTGCCTATACACTCTGGGTGGCCTTGGATTTGCAATTTCCGGAGCGCAAATCAATCCATAAAGAATTGCGGAATCTAGCGCGCATTGCTTTGGCTTTTGCTTTGCTTCAGATAATTTACGGCGGCTTTGTGGCAGGATTAAACGCCGGACTGATTCACAACCATTGGCCACTGATGAGCGATGGACAATTTATTCACGAGAGCGTATTTATAGAACAAAAAACACTCTTCCTGAATTTGGTTGAAGGAAAAAGTGGCGTACAGTTTGTGCACCGAACGTTGGCCTACGTAGTCGTTGGACTTATTGGTTTGTTGGCCTACAAAAGCCGAAAATTCAACTTGGATAAAGGGCAGAAAAACGGAATTTACACGGTACTTACTGTGGTATTCATTCAGTTTAGTTTGGGTGTTTTTACCTTGCTTTTTGGGGTGCCTATCTGGTTGGGCTTGGCGCATCAAATTGGTGCTTTTGTGTTGTTGGCTTCGCTCACCTTTACCCTGCATAGACTGAGCAAATAAACTGAAAATTCGCTATTTTTTTACTATAAGTTAAATCTATACTGAATATTTATTGTATTGATTTTCAGTATTTTGATGTATTTTATCTAAACTTATATTAGAACCATTTTTTACGTTTAAAATACCAGGCCATTGTTGCAGCTACCGCAATCATCAAACCCACCACTACATAATATCCGTAGGTAAATTCGAGCTCTGGCATGTGCTTGAAATTCATTCCGTACACCCCTACTATAAATGTTAGAGGCATGAAAATCACAGAGACAACCGTGAGTACTTTCATGATTTCATTCATGCGGTGGCTTTGGGAAGAAAAGTAAAAATTGGAGGCGCTATCTAGGGTGTTGATGTCGTATTCTATTTGCTCTAAAATCTCGATGGCTTTTTGGTGCAAGCGGGTAAAAAAGGTGTAATTTGATTCGTCGATTACGTTAAAGGCTTCATCATCTTGTTCGCTTTTTAAATTGTACAAGGCGTCACGTAAAGGCAAAATAGAACGTTTTAGGAAGTTTAAATTCTCTCGATTGCGCTCGATCTCTACCAATACTTTTGGGTCATCACTTGATTTTGCTTTCACTAACAAGCGTTCGATCCCGTCTTCGTAATACTCAATGGTGATGAAGAAATTTTCCATGACCGCATCGAGTAGCAAATACAACAAGTAGTCGTTTTGCTTTTTGCGAACAATGCCGCTGTGTGTTTTGATGCGTTCCCGAATGTGGGTAAAAAAGGCGCTTTTCTTTTCCTGAAAAGAAACCAGCATATTGTCTTTGAGAACAAAACTAATTTGCTCCACATGCACATGTTGGTCATCCTCTCCAGGCAAAATTGATTTCACGCTAAAAAACAAAATCTGGTCGAGCTCTTCCATTTTAGAACGCTTGGAAACATTCAGAATATCACTCACTACATAGGGTTCTAAACCCAGTAATTCACCTGTTTTTTTTATTGCATTAATATCGTGTAATCCATGAATATTAAGCCACTTAACATCGTTTTTTTGAAGTTTGTCTTGCAGTTCTTTTTCAATCCGATCAAACCCAACTTTTGAGTACTCTTCGTAGCCCTCTTCGTTGTAAACAAACAATTGCATTTCTACTGGATCTGTAGTATGCACGCCGGTGTATTCAAAATAATTGGGCTGAATTTTTCTAACTTTATTGTAGCTCACTCTTTTCAAAACAGAATATTTTGACGGAAAGATAGGAGTTTTTAAAATTCCAATTTACATTTACTCCAAAAAAGCGGCATGTCTCTCTTACTAATCAACATCAAATCACTGCTCCAAATTCGCCCTGCTGCTGTAAACAGAGTTGCGGGAAAAGCGATGGCAGAATTGCCTCAATTGGAACACGCCTATTTGCTCATCAAAAACGACTGCATTGCCGACTTTGGGCCAATGACTAATTGTCCAGAAGTGACCCAACACGAAGTGATAGATGCCACCGATCGTTTTGTATTGCCTTCCTGGTGCGACAGCCATAGTCATTTGGTTTATGCAGGCAACCGCGAACAAGAATTCGTAGACCGCATCAACGGATTGAGTTACGAAGAAATCGCAAATAAAGGTGGTGGAATTCTAAATTCAGCCGACAAACTTCAAAAAACTAGCGAAGACGAATTGTATACCCAAGCCGAAGCGCGTTTACTAGAACTGATTGCCATGGGAACTGGTGCCCTAGAAATTAAATCGGGTTATGGCTTAACCCTTGAAGGTGAACTCAAAATGCTGCGCGTAATTCAACGGTTGAAAGCCAACCACTCAATAGCCATTAAAGCTACTTTTTTGGGTGCACATGCCTTTCCAAGAGAATTTTCTGCCAATCCTTCCTCCTATATTGATTTATTAATTACTGAGATGCTGCCAGCCATTGCCCAAGAAAACCTAGCCGACTATATCGATGTGTTTTGCGAAAAAGGGTATTTTTCGGTCGCTGACACGATAAAAATTATGCAAGCGGGCGCCAACTATAACTTGACTCCTAAGATTCATGTAAATCAATTTAATGCGCTTGGCGGAGTAGCTGCAGCCGTTGCGCACCAAGCCTTATCGGTCGATCACCTGGAACTACTTACCCCCGAAGACATTCAAGCGCTCCAAAACAGCGATACGATGCCTGTTGCCTTACCGGGTTGCTCCTATTTTTTGGGCATCCCCTATACACCGGCTCGCGAAATCTTGGACGCGAATTTACCTTTGGCCTTGGCCTCAGACTACAACCCAGGCTCTTGTCCTTCTGGGAATATGAATTTTGTGGTAGCCACGGCCTGCATTAAAATGAAAATAACGCCCGAAGAAGCCATCAATGCGGCTACCTTAAATGGGGCTTACGCCATGGGTTTAGCCCAGACGCACGGCAGTATCACGGTGGGCAAAAAAGCCAATTTGATCCTCACAAAAAAAATGCCCTCCTACTATCAAATCCCCTATGCATTTGGAACCAACCCAATAGCGCAAGTAATCTTGAACGGAAAAGTTATCGCATAAAAAAAGGAACCAACTTGGTTCCTTTTTTGTATTTGATTTGTGGTAAATGATTATTTTAAGGTGAAGTTCGTTTTAGAAATCAATTCACCATTGTCGAATAAGTTTACGGTGTAAGCACCTTTTTCGAAATTAGATCCTTGAAGATCTTGGGAAACATCTACTGTTTTGTTTTCAAATTTAACGGTCGAAATAAAACTGTAGGTCAATACATTTCCGCTGAAATTTTCCGTTTGTTTGTCGCCCAATACATTGTTTTTGCTGTCAATTACTTGTACGTAATATTTTTTATCGCCAGATTTAGCCACTTTGTTTTCGGCAATCGTAAAGCTGATTTTTAATACATCAGCGCTTCTGGCTTTTTCTGTAGCCACTTGTCTGCCTTTACTTCTCAATTTATAAGCAGCCGTTTTTAAATTTGTGATGATCAATTTTGAGGCTACCTCAACTGTTTTAGACAACTCCTGGTTTTGACCCACCAACACTTCGTTGAATTTTTTGGCTTCACCCAACACCATTACAGTACTGTCTCGTTGTACTGTTAGCGTTTCGTTTGCTTTTTTTAGTGTTTCATTTTCTTGCATCAACACCTTCATTTTTTCTTCTAATTCCAAGTACTGTTTTTTGTATTTGGCCATAGAAGCGGCATCTCCTTTTGATCGTTTTAAATCAGCCAATAAGTTTACTACTTTTTCGCGTTCGGCTATTAATTCATCTGACATGGATGTGTTTTCAGCTATTGCAGCATCGTAGGTGGCTTTTAAGGCTTCTAAATCTTTGGTAACACTGTCCTTCTCGGAAGTGGTTTTGGTCAATTCGGTTTGCAAAGCTTTCGCATCCGAAGTAACTTTAAAAATATAAACTAAACTGCCGATAAGCAATACAGAAAGCACTGCTATGATAGCTTTTAAATTCGAATTATTTTTTTGATTTTCCATAAAAAAATTTTGTTTTGTTCCGACAAAAATAATAATATTTGGGCGAATAATGTATGTTTGTCCTAATAAATTACTTTGTCTGCCCTAGACCCTCGATTATGGAAAAAATTATTCCTTTTTTTGCTCCCGATTTGGCCAAAGTGACCAACCACCGCAGTGGTGAAATAAAGTTTGGTGAACGCATGCTCACCGTGCCTGTAGGAGCAGATCTTTCTGAATTCATCAAAGAATGCCCTGCCCGATTTGTGCTGTTTGGTATTCCGGAAGACATTGGAGTTCGCGCTAATTTTGGGCGACCTGGAGCGGCTTCTGCCTGGAAAAGCGCCATTAGCAGTATTGCCAACATACAATACAACTCTTTTTGCAGAGGCAAAGAATTGTTGGTTTTGGGGCAGTTGGATGTTTCTGCAGAAATGGAAGAAGTGCAACAACTCGATTTTCATGTTACCGCTGACCGCAAAAAAATGAACGAATTGGTGGAGCGTATCGACAAAGAAGTTACGCATATTGTTACTCAATTGGTTCGGGCCGGAAAAATTCCCATTGTTATTGGTGGCGGACACAATAATGCCTACGGCATGATAAAAGGCACGGCACTGGCCAAAGGACAAGCTATTAATGCCATCAACTTTGATGCCCATTCTGATTTTCGCATCCTAGAAGGGCGCCACAGTGGCAATGGTTTTTCCTACGCCTTTGAAGAAGGATTTTTACAACAATATTTTGTTTTTGGCTTACACGAAAACTACACCTCCAAAAAAGTACTGATCACCATCAAAGACTTAGTACATAGGGTGCGCTACAATACCTATGATGAAATTGCTATTCGCGGAGTGAAAAAATTTGAAACCGAATTGCTCAACGCCGAACGATTCATTACAGGATCTTCTTTTGGCATCGAGCTAGATTTAGACGCTATACCCAACATCGCCAGCAGTGCCATGACCTTGAGCGGGTTTTCTGTAGAACAAGCGCGTCAGTACATTCATCGATTTGGAAAAAACCAAAACGCATCCTATTTGCACATTTGCGAAGGCGCTCCCGAACTGGGTGACGAAAAAAACCAACAGTTGGTAGGTAAATTAATCGGGTATTTGGTAACCGACTTCATGAAAGCCAATAGTCCCGTGGATAAAAAAATCCAAAACATTACCGTGAATTGGTAAGTAAAGCCACGCAAATTTAAATAACCTATCTTTGTTGCCGTATTCCATTACTTATTTTGGAATAGGAAACTATATTTTATGTTATTTGAAGATTTATCCCTTTCTAAGAGTATCCAACGCGCCGTATTCGAAGCGGGCTATACCGAAACTACTCCCATCCAAGAACAAGCCATTCCCATTGTATTAACCGGGCGAGACCTAGTAGGCTGCGCACAAACCGGTACCGGAAAAACAGCGGCTTTTGCCATTCCTATTATTCACCAATTGCACCGCATGGTGGGCTCATCCAAAAAAGCCAAAGCCATACGTGCCCTAGTCATTACACCTACTCGAGAATTGGCCGTGCAAATTGGCCAAAATTTTGAAAAATATGGCCAATACACCAACCTTACTCAGCTCACCATTTTTGGCGGCGTTTCGCAAGTGCCTCAAGTAGATGTGTTGCGCAAAGGAGTGGATGTATTAGTTGCCACTCCGGGAAGATTATTGGATTTACACAAACAAGGATATATTGATTTAGATCAATTGCATACATTGGTGCTCGACGAAGCCGATCAGATGCTCGATATGGGATTTGTAAACGACGTAAAAAAAATCGTAAAACTCACGCCCAATAACCGCCAAACCCTATTATTTTCGGCTACAATGCCGATTGCCATTCGGGAGTTGGCCGAATTATTTTTGAAAGACCCCGCTAGCGTTACGGTTTCTCCGGTTTCTTCGACTGCCGAAAAAGTAGAACAACGCATTTACTTTGTAGACAAAACAGAGAAAAGAAATTTATTGTATCACCTCATCCGCAACGAAAAACTGAGCGATGTATTGGTGTTTTCACGCACCAAACACGGGGCCGACAATGTGGTAAAAGCCCTGCGCAAACACGGGGTTGCTGCCGAAGCCATTCACGGAGACAAATCGCAATCGGCGCGTCAACGAGTGTTGGATGCCTTTAAAAATAAAGAAGTAGGCGTTTTGGTGGCCACCGACATTGCGGCACGCGGCATTGACATTGACTTGCTACCTTATGTTATCAACTTTGATTTACCCAATATTCCAGAAACCTATGTGCACCGCATTGGCCGAACCGGTCGTGCAGGAAGTAGCGGCGTAGCGATTTCCTTTTGCAGCAAAGACGAAGCACCCTACTGGAAAGACATCCAAAAATTGATTAAGGTCGATGTACAGGTCATCACCGATCATCCGTATCCTTGGCACGAAGGCAGCCCGATTGAAGAAACTGCTCCGCCTCAAAACTCCAATCGAAGTGGGGGCGCACACAAATCAAGAAAATCGACCCAATCGAAACAAAACAAAAAACGCTGGTATTAACCAGCGTTTTTTTATGAACTTAATTCCGAATTAATTTACGGTATTTGATTCGTTTGGGGGTTAGATCGCCACCCAAGCGTTTCTTCTTATTTTCTTCGTAATCTGAGAATCCACCCTCAAAATAATACACTTCTGAATCGCCTTCAAAAGCCAAAATGTGCGTGCAAATACGATCTAAGAACCATCTGTCGTGGGAAATTACTACCGCACAGCCTGCGAAATTCTCTAAACCTTCTTCTAAGGCTCGCAGCGTATTGATGTCTAAATCATTGGTAGGCTCATCGAGCAACAACACATTGCCTTCTTCTTTTAAGGTCATGGCCAAATGCAGGCGGTTGCGTTCTCCACCAGATAGTGTAGCTACTTTTTTGTTTTGATCGGATCCACCAAAATTAAAGCGAGACAAATAGGCTCTCGAATTGACTTGACGTCCACCCATCATAATGAGTTCCTGTCCGTCGCAAAAATTTTCCCAAATCGATTTGTTCGGGTCAATGTTTGAATGTGCCTGATCGACGTAAGCGATTTTTACCGTTTCGCCAATATCAAAGGTTCCGGCATCGGCCGCTTGTTCGCCCATGATCATTCTAAAAATGGTAGACTTACCTGCTCCATTGGGTCCGATAATCCCCACAATTCCGGCTTGGGGTAAGGTGAAATTCAAATTATCATACAACAATTTATCGCCAAAGGCTTTGGCTACATTTTTGGCTTCGATCACATTGGTTCCCAAACGAGGTCCGTTGGGGATATAAATTTCTAAGTTTTCGTCCAATTGTTTTTGATCCTCGTTCAAGAGTTTGTCGTAGTTCTGCAAACGCGCTTTTTGCTTGGTTTGACGGCCTTTGGCTCCTTGTCGCACCCAATCCAACTCGCGCTCTAAGGTCTTGCGGCGTTTGGACGCTACTTTTTCTTCTAAGGCCATGCGGCTTGATTTTTGATCCAACCACGACGAATAATTGCCTTTCCACGGAATGCCTTCGCCACGATCGAGTTCTAAAATCCAACCGGCTACATTATCCAAGAAATAACGGTCGTGCGTTACCGCGATAACCGTTCCGGCATATTGCGCCAAATGTTGCTCCAACCACAACACGCTCTCGGCATCCAAGTGGTTGGTGGGCTCATCAAGTAATAACACATCGGGCTGTTGCAACAACAAGCGGCACAAGGCCACGCGGCGGCGTTCTCCACCCGATAAATTTTTGATGAGCATATCGGGTTCTGGCGTGCGCAAGGCATCCATCGCGATTTCTAGTTTGGTATCTATTTCCCAAGCGCCCAAGGCATCAATTTTGTCTTGCAAATCGGCTTGGCGATCCATGAGCTGCTGCATTTTATCGGCATTTTCATAGACTTCGGGCAACCCAAATTGGTCGTTGATTTTATTGAACTCGTCTAATACAGCCATGGTTTCGGCCACGCCTTCGCGCACCACCTCGATTACGGTTTTGCTGTCGTCAAGTTGCGGCTCTTGCTCCAAATAACCCACGGTGTAGCCCGGGGAAAAGACCACATCGCCTTGGTAGTTCTTGTCGACTCCCGCGATGATTTTAAGCAAGGAAGATTTCCCCGAACCGTTGAGTCCCAGAATTCCAATTTTGGCACCGTAAAAGAAACTTAAATAAATGTTTTTTAATACTTGTTTGTCGCTGCTGGAGTAGGTTTTACTCACGCGCTGCATGGAGAATATGACTTTCTTATCGTCTGACATACTGATCGAATTTTAATGGATTGTTAGCTAATTAGAGTTCAAAAACAACTGAGGCAGCTTGGCATTAGTGTTGAAATCTGAACGGCACAAATATAGCGGTAATTCGGCGTTTATGAAACAAAAAAAACAATCAAGCTGTGCGAATTAGTCTCGTATTATATTTTTACAAAGCCGCCTTTATTTTCCTGTCTTGTAAGCGATTGTTCGACGATCAAAATGGCCACATTGAGTCGGTTTTTTAACTCGTAAAAGTGTGTGGTAATTTGCGTAGTTTGCGCCAAAGCATCCAATTCTCGCATCCAATTGAGCAGTTGTCCTTTGGCATACAATAGGTCGCTATCGTTGCGCACAATCCCCGCGTAGTTTTGCATGAGCTGTTGTACATCGGCTACGCTGTTTGCGTAAAACTGTGCAGAAAGCGGAACTAAACCCTGTAAATTCCACTTGTATTTATATGTTTTGGGTAGATTAATGGGGCTGAACGAATTTGCCAACCACTCAAAACTCCTATTGGCATAAACCAAGGCTTCCAACAACGAATTCGAGGCCAAGCGATTGGCACCATGCAAACCCGTTCTGCTGCATTCGCCAGAAGCAAAAAGACGACTGATGGAGGTTTGGCCATTTTTATCGACCACAATCCCTCCACACAAATAATGTTGTGCAGGCAAAACAGGAATCCAATCTTTTGCCAAGTCAAGGCCAATTTCTTTGCAGTAGCTATAAATCATGGGGAAATGGGCTTTAAACGCCTTCATTTCTAAATGTGTACAATCTAAATACACGCAGGCCTCCCCCGATTTTTTTAGCTCTTTGGCAATACTTTGAGATACGATGTCGCGCGAAGCCAGGTCGCCACGATCGTCGAACTCTAGCATGAAGCGATTGCCGTTTTTGGTGCGCAAATAGGCCCCAAAACCACGAACTGCTTCTGAAATTAAAAAAGTATGCTGCATGGCGGGATTATACAAGGCGGTTGGATGAAATTGGATGAATTCCATGTCTTGGGTTTTGGCCTGGGCTCTCGCCGCCATAGCAATACCATCACCGGTTGCAACAATGGGATTGGTGGTATGCCCATAGACTTGCCCAATTCCGCCTGTGGCCAATAAGGTATAATCTGCCAAAAATGGTTGTATGTGGTTGTTGTCTTCCTGCAAAACATAAGCTCCCATGCATTGATTAGCCTCAGTAATGAGTTCTAAAGCAAAATGATAATCCAACACCTCAATATTTTTTCTGGAACGCGCCTGAGCCAAAATGGTGCGTTCAATTTCTTGTCCGGTTTGGTCTTTGTGGTGCACGACTCTGTTTTTGGAGTGTCCGCCTTCTCGGCCCAAATCTAAATCACCCTGGGTGTTTTTATCAAAATTGGCGCCCCATTCTATGAGTTCATTTAAACGGTTGGGGCCTTCGGAAATTACCATTTCTACAATTTCTGGGTCACACAAGCCGTCGCCACAAATGAGCGTATCTTGTATGTGTTTTTTAAAATTGTCCTCGGCCGGATTCATGACTATGGCAATGCCGCCTTGCGCGTATTTGGTGTTGGATTCCTCTGCCTGAGATTTGGTTACAACAGTGACTTTTTTGGCCGGAAATCGTTGGGCAATTTTTATGGCAAAGGTTAATCCCGCTACGCCCGAACCGATAACTAAAAAATGAGTGTGTTTCATTAATTTGATAATTCAAGCATTCTTGCAATAGGAAGCAAGGCTTTTTTTCTAATTTCATCGGAGACGAAAATTTCTGGCGATTCGTGCAGCAAACAATCGTAGACCTTTTGTAAGGTATTCAGTTTCATAAACCCGCATTGGCTACAAGCACAACTGTTGTCCTCATAGGCAGGGGCGGGAATCAGTGTTTTGTTTGGCACGGCTTCTTGCATTTTGTATAATATACCCGCCTCGGTAGCGACTATAAATTGGGTAGCAGGACTCGCTTGCACGTACGCAATCATGCCGGCGGTAGAACCTATATAATTGGCTGTTTCCAAAATGGGTGATTGCGACTCCGGATGCGCAATAATTTGGGCCGCGGGATAGGCTTGGTGCAGGGCAATTAATTTGTCTAATGAAAAGGCTTCGTGCACCACACAGGAACCGTCCCAAAGCAGCATGTTTCGGCCAGTTTTTGAATTGATGTAATTCCCTAGATTTTTATCGGGAGCAAAAATAATGGGAAGACCTTCTGGAATCGAATTCACCATTTGTTCGGCATTAGAGGAGGTGCAAACCAAATCACTCATGGCTTTTATTTCGGCCGAGCAATTCACATAGGTAATGACCAAATGGTTGGGATGCGCGGCGAGGAATTTGCGGAATGCCGATGGCGGACAAGATTCGGCCAACGAACAACCTGCTTGGAGATCGGGCAAGATTACTTTTTTGGTAGGATTTAAAATTTTGGCAGTTTCGGCCATGAAATGCACGCCTGCAAACAGGATTATATCGGCATCTACTTTTTCTGCCATTTGCGACAACCCAAGGCTGTCTCCCACATAATCGGCAATTTCTTGAATTTCTTCCTCTTGGTAATAATGCGCCAAAATGACTGCATTTTTTGCTTTTTTAAGCCGCAGGATTTTTTCTTGTAATTCGTTCATTTTTTGGAATTCAGGGGGCTTTTCTGTGCACTCAAAATAACGATTGATATCCTGGCTTTTATATGATTTTAATCATACAATCAGGCTTCATTATCCAGTAATATTGCTCTACTATTTACGGCAAAAATGGATGATTTTCAAAAACTTACAATTGCTGATTTAGGCCCAAACTTCCCTAAAAAAATTGGTGCCTAATTACCTGCAAGCCTTTAAAAACAAGGTAGAAACCTTAACAGAATTGCCCCCACTCCTTTCCTATTCTGGCACAGAGACTAGCTACTACAAGCGCTTTTAGATTAGCCTTCCGTTGATGAATGATCTATCGATTTTATTTTTTGCAACAACTCATACACTAGCCCTACAAGCCCCACCAATATCCCGGTACCAAAAAGAAGAAAAAGCAGGTGAATCGAATACAGCTGATCTTGCAACTGACTAAATAAAACAGTTGGGGTGACTTGAGCCCAGTATATTTTTTTTAGTCCCATAAGGAGTAAAACAACCCAAAATCCGATGAATGAATTATGAAATAGGGCAATCCATCTTCGCATTCGAATAGCAGGTATAGCAGCAAAAGACGCTTTACTTTCTAGGATATAGGTAATAGAAGCCAACAAAATAAAGGTGTTTATTCCGATGGTAGTCCCCATAGAATGGGCAACCGTAATATGGGTTCCGTGTGTAAACAAATTGATGGCTGGAATTGAAATGAGTAAGGCCAAGAAGACATTCAAAAACACCCATATATCGGCTAATAGTATAAACCGGTAAGCAAAGGGGTAGTCTTTTTTATTGGCTGGAGTGACCCTTTTTCTCCAATCGTTGATAATAGAAAACAACACCACCCATTCGGTCATACTAATGGCGTAGGCTACATAGCGTATCCAAGGGGCCGTGGGAACGATATAAATATGATGTGCCCAACCAAACATGAGGTTTGCCAATCCCAAGAAATAAAAGAAAAAAGTTTTATTAGAATTGGCATAAACTTCGTCCTTACTAATTTTTGCCATCACATATAAGGCAGTTCCATACACCAACATATTCCAAGCGCCAACAAATGAGCCTCCTGCCTTCCATTGAATCGCTAAATTCTGTATGTAATGGGCTCTAAAATAAGGCAACATCCACAAATGAGCTTCGGTAAAATGGTAAATCATAAAGCCAATTCCGGTGCCCCACATCCAATAATAAGCAGGCCATTTTTTGAACCCTGGCAGCACCGTTTTTATGTAATTCAATCCAAACAACACCCAGCCCATTACAATTGGAAAATAAAAGTAACTGGGAAATTCGATGTATTCTTTGCCCTCAAAATTTTTGCACAAATAGGCAACAACTAAGCCTAACCCAGTAGCCATGAAAATCCAAAAATGCCATTTGAGCAGTTTTGAACTGTATAAAAATGCATTCGAAGCGGTATTTAAATAGTAATAGATTACTCCTGTAGCCCCCAAAATGATCCAAGAAATCACAAACAGCGTGTGTAAAGGCCGTAAAACCGTGAATGGCAAAATTTCTTTAATAAAAGTAGGCAACACATATTGAATGCCTGCCAAAAAACCGACTACCAGGCCCAGTACCAAGGCGACTAATGCGGCAATTATAAAATAAAAAGGGTATTTATTGGCTTTCATAAGTTGTTTTTTTGTAGTGTAAATCTACCCAACCGTATGCATGTATCGAATCGGAAATGTGATGATAAAAGCCGGTATGATCTACTTCTTTTAGGAATTGTACCAAAGCCGATTTTTCGGACTCATTAAAGTTAAATTTGGGCATTACTTTAACTCCACTCACTGCCATAGCCTTGATAAATTCGGGACCTCGAAGTGTATACTCATTGGTTAAATCGGGACCTAAATAGCCGCCTAAGCCATACAATTGGTGACACGAATTGCAGTTGTTTTGCAGCCAAACCGCTTCTCCTTTTACAGCCAATTCAGAAAATTGTATGGGTCCATAATTTGATTTCGATGTATAAATCGTGAAATTATAGAGCGAAAAAAAGACAATTAAAAACACTAAAATAAGTAGGCGCTTCTTTGATAATTCCATGCAAACGAGTTATAGAAATGACGGCACAAAATGACTAAAATGAATTGAAATAAAACATGATTAAAATCACATTTTAGAAGATTTTAGGAATAAAAAAACCTGAAATGAAACAGGTTTTAACAAGTTACGATAAAACTATTAGGTTAGTTCTTGGGTTAGCAATGGGGTTAATCCTTTGCTTAATTTAGTGATCAGGCAATCAGCGATTTCTTTTTTAAAGGCTCCGAAACGGCGAAATTCATGGGTTGATTAATGAAGTGATAAAATATAGTTGACCATTTTCGTAGCATCGGCAACATCTATTGCTGGATGAGGCGTCATGGGTATACTGCCCCAATTGCCTTGTCCGCCTTTGATGATTTTATCGGCCAACATAGCCGCGTCTTTTTCACCATATTTAGCTGCCACTTCTTTATAGGAAGGGCCTATTACTTTTTCGTCTATGTTATGACAAGCTAAACAATCGCTTGCGGCGATGAGATTGGCGCCTTGTTGAAGAGGGGTTTCAGGTCCATTCGAAGCAGATTTTTCTAGGTTAGATGGCAGTTCGACTTCCTCAGTGCTGTTTTCTTTTTTTGAATTACAGGCGAGTAAGGTTAAAGCCAATGCAATTCCTAGGGTAACTTTTTTCATTTTATGGTGCGTATGCGATTTATCTATTCGTATGGTAATTCGTTGAATACTTGTTGTTGATTAAATATATTAATAAAGTATCCGCGGCATTATCGGTGTATTGAATTTTGTGTTTTTAACTGTTTTACATCCTGCCTTTCAAGGCGTTAAACACCCAGGCTATGGCCAAAAAGCCTACGCCTACTGCAACAAAACCCCAACCCGCGACATCGTCATATTTAAAAGCGCCCAAACCAATAAGCAACAAAGCCATGATGATCATGAGCAAGGTGGCGTAGCCTAAAATTGTGTTCTTGTTCATTGTAATTCATTTTATATTAGGTAAATATCCTAATTCCATAAATAAATACGACAACGATAGCGTAAAAATTCAATTATTTTGATTGAATATAAATTAATGTTGTCAAAGTGTTAAATAGTATGAAATGATCCCTCAACTATTAATTTTAAATAATTTAGCCGAATATTTAAAAAAGATTTACTTTTTATGAAAAAAATCACTTTACTAATTTGTTTTGTTTTATTCCTATCACTTAGTTATAAGGCAACCGCTCAAACTGCAGGGACTTTAACATTTACTGTAACTGAAGCAACTCATTCCTCAACCTATAGTGGATCAAAAAATGTATTAGCCATTTGGATAGAGAGCTGTGCCGCTTGTACCACTTCATCTACATTAAATGCTACATATGTTAGAACTAAAATGAGGTATTGGGGAGCACAAACAACCGATCACTTACCTAGATGGACAGCTAAAGCAGCCAGTAGCACAACAAATGCTACTACTGGTTCAACATTAACCTCGTTTACAAGCAAAACAATTACTTGGGATGGTAAAAATGCGGCGCAAACTGCTGCCATGCCTGATGGTTCTTATCGAGTGGCTGTAGAAGAATGTTGGGCGCACGGAACGGGCGGAAATGCTGTACGTTATTTCCCTTTTACCAAAGGTCCCGCTTCTGATTTACAATCACCAACTGCCGATACCAATTTTACCAATATTACGTTGAACTGGGTACCCGATCCTTTAGCTAATGACACATTCAATTTGAATCCAGATGCATCGGTATATCCTAACCCATCCACAGGAATTATCAATTTAGATTTCAACAACGAAGTAAGTAACATCAAAGTTATTGACTTGACAGGTAAAACGGTTTACACTGAAGACGTGGATGCACAATCAGCTGCGCATTCAACCAAAGAAATCAACCTTTCGCAATTTGCCAACGGATACTACAACATCCAATTGAGCAATGATAAAGGTTCTTCTACCTATAAAGTAATGCTTGAAAAATAGTCTTTCCATTCTCATAAAAAAAAGCATCCTAATTGGATGCTTTTTTTTATTCCTTTATTTCTGAAACCAGTTTGTCAATTCCTGGGGTTTTATAGACCTGATCTATCCCATTTTCATCCGAATAGACCAAATAGGCTTCGAGTTCTGGATGTTGTTTCAAAAACGCTTTGGCTTTTTCCAATCCCATGACCAAAACACCTGTCGCATTGGCATCGGCCGAAATGCATTGTCGAGCAAAAATAGAAGCGCTCAACAAATTGTTTTTGGTGGGATAGCCCGTTTTAGGATCCAAATGATGGGCATATTTCACCCCATCCTCAATTACATAGCGGCGATTATTCCCAGATGTGGCTACCGCCAACTTATCGATACGGGCAATAGATTTGATCGGGTTTTTGGTTACTTTATTATCGATTGGTTTTTCGATGCCAATGGTCCAAAAGTTGCTGTCGGAGTTCTTTCCTTTGGCATAAACCTCTCCGCCAATTTCAACTATGTAAGATTTTATTCCTTTAGAATTCAAAAATTCAGCTACTACATCAACCGAATAGCCTTGCGCAAAGGCATTAAAATCCAAACAGACCCGCGGATCTTTTTTTACAACTGTATTTCCTTTGAGTTGAATGAGATCAAAATTCACAAACTGCAGAATGCTATCTACCTCTTTTTTGTCCAAGTGTTGTTTTTTTCCGGGTCCAAACCCCCAGGCATTCACCAAGGGATAAACGGTGGGATCAAAAGCGCCATTGGTGTTTTCCCAAACTTCTTTGGCCTTTTTAAAACAAGCTTTAAAATAACGATCTACGACTACATTTTTTTCGTTTCTATTGATGCGGGAAATAATAGACTCTGTTTGATAGGTAGAAACCGATTGGTCAAAATCGGCCAATATGCGATCAATTTCGGGTTGCAAGTTTCGGTTTTGCGCATCGAGATAAGTAATATTATAAGTCGTGCCTTGGGCAAATCCTTCAATGATGGTGGACTCAATCTGGGCCCAACTGGCAGCAGAAAATAAAATGATCAGATAAAAATAAAGCTGCTTTTTCATGAAATTTATCAAAGAGAGTAATCGAAGTGTGTTTTTTTGCTATTTAATCCGACCTGCCTTTTTGTGAGATAAATAGGCATTCGTTTTTTCTTTTATTTGCAAGGCTTTTGGTTGAGCTGAATCGTATGCCAAGGCTTGAGCACAATCTTGCAAAGCCAATTGGTATTGCTTTTTGCGGAATTCTAATTCCGCCCGATCTGCGTAGGCCTTCGCGTTGTCAAGGCGCTTTTGGATCGCTAAGGTGAAATCTTTTTCGGCGGCCTCAAATTGATTTAAAGCCGCTTTATTGACTCCTCTCAACTCATATGCATCAGAATTTAAAGGTTCCAAGCGAATGGCTAGCGTAAAATCGGCAATAGCGGCTTGGTGTTGCTTTAATTTATCGCGCGAAATTCCGCGCAAAAAGAAATAGTCCGCCACGGTAGCATCTTGTTTAATTTGTCGCGTAAAATCAGTGATACTTCCTTTGTAATCTAAAGCATTGGCTTTCAAAATTCCCCGTTCATAATAGGCCGTGGGCTCATTGGGGTATAACGAGATTATAGTATCATAATACCGAATGGCTGCCGTAAAATCTTCTTTATACGCATTTTGCTTGGCCGCTTCGAGCAGCTCTTCTCGTTTTGCTTGACTCCAACAGTTACAAGTTACTAGCAGGACAAACAACAGCAGAATTTTTATGGATTTCATTTCAATTTAATTAAAAATCGTAAACAACATTTCTTTGTACAAATCTTTAGACGGTATACTATTGGCTCCCACCCCTTTGCTTTTCACGTCGACTTCCCGCAATTTAGTAACCACCGCACTTACTTTTTTCATGGGGTAATTTCTGGCAGCCAATTCGTAATCTTTCGTGAAATAGGCATTAATTTTTAAGGCTGCCGCCACATTTTTGGGTGACTTGTCTTTTAGTCCATGGTATTGCAAAACTTGCTGAAAAAAGGCAAACACCAAAGAGGTTACCATGAGTATCGGATTTTCTTTTGGATTATCAGAAAAATAATGGGTAATCTGATAAGCCTTGAGCTGATTGCGTTCGCCTATAGCTTTGCGCAATTCAAACACATTAAAATCTTTACTGAATCCGATATTATCTTCGATATCCTTGGCCGAAATGGTGCTTTGTTTGGGCAGTACAATTTGCAGTTTTTCTAACTCGTTGTTAATTTTACTCAAATCAGTACCCAAAAACTCCACCAACATGGCCATGGCTTTGGGCTCTATTCCGTAGCCTTTACTTTGCAACAAACGTTTAATCCAATCGCCCACTTGGTTTTCGTAGAGTTTTTTACTCTCAAAAAGCACCCCTACTTTTTCTATGTTTTTGGTGAATTTTTTGCGCTTGTCTATGGTTTTGTATTTGTAACAAAAAACAAGTACCGTGGTAGGTACCGGATCGTTGGTGTAATTCTCCAGTTGATCAATGGTGCGCGACAAATCTTGGGCTTCTTTGACTATGATCACTTGGCGCTCGGCCATCATCGGAAATCGCTTGGCCGAACTGATAATATCTTCTATTGACACATCTCGGCCATACAATACGGTTTGATTGAAGCCTTTTTCTTCTTCAGTAAGTACATTTTGCTCAATAAAATCGGCTATTTTATCAATGTAATAGGCCTCTTCGCCCATCAAAAAATAGATGGGTTTAATCAGGCCGTTTTTAATGTCATTGACGATTTTTACTGCTTCATCCATAGTTCGTTGGTCGTTTACCGATGTTCGTTTACCGATGTTCGATGCTCGTTTTTCGAGTTTCGTTGTTTGTTTAAACGGTTAAGCGATTATGCGGTTAATCATAGTTGTATACTAATGACTTTATATTGTTTATCGTGGTTCGATTTTTGTTGGTCGATTCGTTGGTCGCGGTTTGTTAAGCTAATAAGGTTGTAAGACAAAGAATCTTTAAATTTTTCAATCATTCAATCTTTTAATCTTATCAAAAAAATTACTTTTACCTCATGCATCAACTCCAGTTTTCTCCTTTTCGCTTCCGATTCAAAAATAGTGAAAATAAAGTCGCGATTTTTGATGAAATTCGAAAAAAATTCATCCAACTCACGCCCGAAGAATGGGTGCGTCAGCATGTGGTGCATCATTTTATTTACGAAAAAAACTACCCCAAATCACTCATTAACGTCGAAAAACAAATTCAGGTCAATGGCCAAACCAAACGCTACGACGTGGTGGTATACTATCCCGATGGGCGTTTGCAGGTGTTGGTAGAATGCAAGGCCCCAGAAGTAGCCATTTCGCAGGCAACTTTTGATCAAATTGCACGCTACAACTCGGCTTTAGGTGCTGATTTTTTGATGGTAACCAACGGATTGAATCACTACTTTTGCCGAATGGATTTTGAAAAACAGCACTATCAATTTCTAACAGAATTGCCGGCGCACCAAGCACAAAAACGCCCATGAAAAACATTGCCGTAGTCATCCTAAATTGGAACGGACAAAAACTACTCGAACAGTTTTTGCCTTCGGTGTTTCGCTATTCTCACGAAGCAACTATTTATGTGGCCGACAATGCTTCTACCGACGATTCGATTGCGTTTATCCGGAATCAGTTTCCCCAAATCAACATCATTCAAAACCAATGCAATTTTGGCTTTGCACAAGGCTACAACGAGGCGCTCAAACGAGTGCAAGAACCCTATTTGGCCCTGGTAAATTCAGACATAGAAGTAACCGAAAATTGGTTAGCACCAATAGAAAAGCTGTTGATTAACCAAACGGAAGTTGCGATTATTCAGCCTAAAATCTTGGACTACAAAGACAAAACCAAATTTGAATATGCTGGCGCAGCCGGAGGTTATATCGATCGATTGGGCTATCCGTTTTGTCGCGGACGCATTTTTGATACGCTAGAACAAGACTTGGGCCAATACAACGAGTCAAAATCCATTTTTTGGGCGTCGGGTGCCTGTTTATTTATCCGAAAATCAGTCTTTGAATCCTTACAAGGTTTTGATGAAGACTTTTTTGCACACCAAGAAGAAATTGATTTGTGTTGGCGCGCCAAAAACCTGGGACACGAAATTGTGTATTGCCCAGATTCAATTGTCTACCATGTAGGAGGCGCAACTTTGCAAGAAGGCAATCCTAGAAAAACCTATTTAAATTTTAGAAATTCATTGTGCATGCTCACCAAAAATTTGCCGTCAGCATCACTATTCCCCATCTTGTTCCTTCGCCTCGTGCTTGATGGTTTTGCGGGTATACAATTTCTATTGCAAGGAAAAGGCAAACATTGTTGGGCGATTGTGCAAGCTCATTTTGGATTTTATGGGCTGTTCCTAAAAATGTGTGGCAAACGCGGAGCACAGCAGCATAAAAAATACTACAAAATAAATAGCATTGTCTTTCGTTATTTTATAGTAAAGCAGCGTAAATACAGCGATTTATTTTAAATTAAACTTTAAAAAAATCCTTGGTTTTACTCATTTAATTATCCTAATTTTGAAACCGATAAATTCCAATACTATGAAAAGAATCCTATTTGCCTTATCGCTTGTTGCATTAGTTGCAACTACTTCTTGTGGAACGAAGAAAAAAATTGCCGATTTAGAAGCCAAAAACAAGGAAGTTCAAGACTTGTTGAATACGGCTACCATCAAATTAAATTCTTGTCTTACAGAAAAAGAATCGCTTGCGGGTCAAATTGATTTCTTGAAAAAATCAAATACCGATTTAATCAACAACATGAATAATGTAACGACTTTGTCGGCAAAGGGCGCTCAAAACATTGAGAAAGCCTTAGAAACCATCAAAGAAAAAGACTTAAAAATTACCCGCATGCAAGATGCATTGACTAAAAAAGATAGCATGACACTTGCTTTGGTAACGAGTATAAAAGGTGCCGTAGGCATTTCAGATCCGGATATTGAAGTGAATGTAGAAAAAGGAGTGGTTTTTATCTCGATTGCTGATAAATTGTTATTTAAAAGCGGCAGTTATGTGGTGAGTGACCAAGCCAAAGAAGTATTGGCCAAGGTGGGAAAAATCATCAACAGCAAACCCGATTTTGAATGCATGGTAGAGGGCCACACCGATAACGTTCCGTTTACTGGAAACACCATTTTATTAGACAACTGGGATTTGAGCGTAAAACGTTCCACCGCCATTGTTCGGGTATTGACCAATGATTTAAAAGTAAATCCAGCCCAATTGATTGCTGCCGGTAGAGGGCAATTTATTCCCTTGGTTGAGAATAATTCCTCAGCCAATCGCGCCACCAACCGACGTACTCGCATCGTGATTCTACCAAAAATTGATCAGTTTTACGAGATGATCGAAAAGGAAATGAAAAAATAAAATACAAAAAAACGCCTTACATACTAAGGCGTTTTTTTATTCCCACTCCCCTTTCCCGGCGCGGATTAATGTGGGTTCGGAGCCCGAAAGATCTACAATGGTTGAACCCATATTATCGCCATACCCCCCATCAATAACTAAATCGACACGGTTTTGCCATTTCTCAAAAATCAATTCGGGATCGGTCGAATATTCCAACACCGCATCGTCGTCGTGTATGGAAGTCGAGACAATCGGATTGCCCAACTGCTTCACAATTTCTAAGGCAATGGCATTAGCCGGCACTCGAATTCCCACGGTAGTTTTTTTCTTAAATTCCTTGGGCAGACTATTGTTACCCGGCAAAATAAAGGTATAGGGTCCGGGCAAATGGTGTTTTAAAATTTTAAAAGTGGGGGTGTCGATTTGCTTCACGTAATCAGACAAATTGCTCAAATCGTGGCACACAAACGAGAAATTGGCTTTCTCTAATTTGATGCCTTTGATGCGGGCTATGCGTTCTAACGCCTTCGAATTGGTAATGTCACAACCCAAACCATAGACCGTATCGGTGGGATAAATCACCAATCCGCCATTGCGCAAAGTGTCGACCACTTTTTTAATCGCGGCCTCACTGGGCTTGTTTTCGTAAATCTTAATGAATTCGGCCATGGATATTTTAACTGATGATTTGTAATTTGGTGAAGCGCAACAACAAGGTTTTCAAGCCGCCCACATCAAATTTAATTTCGGCACTTTTGTCGGCACCCGCACCTTTGAGTTGCACCACCACGCCACGGCCAAATCGTTCGTGCATTACTTCGGTTCCCGGCGCCAATTGGCCGTCGTAATTGGATTGTGATCCACCAGGACCTGCAGAAGAAACCGGCTTCAGTTTACGGATAGAAGGATTTGAATGCGCTTCTGGATTTTTGGGAGGAGTACCACTTTGGGGCTTCATTAGTCGCAGTTTGCTTTTATCGATATCGCCAAAAATATCGGCATCGATGAGGGGTTTAAAGCGGTAATTGGTTTCGGTGGGCGTGAGGTATTCTAAATACTGCCCATCAATCTCTTCGATAAAGCGAGAGGGTTCGCTGTCAGTGAGTTTACCCCAGCGGTAACGCGATTGCGCATAGGTCAAATAGGCTTGTTTCTCGGCACGGGTCAAGGCCACATAAAACAAGCGTCGTTCTTCTTCTAAGTCGCTGCGCGTGCTCAAACTCATGGCGCTCGGAAACAAATCTTCTTCTAAGCCTACTACAAATACATAGGGAAACTCCAAGCCTTTGGCCAAGTGAATGGTCATCAAAGCCACCCGATCTTCGTCGCCAGTATCTTTGTCAAGGTCGGTTGCCAAGGCTACGTCTTCTAGAAATTCGGCCAAGGCTCCACGGGCGCCTTCGATTTCTTTTTGTCCTTCGGTAAAATCCTTGATCCCGTTGAACAATTCTTCAATGTTTTCGATGCGGGCAATGCCTTCGGGCGTAGCGTCTTTTTTAAGTTCTTGCACCAAACCGGTTTTTTTGGCTACCATGTCGGTGAGGTAAAACGCGTCTTGGTTTTCATTCACCACCTGAAAACTCTGAATCATAGTCACAAAATCGAGCAATTTTTGTTTGGTTCCCGAATTGAGTTTTAAATCAATTTTATCGATGTTTTGCATCACCTCAAACACCGAACGTTTGTAATGGTTGGCGGCGATGGTCAATTTCTCAATGGTTGTGTCGCCAATTCCTCGTGCCGGATAATTAATGACGCGCATCAAGGCCTCTTCGTCTTTGGGGTTGATCACCAAACGCAAATAGCACAAGACATCTTTGATTTCTTTGCGCTGATAGAAAGACAAGCCGCCATAAATACGGTACGGAATGTCGCGTTTGCGCAAGGCATCTTCCATGGCGCGCGACTGGGCATTGGTGCGGTACAAAATGGCAAATTGGCCATTGAGTAATTGGTGCTGCATTTTTTGTTCCCAAATGGTGCTGGCTACAAATCGGCCTTCTTCGCCATCGGTAATGCTGCGATTGACTTTTATTTTGGAACCAAAATCATTGGCGGTCCAAACTACTTTATCGAGTTTGGTTTTGTTTTTGTCAATGATCGAATTGGCTGCTTCTACAATGTTTTTGGTCGAACGGTAGTTTTGCTCCAAGCGGTAGGTTTGTACATTTTCGTAATCTTTCTGGAAATTCAAAATATTGTTGATGTTGGCCCCACGAAAAGCATAGATACTCTGGGCATCGTCGCCCACCACACAAATGTTTTGAAACCGATCAGACAAGGCGCGCACAATGAGGTATTGCGAATGGTTGGTATCTTGGTACTCATCCACCAAAATGTAGCGAAAACGGTCTTGGTATTTGGCCAATACATCCGGAAAACGCGACAATAATTCGTTGGTTTTGAGCAACAAATCATCAAAATCCATGGCGCCAGCCTTGAAGCATCGGTCTACGTAGTTTTGATAAATTTCACCCGTTCTAGGTTTCTTAGACATGGCATCGGCCTCTTGCAAATCGGAATTATTGAAGTAGGCTTTTACGGTAATTAAACTGTTTTTATAGGAAGAGATGCGACTCAACAGCTGTTTGGGTTTGTAGATGTCACGATCGAGTTGCATTTCTTTGATGATCGCCGAAAGCAAGCGCACCGAATCTTGGGAATCATAAATAGTAAAATTAGACGGGTAGCCCAATTTATCTGCTTCGGCACGTAAAATTCGCGCAAAAACCGAGTGAAAAGTTCCCATCCATAAATTTTTGGCTTCGCCTGAGCCCACAATGCCCGCAATACGATTCTTCATTTCGCGCGCCGCTTTGTTGGTAAAGGTCAGGGCCAAAATATTGAATGCGTCGACACCCAAACTCATCAAGTAGGCAATGCGCACCGTGAGCACGCGCGTTTTCCCGGAGCCCGCACCGGCTATGATAATCATGGGTCCGTCCTTTTGCAGCACGGGTTGTTGTTGGGCTTCGTTGAGTTCGTTGATGTAGCGTTGCATACCAATTGTAATTTCTCCAAAAATAGAACTCCTGTTACGTTAATACAATTTATTTGATAGGGATTTATCAACTAAAATTCTATTTTTGTTCAACTAAAAAATAACCCATGGAATCCGCAAAACTTTTAGAAATTCTAGCTTATACCCTGCCCTCTTTGATTACCGGAGGCGTGGCCTATTATTTATTTACCGCCTATTTTCAAGACCAACAAAACACCCGCCGTTGGTTGCTGCAAAAAGAAAACCAAAAAGCGGCTTTGCCCTTGCGATTACAAGCCTATGAACGTATGGCTTTGTTTTTGGAACGCATCAATCCGTCAAGTTTGTTGGTGCGTATTTCACCGATTACTTCAGATAAAAATCAGTACGAAAATTACGTGATTGCCCAAATTGAACAAGAATTTGAGCACAACCTCGCCCAACAAATTTACTTAACCGACGAATGTTGGACCATCATTGCCACGGCCAAAAACGCGACCATTCAACTGATCCGAAAAGCCAGCATGAGCGAAAAAGTAGAAAACGCCGACAAATTGCGCGAAGTTATTTTGAGTGAATTGTTTGACAAATCGTCTCCGAGTTCGGCCGCTTTGGGTTACCTAAAAACTGAAATCAAGCAATTTTTATAGCGGTTTTACTTCGGCCAGTAAGCGCTGCAGTTGCGTCTTTTCGCGAATGGGCAGGCTTGGCACAAAACCTTCTAAGGTCGTTTTATATTCTTCCTGTTTAAGTAATTCGCGCAAGTGATCTTTGGCAAATTTCACGAACTGCCAGCGATGACTGCTTGTGGCATAGACCAAACTTTTGAGTACCTCGGGCGTTTTGAGGTTTAAGTTCAATAAAGCATTCAAGGCATTTTGCTGCAAATTGGAATCGTAATTGGTGCTGGTATAATGCAGCAATTCGCGGTAAAACACACTTTTTTGTGGCAGCTCCGTGGCTTGTAAATAAGCTAAATACAAATAGGCCAAGCGCAGGTTTTTGTCCAAAAATCCCGTTCTATTTTTAAACTTCTCCAAGTAGCGCTCCCGTTGGTCGGGCGCATTTTTCCACAAGGCATAGAAGGCCATTTCTTGGGTTTCGTAAGAAGGATCGTCGAGCAAAGACTCGTAAGTAGTGCGAAAGGATTCCGGGAATTCGGGCGTGGTTGCGGCTACGGTTTGACGCAGGGACACTTCTCCGGTTTGCAGGGCCGCTTGCAGTAAAAATTCCCGGTCTTCAAAACGGGCATTTTTGTGTTGGTAGAGCAACAATTCTTTGAGTGGTGCCGGAAATTTTCCGTTCATCCAATACAACAAACTGTCGCGTTGCGTGAGCGAGATGGGGCGATTGCGCAGCTGCATGTACTGTGCCATCGTATTGTTTTTTCGCAACAAGGCAAAAGCCTCTTCTTTGGGAAATTCGGCCGATTCCAACCAGCGTTTTTGAAAATCCAGCGCATTAAATCGAGGGGCTACTTTGTTGATTTCGGCCAAGAAATTGGCGGTGGTCACATTGGCATATTGGTATTTTCTCAAGTAGGATTTCACTGCTTTTTGAAAGGCTTTGGTGCCAATATTTTCGCGAATCACGTGCAAGGCCCAGGCGCCTTTTTGGTAAAAACTCAGGGAACTGGCTTTGGGATTGAGCACCGGAATACTGTCAGTTTTCGCCGCTTGAATGAGCTGTTGCGACGATTGAAAGAGTTTGTTGTAAAAATAATCTTCGCCAAACACCGCTCTCTCGGCCAACAAAGCATAATAGGTAGCAAAGCCTTCCTGCAACCAATGGTCTTTGCCCGATTGGGCCGTCACCAAATCGCCAAACCACTGGTGGGCCAATTCGTGTGCATTGACATTCACGTAATTTCTATCGTTAAAGCCAATCGAATCGACCAAGTATTCGCGCGAAAAAATCGTAGCCGTGGTGTTTTCCATGCCCGCATACAGAAAATCCCGAACGGGCACCTGGCGGTAGATTTTCCAAGGGTATTTCACGCCAATTTCTTTGGTCAAATAATCCATGATTTGCTTCGAATAGCGATAGGTTGGCTCAATTCGTGAAGCATCTTCGGCTTCGTAATACTGTTCGAGTGGAACACCGGCTTGGCTACGAAGCGTTCGTTTTTGGTAATGACCAATCGCCAAAGCCACCAAATAGCTGCTCATGGGCTGGGTCATTTGGTACTGCCATTCGATATCGTCGCCAATCGGTTTTTGTTGAGTCAATTCGCCGTTGGATACCACCGTAAAACTTTTATGGAAGCGCACCGTGGTAGAAAAAATCACCTTTTCATTCGGGTCATCAAAACTGGGCAACCAATGGCTGGTGTATTTGCCCTGGCCTTGGGTCCAGATTTGTCCTTGCACTTGTTCGGGCGTTTGTACCGTGGCCGAAAAATCCCAATTCACAAAATATAGGGCTTGGGTGGGAAAGGCTTCGTATTTAAATTGCAAACTGTTTGGTCCAAGCTGAAATCCTTGGTACAGAATCAATTGCTTTTGGTTGTTCTTAAATGAAATGGGTTTGCCGTTGAGCAAAACTTGAGTGAATTCCATTTTTTGGGCGTCAATGCGAATACTATCCACCACCGTTTTGACCGTAAATTCATATTTTACGGTACCCGTTACATTGCGTTTCACCGGATTGAGTTCGAGCGATGACCAACAGTTGGTAAAATCGACCGACTTGGGAGATTGGGCAACCGCGACTGCCGTGAGCAATAACAAACAATACCGAAGCAGCATAGAATATTTTTTTAATCCACACAAATATACACCAACTTGACTTGCATTTTTACAGGTTGTGGACTTTCGCACATTCAAATTATAAACTATCTTCGGACTTTCGTAATCCCATGGATGCATTGCAAACCCCCATTGAGTACCTAAAAGGAGTTGGCCCCAACCGCGGACAGCTGTTGCGCAGTGAGTTGGGTATTCACACCTATTCTGATTTGCTGCAATTGTATCCCAATCGCTACATTGATCGCACGCGCTATTACAAAATAAATGAACTGCAACCCAGCTCGGCCGAAGTGCAATTGGTGGGAAAACTCATCCACATCAAACTGGTGGAACAAAAAAGAGGCAAACGCCTAGTGGCTACTTTTGTAGACGAAACCGGGCAAATGGAATTGGTGTGGTTTCAAGGCCATAAATTCATCAAAGACCAATTGCAACTCAATGTGCCGCTGGTGATTTTCGGCAAATGTTCGGTGTTTAATGGCGTTTATTCGATGCCGCATCCCGAAATTGAATTGCTCAAAGACCACGAACAAAGTTTGCGATCGGCCTTGCAAGCGGTGTATCCCAGTACCGAAAAATTAGCCAACAAAGGCATTTCAAATCGGGTGATGCATAAATTGCTGCAGCTACTTTTTCTGGAAACACAGGCGCGATTTGAGGAAACCTTGCCGGTTGCTTTACTCGACGAGCTTAAACTCATTCCCAAAAACGCGGCCTTATTTAATATTCATTTTCCCAAAAGCACAGATGCCTTGGCCAAAGCGCAGTTTCGGTTAAAATTTGAAGAACTCTTTTTTATTCAGCTGCAACTCATATCCAAAAATCTCATCCGCAAGCAAAAAATAAAAGGCCATCCGTTTGCTGCAGTGGGACATTATTTCAGTACATTTTTTGAACAGCATTTGCCCTTTGACTTAACCAATGCCCAAAAACGGGTTCTCAAAGAGATTCGTAACGACATGGGGAAACCCGCACAAATGAATCGCTTGCTGCAAGGCGATGTGGGTTCGGGCAAAACCATCGTGGCGTTTATGAGCATGTTATTGGCCATCGACAATGGGTTTCAAGCCTGTTTGATGGCGCCCACCGAAATTTTGGCCAACCAACACTTTTTGGGATTGGGCGAATTGGCCGCGCTGTTGGGTATCGAAATTCGCTTGCTGACGGGCTCTACCAAAACCGCAGCGCGCAAAGAAATACACGAAGGACTCGAGAGCGGGAAACTTCAGATTATTGTGGGCACACATGCTTTGTTGGAAGATAAGGTGCAATTTGCCCATTTGGGCTTGGCCATTATAGACGAACAACACCGATTTGGCGTAGCCCAACGGTCTAAATTGTGGCAAAAAAACGAAATTCCGCCGCACGTTTTGGTCATGACCGCCACGCCCATTCCGCGCACGCTGGCCATGAGTTTGTATGGTGATTTGGATATTTCGGTGATCGACGAATTGCCTCCGGGCCGAAAACCCATTCAGACGGTACACCGTTTTGATGCCAACCGCCTCAAAGTCTGGAAGTTTATCAAAGACGAAATTGCCAAAGGCCGACAGATATATATGGTGTTTCCGCTCATTCAGGAATCGGAGAAAATGGATTTCAAAAATTTGATGGAAGGCTACGAAGCCGTTTCGCGCGATTTTCCGTTGCCGCAGTATGCCGTTTCGATTGTGCACGGGCAAATGAAGGCCGCCGAAAAAGACTCCGAAATGAAACGATTTGCAGAGGGAAAAACCCAAATAATGGTAGCCACCACCGTAATTGAAGTGGGCGTAAATGTGCCCAATGCCAGCGTGATGATCATCGAAAGTGCCGAACGATTTGGCCTGTCTCAATTGCACCAACTGCGGGGTCGTGTGGGACGTGGCGCCGAACAGAGTTATTGTATTCTCATGACAGCACACCAATTGTCGTCCGACAGCAAAACCCGCATGGAAACCATGTGCCGCACCAACGACGGTTTTGAAATTGCCGAAGTTGATTTGAAACTGCGCGGACCCGGTGACATCTTGGGCACCCAACAAAGTGGCGTACTGCAACTGCGCATCGCTGATTTGGTGCGCGATCGCGACCTCTTGCAAATTGCCCGACATGAAGCAATTAAACTGCTCAAAGAAGATCCTAGCCTTTCGCTGCCTCAACACCAAGCCGTGCGAAAAGTGTATTTGGAATTGGTGAAGAAGAAAAATATTTGGAATTATATTAGTTGAAATTTTAATTAATAATGAAAAATTAATAATTAAAAATTGGCGTTGTATACTTAGGTTTAGATTTAGTCTTAAAGTCTAAAGTCATAAAGTCTAGAGGATTGGATTATACTATGAAGGTCATTGCGAGGAGGAACGACGAAGCAATCTCATTCGTGCATTCGTGGCAAAGTAAAACAGAAATTGCAATAGCAAGAATTAAAGTTTAGCAACACAGATTAGTAAAATAAGAGAAATCAAAAAGATTTTTATAATCCGTTAAATTTTGACAATCAGTGTTCAAAAAAATCAATTGACAGAAAATGATATACTAAAAAGATATACATTTGTGACATCAATAAAAGACACATGAAAACAGTATCCTTAAAAATAGATGATTCAATTTTCGGAGAAACAGAAAAAATACTATCTCGTATAAGTATTCCTAGAAACCGGTACATCAACGAAGCAATTGATTATTATAACAAAGTACAAAAAAAACAAATTTTAGAGAAAAAACTTAAGGCAGAATCAAGCTTAGTCAAAGTAGATTCAATGCGAATTTTGAAGGATTTTGAAAACATGGACTATGCAGATTAATCAATATGAAATATGGATTGCCGATTTAAATCCGCAAATAGGAACTGAAGCTGGGAAAACAAGACCCGTGTTGGTTGTTCAGACCAATTTATTGAATAAAATTCCGCATCCATCAACAATTGTTTGTCCAATTACCACAAATGTTCAAAAAGAGGCTGATATTTTGAGAGTTCATCTCAAAAAAGGAATGGCAAATTTACATGAGAATTGTGATGTAATGATTGATCAAATTAGAGCTATTGACAATAAACGTTTGATTAAAAAAGTGGGAATTTTACCCGTTGAATTAATTTCTATAGTAAAAGAAAATATTGCAATAGTATTTGACTTGGATTAAATGCAATAAGGCAAAACAGCGGTCAACCGACTTTCTTAAGCTGTGACTTTGTCAAGCGGGTTACATTAACCCCGAATTAATCAAAAGACAAATCATTCGTGCATTCGTGGCAAACCAAAACAGAAATTACAATAACAAGAATTAACGTTTAGCAACACAGATTAGTAAAATCAGAGAAATCAAAAAGATTTTTATAATCCGTTATATTTTGACAATCTGTGTTCAAAAAAATCCATCCTGACACTTTGGGACCAATTTCCAATTCTGCTGTTTCAGGTGCAAATTTTTCAATCCTTCAATCTTTAAATCTTTCAATTTTATACAAATTTTCCAATCTTTTTTTTCGGTACTACAATCCGCAATCCGTATATTTACCTCCTCAAAAAAAGCACGCAGTATACTATGAAAATATCGTACAATTGGATCAAACAATTTCTTAAAATAGACTGGAAGTCGGACGAAATTGGCGCTTTATTGACCGATTTGGGTCTAGAAGTTGAAGTGATCGAAAAATACCAATCGGTAAAAGGCGGACTCGAAGGAATTGTGGTAGGACACGTACTGAGCTGTGAACCACATCCCAATGCCGATCGACTCAAAGTGACTACCGTCAATGTGGGCACCGATACGCCCTTGCAAATTGTATGCGGCGCCAGCAATGTGGCTGCAGGACAAAAAGTTCCCGTTGCCTTGATTGGCACTACTTTGTACGACAAAAATGGCGATGCCTTTGTGATTAAAAAAGGGAAAATCCGCGATGTAGAAAGTTACGGCATGATTTGCGCCGAAGACGAATTGGGCTTGGGTGACAGCCACGAAGGCATTTTGGTGTTGGATGATAGCTTAACTCCTGGTGCATCGGTAGCCAAAGAATTTAAAATAGAAAACGACGAGGTATTTGAAATTGGGCTTACGCCTAATCGCGCTGATGCCATGAGTCACTGGGGAACCGCCCGTGATTTGCGTGCCGGTTTGATACAAAGTGGCGTACAAGTAGAATTAATCACGCCCTCGGTGAGCAATTTTCGAGTAGACAAACGCACCCTAAAAATTGATGTACAAGTCGAAAACCCAAAACTGGCGCCACGCTATTGTGGGGTAACCATTTCGGGTATCACGCTAAAACCTTCACCCGATTGGTTGCAAAACAGATTGAAATCGATTGGGATTCAACCTAAAAATAACATTGTGGATGTGACCAATTACGTGATGCACGAATTGGGACAACCCTTACACGCTTTTGATGCCAATAAAATAAACGGAAAAATTCAGGTGAAAACGGTAGCTGCGGGAACCAAATTTACCACGCTGGATGATGTTGAACGCAGCTTGCACGAAGACGATTTGATGATCTGCGACGATCACGGACCGCTGTGTATTGCTGGAGTTTTTGGCGGAAAAGAATCGGGTGTGAGCGAATCTACTCAAAATATTTTCTTAGAAAGCGCCTACTTTAATGCCGTGAGCGTGCGTAAATCGGCAAAAAGACATGGACTCAATACCGATGCTTCGTTTCGATTTGAACGCGGCATTGACCCAACGATTACTGAATATGCGCTAAAACGGGCAGCCATTTTAATTCTTGAAGTAGCCGGAGGCGAAATCACCTCGGATGTGATAGACGTCTATCCTAAAAAAATAGAAGATTTCCCGGTGTTTTTGAATTTTGACAAAACCACCAAACTGATTGGGCAAGAATTGTCCAAAGAGATCATTAAAAAAATACTGGCTTCGCTTGACATCAAAGTAAACAGTTCTACGGATAAAGGTTTGGGGCTTATCGTGCCTGCGTACCGCGTAGATGTGCAACGTGAAATTGACGTGATCGAAGAAATTTTGCGGGTGTATGGCTACAACAACATCAACTTCACCAAGAAATTAAACGCTACGGTGGCCAATTCGTCGCGCACCGAAGACTACAAAATACAAAATACCATTGCGCAACAATTGAATTCGCAAGGCTTTCACGAAATGATGGCCAATTCGCTCACCACGCCCGATTATGTAAATTTGAGTGATCAATTGCAAGCCGAGCACAATGTGAGTATGCTTAATCCGTTGAGTGCCGATTTGTCGACCTTGCGTCAATCACTCTTGTTTTCTGGTTTGGAAGCCGTGGCCTACAATTGCAACCGCAGAAATTCGGACCTAAAATTGTTTGAATTTGGAAAAACCTACCATCACATGGCAGGAAACTACAGCGAACCCAAACACCTGAGTGTATTTGTGAGCGGCAACCGCAACAGCGAAAACTGGACACAAGCCACTAAAGCCAGTGATTTCTTCTTCTTTAAAGGCTATATTGATGGGGTGTTGTCGCGTTTGGGAATAGACAAAGCCAAAACCAAACCGCTGCAATCGGATGTATTTGCCGAAGGAGTTCAATATGTAATTGGCAATGAAACCTTGGTGGAATTTGGTACCGTAAAAAAATCAATCCTCAAGTATTTTGACATCAAACCAGAAGTCTTGTATGCCGACATCAATTGGAATTTGATCTTGAAATTGGTTTCGACCAAACTAAAATTTCAAGACATTCCGAAGTTTCCCGAAGTGCGACGCGATTTCTCAATGCTTATTGATGAAGCCGTGAGTTTTGATGCAATCTACCAATTGGCCAAACAAACGGAAAAAAACTTGCTCAAAAACGTCCAGTTGTTTGACGTGTATCAGGGAGACAGCTTGCCCGAAGGCAAAAAATCGTATGCGGTGAGTTTCATTTTGCAAGACAACAGCAAAACCCTCACTGACGAGCAAATTGATGCCGTGATGAACAACTTACAAGAAAAATTAACTAGCGAATTGGGCGTAAGTTTACGCTAATAAAAAAAATAAAATATGGTATATAAATTTAGAGTTATACTCGATATTGAAGAAGATATCTTTCGAGATATTGCTATTCTAGAAGACGACACCTTAGAAGATTTGCACAACGCCATTGTGAATGCCTTTGATTTTGATGGACAAGAAATGGCCTCCTTTTATACCTGTGACGACAAATGGAATCAGGAGGAAGAAATTGCCTTATTTGACACCGGCGATAATCCCGGCGAACAAAAAATCATGAGCGATTACCCCTTGTATACTATCTTGAACAAGGAAAATACCAAAATTATCTACGTCTATGATTTCTTGAACATGTGGACTTTTTTGGTTGAATTGGCTGCCATCGAAGACATTAGTGCCGGAGAAACCTATCCAGCTACTTTATTTAGTCATGGATTAATGCCTGCCGAAGCCGGTGATAAAAACTACGAAGCCGAGATGACCGAAGGGATTTATGACGAATTTGAAGACGACCTCGACGAAGACGATTTGGATCTTTTTGACGAAAACGAAGGCGGATACGAAGACCACAGTTACGACGATTATTAGTATTTACTCGAATTACAATTCCATTCTAATGGAAAAACACTAGACAACCAAGAAGCTGAGATTCCTTACTTCTTGGTTCTTTTATCTAAATTATTAAACGAACACCCCTTTATGATTAATTTGTACAACACCCACATCGAAAATTTATCCATTCACCGTGTGGGCAATAAAAGCCGAAACGAAGCGCTCTTTTTATCTGACCAATCCTATACTATAAACGACGAGCTTGTGCCGTTGTTGAAAGAATATTTCTTTAAACCCTTTCGAGACAAAGAAGAAAACTACTATCAATTTGCCCACGATGTCGATTTGGAATACAACGAAATGTACCAAATGGTCAGTCAAATTTTCACCGATCCCTCATCGGTACACGAGGTATCCAAAAAAATAACGCAGCATTTGTTTGAGCAATCCAATCACCCACACATCAAAAACGGGGAAGTGTATGTGGCCTATTTGAACAATTTATCAATCGACAATACGGTAGTCGATGCCGTGGGGATTTTTAAAAGTGAGTTGCAAGCCGATTTCTTGCAATTTGAAGAAAAAGGATCCAACCTCGATATGATTTTGCAACAAGGCATCAACTTGAGCAAATTGGACAAAGGCTGTTTGGTGTTTAACCACAAAAAAGAAGAAGGCTATAAAATCCTGACCGTAGACAGCAACCGCTACGATGCCCGCTATTGGTTGGAGCATTTCTTATCGGTGGATGCCTTTGAAGACGAAAATTTTATCACCAAAAAATACTTGAAATTTTGCCAAGGCTTTGCCAAAGACGTTGTTTTTCCGGCCGAAGACAAGAAAGAAGAAGTAATGTTCATGAATCGTTCGGTGAATTATTTTGCCAAAAACGACCAGTTCGAAGAAAGCAACTTCTTGAATGAAGTACTCGACAACCCCGATTTGATTCCGGAGTTTAAAAGCTACAAGGTAGACAAAGGCGAAAAATACAGCATCGAAGACGTGACGTCTTTTCCGATAGCCAATGCCGCCGTTTCGGACGCACGCAAATCGATCAAAAATGTGATCAACCTAGATACGCATATTCAGATCAAATTGGATTTCATCAATCCCGAAAGCGCCGAAAAATTTGTAGAAAAAGGCTGGGACGAAGAAAAACAGATGTATTACTACTTAGTCTATTTCAACAAAGAACAAAAAAGCTAAATCGCTCTATCAGCGTGTGACCATGAAAATATTGGGCAACTTTGGAATTATCTTCTTACTATTCTTGCTAATAGCCGAGGATGCCTATAGCCAAAATGTAGTTGTTGACGACACCTATACTGCACAACAATTGGTCGAAAACATCTTGATTAATAATCCGTGTGCGGCCGTTTCTAATGTAACAATAAGTGGCGACACCTTTAGCGGCGCACAACAAAGCTATGGCTACTTTTCCAATGGCGGAGGCACATTTCCGTTTGCTAATGGCGTAGTGTTATGCACCGCTCGGGCCCAACGCGCGGCTGGCCCAAACTCTTCTTTAATAGACGAAGGACAAACGGCTTGGTTGGGCGATCTCGATTTGCAACAGGCGCTCAACATCACCAACACCTACAATGCCACGGCCTTAGAATTTGATTTTACGCCCCAAAACAGCAACTTTCGATTCAATTATATTTTTGCTTCAGAAGAATACCAAGGAACCGCACCCTGCCGCTATTCGGATGGATTTGCTTTTTTATTGAAAGAAGTGGGCAGTGCCGCACCCTATCAAAACTTGGCGCTAATTCCGGGGACAACTACTCCTGTACTCGTAACATCGGTACATCCGGCCATCTCAGGTTCTTGTGCGGCGGCCAATCCTACTTTTTTTGGCGGCTACAACGGCTCGACGGCTCCCATAAATTTTAATGGGCAAACGGTAGTTATGACCGCGCAAGCAACAGTAATTCCGGGCATTACCTACCACATCAAATTGGTGATTGCCGACCACGAAAACATCCGTTATGATTCGGCGATTTTTTTGGGCGGAGGCAGTTTTAATATTGGAGTAGATTTGGGTCCCGATAGACTCATTGCCAACAACAATCCGGTTTGCGAAGGCAATCCAGTAACTTTAAACGCTACACAAACTGGCCCTAATTTGTACCAATGGTTTCTGAATGGCACAGCGATGGCCGGCGAAACCAATCCTACACTCACGGTATCAAACTCGGTTTCGGGCACCTACAGTGTAGCGATTAGCACGGCCAGCAGCAGTTGTGCCAGCACGGGAAGTTGTGTGCTCGAATTTGTTCCCAAACCACTGCTGATTCCTTCTACTCTCCTGGCCTGTGACGACAACCTAGATGGTTCGGCCAGTTTCAATCTAACGAAACTTAATTTGATTGTAACCAACAACAACAGCAGTTATGGACAAGTACTCTATTTTGATTCTTTGGCTGCTGCCCAACAATTTTCAGTAAACTTAGCTATTCCTGCGCCAAACAACTATTTAACGGTACCCAAAACCATCTATGCCGCGGTGCAAACTCCCTTTGGTTGTATTGCTGTGGCCAGCGTTCAACTGCAGCTTTCTACGGCTACAGTTCCGCAAAATATTAGCTATGCCAGCTGTGATTTGGACGGAACGCTCGACGGATATTTTGGCTTTACATTGGCCAATATCAATCCTCTTTTGCTTGCTTCATTACCCAGCGGTTTGGTGGTAAACTACTATGCCAATTTATCTGATGCGCAGGCCGAACAAAATGCTTTACCCGCTGTATATACAAATTCAATTAGCAATCAAGAAACGATATATGCCAAAATTACCAACGGTCCCGATTGTTTTGGTATTAGCAGCATTGACTTAAAAGTAAACCGAAACCAACCGGCTAATTTTGAAGACAGCAGCTTGTATCTCTGCCCCTTGCAAAGCCTCGATTTGGCGGTTGATCCTGTATTCAGTTCCTACAATTGGTCTACTGGCGAATCGAGTGCCGGAATTCGCATTGACACAGCCAACACCTATACGGTAACCGTGACCGATGCCAACGGCTGCGAAGCGCATAAAAATTTCGTGATCCTAGCTTCGAGCGCACCCACGATTACCAATATTCAAATTGACCATTTTCAAACCAATGGGGGAACAGTGCAAGTAACAGTTACAGGAAACGGCAGCTACATTTACAGTTTAAACGGGTCAGATTATCAGCCAAGTCCTGTATTTACAACCGTTGCACCCAATGAGTACATCCTTAGTGTAGAAGACATACACGGCTGTGGCAAGGATACCGAACCAATATACGTGTTGGATTACCCCCGTTTCTTTACCCCAAACGGCGATGGGTTTAATGATTTGTGGCACATAGAAAATTTGAAATTGGTATCAAAAGCAAAACTGCGTATTTTTGATCGCTTTGGTAAATTGCTCAAAGAACTCTCGGAAGAAAGCGCTGGCTGGGACGGTATTTATCTGGGAAAACAATTACCTGCCGATGATTATTGGTTCCGCATAGAATTTGATCAATTTGAAACTTTAACAGGCAACTTTAGCCTAAAACGCTAAAAAAAAATACTTTTAGTCTATGAAAGTGAAAGCACTGCTGCTTCTTATGGTATTACTTGCCTGGCAAGGGTACAGTCAATTTAGCAAAACCCATTACTTGCCGCCCTTATCTGGCTCAGACAATGTAGGGTCTAGTGCCCAAGAGCAATACATTTATATATCGACACCCAAAACCACTCCGGTAAATTTTATAATCAAACAAATGGGTGGTAGTAATATTACCGGGTCCGTTTCGAAAACAAGCCCCTATATCTATAATATAGGCTTTGGTTCCTCGACCCAATTGATGGTCCCAAATACCCAAGCAAGTACAATATTGGCCAACAAAGGATTTATCATTGAGGCCGAAGATTTGATTTATGCCACTGTCCGTGTCATTGCCGGAAATGGAAATCAATCGGGAGCAGTCGTATCCAAAGGAATAGCCGCGTTGGGAAAAGAATTTCGGGTGGGTTCCTTATTAAACCCCAACAACGGTGGCTTAGGAAACAACGTGCATACGTTTATTGCTGTTTTGGCTACCGAAAACAACACCACGGTACAATTTTCTGGAATTCAACCCAATGTGGTTTTAATTAACAACCCCGGAGGCAGCAATCCGGCACCCGTGATTTTGAATAGCGGTGAAAGTTATGTATTGGCTGTAGAAGGTCCTACAACGGCCAACCTCAACGGGCTAATTGGTTCCTTGGTTACAGCCGACAAACCCATAGCGGTAAATTGCGGCTCGTTTACCGGATCGAATGCCTCCCAAAATTTGGATCTCGGTTTTGATCAGATTGTATCTGCCGAACGAACGGGCAAAGAATACATTTTCATTAAAAGTACGGGGCAAGATATTGTAGAACGAGTTTTGCTCATTGCTCACGAAGACAACACCGAAATTTACCTCAACGGAAACACGGCCACAGCAGCCTATACCTTGAATGCAGGAAATTATGTGGCCCTAGACGGCAGTAATTATTCGGCCAACGGAAACTTATATGTGTCCTCTTCCAAAAACATATTTGCCTACCAAACGATAGGCGACAATAGCCGCACCGATTATGCCAACCAAGAACTATTTTTTGTTCCGCCCTTGAGTTGTGAAACACCACATGTGATTGACAACATTCCCTTGATCAACGAAATTGGTTCGCGCGTATATCCTATTGCACGCGTCACCCTTTTGACCGAAACGGCATCCACCCTGAGTTTTGAAGTCAATGCGGTTCCTTATTCGTTGGCACAATTGGCCTTTATAGCGGGAGTGACTGTAAATGGTCCTATTGCTGTGGTGGGAAATCCAGCCTACGAAACCTATTCTATAACCGGTCTATCGGGAAATATCGGTGTATACTCTAGTTCTCAGTTGTATTTGGCGGCCTACGGAACCGATGGTGCAGCAACTTTTGGTGGCTTTTTCTCTGGTTTTACTTTCAAACCCGAGGTAACTTTTGATGCGCTGAATGCGGCGCAAACCAATTGCATTCCGAACACTACGATATCGGTCAATTCGATTAGTCCCTTTGATGTGTTTCAGTGGTATTATAATGATGTAGAGATTCCAGGTGCAACGGCCAATAGCTATTTGCCTTTGGCTCCTGGATACTATTATGTAAAAGCAACCATCGCGACCTGCAGTTCGACATTAGTATCAGACAATATTCCGGTGAGTACTTGTGCTACAAATGCCGATAACGATGCGGCCAATGACAACATTGACTTGGATTGGGACAACGACGGCATTCCCAATTGCACCGAATCCTTGGGCAATCAACCCATTGATGTGTCAGATGCTAGTAGCTTGAATGTGCTCACCAGCGGGACAGCATTTCCCTCCCCTACACCATTTACAGGAACATCTTTGGGGAATTTTATCACAGAAACACCAATCGGTAAGGGAAATACCGTACAATTTACCAAAACATTTTCCCAAATCACTGCGTTCAAATTAAGCTACCCCATTGTGGGCGATCCCACTGCCTTGTTGGATGGTAATGTGGAGTTTATTATCAATTCGGATATAGACAAAACCCTAACTGTGCTAAATCCCAGCAATCAATTGCTCATTGACACCAATTACGACGGATATTACGAAAGCAATGTGACGCAATTTTCTTCGTTTGAGGTGCGCTTCCGACTCAATAATGCTGCACCATTGGCTTTTGGAACGGCCAACTTTAGTTTTCAGGCAGCCGGCAGCAGCAGTATGCGATTTACCCAAATCAATTTGTCGGACACCGCAATAGCCCGAGTGCAATGGGAATTGCAAGCCACTTGTGTGCCACGTGACTCCGATGGCGACAACGTGCCCGATTATCTAGATCTAGACAGCGACAACGATAGCATACCCGATCAACTAGAAGCCCAAGCATTGAGTAACATCAGTGGGGCTACCGACGCCAATGGCGATGGCTTATATGACGAATACACGGGTTTGGTTGTGGCCGATACCGACAGCGATGGAGTGCCGGATTATTTAGATTTAGACAGTGATAATGATGGCATCTATGATTTGGTCGAATCAGGCTGTGGCGCTCCCGACACCAATTACAACGGCATGATTGACAATACAGTTGTCTTTGGTACAAACGGACTAGCCAACTCAATCGAAACTGTGGCCGAATCTGGACAATTAAATTATACGGTCGCCAATGCTGATCCCGATGCTGCCGCCAACTACATTGATCTAGATAGCGACGACGACGGTTGTTTGGATGCGCTAGAAGCCGGTTATTTAGACGGAAACGCCGATGGCATGGTGGGCAATACAAGTCCGGTAGTGGTCAATTCGTGGGGAGTAGTTACTAATGCTGCCTCGGGATACACGCCCTTGCCTAATCAAAATTACACACTTTCGGCGCCCATAAGTATAATTTCTCAGCCGGTTTCGGTTGCGGTATGCGCGTTGCAAAACACCTCTTTTACGATTGATACTACCCCTGTAGACAGTTACCAGTGGCAACAAAATATTGGCGGGGTTTGGACCAATTTGAGCAACAATGTGGTCCTGGCGGGAACCCAAACCAACCAGTTGCTATTCACAACAGTACCTACCGCATTTGACGGGGCAAGTTTCCGAGTGCTATTGCAAAAAGTGGGCAACAGCTGCAATTTGTATTCGGATGTCGTAACGCTAACGGTTTATTCGTTGCCCGTAGTAAATAGCCCCGTGATCATTAAACAATGTGACGACGATGCTTTGACTGATGGCTTTACCTATGTGAATTTAAAATCGGTAGAAGCACAACTCTCGGCTCAAGCTGCTGTTGAAACGTTTACCTATTATTTATCGCAATCGGCAGCACAAGCGGGAATGATCTCCAGTCCCGATTACATTTCGGTACCCGAACAATTTTTTACCAACTCAGCGACTATTTGGGTGCGTGTAACCAATGCCAATGGTTGTTTTAGCCTCGGTTCTATCTCCATTATCGTTTCGGCTACGCAAATTCCTGCCTCTTTTTCGAGAAGTTTTGCCAAATGTGATGATTTCTTGGACATAAATGGGATTAACAATGCCAACAACGACGACCATGACGGAGTAGCTGGGTTTAACTTTAGCAATGTGACCGCAGCCGTAACCGCATTGCTTCCAGTAACTTCTAGCTTTACGATTAAGTATTACAAAAATGGCATAGACGCGGCTTTAGAAACGGATGCCTCTGGAATTTCGCTCGAGATTTCCCAAAATCCAGCCGATGCAAATTCGATTTATAATTACAGAAACATCGGCTACGCCAACCAACAAGACATTTGGATTCGAGTAGAAAGTACCCTCGACAATTCCTGTTATGGAATGGGGCCTTATATTCACCTCACGGTAGAAGCATTACCCACACTCACTGAGGTGGCGCCTGCAAACCTCATTCGGCATTGTGATGACAACCAAGATGGGCAGTTTTTATTTGACACCACAAACTTTGAATCGACTTTATTGAACGGACAAACCCAGGTAAGCCTGAGTTATTTTGATTCCAGCGGCAACCCGCTTTCGAGTCCGTTGCCCAATCCGTTTTTGGTGACCAATTCTACAAACGTGACCGTGCGTGCCACCAATACCGTGACCGCCGATCCTAATGGGGCTTGTTTTGAGGAAGCAACGCTCACCTTTATTGTGGATGATTTGCCAGAAGCGTTTCCGATAAGCAGTGCCTTGACCCAGTTGTGTGATGACGAATATTATCCGGCTCTACAAAACGGAACGATTGGCTTTGATTGGGCTGCGATTGAATCGGCTTTACTAAACGGACAAACTGGGCTTAACTTGCTGTATACCGATGGTGCCGGCCAAAGTATGGGCTACCCGGTACAGAACCCGTTTCACAGTTCTTCACAAACTGTTTCAGTAACGCTAGAAAATACGATAAACAACAATTGTGCAGTTACCACTACCATACCCTTGGTCGTGTTGCCCTTGCCTCAAATTGATCTGAATGAATTGGGTACAGCCAATGTGCTCATTTGCTCAGACGATCCGAATTTTACCCGCACTTTGGACGCCGGTGTTTTGGCTGGAACAAATCCTGCCGATTACAGCTACCAATGGTATTTGGACGGAAATGCCATTGCGGGCGCTACCCAATTCACCTTGACTGTAAATACGGCGGGCTTATACACTGTAGAAGTGAGCACTGCAGCCGGATGTCCCAAAACAAGAACGATTCTGGTTACCGCTTCAGAAAAAGCAACGATTACAAGTATCGATGTGGTTGACATTACCGACACCAACTCGATTACGGTGAATACTTCCGGTTTGGGTAGCTACATTTATTCTTTGGATTACCCCGATTTTTTCCAACCCAGCAACTATTTCTACAATATTGCACCGGGCACCCACCACGTATATGTGAAAGACACCAAAGGCTGTGGTACTATAGGTCCTGTTGAAGTAAATGTGTTGGGAATCCCCAATTTCTTTACGCCCAACGGCGACGGCGCCAATGATACCTGGAATGTAAAAGGCGTGACAGCTGCTTACAATGCCAATACAATGATTCGCATTTTTGATCGGATGGGGAAATTGGTCAAAGAAATTGCTCCTTTGGGAACGGGTTGGGATGGTACTTTTAATGGAACACCATTGCCTGCCGATGACTATTGGTACGTGATTTTCTTTGAAGACCAACGCCTAGTAAAAGGTCATTTTTCACTAAAACGATAAACCATGAAATTAGCGCTAATTTACTTGACTTTGTTAGTACTTCCATTTGGGATTATGGCCCAAAAACCGGCCGTGAGCAGTGGTAAAATAGAATACATCAAGCATTTTAAATCAAAATATGTAGCCAAACGTGCTTTAGAAATTTGGTTGCCCGACGGTTATTCGCCTACCAAAAAATATGCGGTATTGTACATGCACGATGGGCAAATGCTCTTTGATGCCGAAACAACCTGGAACAAACAAGCCTGGGAAGTAGACGAAACAGCCAGTACATTGCAAGCCGAAAAGAAGACCCGCGATTTTATTGTGGTGGGCATTAATAATACAGCCAAAAGACATCCGGAATATTTTCCGCAAAAACCCTACGAATCCTTAACCGATGCTCAACAGCAATTTGTGACACAAGCACTCAAAGACAAAGGACGAATTACTGACAGCTTTACTCCTCTGGCCGACGCTTATTTGCAGTTTATTGTTTCTGAACTGAAACCCTACATTGACAGTCATTATGCCGTTGATCCGAAACCGGAAGCAACCTGTATCGCGGGCTCAAGCATGGGTGGATTGATTTCGATGTACGCACTTTGTGAATACCCCGAAGTATTTGGCGGCGCCGCTTGTTTATCTACCCATTGGCCAGGTATTTTTGCGGCGGAAGGCAATCCCGTACCTGCTGCATTTTTGGCCTATATGCGCAAGCAGTTGCCCAACCCTAAAACACATAAAATCTATTTTGATTACGGCGATCAAACCTTGGATGCTTTGTATCCGCCCTTGCAAAAAAAGGTAGATGCATTGATGGTTGAAAAAGGATTTACGGCTTCGAACTGGAGTACGCAATTTTTCCCCGGAAAAGATCATTCGGAAAAATCATGGAAAGAGCGACTGGATGTTCCCTTGCAGTTTTTGTTGCCGCCCAACTAGCCCAGATGGAAGCAGCATCCTTTTGAGAGGAACGAACAAAAGATACCGCGGACAGCTGGAAACAGCTTCCCATAAAAAAACCCATTCTGCAGTAGAATGGGTTTCTTTTTATAACTAAACTGTACTTAGATTTTGATGCGTTTTCGATCGGTTTCGGTTAAGTAAATTTTACGCAAACGAATTGATTTTGGGGTAACCTCCACGTACTCGTCTTTTTGAATGTACTCCAAGGCTTCCTCTAATGAGAAAATGATTGGGGGAATAATACGGGCTTTCTCGTCGTTACCAGAAGAACGCACGTTGGATTGTTTTTTCTCTTTGGTCACGTTCACACACATATCATCGCCACGAGAGTTTTCTCCAATTACTTGACCTTCATAAATTTCGACATTTGGTTCAACAAAAAACTTACCGCGGTCTTGCAACTTATCGATAGAATACGGAATCGCTTTTCCTTTTTCCATCGAAATTAAGGACCCTTTGTTACGTCCAGAAATTTCCCCTTTAAAAGGTTCGTAACCAATGAAACGGTGTGCCATAATGGCTTCACCTGCGGTAGCGGTGAGTAATTGATTACGCAAACCAATAATTCCACGTGAGGGGATATTGAATTTTATTATCATACGTTCGCCTTTGGTTTCCATGCTCAACATTTCGCCTTTACGTAACGTGACAAATTCTACCGCTCTGCCCGATAAGGATTCGGGTAAATCGATGGTGAGTTCTTCGATAGGTTCACATTTTTTACCGTCTATTTCTTTGATGATTACTTGGGGTTGACCAATTTGCATCTCGTAGCCTTCCCGACGCATGGTTTCAATTAGAACTGATAAGTGGAGTACTCCACGACCAAAAACCATGAACTTATCGGCAGAGTCGGTTTCGCCCAACTTCATCGCTAAGTTTTTTTCTAATTCTTTGGTCAAACGATCACGAATGTGTCGAGAGGTAACATATTTTCCTTCTTTTCCAAAAAACGGAGAATCGTTGATAGTAAACAACATGCTCATGGTTGGTTCGTCGATGGCGATGGTTTGCAAGGCTTCTGGGTTTTCAAAATCGGCAATGGTGTCGCCAATTTCGAATCCTTCTACGCCTACTATCGCACAAATATCACCGGCTACAACTTCTTGCACTTTTTTACGACCAAGGCCCTCAAACGTGTGCAATTCTTTGATGCGGGATTTCATGATTTGTCCATCGCGTTTCACTAAGGAAATGGGCATGCCTTCTTTTAATACGCCACGCTCCAAACGACCTATCGCAATTCGACCGGTAAAGGAGGAAAAATCAAGCGAGGTGATCAACATTTGAGGAGTTCCTTCGGACACTTTTGGAGCAGGCACATTTTGAATGACCATGTCTAATAAAGGCTCTATATTTTCGGTTTGATTTCTCCAGTCGTCAGACATCCAATTGTTTTTGGCCGAACCGTATACGGTAGGGAAATCTAATTGCCATTCTTCTGCACCCAATTCAAACATCAAATCGAATACTTTTTCATGTACTTCCTCGGGAGTACAGTTTTCTTTGTCTACTTTATTGATAACCACACAAGGTTTCAATCCCAAATCGATGGCTTTTTGCAACACAAAACGCGTTTGCGGCATAGGGCCTTCGAAGGCATCTACCAACAAACAAACCCCATCGGCCATGTTTAGGACGCGTTCTACTTCGCCACCAAAATCGGCGTGGCCTGGAGTGTCAATAATGTTGATTTTGGTTCCTTTGTATACAACGGATACGTTTTTGGAGGTAATGGTAATTCCTCTTTCACGCTCCAAGTCGTTGTTGTCTAGAATTAAATCGCCGGCGTTTTCGTTTTCGCGAAAAAGTTGGCAATGGTACATTATTTTATCTACCAAAGTAGTTTTACCGTGGTCAACGTGGGCAATAATAGCAATGTTTCTGATCGATTCCATCTGTGATTTTTAATGGGTGCAAAGCTACACTTTATTTTTACATAAAAAACCTTTAATTCATTAACTTAAAGGTAAGTTCACCTTCGAAAATTTAACCGTAATTAGTTGGTCAATTGCCGAGTCGTTTTGGTATATTTTTTTATATTTGAAACAATGAAAAAGAAGTCGAATAAAATAGCCCTGTATTTTCTATTTTTATTTTTACCATTGGCTATTGGTAGCTACTTTTTATTGGCTTCACTGGGTTTATCACTCGCCTCTTTATCATTAATTTACTTTATTAAAGACCTCTTTTTTGTAGGTATTGCAGCGGCTTTTTTGTATTATGTATTGGGCAAAAGCGAGGCCAACAACTTGGCATTTATCGACACCCTAAAACATACCGATGAGGAAATTAAAGCCTCTAACGAACGCTACGACATAGTAGCCAAAGCCACCAGCGACACCATTTGGGATTGGAAAATTCAGGAAGATTATTTCATCTGGAACAAAGGAATCGAGGAGGTTTTTGGGTATAAAAAAGAAGAAGTAGGCCATACCTCAAGTTGGTGGTTTGACCGAATTCACCCGGAAGACAGCATCAAGATGTCGGTGCGATTGTATTCGTTCATAGAACAAAAAACAGAGAAATGGCAAGACGAATACCGTTTTCGTTGCGCCGATGGCAGTTATAAGTTTGTGTTTGATCGAGGCTTTTTGGTGAAAGACGAAAACGAAACAGCAATACGAATGATTGGGGCCATTCAAGACATTACCAAACAAAAAACAGAGGAGCAGCGACTGAAACTGCTCGAAACCGTGGTTACCCAAACCAAAGACGCGGTTATGATTACCGAATCTGAAAAGTCGTACCGCACAGTGCCAAAAATTGTATTTGTGAATCCGGCCTTTACCAAAATAACAGGATTCAAATCTGCTGAAGTAATTGGTAAAACACCTTCTGTATTCATGTCAAAAGATTCGGTAGCCAAAGTATTGCCGCAAATTGCCAACGCGCTAAAGACCAAAAAATCGTATCAGTTTGAATCCTATAACAAGAACAAATCGGGCGAAGGCTATTGGGTGAATTTTTTAATGTTGCCCATCACCAACCAAGAAGGCGAACATTCGCATTGGGTTTCTATTCAACGAGACATTACCGCCGAGAAAAGGCAAGAAAAAGAAAAAGAACAACTGATCCGGGAGCTCACCCAAAACAATACCGACTTAAAACAATTCTCTTATATCACTTCGCATAATTTGCGGGCGCCCTTATCAAACTTATCGGGCTTACTAAATTTATTGGATGACATTCCCTTAGAAAACCCCGAACTACAGGCCATCTTGGCGGGGTTTAAAACCTCAACCAACTTGCTCAACGAAACCATCAGTGATTTGGTAAAAGTGATTATCATTAAAGACAGTCCATCCATTCAGCGAGAAAAGGTAGATATCAAAGAAGTATTCGAAAACGTGTTCAACCAATTGAGCTTTTTAATTAGCAGCACACAACCTATTTTGAAAATGGAATTGGATTTGGCGCCGACGCTTCAGGTAAACAAAGCCTATTTAGAGAGTATTCTATTGAATTTATTTACGAATTCCTTAAAATACCGAGCCACTGATCGAAGCCTAAAAATCAGCATTCAAACCAAAGAAGTTGAGGATCGCGTAATACTAACATTCAAAGACAACGGAATTGGTATTGATTTGGCCCGAAACAAAGACAAAGTTTTTGGATTATACCAACGCTTTCACAATTACCCCGACAGCAAAGGATTGGGCTTATATTTAGTAAAATCACAGGTTGAATCTATGGGCGGGACGATCGAAATAGAAAGCAAAGTAGACAAAGGCACCACATTCACCCTAAAATTCAACAAATAACAACCTATAATTATGGACTTACTTTTATGTGTTGACGACGACCCAATCACCACCATGCTTAGCAAAATGGTGTTTACGAAGGCCGCTTATGCCAAAGAAATTGTAACAGCTCAAAATGGCGAAGAAGCCTTGCATTATTTGGATTCGTTGTTGGAGTCGCAAAGTAGCACAACCCCCACTTTAATCTTCCTCGACTTAAACATGCCGGTTATGGGAGGCTGGGAATTCTTGGATGCATTTGCTCAGGACAAATACCGGACTGCTTTTGCCGATTGCAAAGTAATTGTATTGTCCTCGACCATAGACCCCAAAGACATCGAGAAATCAAAATCCTATTCGATGGTATTGGATTTCGTATCAAAACCCATTTCGAAAGATTTATTGGCGGCAGTGAGCCTAAAATTACAAGCATAAAAAAAGCTCCTATAAAAGGAGCTTTCTGTTTTTATGTGAATTGTAAATTACAATTTGGATACGTGCTTTGTTAATTTCGATTTTAAATTTGAAGCTTTGTTATCGTGAATGATATTTTTCTTCGCTAATTTATCGATCATGGAAATTACACTTGACAATTTTGCAGCAGCATCTGATTTATCAGTAGCCATACGCAATGCTTTGATCGCATTACGAGTTGTTTTGTGTTGGTAACGATTTAAAACTCGTCTTTTTTCGTTACTTCTGATTCTCTTTAAAGCTGACTTATGATTTGCCATTTTATGTTTTTTTCTAAATTATTTTAATCTTGTAGCCCGTAGGGGAATCGAACCCCTCTTACCAGGATGAAAACCTGGCGTCCTAACCGATAGACGAACGGGCCAAACTTCCGTAATGCGGATGCAAAAATACAACTATTTTTTATTCGCACAAGTTGTCGTCTATTTTTTTTTCTTTTTTTTTAATAGGCCTTTGCAAACAACACTCTTCCAGTAGATTCCGTTCCGGTAAGCACACATTTTCCGGGGGTTAACAGGCGATCAAGAGCCAAACAACGAATCGTTGCCTTGGTTAATTCTTTGATTTTTTCTTCGGTTTCTGCTGTCCCATCCCAATGTGCTGAAACAAATCCACCTTTGGTTTCTAAAACTTGCTTAAATTCCTCGAAAGAATTGACTTCGGTAATGTGTGTATCTCTATAATGCAAGGCTTTGGCAAACAAGTCGCGTTGAATTTGTGCCAATAAATCTTGCACGTAATTTACAACGGCAGATTGGGCTACTATTTCTTTGCTTAAGGTATCTCGACGTGCCACTTCGAAAGTGCCGTTTTCGAGGTCTTTTGGCCCGATCGCAATGCGCACCGGAACTCCTTTTAATTCGTATTCGTTAAATTTGAATCCTGGTTTTTGGGTAGTTCTGTCGTCGTATTTTACCGCAACTTTAAGATTTCGGAATGCGGTTGCAAGCTCATTGGCTAAGGATGAAATTTCGGCCAATTGCTCGTCAGATTTATAAATTGGGACAATCACCACTTGAATAGGCGCTAAATTGGGCGGCAAAACCAAACCTTGATCGTCTGAATGCGTCATGACCAAAGCACCCATCAATCGAGTTGAAACTCCCCAAGAGGTGCCCCAAACGTATTCTTGTTTGCCTTCGGCAGTGGCGAATTTTACTTCAAAAGCTTTGGCGAAATTTTGACCCAAAAAATGGGAAGTTCCGGCTTGCAAGGCTTTTCCGTCTTGCATTAAAGCTTCAATACAGTAGGTTTCTTCGGCACCCGCAAAACGCTCGGTTTCTGTTTTCACCCCTTTAATTACCGGAATAGCCATGAAATTTTGTGCAAAATCAGCGTAGACATTCATCATCTTTACGGATTCTGCTACTGCTTCCGCTTTGGTAGCGTGGGCGGTGTGCCCTTCTTGCCATAAAAATTCGGCCGTGCGCAAAAACAAACGCGTGCGCATTTCCCAACGAACTACATTGGCCCATTGGTTTATTAATAAAGGTAAATCTCTATACGATTGCACCCAATTTTTATAGGTACTCCAAATAATCGCTTCACTAGTAGGACGAACAATAAGCTCCTCTTCTAGTTTGGCATTGGGATCAACCATTAATTTACCGGGTTTATCGGGATCGTTTTTTAATCGATAATGCGTAACGATGGCACATTCTTTGGCAAAACCTTCGGCATTTTTTTCTTCGGCCTCAAACATGCTTTTGGGAACAAACAAGGGGAAATAAGCATTGCTGTGACCGGTTTCTTTAAACATCCGGTCTAATTCTGCTTGCATTTTTTCCCAAATTGCATAACCATAGGGCTTAATCACCATGCAGCCTCTCACGCCTGAATTCTCGGCTAAATCAGCTTTGACAACCAATTCGTTGTACCATTTTGAATAATCTTCGGCGCGTGTGGTAAGGTTCTTACTCATCGTTTTATAGGCTCAAAAATTGTTTAACTTTTTTTAACTAAAATGTTCGGCAAAACTAACTAATTTTGTTGGGTTCAACAATAAAAATAGCAGATATGAAAACGAAAACTTTTTCCTCGCGCGCAGTTTACACCTATGCTTTCTTTGGATTTTTAGCTGTTTTTTTTCAGTCTTGCAGCGGCTACCAAAACGCTTCCTATTTTGATCGAGATGGCATTTATGGATCAGGCAATCAACCTACTCAAAGCCAAGCTGCTCCTGTTGCAGAACCCAATAAATACAAAGACTATTTTAGTAGTTTGCAAGACAATCAAACTACGCCTGAAACTTTCACCGATGTAGAGCAGTACAGCTCACTTTCGGACACAATTTCTCAACAAAATACAACTACTCACAATCCTGAATACAGCCAAAGCAACGAAAGTTGGGGCAGCAATACTGTTGCAGTAAATTATAATTTCTACAACAGCAATTGGGGCATGTCCAACTATTGGTACAACTCGTATTGGAACGATCCTTACCAGTATTGGGGTTGGAATTACTGGTACAGCCCCATGTATATAGGTTGGGGATACAGTCCATATTACAGCTACTTTGGGGGTTATTATCCCTACTATAATTACTACTATTCTAATCCATATGCACCAAACTGGTATTACGGAAACACCTATACCCACAACGGCCATAGAAATGGGATTGGTCGATACAGCACTCCTTATCAGTATGGACAAAATTATCCGCCTCGAAGCAACGGGAATAATCCACGAGGAAATTTGGATGCGAACCCAAGGAATCCTATTCGCAATAACCCCAATTACAATCCAAATCCAAGAAACAACGGAACAAACCCGGTACGTAATGACAATAGCGGAACACGAAACTATGACAATCCACGGTTTAATGTAAACAACCCGAGAACAAACGGATCGGGCACTCGCAATTATGAAGCGCCTCGTAACACTATAGCAGTCCCAAATTCCGGAACGAGAACAGAAAGCAACACCCCTCGTTATTATAACTCAGGATCTACCACACCCCGAAGTCAAAGTGCGCCGGTGCAATCAAGTAATAATACTCCAACACGCAGTTATACTCCTACTCCATCAGGTTCAGGAAATTACAACAGCGGTTCTTATAACAGTGGAAATTCAAATGGCGGTCGCTCTTCTGGCGGAGGCAGACGTTAAATCTAATTTAGAAAATAAGCAACATGAAAAAAATCCTTCTACTTGTAATTTTGTGCTCAGCTTCGGGCTTGTGGGCTCAAGGAGTTTCCCAAGCGCTACGTTATAGCATGACCGAAACCAATGGATCGGCTCGCTTTCGAGCTATGAGCGGGGCTTTTGGCGCTTTGGGCGGCGATTTATCGGCACTCAACAGCAATCCGGCGGGTTCGGCTATCTTTACGACAAACCAATTCTCGGCGAGTTTAAATAACCAACACACCAAAAACAGCTCGACCTATTTTGGAAATACGACCACCGAAAACAGCGTTGCATTTGATTTAAATCAGGCGGGAGCCGTTTTTGTCTTTCATGCTACTGACCCAAAAGAAAATTGGAAAAAACTGGCCTTCTGTATTGCCTACGAAAACGACAACAACTTTAACAATTCTACCTATGCCGTTGGCAATAACAACCAGAATTCGATAGCGAATTACTTTTTGTATTATGCCAATCCAAGCCAAAATCAAGGCGGTATATACTTAAACACCTTGTTGAATAATTATTATGAAGACTTAAATTACCAAGACGAACAAGCCTATTTGGGCTACTATGCCAACGTAATCACAAACGATCCGGCAAACCCCAACAACGACACCTACTTGCCAAATTTTTCTCCAGCTGCTTCCTACTACCAAGAAAACTATGTGATTTCTAGTGGGTACAACGGAAAATTAGCCTTCAATGGCGGCTTTCAATACAAAGACAACTGGTATTTTGGCATCAACCTCAACACCCATTTCACCGATTACACCAAAACGGCCATTTTCTATGAAGAAAATGCGAATGACCCTACGCTCATCAAGAAAATACAGTTCGAAAACAACATCCACACCTACGGAAATGGTTTTTCGTTTCAGGTAGGCGCCATTCATAAATTCAACCAATCTTTCCGGGCCGGTTTAAGTTATAAATCACCCACTTGGCTTACGCTCAACGACGAAGTAAACCAACGCTTATTTTCTAAAAATTTTACTGCCAATTACAACCCAAATAATGCTTCTGCCACATCAAACGTTATCATGATTTACAGTCCGTATCAATTGCGCACTCCGCACGAAATTACCGGTAGTTGGGCTTATGTGTTTGGTAAAAAAGGGGTACTGAGTGTCGATTTAATTCGCAAAGATTACAGCAATTGTACTTACCAACCCAACGAGGTGTTTTCTGTAGCCAATAGCGCCATTAAAAGCAGTCTTAGAAATACAACCGAGTTACGCGTGGGTGGCGAATACCGCATCAAACAATGGAGTTTACGAGGCGGTTTCCGGAACGAACAAAGTCCTTACCAAAACAAATATACTGTGGGCGCTTTGAAGGCCTATTCTACTGGTTTTGGGTATAATTTCGGAAACACTCGCTTGGATTTGGCTTACGATTTGTCGCAACGGTATACCCAACGTTCCTTTTTTACCTACGGATTTACAGATGGTGCGGCAGTAAAAACAAGAGTAAGTTCCTTTACGACTACCCTCACTTTTGAATTATAGTCTCAATTTTACATAAAAAACCGAAGGCCTTTTTTAAGGCCTTTTTTTATATCCCGAAAGGATGGACAAAAACAGCTCTTTTTCTTCTCGGAATTAATGTACTTTTGCAATCCAATTGAAGCAAAATGAGAACAAAATCGACCAAGCAAAATAAAATCAATGTGATCACTTTAGGATGTTCCAAAAACATCTATGACAGTGAAGTACTCATGGGCCAATTGCGCGCCAGCGGCAAAGAGGTAGAGCACGAAGCACCTGCTGATCGCGAAGGCAATATCATTGTGATCAACACCTGTGGGTTTATTGACAATGCCAAAGCCGAATCGGTGAACATGATTTTAGAATACGCCGACAAAAAAGAACGCGGTTTGGTCGACAAAGTCTTTGTAACTGGTTGTCTATCTGAGCGCTATCGTCCCGATTTAGAAAAAGAAATCCCCAATATCGATCAATTTTTTGGCACTACCGAATTGCCTTTGTTACTCAAAGCCTTGGGTGCCGATTACAAACACGAATTGTTGGGCGAACGCCTCACGACTACACCCAAAAATTACGCCTATTTGAAAATTGCCGAAGGCTGTGATCGTCCGTGTAGCTTTTGTGCCATTCCGTTGATGCGCGGCAAACACCTGTCGCAACCCATCGAAAAATTGGTCAAAGAAGCACAAGGATTGGCCAGAGACGGTGTAAAAGAACTCATTTTGATCGCCCAAGACCTTACCTATTACGGCCTCGATATTTACAAAAAAAGAAACTTGGCCGAACTGCTAGAAGCTTTAGTTCAAGTAGAAGGAATCGAATGGATTCGCTTGCATTATGCCTTTCCTACTGGCTTTCCGTTGGATGTATTGGAAGTCATGAAACGCGAACCAAAAATTTGCAATTACATTGATATTCCGTTGCAACACATTGCCGATTCGATATTAAAATCGATGCGTCGCGGCACTACCCAAGCCAAAACGACACAATTACTGAAAGACTTTAGAGCTGCTGTTCCTGGGATGGCCATTCGCACCACTTTAATTGTGGGCTATCCGGGAGAAACCGAAGCCGATTTTGAAATCCTAAAAGACTTTGTGCAAGAAATGAAATTTGACCGGATGGGCTGTTTCGCCTATTCACACGAAGAAAACACGCACGCTTATTTGCTCGAAGACGATGTGCCAGATGAAGTAAAACAAGCCCGAGTAACCGAACTGATGGATTTACAGTCACAAATTTCTTGGGATTTGAATCAGGAAAAAGTAGGCAAAACCTTTCGCTGCATGATTGACCGAAAAGAAGGCGGTTATTTTATTGGCCGTACCGAATTTGACAGTCCTGATGTAGACAACGAAGTATTGGTGGACGCTACCAAGTTTTACTTAAAAACGGGTGAATTTGCTCAAATCACCATCATTGACGCCACCGAATTTGATTTGTACGGAGAACCTTTACAAGCAAACTAAACCTACTGATTGCAAAGTTTGAATGGGTTTGGATTGCCAAAACAGTTCGAAATTCTCAAATTTTTGTTCGTACTCCTTTTGAATTTCGCCAAATTTTATTTTTTGGCGTTGTGCTGCACTGCATTTAAGCAGTAAAGCAGCCAACCAAATTCCCTCCTCCTCTGGCAATTGAATGCTAAATGACTGCGTCAGGTCGTGAAATTGCAGTTGGGCATTTTTATACTGTTGTCCTCTTTTTATTTTGGTTTGAATAGATATAGTAGGCTGATTGCCCAACCAAAACACCGTGGCAGTTGGTTTGGTATAATTCGATTCTATAGCCGCTATGGCTTGGGCTATGAAATTTGGCGATACCGTTGTGCGGGGAATTTTAAAATCAAACCAATCCTGCAAGGGCAATTCAAAACATATGCCGTGCAGATAATTGTACAAGGATTTTTTTAATCCAAAACTAAACTGATCGTGATCAATGCCCGTTGCATCGGCAAACAACAAATCATTGTTGGCAAAGGTTCCGGGTTCTTTATTTAAGATCGTAACGCCATACTTCTCCGGATTCAACCCTATTGGGCTGTGGGCAGTGAGCGCAAACTGATGCCAAAACCCCGATTGCACTACGCCTAACTCAAACAACTGCCTCACCATTTCTAGGCTGTCGACGGTTTCTTGTATCGTTTGCGTAGGGTAGCCGTACATTAAATAGGCATGCGTCAATATACCTGAAATCGTAAAATTATGCGTCACCTGAGCTACTTGCGCTACGGTTACTCCTTTATCAATCAAGTCCAACAAGCGATCAGAAGCTACTTCGAGCCCACCCGAAACGGCGATACAGCCCGATTTTTTGAGCAGCAGACACAAATCTGCCGTGAAACTTTTCTCAAAGCGAATGTTGGTCCACCAGCTCACGACCAAATCCCTTCGAATAATTTCGAGTGCTACTTCGCGCATGAGTGCTGGCGGTGCCGCCTCATCAACAAAATGAAATCCGGTTTCGCCGGTTGTGGCAATTAATTCTTCCATGCGATCTACCAACAAAGCGGCAGCCACAGGCTCATATAAACTGATGTAATCTAATGAAATATCGCAAAACGTGCATTTTCCCCAATAACAACCGTGGGCCATGGTGAGTTTGTTCCAGCGGCCATCGCTCCACAAACTGTGCATCGGATTGAGCACTTCGATTACCGAAATGTATTTGGTTAGAGGCAGATCTGTATAATCGGGTGTGCCCACCTGAGCTTGCTTGTAATCTGCTTGCGTAGCATTATTTACATAAATGACTTGGCCATTTTCTGCCAAAAAAGTACGCTTTAACTGGCGCGGCAACTTCGGATGTTCCAAGTGTTGCCAAAGTAATTCAAGTGGCAGTTCACCATCATCAAGTGTAATAAAATCGAGGAATTCAAATACCCGCGGGTCTGAAACGGAACGCAATTCGGTGTTGGGAAATCCACCACCCATGGCCACTTTACATGACGGAAAATTGCGTTTCACCCATTGGGCACAACGAAAAGCACTGAATAAATTGCCAGGAAATGGCACCGATAAACACAACAATTTAGGCTGTATGTCGTGCATTTTGGCAGCAAATAAGTCCAGACTCAGCTGGTCTATAAAAGTAAAATCATTTTGCAATTGGGAATACAATTCATCAAAGCTCGAAGCGCTGCGGCCCAAGCGTTCGGCATAGCGACTAAAACCAAAATTTTCATCCACTACCGACACAATAAAATCAGATAAATCTTCCAAATACAAGGTGGCAAGATGTTTGGCTTTGTCTTGCATACCGAGTGATCCAAATGCCCAATCGGTTTCTTCGACTTGAGCAAACCGCTTGGCTTCGGGCAAAAAATAACCCGAACAAATTTGCTTGGCCAAACTGGGTGTTTTGCCCTGTAAAAACGCAACTACCGAATCTATGGTTTGAATGTAATTGGCTTGTAAACCAAATATGCGTTGGTCATTCTCTGTCCAATTCGCTTGATTGGTTTGATTTGCAGCCTGTGCAAAAAGTTGCGTGAGTCCTGATTTAGAAAATAACTGCAACAAGGTTTCTATGCCCAAATCGAACTGGTGGGAATCTAGTTGTTTGGTGTTTAGAAACCCTTTTAAATAGGCCGTAGCCGGATAGGGCGTATTCAGCTGAGTAAAGGGCGGTGTGACTAATAAAATGGGTTTCAAGACAACTAATTTGTACAAAAGTAATAGAATAAATGACAATCGAAAGCGAATGCAGCTAGACCAACTTAGAATTGGTTTTTTTGCTATTTTTACCAAAAATACGTTGCTATGCCCGATGATTGTTCAGCCTACGCCTACTCTTCCTTTTTTAGTCCATTACTACAAGATTACCTGCAAGAAAAGGAGCAGATTAAGCCGTTATACCATCGGTTCCCTAAGCTCGAAAATTTCAAAGCTCAGCTAAACGAAAAAGCAGCAAATTTCCCGCCACAATTTCGGACTATTTTGGCCAACACCCTCGAAGAACAATATAAAAATGTTGCCATAAGTGCGCGAACCAAACAGCACATTAGTGCGTTGCGGCAAGCAAACACCTTTACAATTACTACGGGTCATCAGCTAAATATTGGCACCGGACCGCTGTATTTTATTTACAAAATCATTACTGCAATAAACCTCTGCAAGCAACTGCAAGAAGCATACCCCGAGCAGCATTTTGTACCGGTATATTGGATGGCCACCGAAGACCATGATTTGGAAGAAATCAATCACTTGTATGTAAAAAACAAAAAAGTAGTTTGGAACAAAACGGATACAGGTGCAGTGGGTCGCATGCAAACGGAGGGAATGGATGTAGTAATTGCTGAAATAAAGCAATTATTGGGTAACTCTGCCCCTACATCCGAGCTTGTTGCCTTATTTGAAATGGCTTATTTGCCATCAAAAACCTTGGCTGAAGCTACCCGAATTTTGGCAAATGCCCTATTTGGAAACCATGGATTGGTAATTATCGATGCCGATTGCCGGGCACTTAAATCTTTATTTGCACCCTACGTGCAAGCTGAATTAGAAACTCAATTTTCATTTTCTGCAGTACAAGAAAGCATTGCCCTGATGAAAGGGTATAAAATTCAAGTAAATCCCCGAGAAATCAACTTGTTTTACTTAGACAAAAACTTGCGGGAACGCATTGTATTTGAAGATAATGTATTCAAAGTACTGAATACCGCGCTCGAATTTTCAGTAGAAGAAATTCAAAAATTAGTTGAAAACCAACCCGAAAAATTTAGCCCCAACGTATTGCTACGCCCCCTATATCAAGAAGTGATTTTACCCAATTTATGTTACATTGGCGGTGGCGGTGAACTGGCCTATTGGCTTGAACTGAAAGCACTATTTTGCCACGCGCAAGTTGCATTTCCGATCCTGTTGTTGCGTAATTCGGTTGTTATCGCTTCCGAAAAAGCAAAAGAAAAATGGGACAAAACACCACTTTCTTGGAAAGACATCTATTTACCTCCAGATGAATTAACCCATTTGTACTTGGCTAAAACTTCTGCTAAATCGCTCGATTTTTCGGGCTTAAAATCTCAATTAGCCCAGCAGTTCAAAAACTTGCACAAAGAAGCAGCTGTTTTACATCCTTCGTTTTTATCGATGTTGAACGCACAAGAAGCTAAACAAATAAAAGGATTGGCTGCGCTAGAAAAACGCTTTCATCGAGCGGAAGTAAAAACAAACCAAGAGGCAATTGATCGCCTTTTGGCCATACAAAACGAGGTGTTTCCCAACCAAAAATTACTGGAACGCAGTACCAATTTTTCGGATTATTACGGCATCTACGGCCTTGACTTTTTAGCTCTTTTGCTTCGTGAATTACACCCCTTAAAAATGGAATTTACCAGTCTTTTTATAGATTAAGCTAAAAGGGGTAGTTAAAATTCATTTACAACACTGTAAATAAGCATTCTGGAAAAAATAACAATAAAATAATGTTATTAACACGAAAACGTTTTCGTTTGTTTATTTAACTAATGTATAAAGACCTATTTATTAAAATTACTTACTTTTACACAACTTTTTTAACAATTAAAACTAAAACTATGAAAAGAAATTTACTTTATTCTTTGCTTGTTATGTTCTTATTGAGCTTTAGCAGCAACGCACAAGTATCAATGGTCGGAGTTGGCGCAACTGGCGACTGGGGTATTGATGCAGATTTAACTTCAACAGATGGAGTAACTTGGACTTTGGACAATTTCATCATGCCAGGTGGAGAATTTAAATTCCGTTTAGATCACGGTTGGACTGTAAACTGGGGTGCAAATGGATTCCCTACAGGAACTGGAACGCAAGACGGACCAAACATTGTGGCTATTGCAGGAACTTATAATGTTACCTTTAACCAATCAACTGGTGAGTATGCTTTTACTGGTGGAAATCCAATCCCTGCAGTAAAACTTATTGGTACTGCAGTTGCTGATGTGAATGGATTAACCTTAATTACTTCAGATGCTGAAAACTACCACTACAACAATGCTACGTTGTTGGATGGTACTGCTCAATTTGATGTTGATACTGCAATTTACGGTGGAGATACTTTCCCAGGTGGTGTAGTTTCTGATGCTACTTTATTTATTCCTGTTGTTGGGGGAGACTATTCCTCTATTACCTTAAACATTGCTACAGGTGAATATACTTTTACAGCAGCTCCAATTTTCCAAGTAATTTCTATTACTGGTTCTGGTGCTACAGGTTGGGGTAACGATACTGACTTAACTACTACCGACGGAATCAACTATACCTTGAGTGGGTTGACTCTATCTACTGGTGAGATTAAATTCCGTCAAGCACACGACTGGGCTGTAAACTGGGGTGATGTAGCATGGCCAACAGGTGTGGCTACAGCAGGTGGACCAAACATTCCTTCAGTAGCTGGAACCTACTCAGTTACTTTCAACAAAGACACAGGTGAATACAATTTCTTCTTCCCTCTAGTAAGCTTAATTGGAAGCGCTACTGGTGGATGGGGTGACGGATTTGATTTCGACATGACTACTACAGACGGTGTAAACTACGCAAAAGCAAACTTTACTTTGATCGACGGACAAACTAAATTCCGTGAAGGTCATTCTTGGGCTGTAAACTGGGGTGGAGATACTTGGCCAACAGGCGTAGCTACTTCTGGTGGTCCAAATATTCCTTCTGTACCTGGAGCTTATGACATTACGTTCAACAAACTAACGGGTGATTACAACTTCGCTCCTGCTTTGGCAAATGTAACTTTTGACAACGGAAACTTTAAAGTTTACCCTAACCCATCTCAAAACGTATGGAATGTAGCTTCAGCTAACGAAGCTATTACTTCTATCCAAATCGTAGATGTATTAGGAAAAACGGTTATGACTGTTGCTCCTCAAGCTACTTCAGCTGTAATTGATGCTGCTGCATTAAACAGCGGAATCTATTTCGCAAGAATCGCTACTGCTTCTGCAACTTCTACTATTAAATTAGTGAGAAACTAAGCAAACGCTTTATAATAGTAAGAATCCCTTGTTACATTGTAGCAAGGGATTTTTTATTTCTACAGACTAGCCCTGATGGGAGCGGCATCCTTTTTTTTAATAAGACATTCAATAAATGGAATGCTGGTACTAAAAAAAAGATACAGCGGACAGCAGGAATTGCTTCAAAAAAACTATTTTTGCAGCCAAATTTAACAACAAGAATACATGACAACGAATAGAACATTTACCATGATTAAGCCCGATGCGGTAGAAAACGGGCACATAGGCGGAATCTTGAACATGATTACAGAAGCGGGTTTTAAAATCGTTTCCTTGAAACTTACACAACTTACAGTAGCGGATGCACAGGCTTTTTATGCGGTACACGCAGCTCGTCCATTTTTTGGGGAGTTGGTAGAATTTATGACAAGAGGACCTATCGTAGCGGCTATTTTAGAAAAAGACAATGCGGTGGATGCGTTCAGAACCTTAATTGGCGCAACCAATCCTGCTGATGCAGCTGATGGAACTATTCGTAAAAGATATGCAGCTTCTATTGGAGAAAATGCCGTACACGGATCAGACAGCGATGAAAATGCAGCGATTGAATCGGCTTTTCACTTTTCGGGTAGAGAGCAATTCTAAATCGATACAACTCATAAAAAAAGTCCCGCTCAATAGAACGGGACTTTTTTTATCGTAAAATGACTTTGTTGATTACTTCGCGTTTGCATTCGGCATTGATCATGGCGATAATTTTATCTCGCCCATGGTGTAATTCTTCTCGTAACACCGCCGAGTTTAACGAAACATACAGGGTGCCATTTTTTAGCTGTACTTCTTTGGTGTAGGTGCCAACCCCATTTCCCATGAGTGCAAACCAAGCGGTTTTTACCTCCACCTCGTCCAAACCAGATTGCAATTTATTGCTGGCGATGATTTCGTTTAGGATTGCCCCAATTGCACTGTCGTTGCCCAATCGTTTTGCCATTATTTTAGAGAAAAAGGTTGCGGTCTTTTGTAATGATATTCGTATTTCTCTTCACTCACGAGCACCAATTGATTTTCGTCGATTGATTTGATTTGCTCCGACCATTTGGACAAGAAAGTTTTGAAATTTAAGTAATACTTGCCTTCTTTAGTAGTCAAGACAAACTCGTCATTGAGGTCATTGACTAAGTAATTTCCGGTAACCAGGGGCGTTACTTTTTTGCGGAATCCTTTTTGGTTTTTGAATTCGTAATAATCATCGGTTTCGCTAGGTGGCAATATTTTTTCGCTGCCGTCGGGAAATACAACCTTTTGAACTTCCCAGTAGCCATTGAGGTTTTTTAGCGATTTTTCGCTAACCGAAGTTTGACAGGAAGTCAAAAGCAATTGGAGGGCCAAAACACATAGAACTCTTTTCATGATAAATAAAATTTCAAGGAAAATTACTTCTTGCCTCTGGATTCGATTGCCAATATAATGCTATAAAAAAACAAGAAAAAAGCAACCAAATTGATCGTTAAGGCGGTATTTTGAAAATGAAAATGATCAAAGATCTTGCCTGCAAAAATTAAAATAATTGCAGTAAATATAAGCCTCAGGACTTTAATTGATTTGAATTTTTGAATGATACTCATGTGACTATTAATTAAAAAATGAATCAACAAATTCAGTTTTGTGAAACACCTGCAAATCATCAATTCCCTCGCCTACGCCTATGTAACGCACCGGGATTTGAAATTGATCTGATATCCCAATCACTACGCCTCCTTTTGCCGTACCGTCTAATTTGGTTACGGCCAACGAACTTACTTCGGTGGCTGCTGTAAATTGTTTGGCTTGCTCAAAAGCATTTTGACCGGTTGAACCATCCAATACCAACATGACGTCGTGGGGTGCTGTTTCGACTACTTTTTGCATTACGCGTTTCACCTTGGTGAGTTCGGTCATGAGGTGGGTTTTATTGTGCAAACGACCTGCGGTATCAATAATTACGATATCGGCTTTTTGCGCCACTGCTGATTGTAAGGTATCAAAAGCAACCGAAGCCGGATCACTACCCATTTGTTGTTTTACCAAAGGAACGCCCACGCGATCAGCCCATACTTGCAACTGATCGATGGCAGCTGCTCTAAAGGTGTCTGCCGCTCCCAAAACCACTTTATAACCCGCTTTCTTGTATTGACTGGCCATCTTACCAATGGTAGTTGTTTTTCCCACACCGTTTACTCCTACCACCATAATTACATAAGGCTTTGCTGTAGTCGGGATTTCGAAATCGGTGGCATTTTCTGTATTGGTTTCAGCCAATAAGGCCGATATTTCTTCGCGAAGTATCAGATTCAATTCTTCGGTGCCCAAATATTTATTGGCCGCTACGCGTTTTTCGATGCGCTGAATAATTTTTAGGGTCGTGGCTACGCCTACATCAGACGAAACCAAAATCTCTTCTAAGTTATCTAAAACCTCATCGTCTACTTTTGACTTCCCGGCTACCGCTTTTGTTAGCTTACTGAAAAAGCTGGTTTTAGACTTTTCAAGCCCTTTGTCTAAGGTTTGTTTGGCCTCTTCGCTGGTGCTGGGGTCTATTTTGGAAGAGGAAAATATTCTTTTAAAAAAACTCATGGGAAAACTACTTGTCTACGTGAAATCTATAATGGGATAAATATAAAAATAAAAAAGCTACTTCCGAATGAAAGTAGCCTTCTATATACTGTGTGAAAAATTATTTCTTTCTCAAGAACTCATCCACTTCTTCTGGAGTCATAATTGCTTCTACAAAAGTGTATGCACCTGATTTAGGCGATTTTACCATTTTGATAGCTTTTGATAATCTTTTTGAAGATGTTTGTAACGATGCTACGGTTTTCTTTGCCATGATTCAATTATTTTGTGTTGAAACTTTATACTAAAAGCTTCTTATTATTATTTAATTTCTTTGTGAACAGTTACACGCTTCAAAATCGGGTTGAATTTTTTAATTTCTAAACGATCGGGTGTATTTTTTTTGTTCTTGGTCGTGATGTAACGAGAAGTTCCTGGAACACCTGATGTTTTGTGTTCTGTACATTCTAATATCACTTGAATTCTATTGCCTTTCTTTGCCATCTTGCTATCTATTTACTTTTGGAAGGATTATTTAATGAATCCGTTAGCTTGTGCTTTTTTCAAAACAGCAGCGATTCCATTTTTATTGATTGTTTTAACTGTAGATGCAGCTACTCTTAGGGTAATCCATCTGTCTTCTTCTGGAAGATAAAAACGTTTTTTAACCAAGTTCACAGAGAACTTTCTTTTGGTTTTGTTCATCGCGTGAGAAACGTTATTTCCCACCATCGCTCTTTTACCTGTAAGGTCACAAACTCTTGACATTATGCTTATCTTTTATCGTTATTCAATTCGAGGGTGCAAATAAAAGAAAAATAAACCTATATCCAAAATAATTAAACTAGATTTTTTAAAATTTCTTTTTGCAGCAGTTCCAAACTTTTATTCACCGCAATATCGATTACTTTTTCTCGGGGCTGACCAAAACTAAAGCGCTCAACAACTGTTTCTTGTGCCGATGCTATCGCAATAAAAACTGTTCCCAATGGCACCGATTCGTCGCCCAAACTTGGCCCAGCATTACCCGTGGTTGCAATAGCAAAATCCGATTTCAGCAGTCGGCGTACCTTTTCGGCCATCTGAACCGCCACAGCAGCACTTACTAAGCCTGCTGTTTGGATAAGCAGCGGATCGAGGCCCAGCACTTCTTCTTTTACGGCTGTTGCGTAGCAAACCACACTGCCTTTAAAATAGGCCGAGGCACCCGGCACACTGCTGATTACTTGGCTAATTTTTCCTCCGGTACAACTCTCGGCAGTAGCTACTGTGAGGTGCTGTTTTTGAAGCAAACGGCCCACAACAACTTCTATAGTATCTTCTTCTTCAAAACCAACGATGATTTCTCCGATTAATGTTTTGAGTTGATCAATGTTTTCTTTGAGTGCTTTTTCTAAAACTGATTTGTCTGTTCCTCTTGCCGACAAACGCAAACGAACCTTTCCAGGACTAGGTAAATAGGCTAATTTAATAAAAGCAGGCAAGTTATTTTCCCAGTCTTCGATGCGTTCGGCGATGCGACTTTCGCCCTGCCCATAGGTTAAGATAGTTTGGTGAATGATATACGGCCGTTGGTATTCGCGCACCAATTTGGGCACCAACTCATTGGTTACAATGGCCTTCATTTCATAAGGCACGCCGGGCATTGAAACAAAAACGGTTTGGTCTTTGCGCAGCCACATGCCTGGAGCGGTACCAAATTCGTTGTGCAACACTTCGGCACGCGACGGCAACAAGGCTTGGTCTTTGTTTACTTGGGTAGCCACCAAATTGAGTTTTTCTTGAAACAACCGAATTACGTGCTCCTCCACTGCCCTATTGCGCTGCAATTGGTCTTCAAAATATTCACAAAAGGTATGTTTGGTAATGTCGTCTTTGGTTGGTCCTAAACCGCCCGTAATCAAAACAAGATCGACTCGATTTTGAAAACGCCCAAAGGCTTCCAAAATCGCTGTTTTGTCATCGGCTATCGATTGCATTTCACACACTTCAATGCCAATTTTATCTAAGGATTTGGCTATAAAACCCGAATTGGTATCCACAATTTGGCCAATTAAAATTTCATCGCCTATGGTAAGAATTGCTGCTTTCATTACTTGTTTGATTTCATAAAAAAAGAGCTTGATTATAAGCCCTTTTCTATTGATTTTTATTTTTAATTACAAATTGAAATCTTTGCTAATTTCTTTTACGGCTTTTTCGATTTGAGCTTCCACGCTGTCAAAAACCGGTTTAATTTCTTTCTTTTTTCCTTCGGCTTTGGTCCAAGCTTCTATTTGCAAGATCTCTTGAAAAGCCACATCCATTCCCAATAAATCTAAAGTTGGTTTAATTTTGTGTGCATAACTGTAGGCCAATTTGTGATCGCCTTCTTTCACGCCTGTTTTTACCTGCTTCAAATCAAGAGGAACTTCAGAAACAAACAACGAAATGATTTGATGCACAAACTCTGGATCATTGTCAGATAGTGCATATACTTTTGCTAAATTGTAATGTAAAGCCATACTATTTTATGTTTATTCTGAATACTTTTTCGTTTTCGAGAAACCCTTCCAACACATCGTTTGGCATTACTTTTGCCACGCCTTCGGGAGTTCCGGTAAAAATAACGTCCCCTATTTTTAACGTAAAAAATTGGGAAACGTGCGCAATGAGTTCATCTATATTCCACAACATCAAACCCGAATTCCCCTGTTGAACCGTTTGACCGTTATTTTTCAATTCAAAAATAATGTTTTCCGGGGAACTAAAAAGTTTTTTTGATCTAAACTCGCCAATTACTGCCGAACCGTCGAAGGCTTTGGCTTTTTCCCATGGCAAACCCTTGTCTTTGAGCTGTTGTTGCAAATCGCGCGCGGTAAAATCGATGCCCAAACCAATTTCGTCGTAATACTGATGGGCAAATTTGGGGTCAATGTATTTCCCTACTTTCGAAATCTTAACCAACAACTCTACTTCGTGGTGAATGTCGCTAGAGAAAGCCGGAATCACAAACGGATGCTGTTTGAGCAATACCGCCGAATCGGGCTTCAAAAACACCACCGGCTCTGCAGGTCGCTCGTTTTGCAACTCCTCAATGTGCTTCACATAGTTTCTGCCAATGCAAATAATTTTCATGCCTTCTAGAACTTGTTGTTTAATTTTCTCAGTTTAATACCCGTGAGTACTTTTTTGGTATACAACGGAAAATCGGCGTTTTGAATCCAGCCAAAATAACCGGGCTCGTCTTCTAATACTTTTTCTACACGAACGCCTTTGTGTTTCCCAAAAGCAAAAACCTCTTGCCCTTCGGTATCCAAGGCGATAAATCCGGCAAAATCAACGCTTTTCTTGCGTGTCGTAAATTCAGACAAACTCTTCATGTCGTTTTCCAAATCGGGATAACGATCCAATTGGGCTTTTAATATTTCGAAGGTCGCCATCGTATCGGCCTCGGCCGAATGCGCATTTTCTAACGATTTTCCGCAGTAAAATTTCAAAGCGGCACTCAGGGTGCGTTCTTCTTTTTTGTGAAAGAGGGTTTGCACATCTACCGACACACGATTTTTCATGTCAAAATCAACCCCAGCGCGCAGTAATTCTTCGACCAATAACGGAATATCAAAACGATCGGAGTTAAATCCGGCCAAATCGGAGTCTTTGATCATGTGGTGTATTTGTGGCGCCAACTGACTGAACGTAGGTTCATTGGCCACTTTTTCATTCGTAATACCGTGCACGGCAATCACGACATCGGGTATGCGCATTTCGGGATTCACCAACCAAGTTTTGCTTTCTTGGGTGCCGTTGGGAAATACTTTTAAAATAGAAATTTCAACAATACGGTCTTTGGCCACTTCAATGCCGGTGGTTTCGAGATCAAAAAAGCAAATGGGTTTATTGAGTTTGAGTTCCATGGTGAATTTTTAGAGGACCAAAGATAGGATAATTAAGAATGTATACTTAATAATGAAAAATGAATAATTGAAGCTGTTGTCTGTTGTGGGTTATCAGTTGTCGGTTCTCCGTTCTTGAGTATTCTAGAACTTTTGTTTGAAACTTGAAGATTTGAAGATTTGGAAATGTTTAGATTGTGTTGATTTCTCCTATTATATTGATTTTAGAAACAAAAAAAGCCCCTTTTTCAAGAGGCATCATTTTTAATTATTCATTTTTAATTATTAATTAAAAACTCCGGTTTTCATCAAAAGCTTCCATGTATTCGGCCACGCGTTTCACGAAGCTTCCGCCAAGCGCCCCATCCACTACGCGGTGATCGTAACTGTGTGACAAGAACATTTTTTTGCGGATGCCAATAAAATCACCTTCTGGGGTTTCGATTACGGCAGGTACTTTGCGAATGGCGCCCAACGCCAAGATTCCTACTTGCGGCTGGTTGATGATGGGTGTACCAAACACACTGCCAAAAGTGCCCACGTTGGTTACCGTATAGGTTCCGCCTTGGGTGTCGTCTGGTTTGAGTTTGCCGGCTTTAGCTCGACTACCCAAATCATTGACCGCTTTGGCCATGCCCAACAAATTGAGTTGATCGGCATTTTTGATCACCGGAACAATTAAGTTTCCGTTGGGAAGTGCCGCAGCCATCCCCAAGTTGATGTTTTTCTTTTTGATGATGTAATCGCCTTCAACCGAGATGTTCATCATCGGGAAATCCTTTAAAGCGCGCGCAATAAGCTCCATGAATATGGGCGTAAAGGTGAGTTTTTCGCCCTCGCGTTTTTCAAAGGCATTTTTATTTTTCTCTCGCCAATCCCAAATAGCCGTCACGTCTACTTCGATAAACGATTGTACGTGTGCTGAAGTTTGCAAGGATTGAACCATATAGCCCGAAATGAGCTTGCGCATGCGGTCCATTTCGATCATTTCGTCTTGGCCGTTTACCGAAACGGGCATCGCCTTGGAAACTGATGTTTCAGCTGAAGCCAATTTGGCAGCAACAGGCTGAACGGATTGGGTTGCAGTTGGACCTTGAGCAATAAAAGCCAAAATGTCGTTTTTGGTTACGCGACCATCTTTTCCGGTACCCGAAATTTGGTCTAATTGTGCCAAAGAGATCCCTTCTTGTTTGGCTATATTTTTTACTAAAGGAGAATAAAATTTGTCTGACTGACTATAATCTGTGGCTAATGCGGGAGCAGCTATAGATTCTTGTGCACTTACCACCGTTTGCATAACCGCTTCTGCAGCTTGTTCTACCACAGGAACTTCTACTGGAGCAGCAGACGCCGCCTCGGTTTCAATAATGGCAATGGTTTGGCCTACTTGAACTAAATCGTCTTTACCAAACAATTTCTGAACCAAAATGCCCGACACTTCTGAGGGAACTTCACTGTCTACCTTATCGGTGGCAATTTCCAAAACCGCTTCATCGGCAGCAATGGTATCCCCTACTTCTTTTAACCAATTGGTAATCGTTGCCTCGGCAACACTCTCTCCCATTTTCGGGAGTTTTAATTCAAATTTTGCCATAGTTGTAACCCAATGGTCTCTTTTTATTTATTGCTTGCGAAAATACTAAATTTAATCTTGTTTGTATACGAATTATTCAAATTTCAGGGGAATATTTTTTATTTCAAATCATCCCAAGAAATCACGGTGCCTCGGTCATTGCTGTGGTTGCTCCCAATTATATATTGCGCATTTTTGGGTTTAATTTTGAAAGTTACAGCTGCCGCTGCCAATTGTTTCATCTGAGCAATACAAGCTTTATTTGAGATAAAATCTGCGTCAAAAACAACTTCTTGCTGAGGTAGAACTTCTTTAACTTGGGGCTGAGCAGTACGAATGACGGTTGCCTGTAGTTTTTTGGCTAAACTGTCTCGCAAAGCTTCCTGATTGGAGACCAACACATAAGAACGAATTGGTTTGGTTTGGGTTACTGCTTGCTGTTTCTTTTGTAGCGAAAACAAAAAAGCGCCCAGTCGCAAACCTTGCATCAAAAACCAAGAAAAAAACGATTGACCAAAATGCTTCTGGTAAAAAAACTGCATGGCTTCTTGAAAGCGACGCATGTATTTCTCGTCGCGCAAGGTACTTTCGCCTTTGTAATGAATCACGGTGGTTTCGCCAAAATACCAATTGGTATAGCCTTTTTGAAGTATACTGTAACTCAAATCGATATCGTCGGCATACATAAAACAGCCTTCGTCAAAGCCACCCACTTCATCATAAACTGCTTTTCGCATAAACAAGAAAGCACCTACCAAAATCTCGACCTGGCCCGTTTGGTTGGGCAATAGCTGCTGGGCATAATACTTTGTGAATATAGACCAAGAGGGGAAAAATTTATATAAGCCTGTAATTTTAGTAAAGGCCACCCAAGGCGTGGGAACACCGCGTTTGGATTCGGGCAAGAATTTGCCGCTGCCGTCAATGAGTTGACAACCCACCATACCTAAATTGGATTTTCCTTGAACAAAGTCAAACAACTTGGTAAAGGTATCCTCAGCCACCACCGTGTCGGGATTGAGGATGCAAATAAATTCGCCTTGGGCTTGGGCTACGCCAATATTATTTCCTTTGGTGAAGCCAACATTTTCGGTATTTTGGATGAGTAAAACTTCAGGGAAAAGGCGTTGCATCATCGCGCAACTGTCATCAGACGAAGCATTATCAACCACAATAATTTCTGCATCCATGTCTTGAATAGCGGCTTGTACAGAACGCACACATTGCTCTAAAAAATAGCGCACATTGTAATTGAGTATGATTACCGATAGTTGCATTGGACAAATATACTGTATCGATTTGGAAATTTGAAGATTTGAAAATGAGGACACCATTTAAAATACTACTTTTGCGCACTTGCCAAATTAATATAACAGATCAACTCAGCAAATTAGTTAGATGAATTACGTATCGGTAGAAAATATTTCGAAATCATTTGGCGAACGCACGCTGTTTGAAAACCTCTCTTTTGGCATCAACAAAGACCAAAAAATTGCCTTTATCGCCAAGAATGGCTCGGGCAAAACCTGTATCATGAAAATCTTGAATGGCGAAGACGAACCCGATACCGGACAAGTGGTGGTGCGCAAAGACTTGAACATGGCCTTTTTGTCGCAAGATCCGGCCTTGCAAGACGAATTGACCATCGAAGAAAGCATATTTGCCTCAGACAATGCGGTCTTGAAAGTAATTGAACAATACGAAAAAGCGCTCGAAAACCCAGACGACTCAGAGGCCTACCAAAAAGCCTTTGACTTGATGGACCAATGGAATGCTTGGGATTTTGAAACCCAATACAAGCAAATTCTCTTCAAACTCAAACTGGAAGATTTTAAGCTCAAAGTAAAAAACCTGTCGGGTGGACAAAAAAAACGCTTGGCCTTGGCCATTATTTTGATTAATCGACCCGATTTATTGATCTTGGATGAACCCACCAACCACTTGGATCTCGAGATGATTGAATGGTTGGAAAGTTATTTTGCCAAAGAAAATATCACGCTCTTTATGGTGACGCACGACCGTTTTTTCTTGGAGCGCGTGTGCAACGAAATCATCGAATTGGACAACGGAAAAATTTACCAATACAAAGGAAATTATTCCTATTATCTGGCCAAAAAAGAAGAGCGCATTGCCTCTGAAAATGCCAGCGTGGACAAAGCCAAAAACCTCTTTGTGAAAGAATTAGAATGGATGCGCAGACAGCCTAAAGCGCGAACTACCAAATCGAAATCGCGTCAGGACGATTTTTACGTGATTAAACAAAAAGCAGAAAGCCGACGCAAAGAAAATGTGGTCGAATTGGAGATCAACATGGAGCGCATGGGCAGCAAAATTATTGAGCTGCACAAGGTTTCCAAGAAATTTAAGGACTTGGTTATTTTGGACAATTTTAGTTTTGATTTTCAACGCGGTGAGCGCATTGGCATCATTGGCAAAAACGGCACCGGAAAATCGACATTTTTGAATCTATTGACGGGCACTATTCCGTTAGATCAAGGAAAAGTAGTTGTGGGCGATACCATCAAAATTGGCTATTACACCCAAAGCGGCATCAATCCCAAGCCAGGACAAAAAGTTATTGATATTATCAAAGAATACGGCGAATACATTCCGCTCACCAAAGGAAAAATTATTTCTGCTGGACAACTGCTGGAACGCTTTTTGTTTGACCGCAAAAAACAACACGACTTTGTGGAGAAATTGAGTGGCGGCGAATTGAAACGCTTGTATTTGTGTACGGTTTTGATTCAGAATCCGAATTTTCTAATTTTGGACGAACCCACCAACGACCTAGACATTGTGACGCTCAATGTCTTGGAGAGTTTTTTATTGGATTATCCGGGTTGTTTGTTGGTGGTTTCGCACGACCGGTACTTTATGGACAAAATTGTGGATCACTTGTTTGTGTTTCGCGGACAAGGTGAAATTGAAGATTTTCCAGGCAATTATTCCGATTTCAGGGCCTACGAAGACAGTGCCGATGTGCAACAAAAAGAAGACAACAAGGCCGAGAAAAAAGAGTGGAAACAGCAAAACAACACCTCGAACCTGAGCTTTAATGAGCAAAAAGAATTGCAAAAAATAGAACGCGAAATCAAGGACTTGGAGTACGAAAAGAAACAAATTGAGGACTTGTTTGCCGAAAATAAAGTAGCCGACAATGACATTACTGCCAAAGCCTTGGCCTTACAAGAATTGATTCAAAAATTGGAAAGCAAAGAAGAGCGCTGGTTTGAACTTTCGAGCAAAATGTAGAAAACTTGAAATTTGCAACAACAATAGTATCCTATCTCAAATTCCTTTGGCACTCCACCAACCAACACGGCGTGCATTCTCCTTTTGTATTTAATTTGGTGACAAAATGTTTTTACGACCGCAAAAACTACCCAGAATACAAGCAATTACTGGCTTATAGAAAATCGCTATTAGCAAACCACAACACCATTGAAGTAACTGATTTTGGGGCGGGTTCACGCGTATTCAACTCAAATACCCGAGCCATCTCGAAAATTGCCAAAACGGCTGGCATTTCTGCTAAAAGAGCCGAATTATTATTCAGAATTACAAGCTATTTTCAACCTACCACGATTCTTGAAATTGGCACATCGCTGGGAATGGCGACTTCTGCCCTGGCCTTGGGAAATCCTAAAGCAAAAATTACCACGCTTGAAGGTTGCCCAAACACCTTGGCAACTGCGAAAAAAATTGCTGAAAATTCCATCCCGAAACTTCGGGACCAAATTCCAAATTCCAACGTTGAATTTGTGAATACAGAATTTGAATCCTATTTTAAAACCCTGAAACCTGAAACGTTAAACCTGAAACCTGAAACCTTTGACTTGGTCTATTTTGATGGAAACCACACCCAAGAAGCCACCTTGCGTTATGTTGACCTGTTATTACCAACGGTCACCAACGATACGGTCTGGATTTTTGACGACATTCATTGGTCAACTGATATGGAAGCCGCTTGGGAAAATATAAAAAATCATCCGAAAGTGACCGTGACGATTGATACCTTTCAGTGGGGATTGGTGTTTTTTAGAACTGAACAAGAAAAAGAACATTTCACAATACGCTGTTAATTAGCCAAAAAATAGAAACACTTTTGTATTTTAGGCGTCCAAAATAACACAGTAAATCAACCTAATTTTATGGCCAATCCGCTTATTCAAATCAGCAACATTACCCGAGATTTTGTACTGGGAAATGAAATTGTCTATGTTTTAAAAGGCATTGATTTAGAAATAAATAAAGGCGAATATGTGGCCTTGATGGGACCTTCGGGATCGGGAAAATCTACCTTGATGAATTTATTGGGTTGTTTGGACACGCCTACTTCGGGTACTTATATTTTGAACGGAAAAGACGTAAGCCAAATGCACGACGACGAATTGGCCGAAATTCGCAACAAAGAAATTGGCTTTGTATTCCAAACCTTTAATTTGCTTCCCCGAACTACTGCGCTCGACAATGTAGCACTCCCGATGGTGTATGCGGGCTTTCCCAAATCAGAACGCAACAAACGCGCCACCGAGGTATTGACGCAAGTAAATTTAGCCGACCGAATGGATCACCAACCCAACCAATTATCGGGCGGACAGCGGCAACGGGTTGCGATCGCAAGAGCTTTGGTGAACTCGCCTTCCATCATTTTGGCCGATGAACCGACCGGAAATCTAGACAGTAAAACCTCGGTAGAAATCATGAAGTTGTTTGGCGACATTCACGCCCAAGGCAATACCGTAATTTTGGTGACGCACGAAGAAGAAATCGCCGCCTATGCCCACCGGGTGATTCGATTGCGGGATGGAATGGTTGAAAGCGACACGAAGACTAATTAATAATTAAAAATGTATAATTAATAATTGTTTTTAGAATAATGAATGCGAAGTGTGAGCAGCTTTTTGTTTTTTTTATTTTTAAACATCCATTACATATAAAATTTCGAGCAATTCATTCATTCGTTCAGCAGCCCACCATTATTAATTTTTAATTATAAATTTTTAATTATCATGAAAATATATACTAAAACTGGCGATGCCGGAACTACTGCCTTATTTGGCGGAACACGCGTAAACAAAGACCACATTCGCATCGAAAGCTATGGCACAGTAGATGAATTGAATTCCTATTTGGGTTTGTTGCGTGATCAAGACATCAACGAAAATCACCAAACTACCTTGCTCGAAATACAAGACCGCTTGTTTACCATTGGCGCTATTTTGGCTACTCCACCCGAAAAAGAGCTGCTGAAAAATGGCAGCAATCGATTGGAAAATCTGGGAATTATTGCCTCCGATATTGTCTTTCTTGAAGACGAAATGGATCGCATGGAAAGCCGATTGGCGCCCATGACCCATTTTATATTGCCTGGCGGACATCCAACCGTTTCTCATTGCCACATTGCGCGATGCATTTGCCGCAGAGCCGAACGTTTGGCCGTGCATTTAAACCAATTGGAAGCTATAAATCCGCTGGCGCTCGCCTATTTAAATCGCTTGTCGGATTACCTTTTTATGTTGGCCCGTGCCTTATCGGCTGAATTGGGTGCAACTGAAATAAAATGGATCCCAAGAAAGTAAAAAGGCCTCAATATTGACTGCAATTTAGGACTCTAACTCTCACATTATTAACAGTTTGAAAAAAAAATCAACATTTACTTGACTTTTTAAGTAAAAAATTTATTTTTGCATAAAATAAAACAAGAAAGAAGATGTATTGGACATTAGAACTAGCCTCCTATTTAAGCGACGCCCCATGGCCAGCTACCAAAGATGAATTGATTGATTACGCTATACGAGCAGGAGCTCCATTAGAAGTAGTTGAAAACTTACAATCTATTGAAGATGAGGGAGAAATCTACGAATCTATGGAAGAAATTTGGCCCGATTATCCAACCGACGAAGATTATCTTTGGAACGAGGATGAATATTAAAAAAATTAGTTAAAAACAATTGAAAAGTCTCCTGTGAGGCTTTTTTTTTGCCTAAATTTGCCCACTTAAAAACGACGAAATTACAAACCCTATTATGAGTTTCATTAACAGCATATTAAAGCTATTTGTAGGAGATAAGTCCCAACAAGACGTAAAAGCACTACAAGGTAGTCTAAGCAAAACCAAAGCATTCGAAAGTGCCTTGCAAGCCCTTTCGCACGATGATTTAAGAGCCAAGACTGCCGAATTCAAAGCCAAAATCCAAGCCGCTCGCGCCGACAAAGACGCCAAAATTTCAGCCTTAAAAGAAGAGGCCGAAACTGTGGTTGACATAGACCAACGCGAAGACATTTATGCTGGTATTGATGCGTTAGAAAAAGAGGCTTACGAAATCTCCGAGAAGGTATTGAATGACATCTTACCTGAAGCCTTTGCTGTGGTAAAAGAAACCGCTCGTCGTTTCAAAGAAAACACATCCCTTACCGTAACCGCTACTGCCAAAGACCGTGAACTTTCGGCAACCAAAACCTATATTACGCTCAACGGGGACCAAGCCATTTGGGCCAATTCTTGGAATGCAGCCGGAAAAGAGATCACTTGGGACATGGTGCATTATGATGTACAACTCATTGGTGGAATGGTATTGCATTCGGGGAAAATCTCTGAAATGCAAACGGGTGAAGGAAAAACCTTGGTGGCCACATTACCTTTATATCTGAATGCGCTCACCGGAAACGGCGTGCATTTGGTAACGGTAAATGACTACTTGGCCAAACGGGATAGCACTTGGAAAGCCCCGCTTTTTGAATTTCATGGATTGATTGTAGATTGTATTGATAACCACCAACCCAATTCTGAAGGCCGTAAAAAAGCCTATGATGCCGACATTACCTACGGAACCAACAACGAATTTGGCTTTGATTACCTGAGAGACAATATGGCACATTCGCCCGAAGATTTGGTGCAACGCAAACACAATTTTGCGATTGTGGACGAGGTCGATTCGGTATTGATTGACGATGCCCGTACCCCTTTGATTATCTCAGGACCAGTGCCGCAAGGTGACCGTCATGAGTTTAATGAATTGAAACCAAAAATTGAAAACTTAGTAAGCTTACAACGCCAATTGAGCAACGGATTTCTAACCGAAGCCAAGCGTTTAATCAAAGAAGGAAACACCAAAGACGGTGGATTCAATTTGTTGCGTGCGTTTAGAAGTTTACCCAAAAACAAAGCGCTCATCAAATTCTTGAGTGAGGAAGGCATGAAGCAATTGCTTCAAAAAACCGAAAACCAATACATGCAGGACAACAATCGTGAAATGCATATTGTTGACGAAGCCTTGTATTTTGTAATTGAAGAAAAAAACAACCAAGTTGAATTGACCGACAACGGAATCAAATTCTTGTCTACCGATACGGATGGCAGTTTCTTTGTGTTACCAGACATTGGTACCGAAATTGCCCGCATCGAAAAAATGAACTTGGACAAAGACGCCGAGGCCGAAGAAAAAGAGAAATTGTTTCAAGATTTCTCCATCAAAAGCGAGCGCATTCATACCCTAACCCAATTGCTTAAAGCGTATGCCCTTTTTGAAAAAGATGTGGAATACGTAATCATGGACAATAAAATCCTCATCGTAGACGAGCAAACCGGTCGTATCATGGACGGTCGTCGTTATTCGGACGGATTACACCAAGCGATTGAGGCCAAAGAAAACGTGAAAATTGAGGCGGCTACCCAAACCTTTGCGACTGTAACACTGCAAAACTACTTTAGAATGTACAGCAAATTGGCGGGTATGACGGGTACTGCGGTAACCGAAGCTGGTGAACTTTGGGAAATCTACAAATTGGACGTAGTCGAGATTCCGACCAATCGTGCGATGTCGCGTAAAGACAAAGAAGACTTAATTTATAAAACTACTCGAGAAAAATTTAATGCAGTAATCGAAGACGTAACCGAACTATCGCAAGCAGGCCGTCCGGTTTTGATTGGAACTACCTCGGTAGAAATTTCTGAATTATTGAGCCGTATGCTCAAAATGCGTAACATTCCGCACAATGTGTTGAATGCCAAAATGCACAAACAAGAAGCGCAAATCGTAGAAGAAGCAGGAAAATCTGGAGTGGTTACGATTGCCACCAACATGGCTGGTCGTGGAACGGATATTAAATTATCACCCGAAGTAAAAGCAGCCGGAGGTTTGGCCATTATCGGAACCGAACGCCACGATTCTCGACGTGTAGATCGCCAATTGCGTGGACGTGCCGGTCGTCAAGGAGATGTGGGTAGTTCGCAATTTTATGTGTCGCTCGAAGACAACTTGATGCGTTTGTTTGGATCCGAGCGTGTGGCCAAAATCATGGACCGTATGGGACTCAAAGAAGGCGAAGTGATTCAGCATTCAATGATGACCAAATCTATTGAACGCGCACAGAAAAAAGTAGAAGAAAACAACTTTGGGGTACGTAAACGTTTATTAGAATACGATGACGTCATGAATGCGCAACGAGAAGTGGTCTACAAAAGACGTCGTCATGCTTTGCACGGAGAGCGCCTAAAAGTGGATATCGCCAACATGTTGTACGACACCTGTGAGAACATTGTGAGTCACAACAAAAACAGCAATGACTTTAAAAACTTTGAGTTTGAGTTGATCCGTTACTTTGCCATTACTTCTCCGATTTCAGAAAGTGAATTTGAGCGCATGACGGATACCGAAATTACGGGAAAAATATACAAAGCTGCCTTTGCCTATTATTCAGAAAAAACAGAACGCACGGCACGCGAGGCCATGCCGATCATTAAAAACGTATACGAAGATGTTTCCAATCAGTTTGAACGAATAGTAGTGCCTTTTACCGATGGTATCAAATCCTTGAACGTGGTAACTGATTTGAAAAAAGCCTACGAAACGGGCGGTGTACAATTGGTGGCCGATTTTGAAAAGAACATCACCTTGGCCATTGTGGACGAAGCTTGGAAAAAACACTTGCGCAAAATGGACGAATTGAAACAATCGGTTCAGTTGGCGGTGCACGAACAAAAAGATCCTTTGCTGATCTACAAATTTGAAGCCTACAACTTGTTTAGCAGCATGCTCGATGGCGTAAACAAAGAAGTGATTTCGTTCTTGTTTAAAGGCGATTTGCCCCAACAAACGGCAACTCCAGTGCAAGAAGCCAAAAAAGTGAAGGTGAAGGAAAACTACAAAACCTCGAAAGACGAAGTGCCCAACAGCGATACATTGGCCGAACAAAACAGAGAAGCCGGACAAACACAAGCGCGTCAAGTAACCGAAACCATTGTTCGCGATCAACCGAAAATTAATCGAAATGACAATGTGACGGTAAAACACGTAATGAGCGGAAAAACCGAAACCATGAAATTCAAAAAAGCCGAAAGCTTATTGACTTCGGGCGAATGGGTAATTGTACAAGAATAAATTACTTCATTTCTAGCTAATCAAATCCCCAGCAAATAGTTGGGGATTTTTTATGCCATTCGATAACTACGAAAAGCCTATCTTTACTTGGAACTTTAAATAGTAACACTGATGGCAAAAGGTAAAGATGTGCAGAAATCGGCGAAGAAAGAACCGCTAAAAACCGCAAAAGAGAAAAAAGAAGACAAGCGCAATAAAAAGCAAAATCCCAAAAGGGATTAACGATAAAATCCCGATTGCGCGGGATTTTTTTTATTCATCTGGGAAAATTTTACCGGGATTTAAAATGCGATTCGGATCAAACACTCGCTTGATTTGGTTCATCAGTTCTAGCTGTACCTTAGAAAAAGCAATGTCCATATAGTTTTTTTGCACATAGCCAATGCCGTGTTCACCCGACAAGGTGCCTTTTAACGAGACCGTTAATTCAAAAATCTCGCGTATGCCTTTGGTTACTTGGGTATTCCAATTGGCATCGGTCATGTCGCCTTTGATGATGTTTACGTGTAAATTTCCATCGCCCGCATGGCCGTAACACACCGATTGAAAACCGTATTTGGCACCAATCGTTTTAATACCTTCTAACAATCTGGGTAATTCATAACGCGGCACCACCGTATCTTCTTCTTTATAAATTGAATTGGCTTTTACCGCCTCGGCAACAGATCGACGCATTTTCCATAAGGCATTTTTTTGGTCTTCGGTGTCGGCAAAAAGTACTTCGTCAATTTCGAATTGCTCAACTACTCCCATAATTTTTTCGGCTTCTTGAAACAAAATATCGGGATAATTCCCGTCGACTTCAATCAATAAATGCGCTTGTACTTCGGGTTTTACGGTTACTTGCAAGCCCTCTACAAATTTAAGCGTCCAGTCAATGGCATCGCGTTCCATGAACTCTAAAGCACTGGGCACTACGCCCGCTCTAAAGATTGCTGAAACCGCTTCGCAAGCTTGATTGGCTTTATAAAAAGGCACGAGCATCAACACCGTATGGCTGTTTTTGGGGAGTAATTTCAACACAATTTTGGTGATGATACCCAAGGTTCCTTCACTGCCAACAAGCAATTGGGTAAGGTTGTATCCGGTAGAATTCTTGAGCGTATTAGCGCCAGTCCAAATGATCTCACCCGAAGGCAATACCACTTCTAAATTGAGCACATAATCTTTGGTCACTCCGTACTTAACCGCACGGGCACCACCGGCATTTTCGGCTACATTTCCGCCTATCCAACAACTGCCTTGACTGCTTGGATCGGGCGGATAAAATAGTCCTTTTTCGGCAACGGCTTCCCGTAAAACCTGTGTAATTACAGCGGGCTCTACTGTAACTTGTAAATTATTTTCGTCAATTTCTACAATTTTAGAAAACCGCTCCATCGATAAGCCAATGCCTTGTTGCACACACAAGGCGCCACCGCTTAGACCGGTTTGGGCTCCTATGGGGGTAACGGGTATATACTGTTGATTGGCCAATTGCATGATTTGTGCAATTTCTTTTGCTGTACCGGGTTTCACCAAGACGGCAGGAGGAAACACATAATCTTCGGTTTCGTCGTGACCGTATTGGCGGCGTGTAGACTCATCTTGAAAGACGTAGTCTGCGCCCAGAATTTGTATTAGCTGATCAATCAGTTGAGGAGAAATAGCAATCATGGTGAATATTTAGTGTCCCAAATTTATGTATTTTTACACGACCAATTGCGTAATTCATGGCTTTATCTAAAAAAAATGCATCGGCTTTATCAGAAAAAGAAGGCGTACTCATGCCTGCTTCGATCAATGCAAAAGCGGCCGCACAAGTTCAAGTTTTACGAAACAAATTGGCAGATGAGGTGTTACTCAGCAAACAACTGTTGGCTGGAAATATTACTGCATTAAGCCAAGGCATCACCCTAATTGAAAGTACGCAGGTAAAACACCAAGCTCGGGCTGCGGCGCTCATTGCGAGTTGTTTGCCGCATGCCAACAAATCGATTCGAATAGGCATTACCGGCGTGCCCGGTGTGGGCAAAAGCACCTTTATAGAAGCCTTTGGCAATTACCTAACAAACCAAGGGAAGAAAGTAGCTGTCTTGGCGGTTGATCCCAGCAGCTCACTGTCAAACGGAAGTATATTGGGCGATAAAACCCGCATGGAAGAATTGGTCAAAAACCCCATGGCATATATTCGGCCTTCTGCAGCAGGAACTACATTGGGAGGTGTGGCCCGTAAAACAAGGGAAACAATCTTGTTGTGCGAAGCCAGCGGATTTGATACTATTCTCATTGAAACCGTGGGCGTTGGACAAAGCGAAACAGCCGTTCATAGCCTAGTGGATTTTTTCTTACTACTTAAAATAGCTGGGGCCGGTGATGAATTGCAAGGAATCAAACGCGGCATTATGGAAATGGCCGATGCGATTGTGATCAACAAAGCCGACGGCGACAACTTGAAAAAAGCGCAATTGGCTCGTGCCGAATTTGCTCGTGCGTTGCATTTATTTCCAGTAAAATCATCGGGATGGCAACCCAAAGCACTCTGCTGCAGCTCCCTAACACTAGACGGAGTTCCCGAAGTAGAACAACTCATTGCCGCTTATATCACCGAAATGAAAAGCAGTGGGTATTTTGAGGCCAAGCGCAGCGAACAAAATCAGTATTGGATGATGGAAACCATACACGAGCAGCTCAACCTCCACTTTTTTAGTAATCCGGAACGAACAGCTTTGGTAGAAACCTACAAAAAAGCGGTCATTCAAAATGAGATTTCCCCCTTTGAAGCCGCTCAAAAAGTGTTGGCACACTATTTTTCTTCCTAATTTATTTTTTGGCCGATTTATACTCGGATTCCATATTTCGGATGATGTCTTTGATTTGCTCTGAGCCAATTTTCTTGGCCTTGATCACTTTATTTTTATCCAAGATATAAATTACCGGCGTGGAATACACGTCATATTTTTCTCGAATGTTATTTAAGTGTACCGGATCATAAAGGTTGATCCAATCTAATTTGTGCTCGGCGATGTATTTTGCATATTTGTCGTAATCATATTGGGTATACACCGAATACACTTTTACGTCTTTTTTATCTTTTAAAAACTGGTGGTATTCATCCAAAATTTTAGGCACTTCGGTTTGGCAATGGCCACAATCTACATCCCAAAATAACACAATCAAATAATCGGCTTGGGTATCATGCAATTTAACGTACATCTTTTCGAGTTCAGCCTGATGGGCATAATACAACTTAGTGAGCTCTTCGCTAGTGGTGGCTTTGTCAAATCCCATTGGGCCAAATTGCGGATGGCTTTCGGGTTTTATCATGTATAATTCGGGCGCAACGGCACCCAGCAATAAGGGTTTCATTTTGTTGCTGCGCTCCACAATTTTATCGACAACCGTCTCGTCTTCGTAGATGCCTTTGGCTTTTCCTGTCTTGAAATAAGTGTCGGCCAAGTGCACAAATACTTGGTCAAAGCCCATGATTTTGGAGGTTTCGTAGGTGTAAATAAAATGCCCTAAAAGTAATTTGTACATTGTAGACTCGGGCTTCATTTTTTGTATAATCCGATCTAATTCTACCGATACTGAATCGGGGTGGCGCACCACTACGTTCTCTAAATATTTGTTGAGTTTGGTGGCAAAAAACGGATTGCGCACACTGCCATCGTCTTGAAAATCTACCCCGTCCCAATAGTGCTTTTTAAAGTAGGTAAACACCGCCAAACTATCGGGTCGGCCGTTGGAGGCTTTGGGAATATCTTTGAGCAGTTTATCCATTTTTAAATTCAACACTCCAGCGATATAGGAGCCTTTGTTTTGCGATAAAAAATTCTCTTCATAGGCTGAAATAAGGCTGCCTATTTCTTTTTGTTTGGCCGTTACAATGTCGGTAGAATCTTTTTTTGTCTTACCCCGGGCAATTTGGAGTGCTTTTTCGATTTCGATATTTTGATCGCCAATGAACCGAATGTAATTGAAAAAGTCATTCTCGCGCTTCGAATTTATGGCTACTAACTCTTTGGCATACAGAAACTCGGCATCGCTCTTGAGTTCTAAAAATTGGGTGTCGTCATCGATAAAAAAATCGAATAAAATTGATTTTTGTTGGCCCACTATTGAGTAGATTCCTCGGTCTAAATGGGAAGACCCTTTAAATTCAATCTTGCCGTTTTTGATGTGCGTGCAGGTATCTTTAATTAAGGTTTTATCGAATTGATAAAAAGTGAGGTACACCAAAGAATCTTTGCAGTTTTTTAAATTGATTTTCAGGTGATAGCCTGTTTGGGCTTGTGACATAAGTGCACAAAGCATAAAAAGTACAATCAAAACGCTTTTTTTCATGCTAAAAATCTATTTTATAGTTGAAAATTAGGAATACAAAATAAAAAAAGTGAAATCAATTTTCCAAGTACTTATTCTTCGTAGCGGCCAATTTCACGATCATAAAACGCATTGGCCTCGGTAATGAGTTGTTCCATTTCGGCCTTGAGTTCGGCTTCGTCTAGGTCTTCGTCTTCTTCCATAAACTCAACTTCGTCATCTTTTAGGTTGATGATAAAACGCGGATAATCCAAATGAATGATGAATATATCTTCGGGAAAGTCGGTGTTGTCGCCTAGTAAAAATTTAGGTAGTTCCATGCTCGTTTATTTTTTATTATTTGTCTGATAAAATTAGGGGGGCGCTGCCTTTGCCCATGAAAATAATTTTGGTGTTGGGCGAAGCGGCCAATTCTTTTTGCGCTTTAATTTGCTCGTATTGCAATTGCTTATCCGATAATCCTGTCGAAATAATGCGTTGGTAATCGGCAATCCCTTGCGCTTCAACTCGTTTACGTTCGGCTTCTTGTTTTTCTTTTTGCAAAACAAACTGCATTTTTTGGGCATCTTGCTCGGCGTTGATTTTGCTCTCAATGGTTGTCTTTACCGAGGCTGGTAAATTGATATTGCGAATAAGCAATTGTTCAAGTATCAAGCCTCTAGATTTAAAATCAGTTTCGATACTCTTGTAAATGCGTTCCTGAAATTCGTTTCGTTTGGACGAATACAAGGCCACGGCATCATAATAAACCGCGTTGTCGCGAATACGTGTTCGGGTAACAGGACGAACAATTTTGTCGGTATAATTGACCCCAATTTGCTTGAAGATTTTGGGAGCTGATTCGGGAGAAATGCGATACAATACTGTCAAATCAATCACCACTTCGAGTCCGTCATTTGACAAAACCCGAATGGCATCATCTCCTTCTTGCGCGCCTTCGCTATGAATGGCCGACATGGTGTAATTTTGGGTTTGGATATCAAATTCAGTGACATCCAACAACGGATTGATCAGGTGCAAGCCACTGGGTAAAATGTCGTTTTCTACATTTCCGTACAAGGATTGAACCCCTACTCTACCGGCATCAATTTGTTTAAACATCGACGAAAACAAACCCAATAAAATTACCAATATCCCAATGATTTTTACCGTTTGGGAATATTTTGAGAACGGAGAAGCATTACTCTGCAAGCTATAACTTACCACCAGTAAGAGTATACCTAAAATGAGAATTAAAATCATAATGAATGTGTTTAAGTTAGGGGATCTGAATGCTGTGCCACCAATTTTCTAGTGATCACTACAAAGCGAAGATACAAAAATAAAGCAGCCGCCATTAATCCGGCGCACAAACCTATCCATACGCCAACGGCTTTTAACGAAGTATAAAATCCCAAGAAATAGGAAGTGGGAAATCCGATGAGCCAATAGGCCACAAAAGTGAGGTACATGGGAATTTTTACATCTTGCAATCCGCGCAAAGCTCCCAGTACTACTACTTGTATCCCGTCGGCAACCTGAAAAACAGCCGCGACAAGCAATAATTTTGAGGCAATGGCGATGACTTCAACATTATCAAAAAACTGCGCTGTATGCCCCATGTCCAAAAACAAATAGGGAAGTTGGTTGTGCAACAAAATAAAAAACAAAGCAAAAATAATTTCCAATAGAATGGCCAATAAAAAAATAGATCGTGCCACAACAATTAATCCTTTGTAATCGTGCATGCCTTTGTAGTTACTCACCCGAATCATCGAAACCACACTCAATCCCATGGCAAACATAAACGTCATCGAGGCCAAACTCAAGGCAATTTGATTGGCCGCCTGACTGGTTTTACCCAACATGCCGCACAACCAAATTCCGGCGGTGAATAACACGACTTCGAATAACATTTGCATGGCCGACGGAAATCCCAATCGCACCAATTTCACCACCATTTTGCGTTGAATAGCATTCCATCCAAATCCTTTAAAATAGGGTCGTAAACTCGTTTTACTTCGCAGTAAATAATGCATAAACACTACCATCAAGATTCGAGAAATTACGGTTCCTATAGCCGCCCCCACGATGCCTAGTTTAGGAAAAATCCAAATCCCATAAATCAAGACATAATTAAAAAATACGTGCACCACATTGGCCATTACAATGGCGTATAACGAATATTTGGTGAGCGATAAGCCGTCGGAAAATTGTTTATAGCCTTGGTAAATTATTAAGGGCACCAACGAAAATGCCACCCAATCCAAATAGGGTTTGGCCAAATCGATTACCTCTTTGGGTTGATGCAATAATTCCATTACGGGTTTGGCAACCACGATGAGCACAAATAAAAACAAACCCAAAATTGTACACAACAACAAACCGTGCTGAAACGCTGATTTTATTTTGGCTTCATCTTTTTCACCCTGCGCTTCCGCTACAATTGGTGTGATGGCAGTAGAAAATCCAATCCCTAAAGACATCGCCACAAAAATCATACTGTTGCCCAAGGAAACCGCAGCCAATTGCGAAGTTCCCAATTTTCCCACCATGATGTTATCAACAATACCGATTAGGGTATGTCCCAACATCCCGAGCATAACCGGATAGGCCAACTGGATGTTGTATCGAAATTCTTTGGTGTATTGGGACAAGTTCAAATTGCTAAATTTAGAACGGCAAATATAGGAGATTTCACCCCCGGCTACAACGAGTTTTTTCTGTAATTAGCAGGCCTGGTTTTCTATTATTTTATCTCGTTTTATAAAATAAACGCCGGTGAGTAACCGATTCGAAATGAACTTCAACTGTGTTTTCAATTGTATACTACTGAAGTATTTGACATTTTTTTTTGCTTCTTTGTATAATAAAATGCAGTATGTTTGTGAAAACAAAACACCAGCACTATGATAAAAAAAATACTCTTTTCTGCACTAATACTTACCTCTTTGAGTGGATTTGCGCAAGATAATTACTTAGATTTTGACGGCATCGACGATTATGTTGACGTAGCCGGATCTGAAAACATATTGGCCAATCAATCAGCAATCACCTTGAGTTGCAAGGTATATCCGAAAGACACAAATCCTGGTTTTCCGGCGTTTAATGGAATTGCCGGCTACCGCAACGAATCTAATTTTGATTTTTATTTGATACAGTTATCGGCTACTTCAATCGAGGCACGATTTAGAAACTCTGCCGGCGTGCAATACACCATTTTATACGATGGCTTGATCTTGAACCAATGGAATCATTTGTTTTTTGTATACGATGGAGCCAAAATCAACCTGTATTCAGGGAATACCTTAACCAATACTCTGGCGGCTTCAGGCTCGGCGCCAGCCTCAAATACGATGACTTTTAAAATTGGTTTGGTTCAATTTCAAGCCTACAATTGGTACCATACGGGCTACATTGACGAAGTGAGTTTATGGAACAAAGCCCTTAATGCTTCAGACATTGCTGCAATTATGGCCAACGGAACCGAAGAAATTGCCAACCCCAATTTTGAGAACAACTTGCTGTTGTACTACAAATTCAACCAAGGAATTGCTTATGGCAACAACAGCAGTATCACCGCAGCCAATGACGAAAATTTTGCTTATGATGGACAACTGATGAATTTTGCACTTACCGGAAACGCGTCCAACTGGGGTGGAATTCCGTTGAGCACCGCCACATTTGCCAACCAACAGTTTTGTGTATTTCCAAATCCTGCCAATACAAGCCTGGCAGTTCAAGGAAAAATAGCCATTCATAGCGTGCGTATTTATGATTTAGCCGGAAGGTTAATTCAAAACCAAACGGCTGATTTTAGCAACCGAGCATCCGTAGATCTAACCAATATTACTTCGGGTGTTTACTTCGCAGAAATTAACGGACAAGAACGCATCCGTTTTGTAAAAGAATAATTTTTCTTTCTATAAAAAGAAAACCCGTCAAGCAATCGTTTGACGGGTTTTTTATTTAAAATTAGGCGAAACTATTTCTTTTCGATTTCGCGCAAACTCTCCATCTTTTTGTATGCCAAAAATCCTTTGATGTCTTCAAAGTGCTCTTTCACGCGTTTGTGTCCAAATTCAAATACTTTTTCGGCCAAACCGTCCAAGAAATCCCGGTCGTGCGACACCAAAATTAAGGTCCCGTCAAAGTCTTTGAGCGCGTCTTTGATGATGTCTTTGGTCTTCATGTCCAAGTGATTGGTGGGCTCATCGAGGATCAATACATTAACAGGTTCCAACAATAATTTAATCATGGCCAAACGGGTTTTTTCGCCACCCGAAAGCACTTTTACCTTTTTGGTTACGTCGTCGCCGCCAAACATAAAAGCACCCAACAAATCTTTGATTTTTGAGCGAATATCGCCCACAGCAATTTGGTCAATGGTTTCAAATACCGACAGGTTTTCATCCAACAACGACGCCTGGTTTTGGGCAAAATACCCAATTTGTACGTTGTGTCCCACTTCTAATTTGCCTTGAAAATTAATCTCGCCCATCATGGCTTTGATCATGGTTGATTTTCCTTCGCCATTTTTCCCTACAAAAGCCACTTTTTGTCCGCGTTCGATCACCATATTGGCCGCTTTGAATACCACATGATCGCCATAGGATTTAGACAATTCATTGACCACCACCGGGTATTGGCCACTGCGGGGTGAGGGCGGAAACTTGAGTCGCAAGGCCGACGTATCGACTTCATCTACCTCAACCAAATCTAATTTTTCGAGCATCTTTACCCGCGATTGCACCTGCAAGGTTTTGGAATAAGTCCCTTTAAAACGCTCAATGAATTCCATGTTTTCGGCTATCATTTTTTGCTGTTCGTCATAGGCCTTTTGCTGATGTACTCGGCGATCTTTGCGCAATTCGAGGTAATGCGAATACTTGGCTTTGTAATCGTAGATGCGGCCCATCGTGACTTCGATGGTGCGGTTGGTAATGTTATCGACAAAAGCCCGGTCGTGCGAAATCACTACGACTGCTTTGGCCGAATTGATCAAGAAATCTTCCAGCCATTGAATACTCTCAATGTCCATGTGGTTGGTGGGCTCATCGAGCAAAATGAGGTCGGGTTTTTTCAACAATATTTTGGCCAATTCGATACGCATGCGCCAACCTCCAGAAAATTCTGAGGTGGGACGGGCAAAATCTTCGCGCTCAAAACCCAAGCCTTTCAAGACCTTTTCTACTTCTGCCTCGTAATTGATTTCTTCTACAGCATAAAATTTCTCACTCAATTCAGAAACGCGCTCAATGAGTTTCATGTAGGCATCGCTTTCGTAATCGGTGCGGATGGTGAGTTGCTCATTGATCTCATCAATCTCTTTTTTCATGTCGAAAATCTCGGCAAAGGCTTTGGCCGTTTCGTCAAAAACAGAAAGATTGTCTTTGGTGAGCAAATGCTGAGGCAAATAGGCAATCACCGCTTCTTTGGGTGCCGAAATAGCCCCAGTTGAGGGTTTACTTTCGCCTGCAATAATCTTTAAAAGCGTAGATTTTCCGGCGCCATTTTTGCCCATTAGGGCTATTTTGTCGTTTTCATTAATCGCAAATGAAACGTCGCTAAATAAGGTGGTTCCGCCAAATTGAACGGAAATGTCGTTTACAGTAATCATCGATTGAGATCAGGGGTTATATACTGAGGCGAAATTCTTCGAGTACCGGATGTGCTTTGCCGTACTCTTTTTCTTGGATGAACAATTCAACCGCCAGATCAGCCGTGCCAAATCCGGCCAAACGACCCGATTGGATGTTGTCTTTCATGACTACCTCGATTTCTTTTTCTTCAAGTTTTTCTTTCAATCCGAAAGCTAAAATTTCGCTTCCGGAAAATATTTTAATTAGTCCCATTTTTACTATTTAGTTAATCTTCTGTTTCAAAATATACCGGTTCAATCATGATCTTTTCGGCCAAGACTTCAACCCGTTCGGTTATGGTGGTGGTGAAAAATAATTTCTGTGTTTTTTCGATACTCATCGCCAACCGCTGAATCACGGCATCCATGCGATTGCGGAATTGCACGTCGGCGTCATCCACCACAAAAAATTTAATGGTGTTCATATTGAATCCCGCCGAGGAAAACAACTGATTGATTTTATTGGGCGTTCCCACCAACACATCGATTCCCAAGGAAATGTGGTTTTTATCAAAATCGGTGTCGCCCTTTTCGTGTACCCCAAAGACGCGCAAATCCATGTAGTTGCCTAAAGTTTTAAACAGCGAAACAGTAGCCACCACTTGATCTCGGTCGTGCACCAAAACCAGGGCTCGTGTACTCTCGCCTTGGGCTTTGTCTAAGCGTTGCAACACGTGCAACACGAGTGTGGTTGTTTTGCCCGTGCCCGATCTAGACTGCACCACTGCATCCACGCCACTTTTTATGGTCGAGTAGGTTTCCGTTTGGAGCTCATTGGCTTCATTCAACCCATTTTCGATGAGCGCTTGTTGCAGTTGAGGATGTATTTTTTTTAGGTTCATGTAGTTCGTTAGGGAGTTGTAAAAGCAACTCGATTTATATTATTTGGCCGCAAATAGGGTGACATCGTTTGCAGATATTTCGGCTCCACCTAAAATGATTAAGCGCTCTACTACATTTCGGAGTTCACGGATATTTCCGGTCCAATCATAGGCTTGAAGGAGTTCAATGGCTGAATCAGTAAATGCTTTGGGCGAATTTCCTTGTTCTTGAGCAATCTTGGCCGCAAAATGTGAAATCAATACAGGAATATCATCACGGCGGTCATTGAGCGTGGGAACGGGAATGAGAATTACTGCCAATCGGTGGTACAAATCCTCGCGAAAACGGCCGGCTTCGATTTCTTTTTTCAGGTCTTTATTGGTTGCCGCCACCACACGTACATTCACGCGGATGTCTTTGTCGGCGCCTACTCGGGTAATCATACTTTCTTGCAAGGCACGCAACACTTTGGCTTGGGCCGATAAACTCATGTCGCCAATTTCGTCTAAGAATAAAGTGCCGCCATCGGCCGCTTCAAATTTTCCGGCGCGGTCTCTTACGGCCGAGGTAAAGGCGCCTTTTACGTGGCCAAACAATTCGCTTTCGATCAACTCTGAAGGAATGGCTGCACAATTCACTTCGACCAGCGAAGCGGATGAACGCTCACTTTTTTCGTGCAATTGACGCGCTACCAACTCTTTTCCGGTTCCATTGGCGCCGGTAATGAGCACACGGGCCTCGGTGGGTGCCACTTTGGCAATGATGTTTTTAATGTTTTCTATCGGTGCCGAGCTGCCAATCATTTCATACTGTTGGCTCACCATTTTTTTTAAAATCGTGTTTTCAACCACCAATTGTTTTTTATCGAGTGCATTGCGCACCGTATTCAATAACCGATTTAAATCGGGCGGTTTTGAGATGTAATCAAAGGCGCCCATGCGCATGGTTTGAATGGCTGTTTCCATGTCGCCGTGGCCAGAAATCATGACCATGGGAATTTCGGGTTTTATTTTCTTTACCGCATTCAACACCTCTACGCCATCCATTTTGGGCATTTTGATGTCGCACAAAATCAAATCATAGTCGGAAGCTTTCACTTTTTCGAGGCCTTCCAACCCATTGGCGGCTTCCTCGACCAAGTACGAACTGCTTTCTTCCGAGAGAATTTTGGATAATACTCTCCGAATTGCGGCTTCGTCTTCTATGATTAATATTTTACTCATCTCTACGTTATTAGTATTTCAACCAACGGTACAATTCTTTCCATGTTGGTTTTTTGCCGTACATTAATATTCCGATGCGGTAAATTTTGGCTGCAAACCAAACCACCAAAAAGAAGGTGCCAAATAAAATGGTCATCGACAAGGCAATCTGCCACCAAGGCACGCCAAACGGTATGCGCATTAGCATTACGATGGGTGAGGTTAAGGGAATCATAGAAAATACCGTAGCAATGGTGCCGTTGGGGTCATTCATCACCGTAAAAAAACCGATGTATACACCCAAAATTAAGGGCATGATGATGGGCAATAAAAATTGTTGCGAATCGGTTTCGTTATCGACTGCTGCTCCAATAGCCGCATAAAACGAACTGTATAGAAAATAACCGCCAATAAAATAGACCACAAAAGAAATCAATATAGTGGCAATGGGCAGGTTCCACAATTCTTGGATGTATTGGTAAATGGAAGAACTCATTTCGTGTTGGGCCGTTTGCATCAACTCGGGAGATAATCCCGGCGTTGTCGTAGCTTGGGTGCCAAAAAACACCGAGGAAAGCGTGAGAAAAGTAAAGCCCAAAATAGCCCAAATAATGAATTGCAACACCCCGGCCAAAGAAGTCCCGATGATTTTTCCCATCATCAGTTGAAAGGGTTTTACCGAGGAGATGATAATTTCGATAATGCGGTTGGTTTTCTCTTCGATTACCGAACGCATCACCATATTGCCATAAATCACAATAAACATCATGATCAGGTACCCAAAGGCGCCGCCGATGGCAATTTTAATTTCGTTTAATCCCTTCACGCTCGATTCGCCCGTAGCTTTCGCCACACCTATAGAAACGTCGGCCGTGGCTTTCTTGATGGCCAAGGTGTCTAAATGAGCCGTTTGAAAATTGAGTTGGGTGAGTCGATGGGAAAGCACGGCTTCCATATCGGACAAAAAAGAAATGCTTGGGCTGTCGTTGGACAAAAATTTCACTTGATTTTCGTGAAGGCCATTTTTTACAGATTCCGGAATAACCAAAACGCCCTCGTATTGTTCGCTGACTACACTGTCTTTGACTACAGCCAAATCGGTCTTGGACAAATCGACATATTGGTACTCTTCGTTGTTTTTGAAATCGGCAGCAAATAAACCCGAAGCATCGTGAATCGCAATCGTTTTTACATCCGATTTAATCGAACTCAAATAACCCACAAAGGCCGCAATACCCACAAACAATAAAGGACTTAAAAAAGTCATTACAATGAAGGATTTGTTGCGCACCTTGGCCAAAAATTCCCGTTGAATGATTAATAAAATGATGTTCATAGCTGGCCTTAGTTATTTTGTACCGTTTGGATAAAGATGTCGTTTACACTGGGTATTTTCTCCATAAAATGAGTCACTTGCCCCCGTTGTGTGAGCGCATGCAGCAATTCGTTTGGCGAGGAATTGTTGAGTTGAATTTGCAACTGCAATTCGTTATTTAAGGATTTGAATTCGGTGGGTTGAATGGTAAACTTTTGGGAAAGCTCTGCTTGAAGCCCAGCCGCGTTATCGGTTAAAATGCCCACTTCATAGTTATTGGTGCGAAATTGACGCTTGATGTCTTGCAAAGGACCTTCGAGTAATTTGTTTGATTTGTGGATCAAGGCGATGTCGTCACACAATTCCTCCACAGATTCCATGCGGTGCGTCGAAAAGATTATCGTAGCTCCTTTTTTCTTGAGTTCCAAAATTTCATCTTTGATTAGATTGGCATTCACCGGATCAAAACCAGAAAAAGGTTCGTCAAAAATTAATAATTTGGGTTGGTGCAACACACAGACCACAAATTGAATTTTTTGTGCCATTCCTTTAGAGAGCTCTTGAATTTTTTTGTCCCACCAGCCTTTTATTTCTAGACGGTCAAACCAGTAGTCGAGCTGCACTTTGGCTTCGGCTTTGGTTAGGCCTTTCATTTGCGCCAAATACAAGCATTGTTCTCCCACTTTCATGGTTTTGTACAAACCGCGTTCTTCGGGCAAATACCCAATGTATTGCACGTGTTTGGGTTGTAACTTTTCGCCATCCAAAATCACTTCGCCGCGATCGGGCAAGGTAATTTGATTAATGATGCGGATCAGTGAAGTTTTTCCGGCACCATTTGGACCCAATAAACCATAAATACTTCCTTTGGGAACCTTTAATGAAACGCCGTTTAGCGCCACATAATCGCCGTATTGTTTGTAAACTGAATTGATTTCTAGTATAGAATTCATAGGTGTTTTTTGAGAGCCGTAAAAATACACAAATCGCCGCGAAAGCAACCATTTTAACATAAAAAAACCCATCTTTTAACACAGACGGGTTTAGTATATTTTTCTTTATTTGGGTTATGAAAACATATCTTTTACTTTCTCAAAAAAGGATTTGTCTGATTTTTCTGGTTTTGGAATAAAATGCTCGTCGGCCAGGTGTTGTTCAAAAAATTCTTTTTGCTCTTTAGACAAAGTTTTGGGTGTCCACACATTCACATGCACCAACAAATCCCCTGTTCCGTAGCTGTTTACACTCGGAATTCCTTTTCCTTTTAATCGCAATATTTTACCCGATTGGATCCCTTCTTCGAGTTTGATGCGCACTTTTCCGTTTACGGCCTCGATTTCTTTGGATACGCCCAACACCGCTTCGGGAACGCTGATGTACAAATCGTAATGCAAATTTTCGCCTTCGCGTTTCAAGAATTCGTGCTCAACTTCTTCGATGGCAACAATCAAATCTCCGGGAATTCCATTGCCCGGCGCGTCATTGCCTTTGTTGGATACTTTCAATTGCATGCCATCTACTACGCCTGCAGGAATTTTGATCGATACCGTCTCGTCTTCCAAAATCATCCCCTGCGCATCGGCATTGGCTGGTTTTTTATCTATCGATTGACCGGCACCGCCACAAGTTGGACAAGTCGAAGCCGATTGCATTCTACCCAAAATCGTATTGGTTACGCGCATCACTTGGCCTTGGCCGTTACAAGTCCCGCAGGTTTTGTAACTCACGCCTGACGCTTGGATTTTGCGTTTTACTTTTACTTTTTTCTCTACGCCGTTGGCGATTTCCTCCAGAGTCAATTTTACTTTGATGCGCAAGTTGCTTCCTTTCACCCGGCGTTGGCCGCCTCCACCACCAAATCCGCCGAAACCACCAAATCCGCCGCCGCCAAAAATGTCGCCAAATTGGCTGAAAATGTCATCCATATTCATGCCACCGCCGCCGTATCCACCGCCGCCGCCTTCAAAAGCTTGGTGGCCGTATTGGTCGTACTTGGCTTTTTTGTTGGGGTCGCTCAATACTTCGTAGGCCTCAGCCGCTTTTTTGAAGTTTTCTTCGGCCTCTTTGTTACCTGGGTTTTTATCTGGATGAAACTCAATCGCTTTTTTACGGTAGGCCTTTTTGATTTCGGCCTCGTTTGCTGATTTGGTTATTCCTAAAATTTCGTAGAAATCTTTTTTCATTTTTTTTGGTTTTTAATGGCCGATAACCACTTTGGGGAAACGAATAATTTTATCGCCTAATTTGTATCCTTTTTCAATCACATCGACCACTTTTCCTTTTAAATTTGGCGAAGGCGCAGGAATTTGAGTGAGCGCTTCGGCAAAATCGGCATCAAAAATATCACCCGATTTTATGGCAACTTCTTCTAAGCCTTTGGACACTAGAGTTGATTTTAATTTTTCATGAATTAATTCGACACCTTTCAATAACACATCGTCATCTGTTTTCTTAATTTCTGTCATGGCACGATCAAAATCATCCAAAACGGGCAATAAAGACTGCAACACATCTTGATTGGCTGTTTTAAACAACTCGATGCGCTCTTTGACTGTTCGGCGTTTGTAATTTTCAAACTCGGCAAACAAACGCAAATGCTTGTCTTTTTCGCTGGCTAAATCTTCTTGCAATTGTTGTTCTGGCGTTAGGGCATCGGCAGCTCCTATGCCTTCTTCATGCGGATGCTCTGTATGTATTGAATCTACCACTTCTTCGTTTTCGTTTTTCTCCGTAGTCATGTTGAACGTATCTTTAAATCGTTTTTTAAACATTTATTTTTTCGCTTAGGGATTGCAAAAGTATTGCCATTTCTTAAAAAATGTCAAATTGTCATCTTTTTATTTTTGAACTGAAGAACTCAAATCATAAAAAAAATAAAAAATGGCAGCAATTAGATTCGATAACGATTTCGTTTGTGTATGTTTGTGTTTGAAATGTGTATCGCTGTACCCGAAGATGATTGCCCGTTAGCGACACGGATTTACTAATTATTAATTCACCTATTACATACTAAAGCGCAAACTACTGGTTGGCGCTTTTTTATTTTAAGCAGTTTTGTAAGGCTAATTTGGCCGAAGGAAAATGAAACACAAAGCCCGCATCTGAGGCTTTTTGGCAACTAATTCGAGTATCCGTGAATAGCAATTGGTGCATTTCTCCTAAAATAAGTTGCATCAACCATTGGGGTGTAGCGGGCATCCATAGGCTTCGTTTAAGGATTTTAGCCAGTAATTGCGTTTGGACACGGTTGCTAATTACTTCGGGAGCCACCGCATTATAAACACCCTCCCAACTGTTATCCATCGCAAACAAATACATGGCAACTACGTCTTGCAAATGAATCCAAGAAAGTTTTTGATTTCCCGTTCCCATCACGGAGCCCAATCCCAATCTGATCGGATTTACCAGTTGTGGCAGTGCTCCACCATGGGATGCAAACACAAGAGCTGTGCGCAATTGACATACTTTAATACCCAAGGAACTGAATTTGCTAGTCTGTGTTTCCCATTTTTGCACCACCTCCCCTAAAAAAGAATGGGAAAGCTGGGACTCGGTTTCGAGGTAATTTTTGGAAGGATGATTGGCATAAATAGCGGTTCCAGAAGCCGCGATTAGCTGTTTAACCTGATTTGGTACCTTACGCAGGTAATCATACAAGGTTTGGGCAGTAGCTAAGCGACTCGAAAGAATCTCGGCTTTGTATGAGGTTGTCCAACGCTTCGCTATGGTTGCGCCGGCCAAATGAAAAATAATCTGTACGTTTTCTAAACAAGCTTCATCTAAGTAATAATCGGTGGGGTTCCACAAAAAGCCTTTATAATTAGCTGTGTGTTGAAGTTTTCTGGAAGAGGTTGTGAGGTAATGAACGGTGTGTCCTTTTTGCAAGAGTTGTTTAACCAATGCCTTTCCGATTAATCCTGTAGCTCCTGTGACTAAAACAACCATTGTTTTTTTTAGGTAAAGATAGTTTTTTGTTTACTATATTCAAATAATTGTTAAACAAATTATGTATGACTTACACATCAAGGCTAATGAATTTGGCTTAAATGTTAAATTTTGAAAAAATATTAGTACTATGTTTTGCATATTACTTTATAATGTACATATATTTGCATAAGAAATTACTAAGTATACCACTATGAATATTGAAAACACCAAAGCACAAATGCGAAAAGGCGTACTGGAGTTTTGCATTCTCTCGGTTTTAAAAGAGAAAGATGCCTACACTTCGGAGATTTTGGACACGCTCAAAAACGCCAAATTATTGGTTGTTGAAGGCACAGTTTATCCGCTGCTTACCCGCTTAAAAAACGACGGTTTGTTGATCTACCGTTGGGAAGAATCTACATCGGGACCGCCTCGAAAATACTATGGCCTGACCGAAGAAGGACAAACTTTCTTACAAGAACTAAACAGCACCTGGAAAGAACTTTCGGATGCGGTACACCTAATCACAAACCAAAACTAACTGACATGAATAAAACTGTAAATATCAATTTAGGAGGAGTAGTTTTTCACATCGACGAAGAAGCCTACTTGAAATTATCCAATTATTTGGACGCCATTAAACGTTCGTTGAACAACACCAACGGACAAGACGAAATCATCAAAGACATCGAATTGCGTATCGCCGAACTTATTTCTGCCAAACACAGCAGCGACAAACAAGTGATTGTGATGTCCGAAATTGACGAAGTGATTGCGATCATGGGGCAACCCGAAGATTACCGCATTGATGGGGAAACTGGCGAGACAGACCAAGCAAATTCTGAGGCGACTTCACCCCAACCTTCATCCAAGAGCTATAAATCCAAAAAACTGTACCGCGACAAAGACGACGCCATGATTGGTGGTGTGCTTGCTGGATTGGGGTATTATTTTGGCATCGAGCGAGTGTATTTGCGATTGATCTTATTGGCAGCTTTGTTCTTTTATGGATTTGGTTTTTTAACGTATATCATCTTGTGGATTGTTATCCCAGAAGCCAAAACCACTTCCGAAAAATTAGAAATGAAAGGCGAACCGGTAAACATTTCTTCGATCGAGAAAAAAGTGCGGGAAGAATTTAACAGCGTTTCCGAAAAAATTAAAAACAAAGATTACGATTCGTTGGGAAACCAATTAAAATCTAATGCCAGTAAAGTGGGTTCTACATTGAGCGAAGTAATCCATACTATCATCAAATTGATTGGAAAAATAGCCGGAATATGTATTGTAGTACTCAGTATTCTATTTTTGATCGGGCTCACACTGGCGAGCTTTGCCTTGAGCAGCACCACCTTTATAGAATTTCCATGGACCAATTATTTATTAGCTGGAAACTTGGCCGAATACCCCACTTGGATTTTTGGATTGATGATGTGGCTTGCCTTAGGAATACCCGCTTTATTCATTACATTATTGGGTTTTAAACTGATTTCACCCCGCAGCAATTCGATTGGAAAACCGGCCAAATACACCCTGATCACCTTGTGTATACTTGCCTTTATTGCCCTCAGTTATGTGGGCGTAGAACAAGTTTCAGCATTTAAATTGGCTGGGAAATCGATTCAAAAAGACGCCTTGCCTATTACCAATAAAGACACCTTACACATCCGATTTCAACACGACGAAAGCTTTGGAACTGAGGACGAAGAAAATGCCTTTCTGGTTACCGAAGACGCACAAAATCATTCGGTGATTTACAGCAACAACATTCGATTTAATGTCTATAAATCGGCAGATGCTTCGACCTATTTGGAAATTGTGCGCAAAGCTCGTGGTAAAAAAGCGGTTGAAGCTCGAGTTGCGGCAGAAAAAATAAATTACAGTTACAGTTTCTCCAATAAACAATTGATTCTAAATGACTTCTTATTGACCGATGTGAAGAACAAATTCCGCAACCAAGAGGTGATTATTAATTTGTATGTGCCAGAAGGAATGCATTTTATGACCGATAGTTCGGTGCAAAATTTTGACGAATCAGACAACTCGTTTTTTAATTTACACCACAGCTCGGACGCCTATTTGTATCGGGTAGAAAGCAACAAAGTGGTGTGCACGAATTGTCCGCCCGAAGAAGATGAAAACGAAGATACGAATGGCGGTGTTTCGATCCATGTAGACCAAGACAGTACCTCGACAGGCGTATCTATAAACAAAACTGGTGTTCACGTAAATCTCCAAACAAACAACTAAACAACTGGCTTCTATTTTACCCATTTATTTTATATTGAATTGGTTATAACAATTCACTTTTGTTAACAAAATAACCTTGAGAAAACCATAAAAAATAGTATTTTTACGGCTCAAATTTCAAAAAATAAATGGGTAAAATCATTGCCATAGCAAATCAAAAAGGAGGGGTAGGAAAAACAACTACATCGGTAAATCTGGCCGCTTCTTTGGGTGTTTTAGAGAAAAAAGTACTGCTCATTGACGCCGATCCGCAAGCCAATGCCAGTTCGGGCTTAGGCATAGATGTCGATAACGTAACCATTGGCACCTACCAAGTTCTCGAACACAGCAACCGCCCAGAAGAAGCGATTTTGCCCTGCTCTGCGCCCAATGTATCGGTAATAGCCGCTCACATTGATTTGGTGGCCATTGAAATTGAATTGGTTGACAAAGAAGACCGGGAGTATATGCTGAAACAAGCCTTGGCTCCGATAAAAGACAACTACGATTACATCCTTATTGATTGCGCGCCTTCATTAGGTTTACTCACCTTAAACGCCTTAACTGCTGCCGATTCGGTGGTGATTCCCATACAATGCGAATACTATGCTTTAGAAGGATTAGGCAAATTACTCAACACCATCAAAAGCGTACAAAAAATACACAATCCACAATTGGACATCGAAGGCTTATTACTTACTATGTTTGATTCGCGTTTGCGCTTGTCGAACCAAGTGGTCGAAGAAGTACAAAAACACTTCCACGACATGGTGTTTAAAACCATCATACAACGCACGGTAAAACTAAGTGAAGCTCCAAGTTACGGCGAAAGCATCATCAACTATGACGCGACGAGTAAAGGCGCAACCAACTACCTTCATTTGGCCCAAGAAATCATCAAGAAAAACAGCATTTAGATATGGCGTTAGCAGGAAAAAAACAAGCCATGGGCAGAGGCTTATCGGCCTTATTAAAAGACCCAGACAATAACATCCAATCGGTAGCCGATAAAAACGCCGATAAATTGGTGGGCAACATCATTGAGCTAGATATTGAAGCCATTGAAATAAATCCGTTTCAACCGCGAAGCAATTTTAATGAGGAAACCCTTACCGAATTGGCTTCTTCGATCAAAGAATTGGGTGTGATTCAACCCATTACGGTGCGCAAAACCGATTTCAATAAATACCAATTAATTTCGGGTGAACGCCGTTTACGCGCCTCCAAAACAGCCGGATTAACCACTATTCCTGCCTACATTCGCATTGCCAATGACCAAGAATCATTGACCATGGCCTTGGTTGAAAACATCCAACGCCACGACTTAGACCCGATTGAAATTGCCTTGTCTTACCAACGTTTGATTGACGAAATTCAACTCACTCAAGAACAAATGAGTGAACGGGTGGGCAAAAAACGATCTACCATTGCCAATTATTTGCGTCTATTGAAACTAGACCCCATCATCCAAACCGGGATTCGCGACGGCTTCATCAGCATGGGACACGGAAGAGCCATCATCAACATAGATGATTTGGATGTGCAAACCAGCCTCTACCAAAAAATTGTCAGCCAAAATTTATCAGTTCGCGAAACGGAAGCCTTGGTAAAAAATTACCAAGAAAGTTTAAAACCGGCTACTAAAAAATCGGCAAAAACCAGCTCATTCCCCATTGAGGAAACACACATCAAATCATTTGGCGCCTATTTTGGTACCAAAGTCGAAGTAAAAATGAGCGGAAACGGCAAAGGTAAAATCAATATTCCGTTTCATTCTGAAGAAGATTTTAACCGCATCCTTAAACTGATACAAGGCTAGTGCGGGTTTGGATATACATCGTGTTTGTAGGACTCCTGGCTATAGGAAACCGCTGCTATGCACAAGGCGAAACGATGCAAATTATTCGTTCAAAGGATACCCTACCCGATCGGGAGATAAATCCATTGGCTCCTGCCAAAGCCGCTTTCTTTTCGGCCGTGGTTCCTGGATTAGGACAAGTCTACAACAAAAAATATTGGAAAGTTCCCTTGGTTTATGGTGCAATTGGCGCCAGTATCTATTACTACACACTCAACAATACCCGATACCAAGCTTTCCGAAATGCCTACAAAGATCGGTTGGCCGGAATTCCCAACGAAGAATACGCCTATTTGGATAATGCTCGTCTCATTCAGGCGCAGCAATTCTACCAACGCAACCGCGATTTATCCTTGCTGTGCGCGATCGGATTTTACGTACTGAATATCATTGACGCCAATGTAGATGCCCATTTGGGACAATTTAACGTAAACGACAACTTGAGTTTTAAACCTGAAATCTATTCCAATGGTCTGAATTACAAACCCAGCATGGGAGTAGCCCTTAATTTTAGATTCAAATGAAAATAGCACTTTTAGGCTACGGCAAAATGGGAATAGTCATCGAAAAAGTGGCTTTAGAACGCGGCCACAGCATTGTCTTGCGCAAAAGCAGCAGCAACAGTTTTGACGGCTTAGAAACGGCCGACGTAGCCATAGATTTTAGCGTACCCAGTTCGGCAGTAGAAAACATAACTGCTTGCCTGGAACGCGGCATACCCGTTATCTCTGGAACCACAGGTTGGTTGGACGATTACGGCAAAATCACCGCCTTGTGTGCAGCCAAACAAGGGGCCTTTTTGTATGGGTCGAACTTTAGTTTGGGGGTGAATTTGTTTTTTGAATTGAATCGAAAATTAGCTCAACTGATGGCGCCACACGCGCAATATAAAGTAAGCATGGAAGAAATTCACCACACCCAAAAATTGGATGCCCCTAGCGGAACAGCCATTTCACTAGCCAAAGACATCCTTGCCAATTCGTCCTACACCAACTGGGTTTTAACGAACCCCAAAGCTGATGAGTTGGAAATTACGGCAAAAAGAATAGAAAACGTTCCGGGCACACACTCGGTGTTTTATGACTCTGCCGTAGATCACATTGAAATTAAACACACCGCCCATAACCGGGAAGGATTTGCTTTAGGCTCGGTGATTGCTGCCGAATGGATTATAGGTAAAACAGGCATTTTTAGCATGAAAAACGTGCTGCAATTAGAATAAATTAATTTTTAAACTACGACACTATGACACTTATTCAATGGATTATTTTGTTTGCTTGTGTGCAAGTACTGCACGGCCTAGGCGTTTGGAAAATGTACGAAGCCGCAGGAAGAAAAAGATGGGAAGCCTTTGTTCCGGTATATAATGCGATGCAGTTAATGAAAATTATAAACCGTCCTAGCTGGTGGACCATTTTATTATTTGTACCCATAGTAAATCTAATCATGTTTCCGGTAGTCTGGGTAGAAAGCTGCCGCAGTTTTGGATTTAATTCTACCAAGGACACCTTTCTGGCCATTTTTACCTTTGGCTTATACGGCGCCTATCTGGCGTATACTAAACCGCTAAACCACCTACCCGAACGCAGTTTGGTGCCTGTAAACAAATCGGCTGACACCATCAGTTCGTTGTTGTTTGCTATTGTTGTCGCCACCATGGTGCACACCTACGTAATGCAGCCGTTTACCATACCCACCGCTTCCTTAGAAAAATCCTTACTCATTGGTGATTTCTTGTTTGTGAGCAAATTTCATTACGGCGCCAGAACACCCATGACGGCGGTTTCCATGCCCATGGTACATGACAGTATTCCGTTGTTGCACAAAAAATCGTACTTGAATTTTCCGCAATTGCCGTACTTCCGATTTCCCGGATTACAAACTATTCAGCACAATGACATTGTGGTGTTTAACTGGCCGGTAGATACCGTGTATAAATTTTTTGACACCTCCAAACGCAAGGCCAATAAGCCCATTGACAAAAAATCGAATTATGTAAAACGCTGCCAAGGAATTCCGGGTGACACGCTACAGATTAAAGAAGGACAAGTATACATCAACAACAAGCCTCTGGTTTTGCCAGAACGGGCTAGACCGCAATATTCCTATTTGGTTACCACCAATGGCGGCGGCTTCGACGAAAATTACATACTAAAAGAATTACAAATTACAGATCCAATTTACGAAATCAACAAGTCGAAGCACAACTATATCTTTTCGGCTTTGACCGAGGAAGCTGCAGCACGTCTCAAAAACAATCCCGTAATTGTTTCTATTGTGAAAAACATTTCGCGCGAAGCAGACGCCTCTGTTTTTCCGCAAAACACAAGCTGGAACCGGGACAATTACGGGCCGATTTACATTCCCGAAGCCGGAAAAACCATTGCGCTTAGTGTGACAAATTTGCCATTCTATGCGCGTATCATCAAAGAATACGAGGGCAACACACTAGAAGTAGAAGGCACTACAATCAAAATTAACGACAAGGTCGCCACTCAATACACCTTCAAACAAAATTACTATTGGATGATGGGAGACAACCGCCACAATTCGGAAGACAGTCGTTTTTGGGGCTATGTACCTGAAAATCATATTGTAGGAAAACCGGTGTTCATTTGGTTGAGTGTAGATCCCAATGGTCGAGGATTAAATAAGATACGATGGGAACGCGTGTTTACAACTGTGAATGGCGAAGGGGAACCTTACTCCTATTTGAAATTTTTCTTGCTGGGATTGGCCGTGTATTTTGGCATCAATTTTTATTTAAACAAAAAGAAACAAAACGCAAATTAGGATTATGCAGTCGTTATTTCTTCCTACTTATTTTCCTTCCATCAGTCATTTTGTGGCCATGGCGCAAGCCGATGGAATCCTTTTTGAAGTAGAAGATCATTTTCAAAAACAGACCAACCGCAACCGCACCTATATTTACAGCCCCAACGGCATTCAATTGCTTAATATTCCCATTAAGCACAGCAAAGAACGTCACCAGGTAGCCAAAGATGTTCGAATAGAATGGGCCTTTGATTGGCAAAAACAGCATTTTAAATCGCTAGAAGCGGCCTACCGCACCTCCCCGTTTTTTGAATATTACGAAGACAAATTGCTCCCGATTTTTCAAAACAAACCCACCTTTCTACTTGACTTGAATCTCACTGCACTGCAATTAGTTTTTGACTGTTTGGGGCTGCCGTTTGTGTACGAGAAAACCGTAGAATATTTTCACGAACGGAGCGATGTAAACGATTATCGGTATTTGGCCAACGGCAAAAAAGACACCTCTGTCTTCGAAGCTTACCCGCAGGTATTTGCCGACAAACATGGGGTAATTACCAATTTGAGTGTGTTGGATTTGTTGTTTAATGAAGGCCGATTTGCCTTAGATTACCTCAAGCAGCAACAGCTCTAGTTACTCAAAAGCCAAGCGGGTCATGACCGGAAAATGATCGGAATTGATGAAGCCAGGAAAGCTCTCAAAACTCTTTACTTTTAGACTCGGATCAGCAAAGATATAGTCGATGCGTGCCGGGTAATACTTAAATTTATAGGTCTGACCAAATCCTTTGCCGGCCTCTTCAAAACAATCTTGTAAATTGCCTCTGATGTTGCGGTATACATACGAGAACGGACTGTTATTCATGTCGCCACAAATCAAAATGGGGTATTCGCAATTGAGTTTGTGTTGGTGAATGATTTCGGCTTGTTGCTGCTGTTGACGAAACGCGTTACTGATACGATTGAGCAACAACTGCGATTTTTGTTGATTGATGACATCGATATTCTCCGAAATTTCATTCACATCGGGCGAGATTTTGATGGATTGCAAGTGCATATTATACACCCGTAAAATTTCTTTTCCTCGTTTGATATCGGCAAAAATCACGTTGTTGTTTGAATTGGCAGGCAACTCCAAATTCCCTTGTTCAATAATTGGGAATTTAGAAAAAATAGCTTGTCCCGTTTTAATGTGATGCCCTTGCATAAAAATATAGTGATACGGATATACCTTTAAATCGACCTTTGCCGCCGCAGAATATTCTTGTATACACAAAATATCGGGGTTCTTTTCGTTTATAAATTGAACAATGGTATGCGGAACGTCTTGATCTGCAAGCCAATCAAATAAATTGAATAAACGCACATTATAGCTCATCACCACAAAATCATTTTCGGTTGGAGGCAAATTGGTTGATGAAAATTTATAAAATTTGGTAACGAAAGTAATTCCGATGAGTAAAATCAAGCCCGAAAGCAACATTTGGCGTTTTATTTGTAGTAACCAATACAGAAAAAACAAGCCATTCAATATTAAAAACAAGGGCATAAACAAGGTGAGCACGGCAAAAATTGGATACAATTTGGGAGCTAAAAAAGGCAACACATAGGCTATTGCTGTCAATATAGTGAGTACTATATTGGCAAAAAAAGCCAGTTTGTTAAACCCCGATAGTCGTCTCATGAATTGCGTCTGAGTGGTTGATTCTTAGTTGCCTGCTTTAAATAAAAATTCTTTTTCTTCTGTACTTAAACTTTCGTAACCCGAACGGCTAATTTTATCTAAGATGTCGTCTATTTGTTGTTGTTTTTTGTCTTTCATAACCACCTTAGCTCCCGTTTTCTGTGGTATTTTTTGGTAATTGCGGTGCACTTTTTTGAACGAATTCTTCTTATTTGTGCCAAAAGGCCGGGCTAATGTATCAAAAATAAACGAAATGATTTTACTCAAATCAGTTCCATTTTGCAATAACTTACAATACACAAAACCAAAAATTGCTCCCGACAAATGGGCAATGTGGCCGCCCGTATTCTCGGTAAACAATTGCATCAAATCAATCCCCAAAATAACCAAGGTGAGTTGCCAAAGTTTCACATTGCCTATGAGCAACAATCGAATATTCATAGCGGGTGCATAGGTAGCTGTGGCCACCAATACCGCCATAATAGCCCCCGAAGCCCCTACCAAGCCTGTACTTAATCCCAAATTCAACAAACTGAACGCCAGTACAAATCCTATGCCTGCTACCACAAGCCCTAGCAGGTAAACCCCGAGCAATTGTTTTTGTGTAAAAAAAGTTTGGAATAATTTACCGGCAAAATTCAATACCATCATATTGAACAACAAATGAAAAAAACTGGCATGAAAAAAGCCATAGCTAACTAGCGTCCAGGGTGCATAGAACAGCTGCTGCGTGCTAGCGGATAGTTTTATCCAGGTGGGAAATTCAAAAATTCCAAAAGTGAATTGGTAAAAGAAAGGCACAGAAATGATAAATGCGCCCACATTCCAGAAGATGAGCTTTTGCTCCATTCCACCAAATTTGTATTCCCCTTTGAGGTCGTTGATCCAGCTCATTTTAGTCTAATTAATTCCAACGACTGCTGTTAAATTGATTTTTCTTCCAAAACCACACCATCAAAAACCCAACCAAGGCTCCTCCAATGTGGGCAAAGTGAGCAATTCCCGTTGATCCGCCAAAAATCGATTCCCCACTTACCCCCATAAATAAATCAACGGCCAAAAGTCCGGGTACAAAATACTTGGCTTTGATGGGAATAGGAATAAACATTAGGCCCAATTCGGCATTGGGAGCCATAAAAGCAAATGCGACCAACAAACCATATATGGCACCCGAAGCGCCAACGGCAGGAGTTTGGTACAATTGCACGGCTTTAATTAGCGTATTGAAATCGGCTTGTCCCATATGGGCCTTCTCCATGATCGCGGCCACTTGACCCGCAACCAATCGACCGTTTTCGTCAAACACACCGCTGTAGTTGGTATTTAAAAGCAGGTGTAAATCGGGAGCCGATAAGGACAAATGCGACAACTGATCGAGCAGCAAATGAATCTGAACATAATTGACCAAGCTGTGTAAGATTGCAGCCCCTAATCCGCAAGAAATGTAAAAGAATAAAAATTTTACACCGCCCCAATAATGCTCTAATATGCTACCAAAAGAATACAAGGCAAACATATTGAACGCAATGTGCATGATGTTCGAAAAATCGCCCGAATAAATTCCGGCGTGCATAAATTGATGCGTAAGCGGTTGCCAAAACCGGAAGTTGTCGCTCTCTACGTAATAGAGCGATAAGTATTGGTAGGCCACATCGCCCAACAATTGGGAACCTATAAAAAACAGAAAATTGATGATCAGTAGTTGTTTAACCGTGGGCGTGATGGGCATCATAGGGTAAATTTTTTGTCGATATCGGTGATAGAAATGGTAATAAAGGTAGGTTTTTGAAAAGGGGAAACCGCCGCGTCTTTGCATGCAAATAAGCTATTCACCAAATGATCTTGTTCTTTTTCGGAAAGATAGGCTCCGCTTTTTACAGCCAGTGAGCGCGCCATTGATTTCGCAATCGTGTCATTGGTACTAAAACTGGCTCCGGGTATGCCTTCGGCCAAATCGTGCAACAGGGCTTCCAAGACCCCAGCAACCTCTGATTGTGAAAGTTGTGGAGGCAATCCAGACAAGACGAGCTGATCCTGTTGTAGCTCTTCGAACACAAAACCGATGGCTTGCAGCGCCGCTTGTAATTCGGCGAGTAACTGCATTTCTTGTACGCTAAAAGATAAAGTTAGCGGAAACAATAACTGCTGACTTTGCGCCTGTTGTACTGTTATGCTAACTAACAATTGCTCATACAAAATGCGTTGGTGCGCCCGCTGCTGATCTACAATCACAATTCCCGATTTTATAGGACTTACAATGTATTTGCGTTGCAATTGATACGGTTTTGATGCCGGTGTTTCTTGGTTGGGCTCTTCAAATAAACGAGCCGTAATTTCTTCGTTTTCAAAATGGTGCCCTGCAGCAGCAAAGCCTGCTTGCGACTCTTGTTGCAAACCCACATACAGACTTTCCCAATGGGAGGTGTCGGGTTTTGACTTCGTATAACTTGCCGATCGAGTATCCCGAGCTGTGTGTGCTTCAAAAGGATTGAAATTTCCGTCAACTTGTATGGTGGGAGTCGCCGCCGATTTGTCTTTAAAATGATAGGGGGTATCTAAATTGGCATCCCGATCAAAATCGAGTACAGGAGAAACATTAAATTGACCCAAACTGTGTTTGATGGTAGAACGCAAAATGGCATATAACGCTTGTTCGTCATCAAATTTGATTTCTGTTTTGGTGGGATGAATGTTGATGTCAATGGTGTTGGGCGGAACTTGTAAATACAAAAAATAGCTGGGTTGGTTGCCCTCCGATAACAATCCTTCATAAGCTGCTAGCACGGCATGATGCAAATAGCCACTCTTGATGAAACGGTCATTGACAAAAAAGAACTGTTCGCCTCGGGTTTTCTTGGCAAATTCGGGCTTAGATACAAAACCCTGTATGAGTACCAAATCGGTTTCCTCTTGCACAGGAACCAATTTTTCATTGGTTTTCCCCATAAACAAACCCACGATGCGTTGACGCAAATTGGTTGCCGGCAAATTGAACAATTCGCTGCCGTTGTGCATTAAAGTAAAATGAATAGAAGGATGCGCAAGGGCTACCCGTTGAAATTCTTCGATGATATGCTTAAACTCAACCAAGTCTGATTTTAGAAAATTTCGTCGTGCGGGTATGTTATAAAATAGATTTTTGACCGAAAAAGAGCTGCCTTTGGGCAAAACTGCTACCTCGTGGGTAGTTAATTTACTTCCTTCAATAACGAGGTGTATGCCCAATTCTTGCTGGTCTTGTTTGGTTTTGAGTTCTACTTGCGCAATGGCCGCAATCGAGGCCAAGGCTTCCCCACGAAATCCTTTGGTATGCAAGGCAAATAAATCTTCGGCTTGGCGAATTTTTGACGTGGCATGTCGCTCAAAACACAACAATGCATCGTCTTCGTTCATGCCTAAGCCATTGTCAATTACTTGAACCAAGGTTTTTCCGGCATCTTTAACGATCAATTTGATGTCGGTAGCCTTAGCATCAACGGCATTTTCTAGCAGCTCTTTTACTACAGAGGCAGGTCGTTGCACTACTTCACCCGCCGCAATTTGATTGGCCACGTGATCGGGAAGAAGTTGGATAATACCTGACATGATTGGTGTATTAGGGTTGCTTTGCAATGCTCACAAATTTATAAAATAATGTTGGCTTTGGGTGGGTAATAAACATAAAAAAAGGAATTCCTATCTGGCAGGTTCTAGTGCGAATGAGCGGGGAAGTTCGCGCAGTTTATTTTCCTAAAAAAGCCATTTTGATCGCAGCTATGGCAGCTTCCGTGCCTTTATTTCCGTGTAGGCCTCCACTGCGATCTAGCGATTGCTGCAGGGTATTGTCGGTTAATACACAAAATATAACGGGTACATTATATCGCACATTCAAGTCTTTGATGCCTTGAGTAACCCCTTGGCACACAAAGTCGAAGTGCATGGTTTCGCCTTTAATGACACAACCAATTACAATAACCACATCAACTTGTTGCGTGCTAATCATTTGTTTGGCACCATGCACCAGTTCAAAACTACCGGGCACGTTCCAACGCAGAATGTGTTGCGCACCGCAATCCAAAAGGGCGGCTTCGGCACCTTGAAACAAGCCTTCGGTGACGGTTTCGTTCCATTCTGAAACAACAATCCCAAACCGAATGTCCTTCGCGTTTGGGATTGAGTTTTTATCGTAATTGGATAAATTTTTATTTGCTGTAGCCATAAAACATGTGGTTTAAAATTTAGAAAACAGGTTGTTGCTTCCTAAATTGCGGCTGTATTATTGGGCTAATCCGATTAAGGCATCCACTGTAGAACCTTCGGCAGTAGATTCGTATTTTTCTTTTAATTCATTGAAATACGTCAAGGCTTCTGCTTTGTTGCCCAAGGCCAAGCAAGTTTGACCGGCTTTCAATAAATAACGAGGAGTTGTGAAATCGTTCGGGTTCATTTTGGACGCTTTGGCATAATATTCCAAGGCTTCTTTGGGTTGATTTTTCTGAGCAAAAGCATCGCCAATTGCTCCTTGAGCCAACACGCTCAATACCGCATCATCAGAATTAAATTTTTCTAAAGAGGCAATTGCTTCGGTGTATTTTCCGGTATTTAAGTAGGCAATTCCAGCATAATAATTAGCCAAGTTGGCCGCAGCAGTTCCGGCGTATTTATCGGCGATATCTAGAAAACCAAATTTTCCTTCTGATCCTTTTAAACACAAAGCAAACAACGAATCACTTTTTACGCCATCAACGGCTTTTTGGAAGTTTTGTTGAGCTTCAAACATCTCGTTTGCAGCTTCTGTTTCTTTGGGTTGAACAATAAATTTTTCATATAACACATAACCTACTGTCACAAAAGCGATAGCAGCTACGATACCAAAAATAATTTTCTGGTTGCGGGCTACCCATTCTTCGGTTTTAGAGGCTGTCGCGTCCAAGGTGTTAAATACACCAGCAGTAGTACTGTCTTTTTCATCTACATTTACATCATCCAAAAAAGCGTCGTCAACTTTATCTGCTTTTTCTTTTGGTGATTTATACCCTCTTTTATTGTATGTTGCCATTTCATTTAAATTAGTGAGCCGCAAAAATAAAATTTTTATTCAAACTCACATAAAAAAAATGCGATTATATTCAATTATTTCAGCAATAACTCAAGCCAACTATTTTATTGAGAATCCCTTAGCATGCATGTTGAATTTGAACTGGAAAAAAATTAGGTAGATCGTCTTATTTTAAATAATTTGCTCCCTCAAACAGAAGCCCAATTTAGGCTGCTTCTTTGCCAATACATCAGATGTTTTTACAGTCAATATCGTTATATAATTACAAGAATTTTTCGGATGCACAGTTCGAAATGGATGCAAAAATAAATTGTTTTGTAGGGAAAAATGGCGTGGGCAAAACCAACGTGCTCGATGCCATATATCAGTTGGCTTACGGAAAAAGCTACTTCAATCCCTTGGCCGTTCAAAACATCAAACACGGGGAAGATTTCTTTGTCATCGAAGGGGTATTTAATAAAAATGAACGCAGCGAAACCATCAATTGCAGCTTAAAAAAAGGGCAGAAAAAAATACTGAAACGCAACGGCAAACTCTACGAAAAGTTTTCCGATCACGTGGGCTTTATTCCGTTGGTTATCATTTCGCCTGCCGATGCCGATTTAATATCTGAAGGCAGCGAAACCCGACGCAGATTTATGGACAGCGTAATTTCACAGCTCGACAGCCTGTATTTGCAGCTGCTCATTCAATACCAAAAAACACTCAGCCAACGCAATGCTTTGCTCAAGTATTTTGCCCTAAACCGAACGTTTGACGCAACTACCCTTTCCATCTATGACGCTCAATTGGCCGAACTCGGGCCCCAAATTTTTGAAAAAAGGGCCGCCTTTATTGCCGAATTCATCCCCATTTTTAACCAACACCACCAAGCCATTACCGACAGCGCCGAAACCGTGCAATTGGTTTATGAAAGCCATCTCATACAGGGCGATTTTTTAGCCTTACTACAAGAAAAATTGGCTGCTGATCGGGTGTTGCAATACACTTCGGTAGGAATTCATAAGGACGATTTGGCCTTTCAGATTGAGGGGTATCCCATAAAAAAATTCGGATCGCAAGGCCAACAAAAATCATTTTTGATTGCCTTGAAACTGGCCCAATTTGAATTCATCAAAAAACAAAGTGGCGTAAAACCCATTTTATTGTTTGACGATGTTTTCGATAAATTGGATGAAATTCGGGTAGGAAAAATTATCGATATGGTTAATAAAGATAGTTTTGGCCAGTTGTTTATCTCGGATACGCATCCCGAACGCACCGAACAGGTTGTGAAGCAAACCCAACAATCCTATAAAATTGTGCATTTATAGCGCCGTAATTTCTTTGAAAGCCTTAATTTAGCGCAGCAAAAAAAACACCTAAACACCCGGTCATGAAACTAAATTACTTTTGCTCTTTGTTGTGTCTATATTTGGTTATGGCCTGTCACAGTCAGCCTACAGATCAATACGAGAATGTACCTGCTGCGCAATTTGCCTATTTGCTTAAACAAACACCCAGTGCACAACTCATTGACGTGCGCACAGCCGATGAATTTTCCGATCAACACCTCGATAAGGCGCAGAATATCGATTGGAACGGAGACAATTTCGAAGCACAAGTTGGTAAATTAGATCATAGCAAACCTGTCTTTGTGTATTGTATGTCGGGCGGAAGAAGTAAAAAAGCTTCAACCAAATTGGCCGAAATGGGATTTAAAAAAATCTACGAACTCAATGGCGGGATCTTAAAATGGAATGCAGCCGGTTTGGCAGAACCGTCCGATAAAATTATAGGAATGTGTGGCCAAGAATACGAGGAATTGCTAAAATCAAATCCCAAAATTTTAGTGAATTTCTATGCCGAATGGTGTGCGCCCTGCCAAAAAATGGCGCCCTATATGCTGCAAATTCAAAAAGAGTTAGCAGGTAAAATTGCCGTAATTCGACTCAATGCCGACGAAAACAAAACCTTATTGAATCAACTCAAAATCGATGAACTACCTGCTTTGCTTTATTACGACAACCAAAAAGAAGTATGGAAACACAGTGGATTCCTGAGTGAAACCGAATTACGCGCCAAATTAAATTAAAGCATGATTACAAAAGATTCTTGGCAATTTTTGATCGATTTAGCCCAAAACAATTCACGCGATTGGTTTTTGGCTCAGGCGCCTCGCTACGATAAATTCAAAAAAAACTACCAAGATCTTATTGCCCAACTGCTTCAAGAAATGCAAGCGATAGACCCGCATTTGGAACTCTTGGCAGTAAAAAATTGCAGCTTTAGAATATACAAAGACTTGCGTTTCTCGAAAGACAAAACGCCCTATAAAACCCATTTGGGCATTTGGCTCAATACCAATAGAAATTGGGGCAATGCGCCTGGCTATTACTTGCATTTAGAACCCGGGAAAAGTTTTGTAGCCGGAGGAATTTATTTTCCTGAAGCAGATCAGTTGCGGAAAATTAGACGTGAAATTGCCTTTTTTTATGAAGAACTCGAGGAGCTTTTGCTAGAAACTTCATTTTCGACAGTGTTTAATGGCTTTGATCGAGACGAAAAAAACCAACTCAAAAGCTGTCCAAAAGACTTCGACAAATCTCATCCTGCACTCGATTATTTAAAATTAAAAAGCTTCACTTTCAGTCATAAAATAAGTGATTCTGCCGTATTTTCGCCTCAATTTTTAGCCCAAACCCTTTTGCAATTTCGCAGCATGAAACCCGTTATCGATTTTTTGTACCGCGGATTACAAACCGAAGAGTAATATCCCATGAAGAAAAAAAAGATTCTTTTTCTTGGCGAAACCTACCGAGCCGATGCCCAAACTTGGATGAATGGGCTGCAGGAATTTGGGGATTTTGAACTGATCACCTGGGAACTAAAAACGTCCAGTTATGGTTTTGGCAATCGTTGCCTTAGACTACTGGAGTATTCTTTTGGTTGGTTTAGCCTTCAACGACTCATCAAAAAAGAAAAGCCCGACATGGTCATTGCCGAGCGCACCACGAGTTACGGTTTTTTGGCTGCTCTATCGGGTGTTCGACCAGTAGCGATTGCCCAACAAGGCATTACCGATTTGTGGCCTTCTTCTTCCCTTTTATTGCCCATAAAAAAACGTATTCAACATTACGCCTTTCAGAAAGCCGATTTAGTTCATGCTTGGGGCCCCATTATGGCCGAATCTATGGCGAAAGTAGGTGTCGATGCCAAAAAAATAATGGTATTGCCCAAAGGCATCAAAACCGAGTTGTTTGCCCCTGCCGAATCTAATTCCCATCAAAAAATAAAAGCCATCGTTACTCGAGCCTTAGAACCCGAATATGGTCACCCCATAATTTTGAACGCTTTTCATCAACTCAAAAAAGCCGGTTACGACTTCGAATTGACCATAGTGGGCGATGGGCTCGAAAAAAAGCAGTTGCGAAAATTGTGTACTAAACTAAAGCTATCTGCTCAAGTGCATTTTGTAGGACGGATACCAAATAGCGAATTACCGGCACTTTTGGCCCAACACAATTACTACATCAGCATGCCCGAAACCGAAGGAGTTTCGGCTTCTTTGTTTGAAGCGATGGCCTGCGGATGTTATCCGATAGTTTCTGATTTGCCGGGAAACAAATCTTGGATCAGCCACCAAGTGAATGGACAATTGGTTCCCTTAGATCAAGCTGATGCCTTATTTACTGCTTTGGTTTGGGCTATACAAAACCCAGAAGCACGCACAAAAGCAATCGAAAGCAATCGCGCTTTTGTTGTGGCACATGCCGATTACAAAACCAACATGACCCTCATCGCTTCGCGATACCATAACTTACTTCAATCTATTAAATCTACTACCTGATGTGCGGAATAAACGGCATATTGCATCTAGAATCATCACAAACTGTAGATGAAACAGTCCTCATCAAAATGCGGGACAGTTTGGCGCATCGCGGACCTGATGACCAAGGACTCTTTATAGAACAAAACCTTGGCTTAGGACACCGTCGACTTTCGGTAATTGATGTTTCCAGCGCCGGACACCAGCCCTTTCTTTCTGAAGATGGCAGGTATGCGTTGGTGTTTAATGGTGAAATCTACAATTATAAAGACTTTTATCCGGAGCTGAAAGCAAAGGGAGTTACCCTCAAAACACAATCGGATACCGAAGTATTGTTGAATTTGTTTCATTTATATGGCACCCAAATGCTAGCCCGTTTGCAAGGCATGTTTGCCTTTGCTATTTGGGACAAACAAACGCAAAAACTAACCCTGGTGCGTGATCGCATGGGCGTAAAACCTTTGTATTATGCGTTTCACAAAGAAACATTCTATTTTGCCTCCGAACAAAAAGCCTTGTTTACCGCTGGTGTTCCGTTGCAGATTTCGCAAAATGGGTTGGAGGAATTTATCTTCAATCGGTTTGTAGCCGGAGAAAATACGCTGTTTAAAAATGTTAAAAAAATTGTGCCTGGCCATGTCATGACCCTAGATAGTCAAGGCAAAAGTACCGTTGAAAAATGGTGGGATCTGAAAGCAGAAATCGAAAACCACCCGACGATTGAAAACCCTGTCGATTGGTTTACCCAAACCTTCGACGATTCGATTCGATTGCGCATGGTAAGCGATGTGCCTGTAGGGGTGTTTTTGAGTGCCGGATTAGATTCCTCATCAATCTTAGCCTCGCTATTTCACAACAAATACAAAGACATTCAAGCCTTTACAATTGGGTTTAAAGAAGAAGAACACAATGAGGCAGCAATAGCCCAACGCTTGGCCGAACAGTTTAAATATCCTTTTAATTCTACCACAGTAGAAGACAATCAGCTGTATGAAAAATTGGTGGCGGCCACCTACTTTCAAGATGAACCCTTGATGCATTTAAGCGAACCCCATTTGTTGGCTTTGGCGCAACTGGCGCAATCAAAAGTAAAAGTAGTTTTGTCGGGAGAAGGCGCCGACGAATTGATGGGCGGCTATGTGCGGTACAAAGCATTAAAACATCCTTCCTTACTCAAAGCCATTGGCGTACTGGGTAGTACCGGTTTATTCTCGCACCATCCGCGAATGGACAAATTGGTGCGCTATGCCCAACTTTCGGCTACTGATGAATTGATTTTGTATAACGGCAGCAACATGTATCCCAAAGACATTTGGAAACAATACGGCATTACTGGCGCGCCTCAAAACGAATACCGAAGCCTAATTTTGCAAGAAGCCAAAGACCTATACCCCAACAACCCCAAACGCCAAGCCCTTTATTTTGATCAGCACACCTATTTGTGTTCGTTGCTCGACCGAAATGACCGTTGTACCATGGGCGCCTCGATAGAATGTCGGGAACCCTTTTTGGATGAACGCTTAGTAGCCGGATTGGGAACCTTGCCAAATGAACTGCTCTTTACCGGAAAAAAAGGAAAATATATTCAGAAAAAGGCCATGGAATCGCGTTTGCCAAACGAAATTTTAACCTACAAAAAGAACGGTTTGAGCGTGCCTTGGGGCGAATACCTCATGCACAGCCCGGCCTTTAAAGAAGAATTTGAAGCCTTTCGTCACAGCAAATTATTCGAATTGCCCTACTTTCAAAACATTAAGGCTTCTAAACTCGTTGACTACATTCAACAAGGAGATCACCGCATGTTGCCTTATGTGATGCCTTTGTTTATGTTGCACATATGGCTCAAAACCTATGTAGAATCGTTTAGCAGTTTGGTCGAAATTTCCTAATTTGCACCCATGCAAGTACACAAAAATTATCCTTTACTTTCTTACAACACCTTTGGCATTGAAGCCCAAGCCAAACAATTTGTTTCGGTAGAATCTGTTGATGAATTGCGGCAGGTATTTGAACACTATCCTGCTGCCCAAAAATTTATTTTGGGGGGCGGAAGCAATATGCTGCTCACCAAAGACATTGATGCCTTGGTGATTCACCTCAACCTGAAAGGCAAAGAAGTAGTTACTGAAACAGAAAATGAAGTAGTGGTTCGGGGAATGGCCGGTGAAAATTGGCACGAATTTGTGTTGTGGACGCTAGACCAGAATTATGGTGGGTTAGAAAACATGTCTTTAATTCCTGGAAATGTAGGCACTACCCCTGTGCAAAACATTGGGGCCTATGGCAAAGAAATAAAAGACAATTTTGTTTCCTGCATGGCCTTAGACCGCAAGAATTTAGCGCTAGTCTCCTTCTCGAATGCCGACTGCGAATTTGGCTACCGCGAAAGCATTTTTAAGCACAAAGTAAAAGACCAATATATTATTGTATCTGTTGATTTTCGCCTCAGTAAAACAAATCATATTATTCACACTGGCTATGGCGATATCCAAGCCGAATTAGCGAGCAACCAAATTACAAACCCGAGCATACAAGACGTGAGTAAGGCTGTAATTGCAATCCGGCAGAGTAAATTACCCGATCCAAAAGTATTGGGAAACAGTGGTAGTTTTTTTAAAAACCCAATCCTTACCAAAGCAGCTTTTGCGCCAATTCACGCCAAGTTTCCGGAAATGAAATTCTTTGAAGTTTCACCAACCGAAGTCAAAGTCCCTGCGGGCTGGCTCATCGAACAATGCGGGTTTAAAGGCCAACGATTTGGTGATGCGGGCATTCATAAAAACCAAGCCTTAGTATTGGTGAATTATGGCCAAGCCACAGGACAAGAAATTCTCGATGTTGCTCATGCTATACAAGCAAAAGTGTTGGAAACCTTTGGGATAGCCATCGAAGCCGAGGTAAATATTATTTAAGCTAATTTGCTTCCTTGCCCTGCCTGTTTCACCTTGGAATTTGTACATTTGCGCGCGGCCAAAGCCAATCCAATTAAAGCATTCTTTTGTATATGTTAACGATTCTATTTTATCTTTTTATTGCCGTAGTTGCAGGCCAATTCTTGTATTATGTAGTGATTTTCGGCAAGTTTTCCTTTGCCAAATGGACCGCACTACCGCAAAAACGCGTGCCGATTTCGGTAATAGTCTGCGCCAAAAACGAAGAAGACAATGTCAAAGAATTTGTGCCTTTGTTGATGCAGCAAGACTACCCCGACTTCGAAGTGGTGCTCATAGACGATGCCTCTAGCGACGAAACCCTAGAATTGTTTGAAGCCTACGAAAAACAATACCCCAACATCAAATTGGTGAAGGTGCAAAACAACGAAGCCTTTTGGGGCAACAAAAAGTTTGCCTTGACCTTGGGCATCAAAGCGGCCAAAAACGAATACCTGCTTTTTACCGATGCCGATTGTTATCCTGCTTCAACCCAATGGATCAAAGAAATGAGCAGCCAATTCTCTGCCCAAAAAACCATTGTATTGGGCTATGGAGCTTACGAAAAAACAAAAAATTCCTTGCTCAACAAATTGATTCGTTATGAGACGCTGTTTACTGCGGTTTCCTGTTTTTCATGGGCCAAATTGGGGAAACCATATATGGGAGTGGGTCGAAATTTAGCCTACAAAAAAGACGAGTTTTTCAGGGTACGCGGATTCATGGACCACATGAAAATTCGATCGGGTGATGACGATTTATTCATAAACCAAGCCGCAACAGGAAGCAATACAACGGTATGTTTCTCCCCAGACGGTTTTACGTATTCTAAACCCAAAACAAGTTTTAAAAGTTGGTTTGCCCAAAAACGTCGCCATGTAGCTACAGCCTCCTATTATAAAGGGATTGATAAATTTCACTTGGGGGTTTTTTATATCCTGCAGCTGTTGTTCCTGCTCTTGCCCATCGTATTATTGGCTTTTCAGTTTGAATGGATAATCGTGTTGAGTCTACTCGCCTTCCGCTATACTTTTACTTGGATTTCCCTTGGATTTGCAGCGGGTAAACTGAAAGAAAAAGACGTGATGTATTGGTATCCTTTTTTAGAAATCGTGTTGATCATTACCCAATTCAATCTTTTTATCAGTAGCATGTTTTCAAAACCAGTGCATTGGAAATAAAAAAAAACATAGCAAATGCCCAACAAGGCGACCAAATAGCCTTTACCTTCCTACTGGATTTCTATTGGAATGAGGTGTATGGTTTTATGTTAAAACGCACCGAAAACGAAATTGACGCCGAAGACATTTGCATTGAAACCTTTGCCAAGGCCTTTGATAAAATTGCCACCTACAATCCCGATTTTCAATTTAATACCTGGTTGATTGCCATTGCCAAAAACGTGCACATTGATCTATTGCGCAAACGAAAAACCTCGGTATTTGTAAACTTATCTGCAGACGAAACCTACAAGACCTATAACCTGGCAGACCCTACTCCTTCTGTAGAAGATCGAATCATTACCGAGCAAAATTTATCCAAATTACTGCACTTCATTAAGCAGCTCAAACCGCACTACCAAGAAGTTATTCAGCTGCGCTATTTTCAGGAACTCTCCTACCAAGAAATTGCCGATTACACCCACGAACCACTCAACAACGTAAAAATCAAACTGCTGCGTGCCAAAAAATTATTGGCCGAGATGATTAGTGATAAACGGAGAGTATAGACTAGAAGAGGTGGGAAGCGGGAAGCTGGAAGTTAGAAGTGGGGAGTTGGAAGTAGGAAGTTAACCGAGAACAGAGAACCGACAACAGAGAACCGACAACAGACAACAGAGAACAGATCCCAATGTTAAGTTTTCACTTGAACTAAAAACTTAACATTGGCCCTTTACTTAATTATTTACATTTGCGTAACATTTACTTAACAAAAAACTAAAAAGCAAAATGGAAGATCAAAACAATCCCGAAAATAGTTCTCCAATAACTCCTGAAGGAAGTAGCAAAGCAACTGCAGCTGCCCCAAAAAGAGTGGCTACACCCAGAAAAACTGTCGCTAGTAAAAAACCGGCTGCTGTTGCAGGTGAAAGCAGTATAGAAGTAGTAGAAGTTCCGGTTTCTGAAGTTATCGCCATAGAAGAAATAGCGGATACTGAAGGTGATGTGGTTTTGGACACCAAAAGATTTGATAAAAAAATTCGCAAAGAACTAGCAAAAATGAATGATAAATTAAAAGCCAAAGAAAAAAAGGAAAAAAAGGCGAAGAAAAAAAAGAAAGAAAAAGCCAAAAAAGAAAAATTGGCGAAAAAAATAAAAGAAAAAAAGGCCAAGAAAAAATCGGCTAAGAAGAAAAGAAAATCCAAAAAGAAATAACAAAAAAAGTCGAAATATAAATTTCGACTTTTTTTTTACCTGATTGGTTTATAATAGTGAGAGTAAATACTTAAAAAATATTGTTCTTAAAAAAAATTAGAAGTCTAGCCACGAATGCCCGAATTATTTAGTTGAATTTTACATTGCTACTTAAATTAGATCATCAAAGATGATCATTCGAATTAAATAAATACGCGAAAAAATTTAGTTGAATTCGTGGCAAAAAAAGTAAACGTTATCGGTTAGATAATCGATTTTCTAAGTTAAGAACTCATAACTCAACATTCATAACTCATAATTACAAAAGTTCTTAATACACTTTTATAACCGAAAACAGACAACCCACAACCGACAACTGCCTACGCTTTCTTCACAAACTCCGTGCGCAACACCATGGCCGTTTTGTTTACCCGGCAGTCAATTTCTGCTGGATCGTCGGTGAGGCGAATATTTTTTACCATCGTTCCGCGTTTTATCACATCAGATGATCCGCGTACTTTTAAATCTTTGATCACGGTTACGGAATCTCCGTCTTGAAGCATATTTCCGTTGCTGTCTTTTACATCCATGGGGTTTATATTTAGATTCCAAAAATACAACTTTGTACTCGTGACTGAGGCATACTTTATAATTTTGAATGAGTAAAAATAATATATTTGAAAAGCCTATTTTTTACTATGAAATCATTTACTACCCAAGAAAAATTTTCCTATTTATTTAGTTTGCCAGTAATTGTAGCCGCTTTGGGCTATTTTGTTGACATATACGACCTGCTTTTATTTGGAATTGTGCGGGTGCCCAGTTTAAAATCGCTGCACTTAGATCCCGATACTGTGGGCACCACCATCATGAATTTTCAGATGACCGGCTTGCTTTTGGGCGGGATTTTTTGGGGAATTATGGGGGATAAACGCGGGCGACTTTCGGTACTTTTTGGATCGATATTTGTCTATTCTATAGCCAATATTGCCTGCGGATACCTGGTAGAAATTCCAGTCGATGACAAAGCCCAACTCTATGCCTGGTTGCGCTTTATAGCGGGTCTAGGTTTAGCTGGCGAATTGGGCGCAGGCATTACCTTGGTTGCCGAAAGTTTACCCAAAGAACTGCGCGCCCTAGGCACCTCGATAGTTGCAGGATTTGGTTTAATGGGCGCCGTAGTGGCTCATTTTACAGTAGAATTAGCTGGCCCTGCTGCAACGGGTTGGGCATTGGCCTACCTGATAGGCGGCGGCATGGGATTGGGCTTGTTGCTGCTGCGCATTGGCGTATTAGAAAGCGGTTTATACTCCCATATTAAACACGAATCGAGCATCGAAAAAGGAAATTTTCTACAGCTATTTAAAACAAAAGATTCGGCAGTGAAATACCTGAAATGCATTGCCATTGGATTACCCACATGGTATTGCATTGGCATCTTGGCCGTTATGAGCAATCAGTTTGCGCCTGTTTTTGGCATTAGCAGCCTGCACCCTGGCAAAGCCATTATGTGGGCTTACTTGGGAATTTCAGTAGGTGATTTTGCCAGCGGTTTTATTTCGAATGCCTTGCAATCCCGCAAAAAACCCATTTTATACATGCTGGCTTTTACCATGGTTGGAGTCGTTTTACTTTTGTCGGGCGCAGCTACTACCGAAAACGGCTATTACTTTTTTTGTGTCTGGCTCGGGCTTGGCACCGGCTACTGGGCGATGTTTGTTACGATGGCTGCAGAACAATTTGGCACTAACATTCGAAGCACGGTTACCACTACGGTACCCAATATGGTGCGAGGTTTATTGGCTGTGATGCTCATTGGGTTTAATTATTTTAAGGCCGACTATGGCGTAATTACATCGGGAGCTATTGTGGGAATTGTGGTCTTTGGTTTGAGTATTTATGCTACTTGGACTAGTCGTGAAACGCACCAAAAAGACTTGGATTTTGTTGAATAAAAACAAAACAAAATCCTTCAAAATTAGTTTGTATAAACGCCCGTTCAAACCAAATCCATTTCCTATTTTTGTGTCGCTAAATCGCAGTCTATGGAATCTATAGTAGAGAACAACTTGCCTGTTGGAAAACCAAAATGGCTTAAGGTAAAATTGCCCATTGGTCAAAAATACACCGAACTCCGCGGCTTGGTTGATAAGTACCAACTGAATACCATTTGTACTTCTGGAAGTTGTCCAAACATGGGCGAATGTTGGGGAGAAGGCACAGCCACATTCATGATTTTGGGGAATATTTGCACCCGATCTTGTGGTTTTTGTGGCGTAAAAACGGGTCGTCCCGAAACGGTAGATTGGGATGAACCCGAAAAGGTGGCGCGTTCTATAAAAATAATGAACATCAAACACGCGGTGATTACCAGCGTAGACCGCGACGATTTAAAAGATGGCGGATCAATTATTTGGCTCGAAACCGTAGAAGCCATTCGCCGCATGAACCCCACTACTACACTAGAAACGCTGATTCCAGATTTTCAAGGCAACGAACGACTGTTGGATCGCATTGTCGAAGCCCATCCCGAGGTGGTTTCTCACAACATCGAAACCGTACGCCGACTCACTCGTGAGGTACGCATCCAAGCCAAATATGACCGCAGCATGGCTGTACTAAAATACCTGAAATCACAAGGCATCAACCGAACCAAATCGGGCATCATGTTGGGCTTGGGCGAGACCGAAGAAGAAGTTATTGAAACTTTACACGATCTACAGGCGGCCCAGGTAGACGTAGTGACCATAGGCCAATACTTGCAACCCAGCAAAAAACACTTGCCCGTCAAAGAATACATTACGCCAGAGCAATTCGAGAAATACGAAAAAATTGGTTTAGAATTGGGCTTTAAACACGTCGAAAGTGGGCCTTTGGTGCGTTCTTCATACAAAGCCCAAAAGCACATTCATTAATTCACAACCGCACATGGAACCCAAAATAAGAGTAGCCATCAACGGCTTTGGCCGCATTGGCCGACAAGTTTTTCGTTTGCTTTGGGAAAACTCGGCGATCGAAGTGGTGGCCATCAATGACTTGGCAGAGGCGTCGACCATGGCTCATTTGTTGAAGTACGACAGCATACACGGGATATTTTTGCCCCACTGCAGCTCAAACGAAAACCAACTCTTGATTGACGATCGCTCCATTACTTATTTTAGAGAAAAAGAAATTGCAAATCTGCATTGGGAAGACTTGCAAATAGACGTGGTCTTAGAGGCAACAGGCAAATTCTTCAGCCGAGAAGCCTTATCCGAACACCTTAAAGCCGGTGCCAGAAAAGTAATTTTATCGGCGCCAACCGATGACAATTCGATTAAAACAATAGTTATTGGGGTAAACGACCAACTGCTCGATGGCTCAGAAACAATTGTATCGAATGCAAGTTGCACCACCAATAATGCAGCCCCCATGCTCGCTATAATTCGCGATCTATGCGGCATTGAACAAGCCTACATTACAACCGTTCATTCCTACACCACCGATCAGAGCTTGCACGACCAACCGCACAAAGATTTGCGAAGAGCCCGGAGTGCAAGCCAATCGATAGTACCCACCTCGACCGGTGCAGCCAAAGCCTTAACCAAAATATTTCCCGAATTTGAAGGGAAAATTGGCGGCAGCGGCATACGGGTTCCCGTGCCCGATGGTTCTCTAACTGACATTACTTGTTATGTACACAAAGAAGTGAGCAGTGCCACAATAAATGCAGCTTTTAAAACTGCATCAAGCACTCACCTAAAAGGTATTTTATCCTATACCGAAGACCCCATTGTCTCGGTTGATGTGCTTGGCAATACACATTCCTGCGTGTTTGATGCGCAACTCACCTCTGTTTTGGGCAAAATGGTAAAAATAATAGGTTGGTACGACAACGAAATTGGGTATTCGTCCAGATTAATTGACCTCATTTGTTTGTTGTATACTAAAAAAGGGTAATTTAAGGCGTTCTAATATACACCCCCAACTTCGCGATATGAAATTCCTTTACTTACTCTTGTTTTGTTTTTGGATTGGGTCTGGTGTAGCACAAAAACCAGCTAATGTAGACACAAAGGCTGTAGACAGTACCTTCAGTTATTTGGAATTATCAAGCTATTATTACAACAGCAACGAATACAAATCGGCCTTAGATTGTGCGCAAAAAGCATTAGATTATTCGAAAAGCATCCGCAATCCGCAAAAAATGGCCCAGTCTTATGTAGCTCTGGGAGATATTTACTTTGATTTGAATACGTTTGATGAAGCAGCAAACCAATACAGCAACTGCCTCGAAATCATTAATCACTTGACGCCTTCTCGAGAACAAGCCTACGCTTATTTTCAGTTGGCCTTGAGTCAAATTGAACTAAAACAATACGACAAGGCCGAGTATATTCTCAAAAAAGCTCAAAATTGTTACGCCAAGTTGGGCATATCAGATGCAATCACCTTGATTCAGTTGCAAAAAGGGATTATACACGAGGCAAAAGGCGATTTTGCTTCGGCCAGACTTATTTTTAATCAACTAATTGCTGCCAACAAATTGGAAGATTTACTAAAAATAAGTGCCGAATCCTACTATCATTTAGGCACTATTGAGCTAAAAAACAAGCAGTATTCTTTAGCCATATCGTATTTGAATAAAGCAAATGCATTAGCAGGAACTGATAATTTTCGGCTTAAAGCAAAAATACTAATGGCACTCAGTAAGGGGTATGAGGCAAATAAAAACTTGCCGATAGCTTTTAAATTTTTGAGACTTCACATGAATATGGATGATTCAATTGCTCATTTGAGTTTAAAAAAAATACTTCCAGAAGATTTAACTCAATTTAAAGAAAAAGAACGCCTCAAAACCATTGAAGAATTAGACAAGATCAATAAGCAACAGGAAAAAGTAAATCGAATTGCCAACTTCATCATCATACTAACGATTGCCTTTATTTTTATTCTATCCCTGTTTATTTATTCGTTGAGTAAAAACAATAAATTCCACAAAAAGTCTAACACTTTATTGGCAGACAAAAACAAACAATTAAATTTAGCCATAAACAAAGCCGAAAAAGCTTCGAAAGCCCGAGCTGATTTCTTGTCGACAGTGAGTCACGAACTGCGCACCCCCCTCAACGCGATAAACGGAATTACCCACTTACTTTTGGAGGAAAAACCCAAAGCAACTCAATTGGAATACCTGAATTCGCTCAAATTTTCAGGCAATTACTTACTCACATTCATCAACGATATTCTCGAAATAAATCGCATTGATTCAGCCGGAATTGAAATTGAAAAATTGAACTTTAATCTGCGGGAACACTTAGCCAACTTGCAAAATTCATTAAAGGAAACCGCCCTTATCAATAACAATCGGTTTGCTATAAGTATTGACACCGAAGTGCCAACTGTCATTTTGGGTGATCCAACCAAATTATCTCAAATTTTATTAAATCTAATAAACAACGCGCTCAAGTTTACCAAAAATGGGGAAGTTCATGTATACACCTCACTACTTTCTAGGCAGGACAATCAGTTGCAACTTATTTTTAAGGTAAGCGACACCGGAATTGGAATCCCAGCCGAAAAATTGGATACGGTGTTTGATAGTTTTACGCAAGGCTCTGTTGAAATAAACAGAAAATATGGGGGAACTGGCTTAGGACTCTCTATCGTAAAACGACTCACCGATATATTGGGAGGCAGTATTTCATTAGAAAGCCAATTGGGCAAAGGCAGTGCCTTTTCTGTTGTTTTGCCCTTTGGTCTGGGCACCGAACTTGCAGATAGTCCGCCAAAATTTACTTATGACAACAACGTCTTTAAAGGCAAAAAAATCTTATTGATCGAAGACAATAAAATTAACCAGATGATTACCAAAAAAATGCTGGAGAACAAAAAAATGGTATGCGAAGTCATCGACAATGGAGAAGACGCAATAGTTGCTGTTCAAAATCATTCGTATGATTTGGTTTTGATGGATGTGCATTTGCCGGGCATAAACGGAACGATAGCTACCCAATCTATTCGAACCTTTAACAGCCAAATTAAGATCATCGCCCTAACAGCAATCTCCTTGAATGAAAACCGGGACCTGTTGCTATCTTTTGGCATGAACGACTTAATTACTAAGCCCTTTAATCCGGAGGAGTTCTACCAGATTATATGCAAACATTTAGAAGGCGAATGCTAAAACTAATACGCTTGTATGAGTCCTTTAATGAGTTTTCTCACATTGGGCTCTGCCTTTTGGGCTGCGGCCAACACCTCGGCATGACTCACCGTTTCTATAGAGGCCTCGGTGGCCATGTCGGTGATCACAGATAAACCAAACACTTCTAGGTCCATGTGTCTCGCCACAATAACTTCGGGTACAGTAGACATGCCCACGCAATCGGCACCTAAATTTTTAACCATGGTATATTCGGCAGGCGTTTCGAAGGTAGGTCCTTGCAACGCTAAGTAGATGCCGTGTTGTATTTCTATGCTTAATTCCTGGGCAATTTGTTCGGCTAGGCTAATCATTTTTTTGCTGTAGGCAGCACTCATGTTCAAAAAACGAGGGCCAAAGCGATCCTCATTTGGTCCGTGCAACGGATGTTCGGGCATCAAATTGATGTGGTCGGTGATGAGCACAATCGAACCTACTTGGTAGGTGTTTTTAACTCCACCAGAAGCATTGGATACGATGAGTTTGGAAATGCCCAAGTACTTCATGACCCGCACCGGAAAGGTAACTTGTTGCATGCCATAACCTTCATAAAAATGAAAGCGTCCTTGCATGGCCAATACTTTTTTAGATCCAATGGTGCCAAACACCAAGGCGCCGGCATGCCCTTGTACGGTAGATACCGGAAAATTAGGAATTTCAGCATACGGAATGCGGTGCTCAATCGTAATGTCATCGGTAAAACTGCCCAAACCCGATCCTAAGATTACGCCGTATTCGGGAGAAAATCCGGTTCTATTTTGCAGGTAACTAACGGTTTCTTGTACTCGATTCCACATGGGTTTTGATGTATTGACAAAACGCTGCCTCATCGGCAAGAAATTGCGTTTGTATGGGTAAATAATAAAGGCTGTTTTCGGGCAGTTGGTGTTGCAAACGCACGTAATCTTTCTCGGTGGTGACTAGAAGTTGGCGATTTGCTTTGGTTTGAATTTCGGCAATTTCTGCAGCCGAAAAATGATGGTGATCGGGAAATAACAGTTGCTGATCTTGTCCAGATTGCAGCGCTTGAAAAAATGGGTTAGGCTTTGCGATTCCGGCCAACAGTACTTTTTGTTGGGATTGAATTTCAGCAACAGCTATGGTTTTACTGCTGCTGTAAATGTTTTGATCGTAGCCAATAGTGGTAAAAAACACGGGCTGGGTTACGCCTAATTTTTCTTTAATACTTGTTTGTTCGGCCACCGATAGCGTAGGAGGACACTTGGTTACTACCACCAAATGAGCTCTTTTCTTGCCCGATTGCGCTTCCCGTAAATTGCCCATCGGCAACACGTAATCGCTGCTAAATAACTCGTTATAGGCGGTGAGCAAAATGTACACACTCGCTTTTACTTTGCGGTGCTGAAAAGCATCGTCGAGCAAGATCACTTGGGTATTGGGTTTTTGGGATAAAATGTGTTGAATTCCGTTTGTACGATCGGCATCAACAGCTACGGTTAGTGCAGGAAATTTTTGGTGAAACTGAAACGGCTCGTCGCCCAAATCTAGAAAAGTGCTTGCCTCATTGGCCAATACAAAACCCGTTGATTTTCGTTTGTAGCCGCGACTCAGGACCGCCAAGGTATATTCCGATTGCAAAAGCTGTATCAAATATTCGATCAGCGGAGTTTTTCCGGTACCACCCATGCTTAGGTTTCCCACAGCAATGACGGGAATTGTTGGTGTTGTACTCGAGAAGATGGCTCTGTCATAGAGAAAATTCCGAATATGCATAATCGCACTGTAAACAAGTGCAAAAGGAAAGAGCAATTTTCTGAGGAATTTCATAGCACGAAAGTATAATATTTTATCTTTGAAACGAAAATTTACCTCTACTAATTCGGCCTAATCCATTCGTGTTTTGAAGCATTTTTTGGCAAGATTTTTTTTAATTATCAACTTAATGGGGATGCCATTGGTTGCTGCTTATGCACAAACAGCCGAGACGGCCGCCGTGTTTAAAACCGTGCTGAATTACTACTACAAAAACGAAAAACCAGTATACAAAGGCCGAGGACAATTGCTCTATTTGTATTGTACCCAAGCCAAGCCCAACGAGGAACTCATAGAAGCCATTCAAAAAACCAACTTGCCTGCTGATTTTGTTCGAGAAATTAAACAAAAAATGGCGCAGCCCTCACCAACCAAAGACTGGTCGTATGAATTCAAACAGCTGCCCGACAAAGATCCTACCTTACTTAAGAAAAAAATAAACAGCTGTGTCTCATTGGCTAAGTTTCAAGAAATTCGAAATCGCTTGCAACTCAATAACCAACGATTGCTCATTATAACCGAACCCTTTTTTTATTCGAAACAAAATACCGTATTGGTTAAAGTAGTGTTTTACCGCTCGATTGAACACAATAATGGCGCGGTACTTTTACTCGAAAAAACCGATGGGAATTGGTATATTTCACAACTCTTAAACGAATGGTCAACCTAACACAAGGGCAATGAAAATAAAAGAACTACTTCCTGTACTCGAAGAAATGGCTCCCCTAGCCTATGCCGAAGATTTTGACAACGTAGGCTTGCTGGTGGGCAATAAAGAACAAGTGGTTACCGGAATATTGGTCTGTCACGATGCCCTAGAATCTGTCATTGACGAAGCAATTGCCAAGAACTGCAATCTGGTGGTTTGTTTTCATCCCATCTTGTTTACCGGACTCAAAAAAATAACCGGCAGCACCTATGTGGAGCGCGTAGTAATGAAAGCCATTCAACACCAAATTGCCATTTATGCGGTGCACACCGCGCTCGACAATCACCACGAAGGCGTCAACCGGATTTTTTGTAGCGCTTTGGGCCTCGAAAATTGCAACATACTCATTCCAAAAACAAAATTCATCACCAAAATGGTGGTGTACACGCCCACTGATCAAGCCGAAAAACTGCGGGAAGCCCTATTTGCCGCTGGCGCAGGAAACATTGGCAATTACGAGCGCTGTAGTTTTAATACAGTGGGTATAGGCACCTTTAAAGGAAACGCCAAAAGCAAACCCGTACTTGGCAGTCCGGAGAGTTTTATTGAAGTCGAAGAAACCAAAATTGATGTGGTCTTTGAAAAGCATTTAAAACAGGCCGTACTGCAAGCCCTTTTTGAAACCCATGTATACGAAGAAGTGGCCTACGAATTGTATGAACTCGAAAATACCCACCAAAATATTGGCTTGGGCATGATGGGCACCTTGCCCAAACCGATGGCTGAACAAGACTTTTTACTGCACGTAAAACAAGCCATGCAAACGCCGCTCATACGCCATACCGAATTCCGCAACAAACCCATTCAAAAAGTAGCCGTATTGGGCGGTGCAGGGAGTTTTGCAATAAAAAATGCCATTCAAGCAGGAGCCGACGCTTTTTTGACCGCCGATTTGAAGTACCACAATTTCTACGAAGCTGAAAATCAGTTGCTTTTGGCCGATATTGGGCATTATGAAAGTGAACGCTACACAAAAAATTACATTGTTGATTTTCTTCGGAAAAAAATTCTTAGTTTTGCCATCATTTTATCAGAAGCAAATACCAATCCTGTTAAGTACTTATAATTATTATGGCGAATACAAAAGAACTCAGTGTAGAAGAAAAATTAAGAGCATTATACGATTTGCAATTAATTCACACCCGTATTGATGAGATCAGAAACGTACGCGGAGAACTTCCATTAGAAGTCGAAGATTTGGAAGACGAAGTAGCTGGTTTGAATGCCCGTTCAGAGAAATTAAAGGCAGATTTAGAAGTCATTGAAGAACAAATCAAAGACAAAAAAATCGCCATCGAAGAGCACCAAACTGCCATTAAAAAATACAGCAAACAACAAGAAAATGTGCGCAACAATAGAGAATTCAACTCTTTAGCCAAAGAAGTAGAGTTCCAAGAATTAGAAATCCAATTGGCCGAGAAACACATTCGTGAATTGAAAGCGTCAATGGAGCACAAAAAACAAGTGATTAACGACTCTAAAGACAAATTAGATTCGAAAACCAATCACCTGAAACACAAAAAATCAGAATTGAGCGACATTATGTCTGAGACCGAAAAAGAAGAAGGTTTCTTGACCAAGAAAGCTACCGAATTTGAAGCCTTGATCGAAGAGCGTTTATTGGTAGCCTACAAAAGAATTCGCAGCAGTGTGCGCAACGGCTTAGCGGTTGTTTCTATTGAGCGTGGCGCTTCGGCAGGATCTTTCTTTACGATTCCCCCACAAACTCAGGTAGAAATTGCCGGTAGAAAAAAAATCTTAACCGACGAACACTCCGGAAGAATTTTGGTAGACGCCGAACTGGCCAAAGAAGAAAAGGACAAGATGGACCACTTATTTGCCACCATCTAAAAATACGGAGCCCCAATAAACTGGGGCTTTTTTTATGAAAAAAACGCAGCAATTCCTCCTCATCAAATCGATTGGTTTGTATTTGAATATACTGAGTTACCTGCTGCCCAAACAAGCAGTGCAGCTGGCCTACCGCTTATTTAGCAAACCCCGCAGAGGCCGTTTGGATCTGGAACGTCTGCCCTATTTTTTGCAAAAAGCACAAACCCAAAAAATCACCATTCAAACGCACGAAATTCAAACCTATTTGTGGCCCGGAAATGAAACCCGTATTTTGTTGGTACACGGCTGGGAAAGCAATGCGGCGCGTTGGTCCAAATTATTTCGCAAACTCAGTAAAACTGGCGCAACAATCATGGCCATTGATGCACCCGGACATGGTCAATCGAATGGGAATGAATTTACGATGCTGCTCTATGCCGATATTTTGCAGCAAATAGCCCAATCGTTTCAACCCACTATTATCATGGGCCATTCTATAGGCGGATCGGCCTGCGTGTATTCGTACCATAACTTTCGAGAATCCTTCCCTAAATTGCAAAAAATGGTGGTCTTGGGTGCTCCTTCTGAGATTAAATTGCTGATCGACGAATACGTGCGCTTGCTGTCAATGAATAAGCGTATGGCGCGTTTGTTATCTGAATTTTTCACCAGCAAGTACAACATTCACATACCCGAATTTACTACCGCACATTTTGAGCACACCTTTCATCTGGAGGGACTGATTGCCCACGACAGCAAAGATCCGGTTGTGCCGTTTGTAGAAGGAAAAAAACTAGCCAATGCCTGGACCAAAGCTACATTTATCGCGACCAAAAATTTAGGCCACAGCATGCACAACGAAGCGCTCTATGATCAAATCACTGCTTTTACCACTGCCTAACCCAAGCGGTTTGGTTGCAAAAAATAGTATCTTAGCCCCATGGAAGAATCGGTAAAACGTTTAAACAAATTCATCAGCGACACCGGCTATTGCTCGCGCAGAGAAGCCGATAAACTCATCGAAGACGGACGCGTAACCCTGAATGGCGTGGTGCCCGAAATGGGAACCAAAGTGAGTGAGCGCGATGAGATTCGGATAGACGGACGGTTAATTGTAGACAAAACCGAAAAGCTCATTTATTTGGCGTTCAACAAACCCGTAGGCATTGAATGCACCACCAACCTTGAGGTGCGTAACAACATCATCGATTACCTCAATTACCCCAAACGTATTTTCCCGATTGGCCGACTCGACAAAGCCAGCGAAGGCTTGATTTTTTTGACCAATGATGGCGACATTGTAAACAAAATTTTGCGGGCACGCAACAACCACGAAAAAGAATATACGGTTACCGTAAACAAACCCATCACCGACCGCTTCATTGATCGCATGGGCAATGGCGTGCCGATATTGGATACCGTGACGCGCAACTGCAAGGTGGAGCAAATTAGTAAAAACACCTTCAAAATCATTTTGACACAAGGATTGAACCGGCAAATACGCCGCATGTGCGAATACTTTGGCTACGAAGTAACTGCGCTCAAACGCATTCGGATCATCAACATATCGCTAGATGTACCAGTGGGACGCTACCGCGAATTGTCGGCAGCCGAAATAAAGGAATTGAACAAATTGATTGCCCCTTCAAGCAAGACCGAAGAAGCCAGTTATTTGCCTAAAAAATAAATTTTATTTTGCTCTGCGTTGTTCGCGGGCCAACAAGGTATTTTTGAGCAACATGGCAATGGTCATCGGGCCTACTCCACCGGGCACGGGAGTAATGTGTGAGGCTTTTTTACTCACCAAATCAAAATCGACATCACCAGTAATGCGGTAGCCTTTCTCGGTGGTTTTATCTTCTACACGGGTAATTCCCACGTCAATAATCACCGCGCCATCTTTGACCATCTCGGCTTTTAAGTAATTGGGCACGCCCAAAGCGGTAATGATAATATCGGCCTGGGTAGTAATTTGCGCGATATTTTTGGTGTACGAATGGGTTAAGGTTACCGTAGAATTTCCGGGGAAACCTTTGCGGCCCATTAAGATACTCATGGGTCTGCCCACAATGTGCGAACGGCCAATGACTACCGTATGTTTTCCTTTGGTTTCGACCTTATAGCGCTCCAACAATTCCAAAATCCCAAAAGGTGTGGCTGGAATAAAGGTGGACATATCCAAGGCCATTTTTCCGAAATTTTCGGGATGAAATCCGTCTACATCTTTGCTGGGATCTATCGCCATGATTACGCGTTGGGTATCGATTTGATCGGGCAAAGGCAGCTGCACAATGAAGCCATCGATGTCGTCATTTGCATTGAGCTCGTTGATTTTTTTGAGCAACTCTGTTTCAGAAGTCGTGCTGGGCATTTTCACCAAGGTCGATTCAAAACCTACGCGTTCACAGGCTTTTACTTTACTTCCTACGTAGGTTAAACTCGCGCCATCATTGCCCACAATTATAGCAGCCAAATGCGGCACCTTTTCGTTGTTTTCTTTCATTTTGGCCACCTCGGCCGCAATTTCATCTTTGATGTCTTCGCTTACTTTTTTTCCGTCTAGTAGTTGCATGGTCGTTACGTTGTAGTTAGTTGCTGTAAAAAAATAAGGTTCAAGCTAAAATGTAACGCTGAACCTTTTGTTGTATTATCGAATTCCAGGCATACCGGGCATTCCACCTTTCATACCGCCCATCATTTTCATTAGGTTTTTCCCGCCTGGGCCTTGCATCATTTTCATCATCTTGCTCATTTGCTCAAACTGTTTCATGAGTTGGTTTACTTCTTCTATTTTGCGACCAGCTCCTTTGGCAATTCTCGTTTTGCGTTTCATGTCAATAATAGAAGGACGTGATCGCTCAGTTGGGGTCATCGAATGAATAATGGCTTCGATGTGTTTGAAGGCGTCATCTTCGATCTCGACATCTTTCATGGCTTTGGATGCGCCGGGAATCATGCCCACCAAATCTTTCATATTCCCCATTTTCTTCACCTGTTGTATTTGTGCCAAGAAATCGTCAAAACCAAATTCGTTTTTGGCAATTTTCTTTTGGAGCTTGCGGGCTTCTTCTTCGTTGTATTGTTCTTGCGCGCGTTCTACCAAGGAAATTACGTCACCCATGCCCAAGATGCGCTCGGCCATACGCTCGGGGTAAAATACGTCAATGGCTTCCATTTTCTCTCCGGTTCCCACAAACTTAATGGGTTTGTTGACCACCGATTTAATTGATATGGCGGCTCCACCTCGGGTATCTCCATCTAATTTCGTTAAGATTACTCCATCAAAATTCAAGCGATCATTAAAGGCTTTTGCTGTATTAACCGCATCTTGTCCGGTCATGGCATCCACCACAAACAAAGTTTCTTGGGGTTGCAAAGCTTGGTGCACGTTGGCAATTTCGGTCATCATTTGCTCGTCTACAGCCAAACGACCAGCCGTATCGACAATGACTACATTGTATCCTTTTTCTTTGGCATATTTCACGGCATTTTGGGCAATCTCTACTGGGTTGTTGTTGCCCAATTCTGAATATACTTCTACACCAATCTGATCTCCCACTACATGCAACTGGTTGATGGCCGCAGGACGATAGACATCACAGGCAACCAACAAGGGGTTTTTTCCTTTTTTAGTTTTGAGGAAATTGGCCAGTTTACCGGAAAAAGTAGTTTTACCCGAACCCTGTAATCCAGACATCAAAATGATAGACGGATTGCCCGAAAGGTTTACCCCGGCTACTTCGCCACCCATCAATTCGGTGAGTTCGTCTTTGACTAATTTCACTAATAATTGCCCAGGTTGTAAGGTGGTCAATACGTTTTGCCCAATCGCCTTTTCTTTTACTTTGGTTGTAAAATCTTTGGCTATTTTGAAATTGACATCGGCATCGAGGAGTGCACGACGCACTTCTTTGAGGGTTTCGGCCACGTTCACTTCGGTGATTTTACCGTGTCCTTTTAGGACGTGAAAGGCCTTGTCTAACTTCTCGCTTAAATTATCAAACATCGCAATAGTGGGATTAATTAGTGATTATCGTTGTCGTAAAAACGAGAGCAAATTTAAACATTTGATTTCTATCCAACCTGCATCTGTGTTAAAAATTGTATAATTTACTTTCCAATTATTTATATTAAATACCTTTGAACAATTCTTAAAAATTAACACATGTCTAAAAAATCCAAAATCATTGCAGCGCTACTGGTAACAGCTGTTTTATTTGGGGTTGGGATGTATTCTTATGTTTTTTATGGAGGTACTAGAGACGTAGCTTCTGAAGAATCAGAATTTAACGTAAGTACTGCCAATCTAACCAAAGAATTTACTGCCAATGCACAGAAAGCCAATGCAAAGTACAGCAACAAAACCATAACCATTTGCGGTGTGGCTACTTCATGTTCCTCCTGCGAAGTAAAAATTGACGAGGTGGTGAGCTGTTCATTCAAAACACCTGCCCCGAAAGTTCCTGCCAACCAAAAAACAGCCATAAAAGGTCGATTTGTAGGGTATGACGAATTGTTTGGTGAATTTAAATTTGATCAATGTACCCTCACAAATAAATCTTTATAATTAAACCATGAAACACCTCTTTATTTCAATGTTTGCCTTATGTGTTGTAGGACAAGCATTTGCCCAAGATGATTTACTCAACGAATTAGAAAAATCAGCCGGCCCACAACCCAAACAAATTGAAATGGCCGCTTTCAAAGGCCTTCAAGTATGTAACATGCAATCGACCAAGTTGGCCGTAAAAGGCGAATGGTATTTTGTAGTATCGCACCGCTTTGGAAACTTGAAGGAAGGTACCAACAACTTTTTTGGTTTGGATAATGCTTATACAAAAATTGGTGGGGTTTATGGCGCAACCAATTGGTGGACGTTATCAGCTTCTCGTCATACGTACAAGAAAACCTACGAATTGGGCTCAAAATTAAAATTTGCCAACCAAGAAGTAGACGGATTTCCAATCACTATTGTAGCCTACAACTCGCTAGATATAAACTCCGAATTAAAAAAAGAACTCAATCCAAATTTAAAATTTAGCGATCGATTGTCATTTTCTTCGCAATTGATTTTATCCAGAAAAATTAACGAATCGTTCTCGATAGAGTTGAATGGGATTTACATTCACAAAAACTTGTACGAACCAACAGAGGAGAGAAAAGATGAGGGATTGATTGCAGCGGGTGGACGTTATAAATTAACCAAACGCCTGAGTGTAAACATGGAATATGCCGCTCGAACAAGCCCATTGAAAGCAAGCCCTTACGATAACCCACTGGCATTGGGCTTAGATATCGAAACCGGTGGTCACGTGTTTCAGTTGTTGTTTGCCAGCAGCCAACCGATGAATGATGTTTCTTACTACACCAATGGATCAGGTAGCTGGACCGACAATACAAAAGGATTGTATTTTGGATTTAACATGTATAGAGTATTTTAATTATGAGAAAAGTATATTTATTAGTAGCTGTAATGACTGGTTTACTGGTTGTGTCCTGTGAGTCATCAACCTATGATCAAGTAGAAGGATTTGTAGAAAACCCTACTTATGTCACTAATATCAAACCCTTAATCGACAATAAATGCAACGCTTGTCATGCTGCAAGTGTAAGTGATGTAGCTGGAGGTGGAACCGCCTTAGATAGTTATGACAGCTTTAGAGCTAGTGTAGAATACGGCAGTACTTTGCGCGATATTGACACTACGCATACCATGCCAAAAAATCGTGCTCCCCTTACAAAAGGACAAATTAAACTGATTTATGCCTGGAAAAATACGGGTTTCCCACAATAACAATTAATTAAAACATGAAAAAATTAGCACTAGTACTTTTTATTTTGGCTATGAGCCAATTTACCCAAGCCCAAAAATACCTTTCGCGTTCGGCCGAATTAAAATTTGATGCTTCGATGCCCAATTTGGTTGAGATTGCAGCCAAAAACAATAAAGTATCCGCCATTTTGGATGCCACGACTGGAAAATTTGCGGTAAATGCGATGATCAATGAGTTTAAGTTTAAAGCCCCTTTGATGGAAGAGCATTACAACGAAAACTACATGGAAACCCCAAAATATCCAAATGCAAAATTTAGCGGGCAAATTGCCAATTTTGATGCTGCTAAACTTAATAGTAAAGGGACATATGACGTAGAGGGTGACTTAACCATACACGGCGTTACTAAAAAAGTAAAAACCAAATTAACCCTGGTTTTAGCCGGAGGCAAAGTAAGTGCCAACTGCAACTTTACGGTTCATGCCCAAGATTACAAAATTGAAATTCCTTCGTTGGTCAAAGAGAAATTTGCCGAAAATATCAAAGTAGCCTTTGATGGAGACTTAGAAGGGAAATAATCGTTTCATCATACCCATAAAAAAAGCCAGTGAAATTCACTGGCTTTTTTATTTGTAATTTATTACCTAAGGTAGTTTCTTGAATACGATGTAATCGTTTAAGGTTGGATCTATGGCAACATCATCCTTCAACATAATTGTAGTAGCTGACACAAATACCCTGTCCCAATCGTCTTCGATGTCGTTAAACAAAACCGGGCAGGTAGCTAGAGGAAATATTAGATTAAAATCAACTGCATCGTTGGGCGAATCATCCGAAGTTGCTGGCGCTGTATACAAAGGGCTATTGTTGGCAGTGGTAATAGTCCAAGAGCCTGTAACAGGAGTTGTGCCGTTGGTAACAACTACAGAACCGTTGGCGCCAAACGTAAAGGAATAGCCGGTAAAATTTACGGTTTGATTGTTGCCGTGATCTGAATAATACAAAACTTGCCAAGTACCTTGACGAATAGCGCTAGCCAAATCGACACTGGGTGTTGGAACTTTTTCGAAGGTGATGTAATCTATTTTGGTTGGATCGTCTAGATTCCCGTCTTTCAACACAATTTCAGTGGCCGATTTAGTCACTACATCCCAATCGTCTTCGATGTCATTAAAATCTAGGTTGGCAATAGGAAAAGAAATATTAAAATCTACCAAATCACCGGGCGTGTCATCGGTAGGGGTAGAAAGGTCGGTGTATAAAGAACTGCTGTTGTTATCGGTTACATTCCAATTACCAGAAATAACGGTAGTGCCATATGAAGCAGTAAGGCTATTGTCTGAATGAAATGCAAAGGTGTAATCAACAAAGTGCATGGTTTCATTCCCACCGTGATCGGTGTAGTACGTAACCTTCCAAGTTCCTTGAGTAACAATATCAATGATGTTATTACTAGATTGGGGTTGAGCTTTGTCTGCACTACACGAAACATATAAGCAGAAGAATAAGGCAGCAACAGCAAGAAATAGGTATTTTTTCATTGGGTTGGGCATGTTAATTTAAGGTAAAGATATTGTAAATTTTGAAATATCAAAACGTATGCTATCTACATGCGGCTGGGCACTGCAATTCCGAGTAAACCAAATGCCGATTTAACTACTGCGGCTACTTTGGCCGAAAGTAAAACCCGAAATACTTTTATTGTAGGATTGGCTTCGCCTAGAATTGATACGGTTTGGTAGAACGAGTTGTATTCCTTCACCAAATCATAGGTGTAATTGGCTACCAAAGCGGGACTGTGTTGTGCAGCTGCCTGCTGAATTACTTCGGGATACAAGGACAACTGTTTGATGAGCTCTTTCTCTTTGGCATGCAATTCTTGGAGTTGTACAAAGGAAAGATCAAACGCTGCTTTTCTTAAAATGGATTGAATTCGAGCGTAGGTATATTGTATGAATGGCCCCGTATTTCCTGCAAAATCAACAGATTCTTCAGGGTTAAACAAGATGCGTTTTTTGGGATCAACTTTTAAGATGTAGTATTTTAAGGCGCCCAACCCAATGGTCTCATACAAGGCTTGTTTATCCTGCTCAGAAAAACCATCCAATTTGCCCAATTCTTCAGAAAGCGTTTGGGCCGTTTGGGTTATTTCATCCATTAAATCGTCGGCATCGACTACGGTTCCCTCTCTGGATTTCATTTTACCCGAGGGCAAATCAACCATGCCATATGACAAATGCACCAGTTGTTTAGACCAATCAAATCCCAGCTTTTGTAGTATTAAAAACAAGACTTTAAAATGGTAATCTTGCTCATTCCCCACCGTATAGACCATTCCTTTTACATCGGGATAGTCTTTAACCCGTTGTATGGCGGTGCCAATATCTTGGGTCATATATACCGCCGTTCCATCAGATCGCAACACGATTTTTCTGTCGAGCCCTTCGGCGGTTAGATCTATCCAAACCGAACCGTCGGGATCTTGTTCGAACACGCCTTTGGCCAATCCCATTTGCACGACATCTTTGCCCAACAAATAGGTATTGCTTTCGTAATAATAGGAATCAAAATTGACGCCCAAACGGGAATAAGTAGTACTGAATCCGTCATATACCCATTGGTTCATGGTTTTCCAAAGCGCAACAACCTCAGCTTTACCTGCTTCCCAATCCAACAACAGCTGTTGGGCTTCTAGCAAAAGCGGCGCTTGTTTTTTGGCTTCGTCTTCGGTTTTACCAGCTGCCATTAACACCGCAATTTCATCTTTATAGGCTTTATCAAAAGCCACATAATACTTACCTACTAATTTATCGCCTTTTAAACCAGTGCTTGCGGGCGTTTCTCCGTTACCAAATTTCTGCCATGCCAACATCGATTTACAGATGTGAATTCCCCGGTCGTTGATGATTTGGGTTTTGTATACTTTTTTTCCCGAAGCTTTTAGGATTTCGGCCACTGCATAGCCCAATAAATTATTACGCACATGGCCTAAATGCAAAGGTTTATTGGTGTTGGGCGATGAATATTCGACCATAATTGCCTCGCTTTTATCCGTTGGTTTTACAAAACCGTATTGTTCATTTTCATGAATAGATTGAAACAACTGCACATAATAGGAATCTGAAATCACCACATTCAAAAAACCTGAAACCACATTATACCGATCGACAAAATCAAATTCCTGCACCAAATAGTCGCCAATTTTGGTGCCCAATTCGGCTGGATTGCTTTTGATGTGTTTGAGCAAGGGAAATAAAACTACCGTAATGTCGCCTTCAAATTCTTTGCGCGTGGCCTGAAACTCTACTTTTTCTAGGGCAATAGAGAACAAGTCTTGAACTGCTTTTAGGATCGGATTTGAAAGATTTTCAGCTAATGACATAACGAATAATTTTTGGCAAATATAGCCATTCAGGCAGCAATTCGAAAATGGAAATTTTCTGACGCTTTTGCACCTCGTTTTGGTGACTACAAACCCCGTACTTTTTTAATTTACAGGAAGAATAAATACATCATAATTGTAAGATTTTTACATATCATTTTTTATAATTATTGCATTTCGTCGATTTTATTTGCATTTTAACGATAATTAAACAAATATTTGAGTGTCAAAAAAATTAATACACATTAATAATTACTCCAAAATTATAATGAAAAAGCTACTACTCATCCTCGCCCTAACTCTTGCCGCAAACTCAATTGGTCAAGCCATTTCTGTAAACACATCAACCTACACAGTTCCCCAACTAGTGAATACAGTTTTGATTAACTCACCTTGTGTGGCTGCCAGTAACATTACTTGGAAAACCGGAACACAATTTAATTCGGCAAACGGAATTGGATTTTTCCAAAACACCAATCCCAATTTTCCCATGCACTCGGGAGTAATCCTAAGTACTGGTGATGTTGCTCATGCTGCTGGACCTAACACAGCCATATTGAGCGACGGAACAAGCAGCTGGACAGGAGATGCTTCTTTAGAAAACACCTTGGCGCAGGCAGGAATTCCAATGAATTCGGCCAATGCTACCGCCTTAGAATTCGATTTCACCCCTATTGCCCCAAACTTTAGTTTTGATTTCCTTTTTGCCTCAGAAGAATACGGAAATTTTCAATGCCAATTTTCAGACGCCTTTGCCTTTTTATTGACAAACACCCTTACCGGAGAAACTGTAAACCTAGCGGTTGTTCCGGGAACTAACCTCCCTATCTCGGTGGTAACCATTCGTGATTTCTTATACAACTCTTCTTGCCCCTCACAAAATCCAGCTTACTTCGGAGCCTACAACGGAGGTTCTGCAGCAGCGCAATCGGCTACCAATTTTAACGGCCAAACCAAATTATTGAACGCCTCGGCTATATTGATTCCAAACACCCCTTACCATATTAAATTGGTTATTGCTGATCGTGGGGATGTTGGATCTGATTCGGCTATTTTTATTGCCTCTGATAGTTTTAGCATTGGTCAAGACGTATTAGGTGCCAACCAAACCACTACTAGTCAATCGGCTTTGTGTTTTGGCACAACGACCGTATTGGATTCGCATTTAGATCCTGCCTTGTATACCTTTTCTTGGAAAAAAGATGGGGTAACTATTGCAGGAGCAACTGGTCCAACTCTGACCGTATCACAAGCCGGCGAGTACAGCATTACCTACCTTAAACCGATGGCCGGTTGTTTGCCAGAAACCGATACAGTTATCGTAGAATACTATCCAGAGTTTAGCGTACCTACTCCTAAAAATTTGTACTTGTGTGAGTCAGATGCTGCTACGTATACCTATAATTTATCAACAAATACCGCAGTTGTTGCAGCCAATATTGATCCTGCAATTGATCCTACGACTATAATCTCTTACTATGCTTCACAAGCCGATGCCGATGCACAAGCAAATGCCTTGCCTTTGCAATACACCACTGTGCCAGGTGTAACCATTTATGTGCGCGTAAATAACATTGAAACTTTATGTCATACGGTAAAAACATTCCAATTGCTTACTGCACCTGCTCCTTTTGTTGCCGCTGCTCCTGAGATGGTAAAATGTGCTCGTTCGATAACACAAAATAACAACAGCTTTTCCTTTTCTGCTCAAAATGCTGCAGTATTGGGCGCTCAATCAGATAGCTTAAACACTGTGAGTTATTATGCTACTCAAGCCGATGCCGATGCAGGAACCAATGCCTTACCTACCAACGGGTATAGTGCAACAAACAATACCGTAATTTACATTCGTGTTCAAAATATATCTGATATGGGATGTTACAGCACAGGAAGTTTTACCATTACGGTAAACCCGCTACCAGCTGTAGACGTATTGCCAAACATCTTAGTTTGCACAGCATATACTTTACCCGCTTTGACTAACGGAAGTTATTTTTCTAACACTACTGGTACTTTAGTTCCATTGGCTGTTGGTACTGTAATTACCGAAACGCAAACCATCTACATCTACAACCAACCTGATGGCCCATCGGGTTGTAGAGCTGGAAGTAGTTTTAAAGTAACCGTGATTGACCCCAACACCATTACGCCAGCCAGTGGAACATTTTGCGGAAACTACACCTTGCCTACCTTGAGCTACGGAAATTATTATACCGAAACATTGGGCGGTGGAACACGTCTAAACGCGGGAGCTGTTCTTACTACTTCTCAAACTATACATGTGTTTTACGAATCATTGGTCGCCCCTTTTTGTCAAATCAGCACCAACTTTACGGTGAATATTTTGCCAAACCCTGAAGTACCTACTTTACCTAATGTATTCAACTGTACTTCGTATACCTTGCCTGCCTTAGCTGTTGGAAATTACTATACCGAAGCCAATGGCAACGGAACCCAATTGACTGCGGGAACTGCCATTACACAAACACAAACCATCTACATCTATGCGACTACAGGCGCGCCCAACAACTGTTCGGCTCAAACTTCTTTTAAAGTTTTCATCGGACTTACCGCACCAGCCAATGTGTTGCAATGTAATCCGTATACCCTACCTACTTTACCAATTGGGAATTACTATACCGGACCTAACGGAACCGGAACTGAATTGCCTGCTGGAACTGTAATTTCAACACCAAAACGCATCTACATTTCTATTCCTGGATTTACTTCAGCTGCCTGTATTCAAAATTTAAGTTTTAGTGTAATCGTTTCACAACCTGTAATAGATCATTTAGACAATGTAACGGTTTGCGAAAGCTATACCTTACCTGCCTTAACCAACGGAGCTTATTTTGGCGGAGTTGCCGGAACTGGAACTCATTACAATGCAGGGGACGTAATTACAAGCAATAAAACGATTTACATCTTTAAACGTTCTTCCCCTACTTGTTACAACCAAAACAGTTTCACGGTAACCATCGCAACAAAACCGTTGATTGATTCTCGTTCAGATATTGATATTTGCAACAGCTACACCTTGACACCTTTAACCAACGGAAATTACTATACGGGTCCAAACGCAACAGGAACCCAATTGGCCGCTGGAACAGTAATTACGCAAACGCAAACCATTTACATTTACGCTACAACTGCTTCGGCTCCTTTCTGTTCTATCGAAAATAACTTTACCATCACGATATTTTCAATCAATGCCGATGCCCCTGCCGATGTAACCAAATGTGATTCCTATACCTTGCCTGCCTTGACACATGGTAATTATTATACTGGTCCAAACGGATCGCACAACCCAAGCAATACACAATTGCACGCCGGTGATGTATTAACAGCTACCGCAACCTTATATGTGTACATCGAATCGGGTGCAAGAATTAACTGTACCGACGAACACACCTTTACGGTAACAATCAACCCTACTCCAGTAGTAGCTCCAAAAGCCGACGAAAAAGTGTGTAATGCCTACATTTTGCCAGCCTTGGCTGTTGGAAATTACTACTCAGGACCAAACGGTTCTGGAACTGCCTACCAAGTGGGTGATGCAATTACCGCTTCGCAAACCGTATACATCTTTGCACAAACCAATTCTGTACCGAATTGTACCGACGAAAAAGATTTTCATGTATCGGTGTTTAATGTGGACGAGTTACCCAACGTAACTACTTGTGAAAGCTTTATTTTACCTGCCTTAACAATTGGGAATTTTTACACCGGACCAAACGGTTCTGGCATCAGAATGTATCCTGGACATACCATTTCACATACACAAACGATCTATATCTATGCCCAATCGCCTTATTTAACCTCGGCTTGTTCGGATCAAAGTTCATTTGTGGTAACGATTATTGATACTCCAGTGGCATACCCTGTGAGCACTGCTCAAACCACTGTTTGCGATGCAGATGCTGTAAATGACGGAAACACGCAATTTGATTTAACAAGCTTAAATGCCAGTATTTTAGGCTCACAAATTGGGGAAGAGTTTGTAGTAACTTACTATGCTTCTGCCAACGATGCAGCGACTGGGATCAACGCCATCACGGCAACTGATTTGCATACCGTATATGTAAAAGTGAGCAATAACTTAACGACCACTTGTTATGACATCAAAGCCATTAACATTACTGTAAACAAAGCGCCTGAATCATCCGCCACCAACGGTACTATCTGTTTTGATAGCAACACCAACACCTTATTAAACAGCTACACGATTACTTCAGGATTGAATGCTGCAAATCACACTTTTGAGTGGTACAACGCAGCTGGCGACTTAGTAGGCACACAAGCCAACTACCAAGCAGTACTTCCTGGAGACTATACTTTATTTGTAAAAAGTACTCTAACGGGTTGTGTTTCTCAACCCAAAGTAATTCGTGTTACACCTTCTATGCCAGCAACGATTAGCTACGAAGTGAGCGATGCATTTGATTCTAACCAAGTAATTACCGTAACCGCTGCCGGTGTAGGTGGAGATTACGAATACCAATTAGACAACGGGTCTTTTCAAGACAGTAACATTTTTGAACACGTATCTTCTGGAACTCATACCATCACCGTTCGTGATAAAAATGGATGTGGACAAACCTATTCAGAAGCTTTATTGGTAAACTATCCTAAATTCTTTACTCCTAATGAAGACGGATTTAACGATACTTGGAACATCATAGACTTACAAGACCAATCTACTTCCTTGATACACATCTTTGATCGCTACGGGCGATTATTAAAAGACATCAAACCAAATGGTGCTGGTTGGGACGGAAGATTTGGTGGAGAAGTATTGCCAGCCGATGATTACTGGTTTACCATCACCTACACCGAAGATGGAATTAACAAAGAATTCAAAGCCAACTTTAGCTTAAAACGATAATAGCAGTTACTTTTTTTGACAATCAAGTAGTTTTTTTTGACAATCAATTTTAATGAATTGAAATAAACCGGGTTTGGAGACCCGGTTTTATTTATTTATTCCCAACGGATCATCACGCTACCCCAAGTAAATCCGCTACCAAAAGCAGCCAAGACCACCAAATCGCCCGACTTAATTTTGCCTTGTTCCCAGGCTTCTGTTAGTGCAATGGGAATAGATGCTGCAGTGGTATTGCCGTATTTTTGAATATTATTAAAGACCTGATCGTCTGTCAATTTAAATTTTTGTTGAATGAACTGCGAAATCCGCAAATTGGCTTGGTGCGGAATAAGTAAATCTATATCCGAAACCTGCAAAGCATTGTCGAGAAGCCCTTCTTGAATCACTTCGGCAAAACGAACTACCGCATTTTTGAACACATATTGGCCATTCATGTAGGGCAAATAACTTTCGTCGTTGGGGTCGTTGTCGGCGACGATGTCAGAAACCCAGCGGCCTCCCATACCCGGTGCTTTGAGGCACAATTCTTCGGCGTGGATGCCCTCGGCGTGCAAATGGGTTGATAAAATTCCGGCGGCATTGTTGTTGGATCTACTAATAATTGCAGCTCCTGCCCCATCGCCAAAAATCACCGATACATTACGTCCGCGATCGGTCATGTCCAATCCCGCCGAATGCACCTCAGACCCAATCACTAAGATGTGCTTGTACATGCCGGTTTTAATGTACTGATCGGCAATAGAAACCGCATAGACAAAACCCGAACATTGGTTGCGGATGTCGAGTGCGCCTACCGTGCGCAAACCCAATTCGCGTTGCACCAATACGCCAGGACCCGGAAAATAATAATCGGGACTTAGGGTAGCGAAGATTACAAAATCGATGTCTTCTGGTAAAAGTTGGGCGCGTTCAAGGGCTTGTTTGGCTGCTTTCACACCCATACTGGTGGTGGTGTCTTCGCCTTTTATGATGTGCCGACGTTCTTGAATTCCGGTGCGTTCCTGGATCCAGGCGTCAGAGGTGGTGAGCAGTTGGGCTAAATCATCATTGGTTACTATCTGAGAAGGAACATAAAATCCCAAGCCCGAAAATTTAGAACGATACATAGGCGTCAGCTAAATAGATATAAAGAAATTATTTTACCACTTTGAGGCTTTGACGACCCGTATTGGTATGTAAATTTACATAATAAACGCCCTTCGGATAAGGAAAATCAAAGCTGTATTTTTGGGTAGATTGCCGATCAATGTCTTCCTTAACCAGCAATTTTATTCGTCGGCCGTTGGCATCGTAGAGCTCCAAACGCAGGTGATCGGCTGCCGGAAACTCAATTTGAATGGTCAAATTGTCTTGGATTGGATTGGGTGAAACTGTAGCTTGTAATTTTTCGCGAGGCGATTCTACAAAAGTTGATGTGCCCAATCCTTGGTCGCTGTATTTGTAAATGGTTTTTCCCGAGGCATAGGCCAAGTGATCACTCAATATTACAATGCGGTTCAAGTTGCTGCCCACGCTGTTTTCGATCCAGGTATCGCCACCGTCAAACGTTTCTAGTATCGGTGAACTGTGTCCGCCCATCCACCCGTGATTTTCAGTCACAAATCCTACGGCTTGAATATCGGGATCCGGAACCGGTTTACTACTCCAGCTTAGTCCATTATCAGTAGATTTGATTAATAGTCCCGTATGCGGCGCCACCGTCTCCACCGAACCAAAAATCACTGCCGGGTTGCTGGCCAAACGTTGCAATTTCCAAACGTATTCGCCTGCATTGGGTGTAATATATAAAGTGGTCCAGGTGAGTCCGCCATCGTCAGTTTGCAAAACCACTCCCCCAGCATCGGTTGATCCCGAAGCCAAGCCGTGATTTTCATCGGTAAACAAAACTTCGACCAAAGCGTTGGCATAGGCCGACATATCGATGTACTGCCAGGTTTCGCCACTGTCGGATGATTTAATGAGGTAGGCCGGTGAAAAATAGGCGCCACAGCCATAGATCGTAGAAGTTCCCACAGCATCAAGCCCGCAAATTGCTGGGGGATTGGGCGTAATCGTGACCGGATTCCAGCTTGTTCCGCCGTCGGTAGTTTTTAAAAACACCCCACTCAACGTACCAACAAAGCCAATATTTTCGTTCAGGAATTCGACATTTCTAAAATACGAATTGATGGGAAATTCGGGAGTAAATTCGGCCAATTGCGTCACCCAGGTTTGCCCGCCGTCGGTGGTTTTATAGATGGACGCGTAATAGCCATTGGCCGCCCATCCCAAATTTTCGTTCAAAAAAAACACATCGTCAAAACGCTGGTTGTTGATGTTGTCGCCAATAGCGGTAAGTGGGGCCCATTGCAATTGAGCAAAAGCGGTAAAACTTTGAAATACAATAAGGAAACTGACAATCTTTTTCATATTGAGAGAATATATGATTTACATTTTTGGATGTTAAATGTACAAATTATGCTCCATTGCACAAAGCCAAATTGAGTTGAAGACCGCTTGTCAAGGATTCGGAATGCTTGAAAAATACAACCCAATCGCCACTCCGACTTTCAATCAAGAAATGCGTTCCTTGAAAAAAAGCATGCACTACCTCTACCGCAAGTGGACCGAATGGATCTACACGCAGTTGGTGTGGATAAATTAATTGTAAGTTGTCGTTTTTGCTATCCTCAAACCAATTTCTTGGCAGCGCGTTCACCTCACCAAATAAAGAGGCCGTATAAAAATTGGGAGGCTGGTTGAATAAATTAGAAGGCGTGTCATGCGCAACTTTATGGCCGTTTTTGAGCACCAAAACTTCATCGGCAAAACCCAAAATATCCTGCACGTCGTGGGTGGCAAACACACAACTGATGCCTTGTGCTTTGAGGTAAGCAAACAACTTGCGGCGTAAACTATTTTTGCGAAAATTATCAATGTGGCTAAACGGCTCGTCGAGCAGCAACAACTCGGGTTCTAAAGCCAATACCTTGGCAATGGCCACGCGCTGCATCTGTCCACCACTCAAATTTTTTACTTTTTCGTGCGCAAATTCGGTCATTTCGACGGTTTCTAGCAAAGTAGATATGCGCGCATTTTTTTGTTCTTTATTGGTGTTAGAAAGAAAAGAACCCACATTTTCAGCCACGGTAGTAAAGGGCATTAAATCAAAATCTTGGGCCAAAAACTTCATGTAGGGCATGCCGGGTATCAAGTGATATTTGGGGCCCAAAACTTCTTGATTTTTCCAAAATATTTGTCCTTGATTTAAATCATGAAGACCATAAATAAGCTTAAGCAAAGTGCTTTTTCCGCAACCGCTTTCGCCAATCACAGCCAAATGCTTCCCCGATTCGAGTGTAAAGTCGAGACCCGACAAACTGAACCGATTGGAATAGGAAAAAGATAGTGCCCGCAGCTGCAACATTGAGTAAAGAAATTAGTGTTGCAAATATACACGGGAGCAACTCATTTTTTGCTCCTCAATGCGACAATTTGTCACCTTTCAAAAAATGGTACTTTTTTTGTCAAGTAAAAGGCAAACACTAAAATATATCTTACTATGAGTACCGGAAAAATTAATGTATCAGTAGAGAACATCTTTCCTTTAATCAAGAAATTCTTATATAGCGACCACGAAATTTTCTTGCGCGAATTGGTTTCAAACGGAACAGATGCTACTTTAAAATTGAAACACCTTTGCAGTATTGGCGAAACCAACGTAGACTATGGCCAACCGCAAATTGAAATTAAGATTGACAAAGAAGGCAAAAAACTACACATCATCGACCAAGGATTGGGAATGACGGCCGAAGAGGTAGAAAAATACATCAACCAAGTGGCTTTCTCGGGTGCCGAAGAATTTTTGGACAAATACAAAGATTCGGCCAAAGACTCTGGAATTATTGGGCATTTTGGACTGGGTTTTTACTCGGCGTTTATGGTGGCCGAAAAGGTAGAAATTATCACCAAATCCTACAAAGACGAACCGGCAGCCCACTGGACCTGTGATGGCAGTCCCGAATTTACGCTCGAAGCACATAACAAAAGCAGTCGTGGATCCGAAATTATTTTGCACATCGCCGAAGATTCAGTAGAATTTTTAGAAGAAAGTCGCATCAAAACCTTGTTGAACAAATACAACAAGTTCATGCCCATCCCGATCAAATTTGGCACGAAAACCGAGACACTTCCCAAGCCCGAAGATGCGCCCGAAGACTACAAAGCAGAAACAATCGAAGTAGATAACATCATCAACAACCCCAATCCAGCATGGACCAAACAGCCTACTGAATTGACTGAGGAAGATTACAAAGGATTCTACCACGAATTGTATCCAATGCAGTTTGAGGAGCCATTGTTTCACATTCACTTAAATGTGGATTATCCGTTTAATTTGACCGGAATTTTGTACTTCCCCAAATTGGGATCGGACATGCAAATGCAAAAAGACAAAATTCAATTGTACCAAAATCAGGTGTATGTAACCGATAATGTAGAAGGAATTGTGCCTGAATTTTTAACGATGCTCAAAGGGGTGATTGATTCGCCAGACATTCCCTTAAACGTATCGCGCTCGTATTTGCAAGCCGATGGCGCCGTGAAAAAAATCTCGAACTACATTACCCGTAAGGTAGCCGACAAATTGAAATCGTTGTTTACTGAAAACCGCGAGGACTTTGAGAAAAAATGGAACGACATCAAAATTGTCTTGGAATACGGCATGTTGTCAGAGCCTAAGTTTTACGAAAAAGCAGGCAGCTTTGTGTTGTATCCTACGGTCGATGATCGTTATTTTACCTTAGACGAATTGAAAGAAACCATCAAAGACAGCCAAACCGACAAAGACGGCAAATTGGTGGTCTTGTATGCCGCCAACAAAGACGCACAACACAGCTACATCGACGAAGCCAAAGCCAAAGGATATGAAGTATTGTTGCTCGACAGCCCGATAGTGTCTCACCTGATTCAAAAATTGGAAGCCGACAACGAAAACCTAACGTTTACGCGTGTAGACAGCGACCACATTGACAACTTAATCAAGAAAGACGACACGGTTATTTCTAAATTATCTGACAGCGAAAAAGAAACTTTACAAACCGTTTTAGAAGGATTTGTTCCCAAACAAAACTATACGGTACAAATGGAAGCGCGTGACAGCCATGCAGCGCCTTTTATCATTACGCAACCCGAATTTTTACGCCGCATGAAAGAAATGAGCCAATCGGGCGGTGGCGGCGGAATGTTTGGCATGGGCAATATGCCCGAAATGTACAACTTGGTGGTGAATACGAACTCGGAGTTGGCCAGCCACATTTTGGCAACACAAGATACAGCTGTACAAGAAAGCATGGTGAAACAAGCTTTAGATTTGGCCAAATTATCGCAAAACTTACTCAAAGGAGAAGAATTAACCGCCTTTGTGAAACGCAGTTTTGAGTTGATTAAATAACATGATCAACGTGTTCATGCAAAAAGACCTGAGTTTAAGCTCAGGTCTTTTTTTATCGTTTAAGCGAGAAATTGGCTTTGTATTCTTTGGCTTGTCCGGTAGTGGAAATGTATTTCAGCAAAAACCAATAGTCGCTGCTGGGCAACGGATGACCGTTAAAGGTACCGTTCCAACCTGGTCCATTGGGTGCCAATTGTTTGAGCAATTTACCCAAACGATCAAAAACATACAACTCGCTGTTGTCTTGCAGACTGTCGCTATTGATGTTCCAAGTATCGTTAAAACCGTCGCCATTGGGGGTAAAAAACTTCGGATAAAATAATGCAGTTACTTCCAAATCTATTGTATTGCAACCACTAGGTTCGCTAATATGAATTTGATAATCTCCGCCTTGGTAAATGGTAAAGTCAGGAGCCATTTGGGTTGGTCCTCCATTCAACTGAAAACTATATGGACCTTGACCTCCCGAGACAGTAACACTAATTATTTGCGCACTATCAAAATCGGAAGTGACAATTGCCGAGGCAGTAGCCTTAGGTACCGTTTGTACAGTAGCCGTTAGGGTAACAATGCAATTGGTTATGAGATTTGTCGCTTGTGCAACATAAACACCCACCGCTGTAGCTGTAATTGATGGTGTAGTATTACTCAAAGCAGTCCCATCTTTGGTCCATGTAAAAACATAATCCGTTGCGGCTAATCCGGTATCAATCAAAACAGGATTAATCGCTTGGCCGGATGCGTTCAAACATATCGAATAGGTTGCGGTTTGCATCGAACTAGGAGATATGGTCACCACAGTATTGACTGAATTCGCACATTGGCCAGCAGTTGGAGTAAACACATAGGTATTGCCAATTGTGTTGTTGATCGTCGTCGGATTCCAGGTTCCCGAAATGCCGTTGGGCGAAGTCACGTTCAAAGCTGGAGCTGGAGCGCCCGAACATAACGCTAAAGTGGTTGCAAAATTCGGCGTAGTTTGGGCGGTTATCGAAACTAGGGTGTTCGCTGTAGTCGCGCATTGGCCTGAATTTGGCGTGAACACATAGGTGTTTCCGGTAGAGTTGCTAATTGTCGTCGGATTCCAGGTTCCCGAAATGCCGTTGGGCGAAGTCGCGTTCAATGTGGGAGCTGGAGCGCCCGAACACAAAGCCAAGGTTGGCGAAAAATCGGGCGTATTGGAAGAAGAAACTGTAACTACCGTATTCGCTGTAGTCGCGCATTGGCCTGAATTCGGCGTGAATACATAAGTGTTTCCAGTTGTATTGTTAATGGCAGACGGATTCCAGGTTCCTGAGATGCCATTGGGCGAAGTCGCGTTCAAAGCTGGAGCTGGAGCGCCCGAACATAACGCTAATGTGGTTGAAAAATTCGGAACAGTAGCAGCAGCAACTGAAAAATTGACTACATCTGATATCACTGTACCACAAGTATTCGTTGCTGTTAAAGTGAGTTGAATAGTGCCAGTTGCATTGCTTGGAACAGTATAAGTGGAAGATAACGAATTGGCTGAACCAAAAGCGCCGCTTGTTGCAGACCATTGCAAATTAGAATACCCCTGAGCTGTTCCAGCCAGATTTATCGTATTTCCCGCACATGGTGTAATCGCAACGGTGCCGGCATCGACTGTAAATGGATCTACGGGTGCAAAACAACCTACATTAAAATACGAGGCGATGCCTGCTGGAGTAAAATTTACAGATGACCCATTTCCACCACCAGGCAATCCAGCAGTGGTAACCAAAAGTGAACGATCATAGGTAACGGTGTCGGTACAGGCTCCAAATGACATGGTTAATGTTCTAAATGATGAAGACCCATAATTCCCAAAATGTCCACCGGTTTGGGTGGTATTATTCTGAAATATAATGTACATATTTTGACTAATCGGACCAAACACATTGGCCGAGACACTAAAATTTTGACTGGTCACCAAAATGACTTTTGCATTGGCAGGCAAAACACCTGCAGTGGGTTGCAGCAGTTGCGCACATCCGCCCAAAGCGGCTATCTGATTATTTAATTGAATTACTTTGGCTGCAGTAACGCTGTTTTGAATTAGACCTTGCCAAGTATTACTTGGAAAGTTAACGATCATTGTGGAAGTATTTATTGCAGCTGGCCCCACTTTAAAACGAACCATTTCATTAAATCCTTCATCGGGTGTTGCTCCTCCCGAATCACAAGCAGCAACCAATATGGTTTCTATGTCAAAACACTGTCCATAACTTTTGGAAGCGAAGAGAAATACCGCAAATAAAAGTAAGACACGAAGGCTTTTAAGTAACATTTGTTTTGGGGTTTAAAACAGACGCAATTTAATGTAAATTTGGCAGTTCATTCTTGTTTGCTATTATCATTTTGTTACTAATTATCACCAAAAATCATGAACCTCAACATCGAAACTCCTGCCCTATTATTTTCAGCTACTTCCTTGATTTTATTGGCCTACACCAACCGATTTTTAACCATTGCTACCATTGTGCGCAGTTTAAAACAAAATTATGACCAAAAGGAAAGCTCGAGCACTTTACTGGAAATTCAAAATTTAAACCTGCGACTCACCCTGATTCGGTACATGCAATTATTTGGCGTACTCTCTTTATTCCTTTCGGTTTTTGCCATGTTGTTGTTGTTTATCGATCAGAAATTAATTGGCATCTATATTTTTGGGTTGAGTTTATTGAGTTTACTCATTTCCTTGGGCATCTCTTTTTGGGAAATTAGTATCTCTGTAAATGCTCTTCGTTTGCATTTGAGTGATTTGATTGATACCAAAAAAGAACCCAATTAATCAATAGTAGTAGAACCTATAGGTAAATTTCTTTGATAAGCCTTTAAATATAAAAATTCAAAATCTTTAGACAGAGGTAATTTTTATATTACAGAGGCGAGCAGCTTGTGAAAAAATAATTTCAAGTTTTGATAGTTTTTGTTTTTTTTAGTAATATTGAAATGAAAATTGTTGAATCACCATAAAAAATATTGAATTCCTTTTCAGATGAAAAAGAGTAAACGCATTGAATTAAGCTGGGAACAAAATGAACGTTTAATTAGCCTGGCCTTAGAAGAACGGAATCCGTTTGAAATCATTAAAAAAGAGTTGGGCATAGACGAAAAAGAGGTGCTCGAGATCATGAAAAAGAAGCTCACTGCCGACAAATTTGAGGTGTGGAAAAAGAAGGCCAATGCCGCAAAACCCAAACCAAAACCCATTAAAATAGATGATTTTGATGAAGAGCTAGACGGCAAATACTACATCAAAAACAAATTTGATTAATACAAAACTCCCACAATACTGGGAGTTTTTTTATGTCTTTCTACTAACTTAAGCTAGATTACACTGCTACTAGAAAAAAAAGTTGTTAATCAATTGGTAAATAAAGCCACATTTCAGCTAGGCTTTTTCTACTTTTGGGATCTTAAATTAAACTATTATGAAAAAAATTGTTCTCCTATTTGCGCTCTTACTTAGTTTTTGGAGCAACACCATTCATGCTCAAACTAAAAAAGCCGAACCCATTCAGGTACAAATAGATTTGGCCACCATTGCCGATGACAAAGTAAACGTAACGGTAGTTGCGCCCAAATTACAGCAAGACGAAGCCGTATTTAATATCCCCAAAATCATTCCTGGAACCTATTCTATAGACGATTACGGGAAATATATCGAAAACCTAACTGCCTATGATGCTGCAGGAAAAACATTGGTCGTAGAAAAACAAGACGACAATTCTTGGATCATTAAAAATGCCAAAAAATTGGCCAAGATCTCCTACCAAGTAAACGATACCTACGATATCGAAAACACCCATAAAATATTCTCGCCTGCCGGAACCAACATCGAAGCCGGAAAAAACATCTTAGTAAATACACACGGATTTGTAGGGTATTTTACTGGTTATATAGAAAATCCCTATCAAGTGAAAATCATGCACCCTGAAAACCTCTGGGGCGCTACCTCTATGACGGATTTAGACAACAGCAACACCCAAGATCTTTTTGAAACTTCTCGTTACGCCGAATTGGTTGAAAACCCAATTATGTATGGCAAAAAAGACGTGAGCACGTTTACCATTCAAGGTATGGACATCTTAATTGCGGTATATTCTCCCAATGGCGTTCATTCGGCCGAAAGCATTAGTGCCGATATGAAACGCATGATGACTGCCCAAAAAACATTTTTAGGTTCGTTTAACGCCAATAAAAAATACAGCGTATTAATTTATTTGTCTGATGTACAAAAAGAAAATGACGCACACGGTTTTGGCGCCCTAGAACACCCTACTTGCACAACGGTAGTGATGCCCGAAGCAATGGGCAAAGACGAATTGGCCGAACAATTGAAAGACGTGGTTTCGCATGAGTTTTTTCACATCGTAAGCCCCCTAACTATTCACTCCAAAGAAATTCAATTTTTTGATTACAACAAACCTAAAATGTCGCAACACTTGTGGATGTATGAAGGGGTTACTGAATATTTTGCCAATTTGTTTCAAGTTAATCAAGGTCTTATCGACGAATCGGCGTTTTATAGCCGTATGGCCGGTAAGATTGCCAATGCCGCTAGCATGAATGATACCATGCCATTTACCACGATGAGCGCCAATGTGTTGGTAGAACCTTACAAAGAACAATACCTCAACGTGTACGAAAAAGGCGCCTTGATTGGCATGTGTTTGGACATTCTGATTCGCGAAAAAAGCCAAGGCCAACGCGGAATTTTAGATTTGATGCAAAAACTATCGGCCAAATATGGCAAACAAAAACCCTTTAATGACGAAGAGTTGTTTGCTACCATTACAGCCTTGACCTACCCCGAAGTCGGAGACTTTTTATCGACCTATGTATCCGGCGAAACGCCCATTCCTTACGACAGCTTTTTGGCAAAAATGGGGGTGACCAAAAAAGTGATCCAAGTGGCAGGCAATCCGTTTATTAAAGACCAAAAACCCTTAATTACAATCAATCCGGCGAACAAAGAAATTATTGTATTGCCTGCAAACCCCTTGAATGCGTTTTTTACCGAGCTGGGGCTGCAAGCCGGTGATGTGATTTTAGCCATAAACGACACCAACTACAACTTAGACAACATTTACGATCTGATCATGGCGAGCGAAGGATGGAAAGAAAATGACACAATTGCTGTGAGCATTCGACGGGACGATAAAAACCAAGTGATACAAGGAAAAGTAAAACTTCCTATGGAAGATCGCGATGGGTTTGAGGCCAGCAACGCACAACTCAGTAAACTAAAAGAGGCCTGGCTAAAAGGCTAGGTTTTGTTGAGCACATAGTAATCCCCAATTGCCTTTCGATTGGGGATTTTTTTAGTTAATTTGCCAAAATAAATTTAATTTTCACATGAAAAAACTAGCCAGTATCTGCGTCTCTTTGCTTTTGTTAAGCTGCGCCAAAAAAGAAGTACACGGAAATTTACACCTCAGCGGCAATGTTGCAGGATTAAAAAAAGGAACCATTTATATTCAAAAAGTGGTAGACAGCAGTTTGGCTGCCTTAGACACGATTCAAATTAATGGCGATTCTCATTTTACAAGCGATTTGACCATAGAATCCCCAGAGATGTATTACTTGTTTTTAGATCGTGGGGTGAGCAATTCGCTGGATAATAATTTGCCGTTTTTTGCCGAAGCTGGAACCATTTCTATCGAAACGAGTTTGGATTATTTTTTGGCCGATGCCAAAGTGAAAGGATCTAAAAATCAAGAAAAATACGACGAGTACAAACAGGTAATGGCGCGCTATAATGACATCAAGTTAAACTTGTTGGAAGGAAAATTTAAAGCCTACAAGAATAAAAACAGCAAAGCCCTTGACAGCATACAAGTGTTAGAAAACGACAACACCAAACGCGAGTATTTGTACACCACCAATTTTGCTTTAAACCACAAAGATTATGAAGTAGCGCCTTTTGTAACCTTGTCTTATATAGCCAATGTCAATTTGAAATACATGGATACGATTCAAAAATCAATGACACCCAAAGTAGCCAAATCCAGTTACGGCAAAAAATTGATACAGTTGTTTAAAGAACGTTGCCAAGCCGAAAAATAGACGCTTATCTTTTCAAAACATAAACCACTTCTCCACGAAGTGGTTTTTTTATGGCACAAAAAAAACACCTCAATTTCTTGAAGTGTTCTTGGAGCCGATTAGCCGGACTTCACGAATTCACTTCGTAATTCGGGATCCCTCTAAAAATAAAAAAACACCTCAAATTCTTGAGATGTTTTTAGAGCCGATAGAGGGACTCGAACCCACGACCTGCTGATTACAAATCAGCTGCTCTAGCCAACTGAGCTACACCGGCGGCAATTATTTGAGTGCAAATATAAAAGTCAAAACCCTATTTGCAAATAAATGACCGAGTTTTTAGCTAAAAAAAACGACTATAAATCGTTGATTTTACCAACCAATTGATTTGCAGCAATTTCTAAATCGGCATGGATTTGTTTGAAATGTGCCTGCTTGTTTTCTACATTTTTTGCATTCACTTTAGTGATCAACAAATCAAAAGTTTTGATTGCTTCGTCAATGATTGCATTTGTAGCATCAGATGGTTTTCCCGTTGTAGAGATTTCGTACAAATAAACCGCTTCGATAATATCGCCTAAAACGAAGTTGATGTCTTTTTTTAAATTTTTTACGTTTGCCATGATAGTGGTGTTAAGAAATTTGGTATTTCGCGTGCAAAAGTACACATATTATTAGGATATAAAACTATTTAACTTGTATTTCTAAAAGGCTTGCCTTTCCTCGGAGCTGAAATTCGCGAAGTACAGCCGGAACCAAAACGGTTGTTCCTAAAGCATACTCAAAGGATTGCTTATCTACCTGAATAGAAAATGATCCTTCAGTACACATATAAACCGTAAAGGAGTCGCCCGATTTAGTTATCGTGATCTCACCGTCAAGTTGAATTTGATTGGTAGTAAAATAAGGACAATCAACCAAATTAGTAGCTGCATTAATTTGAGCAGTATAGGATTGTTTGGCTTGTACATGTTGGTAATTGATGGCGTCTAAAGCCAAATCAATGTGTAATTCGCGTGTATTTCCCTGTGCATCTACCCGGTCGAAATCGTATAATCGGTAAGTAATATCAGACGTTTGCTGAATTTCGGCAATCAAGCAACCTGCGCCTATGGCATGTACGGTGCCCGTTTCTAAAAAAAACACCTCTCCTTTTTGCACCGGAAAGGACTCTAACAAAGACAACATTTTTTTTTGATTCAAGGCTTCTATGTAGGCCGCTGCCGAACTATTTTCCTTAAACCCAACCAATAAACGAGAACCTGGATCGGCCTGCATCACATACCACATCTCAGTCTTGCCAAACGAATTGTGACGAGCGGCAGCCAATTCGTCATTGGGATGAACTTGTATGGAAAGATCTTCTCGGGCATCCAAAAATTTGAACAACAACGGAAATTGAGTGCCAAATTTGGCATGAACCACACTTCCTAATATATCTTCAGGGTATTGATCTAAAAGGGTTTGCAAGGAAGTTCCCTCCCAAACGCCATTGGCTACCACACTCACATCGCCAGCCACAGTCGACAATTCCCAACTTTCACCCGTTTGAGCAAAGGGGATCGTTTTGTGTAAATGATCGGCCAATTTGGTTCCTCCCCAAATGCGTTCTTTAAAAATGGGGGTAAATGTGAAGGGATAAAACGAATTCATCATCCTAATTTTTTTAGTAATTCAATTGATTTGCTGTGATGTTTGGCGGGCAATTGGCTATTGTGCATCCCTACAACAATACCCTTTTCATCAATAATATAGGTTACTCTACCAGGCAATAAGCCAAATAAATTAGTCGGCACTCCAAATAGCTTGCGAATCGCCTGTTTGGGATCGGCCAATAACTCAAAAGGCAATTGAAACTTGTTTTGAAATTGTTGGTGTGACTGGCTGTCGTCTGAGCTCACCCCAATAATTGTGGCGCCCAATTCTTGGTAATCCGAAAAATGATCTCGAAAAGTACAGGCTTGTTTGGTACAACCGGGCGTGTCGTCTTTGGGATAAAAATAAAACACTACGGGCTTAACTCCAATGAAGGAATTGCTTGCAATAAGCTCACCTTTTGAATTATAGGCTTCAAAATAAGGCACTTGATCCCCAATTGCTAGCGCCATTATGCTCCAGTATAGGTTACAAAATTTCGGGGAGTTTCATACAATACCACTTCTAAATCCAACTTGAGGGGAAGGCATTTTTTAATGGCATTCCATATGAAGATAGCGATATTCTCGGCGGTTGGATTAACCGTTGAAAAATAAGGTACATCCAAATTGAGATTTCGATGGTCTAAGTGATCTTCAACTTCGGCTTTTATGATGGCAGCCAACTCCGACACATTCATCACAAAACCAGTAATTGGATCAACTTCTCCAGTTACACTGGCAATGAGTTCATAATTGTGTCCGTGGAAATTGGGGTTGGCGCATTTACCAAATACCGCCACATTTTGTTCGGCCGACCAGGCCGCGTGATGCAAACGGTGTGCAGAGTTGAAATGTGCTTTGCGTGAAACTTTTACTTTCATAAGGCTTATTTATAGTTTGTGGTCTTCTAAGTAATGGTAAAACTCTTCAAAGATTATTTTGAACCAAATGGTGTAATCTTGGGGTGATGTAGCAATCGAATCGTGAATGGCGTCTATGGACAACCACTTCCAACTTTCTACCTCATCGGGATTAATTAAGGGTTCGCCTTGGTAATAGCCAATCATCACGTGGTCTAATTCGTGCTCGGTTAAGCCGTTGTCAAAAGGGGCTTTATAAATAAAATGAAACAGCTCTTTCAAGGGAGCATGAAATCCCATTTCTTCTTGTAGGCGGCGTGTACCTGCCTCAATATTGGTTTCGCCACTGCGTTGGTGGCTGCAACAGGTGTTTGTCCAGAGCAAAGGGGAATGGTACTTGTGGGCCGCCCGTTGTTGCAACATTACTTCGTTGTTGTCGTTCAAAATAAAAACCGAAAAGGCCCGGTGCAAAACCGCTTTTTCGTGCGCTTCCATCTTGGGCATACTGCCAATGGCCTCGTCTTGTTCGTTTACTAATATTACGTGCTCTTCTGTCATAACCTAATTTGCGAGTCAAAAATACAAAAAGAAAAGTGGGTTCTCACTAGGGGTTTAAAATTCAAGTAAATTAACACCGGTCTACTAGGCTTTACCCTACAACAAACGTTAAAAATAAGGTAAAAAACGGGTTTTTAGAATTCTGTAGGTAGTCGGATTAAAAAGTCTCGCTTATCTTTGAATCAGCCTAAATATTAAAATATAATACCAATGAAAACTTGGAAACTTGTCCCGCTTGCCTGCTGCCTCTTTGGTCTTTTTTTATCCTCGGCCTGTGCGCAAAAAAAACCGGAACCAAGTGTTGAATCTGCTAAAAAAACCACTATGAAAAATCCGTATTACTCGCGTACCAACAAAGAAAAACTAACGATCTCGGATGCCGAATGGAAAAAAGTACTTCCCTTAGACGTGTATTTAGTTTCGCGAGAAGCCGATACCGAACGTGCCTTCACCGGTAAATTTTGGAACACCGACGTAAAAGGAACCTACTATTGTGCCGCCTGTGGCAATCTATTGTTTCGATCAGGAGCCAAATTTCAAAGCGAATGTGGCTGGCCTAGTTTTTTTGAACAAGAAAATCCAGCAAGTGTGGTGTTTAAAAAAGATAGTTCCTACGGCATGATCAGATTGGAAGCCTTGTGCGGTCGCTGCGACGGACACCTCGGGCATTTGTTTGACGACGGCCCCGCCCCTACTGGCAAACGCTATTGCATGAACTCCATTGCCCTCGATTTTGAACCCGATACCCCTTAACACCCTAAAACCATGAAAAAAATAGCCCTGTTATTTATACTATTTTGCGGATGCATGGCATTGGCTCAACCTAAAAAACATAAAAAAATGGATTCAGAAACAAAATACGAAACCCTAACCCTAGGTGGCGGCTGCTACTGGTGTGTAGAAGCGGTATACGAACAACTCGATGGTGTAATCAAAGTAACTTCGGGCTATTCGGGCGGAAAAAATGCCAACCCCAGTTACGAAGCGGTTTGCTCGGGCACAACAGGCCATGCCGAGGTAGTGCAAATTACCTTTGATCCCAACAAAACCAATCTCGATGAATTGTTCAGAGTATTTTTTACCGTTCATGATCCCACCACGCTCAACCGTCAAGGCAATGACCGCGGAACCCAATACCGATCGGTGATCTTCTACAATTCGGAGGCGCAAAAGCAAGAAGCCAAAGCCATCATTTCTGCCTTAACCAAAGCAAAAGCATTTGATGATCCGATTGTCACCACCTTGGAACCCTTTTCTGCTTTTTATTCGGCCGAGAAGTACCACCAAAATTATTACCAAAACAACAAATCGCAACCCTATTGCCAATACGTGATTCAGCCCAAACTCGAAAAATTCGAGAAAGTCTTTAAAGACCGCTTAAAAAAATAAAAAAACTGCACGGATTTTATTCGTGCAGTTTTTTTTTAGGCTAATCCAACAATTATAAGATGTAATCGGTATTGATGAAATTGGAGGCTTTGCTGTCTAACAATTCTTGCAAAATGGCATTATTATAGGCATTGTCTTTGGAGGCCACAAAAGTGCGTATCGAGAACGAACGCAAGGCATCGTGTATACTCAAGGTTCCTACTGCCGAATCTTTTCGTCCGGTAAACGGATACAAATCGGGTCCGCGTTGGCAAGAGCTGTTTAAGTTAACGCGACATACCAGATTAACCAAGGTATCGATGAGTGGCGCAATGGTTTTGATGTCTTGGCCAAATAAACTCACTTGCTGGCCATAATTGGATTCGGCCATGTCTTGCAACGGCTCTTGAATATCTTTGAATGGGATAATCGGAATGATTGGGCCAAATTGTTCTTCGTGATAAAGACGCATGGCCTTATTTACCGGATACAAAATTGCAGGGAAGATATAGTTGGGCAAATGGGTTCCTCCTTTGGTATTGAGCACCTTGGCGCCATGTTGGGTGGCGTCATCTAGGAGTTCCTGAATATAGGCTGGCTTTTCTTTCTCGGGCAAGGGCGTGAGAAATACTCCGGGTTCCCAAGGATTTCCGTAAGGCAAGGCGTCTACTTTTTCTTTAAATCGAGCAATAAAATCATCGACAACAGATTCGTGTACATACAACACCTTCAAGGCGGTGCAGCGTTGGCCATTAAACGACAAAGTGCCCATGACGCATTCTTGTATGGTCAAATCCATGTCGGCATCGGGCAAGACAATACCCGGGTTTTTGGCTTCCAATCCCAACACCAAACGCAAACGGTTTTTATTGGGGTGCTGATCTTGCAAAGCAATCGCCGATTTGCTGTTGCCAATTAAGGCCAAAATGGCAATTTTCCCAGATTTCATAATGGGCGAAGCGACATCTCGTCCACGACCATAGACGATATTAATTACACCTTTGGGAAAACTGGATTGAAAAGCTTCCAACAAGGGAGAAATAAGCAACACCCCGTGTTTGGCTGGTTTAAAAATTACTGGATTTCCCATGATTATGGCAGGGATCAGTAAGGAAAAGGTTTCATTCAACGGATAATTGTAGGGCCCTAAACACAACACCACGCCCAAAGGACCACGACGTACCATGGCATTGACGCCTTGGCTTTTATTAAACCGGGCACTGTTGCGGTCGAGTTGTTTGTAATCTTCTATGGTTTGGTAGATATACTCAATTGTACGATCGAATTCTTTCTGTGAATCGTCTAAGGATTTTCCTATTTCCCACATCAGGAACTTCACCACCTCATCTCGGGTTTCCTTCATTTGCTTGACAAAATTCTGCATGCACTTGATGCGATCGGCCACTTTCATGGTAGGCCATAAGCCTTGGCCATTGTTATAGGCCGCGACTGCTGCCTCAACAACTTCATGCGCTTCGGCTTCGCCCATGGCAGGAATAGTTCCCAATAAAGTTGGGGCATAGGCTTCGGTTGACGAAATGGTTGAATACACCTCGGTGGTGGGACCCTCCCATTTTTTAAGGAGGCCATTTACCAAATAGGTGTCTTGTTTAAGCGGAGCGGAAATGAGATGTTGAACCGGGATAGGATGCATAGTATAAAGAATTTTAGTCTAGAATACAGACTCAGATTACTAGTAGTGTTTCGTTAAGAAATTGAATAAGAATTACTTAGCTTATTATTATTTTGTAAATGTAAGAAAAGCAATTTATTTTGTTTAATAAAGATTAAAATATATTAAACAAATTAATAACCAAGCTAACAATACAAATTGAGAGAGGTACTAAAAATAAAAAATATTAGAGCGCAGATTGTATGCTTAATCCAATCTGCAAAGCACATTTTTCTCCATCAATAGCGGCAGAGATTATGCCACCTGCATAACCCGCTCCTTCGCCACACGGATACAAACCTTTGATTTGAACGTGCTCTAAAGTATCCGGATTTCTAGGAATGCGAACTGGTGATGAGGTCCTGCTTTCGGGCGCATGTAAAATAGCTTCGTTGGTATTATAGCCTTTCATTGATTTACCAAATTGTACAAATCCTTCTCGTAAAATTTGGGTAAGAAAACCGGGGAATACTTGCCCCAACTCCACCGAAGTGGTACCGGGAACATAAGAGGTTTTGGGAATAGATGCAGATATTTTGCTTTGCGTAAAATCTACCAAGCGTTGGGCAGGCACTTTTTGGGAATTGCCGGCCAATTGCCACGCTTTTTGTTCGATGGATTTTTGGAACTCCATTCCGGCCAAGGCACCAAATTTGGCAAAGGGCTTGAAATCTTCGAGTTTTAATTCGATTACAATGCCCGAATTGGCCGTGGCTTGATCGCGTTTTGAAGGCGACCAACCGTTGGTGACCACCTCTCCTGGACTGGTGGCACAAGGAGCAATGACACCTCCCGGACACATGCAAAACGAATACATGCCTCTTCCCTGTACTTGTTTTACAATAGAATAAGGGGCAGGCGGCAAATAATCGCCACGTAAATCGCAGCTGTATTGAATTTGATCGATTAAACTTTGAGGATGCTCGGCTCGAACGCCTAGAGCAAAAGGTTTGGCTTCGATATACATTTGTTTTTGGGCCAATAACTCAAAGATGTCCCGCGCCGAATGACCGGTAGCTAAAATGACGTTTTGGGCCAGGATTGTTTCTCCTTTTTGCGTTACAACCCCTTGTATGCTGTTATTTTTAAGCACAAAATCGGTGACGCGGGTCTCGAACAACACCTGTCCACCGTATTCGATAATTTTTTCACGAATATCTTGAATGATTTGCGGCAATTTATTGGTACCAATATGCGGATGGGCATCGACCAAAATATCGGGCGAAGCTCCAAAGCCTACTAACAACTTCAAAATACGATCAACATCGCCTCGTTTTTTGGAACGGGTATAGAGCTTGCCGTCTGAATAGGTTCCTGCTCCACCTTCGCCAAAACAATAATTGGAATCTTCGTTTACCAGATGATCCACATTAATAGCCTTTAAATCCCGGCGGCGACCGCGCACGTCTTTTCCGCGTTCTATCACGATAGGCTTGATTCCCAATTCTAACAGCTGCAAGGCGGCAAATAAACCTGCGGGGCCAGCGCCTATGATAATCACTTCTTGAGCTGCGACACAATTTTGGTATTCTGGCAAGCGAATGGCTTCTTGAGTATAGGGCTCGCCTACTAAAAATAGTTCGAGTGTTAGGTTGATCTTAATGCTCTTTTGCCGTGCATCAATCGAACGTTTTTGTATAGAGATGTGTTGAATATCAGCCGCAGCAACTCGAATTTTTTTACTTACAACATCGCGAAGTTGGGCCTCGTTTGAAGCAACTTCGGGACTAACTTGAAGAAGTAATGAGGTAGGCATGTATTTTTTGGTAAACTTAAAATTTTAAATCGAGGTATAAAAAAAAGGTTTTGCACGACACAAAACCTTTTTTGGTATAAAAAATACGAGTGATTAGTTTTTATTGAACTTATAGGTAAATGAGCCTTCTTGTACATTCACTTTCACAAAATACAAGCCTGCAGCCCAATCTGAAACCGAGATGTTTTGTGACGCAGCAGCAGAAACCGTTTGGATGAGTTGTCCAGCAGTGCTGTAAATCGCAACTGATTGGATGGCAGAACCCGAAGTATTCATGATATGCAAAACAGACGAACTTGGGTTTGGATACAAACTAATTTGATCTTGAATTGCAGGTTGTGCTACACCCAAAGCCACTGTATTTTGTAAGTAATCGGGAATATTATCTCCGTTACTGTCGTCGTCGGCTGGGTTATTGTTGTTATTGTAATCTTCGAGGATCGTCAATACCCCATCGCCGTCGTCGTCGTTGTCTAAGTAGTTGGCAATGCCGTCCCCATCGGTATCTTGAATAGCGGCCAAACCACGATTGAACACATATTCAGCCGAAGTTAAAATAAGATCGCCGTCGTCGTCGTTGTCCAAGAAATTAGGCAAGCCATCGGCATCGGTATCGTCGTTGGCTAAATTGGTATCGAAGTTTAAATCTTCGGCAGCCGTATCTACACTGTCTCCATCGTAATCGTTGGCACAATTCAATACACGCAATTGCACTTTTACTACAGCCCCATTCATGTTGGCATACAACAGCTCATCATAAGGCAAGGTATTGGTGTAATTGGGATCTTGAATTTCGTTGGTCAAGGCAATAGCATCTGCTTCAGTAGGAAATAATTTGACCAAACCTGGCTCTACCGGAATTAAATCGTTTTTCACCACATTCAAATTAAACGACACCAAGCCGTCGGCATCGTCGTCGCATTTGGCAAATAGGTAGGTAAAAGAGGAATTGTATTTGGTGTAACGCCAGCCTTCGTGGTAGGCAGTCCAAGCTCCTGTATTTCTTCCTTGTGGAGAAAGACCCGCATCTCCAGTACTGTTAATGATTCCAGAGACGGTGTTTCCTCCCCCCCAACTGGTACAAATTTGCTTGTCAATGAGCTGAACATCAATCGTATTTAAGGTTTCATACAAAATCATTTGAAATGAACTTTTGGAGGTTTCACAAGCAAACAAAGAATTATTGTCAAACAGCACCACAAATTTGCGGTAAGGGGCTACTCCAGTAAGACCGTAGGAAATGGTTCCTTGACCATTGGAATTATTTAAATCTTGATAACTTCCCAACACCGCATTTTTTACTGGAAAATTGACATTGGGTATGGTTTGAGAAAATGAAAATGGCGAATAGTTATTGGCCATTTCAGCGCGAAAATCGATGTATCCATTGGTACTCACGACAACTTGGTTGTAGGTGTTTCCGTAGAAATTAAAATTGAACCCCAACGGAATCAAATTAGAACAATGATCATCTTGTGTGCCTTGAACGGCCATGTCAGCAGAGTATATCTGATAAGGGATTGGCATCACGGCATACTCTTGGGCTGCCAATTTAAACGAGCATATCAACATTGCCAGGACAATATTTCGGGCTGATTTTGTAGTTAAGTAGTTATTTATCATAGTTTTAGTTTTTTTTCAAAAATACAAAATTTTCAATACCAAGCTAATTATATTTGCCAACATGGAAAGACAGCTAAAATTAATTTGGGATTTTCGGGGAGCCTTTGCTGCAAAGACTGCGGAGCACCACGAAATACATTTAAAAGAATACATTCAGTCTGAAAAACTGCTGCTAAACATTACTGGTTATCAGGTGATCGATGAGATGTATGCGATTGCTTTTATGGTTGTTGAAGAAGGTAATATGATTGCCGTTCGAGATGCATTGAAACCACATCGAGGCGAAGTCTATTTGAATGAATAATGTATAATTAAAAATGAAAAATGAGATTGAATTACTAAACCTCAATTATTAATTATTAATTATTAATTATTAATTTTTCATTATTAATTAATTAGCTACTTCACTGATGAATTTGATGCGCATAAACCGCAGTTCATCCAAATCGTATTCGCCGTCAAATTCCTTCAAGGCGTCTTCGATGCTGTCGGATTCGGATTCCATGAAGTACTCGTGAATTTCCTCTTGCTGTTCTTCATCTAGCAACTCATCGATCCAATAATTGATGTTGAGCTTGGTGCCTGAAAATACAATTTGCTCCATTTCTTTGATGAGCGTATCCATGTTCATGCCTTTGGCCGAAGCAATATCGTCTAAAGATAATTTACGATCAATATTTTGGATAATGTACAGTTTATTGGTCGAATTGGCCCCGGTTGATTTGACTACCAAATCGTCCGGACGAATAATGTCATTGTCCTCGACATAACGGGCAATTAAGGACACGAACTCAACGCCATATTTCTTGGCCTTGCCTTCACCCACTCCATGGGTATTCATCAATTCATCCAAACTAATTGGGTATTTGAGCGCCATGTCTTCGAGCGAAGGATCTTGAAACACCACAAAAGGGGGAACTCCTAGGTTTTTTGCCACTTTTTTGCGCAAATCACGCAGCATGCTCATCAAGGCTTCATCTGCGGTTCCGGTTGATTTGGCTGCAGTGACAATGGCTTCGTCTTCGGTTTCATTGTATTCGTGATCCTCAGACATCATAAACGAACTTGGCTTCTGAATGAACGCCAATCCTTTTTCTGAGACCTTTACTATGCCATACGTTTCGATGTCTTTTGTCAATAAACCGTCAACCAAAATCTGACGAATTAAAGCCATCCAATAGCGTTCTTCAAAATCAGCACCCGATCCAAAAAAGGGTTGGGTATCGGTTTTGTAGGCCTTAATCATGGCATTTACTCGGCCAATCAAGGTATAAATTACCTCTTTTGATTTGTATAGTTCTTTGGTATCGCGCACTACCTCAAGCAATTTCACCACCTGAGCTTGTGCTTCAATTTTTGATTTGGGGTTGCGCACGTTGTCATCCATATCGGCACCTTGTCCGGTTTCGCTGTCAAATTCTTCGCCAAAATAATGAAGTAAAAATTTACGACGAGACATCGAAGTTTCGGCATAAGCCACTACTTCTTGCAAGAGCGCAAAGCCAATTTCTTGTTCGGCTACCGGTTTGCCCGACATGAACTTCTCTAATTTTTCTACATCTTTATAAGAATAATAGGCCATACAATAGCCTTCGCCGCCATCCCGACCGGCCCGACCGGTTTCTTGGTAATAACTTTCTAAGGATTTTGGAATATCGTGGTGAATCACAAAACGAACATCGGGTTTATCAATTCCCATTCCAAAGGCAATGGTGGCCACTACTACATCTACATCTTCCATAAGGAACATGTCTTGGTGTTTGGCGCGTGTTTTGGCATCTAAGCCTGCGTGATAGGGAATAGCGCTAATGCCATTTACCTGCAACACCTCGGCGATGGCCTCTACTTTTTTACGGCTCAAGCAATAAATAATGCCCGATTTTCCTTTGTGTTGTTTGATGAATCGGATGATATCTGATTCTATATTTTTGGTTTTGGTGCGTACTTCGTAGAATAAATTCGGACGATTGAACGATGCCTTAAAGGTTGTGGCATCAGACATGTCTAAATTTTTAAGAATGTCTTCTTGTACTTTTGGCGTGGCCGTAGCGGTTAATCCGATGATGGGCACATCGCCCAATTGTTTGATAATCTGTCTTAGGTTGCGGTACTCGGGGCGAAAATCATGGCCCCATTCGGAGATACAGTGCGCTTCGTCAATCGCTACAAAAGAGATGGTCTGCTTTTGCAAAAAGGCCACATATTCGTCTTTGGTTAGGGATTCGGGAGCAACATACAACAACTTGGTTAAGCCAGAAGTGATGTCTTTTTTTACTTGGTTGATTTCTGTCTTGGTTAACGAAGAATTCAATACGTGGGCAATTCCGTTTTCGGATGACAAACTGCGAATGGCATCCACCTGGTTTTTCATTAAGGCGATGAGTGGAGAAACCACGATAGCCGTTCCTTCTTGCAACAAGGCGGGCAATTGGTAACAAAGTGATTTGCCCCCACCAGTAGGCATGATCACAAAGGTGTTTTTTTTGGCTAATATGCTTTTGATGACTTGTTCCTGCAACCCTTTAAATTGGTTGAAACCAAAATACTTTTTCAGTTCCTTGTGGATGTCAATTTCGTTTGAATTCATTAGTTGATAATGGTAATTTGTATAAATTTGCAACACCTAAGATACAACTTTCTTTTACACATACAACTATTATACAATTCAGTTTTGATCACAAACCAAAATATCCAAGAAATTGCCAAAAAGGCCATTTTATCTGAAAGCGAATCCATCAAAAAATTAATCGACTACATTGACGATCAATTTGTTGCCGCTACACAAGCCATTTACAATTGCACTGGCCGCCTAGTGGTAACTGGTATTGGAAAAAGCGCCATCATCGCTCAAAAAATGGTAGCTACCTTCAATTCGACCGGAACGCCTTCGCTTTTTTTGCACGCCGCCGAAGCAATTCACGGCGATTTGGGCATGGTACAAGCGGGCGATGTACTCATTTGCATTTCAAAAAGCGGCAACAGTCCAGAAATAAAAGTATTGGTTCCTTTGCTTAAGCGCGACGGAAATGTCTTAATTGGCATGACCGGCAACCGCACTTCTTTTTTGGCCAAAGGTTCCGATTTTATTTTGGACACCACCGTTGAGCAAGAAGCTTGTCCCAACAATTTAGCGCCCACCAACAGCACTACTGCCCAGCTCGTTATGGGAGATGCCTTGGCCGTTTGCTTAATGGAAATGCGCTCATTTACCGCCCAAGATTTCGCCAAATACCATCCCGGAGGCGCCTTAGGCAAACAATTGTTGATGCGCGTGAGCGACATGATCGAAAAATCACTCAAACCTTCAGTAAGTCCGGCTGCTTCGATTAAAAAAGTAATTTTTGAAATTTCAGAAAAACGATTAGGTGTAACTGCCGTGGTAGAACACAATAAAGTAATTGGCATCATCACCGACGGCGATATCCGAAGAATGTTGAACGAGCGAGATACTTTTATCGAATTGACCGCAGGCGATATCATGACCCAAAACCCGAAAGTAATAAGCTCTTCTGCTCGTGTTATTGAGGCGTTTAATATGATGGAAGATTTTAAAATAACCCAATTGGTGGTCGTTGACCAAGGCGAATACAAAGGCGTGTTGCATTTACACGACATTTTAAAAGAAGGAATCGTTTAACATGGAAAAGAAAAGCCTTGGCGAAATGTCGTTTTTAGATCATCTAGAAGAATTGAGATGGTTATTAATTCGAATTACTTTGGCCGTATGTATTGTGTCTTGCTTATCCTATTTCATCATTGACTACATTTTTGACGAAATAATTTTTGGGCCCATTCACCCCGACTTCATCACCTACCGAATGTTTTGTGATTTAACGCATTACTTTGGCACCGACGACGGCGGCATGTGTGTAACCGAAATGCCCTTTATTATTCAAAGCACCAGCTTAGGCGGACAATTTTCGGTGTTTTTATGGACCTGTATTACCGCTGGCTTTATCCTTGGGTTTCCTTATATTTTATGGGAAATATGGAAATTTATAAGCCCGGCCTTGTATAAAAACGAAAAGAAAAATGCCGTAATTTTTATTTTTACTTCCTCCCTATTGTTCTTTATAGGCGTGTTGTTTGGCTATTATTTGATTCTCCCATTGTCCGTAAACTTTTTTGGTGGATTTAATGTGAGCAGCGTCATCAAAAACGAATTCAATTTAGACAACTACATCAGCATGGTCAAAACGTCGGTGATTTCTTGCGGATTGATTTTTGAAATGCCGATTATTATTTATTTCCTCACCAAAATCGGATTGGTTTCTGCGGCTACCTTACGAGAATATCGCCGGTATTCGATAATAATTATATTAATTGTAGCGGCCATCATAACCCCGCCTGATATCTTGAGTCAAGTAATCGTTTCTATTCCGCTTTTGTTGCTCTATGAAATCAGTATTTTTATTGCCGTATTTGTAAATAAAAAAGAAAAAAATGGCTGATTTAGTAACCGATTTCAACGCCTATCGCGCCAAAATGAATGAAAAATTATTGGCCGACAACAACAAGGTAATCAAACGAATATTCAACCTTGACACCAATGCCTATGCGCCGGGTGCCTTGGACGTAAAAACCAAAGAACTTCTGGGTTTAGTCGCTTCGGCGGTGTTGCGCTGCGACGACTGTGTGAAATACCACCTAGAAACAGCCCATAAAGAAGGCGTAAGTAAAGAAGAAGTCATGGAAGCCTTGAGCATCGCTACCTTGGTGGGCGGAACGATTGTGATTCCACATTTGCGCAGGGCCTACGAATTTTGGGAAGCCTTAGAAAATTGATTGTGATTTCACGCAAATTTTAAATTAAATTTACCCCGTTATAGTTGGGTTGTTCCCAATTTTCAATTTATCAAATATTCCTAATTCATGAAACTCAGAGCAGAAAATCTCATCAAAACCTATAAAGGACGCAGTGTCGTAAAAGGCATTTCGGTCGAAGTAAACCAAGGAGAAATCGTGGGTTTATTGGGCCCAAATGGCGCGGGAAAAACCACGTCTTTTTACATGATTGTAGGTTTGGTAAAACCCAATTCGGGCAACATCTACCTCGATGAATTAGACATCACGAATTACCCGATGTACCGCCGCGCACAAGAAGGAATTGGGTATTTGGCTCAAGAGGCTTCGGTGTTTCGAAAATTGAGCATCGAAGACAATATTTTGAGTGTGCTGCAACTCACCAACTTATCCAAAGAAGCGCAAATCGCCAAAATGGAATCCTTGATTGACGAATTTGGATTGCAACACATCAGAACCAACCGAGGCGATTTACTCTCCGGAGGCGAGCGCCGTAGAACCGAAATTGCGCGGGCCTTGGCTACCGATCCTAAATTTATATTGTTGGACGAACCTTTTGCTGGTGTTGATCCGGTAGCGGTAGAAGACATTCAGCGCATTGTGGCCCAACTGAAAAACAAGAACATTGGCATCCTGATTACCGACCACAACGTACAAGAAACCTTGGCCATTACCGACAAAACCTATTTGATGTTTGAAGGAGGGATTTTGAAAGCCGGTGTGCCCGAAGAATTAGTAGAAGACGAGATGGTACGCCGCGTATACTTAGGGCAAAATTTTGAATTGCGTAAAAAGAAATTAGAATTTTAATTCAAACAAAGATGAGTCAACAAAATAATGATTGGAACAACGACGAATATTGGATTTGGGGAATATTTTACTACAACAAAGAGGACAACCGCTTGTTTCCGCCCAAACGAAGACCATGGATGGGCTATACAACCAATTTTGCCAACCCAAAATCTATACTGGCCTTAGTCGCTTTCACTGCTTTTTTGGTAGCTACGATTGCTTTTTTTGGCACAAACAAAAACTAACGGTTCTCCCAACGATTATGTAGAATCGAACTCAGCACGTAAGACATGATGATTAGAGGTACTGCTGTAATGTTCAAAAAAACCAAAAGCACCACCGAATACAACACAAATCCCAGTTGCAATTTGTAGGCTTTCCAATTTGATCCTTTAATCTTTAAAGCAAACAAGGGAATTTCGGCATTGAGTAAATAGGCACTTAACAAAGTAATAAAAAGTAAAACAGCGTGATTGAGTAAAAATTCAAACACCATCATAGATTCTGAATGTATAGCCACCAAAGGCAAGCTCAAAATAAACAAGGCATTGGCTGGTGTGGGCAAACCAATAAACGAATCGGTTTGGCGGGTATCGAGATTAAAATTGGCCAAACGGTAACAGGAAGCCAAGGTGATTACAAAACCAAAATAGGGCATGAATTGTGCAAAAAGTGTGGTAGAAGTACCTGCCGACTCAACCAACATAGTATACATCACCACTCCGGGAACTACTCCACTGGTTACCATGTCGGCCAAGGAATCCAACTGCAAGCCCAATGGGCTACTTACCTGAAGCAATCGGGCAAAAAAACCATCAAAGAAATCAAAAAATATACCCAAACACACAAACCCAAAGGCAGCAGTAAAATTGCTTTGTGTTGCATACAATAGGGCAACGCATCCGCTAAATAAATTGAGTAAAGTAAGGAGGTTGGGAATTTGTTTTTTGATCTGCATCGGCTGTATTTTGGTTCACAAATTTAAAACAATAAGTTAAAGAGTCGTGCGTTTTTTATTCAAGATTTTTATTTGATATTTGTAAAAACAAAACACCTTGAGCGTATATCGGTTTTTTCCCTTTCTAATTCTATGTATTTCGGTTCACAGCCAAACGGTTCGAAAGTACTCGAATGAGTTCTTGAGTATTGGAGTTGATGCTGCTGCGTTGGGAATGTCAAATGCGGTAACCGCCCAAACTGCCGATGTCAATGCAGGTTATTGGAACCCTGCAGGTTTACTACAACTCACCGATAAACAAGTGGGATTGATGCACGCCAGCTACTTTGCCAACATTGCCCAATACGATTATGCCGCCTATGCAAGCCCCATAGACAAAGAAAGTGCCTGGGGATTTTCGGCCATTCGATTTGGTGTGGATGACATCTTAAACACTACTCAACTCATTGACAATCAAGGAAATATTGACTACAATCGCGTGAGTAAATTTTCGACAGCCGATTATGGCTTCAGTTTATCTTATGCCCGAAAGTCCAAAATAAACAACCTTCGCTATGGCGCAAATGCCAAAGTAATTCGCCGAGTAATTGGGGATTTTGCCAGTTCTTGGGGCTTTGGATTTGATGTTGGGCTGCAATATTCCCTAAAAAAATGGCAATTTGGGTTAATGCTGCGCGACATCACGACTACCTACAATGTATGGAGCATCGACGAACAAGCCTACGCCGCAGTGCAAAATTCAATTCCGGGACAAAACCAAGAATTGCCCGAGAGCACAGAAATTACTTTGCCCAAAGCCCAGCTGGGTGTAGCGCGTAAATTTGATTTCAATGCTGATTACACCTTGGTTGCGGCAGCCAATCTGAATATGGAATTTACCAAAACCAATGACCTCATTGCCACCAACAGCTTGAGTATTGCTCCCGCCTTGGGATGTGAATTTGGGTATACCAATGTTGTATTTTTGCGAACGGGATTTGGAAATTTTCAACAAGCAAAACAAGTTGACAACAGCAATAAAATGAGTTTTCAACCCAACATTGGTTTGGGATTTAAATACAAAGGAGTACAAGTAGACTATGCACTCACCGACTTGGGCAACCAAAGCACTGCCTTGTATTCGAATATTTTTTCTCTCAAAGTTGATTTGAGCAGTTTCCGTTAAGATGAAAAAAGCCCTTCAACATCCCATTGGTTTAGCGGCTATTACCGGTCTTTTATTGGCTGCTGCCTGGCCCACCATCGGATTTCCATTGCTTTTATTTATCGCTTTTGTTCCCTTATTATGGGCCGAAAAACAACTTCGAGCGGCAAAGGCCTCAACAAAAAAAGTGTTTTTTATTGCCTACCTGAGTTTTGTTATTTGGAATTTGCTCACTACCTGGTGGCTCTATTATGCCTCTGGATTTGGTATGTGGTTTGCCGTTTTGGTGAACGCCTTGTTAATGAGCGGTTTATTTTTACTCTACCACCAGGCCGCCAAACGAATTGCGCCTTTCTATAGCCTTGTACTTTGGGTTTGCTTGTGGATGGCTTTTGAGAAATTTCATCTGGAATGGGAATTTTCCTGGCCTTGGCTCAACTTGGGAAATGCTTTTGCCACCTTCCCTAAATGGATCCAGTGGTATGAATATACCGGTGCCTTTGGCGGAAGTTTGTGGGTATTGAGCCTGAATGCCTTTGTGTTTTATCAACTTAGTAAATATGATAGCCAAAACACAAAAAAAACAATTGGTATTTTGGCGCTTGGGATTGCAGTGCCCATTTGTCTTTCCTTATCTATCTATTACACCTATAAAATAGAAGGTACAACCAAAGAAGTTGTTTTATTGCAACCCAATGTAGATCCCTACACCGAAAAATACAACGCGACCAATTACGATACTACTCAGGATTTATTGGCTTTGGCAAGTCCGTTGTGTACGGCGTCAACTGCTTATGTAATTGCCCCCGAAACGGTCTTGGCCGAAATGGTACCCTACGATCAATTTTACCAATCTACCAGCCCAATGCTCATGCGGCAATTCATCCAAAAACAGCCCGGAATTGAGTTGCTTTGGGGTATAGATACGTTTAATTTTATCACCGATCCAGCTGCAGTAAAGCCGGCTTCTAATGCCTATAGACCTGGCTTATGGGTTGATTTTTATAATGCTGCATTATTTGTAAATGCAAGTCCAGAAATTCAAAAATATTACAAATCTAAGTTGGTAGTTGGGATAGAAAATTTGCCCTACAAACCCATCTTAGAACCCTTGTTGGGGAACGTCATGCTCGATTTGGGTGGAACCATCTCAACCAAAACAACACAATCAGACCGAACCCCTTTTACCAGCGCTGACGGAACAAAAGTAGCACCCATAATTTGCTACGAATCGGTATATGGCGATTACGTGAATGGGTTTGTGCGCAACGGAGCTCAATTTTTGGCCATCATAACCAACGACGCCTGGTGGCACGAATCTCAAGGGCACAAACAGCATTTGAGTTTTGCTCGATTGCGGGCCATCGAAACCCGAAGAGATGTAGCACGCAGTGCCAATACTGGTATTTCGGCCTTCATCAACCAGAAAGGAGAAGTAACGCAACAAACTAAATACGGCGAAAAAGTGGCGCTAAAAGGAAAAGTACACCTCAACAATCAACTCACTATTTATGTGCGTTTTGGAGATTATTTAGCCCAGCTAGCAATCTGTATCGCAACGCTTTTGTTGCTGCTGATTGTCATTAAACCACTTCGAAAAAAAGTACTGTTGTAAGTTATTGCCCCCTGTAGAACAAGATCGTGCTGAGGGTTTTGATGCAAATGTTGATATCCAAGAAAATACTGCGGTGCTTGATGTAATACAAATCGTATTGCAACTTAATCAAACTATCGTCCAACGATTCCCCATAGGCATAATTTACCTGCGCCCAACCCGTAAGACCCGGCTTGATAATGTGTCGGGTTTCGTAAAAAGGCATTGTTTCGGCTATTTCGTTTACAAAAATAGGTCGTTCAGGGCGAGGTCCTATAACCGACATCTCCCCTTTGATGATGTTGTAAAATTGGGGAAATTCATCCAAACGCGTCTTCCGTAAAATTTTGCCAAATGGAGTTACTCGACTGTCATTTAATGTAGTAAAGACCGCGCCATTGGCTTCGGCATTTTTGATCATGGTGCGGAATTTAACAATCTTAAAAACTACTCCGTTTTTACCAACACGCTCTTGGGTATACAATAGATCTCCTTTATTAGCAAGAAAATTTCCGACTAGAATAATGGGCATGAGCAAAAAAGAAATAGCAAGACCAACCAGCCCAACTACTAGATCAATTGTTCGAATAAACACCAAATACAAATGATTTTGATTGCTTCTACTAAACGGGAAATAACGATAGAAATCACGGGCCACATATTGCACAGGAATCCTTTGGGTAAGGGCTTCGTATACTTGTGTATATTCTTTGATCATGTAGCCTTTTTCTAATAAATGAATGAGTTGATTGTACAACTCGGTGGTAATCCCGGCCGTATTTTGTGACGCTACTACCACCTCCGAAACAGCGTGTTTCATAACAAATGATTCCAAATTACTGCTCTCAATACGAGTTAAATAACTGGGGATATCGTGTTCATTGTTTCGGTTATTTAGAGCATCTGAATTCATATAACCCAAAATTTTGTAATGGGGATCGGCATTTTGAAGTCCCATTACTAACTCTTTAAGTTGGTCTTTGTCACAAATTAGAATCACTTTTTTTGTAAATCGATTGGAAGCAAAGAAAGCAACATAGAGTAACCGCCATATGAATAAGGCCGAAAAAATAGCAATATAAAAAAAGACAATTTGCAAACGATTGGAGGGCAGAACTGGCGTGTAAATGGGTGTAAGAAGATAGACCAAAACCGTAGTAGAAGCCGTGAGCACTATACTTTTCACAACCTGAATTTGGTTACTGGCTACTTGCAAATTATACATTTCAAAGACCGTTCCAAATACATTTAGGTACAATCCTAAAACAAAGGTCCAATAAAAATTGGTGGTAGAAAATTGAAAATAATTGAATTTAAAAATAATCCCAACTACATACAACGACAACAAAACAATACAAACATCAAAAATCCGAAGCAATACTTTTCGCTCGGAAATTTCAAAATGTATTTTATTTGAATTGGGCATTTGTAGTGTATTTTTTTCAAAAGTAAACCTTTTATGGTTTGATTTTTACTGCTTTATCAATTATTCATACTGATTTTCGGGAGACATTTTTATTTTCAAAATTGACAAGGCATAGACAAAGGCTGGTGCAGCCAAACGCATTGCCGCATGATTAATGGTGAGCAACCAAAACAATACAAAGCACAACAAATAAATGTGTACTTTGTTTTCAAAATAAAGAAATAAAGGCGTGATGAGCAGGAGCAACAATGCTAAAATTCCCAAGGTGCCGTGTTCCCCAATGGTGCGGGTCATTTCGTTGTGAGTTAAAGCCAATATTCCTGTTTTCTTTTGTCGGTCTTCGGATGTTTTACCTACGCCAGCGCCCAAAAAAGGATGAGCCAAAAAAGCGGCGATTTCATCTTTGGCCAATACTTCTCTACCGGTAAAGTGATCCTCTTTTACCCGTCCATTGATATCTTGGTTGGCATACCGTTTGTTGATTAATCCATTGGTTTGTGTAGAGGAAAAAACCCAAGTACCCACAATACCCAGTATCAAGGCCAGCAGTATATAATTCATTTTCATCCGCGCCTTAGAATTAATTTTCAGGTAGGTCACCAATATCAAGACGATGAGCATTAGAAGGCTTGTAACAATCCCCCCTCTAGAAAAGGTAATTAATCCGCGATAACTGATCTCAACAGCAACAATAGAATTGAGTACAAACAAAAAAGTAGAGGGTGAAAAAAAGATCAAACGAGAGAAAAACACAAACATGCCCAATCCCAAAATAGTCGCCACCTGATTGGGACCAAAACCACCCGATGTTTCAAAATTAGAACCCGTACCTGTAAGTATGTCCTTGAGTTCGGGGGTATATAAATACAAGTAAATCGAACAGGAAATAATGGGCAAACCAATGAGTAATAAAATTTCATTCATTTGTTTAAAAGTCACTTTACGTGCATAACAATAGAGCGAACAAATGCCCAAACACAGTGGTCCAGAGATGTTAAATGAAATGGCATTTTTGATGCTCTCTATCCCTTCTAGCGAGTAATATCCTATAACCAGTCCGGGAATCAACAAAATTAAATACAGCCAGTAGGGAATTGCATTTTTGGAGATTCCGCTGTAGTAAATTCCGAGGAGCATGAAAATCATAACCCCGTATTTCGAAAATTCATAAATAGGATTCCCGTTGGTCATACGAAGTACTACCTCAGAACCTACGATATAGGCGGCTGCATAAAGCACCTCATTGTTTTTATTTCTGGCATTGATTACAAAATAGATCCCGCCCACAAGAATGGAATACCCATAAATTTTCGGAAAAAAGGGAAGGTAATATAAGGCCAACCCAATAATGAGATGCAAAACAATAAGAAATAAATAGCGTTTATCAGATGATTGCATTTACAAAATTTTACTCCAATTTAGGAATGAATTCAGCACACTTTCTTCGGTATATTCCTGCCGAATTTTAGCTTGAAGGGCTTGGCCAAATTTAAGTCGAAGATTTTGATTCTCGATGAGTTCTACCAAAGATTTATAAAAGCAATCAACCGAACCAGCTGGCACTACAAACCCTTCTTCCTGATCCCGAACAACTGCTGGAATTTCGCCTACATCGGTAACCACAACAGGCAAGCCAAACAATCCGTATTCTAATACAGCCAAGGGAAGCCCTTCAGAATTAGAAGGTAAAACACCGATTTCTGCTTGTTGTAAAATTGCTGAAGTATCGGCACGACTGCCATACAGAAAAATATGCTGATTAAGTTTAGCATCCAAAATGCGTTGCTTAAGTTGATCAGAATAAGCATCGTTAAAATCTTGTCCCACCAAATGAAAAGTCCATTCGGGATGAGATTGCTTTACTAATTTTGCCACAGACAACAGCAGACCATGATTTTTTTGAGGCCGTAAATTGGCCAAACACAAAATCCGTTTTTCGGCAATTCCAGCCAATGAAGTTTGTCTTTCTGTAGAGCCTGATTTAGTTACAAAATTGGGCAAATAAATGACTTTTTTACAAGCCAAATGCTTTAAAGACCACTGCTTTAGTGGCTCATTGACCGCAATAATTCCATCAAAAAAATTGGAACACAACCAAAGCAATTGCGGACGACGTTGGGATAAAAACTCACTCAACCCATAATGATCGTGCCAAATAATTTTGAGTTTGGGCAGCAGCAGTCGCAATAAAAAAGCCGTAAAAAAAGAGGTGGCATGCGCCTGTACATGGGTCACTTGGTGAGATATACAATAGGATTTCAGTCGGAATAAAGCCGCAACATCCAAGGCCGATTTTTTGGACAAAAACAAATACTCCACCTCCGACTGCATTTGAACTTTTAGCAAGCCTTCTTTGCGCGTACAAACCAAACCCGAAAAATCCGCTTTCGAGGCCAGGCCATTGGCATAATTTACCGCCATGCGCTCGGCACCGCCTGCTTCTAAGGAATCGATGAGTTGAATGATTCTCATGGTCGAAGTAATTTAGCAATTTCTACTTCAAACTGATCGAGCGTATACTGTCTAGACCAATCCAAGGCGGCTTGGGCTTTAGACTGATAGATTGCAGGCTGTTGCAACAACGCTATAATTTGCTCGGCATCCTGTTCTATTTGTAATGACAAAAGTAGTCCTTGACTTTGCTCGTTCAGCATAAACGGAACGCAGGAAACAGGGGTTACCAGCGGAACACAAGCCCAAAACATGGCCTCGGCAACGGCTTTGGGCCAACCTTCACTTTGAGACGGCAACAGTAAAAAATGACTGGATTCGTAGGCTTGTTGCACTTCAGCAGCGTCTTGATTTCCGCAAAATTGTATCACCGTACTGAGATTATTTTGGGCACAATAGGACTCTAATGTAGTACGCAGAGCTCCATCACCAAATAATCTTAACTCAACGGCTATTCCTTTATTCACTAAATCTTCTACCAATCGTATGGCATACATCGGATTTTTTCCTGCGGTTAAACTGCCTACAAACAAGCATTGAATGGGAGATGTTAGTGCGCGAGGTGGTGTGTTTTTTAGCTCGGATTGACGATAGGATGCCGTAAAAAATGAGCGACAATTGCGGCTCATATTTGGCCATTCGCCATAAACCAACACGGTCATGTTGCGCGTGAGAAAGGTGTTTTGTAAAATCCAGCGTTGCAACTGATAACTCCAAGGTTGCTTTGAATTGGGATCCCAATTGCCTGCATATTTAGCTGTTTTTATTTTACTAGGGAAGAAAATTTGAAGCATACACCCCAATAAACCCATGTTTCCGGGACAGCGCAAATGGATGTGGTCGGCAGCCCGCATGGCTTTTTGGATTTGATAGATGGCTATAGGCAAAACCAACATTGCTTTGCAAATTGCGGCAATTCCTTGCAAGGAAAACGAAGGCACTTTACACAATTGAATATTCGGGGCAGAATAGGCTAGATCAATGGCAGTTTTGTCCGCTTCAACAATTGGAGCAACCAATAGCACCTCATCAACGTGCTTGGTCCACAAATTAATTTCTTTCACATAGGGCGCATAGGCCCAAATCTGTTGTTGGAACCTTTTGTGAACTACCTGTGTGATAATGGCTAATTTCATGAACAGACTACTTGGAATTTGTGTGCTTGGGCTTAGAAAAAAGCAAACTCCACCAACCGATGGTTCGTCCCCAAGCTTCTTGCCAAGCTTCTTTTTTATGCGCCGTCGTAAAGGTATTGCTAAATCGGATGAGAGTCAATACCAAACAAAGGCAATTCCATTGCAAGCGGTCATTCCAGTTGGGATTTGGCCATTTTATACGCCAAACATACCACCCATTGCGCACCACCATTTTGCCATAGCGATAGGCATTGGGTCGGCCAGAAAAATCGTGGTAATGGGCCAACTGTGCTCGGGTGTTTATATACAATGGGCCTGTTTTGGACACGCGCAAAGAAAAATCGGCGTCTTCATACAAGCCGTATCCCTCAAAATAGGTCGAAAACTGAAAGCTTGCAAACACCGCCTTTTTATAGGAGGCTACACCGCCCATGAGTTGTTCTACCGCATAGGTTTTGCCAGAAGACGGTAAAAAAGCAATCGGACGACCGTGAGAAAATCGCGGCAAATATCCTGGCGGCACATTGGCATCCAAGCCCAAACGTTTGCGCAACACAAAGCGACTGCCGTCTTGTTTTTTGTAGCCGTCAAAGTAAAATTCACTTCGAGTTGGGGCGTAATTTTCGGGGACGACTTCCCACTGGCTTTCATTTGAAATGTATCCGCCAACACCCAAAGCATCGGGATATGCTAAATAGGTTTGCAGCAACTGTTCAAAATAATCGGGTGCTAAAACGGTATCGTCATCCAAAAAACAAACCACATCTGTGCTATCGGCCACTTTTGAAAGTCCAAAATTGCGTTGTTTGGTGAGTCCGCGATGATGGGCGTCCACTAGAAAATACTGAACATTGGCTTGGTTAAGACTCGCAATTACATCACGCGTTTCAAAATTGGTCGAGCCATCAATAAGGATAATCTCGTTGGGTAAACTGCTTTGCTCCCGAATCGATTCGAGCAAATTGAGTAAAGGCTGCGCGCGCATGTAGGTGCAAATAATTACCGAAAATCTCATGATTGCTCTGCTAATTTAGAGGCCCAATATACGCTTTGTTTCCACTGCTGTTGAAAGCGACGGTAATACAAAATTGGATTTTTGATGGGTTGATTGGGGTAATACTTGAGCCACAACAACAATTTATACGATATCAACTGATTGGTGGAATAATATTTTTGTAGATAAGCCATTACCGAGGGTGCCGGTTTGGGTGAAACCGCCTCGTTTTGCCAAGCGGTAGTTTTCTTGACCCGAAATCCTCCCGATGGAGCTTTGAGATGCGTGATTGCTGGGGTTGAAAAAAACAGTATATCGGTTCCCGAATGACGCAATTGCATACCAAAATCTAAATCTTCGCCAAAACCGCTTTCGAATACCGCTGAAAACCTACAGTTTTGTATGGCTGCAACAGCTACAATACTGCTTCCGCCTCCAAAGGCATTCCACTGAATTACAGGTAGTTTTATTGAATTTTGGTTTGGACTTATACAAGCAAATGAAACCGCCTCTGCTTGGTATTGTTGAATTTTACGCCAACTGTCTTCTAAAAAAGTGGGGGCAATGCGAATGTCGTCATCGGCAAAAAACACCCAATCTCCGCTTACTTGCTCCAACCCTCTATTTCGCGCATTGCAAACACCCAACTCGTGCACAAACAAATGCTTGAGTTGAAATTTCCATTCTTGGGCCAGCAATTCGGTCAATTGGGATGAGCTAGAGGTATCGGGATTTTGTTCAACTATAATCACTTCGGTGGGCAAGTGCGTTTGTTTTGCCAAATCGTAGAGAAAATCAGCCAAATACTGTGGCCGATTGAGGGTAGGTATCAGAACCGAAATGGTTGGAAAGGATAAAACAGCAGGCATAGGCAATTCGACTTGAAGAGTAACAGGCTTTTTTCTTTGCACAAACCAAGAGCTGATTAAAGCACTCAAAGGCAACTGCCGTTGACACCTAAGTTGTTGCCAAAATAAAATCCATACCCAAACCCCTTTGTAATGTTGTTTCACAAAGCGGTATAATTCTCCAGAGGAGGAGGCTGCAAATTTGGGGATTGATTTTTCTCCCAACAAAGCCGGTTCGCTGTAACAAAAAACGCCACTGGATTGCACGCGTTTCCCAATTGAATGCAGCGTATAATCAAATGATGATGTATTTGCCGGTGCGATTTGCGTCCACAAACACGCCTGCATGGCGCCTGCCTGCGCACTGATCATCCATGTAGCATAGCGAATGTGTTTGGGCACTGCTACAAAAAGGGATTCTTCTACCCATTCGATGGCGGAACCAAAATAACCGCCGTATCCCGGTTGAAACGAAATGATCTCGTGGGGTAAGCTTACCAAATTGGGGATGGCCTCAAGTTGAATGGCTTGGGCAACATTTTCGTGGCACCACACGAGCAATTCATCTGGATATTGCAAGGCCAAATTGGTGACTACGCCACAAATACTTGCCTGCGAATCATCAAATTCGATGAACTTATTTTCGTGCAGCACCCGCAACACCTGTTGGCTATTATGATATACAACTAGCACGATTTCTTGAGTTGAGTTGCATAAAAAGTCGCGGTTTGTTGAGCCAATTTTAGGCTATCAAAATGCAACTGCACTTGTGTTTTGGCTTGCAAGCCGATTTGCAAACAGCGAGCCGGATTGGCCAACAACTCGCAAATACACGCAGCAAACTCAGTGTGATGTTTTGGATTTAACAAAAAACCACTTTGTCCATGGGTTATCAATTCGGACGACCAACCAAAATTGCTTGTCAATACTGGTTTTTGCATGGCCATCGCTTCGAGGGTAACCATGCCTTGGGTTTCGGCCAAACTGGGCAACACACACAATTGGGCTTGCAAAATATGGGCTTGCATTTGCGCGTAAGGCACTTTGCCTGCATATTGAATTTGTTTCAATACCGCCGGGGCTGTATTTTTTTGTAGTTCGCTCCAGGTAGAATCAGCTCCCGATTGAATATCAGGTGCATCAGCCCCCACCAAGAGCAAGCGTGCAGTAGGGTGTTTTTGGAGTACTTTATTAAAAATTTCAAGCAGTTCAAACACCCCTTTTTTGCGAATCAAGGTGCCAAAATAAAGAATTAATCCTTCCTCAAATTCTTCGGGATTGGGATTGGTAAATTGACTCAATGCTATGCCATTGGGTATCGTAACAATAGGCTTTTTTTTGATTCTGAAAATATATTTGGTGATTTCTGCAGCAAAATTTGTGGGAGTAGAAAAACCTATAGCCCTGCGCATGGCCCATTTTTCGAGCATGAAGTTCTTTAGTTTTTGACGGCGACCCTCTAGGTGGCAAAAATAAGCATCGGTACCGTGAAAACGAATCACCAAGGGCGCTTTGAGGTTCATAAAGGCGGTGATTCCAGTCCAATCGGGTGCTTCAAGGAGTTGAATTTTTTCAGTAAGCACACAAGCATTTACATACTGTTGAATGTGTTTTCGGTAAAAATACCAGCCGGCAAAACGATACGATTTGGATTGAATGAGATGCAGCTGTACACCTTGGTCGTCCAAAATTTGTGTACTCGTTTGCCCATATACAAAAACAATGACCCGATGGCCTTGCTCAACAAGTGCACGTGCACTGTTTTGCACACTACTGCCAATTCCACCGCAGGCACCACAAAGCACATGAGGATATTCGGGCGTGAGTAAACCTAGTGTCATTTCCATTTTCGTATAAAATCAGTAATGGGTAAATAAAAATCGGGGAGATTGGCTTCGACTTGCTCGGGCGACCAATTCCACCAAGCAATGGCTAATAGCTCTTGAATTTCTTCAGGACGGTGTTTCATTTTTACCACACGAGCCGGCACGCCTCCCACTACTGCATAGGGCGGAACATCGGTTGTCACCACAGCGCCAGCCATAATTGTTGCTCCAGATCCTATAGTGATGCCGGGCAATAGGGTAGCATTCATTCCGATCCATACGTCGTGACCAATGTGGGTTGTACTCGGGGCAGGAATTTTACTCGCTTTAAAATCGGAAATCGACATTTCATGAATTACACGAAATTTATTTGTTAGGTGATCCAAATGCGGAAAAGAACTGAGGGGACTTTGTTGGTGAAACCCATCGTCCAAAATAAAATGTACGTCGTTGGCAATTGAACAATAGGACCCAATAGTCAAAGTCGAATTGGGGTACCATTGCCACACATAGGCACCATTGTGGTAGGTTTTATAGCCAATAGTCGTGTTTTTGGCCCGATCCAAATAGACTTTATGCTGTCTGCTCAAAAACCGATAGTATTCGATGCCAAGCAATTTCCACAACCAATGTCTGAGTATATTTTTCACGGTAAAGGCTTATTGAGTTGGTGGCACCACATAATGGGTTGTGCCTTGGTGAGAAATTACAGTTGCCAAAGGGGCTGCCACTACGGCTTTATCGGCTACATCAAACGTAACCACAGCATTGGCACCTACAAGTACTTCGTTACCCAGTCTAATTCTGCCCAAAATAACACAATTGGGACCCATAAACACCCGATCACCAATGGTGGGTACACCTGCATTTTTTCCGCGATTGAGCACGCCGATGGTCATACCTTGGGATAGGTTACAATAGTCGCCGATTACCGCATCGCCATGGATCACTATGCCTCCAAAATGTCCAATATATAATCCTTTGCCAATTGATGTGCGGTAGGAAATATCAAATCCGTATTTGAATTTCATTTTTCGCCAGCCCAAATAAAACAGAAAAAAAAGCAGTCTATTTTTACGGCGATAATGCTGGGTGAGTCGAAAATAGGTCAAGAATTTCAATCCGGGATTGGGTTGCCACCAAAATACTTGCATCAAGATACCCAAAGAAACTTTTTGGTGTCCACAACGCTGGTAATCGGCCAATAGAAATTGTAGCATATGTTTAATTTACTAGTTCATCAAATGCATTCCAAATGCGATCAGAAGCTTTATTTGCAGGGGTTTTATTTATTTTTTCAAACCAAACTTGCGCTTGTTCAACCCCTTTATTTTGCTGATCAGACAACATTTGAGTTAACACCTCTTTCATGTCATCAGGAGAATCCAACCAATATACCGCAGATTTTGAAGGCATAGATCGAAAGTGTATAAAGTTATAAATTTTTTGGACAGACCAATCGGGCACTGGGCAGTTGGGCACATCATAGCGAATATAGGCACAAGGTTTGTGTAGTGCCGTATAATCAAACACCATCGAAGAGCCCAAATTGACTACCAATTGGGTATGGTATATGGTATTCACCAATAACTGCATATCGGCTTTAGTAGGCAAAATGGTATTCCAATCGGCTCCCTGTTTTCCCCACTTTGGAGACACAGAAACAATACAATCTTGAAATTCTTGGAGCACCAGATCATACCGAGGCGAAAAATCAACCGGACAACGTCTAAACAAGATTCCTAAGGAATTTCCTGCCTCATTCATGCTGCGAACCGCTCGGGCCATATCAGACAAATAAATTGGATCATTGGGAGAAGTAGTCACGTCATCGCCAGAAAAACACAGGTATTTTTTGGACAAATCTAAGCCGTTTTCGGTAAAAAAATCTTCGCGTGATTGCAGCAAAGTAGCGTCATAATGTGCTTCAAACTGCGGAGTTCCGGTGATTTTAATTTGTGAATCTGTAATCTTAGGATAATAAAACTGTAATTCAGATTTCATGTGTTGGCTCCAAACCAGGTAAAAATCGGTTTGCAACAATTTGGTTCCTTTGGGTAAATTATCCCAAGAAAAAATAAACGTTGCGGTAGGAACCTGTAAAGATTGGGCCGCCATAACGGGAGCCAAGGCCTGCGATAAGCGTTGATTGGTACAAAACAACAAATCGGGTTTTTCTTGTTGCAACAAATCACGACAATAAGAATAGTATGGCGTTTGTTTTTCTAAATAGGCCAACAAGCGTTGTATGCGCAGCAGGCCCTTTTCTGATTGGTGTGTAAAAATAAGGACCGACAACAAGATTTTCTTGATCCAGGCACTCAGTGTTTTGGGCGTGCTTGGAAATCGGTAGCTGTCATAAACCGAATCCTTAGTGCGCTGCTTGTTGAGGGATAATTCCAATTGAATTTGTGCATTTTTAACCAAGTCGGTCAAGCGGTGATTTTTGGCATTTGGGATTTTAATTTCGGTATAACCCATGGCCGTAAGATCAAACGAACTGGCGTTCCAAAAAACCACTTCATACCCTCTCGCCTTTCCCATGGCGTAAAACTGGGTAAAGGCAAAATTGCGCAACCCCACCCCATCGGCCAGAAAAATAAAAAGCTTTTTAGGTTTCATCACTAGATTTTATAGAAGAACGAACTACATAATATTGGGCGGCATAGGCCACTAAAAAAAACTGAACTACCCGAATTGGGAACATATACCGTTGCTCGGAATGAAACACAAACACATAAACCAAACTCCAACCCCACAAAAAGACAACAGGAAAAAATAAGGCATAATTTTTTTCTCGGTACAGCAAACACAAGCCCCAAATTGCGCCAAAAATAAGGCTGTAATTTACCGCGTTGATATAGCCGTGTATGCCCCACTTGATCCAAGGGCTTTTGGTGGATTTCATCAACGGGGTGATGACAAAACTTTGAGCTTGAAAAAATTTAAAGAAATATTGACGCGCTGTTAGTGCTGGATGGGTCAAGATATCGTGCATTACCCAGTCTAATACATAGGAGGTTTTATCGAGCTGTTGGGCTTCGCAAATGGAATCCAACTCCCTGCGTTTTTGTAAATTATGCTTGTAATCTGAGGAGGCAAAGGCATCTTGCCCGTGTTGCGGCAACCAATTGAAGGGTTCGTCACGCAATTCAAATCGGGACCATAGCAACTGATTTCGAAAGACGGTGCTTTTAAAATCGGGACTTTCGGTATTGACCGCCTGTTCAAATTGTTGCAAGGAAAAGAGCACAAATACGAGTAGGCCTGTGAATTTTAATTTGGTTTGCCAAGTGCTCTTATACGCCCAAAAATAAACCATAAACAGCCCTAGAAAAGGAAGCAAATTGGGTCGAGTGCCCACCAAAAGCAGCAAGGAGAAAGCCAAAGAAACGACTGCAGCTGTTGATTTTTTATCCATTATAAAACACACCCAAGCATACAAAAACCAGGCAACCGCAAAAAAAGCGGCTGTTTCGGCCAAAATTCCCATGGCGTAATACAACGGGATCGGAAACAAACACAAGAAAAATAATGGCCAAAATTGACTCGTTTGAGCAAACTGCATTCGCGCAAAAGTCTGGTACAACAAGCGCATAGCCCAGGCGGTCATCAGCACATTAAACACAACTCCCGCCATGTAATAAGCCGTTTTCAGGTGAAGAAAATGCACCAAAGAATACGGCAAAGCATAATACAGTAAGGTAACCAATCCTTTGTCAACTCGGATAGGCCCATGAAAACCCGCTAATATATAATCGAGTAATTGGATGGTGCCTTCGTGGTATTCGCCATCGCCAAAGGGTTTGGGCTTAAAAGGCAAAGCATAGAAAATCAAACCTAAAAGTAGGGTGCAAACAAAGGGGTAGTTCACTAAAAAACTACGAAGCTGTTTCATCCTTTTGGAATTTTTCTTTGATAATATACAATGGCCGCTTACGCGTTTCGTCGTAGGTGCGCCAAACATATTCGCCTATAATGCCCAGCATTAACATGATTAATCCGCCAATAATGAGAATTAATATCATGATGGGTGCCCAACCGTTAAACGGGGTGTTGTGCATCAAGCGGTTGTAGGCAATCACGAGGGCATAGCCAAATCCAATCAAGGAAAAAAGAATACCGAGTAAGGACATCAACCGAATGGGCACATAAGACGTATTGAGTAAGCCGTCTATAAAATACTTGAGTTTTTTGGTGAGCGTCCATTGTGATTTTCCGATGGTGCGTTTGTTTCGTTTGTAGGGAACAAACGCAGTACTAAAGCCCAACCACAAGACATCGCCTTGAAAAAAGCGGTTGCGTTCGTCGAGCTGATTCAATACCGCTACTGCTTTTTGATCGAGCAGCATAAAATCAAAACCGCCTTTGGGCATGTTGGGATTTACGTAGCGCATGAGTCGATAAAAAATCTGAGACGTAGTGTTGGCGATAATTCCGTCTTCGCGATCAATGCGATGGCCAATCACAATTTCGTTGCCGGCTTGCCATTGGGTAATGAGTTCCTGTATGAGTTCGATGGGTTCTTGCAAATCGGCCGACATGAGAATCACGGCCTCGGAGCTTGCTTCTTTCAACCCGGCAATCATGGCGGGCACTTGCCCGAAGTTGCGGGAAAACGACAGCACTTTTACTTGGGCATCGCGTTGGTGCAAGCCAATGAGTTCGGATAAGGAATTGTCATCTGATCCGTCATTTACAAATATAAATTCATGGGATATGCCTAACGATTGCAGCAAGGCCAAACATTTTTCATAGGTGGGTACCAATGAACCTTGATTTCGATAAACGGGAATGACAAAAGAAATTTTCATAGGCAAGTTTACTTAGAAATGGTTTGGTTAATGCAATCTACAATTTGTGTCAACTCAGCAGCAGTTAAACCCACATATAGAGGCAGACACAGAATGCTACTGGCAATTTGCTCAGAAACCGGACAAGACGAATTCTCGACAAAATCTAAGGTATTTAAAGACGGATAAAAATACCGTCTAGGAAACACCTCTAGGAGAGCAAGGGCTTGTTGAACTTGCTCTAATTGCTGTTCATCTTGAAAAATAACGGGATAGTAACTGTAATTCCACTCGGTATTTGCGCGAATTGTAATGGTTTTTAATTGGGTAAAATTCAGCTGAGTTTGGTAAAAGGCTACTGCTTTTTTACGTTCGGCAAGTATATGCACGAGATGCGGAAAAACGGCCAGCCCCATAGCGGCTTGCAATTCGGATATTTTTCCGTTGATGCCCAATCCGTGAAAATCCAACGGACCGTTATGGCCAAAATTATGGCTGTAATACAGTTGGTGCATCAAGGACTCATCGGCGCAAAATAAGGCACCGCCTTCTCCAGTATGAAATAATTTGGTTGCATGAAAACTACAACTGCTTACCGTTCCGTATTGAAAAATCGATTTTCCCTTATAGGTAACGCCAAAACAATGTGCCGCATCATAAATTACGGCCAATTGGTGCTTTTGTGCAATTGTTTCAATGACTTCAATGGCACAGGGATTGCCAAAAACATGAGTGGCCAAAATAGCCGTAGTTTTTGGGGTAATTGCCGCCTCAATTAAGGTTTCATCGATGGTTAAATAATCTGGATGAATGTCTACAAAAACCGGCGTGCAATTTTGCCACAGGATAGAAGCGGTAGTAGCAACATAGCTAAAAGGAGTAGTAATCACTTCGCCTTTTTGTGCCAATAGCTGCAAAGCAATTTGCAAAGGAACCGTACCATTATTGGTGATTAAAATCGCAGGAACCTGCAAATAGTTTTTGAGTTTCTCTTCGAGCTCCAAGACCAATTCACCCCGGTTGGTTATCCATTGGTTCACCCAAATGCGTTCCACTTCACGTTGGTAGGCTTCTATGGGAGGAAAAAAGGTTTTGGTTACAGGAATCATGTAGCGTTCAAAAAAATATTGGCTCCACAAATTAACAAATAAATTGGGTGTAAATGACTATTTTCGGGGATAAACTAAGTTGTTTTTCTCGGAAAATAGCGATCTCTAATGCCTAAAAAGTAGGTTTCTACGGTTGCTGTTAATAAAAATCCAGCGCCAACAGATCCGGCAAAAACAAGCGCAAATTGCAAATAAGTAGTGGAAACCGGCAAATAACTCACGGCATAAATGACCAACGAATGAATGAGGTAGATTGCATACGAATTGAATCCGATACGGGATATCGAGTTTACGACTCTAGGATGAAACCACCGATTTAATTTGGATTCCATCTGCTCATCAAACAACACAGAAAGGAGCAGCAATCCGAAGGCGAGATAAACCATGGTGAACCCAAGGGTGCGCACAAAAAAAGATTGCACATACTGTACAAAGGGTGTGAAACTGAGTAGTAGTATAGCCAAACACAGCAATTTTGCTTGGTGTTTTACTATAAATTCCGTCCAAGTGGCCCGACGAAAATAATAGCCATAGGCAATGAATACGCCAAAAAGCAACGAATCCATTCGCAGGTGAGAGGCGGTGGTGTGGTAGACATCCTGTCCAGGAAAATAAATATTGGCGGCACACCTCAAAAACAAAATAAAGAGTAAAAGCCCTGCTAGTGCTGATGCAAATCCGTTTTGATACACCCAACGACGAAATAAGTGGGGAGCAAACCGAACGAGAAGTGCCAACGAACCCGCCAACACCAAATAAAAATGTTCTTCTACGGCCAAAGACCAACTGGCCGGATAGGCAAAACCCCAGCCTAAAAAGTAGTTTTGTACAAATATACAGTCGTAGAAAATTTTACTAAAATCTAGTTTATGGTAATACCATTTTGGCACGAGGTAAGCCAAATAAGTGAAATAATACAAGGGATAAATTTTAAATCCGCGGCGAATCAAAAACCGGCCTGCCGAAACCGAACCTTGTTGTTGGTATTCCTGAAACAATAATCCAGAGACCAAGAATCCACTCAATACAAAAAATAAATCAACACCTATCCAGCCTAGGGTTTGCAAAACCGGGGTGAGCAATTGGTGCCGAAACAAGACCAAAATAATGGCAATTCCCCGTAAAAAATCGAGTTTGCGAATGCGCGTTGATGGAGGAATCACTTGCATTTATTGAGAATCACGAAATTGTTTTTGGGCGCTGTGTTGCCAAAAAGCAGAATTGGTCAAGGCTTGCATAAATAACTGCGCACTGCGACCCGCTCCAAATTGTTGGGAGGCAAACTGTCGGGTGGTATGCGAAGGAATCGTTTTTATGGCCGAAAGTATAGCTTCTTGTTCATAAGACACATTGTGTATACAAGGGTGGGCTGCACGGTTGTGTTGTCGGGTGCCAATGTTAATAGCGGACACCCCATAGCCGGGCGCCTCTCGAATACCGGCACTGCTGTTTCCGATGATGAACTCCGCTTGTTGCAACAATTGTAAAAAATATTCAAAGCGCAACGAAGGAAATAATTTAAATCGTGGATGGTTACGCAGGGCTTCATAGGCCGAAAAAATATACTGGTTGCCCATGTCGTTATTCGGATAAACGACTATATAATTTTGGGAGTCTGCCAATAGTGCATTTACCAATTGTTGGGCATGCGATTCCATCTGATTAATTTCTGTAGTAACCGGATGAAACAAAAGGATGGCGTAGTTATCAAACGGAATTTCGTAATACGATTTCACCGTTTCAAGGCTTGGCAAATGCTTCGAAAACATACTGTCGAGATCGGGAGAACCAATTTCAAAAATACTGTCGTTGGCCTCTCCCATTTGCAGCAATCGTTTGGCTGCTTCGGCATGCGACACAAAATGCAAATGACACAATTTACTCACGCTGTGTCGAATCAATTCATCGACCGTGCCCGAAAGCTCCCCGCCTTCGATGTGGGCAACCAAAAAATTATTTAATGAACCTACTATGGCGCCGGCCAAGGTTTCTACTCGGTCGCCGTGCACCACAATCAAATCGGGTTGCAGGCTTTGGCAATAGGCCGAAAATCCTTCGATCGTTTTGGCCAAAGTAAGGTCCATCGTCGATTCGTGGGTGTGGTTCTCGAAGGTATGAATGTGGGTAAACTTACAGCGTTGAATTTCAATAAGGGTATACCCGTACAATTCTTGCAGGTGCATGCCGGTTACAAACACATAGAGTTCGAAGTCTGCGTGTTGTTCTACCTCCTGCAACAGCGGTTTGATTTTGCCAAAATCGGCACGAGTTCCGGTAAGAAATACAATTTTTTTCATTGGCTAATTGGCCACATCGTCCCAACTTACTTGGGTGTCGACCGGAATAAATTTAGTGGCACTTTTCCCTAAAACTTCGGGGTATTTTTCGGCTAGGATTTCGCCTGTTCCAGGACGTTTTACCCATATATTTTGTGCGGTAAAGGTTTCCCCTTCTGCAATCGGAGCAATCGTACACACGGTGGCAAAAGCAAAATCGATGGTTACTTGTTCCTCTGGGGCGGGCACTTTTGTTCCGCCGCGCATTTGCCATATTTCATGACTGCTTTGTATCAATTGGGCCGTGGTTGCTTCGTCCATGCTGCACACGATATCGGGTCCTTGGCGATGCATCTGATCGGTAAAATGGCGTTCTAAAATTGATCCGCCTAAGGCCACGGCTGCCAAACAAGCGTTGTTGTTGAGCGTATGATCACTCAAACCAAATACCTTGTCTGGAAATGCTTCGTGCATTTGCGTCATGGCACCCAATCGCACCAAATGAGTGGGCGTCGGATATAGATTGGTGGTGTGCAAAAGCGCCACAGGTACCTGATGTTTATCAAATATAGCCACCGCTTTTTGGATGCTTTCTAGGGTATTCATCCCCGTACTCAAAATGACCGGTTTGCCAAAGGAAGCAATGTGTTCGAGTAACGGGTAATTATTGCATTCGCCCGAGCCAATTTTATAGGCCGGCACATTAAATTTTTCCAACCGATTGGCAGCGGCTCGAGAAAATGGTGTCGAAATAAATAGCATCCCTTTGGATTGTACGTATTGCATCAGGGCAAATTCGTCGGCTTCGTTGAGCGAACAGCGTTCCATGATTTCATAGATGGACACATTGGCATTGCCGGGAATCACTTTTTTGGCTGCCCCACTCATCTCATCTTCGACAATGTGAGTTTGGTGTTTTATAATTTCAACGCCCGCACGTGCAGCAGCATCGACAAATTGTTTGGCCAATTCGAGTGAACCTTCGTGGTTGATGCCAATTTCGGCAATGACTAGGGGTGGGAAATCAGGACCAATTTTACGGCCTGCTATTGATATATAGGGGTGAATCATAAATTATTTTTTTGAACTAAATATTCGGCATACTCAAAATCGGCCAAGGTGTCTATGTCTACTTGTGCAAAAGGGTGATCGACTTCAAATGGAATGGCCTCTTCATTAAATACCGCATTTTTTGCCAAGACAGCCGGAGTAGTAATATACAACAAGCCATTTTCAAAAAAGAGCGGGTCTAAATCTTGGCTGCGTTGGCCTATAGCGTAATTAAAAGGAACAAAACGACGATTGGTGATTTTGCCCAATTTGTGAGGTGAAGCGCTTACGGTAAACAAACTACTGCCCCCCTGATTGACAAAAGCTGTATGGGCTTCGCGCAATAAATTTTGGGGACGTAAAGGATTGGTGGGTTGCAACAGATATAAGGTTTCAATACTAGAACCAAGCTGATCCGAGGCGTGTTGCAGGCAACTGTAGGTAGGCGAATAATCCGTAGAAAGGTCCTCGGGACGATCAATTACTTGGGCACCATATTCTAATGCGATTGCTTTGATTTCGGCATCATTGGTCGACACAAAAACCGCGTCAAGAAGATCTGGAAATTGCTGGGCATAAATAATACTGTGCGCCAGCAAAGGGATTCCTCCTAACAATTTGGTGTTTTTACCCGCCAATCGTTTAGAACCGCTACGTGCCGGAATAATTGCAATGTTCTTCATACCGCTGCCTTAAAGCCGAGTAAAAATAACTATTTTTCTGGATTCCAATAGACTTTGGCTTCCTTTAATTGTTGGTATTGTCTGAAATGCAAGCTGCTTAATGGTTTTCGATTTCGGACTAATTTGGGCAAATGAATTAGTAAATCAAATAACGCCAAGAGCAAAGGATTGCTCAATTTAAATTGGGCTTTCCCTCCTATTTTTTGAATTTGTTTGGCCAACGAATACAACCAAAAATAAGCGGCGTGGTGCAGCGGATACAGCATAAAATACGTATACCAATCGGCACGCAAGGAACAGCGGTAGCGGAAAGTGAATCCCGTTTTGTTTTGGGCACGCTGGCGTAAATCTACCCGATGATGCACCAAAATTTGCGGCACATACAGCACTTGATAGCCATGTGCATACAATTGCAAGGACGCCCAGTTTTCTTCGCCATAAAATTGGTACCATTCGGGATAATTGGGAATGGTATTCCAAGCCGATTTTCGCCACACATGGCCACAGCCCACAAAGCTTTTTACAAATTGTGGTTCAGCTGTAGTTTCTGTTTGTTCAGGCGTTTGCTTGGACCAAAAAATCCGGAAGGCCAAGACACCGGCGCTAGGCTGTGACTCAAAATGGTGTTGAATCGTTTCGAGTACATTGCTGCTTAAAAAATGAGCATCGTCGTCGAGGGAAATTAGGTAAGTTGCCTCTACGTTATGGAGTAATTGATTGCGGCAATACAAATAGCCTTTAGAAGTTTGATTGCGCCAAATTTCTACCTCAGGGAACTGGTTTTGTAGCTGTTGTTGGGTGCCATCGGTCGATCCATCGTCATACACCACGCAACGAACTCCGGGAATTGCTGTGTATTCGGCAAGTGATTGCAAAGTTTGGACCAAATCGGTACAACGGTTTTTTGTGGCGATGACAAAGGCAAAAGTTGTGGGCACAGTTTCCATGGGTACAGCCATTAATAGTGGGATGCTTGGCCTTTTGAAAGTCCTTTGAACCGGTAAAATAATAGTTTTAGTTGTCTGTTTTTAAGTACCGATTTAAAAACTTTTTGTTTGATAAAAAGGGAAAATGGGGAAGCATTCGCAATGAATTCGGCCGATATAGAAGAAGGAATGGATTGCGGTTGGTTAAATTTCACTTCATCCATCCAGGATTCATATACATTCCCCATGTGGTAGGCGTAATTGGCACAGGTCGTGAGGCGCCAAGTATTTTTACGCCAAGCCAACTCGTCAAGATAGGTTTCGCTGTTCCCGCCCATTTTATATTCGGTAAAGGATTGAATAGACTGAAACAAGGCCCTTTTGTAAGTTGCCACAAAATGGCCCGAACCCACATAGGCTTTGCATCCGTTTGTAGATTCTAGCCCTAAAGTAAATTGCCCATGCGTTGGGTTTGATGGTCCCCAGCCGATACTTTGGTGAAATTTTTCCATCGAAACGGGATCTTGAACGGGTATAAATCGCAGTCGATTTGACCCAAATAAATCGAACAGCACATTCGAACAATGGTTTAAAAACATGCGGTACTGCGGAACTATCCCTACTACACCGGCTTGAGGAAAAGCAGTAAAGACTTCCTCGGTAGCTTGTTGCCATCCGGGTAAAAATAACACATCGCTATCAGACAAGGTAACCCAAGCATGTCGATGCCCAACTAGGCCTTTTAGCAACGCATTTACCTTGCCAATTGCCGCTGTATGAATCACTTCGTGTATGTTGCCTTGCTGAGCCAAGTCTGTTAAATACTGGCTGGTTATTGCATCGCTGCCATTATTGACAACGGTTATAAAAGTAGCCGAATGGCTGTTGGCGATTAAAGAATCTAAACAGCGTTGCAGCACCTTCAAACTATCCTGAAAATAACCGTCTTGCTGCGGAATGTGCACGGGAATAACCACCTGATGTGTAAAGGCATCTTCAGGAATTAATTGGTCTTTATGGGGGTTGTAGCCGATGCGCATAGGTTAGAGGGTGGTATCGATATAGAACAAATTCCCTAAATCTTGGTGCATAACTGATTTGGCAATCAATCGGTAGTGCACAGTATCGAGGTATTCGGAAATTGGTGAGTGTAAATCGGCTTGCAAGGGGGTGTCGGTTTCGATCACTACAATTTTGGGGCGATACTGCTGCCAATTGTTGGTCTGCAAGACTTCTAAGTCAAATCCTTCTACGTCAATATCAAAAAAATCCAAGCGATCGGATGCATTCAGGTGTTTGGTCAACACCGCATCCAGGCGGTATACCGGAATCGATTTTACTTCTTTAATTTCAGAGACTAAGTTGTGTTTTTCTATAAATGAACGATCCAAGGTATTCATGGAACTGTGGGGATCTTGCAATAAATAATAATCCAAGGGATTTGTATTTTCTCCAATGGCACAATTTTCAAAAATATCGGTAGGCCGATAGCGTTGGTATAAATGTTCTAATTCGGGATTGGGATCGATGCAAATACCCTTCCAACCGCGCAAATAAAAATAGTAGGAATTAGAAGCTTTATACGGATGCCAACAACCCACATCTACATAGGCTCCAGGAGTGGTAGACTGTATCAACTTCATGAGTTGAATGTCATCGCCAGATTTAGAAAAACTCACCTGGTATTTTTTGTAAAGTAAGGATCTGATTTTATGGGCTATCATTGGGCGGTCCAATTTTGGTTTAGTAAATAAGCCCCGTGCTTGCGTGCGATAGGCATTTGACCCGTTTTAAAATAATCGGAGGAAATTACATCCAACTCAAAAGCATCCGTTATTTCATCACAAAAACCATTTTTAAATGCCATCCAGGTGGTGGCGCGGTATTTTCCTTCCGTGAGAGAAAATTGGGGCAATACACAACTAAGTTGCTGAAAATGAGTGCCTTTTGAATCATTGAATGTTGGGTCATAGCGATTGGAAATTGTAAAAACGGGAAAGTTGAGTTCGTTGCGAAATACCACATAAAAAGCCAGCGCCGTAATTTCTTTTTGCGTTACAGGCCTGTTGAGGCGAAAAGTCATCTGCAATGCATTTCCTACAACCAATTGCTGTTGCATGCTGTCTTGCTCATCTATTTGAATAGAATCAACGTATAAATCCCCTTCTGTTTTTCGGTTTGAAAAGGAAAGGGCAGGAAATAAATCTGTTTTTAAATAGTGCTGAATAGCTTGATCGGTTGGGTATTTTTGGGAGATATGGCCTTGACTCATGATGAAGACAGAATTGGTGAGGGAAGTAATTGCTGTCATGTCGTGGCTCACAAACAAAATGGTGCGTCCTTCGCCTCTCGAAATAGCTTGCATTTTACCGATTGCTTTTTTCTGAAACTCAGCATCCCCTACAGCCAAAACTTCATCGACAATTAAGATTTCTGGTTCTAAATGGGCTGCTACGGCAAAAGCTAATCGTACAGTCATGCCGCTACTGTATCTTTTTACAGGCGTATCAATATAGCGCTCACAGCCTGAAAAATCGATGATTTCGTCTAATTTTGAACTGATCTCGCGGCGGGTCATTCCTAAAATTGCCCCGTTGAGGTAAATGTTTTCACGACCTGTTAATTCGGCATGAAATCCAGTACCCACTTCGAGTAAACTGGCCACTCGACCTTTTATTTTAATTTCTCCACTGCTAGGACTTGTGATTTGGGATAGCACTTTGAGTAAGGTACTTTTTCCGGCTCCATTTTTGCCAATTATTCCTACCGCCTCTCCTTGATTTACTTCAAAATTAATGTCTTTGAGCGACCAAACCACGTTGCTTTCACTTTTGCTGCTTCGGTCATTGGTCTCCCCTACTTTTAGAAACGGATCGGCTTTACCTCGAATTTTTGTTGCCCAAAACCGTTCCAAATCACGCGACAAAGTTCCTGTACCAATTTGTCCTATTTGGTATGCTTTAGAAAGCTGCTCTACTTTGATGACCGTCTTGCCCATTAAATAGTATCTACAAAATTCTTTTCGGTTCGATTAAATAAAAAAACGCCAAATACCAGTAATACGAGGGTAATGAGAGCGGCATAACTCAAGCTCCAACTACTAAAACTTCCTTTTCCTAAGAACCCATACCGAAAAGTTTCTATGATGGGAGTCATTGGATTAAGTTGAATCAGGTATTTATACTTGGCCGAGGCAGCACTGAGTGGATAAATTACGGTAGTGCCATACATGAGCAGTTGTACACCAAAACTGATTAAAAAAGTTAAATCACGGTATTTGGAAGTCAAGGCAGTGATGATTAAACCAAGGCCAAGGCCCAACAATGCCATAAGCAATACCAAAAACGGAAACAAAAGCAAGGCCATTCTAAACTGGAATTGAACGTCTCGGAAAATCGAATAATAAAAAATAGCCAGCAAAAACAAAATGAGTTGAACCCCAAATCTTACTAAATTACTTGCCACGATGCTTAAGGGGAGAATCAATCGCGGAAAAAAAACTTTACTGAACATCGCTGCATTGTCTTTAAAAACTGTACTTGTTTTGGTGAGACAATCGGCAAAATAGTTCCAAGCGGTTATCCCAGATAAATAAAACAAAAATTGGGGTAACCCATCGGTACTGATTCCCGCTAAATTTCCAAAAACGAATGAAAAAACAAATGTGGTAAATAAAGGTTGAATGAAAAACCACAAGGGGCCTAATACGGTTTGTTTGTAAAAACTAACAAAATCCCGTTTTACAAAAACAAACAATAAATCCCGATACCGCCACAAATCATGGAATTTTAAATCCAAAACGGGCGATTTGGCCTTGATAATGATATCCCATTCTGATTCGGGAGTTTGTAAACTCATGAGACGCTTTCCTGACATAGTTTGGACAAATATAAGAAAACCAATTGGTTAAACAGAAGTGTAATTTCTCATCCAATCTGCCTGCTTCACTGAAAATTAATTGCAGTTTACGTTTATTTAACAGCCCGTATTAAAACTAAATACCTAATTTAGCGACAATTATAAAAAAGTATGTTTCCATTCCTTGGCAGAAAGCCTTTTTTGAACGATTTAATCCCCAGTAATCATGTGGATATTCATTCCCATTTATTACCCGGTATTGACGACGGCGCAAAAACGATTGAAGACAGTGTCGATTTAATTTCAGGAATGCAGGCTTTGGGCATTGATCAATTTATTACCACACCGCACGTAATGACATCCGTGTGGGAAAACACGCGCGCTGCTATAGAAACCAATTACAATTCGACCAAAGACCAATTGGCCGCAAAAAAACCAAATACACAACTTTCTGTAGCAGCTGAATATTTGATGGACGGCACATTTTTGGAACTCATGCACAAAGAGCCTTTACTCACGCTCAAAGACAATTATGTTTTGGTTGAAATGTCTTATTTGAGTGCGCCCATTCAGTTGTATGACATCATCTTCGAAATACAATTAGAAGGATATAAACCCGTATTGGCGCACCCGGAACGGTATTTATTTTACCATCAAAACACCCGAGAATTTCACAAGCTCAAACAACAAGGGTGTTTGTTTCAGCTGAACCTATTGGCTGTTGTTGGGTATTATGGTGCAAATGTAGCGGTGGCAGCTGAAACCATTTTGAAAAAAGGGATGTATGACTTTGTGGGAACCGATGTGCACCACCAAAACCACCTCAAAGGATTGTCTCAGCGCATAAAAACAAAAGGAATCGAAAACCTAAAAGAGGCCTTTTCAAACAACCAAATCTTCCGAAAATAAGAAGACTTAGCGTGTTATTCCTTACGGATTTACTGCTAATAATTTCTGTAGGATCTTATTTTTTCTTGGCAAACGGATTGGTAAACCATGGTTTTTTCACTTCATCTACACCATAACCGTAGCCATAGCCGTAGCCATAGCCGTAGCCATAGCCGTATCCATAGCCGTATCCATAGCCATAGGCTTTACGCCACACCGTTCGGTTTAGTAAGATTGCCATATTGGGTAGTTTTTTCTCTACAAAGAAACCTTCAATTACTTTTAAGAATCGTTTGTCTAAGTAGTTGGAGCGAATCACATAGATAAATGCATCGGCGTACTTTGCCACCAAGGTAGTATCGGTTACCAAGGTAATAGGTGCTGTATCGACTACTATGTAATCGTACTCTTTTTTGAGCTGAGCAAAGAGTTCACCCAATTTAGAATTCATCAACAAATCTACTGGGTTGGGTGGTATAACCCCAGATGGCAAAATAAATAAGTTGTTGAGCTCTTCGATTTTTACAATATAATCGTTGATGTTTTCGTTGTTTTTTGCCAAATAATTGGTTAATCCCTTGCTCGGTAATTTTACGTACCGATCTATTTTGGGATTGCGAATATCCAACCCTATGAGCAGTACTTTTTTGTTGGTCATGGCAATGGTGCTGGCCAAATTCATGGTCACAAAAGTCTTTCCTTCTTTGGGTAAGGTAGAGGTAACAAATACTGTTTTGGCTTGCCCATCGGGAACGGCGCTCAACAAAAAATCAAGATTGGTACGAACGATGCGTATGGCTTCTGCAGAACTAGATCGGCTGGATGCTTTAAAAATTTCATCCTCTGTGTCTGATTCTGGAACATCTCCCAAAAACGGCACGATTATTTTTCCTTCTATGTCTTGACGGTATTTAATTTTGGTGTCAAATAAATCCAATAAATAAATAAAAGTAATGGGCAGCAAAATTCCTCCGGCCAAAAACAAAATGTAAATGATGTATTTTATGGGCGAAACTGGAGCAGAAGTTGCCATTGCGGCATCAATGATTTTTGCATTCGGTGCTGTAACCGACAAAGAGATGGCCAATTCTTCTCGTTTTTGCAACAAATACAAATACAAGGTCTCTTTAATTTTTTGTTGCCGATCGATGATGCGGTATTCGCGTTCTTGGGTAGGAACCCGTTTAATTTTGGCTTGATTGAGGTTGTTTTGACTTTCTATGTCAGACAACTTAATTTTCAAACTGGTTTGCAAACGATTCAAACTTTCTTTGATTCCTTGACTGAGCTCGGCAATTTTTTGGTCTAAGTTGATGACAATAGCATTTTTGGCAGTACCGTCTTTGCTAATTCGGTTGCGTTGCAAAACCAAATCGTTGTGCTCAATAATTTGAGGGGTAGCCGTATTTCCTTCTTCTGGTAAAATATTCACCGGGATTAATTCGCCTTTTGTTTTGGTTTTCATGAAATCAATCATGGAACCCACTATTTTTATTTGCGTTTCTGTTTCGATGGATGCCTTTTCGAAATAGGATGAATTTTGAAGAAATATTCCGGATTCCGAAACAATATCTGTGAGTTTGTTTGCTTTTTTGAACCCTTCGGCATCTTTTTCTACATCACCCAACTCATTCGAAATGATTTGCAAGCGATTTTCTACAAATGCTTGTGTAGTTTCGGATACGTATTTTTTATCGGCTATTGCATCATTGTTGTAAATGGCAATTACCTTGTTTAACAAATCCTCAGCTTTTGCTCTCACCGGATCGTTTACACTCAATTCGACCACACTGGTGTTTTTATTTAATGGGGCTATTGTAAGGCGTGCACGGTAACTTTCAACTACATCTTTTAGTCTTTTTTTAAAAATTGTGATGACAAAGTTTTTATTGGGCTTGGCTGCATAATGTTTTGTTTTATTGACAATAAGTTGGTTTTTATTTACCGGGATCACTGCTCCATAGGCATAGGTACCCAGCGACTTCTTGTCTTTTATACTCAACTCAAACGTATTGTCATCAAGGGCTTTTACTACGTAGATAATGGCCGAATCATCATAGAGGGAAGAGTTATTTAAATAAACTAGTTTGATGGGGGTCTCTGCATATAATTCTACGTCTTTTACACGGGCTTCTTCAAAATAGGTGAGGTCAAAATTTAATTCCTTTATTGCTTTTTCGATAATGGTTCTCGATTTAATCACTTGAATTTCATTATCCACATTGCTTTTCACTCCGGTAAGTAAACCTAAATCAGAAAAGGCTTGTAACTCAGATTGCACGCCACCTTTAGAATCGTCTTTTACCATGATGCTGGCCGACGCCTTATACATAGGCACAGTATAGCGAATGTACAGAAAGGCCAACATTAAGCTCAATAGGGCTCCAGCTACAATCCATTTCCAGTGGATGAAGTATTTCTCTATTTGCTCGCTAATATTGAGACTTTTATCTTTGTTTTGGGCAACTAAATTCTGAAGATTTTGCATGGATTACACTTTATAAGTTAACGAAGTAAAACCACCAATACGGTAACCAATACCGAAATTGCCGAAATTGTAGCCGTTACATTTGGCCCTACCGCAGAGGCATTTATTCTCGTTTTATTGGGTTCAACAACCACAACATCATTTTGTGCCAAATAATAAAACGGAGAATTCAAAAATTCTGATTTCGTAATATCAATTCTGTTGTAGGTCTTTTTTCCTTCGGCTTCGCGTATGATTAATATATTATTTCTTTTTCCGTGAATGGTTAAATCGCCTGCTAAGCTTATGGCCTCGAGCAAGGTGATGCGTTCGCTTGCCAAGGTAAATGAACTCGGTTTGATCACTTCTCCCAAAACGGAAACTTTAAAATTTAGTATGCGCAGGTTTACCGTTGGTTTTGTAATGTATTCTGAAACAGCGGTTACTAATTTTGATGTGGCTTCTGTTCGGGTAAGTCCGCCTAACTTCATCTTGCCAATAACTGGGAATTCAATGTATCCAAAATTGTCTATCAAATAGGTTTTGATTCCGTTTTGGTTGTTGTTGATTTCATAATTTCCTTGTATTTGTGGCATATTAAACGGCACCGTAAGTTCCGGGTTTTCGGCTGAAACAATAATGCTCAACAAATCGTCGGGTTGTAATTTGGGCTCGTATAGAGTAGAACTGTCGTAGCTTTTGGTTTGGTCAATGTCTTGCATATACACCACTTTTTTCTTGGATGCACATGACAACAATACAAAAAAAGAACACAAGTACAATATAGATTTTTTCATAGTCTAAATTTAAGAGAACAGCTAATTATCTAACGATTCAAAAACCGAATTCATACTGATGTATTCGGGAACAACCTTTTTCATCTGCATCACTATAGTATTAGAAGTTGCCTCTTGTGATAGGGCAATTAGGGATTCAATTTCTAAAAGTATTTCGCGATGGTTTTCGGCAAGTTCCTCGGCAATTACGATTTTTTCGTTGTGCGTAGGCAAGGTCTTTGAGGTGTCGTTTAATAATTCCTCAAATAATTTTTCGCCTGGACGCAACCCAATTACTTTAATTTTAATGTCTTTTTCTGGGACGAAACCGGCCAATCGAATCATTTTTTTGGCCAAATCCAAAATCTTAACTGGCTCACCCATGTCAAAAATAAATACCTCCCCGCCTTTTCCTATTGCAGAAGCTTCTAATACCAATTGGCAGGCTTCGGGAATGGTCATGAAATAACGAATAATATCAGGGTGTGTAATGGTCAATGGACCACCTTCTTTAATTTGTTTGGTAAATAATGGGACAATAGATCCGTTGGAGCCCAAGACGTTTCCAAAACGAGTGGTCATAAATTTAGTCTCCGACGAATTGTTATTCCCTTCAAGGTAATGCAGCGCTTGAATGTATTTTTCTGCGATGCGTTTGCTGGCTCCCATCACGTTGCTTGGATTCACCGCTTTGTCTGTTGAAACCATTACAAAGCGCTGGGCTTGGTATTTAATTGCCATATCGGCTAAAATTTTTGTGCCCAGCACATTAGCCCCAATGGCTTGTGCGGGATTCGATTCCATGAGCGGAACATGCTTGTAGGCAGCTGCATGGTAGATTACTTCTGGCTTGTATTTTTTGAAAACTTTTTCTACACTTTCTACATAACGAATATCAGCCAAATACGGTCGAATAATTGTTCCGTACTCTCCTTCTAATTCCAATTGCAAATGATGTAAAGGGGTTTCTGCTTGATCTAATAAAATAACTTTTGCTGGCTCGAAACCCAATACCTGGCGAACTATTTCACTGCCAATTGAGCCCGCAGCTCCAGTTACTAGAATTGTTTTACCTTTTATAGTAGAATTAATATTTTTGGTATTGAGCACAATGGGTTGGCGCCCTAATAAATCTTCAATATCAAAACTCTTTACCTGGGTTGAGATTTGCTCATGGTCTTCCCAATTGGTTATTAAAGGTACTGTAAAGACCTTAAAATCATATTCCAAACATTCTTCTACCAAGGCAATGGTTTCTAGTTTGCTAAGACTTTTTTCAGCAATAATTAAGGCATCAGCCTTTAAATTTCTTAGAATAATTGGTGTTTTTTTGGAATGATTTACAATGGGTAGATTCAACAAACTTCTGCCCGTTTTATTTAGGTTGTTGTTGTCAATAAACCCCAATAAATTAAATCGAGTCGGAATTTCGGTTTTCAGCGCATTGGCTATCGAGATTGCATTGGCATCAACCCCATATATGACTGCATTGATTCTTTTGTTTTGATCATCAATAGTAGCGTAAATATCAAACATGTATTTCACCACAATTCGAAATAAAAACAAGAGCGAAAAGGCAACAATATAATTGATGAACAGTGCGGAGTTGAGGTATAATTTTACGCCTGTATTGAATTCCCAAAAATAATTCAACACCATAAGAAACAAAAAGGAAGCCGTAGTAGAAAATAATAATTTTAGTCCATCTATAAAAGTAGAGTGTCTTATTATTCCCGAAAACGTTCTAAAGAAGAGGAAAAAAATCGCATTTACTACTAGAATTGTTAAATTACCCAATAGCAAAACGGTGTTGTTTTGAAACTTACTGATCAGGTTTAGTAATATAATGTGGGTAATAACCCCCGAAAGCAGTACGATAAACACATCTATAAAGTAAACAATCCAAATGGGCAAATAGCTCACCGTGCGCAATTTCTTAAGAATGCTGCTGGATTTTAGTATAGTGTAGAGGTATTCGAACATGGTAAAATTTACATTTTATAGTAAGCAAATTTAAACTTTTTCGGATAACAACTCCCGATTTTTTCTATTTAAAGAAATCTAGAAGTACCGTACGAATTCGGTCGCGATCGGCATCGGTTAAATTCGAGCCCGACGGCAAACACAAGCCTTGACTAAAGAGTGTTTCGGCTACCTCATTGCCATAATAAGGACAATGGGCAAAAACCGGTTGCAGGTGCATGGGTTTCCAAAAGGGTCTTGATTCTATGTTGGACTCTAAAAATTTAAGGCGTAATTCGTCACTAGTTTTGCTTTCAATTTGGGGATCAATGAGTAATGTGGTGAGCCAAAAATTGGAGAAATAATCTGAATTTGGTTCTTTAAGCAAGCTTACTCCTTCTATATTTTCAACAATACCGTGGTAAAATTCATGCATTTTTCTGCGTTGTGCTATTCGCTCATGGAGCACTTCCATTTGGCCTCTGCCAATTCCCGCACAGACGTTACTCATTCTGTAATTATAACCAATTTCGGAGTGTTGGTAATGAGGTGCTTTATCACGAGCTTGTGTAGCTAGAAAAATCGCTCTATCTTTTATTTCTTTTTGATTGGTCACTAAAGCCCCGCCGCCAGAAGTAGTGATGATTTTGTTTCCGTTAAACGAAAGGACCCCAATTGTGCCAAAAGTTCCACATTTTTGGCCTTTATAGGTGCTGCCCAAGGCTTCTGCGCTGTCTTCTAAAATAGGAATGTCATATTTGGCAGCAACTGCACAGACTTGCTCAATCAAAAAAGGCATGCCGTACAAGTGTACGGTAACAATTGCTTTGGGTTTTTTCCCTTTTTGGATGCGATCTTGTATTGCTTTTTCTAAAGCAATTGGACAAATATTCCAAGTTTCTAATTCGCTATCAACAAAAATTGGAGTTGCTCCCAGATAAATTACTGGATTTACAGAAGCTGAAAAGGTTAAACTCTGACAAATCACTTCATCGCCAGGCTGAACACCCAACAAGATAAGTCCTAAATGCAAGGCGGCTGTTCCAGAATTGAGTACCGCTATTTTTGAGTCTTCTCCTAAATAAGCTTCTAAATCCTGTTCAAAACCATTCACATTTGCGCCTAAGGGTGCAACCCAATTGCAGTCAAAAGCTTCGTGTATATATTTTAATTCGTTTCCTCCCATATGCGGGGACGAAAGCCATATTTTGGGTAAACTCATGTAATAAAATTGTATTAAACTGAGTATTACTGCACTATAAGTTCCAGTAAATCTTCTAGTTTATGTATGTTTTTGTGCGGCAAATATAGAGAATCTTTGTTAAAATCTTGAGGATGAATATTATTTCCGGCATCCAATAAACAAATCGTTGTCCAACCCAAAGCATTAGGTGTGATAAAATCTTTGGAGACATTATCGCCAACATAATAATAGTGCTGGGCTTGAAACTGATGGAACACTTCAAAATTGGCTACCGATGGCTTCTCTGAACCAAATTCTTCAGAAATAATCAGCAAATCAAAATAATCTTCTATTCCCAAGGCTTTCAATTTATTACGCTGTGTAATAGAATAACCATCTGTTACTAACCCTAAAACACATCCCTTAGATTTAAGTTGTGCAAACAGGGATTTGCAATTATTTTTGGGGTAGTTTGGGGAATGATTGCGGTAAATGTGTAGTAAATTGGATACGGTAAACTGCGGATAAGCAGCACACAACCAAGCAAATGCATTTTCATTTTGGGAGTAAAGTTCAATTAGTACATCGGCTAAATTGGGATGCTGCGGATCGGCAAGGTGGGCAATTTCTCGAAAGGCCGATTTTAGGTAATCGATCTCGAGGGCAAGTGTGTCGTCTAAATCGAAAACTAGGGTCTTTGACGACATCTTATTGGATGAAATTCGGCACGATTACTTCGTGATCATAGCGAAGCATCATCATATTTTTTTGCCAATCTTGAAAAACGGGTATTTCTTCTTCTAAAAAATACTCTTGAATGATCCATTTGGGGTAGTTTGCACCAGCTAAATAACTTAAAGGGAATCCACCACCAAAACGCGGATTGATTTCAATTGCATAAATGGCTTGGTTGTCGTTTTGAACAAAAACCTGCAGCGTAATACAACCTCTAAGTCCGTCTATGTATTCCATTTTTTTCCAAATGATAGAAATATATTCCGGATTTTTGGTAATGCCTTTATTTACCTCGCCGTCACGCACCTCAATACGTTCACGAGGCACGGCGCATTTTAGGTGTCCGTCTTTGCTGTAATACATGTCGATGGTCAATTCGGTATGCTTGCTGTGGTCTAAGTATTCTAGAAACATCAATCGGTCATTAGAAAAATGCTTCTCGGTAAAATCATCGTGGTGGAGTACAATAAAATTATCAATACTCCTGCTGCCGTCAATTGGCTTGATGTAAACAGGAAGTGTATAATTGTTTTTATCAAATTCCTTGGCCGTATCAATTCCTTGTTTTTCGAAAAAATCGTGTGACAATCGCTTAAAATGGAAGGTATTCACAAGTTCAAAATCAGACACCAAAATCGTAATTCCCTGTTTTGCAAAAAAAGAAATGTTTTGAGACAAAATCAATAATTCTGTATCAATTGTTGGAATGATCAAACCTACATTTTGCTCTTTTGCCAAAGCGAGTAGTTCTTCAATGTAGTGCGGAGAAGTAACTAAGGGCACATGAAAAAATCCATCAGACACCGCGCAAGCTGCAGCATATTCTGGGTTGACATCTGTCGTGAATACTTTTGCTTGTGAATAAATAAGGCGAAGTTCTTTTTGGAAAAATTTCACGAGTGAAACTCTTCTTCCTGCCGATGTAATTAATATATTTTTATTCATCAGTTGTTCCCGTTAAAAGGCTCAATTGTAGCTGCATTTACTGCATTAATTCCCTCACTTTTAAGCACCTTACCAATTGTTTTGAAAAATATTCTAAGGTCCAAAGAAAATGAAATATTAGCTACATACCAAACATCATATTCAAATTTTTCGTCCCAGGAAATGGCATTTCTACCATTTACTTGTGCCCATCCTGTAATTCCGGGTTTTACCTCATGTCTTCTGCGCTGAAAATCAGAATACAAGTGCAAATAATCAGGCAATAAAGGCCGCGGACCTATTAAACTCATATCTCCTTGGAGTACGTTAAGAAATTGTGGTATTTCATCTAAGGAAAACTTTCGTACAAATTTTCCCACAAGGGTTAATCGATCCGCATCTGGCAATAAATTTCCTGAAACATCTCGGGCATCATTCATGGTTTTGAATTTAATAATCTTAAAAATACGGCCGTTCTTTCCGGGGCGTTTCTGCACAAAAAAAGGATTGCCTTGAATTGCCAGAGTTAAAAAAAGCGCAATAAATACAAACACAGGAGCGAGCAATAACAACACTACTAGAGCAAAGCAAAAATCCCCAAAGGGTTTAACCACTTGTGTATACATTTATTTAGTTGGTGCGTTTAGCAAGTTATCGTATTCTTTTAGTACTGCATTCCAGACCAAATCTTGGCTGTATTTAGAACAAATGTGTTCCCTTATTGCTTGTTTCTGCGTTGGTGGTGTTTTCCCGGTATCATTAAAATCAAGCATTTTATTACGAAGTAATTCGCTGTTTTTTGCCGGGATAATGGATCCATTAATTCCTTCGATAATAATTTCATTGCTTCCATTCACATTGGTAACGATACTGGGCAATCCCATGGCCCCAGCTTGCAACAATACATTGGGAAATCCTTCCCGGTAACTGGGCAAAATCAAACAATCGGCGGCGGCATAATACGGACGCACATCGGCTTGAAAGCCCACAAATATAATCTTTTCATTGGTTTCAATAGCGCTAATTGTTTCCGATTTTAGCGGATCTAGATTAGATTCTAAATACCCAACTATCAACAACTTAACTGATTTTGACTGAAATTCAGGTGCAGTAAAAGCAGCAATCAACTCGTTAATTCCCTTGTCGCCAACCAAGCGACCCACATACAAAAAAACAAAATCGGCGTCAGGTATTTCGAGTGATTTTCGGCTCTCATGACGAGCAGCATCCGATGGAATCGTAAAATGATTGGTATCAACACCCGAAATATTTCCGTTGGCTATAATGTGTAACGGTTTTTTGGTCACCCCATATCGAATTAAATCCAAACGAACGCCATTGCCTTCGGGGTAAATATGCGTGGCAAAGGCACATAAAATGCGATCCATTTGCAAGAGTAAATAGTGTGAAAAGCCTTTTTTTGCGGGAAAAATAAGACCCGTAAACATATGTATACGAATCGGAACGCCTGCAAAATAGGCCGCTATCATACTCAATAATCCGGCTTTTGGAGAAACAGAGTGTACTATTTCCGGTTTTTCTTTTTTAAATACCCGATACAACTGCACAAGTGAAATCAAATCTTTAATAGGACTAATGGCCCGTTGCATGGGCACCGAAATCGTTCGCACACCCTCTCGATCCCGCACCGCTTGCAAATGATGGTCTTCTCCAGAAACCGCGACAATTTCATGCGTTTGATTCAGAAAGGCCAATTGTCCTTTCAACAAATTATTGAGGGTGATGGCTACGGTGGCGGTGCGGATAATTTTGGCCATCTATCCTACAAGGTTTTTTAATTCAAGCAACAACTCGGCTCTTTTGATCCCCAAATTTACATTTTGATTGGCCAGCAAGTCTTGTATTTGTTTGTGTTCTGCCACTAAGCGATCAAACATCGCTTGCAATTGATCGGCCGTAACCGACTCAATAGGAACAGTAAAATCGGGCAAATTGAAATCGGCCATGATGCCCTTGGCTTTATTACCTCCGTAGCCAATGGCAATAGAAGGAATGCAAGAAGTAAGGGAGAAAATCACCGAATGAAAACGCGTACCTACAAAAGCATAAAAATGGGAATAAACCGATTTGAGCACATCACAAGGTAAATTTTCATCGATCCAATGTACAGCAGGATCTTGCCAATCCTGGAGCAATTCTCGAATGGCATTGCGATCATCTTCGTGGGCATTGGGACCAATCGATTGGTTGCAAAATACCACCTGGTAGCCTGATTCAACCAATTTTATCGCTAATGATTTAACCGATTGAAGGTAGTTGGCATACAAGGCTTCCGGATTAGAAAAGCCCGGAAATCGCCAGGGACGTATCGTGATTCCTACTAATTTTTGTTGCCGCGGATCTAAGTTGTACCGCTCAAGTAACTGCAAAGCCGCAGCCGAGGAATCCTTTTGCAAATAAAACCCCAAGTCGGGACTCACCGCAATAGTTTGGCCCATCAATTCGCCTAATTTATTGGCCGAAAGTGCTTCTCGGGCATAAATTTTATCGAGTGTGGCAAATACCGACTTGACTTGGCTAGCAACTGTAAATCCTTGAAATGGCCCATACGAATTGGGCAAAAACACTACTTTCTTACCCAGGGCTTTTCCTAAACGCACATAAAACAAAAAAAACCACATGAGGTAGGGAGCAGTTTTTTCGCCATAGGCATGAATGAATCCGCCGCCTTTTACAAATAAGACTTCAGCTGTACGAAATTGTCGAACCGATTGCGCCGTTTTGGGGGAATAAAAAAAGGAAACCAAAGCCTCAGATCTACAAATGACCAACAAAAACCATTGGCTGCAAAAATCGAGTGCCGCCCGAAACGCCAAACGCAGAAAGGAAAACGCTGATTCTTGTATCACCTCGGCTTGGTTGTGATTTCCGCGCCGTGGATGTTTGAGCAAGGTTTCGACCAATTGATAACCTTTTGCTTCTGATTGTCCACAAAGCAATTGACGTTCCTGTGCGGTATCGCCTGTGCTTACAATATAAATTTGATCGAAACACTGCATATCATGAACCAAACGGTGCGTTTCCCAAACCAAGGCCTGGTCGCCTTTGTTTAAGTCGGTAACTCCTGGAACGATAATGGCGCTGCGCATCTTATTTACGAATTGATTTTTTAGTACTAAATAGGATATAAAAATAAAGAACTACACCCAGAGGGATTGCCAGTAAAACAGTGCCTTTACTGCTTGTTTTTCCTAAAAATTTACTGTCTTTTGCAAACAACGACGAAGATACATAATGTATGGCGTTGCGGAAGCGCTCTTGGTAATTTAACGCAAATTTCATCTTGGCCAAGCGGTAAAACGCAAATGATTTTGGACTTTGTTTGTATTGATTAAACAAGTTCATGGTTAAGCCATCGGGCAAATATTCAACAATACAAAATACTTCGTTGCAGATAAGCAATTCGTGTTTTTGCTCAATAAACAAATACAAATAACTGGTGACCGAATATTTTTCGCCTTCAAAAAAAGTATAAGGCAAATACTGATTAAACACCGCCCGGTTGTGCACAAATTTAACATCGCCCGCCAACTTGTGTTTTACATACAATTCAGAAAATTTACAGGCTTTTATAGTGGGCAAGGGCGCCACAAGGGTGCCATCTACAAAAGCATCCAAACCCACAATACCGGCATATTCGGGCGACCCATGTTGCTCCCAAAATCTTAGAATTTTATGAATCGCATCGGTAGGCATGTAATCGTCAGAATCAATACACACACACAAAGGGGTTGTCATGAGGTGATGCGCGGTATTGTGCGCACCCACCATTCCTTTGTTTTCTTGGTAATGGTAGGTGATTTTGATTTTGTTTTCGGCAATAAATGTTTGCAGCAATTTTGCTGTATCATCTGTAGAACCATCATCTATTACCAACCACTCATAATCGGGATTGGTTTGCTCGCACAAACTATCGTATAAACGTTTTAATAGATAAGCCCGATTATAGGTGGGAGTAAAAACGGTTATTGCTTTCATTTATTTGGATTTTACGAGCAATACATTCAACACATAGGTAAAAGCAAAATAGATAAAAATAATGCGCCCAATAATGAGGTGTTGTTTTTCGAAGATTTGTTTTTTCAAGAGCGGATAAATAATCACGGCTCCCAATAAAAACCAGGACAAATAGGCAAATCGATTGGAAAATGAGGCGCGTATTACCAATACCCAAAAGGCATTTACCAGCACATAGATGTTGTAAATTTGGGTGTATAATTTGTCTTCTACTTTCTTGACATACAAGAAATACCAGCCGGCAAAAACGCCTGTTGCACTGTATAATAAAAAGTCCCATCGAAACCCTAAGGAACTGAATTGCTCATTAAATTCCTCGCCTCCCCCAGACAAATAGTCGGCAACTTTGTCATTGGCAAAAACCCCTAAATTCAAAAACAAGGTTTCAAAATAACCTCCCAACAAAAGTGACAGCGGGATCGCCAACAACCACAACCGCAAATAATTTGCATAATCTCGATGGACGAAGGTAATCGCATAGGCAATCAACAGAATAAACATGGACTTGTGAATAAAATAGGTGCTACCTATAATCAATATCGTAAATACGATGTTTTTGCGAGATAACCCCAGTAAAAATAACGAAGTGGCTAATCCGTTTCGGATGCCATTCACCCCATACCCCCAAAAGGAGAGGGAAATAACCAACATCAAAAAGGCATAAAACCAATAATCTTCAAATACTTTCTTCGAGAACAAATACAACGGCACTACATAAAGTGTGGCACACATCATAAAATAAAACTCTACCGTCATAATGCCCGAGCAATACTTAGAAAAATACTCGAACAACAAATCTTTTTTGGCTGTCAGATCTACAGGGTCACCGCCTGCATATTTTTCAAAATTAAACGCATAGGTAGACATATCGGCAAAGTACTTTCCGCTAATGGGACGCGAACCCATATAAAGTATAATGAGCAAAAGCAATCCTATTCCAATGTTGTTTTTGATGCGGATATTCACATAATCTGTCAGTTCCACCGTAGCCGATTGCAAGATCAAAATCAGCACAAATACCAACAAAAAATTGTAGTATAAAACGGTGTAAATCTCAACTGGAATTATTTCATTCAAAACTCAAGTCTTTAGTATAAATGTATTTTAAGCATATCCTGCCAGTGTTGCATCACTGTTTCTAGCGAAAATCGCTGCACCGTTTTTTTGGCATTCGCTCCCAATTGTTGTCGTATTTCTGGGTTGCGAATCAAAAATAGTACTTTTTCTACGAAAGCTTCTTGATTTTGATTGGAAACCAAAAAACCATCTTGATCTGAAGATAGGATATGCGCAGGACCTGTAGGACAATCATACGAAACACAGGGCAATCCTGCCGCTTGAGCTTCGAGTAACACCATCGGAAAACACTCGGTATGCGAAGTCATCAAATACATTGAATAATCGAGCATCCTGGCCTGCAAATTGGGAACGGCCTCTCGAATGAAGACGTGTTTTTCTAGATTCAGTTGACGTATTTGGGCTTGCAATTGGGCCACATACCCAGGTTCACCTTGCCCATAGATAGACAACGTCCACGTGGGTTCAAGTTCTACAACTTTGGCCCAAATGGCAATAAGGGCATCAAAGCCTTTTACGGGAGCCAAACGCCCGGCAGCGATGGCTTGGGTAGATTCCAACTTGGCTTGTTGGGGCAACCTAGAAATAGGATTGGGAATGATAGCCTTGTGCGCCGAAGAATAAAATTCGGTTTCGGATGTATTGAGCAAAATCAGTTTTGTATAACGGCGCTCAACTGCCGATTGTAGCGCATAACCCATTTGCAAAAACCCTTTTGCATTGGCGCGCGCTTGTTGAACCAAATACCGAGAGGAATGGTATTCTTTATACTTGGCGATTTTAGAAAATAAAAAGGGCGTCCAATAAAAATCGAAGGCGTAATTGCACACAATCAAGTGCTGGGGTTTATGTTTTCGCAATACTTGTATCCATCGCATAAAATGCATCGGAACTTTGGCTAGATTCTGCGGATGAACAAATGATTTTTCTCGCTTGTAATTGATGTTCAAATCGATCAATTGAATGTTGGAAGACAAATCGTAACAAGGCGCGTGTTGCTTTTGTTCGGTAGTGAGAATAATAACTTCATAACCCAACACATCGGCAAAATAATTGGCTTTTTGGGCCATCACTTTTTCGATGCCGCCGTGCAAGTATATTTGATCGGTTGAAAAAACTATTCTCATATGGCAAGGGATCTAAAAAGTTCATCCCATTGTTTCACGACTACTTCGGGCAAATACCGCTGTACATTTTGCTTGGCTTGAGTACCCATTTGCCTGCGTAAGTCCTGATTTTCGATGAGCTCCAACAACTTTTGGGTAAATCCATCGGTGTCGTGATTGGGCACTAAAAAACCGTCTTCACCCGAGTGAATAATATCTTTTGGGCCACAGGGACAATCAAAGGAAACACAAGGCACGCCGCAGGCCATGGCTTCAATGAGCACCATGCCAAATCCTTCGAAGCGGGAGGAAAATGCAAAGATTGAGGCGTTCAAAAATCGAGAAGCAATGTCGGGATCGGGCTCAAAAAAGCGAACGCTATTTTCGATGTTCAATTGTTTGGCAAGTTGCTGTAAACTTAATTGATCATTAAATTTGCCATAGATTTCTAGGATCCAATCGGGCTGGGTTTGTAGAATTAAAGCCCAACTCTGCAACAAGCGATCAAAGCCTTTTTGGTGGGTATGTTTGCCTACAGCGATCACCGTTTTGTTGGTTAATACTGCTTGAGCTTCTGGATAAAAAGACAAGGGATTGGGAATTACCAGCCTATTGGGGAGATTCCATTCTTGCAAATTGTCTTCGGTGAGCACCACAAATTTGTCGAAAAAACGACCCATAAAATTCATCAACTGCAACTGTACACCCACTTTAATTTTTTTGATCCAAGACGGATTCACCCCATAGGCAATTTGTTTGGAAACGTGACGTTCGTAAATGATTGGGGTTTTGGGCAGCAAAAGCGGCAAGAAAAAGGCTTTCAAGCCATCGTCACAGACCGAAATCACATCGGGTTTTATGGTTTGAATGGTTTGTAAAATTCCTTTTCGGTATTGGCTAATATAGCGCAATGGATTCCCCGCCACTTCGATATCGTGCAACTGAATTTTAGAACTGAACTTATAAAACAAGGGTGCAGCCCGATGATTTAAGGTAAGAATATGTACCTCATGCCCCAACTGCTCGGCCAAATAACTGGCCTTTACCGACAACACTCGCTCCAAGCCGCCAGCCCCTTTGATTCCGTTGGTGATGTAAAGAATTTTCATTGGTCAATTCGGTTGGTGAACAAATAGCGCTGAAGAGGTAAATAGATCCAATTGATCAGATGAGAAATAAGCAAACAACAACCCAATACCCAAACGTATATCAAGACGGGTTGCTGTGGGGCATAACTCCAAGATTGGGCAAAACTGGAAATTAAAAACAAATGGATCAGCCAAATGTTGGTAGAATGTGTACTTAAATAGGCTAAAGCGCGTTGAACGGCTGTTGATAGTTGAAGTCCGTTAAACAAAAAAACAAAGGCAATACCGGTAAAAACAGCCACAAACAAACTGGGCACAAAACCATGTGCAACCACCAGCAAACCAATTAGCACAAGCAAAATAAGATTCGGATTCGACCAAGACTGTATCCTTTTTATCCAGGCAGAAAACCATTGATTTCGAAAGGCCATAGCGCCAATAACAAATGGAAAAATAGAATTGGCCAACATATAGGCTTGGTGCCAAAGCAGTTGAATAAACTCTGTTTCAGAAATAACAGGAATTTTTATGCGGGCGTAATACCCGATAGCATACAATACAAATGTGCCAATTAATACAAGATAGGGATTGGCTTTTTCGAGTAAGTTAAAAATAACTGGCGCAAGCAAAACCAACAAGGCATAGCAGGAAATAAACCACCAAGCCCCATTATAGGAAGAATCTAAGGAAATAAAATTGTAAATAAATGTACTCCAACTGCCTGGATATTGTGCGGATTTTCCCAAAATCGTTCCCAAAACAACGGCAAACACAAGCAAGACCAACCAGTAATTGAGATACAGTTTTAGTAAGCGCTTCCGATTTGAACTTACAAAAGTAGTCGGCTTGTTTTGGTAAGTGATGTACAAACCATACCCGCTACAAAAACAATAGATACAAACACAACAATCGCAAAACAAAGAGAAGTAATAACTCAGCGGCTGGCTTCCGATAAATAAACTTGGGGCAAATAGTCCCTGATAGTCTTTATTAAACAAATGCAAACACAACATCATCGCGATGGCAATGCCTTTGGTGTAATCGGTTTGTTGTTTGCTGAGTTCCATCTTAGTTTGGGATTATCGAAGACAAAGCTGTAGTTAAAAATTCTTGGGAACGAGTTTTGGCATCGGCTAATTTATCGGCAACACCAGTGTAATCTATGGGTGCCAATGCCGCTTCGCAATCTTCTAGACTGTTCACCAACAAGAGAGACAAATTGAGCGAAGCCAACAAATCGCGCATGCGGGTATTGATTTTTTCGGCGCGGTTAAACACCATAAAGGGCTTTTGAAAAATGAGCGAAAAGGCCACCGCATGAAAGGAATTGGTGAGCACCAACTCGGCACCATGCACTAGGGACAAAAACACGTCGGGCCCATGCAAATAAAAATTTTTATCGGCGTAGCGGATGTTGTGATTCACCGTATAAATCTGAAGCCCTCTTGCTTTGGCTTGTTGCAAAGCAAACTCCCGCAAGGTTGCATTGGTATCAAAATCGTACACAAAAATGTATCGGGCAGTAAATGGCTTCACGAAGGTTTCCCAATAGGCCCGTTCGACCAAAAAAACAGGATCCAATACCTGGGTAACATTTGCTATTCCTAAATCTTGAACCAGTTGTACGCCCGAAGCTTCTCGTACCGAAACCCAATCCAATCGACTGATTTTTTCGCGCACAAAGTCTTGAAGAGTTGGGTCAATGGCATCAATGGCAAAACTAGCGGCGTAGGAAATTTTGAGTTTGTCATTTGGAACAAAATCCAAATAAAAAGCAGGATCCTTGCCGTTCTGAAAATAGGAATTCCACACCTGGTCGCTGCCACAAATGTAGGCATCGGCTTCGGGCAAATTGTTTTTGAGCGCTTCGTTGCTCGTATATTTTCCGGGATGAATACGCAGGGTCTTGGTTTCAAAGGCATCAAAACGCCATTTGCGTTGGCGATTCCACAGATTTGACGGAAACTTCAGTATCCAATACAAGACTTTTAAAAGGATATTTTTAGCAAAAAACGCATTGCTCACTTTGGTCCATTTGAAATGCTGGTTCAAGTAATCGGGTGTGTAATTGATGGTTTCAGCCTCAAAACCCATCGCTTCCAACTGCTTGAGCAACGCCAATTGCTGCAAGGTCGCGCCGTGGTTGTAGACGTTGTGACAGGTGAGGGTGAGAATTTTGCGCGGCATATTAGCGAATGGAATTTGCAGGTAAAAATAGCGCTTGTTGACGAATAAATTGTGCTAGATCGGCCGTAAACAACTGTGCTCCGCTTTGGCGCAAATGATGTTTGTCGTTGAAATAGTCAGGGTTTTTATAGCGTGCATCAGCCGAATTATATTGCATTAAATACGCGCGATGTGCCGCCAAGTGTTGCATTCGGGCATAAAAAGCAGGAGAAGGCGCATAAAAATTTGGCGGAAAAACTAATATGACTTTGGTGTTTGATTGTTGGCAAGCGTGTAAAAATTGGTTGAAATAATAGCGTTTGGAGGCAAATTCTTTTTGCGGATCATAGACCGGAACAGCCGTATCAAATTTTTTCGTAAACCCAGGCATTTGCGAGGTTATGGGCATCGAACCACAGGCCAAGGGCGTATCTAAAGGCGAGGGTTTTCGGTGACGCAAATCAAAATTACTCTTGTTGAGTTGATGCAAAATAAAGAGTTCCGATAGGAAGTGGTTTTTTTCGCCCTTGCGAATGAGCTCCTCGCGCACGGCCGGGTATTTCACCAACGGATACAATCGATCCAAGCGGTAACGAACATTTTCGGAGGCCCCCACTTCGGTATTTTCATCCAAAACCAACAACACCGCTTTGGGTTTTTGGTATTTTAATACTTGTTGCAACACAAAATATTGAAATTCAATATCGCCACCCGGATATGATAGGTTGTACACGTTTTGCTTCAGCGAATCACTTAGCTGTGACGCAATTAAATCTCTGGCTCCGCGAGAAGAACCAAACACAAATACGTCGGCTTGCAGCTTTTTTTGAAGTACTTGTTCCAAGCGTTGGTCTACTTCGAGCTGGGGCACATAATTTCTGAGCACAATCAAGCAGCGATCGATTGCTAGAAACAGCAAGCCAAAACAAAGCAATTGTATCAGAAATTTTTTCATTAAAACTGGAAATAAATAAAGGCTTGTTCGTGTCCCGAAAACTGAAACAAACAACCTATTAATAGTAAATACAATGCCCAGCGCACCAATTTTGGTTTTGAAAAAGCGAGTTTCTCTAGGCCATAATTGGCCGTTCTTCCCCTCCACTCGATCAAGATAAACAAGACCAATACCACAAAAACGAGCGGCGGTTTTACTTCGGGTATGCTCCACAACGATTTAGAACAGATGGTGGCGATATAGTCCAACGCGTGAGAAACGGTTTTGGCCCTGAAAAAGATCCAAGCCAAAACAGTCAAACCAAAGGTGAGCAAGACTTGCATTGTTTCTTTCAAGGTAGGAAAAACCTTCCCTTGTGCTACAATAGCCAAATGTGTTCGGTTTGTTTTGAAAATGATAGACGGTAAAATGTACAAAGCATTTAAGGCGCCCCAAATGAGGAAAGTCCAATTGGCTCCGTGCCAAAATCCGCTGACGATAAAAATAATGAGTGTATTTCGGATGCGCATCCAAGTACCGCCCTGGCTTCCGCCCAAGGGGATGTACAAATAATCTTTAAACCAGGACGAAAGCGAAATGTGCCAACGGCGCCAAAACTCGGCGATATCACGCGAGAAATAAGGGAATTTAAAATTTTGCAACAATTCGATGCCAAACAAACGGGCGGTGCCCAAAGCAATATCGGAATAGCCCGAAAAATCGCCGTAAATCTGGAAGGCAAATAAGACCGCGCCTACTACGAGTGTACTTCCGCTGTAGGTGTCGCTGTGATCAAAAATGAGATTGGCATAGTGGGCGCAACTGTCGGCAATGATGATTTTTTTGCATAGGCCCCACAAAATTTGACGTAACCCATCGACCGCTTGGGTGTAGTTGAACTTTCGTTCTTTTTTGAGTTGTGGCAACAAATGCGTGGCGCGTTCGATGGGCCCGGCCACCAACAACGGGAAGAAACTCACAAACACAGCATAATCTATGGGGTTTTTCTCGGGAACGATGCGGTCTTTGTATACGTCTATCACATAAGAAAGTCCGTGAAAGGTATAAAAGGAAATACCTACAGGCAATATTACACTTAAAGTCCAAGTATCAATCGCAATGCCAAATTGGCCAAGTCCGGCGGAAAAGGAATCGACAAAAAAATTGTAGTATTTAAAAAATCCTAAAAACCCTAGATTGAGCCCGACGCTGGTCCAAAACCAGAATTTCTTCAAACTGGTATTTTTGGCCTGGTAAATCTGCAAGCCCGAATAATAATCCAAAAAAGTAGAAAAGGCCAAAAGGCCTAAAAAACGCACATCCCAACAGCCGTAAAAAAAGTAACTCGCCACCAATAACAAGCCGTTTTGCAGGCGGTACGTTTTGTTGCACACAAACCAATATAGCAAGAAAACTAGAGGAAGAAATAGCGCAAAAGACAGTGAGTTAAATAGCATAGGGCTGCTTGATGGCTTTGTGTTAATGCAAATTGAAAACTAATATAGTATTTATTTTAGTCGACCGGCGGGATCGATTTTTTTTTCTGGTAAAACGGAAGGAACTCCAGCACAGTTTGTCTTTCAAATGCATTGAGCCCCAACTTATACATGATTGCTGCAAATAGCATCACAAACAAAACTATTTTGAGCACCAAATTGAACCAATTTGCCCCAGGCAAAAAGTTGAGCCAATAGCCCAAAAACAATAAGAACAAAAAGGCGGGTACAATTCCGGTACTCACTTCTTTAAAAAACCGCCCCAATTCGAGCTTGAGTACGCGTGTAAAATAGACATTCATCACCACTTGGCTGATGATCCAACCCAAAGTAGAACCAAACAACAAGCCCAAACTACCATAGGCCGGAACCAAATAGGCGCCAAAAGCGGTGCCCAAAACGATAAAGAAAATATAAGTGAGTGACTTAAAATAAAACCGATTGGTCGCTTCGAGTATCGAATTGGCAAAGGTTTGCACCAATGGAATCGTATAAGACACCATAATAGTAAAGGCAATAATCCAAGAATCGCTGTAGGTTTTGCCAACCCACAAGAACACAAATTGTTGTCCAAACAAGAAAAATCCGCCCAAGATGAGCAGTAAAATGAGCAGCGAAAAGCGGCCAATTTTTATCATCATCGAAGTGAGTTCGGCCGGAGATGCATCGTGCACGGTCATTTTGGTGGCGCGTGGTAAAAACACACTCGAAATGGCCGCCGAAAACGCACCGTAATAGGTGCCCAGCATGATGCCTACCCCATAAATGGCTACCGCTGTAGTACCCGAAAGCATGCCCAACACCACTTGGCCAAATCGCCATTGAAACTGCCCTACTATGGCGTAGACAAAAATCCAAACCGAATAGGCAAATATCGTTTTGACCAACGGCAGTTCGAATACATGCAAGTGGATGCGTACGCGCAATTTTCGAAACACATAATAAGCACTGATAACAATCACCAGCAAATTGAGAATGGTATCCAATACCACAATCGACAACGCGTCTCCGCCTTTCCACAAGAGCACAACCACCATAACCGAACGCAGTACATACTCTGATATTTTTAGCGCCCGAGGAAACACAAATTGTTCGTAGGCCGAGCAAATCGCAGCAAAAGCGCCACCCGGCAACTCGAATGCCAAATTAAAAATCAAGATAACAAACATGAGCTTGGCTTTGCTCATTTCGGCTAGTGTCAATTTGGGAAATAAGGTATCGAGGTTAAAATAAAGTGCAATCCCTGCCACTACAATTAGTACAGAAATAGCGGCATAAATGAGCAAGGAAGTCGCTAGGAAATTTTCTTCGCCGGTTTTGTCGTTTTGGGCACGGTATTTGGCTACAAAACGGATAATGGTGTTATTGAGTCCAAAATCCAACACCCCAATGTAGGCAATTAAAGACCCAATTAAGGTATATAATCCGTAATCGGAATCACCTAATTTGTGAATTATGTAGGGCGTAAGCAACAAGCCAATTCCATTGGTCAAGAAAATGGACAAATAGGAAAGTAAAGCACCTTTTTTGAGTTGGCTCATACCCGATTAGTTGGTTATATCACTACGAATACTGGCTGGCATAATAGTTTTGGTAGGCGCCTGAGGTTACATTTTTGAGCCATTCTTCATTGGCCAAATACCAATCAATGGTGCGAGCCAAGCCTTGTTCAAAAGTAACCGAGGGTTTCCATCCCAATTCGGTGTTGATTTTGGAGGCATCAATCGCATAACGCAAATCGTGTCCCGGACGGTCTTTTACATAAGTAATCAACTCGGCCGACTCGCCTGCGGTGCGTCCTAATTTTTTATCCATTAGCTCGCACAACAATTTGACCAAATCGATGTTTTGCCATTCGTTGAATCCGCCAATATTATAGGTATCGTGATTTTTTCCTTCGTGAAATACCAAATCAATGGCCACAGCATGGTCTTCTACAAACAACCAATCGCGGGTATACTTGCCATCACCATAAACCGGCAATGGTTTTTTCTCGATGATGTTATGGATGAATAACGGAATTAATTTTTCAGGAAAGTGATTCGGTCCGTAATTGTTGGAACAATTGGTAATCACATAAGGCAAACCATAGGTTTCTCCGTAGGCCCGCACAAAATGATCGGAGCTGGCTTTGGAGGCCGAGTAAGGCGAATTGGGATCGTAAGCGGTAGTTTCGGTAAACAAACCTTCGGCGCCCAATGAACCATAGACCTCATCGGTACTGATGTGGTAAAATCGTTTACCGGTAAAATCGTTGGCCCATATTTTTTTGGCCGCATTGAGTAAATTCATGGTGCCAATCACATTGGTTTTTACAAAAGCCAACGGATCGGTAATCGAACGATCGACATGTGATTCGGCGGCCAAATGCAATACGCCGTCAAATTGATGGGTAGTAAACAACTGATCGATGAAATCGGCATCGACAATATCGCCTTTCACAAAGGTGTAATTGGGTGCGTCTTGAATATCGGCTATGTTTTCGAGATTGCCGGCATAGGTCAAGGCGTCTAAATTGTAAATGTGGTAATTGGGGTACTTGGTTACGAATCTTCGCAGCACGTGTGATCCAATAAATCCGGCTCCTCCAGTGATTAATATCTTTTTCATCGGCTTATAATTTTCCATCGGCAGCATCGCCTAATATTCCTTTTACATCGTACACAATGGTGTGTGATTTTTTGAATTTGGCATAATCCAATCCCAAAAACTGCTGGTGAGCCACACCCAAAACCACCGCGTCATATTGCTCGGTTGGTAGCGTTTGAGTAGTCACTAAATTGTATTCGTGCGCCACCTCTGCCGGATTGGCCCAAGGATCGTATATGGTCACTCGAATGCCATAGTCTTGCAAAGCTTGAATCACATCGACAATTTTGGTGTTGCGTACATCGGGGCAATTTTCTTTGAAGGTGATGCCCAACAACAAAACCGAAGATCCGTTGATGCTCACTCCTTTTTTGATCATCAGTTTCACGACCTGCGAAGCCACATATTCGCCCATGCTGTCATTGAGTCGACGGCCGGCCAAAATAATTTCGGGATGGTAACCCACTTCTTGTGCTTTTTGTGCTAAATAATAGGGATCAACGCCAATACAGTGTCCGCCCACCAAACCCGGTTTGAAAGGCAAGAAATTCCATTTGGTGGCTGCAGCAGCCAGAACGTCTTGGGTATTGATGCCCAATACATTAAATATTTTGGCCAATTCATTCACAAAAGCAATATTGATGTCGCGCTGTGAATTTTCGATTACTTTGGCGGCTTCGGCAACCTTGATCGTAGGAGCCAAATGCGTTCCGGCGGTAATTACGCTTTTGTATAAATCGTCTACTATTTTTCCGATTTCGGGCGTAGAACCCGAAGTTACTTTGAGAATTTTATCGACGGTATGTTCTTTATCTCCCGGATTGATGCGCTCGGGCGAATAACCCGCAAAGAAATCAACGTTGAATTTCAGTCCACTAATTTTTTCCAAGACCGGCACACATTCTTCTTCGGTTACGCCCGGATAGACGGTAGATTCGTAGATCACAATGTCGCCTTTGCGCAATACTTTAGCTACGGTCTCGCTCGATTTATACAAGGGCGTCAAATCGGGCCGGTTGTTTTTGTCGACTGGTGTTGGCACGGTGATGATATACACATTGCAATGTTCGATATCCTGCAATTGATTGCTGCAAAAAAGACCATTAGAATCGCTTGGTTTCGAGACCAAAACGGCTTTCAAAACGGCCTGATGTACTTCTAAGGTTTTATCTTCCCCTTGATTAAGTTCGGCAATACGCGAGGTATTGATGTCAAATCCTACTACAGGAAATTTGGTCGCAAACAAACGCGCCAAGGGCAAACCCACATAACCTAAACCAATTACTGCAATTTTTGTATTCATTTTTGTTTTATTAAGAACCTATAGCTTGGTATACAAAGCCTATTTTTTCGAGTGCATTCTTATCTAATAAATTTCTTCCGTCAAATACAAAAGCCGGCTTCAGCATCGAATTGTATATCTGATGCCAATCGTAACTCTTGAATTCATCCCATTCAGTCAAAACCGCAATGGCATGTGACCCTTTGCAAGCTTGATAGGCATCGGTATAAACACGCGTGTATTTTTCGTTTTGTGCCGCCGAACGGGTTTCCAAATAATTCAAATCGGCCAACACTTGGGCTTCTTCTACTTTTGGGTCATAAACCGCAATTTTGGCTTGTTCGTGTATCAAATCGTCGGCCACATAAATTGCGGCAGATTCACGGGTATCGTTGGTGTCTTTTTTGAAGGCCCAACCCAAGAAGGTTATTTTTTTATCGGCCACCGTATTGTACAAGGTGCGCACAATGGCGTTTGAAAAACGACGTTTTTGGTGGTCGTTCATGATGATCACTTGTTCCCAATAATCGGCTACTTCATGCAATCCATAAGATTTGGCAATGTAGACCAAATTCAAAATATCTTTTTGGAAACAAGATCCGCCAAACCCTACCGAAGCTTTCAAAAACTTAGATCCGATACGGCTGTCCATCCCAATGGCTTTGGCGACTTCGCTTACGTTGGCGCCCGTTTTTTCGCATAATTCAGAAATGGCATTGATGGAGGAAACGCGTTGTGCCAAAAAGGCATTGGCCGTTAATTTGGATAATTCGGAAGACCAAACGTTAGAACGAATGATGCGATCGGGTTGTACCCAATGCATGTACACCGAAGCCAAGGCCTCAATAGCTTGTTGCCCTTCTGGAGTTGGGTCCCCACCAATAAGTACACGATCGGGTTGAAATAAATCTTCGATAGCAGTTCCTTCGGCCAAAAATTCGGGATTGGATAAAATTTGAAATTGCACCCCGTTTCCGGTATTTTCTAATATGCTTTTGATTGCTCCAGCGGTACGCACAGGCAAGGTCGATTTTTCGACTACAATTTTGTTGGTGGTCGAAACACGGGCAATTTGGCGGGCACACAACTCGATATATTTCAAATCGGCGGCCATGCCTTTGCCTGCTCCATAGGTTTTCGTGGGCGTATTCACCGAGATAAAAATCAATTCGGCTTCGTCGATGGCTTGGTCTACTTGGGTAGAGAAAAATAAATTTCGGCCACGGGCTTCGGCAACGACTTCACTTAAACCGGGTTCGTAAATGGGAATTTGTGTGACATCTTCGTGGTTCCAAAGGGCGATGCGATTTTCATTCAAATCTACCACCGTAACTTGTATATGTGGGCATTTTTGGGCAATGACGGCCATGGTGGGACCTCCCACATAACCAGCGCCTATACAGCAAATTTTAGTAATCTTCATAATTAGTTATTCTGTTCTTAATTATTTTAAATGCTGCCAATACCAGGCAACGGCTTCTTTTAATCCGGTTTTGATCGAATACTGGGGATTATAGCCCAATAATTTTTTAGCTTTTTCTATACTGGCCAAGGAATGCGGAATATCTCCGTTTCTGTTGGGCCCATGCAATACAGATACAGCGGCAATTTTGGGATCCCATTCGCTTAAGTATTCCTTCAAATAATGGACCAATTCATTCAAGGTAGTGCGGTCACCAAAAGCAGTATTGTATACCGTATTGATGGCTGCTGTATTTTGCGTGGTGATTGCCAATTCATTCAGCTGAATCACATTGTCTATGTAGGTAAAATCGCGAGAATAATTGCCGTCGCCATTGATGACTGGGCTTTCGTAGTTCATGAATTGCAGCACAAACTTAGGAATTACTGCAGCATAAGCTCCATTCGGATCTTGTTTACGGCCAAACACATTAAAATAGCGCAAGCCGATGGTTTCTAATCCATAGGTTTTGCTAAATATATCGGCGTACAATTCATTCACATATTTGGTGATCGCATAGGGCGACAGGGGTTTCCCGATAACATCTTCTACTTTGGGCAAGGCGGTTGAATCGCCATAGGTGGAAGAACTGGCAGCATAAACAAAGCGTTTTACTTTGGCATCTCGGGCAGCAACTAACATATTTAGAAACCCAGACACATTTACCTCGTTGCTGGTAATGGGATCATTGATCGATCGGGGCACAGAACCCAAAGCGGCTTGGTGCAACACAAAATCAGCCCCCTGCACGGCCAACTGACAATCGGCAAGATGGCAAATATCCCCTTCAATTAGCGTGAAATTCGGATTAGACAAACATTCACTAAGATTATGTCGGTGACCTGTAGCAAAATTATCCAAACAAACCACTTGGTAATTTTGGGCTAAAAAGTATTCACACAAATTAGATCCTATAAATCCGGCACCTCCGGTTATGAGTAGTTTCGTTTGCATTTATCCTTTTGGCTTAAATTTAGATAACAACGATTTCAACCACGATTCCGATTTTTCTACTTCATGGTACCCATTCGCATAATTGCCATAGCCGTAGCCGTAACCATAACCGTAGCCATAACCCGTTCCGTATTTGGCTTTGTTCTGGTATCCATTCAAAATAATGCTAACGTTTGACAATTCACCTCTTTTATGGCGGTTGTTGAGCATGGTCACCATGTCTTTTTTGGTGTAATTCTGACGCATCACATATAAACTCACGTCTACATATTCATCGAGTTCCATTGCATCAGATACCAAACCAACAGGCGGTGTATCCAAAATGATGTAATCGTAGCGAGATTTCAAATCTAGCATGAATTTTTTCATGGAATCTCCAATAATCAACTCGGAAGGATTGGGCGGAATGGGTCCGGATGTAATCACATCCAAATAAGGAATTTGTGTTTTTTGAATTACGTCTTCCATCGTTTTTTGACCAATTAAATAATTGACAACACCTATTTCGTTGGTGGTTTTAAAATCATCAAATATTTTTGGCTTGCGCAAATCCAATCCTACGATCACCGTTTTCTTTTCGCTCAAAGCAAAAACGGTGGCGATGTTCAATGAGCAAAAGGTTTTGCCCTCGCCACTTATAGAAGAGGTAAGCATGATGGTTTTAGTGCCCTCGATCTCGTGTTTTTTATATAAGAACTGCAACGAAGAGCGTATGGCTCTAAAGGCTTCTGATAAAGCCGATTTAGGTCGTTCAAAAACTGCTAAATTTGATTGTGTTTGCTTAATACCAATTACTCCTATAATTGGAATCGAAGTAAGATTCGAAATGTCTTCGGTGTTTAAAATGGCATTTTCCATAAAGAAAATTCCAAAGACCAACAATAAAGGAATTAATAGCCCAATAAACAAAGCAATCACATAATTTACACTGGTATTGGGACCGATGAGGCCATCACCTGTATCTTTGGCTGAATCGATAAAGTGAATATCGGATAAATTGGCTGCTTTTACAATTTCGGCTTCACTGCGTTTTTGCAAAAAGGTATTGTAAATATTATCGCTTAGATCGTATTTGCGTAAAATTTTTAAATACTCTTGTTTGTCTTCGGGCAAAAGCTTGATCTCATTTTCAATTTTTTGAATCTTATTGTTTACCAATACCAAATCATATTGATATGAACTGCCAATAGAGGATACATTTTCTACCAGTACTTTTTTCACCGCCTCCATTTGGCTGTCAAATTCTTGAAATATTTTTTCGCTTTTTACCGAATAGGCCAATTGGGAACGCTGCGCTGAGAGGCCAATTAATTTAGCCACATTGGTTACAATATTAGGATCATCAATCCCAGCAACTGTGGGTGCCGGCAATTTTGAATAATCTACGCTATTGCGCAAATAGGATTTTAAACTGTTGCAGTAGGCAATTTTACGACTAATTTGATCCCGGGTCACGTCATATTCTAAAAGTTGGCCGGTAATGTTCTCTCCATTTTTTTCAATCTCCAAGATGTTGTTGGTTTTGTTAAAATGAGTCATTTCATCGCCGGTTTCTTTGAGTTGATTACCCATAGAGACCAAAGTGCTGTCAATAAATTCGATGGTGTTGGTCGCAAACTGATTTTTGCGATCTAACTGCGTTTTGATTAAGGTTTTTACGGTGGTATTCAAGTAATTTACAATGCGGTTCTTGTTTGGCCCTTGCATGGATAGCACCAAAATGGATGCCGCTTTGGGATCGATTTCAATACTCACTTTTTGTCCGTTTTGCACCACATCATCAAAGTTATTGAATCGGATGTAAAAGGTTTTTCCCTTCAAATTAGCGCCTGGAGAAAGGGCATCCAATTTCCAATTCAAAAAAGGAAGATTTACTTGTTCCCCAACACGGTATCGTTTGGTGAAATCACCTGGAACAACTGTTGCATTGCCTTTGGTGTGATTGGAGTAATACATAAGCGCAGCACTTGCCTCGTCAAATTTTACCTGCAATTCATATTCTTGTGCCGATAGAAAAGTAATGCCTACCAAGTTATTGAGCAGCTGCCCTTTGGTTTTATCCAGAGTTAGGGCAAAGGGAACCTCTCCATATACATCTTGGTAGTTGTATTCGCCTTTGCGTAAATAATCAATATAAAATTCCAATTCGTCCACCACTAACTCGTTGTGGGATCTCGATTTTAACGTATTTGAAATGCTTTGCACTTCGTCAGAAGTTCCGCCCCAATTAAAAACCAAACTGGTGTTGGAGGTAAAAAACGGATTATTTTCTTCTTTGATGGCGATTGAAGTTTGCAAGGCATAGATTTTTTGCTTGCGGATATTCACCTGATGAGCAATAGTAAATGTAATGGCCAAACTGATGAGAAACCATTTCCAATAACTGACAATCTTGATCAAAAATCCTTTGAAATCAAAACTGTTTTGGTTCTCAAAAAAAGAAAAGTCTTTGGTGTCTATCATCGGTACTTATTTCAACAAAATAAAAGTGGTGGTGATCAAGGTCAATAAGGTCAACACTGTACTTATGGATTCTAATCCCGTTTTTCCGGTGCCCCACGATTTTTGTTTCAGCGGTTTAACGTAGATGTAATCGTTGGGTTGCACATAAAAATAAGGCGACTGAATGGCTTTAATGTCTGTCAAATCTATTTCATGCAATTCAGATCCTTGAGGAAGTTGACGCAACACAGAAACTGCTTTTCGATTTCCTGTCATGGTAATGTCTCCAGCATTGGCCAAGGCTTCTAATAATGTTAACTTTTCTTTGTATTCTATTTTTGACCCGGGGGCTACAACTTCGCCGTTTACCGTGTAATGCAAGCCTGCTAATTTTACAGACACAAAAATATTGGCTTCTTTGGTGAAATAGTCAGCCAATAATTGGTTTTCTATTTTCAATCGAACCTCGTCTAGTGTAAATCCTATTACGACCAATTCACCCAACACCGGCATACGAATTGCTCCGTGTTCGTTTACGGTATACCCATCAAAATATAAACTTTGTTCGGTTTTGGTAACTTGAGCGGCTTGATCTGTGGCTTTAAATATTTCTACCAGCTTGGAATCGTTTGCTTTTATAACTACATTGACGATGTCATTCACCTGTAATCGGTAGGGCTTAGTCACAATAGGGTGAAGCACTGTTGCTGTATCTGCAGGATTTGTGGTTTGCAAGTAAATCAAATCCTTAGAAGGCACACAAGCTGTAGTGAGTAAACCGAACAAAAACAAGCTGCTATAGAGTAATTTTCTCATCTATTTTTTAAAAAAATTAGCAAACAAAGATAGGTTTTCCGCGCTAAAAACAAAAGCCTAGACCCTAAATTTGGATTAGTGGTTTCGAAGGGAATTTTCGAAGGGAATTCGGTTTAAAATGCTGCGGCCCAAGGTCACTTCATCGGCGTATTCTAATTCGTCGCCCACGGCTATACCCCGAGCGATAGTAGAGGAAATTATTGGGTAATCTTGAATTTGTTTGTAGATGTAAAAATTGGTTGTATCGCCCTCCATGGTTGAGCTGAGCGCAAATATTAGTTCCTGCACTCCACCCTGTTTTACTTTTTCTACCAAGCTTGTAATGTTTAACTGAGCGGGGCCTACCCCGTCAATGGGTGAAATTTTTCCGCCCAATACATGGTAAATCCCTTTAAATTGTCGGGTATTTTCTATGGCCATTACGTCGCGAATGTCTTCGACTACGCAGATGAGTTGGTGATTTCGCGCCGGATTGGCACAAATTTCGCAGGTCGAAAAATCGGAAATATTGTGGCAAGAACTGCAAAACTGCACATCGTCGCGCGCGGCTTGCAAGGCTGTTGTTAAAAACTGGGTGTGTTCTTTGGGTTGTTTGAGCAAATGCAACACCAAGCGCAAGGCCGATCGCTTACCAATACCCGGCAATTGCGCCATCTCGTGCACGGCTTTTTCTAATAGTTTTGAAGAGAATTCCATGCCGCAAAAATAGGGAATTTGGAATTTGAAAATTTAGAAATGACCCATAAGAATTGAATTAATAATTGTGAAATACCCATTGAATGCGTATTTTGGTCGCACAAAACCAGTACTTATGTCGGCAGCAACCATTCTCACCATTATCTTTCTCTATTTTGGCCTCTTGTTTCTCATTTCGCATTTCATGAGCAAAAAAGATTCGAGCAACGACGCATTTTTTAAAGCCAATAAAAATTCCAAATGGTATTTGGTGGCTTTTGGCATGATTGGCACAGCGCTATCTGGGGTTACGTTTATTTCGGTGCCTGGCGAAGTGGGAAATCCAGATTTTCAGTTCAAGTATTTTCAGTTTGTACTGGGGAATGCAGTGGGGTTTCTGTTGATCGCCACAATTTTATTGCCGCTGTATTACCGCATGAACCTCACCTCTATTTACAGTTACATCGAACAACGCTTGGGCGTGATTAGCTACAAAACGGCAGCCAGTATTTTTTTGATTAGCCGATCTATTGGCTCTTCTTTTCGATTGTATTTGGTGGTGATTGTCTTGCAACGTTATGTGTTTGATTTTTATCATATTCCCTTTGCTGTAACTGTTTTACTGTCCTTGGCATTCATTTTTGCCTACACCTACCGCGGCGGATTAAAAACCATCATCATCACCGACACCTTGCAAACTTTTTTCTTGGTCTCCTCGGTGTTCTTAACGATTTTTATCATTTGCAAAAGCCTCAATTACAGTCCTACTGAAGCATTTGAAGCCATCAAACAGAGCAATTATTCTAAGGTGTTTTTCTTTGAAGACTATTTAAAGGGCACCTATTTCTGGAAACAATTTATAGGCGGCGTATTTGTCACGATAGCCATGGTTGGCTTGGATCAAGATTTAATGCAAAAAAACCTGAGTTGCGCAACCATCAAAGAGGCACAAAAAAACATGTTTACCTTTACCGGAATCTTTATTGTAATTAATATATTCTTCTTGAGTGTAGGCGCTTTGTTGTATCTGTATGCTGCGCAAAACCACGTAGCTGTTCCTACTGATCTAGCCACTGGAAATCCCAGAACCGATTTGCTGTTTCCAGAAATCGCCTTTCATCACCTGAGTGTAATTCCCTCAATTATTTTTTTACTTGGACTTACTGCGGCTACGTTTGCCACCACTGATAGTGCACTAACTGCGCTCACCACCTCGTTTTGCGTCGATTTTTTGGGCATGGATAAAGCCGAAAACAGCCACAAAACCAATGTCGTAAAAACCCGTCATTGGGTACACATCGGATTTTCGGTCTTGTTGTTTTTGGTGATTTTAGTGTTTAATGCGATCAATGATTCCTCGGTGGTGAGCATCATTTTTAAAATTGCTTCCTACACCTATGGGCCGTTGTTGGGCTTGTATGGGTTTGGGTTATTTTGGCAATCCAAAACGGTGAAAGATCGCTGGGTCCCATTAGTTTGCGTAGTTTCTCCGCTGCTTTGTTTCTTTTTAAGTAAGTACAGCAGCTTGTTTTGGGGGGATTATGTTTTTGATACCGAGATCATTCTGATTAACGGCATCCTGACCTTTTTAGGTTTGTGGATGATTAGTAAACCCGCAACGGGGCAAACCAAATTCTAATACTGATTGGTAGCCAACAACACCAAGGTACAAGCCACCTCAACCGCAATGCCATTGCTTTGTAACAATTGGTAAAATTGGGGGTTTTCGGTTCCTGGATTAAATACCACGCGCTTGGGTTTGGCTTCGATGATGTAATTGTAATATTCGCGTTGACGCAACGGATTCAAGTACAAACTCACGGTATCAATGTTTTTGATCGGAATTAATTTGGTTTGGATTTTGATCCCGCTTACTTCTCCTGCATGTTGTCCGATAGCCAACACCGAATGCCCTTTGGCTGCCAAACTCTCGATAGCTTTGTACGAATAACGATCCGGCTTTAGGCTGGCTCCAATCACTAATGTTTTTTTATTTCTCATGGTGTAAAACTACAAAATGGTTCCCACGCCAAATAATTTCACGGCAAATTGTTTTTAGTTTTACCTTTGCGGCAGCATAGACCCCTAAATTTATCCCAAAAAATGGAATTATTCATCTACCTATTTTTCGCCTTGTTTTCGGTACTTAACCCGATTGGCACCATCCCAATATTTGTAGGGCTTACCCAAGATTACAACCAAAAAGAGCGCTCCCGCGTTTCCTTGTGGACCTCGATCAATGTGTGTATTATTTTGCTCATTTCTTTTTTTATAGGCCAATATGTACTCAGTTTTTTTGGCATCACTATCACCGCATTGCGCATTGCTGGAGGTATTATCATTGCCAGCTCAGGATTTTCATTGCTCAATGGCCAATTCAATAAAAACAAAGGGATCAATAAAAAAGTAGAAGAAGAAATTCAAAACCGTAACGACATTGCCTTAACGCCCTTGGCCATGCCTATGCTTGCTGGACCGGGTTCGATTTCACTTTTGATTGCCTATTACCAAGAACACCATGCTCCCGATGAAATGATCATTTCGAGTATCGCGATTGTAGTGGTTGCGCTTTCGATTTATTTTGTTTTGCGCAGTGCCCATTACTTAGCAAATTTCTTAGGTACTTCGGGTATTGTAGCGATATCGCGAATCATTGGGTTTTTAACCATTGCTATCGGGATACAATACATCATCAGCTCTATTTTGAGTATCATTCGAGGCATATAAAAAATCCAACCACAGCAGTTATTGGATTTTACTAGTATCGAGAAGAACGATTTACTCTTTTACTATTTTCACTCGGCTGCAATTGCCCGTTGCACTTACGCAATTCAGGAAATAAACACCTGCTTGCCAAGAATTGGCCTCTAAAGTAATTTCGAGAGCAGCCGGATTTGCTTCGGCAATTTTTACACCCAATAGATTATAAACAGACAGCTGTTGAATGACTTGATCTGCCGAAATTTGCAACTGATTTTTTACCGGATTTACTACCTGTAAAGTCAATTCTTTGGTCGGTTGGTGAATGCCTAAGGTTGGAATCACAAAATTTTGCGCATACATTTTGGGAGCCGTATCATTTAGTTTTTGCTCTAAAAATGTAGCTACACTTTGGCCATTTATTGGTTTTGTAAATCCAATTCTGCTTTTGGATGCGCCATAATTGGCTATCGGCAGATGATGCTCGGGCCATACAAAGTCTCCGTTTTCATTCAAGTAAACGGCATGCAAGGTAACGGGTGAAGCGCCGGTATCCATACCCATTTTTAGCATATAAAAGGGTGTGCCGCCCGCCAAATGGAGCTCACCCACATGCACGTCTGAATCGCTGCTAATCGGAAAAACTTCTTTGGCCGTATCGGTAAATAAACGCGCGCCCGTATTTTTATCTATTTTTTGAATGTATTCGCCGCTCATACTTTGGCCCGTATTCATATAGGTACAGGTGGCCCAAACAACCGCGGCTGCAGGATCTAAATTGATCTCCGTGCTCATTTCGTAATTGGTTTGGTTGGTGTCAAAATCAACCCCATTGATGCCCCAGGGCAATGTGCCGTCACCATTAATGCGTTGCACATAAGAATCAAATCGATTAGCCCCCGATAAGAAATACCCATAATAGACCGATTCTCCATCGGTTTTTCCGGTATAGGTGCGATTAAACTGGGAGGCACTGTTGGCAATTTGTGTAGGTGTAGCCCACTGAGCTACGCCAGCAGCATTGTACCGTTGTGCATATAAATTAGAATAAATAGAAAACAAGGTTCTGTGAAACACCATCATATAATCGCCATTAGAAAGCTCAAATAATCCGGCAGGAATAGTGGCACTCGTTCCCAACTGAATCGGAACTGGACTGGTCCAAAGTGCATTTCCTGAAGCATCAAACTTTTGCATTAAAGATTGACCCGAAGGATACCAACTCACAATGGCTTCTCCAGAACTGAGCGGCAATACCTTAACGATATTTCCAGTACCCACTTGAATTCCATTGGTGCCCCAAAGATGATTTCCTTGAAGATCTAATTTAAACACATACGCATTTCCGTCTTGCGTGCCCGTTGCCCCAATATAGAGGTTATCGTTGGCATCAATCGTTACGGACCAAATTACGGTGTAGGTGCTCATCCCAATTAAGGTACTCACCAACATGCCATCGGGTCCAAATTGTGGTATTCCTGCCGCATTGAGTACTTGCACGCGCAATTCGTAGTTTTGGGGAGCGGGTGCATTTTTCCAATAGACCACATAGGTTTGCCCGTCAGACGTTCCCACCGATTGAATGTCTTGCGTGGGCGAATTGGCTACTACTGTATTGGCCGAAAGAGCTGTAGTCCATTGGGCGAAAGCCGAAAACCCCATAAACAACACTAAAATGGATATTATTTTTTTCATCGTATTCAGAATTAAGGAGTTGAACTATTCCGATCAAATATAGGTTTATTTTGCAGTATTAGGCAAAAAGATCTCGGCCATCATACAACGGGCACTACCTCCGCCACAGGCTTCAATCGTGTCTAGACTTGAACTGACAATTTGGGCATGTTTTTCTAATTTAGCAAGTTGATCGGCAGTGAGGCTTTGGTGTGCCGCTGCGCTCATGACCAACAATTTTTGCTGATTGGCTCCCACCAATTCCAGCATATTTCCCGCAAAATTATTCACCTGATTTTCCGAAATTAGGATTACTTCTTTGCTCGATTTTTTCAATTGTTCCAAAACGAATTTTCGCTCTTGTTTGTCGTCGATGCAATCGGCACAAATCACGGCAAAAGTGGTCCCCAAACACATCATTACATTGGTGTGGTAAATGAGCTTGCGTTCATTATTTATGGTTTGATAGGCATTAAAAATTACCGGAGCCATGTCAAAATCTTCGCAAAATTCGATGAATAATTCTTCGTCGGCACGGGGAGACAGCGCGCAATAGGCAATGCCATTGGCCCGATCCAAGAGCAAACTACCGGTTCCTTCAAGATAAAAACCATCGGTTTCGGCAGAGGTATAATCGACGATATTTTCAATGTGAAAGCCTTTGTCCTCTAAAATATCTAGAATCTCTTCGCGGCGTTCGCTTCGGCGATTTTCGGCAAACATGGGGTATAATACCACATCGCCATTTTGGTGAAAGGATATCCAATTGTTTGGGAAAATGGAATCGGGGGTATCGGGATTTAGGGTATCATCAACAACCGTAACATCAACTCCAACCGCTTGTAATTTGGTCACAAAGGCATCAAATTCCTGCTGCGCTTTGGCATTGACGGTGGCTGGCAATAAATTGTCCAATACTTTTTGGTAATAATTATTGACTGCGGTTTGCTCATTCATCCGAAAGGCAACCGGACGAATCATGAGGATTGAGGAGGTGGTTTGGTTCATTTTTCAGTTGTCTGTTGTGGGTTGTCTGTTTTGTGTTCTATGTTGGTTGCAAAATTAGGACTTCCAGTTTTGTTCTACGTATTTGATAAAGGAATAAATTTTTGCACCAAGTATCTCATATTGTTCACCAAGGTTATGAAAAATATCTTTTTCAACTGGATATAGATATTCTAATTTCTCTAAATGATTGATCGTTTCTAGACAACTTGAATGAGAGAACACCAAGAACCGAATAAAATCAGGCTTATATCGCTTTCTTCCATATCCTTCCACAATATTTGTGATAACAGAATCAGAAGCTCTTCGTAACTGACTACCCAACTCATATATTTCGTGTTTTGGTAGTTTCAAAGACGCTGGATGGGTTTGATAAAACAATTCTAATCCCATTTTATAAATGTCTAAATCCCTATAACTGCTCATATCTACTTTTTTTTGGCGTGTATAATTTATATTCTTAGCGCAAACCGACAACCGATAACCGACAACTGACAACCTATTCCCTAATCAACGGCAAAGTCGAGCAGCGCAACAGGCCTTCTTGTTTGGCGATTTCGGCATAGGGAATTTCTTCTACCGTGAAACCGTTGTTGCGCAACCAAGCGTTGAGGCGGGTAAATTTTTGCTCGGAAACGACCACATTTGTATCAATCGAAAATACATTAGAATTCATGTGGTACATTTCATCACGGGTGAGGTGAAATAAATTTTCTTTGCCGAATAATTTCACCAAAAACACATAATCAGCTTCTTCGCGAAAACCGCTTTTGTAAATGATGCCTTTATTTTTCCCTACGGGCTGAAAACAACAATCCAAATGCAAGGCGTTGTCTCGCGCTTCTAATTTGGATTTTACCAGATCGAATTCTTTGACAATTTTATGCGGAAAAAGCTTTTTGATATAATTGACTCCGGCCATATTGGTTCGAGCCGTAATGTAATCTTTGTAATCAGATCCTTTGTAGGTGCCAATAAAAATATAGTCGTTCCACAACATAACATCTCCACCTTCTATGTGCACATCCTCGGGAGGGCGAACCACTTTTTTAGGATCCATCTGATCAATCACATATTGAATGGCATCCAATTCGCGTTCTCTGTCTGGCAAGATATTGGCTTTGATGAATACATCGTCAATCACAAATCCGATATCACGTGCGAAAATTTGGTTGTAATTTTCTATCAATTCTGGACGAAAAACTTGCACGCCGTATTTTTGCAACACCGCATAAAACGCCTCCATTTCATGCACCATATCGGCTTCTATGGGATAAGTTCCAGCCAAGATGTGTTCTAATGATTTGGGGTCGTAAGCTTCTTCTGCAGAAGGTGTTGGGCCATTATTTACCGCCGAGCCCAGCACAACGGCTCTTAATTTTGATGTTTCATTGGTAAGCTGAAGTCGTAGCATAAATTTCATTTGTCTTGGAAACAAATATAAAAAAGCTTCCCGTTTGTGAGAAGCTTTGTTTATAACTAATGATAGATATTATCGGTTGTCCATGACCTTAAATTCGCGCAACGGATGTCCGGTATAGATTTGTCTTGGACGGCCAATCGGTTCTTTGTTGATGCGCATTTCTTTCCATTGGGCTATCCACCCAGGCAAACGGCCAATGGCAAAAAGCACGGTAAACATATCGGTTGGAATGCCTAAGGCGCGGTAGATAATTCCCGAGTAGAAATCAACATTTGGATATAATTTACGAGAAACAAAGTACTCGTCTACCAAGGCGGCTTCTTCTAATTTTTTGGCAATTTCCAAAATTGGGTCGTTTACACCCAAGGTTTGCAACACCTCATCGGCGGCTTTTTTTATGATTTTGGCACGCGGATCAAAGTTTTTGTATACACGGTGTCCAAAGCCCATTAAGCGGAATGGATCGTCTTTGTCCTTGGCTTTGGCCAAATATTTATCGGCATCTCCCCCATCTTTTTGAATTGCTTCGAGCATTTCTAACACCGCCTGATTGGCTCCGCCATGCAAGGGGCCCCACAACGCTGAAACACCAGCAGAAATAGAAGCAAACAAACCAGCATGCGAAGAACCTACAATGCGAACGGTAGAAGTAGAACAGTTTTGCTCGTGATCAGCATGAAGAATAAACAACTTGTCTAAGGCATTGACCACTTTTTGATTGATGCTATAGGGCTCCGTAGGCAATTCAAACATCAAACGAAGGAAATTATCAACATAACCTTTGGTGTTGTCGTAATAATTTAAAGGAAAACCCATGCTTTTGCGGTACGTCCAAGTGGCAATGACCAAGAATTTACCCATGGTTTTACACACGGCTTCATACATTTCTGCTTCGTTCTCTACGTTTACCACTTTTGGATTAAAGGCGGTTAAGGCAGAAGTTAAAGACGAAAGAACGCCCATAGGGTGCGCTGATTTTGGGAAACCGTCCAAGATGTTTTTCATCTCTTCGTTCACCAAGGTGTATTTTCGAATGTCGGTCTCAAATTGGGTCAATTGCGATTTAGAAGGCAATTCACCAAAAATAACCAAATAGGAAACTTCTAAAAAGTTGGCTTTTTCTGCCAGATCTTCAATGGCGTATCCGCGGTAGCGAAGAATTCCTTCTTCTCCGTCTAAAAAGGTGATTTCACTTTTGCAAGAACCCGAATTTTTATATCCGGGGTCTAAGGTAATTGCGCCGGTTAAGGCACGCAATTTATCAATATCGATTGCTGGTTCATTTTCGCTCCCCACAAGAACAGGAAACTCATATTTTTGCCCGTCGAATTCTAATATGGCTGTTTTTGACATGATTATTTAATCGTATTTAGTGCAGTAAATTTATAACTGAACAAATTTAGGCAAATTGATTCCATATAAAAAAGATAAATATCATTGATTGTGTTAATTTAAAATACATTTCCAATAATTTAAGAAAAATGATCCAATAAAAAAACCCAACAACTAGTGCTGGGTTTTGGAAACCAATTCGAATGAATTTTATTTTTGTTTAAAGGCTTTCAATCCGGGGAAATAAGCGGTGCTGCCCAACTCTTCTTCGATGCGCAACAATTGGTTGTACTTGGCCATACGGTCTGAACGCGAAGCCGAACCGGTTTTAATTTGACCACAGTTTAAGGCTACTGCCAAATCAGCAATAGTATTATCCTCAGTCTCTCCCGAACGGTGAGACATTACAGAGGTATATCCGGCATTGTGCGCCATATTTACTGCGGCAATAGTCTCAGTCAAGGTTCCAATTTGGTTTACTTTTACCAAGATTGAATTGGCAATTCCTTTTTGAATTCCGGTTGACAAGCGTTCTACATTGGTTACAAATAAATCATCGCCTACCAACTGCGTTTTGTCGCCAATTAATTCGGTGAGGTATTTCCAACCGTCCCAGTCGTCTTCGTACATTCCGTCTTCAATTGAAATGATGGGGTAGTTGGTGGCTAATTCGGCCAAATATTCGGCTTGTTCTTTGGATGATCTAATTTTTCCGGCAGGCCCTTCAAATTTAGAATAGTCGTAGTTTCCGTTTACATAAAACTCAGAAGCGGCACAGTCTAAGGCAATCATTACTTCGTCACCAAAAGTATAACCCGCACTTTCTACCGCTTTTTTGATCGATTCGATCGCGTCTTCGGTTCCTCCCGCTAAGTTGGGTGCAAAACCACCTTCGTCTCCAACAGCTGTCGATAAATTACGGTCGTGCAAACCTTTTTTCAGGTGGTGAAAAATTTCGGTTCCCATTTGCATCGCGTGCGAAAAGGATTTGGCTTTTACCGGCATAATCATGAACTCTTGAAACGCAATAGGCGCATCAGAGTGTGATCCTCCGTTAATGATATTCATCATCGGAACCGGCAAGGTATTACCAGAAACTCCGCCTACATAACGGTATAAAGGCATGCCCAATTCGTTGGCTGCAGCTTTGGCTACCGCCAAGGAAACACCCAAAATGGCATTGGCTCCTAAGTTTGATTTATTGTGGGTTCCGTCTAAGTCGATCATGCGTTGATCGATGAGATTTTGTTCAAAAACAGAAGTTCCTACTAAGTCGGCGGCGATTACGCTATTTACGTTTTCAACGGCTTTTAATACGCCTTTGCCCATATACAATTTTCCGCCATCACGCAACTCAACGGCTTCGTGCTCTCCAGTTGAAGCGCCCGAAGGAACAGCAGCTCTTCCTAAAATACCATTTTCTGTAATTACATCTACTTCTACAGTAGGATTACCTCTTGAATCAAAAATTTGTCTTGCAAAAATTTTAATAATAATACTCATAACTAAAATTAGTTTACTCGTTGATTTAAAAATTGGAGTGGCAAATATATGCTATATATAATTGTAAGAAAACCATCTCTTGATTAATCGAAATAGAAAAACCATATATTTTTTAACTACAACGATTTCATTTTGAAAGTTTTTAAAAAAAATCAAACAAATTTTCAAAACATGATTTAAGTCATTTATTAGGCAATCAAATAGGGGAAACTTTACATCATAATTTATTAACCAAATTTTTATATTATGAAAACAAAAAACAAATTGGGGGTACTTGTCATGGGACTGATTGGTTTCCTTTTACAAAGTTGTACACACGACATTTATGTAGACCCAAATGCTTCTAGCAAAGAAGCCTATGACAACGCCGACGCCACCAGTGGGGCCAAATTATTTAACAACTTCCAACACCCAGATGCGGGATGGCCAGTAGTTGTTCAAGCAGATATTGACCTAGACGCCTCATTAGTAGGGCTTTTGGGTTGGCCGAATCCGAAGTATGCGGCAGATCCTACTATTAATATCAAAGACATTGCAAGCCCTCCAACTGGGGTTACTGCTCAAAAAAACAGAAGTTTTTACTCTTGTAGCGGCTGCCACCCGTATGACGGCATGGGTGTTGACGAATACGGAAACAATAAAAAAGTTGCTGCTACCCAACCCGATATTTCGCGGGCGCACCTCAGAGACGTGAGAAGTTGGGATGTTACAACTTTGTTTAATGCCATAAAACATGTAGGCGGAAGACAAATTGACCCTTTAAAAACAGCCAATGGGCTTGACCTTACTTTGGGCGGCCAAGAACACCCCGATTTTACCAAAATTCTAACCGACGATAAAATTTGGGATTTGGTTAAATTCTTGAAAGAAGGAGCCATTTACAGCGAGAACAATGATTTGTATACTGTAACAACTACAGGAACCTATGCAGTACCTCAAACCACTCCGGCTCCGTATGTTGTCTTTTCTGCTTGGGGTGGCACAACTGCAGAAGAAGCAAAAGGTGTAGCCTTATATGCGGCAAAATGTTTGGTGTGTCACGGACCTGACGGACATGGAACTACAAATGCTCAAGGACCTTACTTAACTCCTGGAGACATAAACCAAACCAATGGAGTAAATGCAACTATTCCCGGAACTACCACAAAAAAATACGGCTTAGGTCCTTTTATGAGAATACGAACTCCAGAAGGGATCCATAAAATTTTATCCGGTCAATTTGGCACCATTCCTTGGATGATGGCTACTCCATTGAGCAAAGCAGATGCAAAAAATTTGCTTAAAGCTTTTGGAAACACCGCTCGATTCCCAGACTTTGATGCGGCTCTTCCTAATCCATAATATCCATTTTAGTATTGAAAAATTAATTTAAAAATACATCACAATGAAAAAAATAGTTCAATTTATCTGCATAGCCACGTCTACGCTCTTGGTTAGCTCATGCTACAATGACCAACTCCCAGAAGTGCCGCTGCCTGCAAACGTATCTTTTAACAAAGATGTTCAAGGCATATTCAATAAAAATTGTGCCGGCTGTCATAAAGATCCCACTATGAAGCCCAACTTATCCATCGGCAATGCCTACAATTCGCTTATGCCAACAGATCCTGCTACTGGAGACACGTATGTAATTCCTGGAGATGCTGCGTCAAGCGAATTATTCCAAGCAATTACAGGTAATGGCATGCAAATTATGCCTCCAAATGGGGCATTGAGCAATTCTAAAATTGCAATAATTGAAAAATGGATTAACGACGGAGCGGCTAAAAATTAATGTAAAAACTTGAATCATGAAATTAATACAATCTATACGTCTAGGTGTCGTTTTTTTATTCCCTCTTGCGCTAATGGCTCAAGTTGGTGACACCACAGCAGTTGCTGCAACATCAAAACTGGAGCGGGCTGCATTTGAGAGCACCGCAATTATTGAATCACAATCTAATGTGTTAAATACAAAAGGTACGCTAGAATTGACCATGAACCACCGTTTTGGCATCGTGAATTCAGGACCGCAATCGAATGACTTTTTTGGAATTTGGGCGCCAGCAAATATCCGTTTGGCCTTAAACTATGCCATTAGTAATCGGTTGAATGTAGGATTTGGAACCATCAAAGACAACAGATTACAAGAGTTTTCTTTGAAAGGTGCTGTTTTACGTCAAACCAGAGATGGCAAAATGCCGTTTAGTGTAACCTATTATGGAAATGCACAAATGGACGGAAGACCTTCTTCCCTGTTTTTACACCCAACAGATCGTTGGTCGTTCTATAACCAATTGATTTTTGCTCGACGATTCAGCCGAAATTTATCCTTGCAAATTGCGCCTAGCTTTTCACACTTCAACTACGTAGAAGCGCCTGTCGAAAATGATGCCATTGCAGTAGAATTTGGTGGACGAGTTAAAATTACGCCAACCATGGCTGTATTATTTGACTACAACCAACCCATCACCACCTATTTTAAAGACAATACAAAACCTGGCATGGGTGCTGGAATTGAGTTTTCAACCGGATCACATGCGTTTCAATTGTTTATTACCAACTACAAAGCCTTGAGCCCACAACAAAGTGTGGTAGCCAACAAAACTGATTTCTTTGAAGGGAAGTATTTAATTGGGTTCAACATTACCCGATTGTGGCATTTGTAATCTTGCACTTAACTAGTATATGAGTAATTCAAAAAACGATTCCAAAGGAATTAATAGAAGAGGATTCCTACCACTACTCGCTAGTGGTATGGTCCTCCCTCTATTTAGTTTTGGCAAAGCAAAGCCAAAACAAACAGTAGATGAGTCTGAAATGCAGGTGTTGTTAAGACCTGATGGCACTACTGTTCACGTAAAGAAAAGCGTGGTGAACCAGGCTGAAGTGGTGAAAAAAAACATCTCCAACGCCTCACTTAAAGATTGGTTGAAAATTAAATAAACGGGTTATGGAAGAACAAGAAAATAAACAAAACTCCAAACGAAAATTCTTTGAACTCGGCATCAAATTTGGATTAGTGGCCACCGCAGGAAGTGTGATTGCTTCCAAAGGCTTGTCTGACAAAAAAAATAGTGACGAGCTGGTTGAGTTGATGTCAACCGACGGACACCTCATTAAAGTTCCCGCAAACGAAGTACAAGAGGTTTCTTTAAAACCCGCCAACTACAATCCAAGAGTAGGTTTCCCGGGCAAAAAATTTGTCATGGTGGTTGATTTGGCCAAATGTAAAAACGCCTTAAAATGCCAAAATGCCTGCAACAAAGGGCATTACATTACGGGCGAAAATGCCTGGCTAAAAGTGTATAAAATGCAGGAAGCAGAAAAAGAAGCGCCTTATTTTATGCCTACTCAATGCCAACATTGCGACAAACCCCCTTGCGTAAAAGTTTGTCCGGTAGACGCCACCTTCAAAAGACAAGACGGCATTGTATTGATTGATAACGAACGTTGCATTGGCTGCCGTTTTTGTATGGCTGCGTGTCCGTATTCTGTTCGGGTATTCAATTGGTCAGAGCCTACACAGCCTAAAGAAATTCAAGAAAAAGAATACACCCCCGATTACTGCGGTACGCCGAGTGTGAAAGGCACGGTAGACAAATGTGACTTTTGTCCGCACCAAATTGTAAAAGGCGAACTTCCTTTCTGTGTAAAAGCCTGTCCTAATGACACCTTTGCCTTTGGGGATGCCTACGAAGATGCGGTAACCAATGGCAGTGGACAAACCTTCAAATTGAGTAAATTATTGAAAGACCGTGCCGGCCATCGCTTGATGGAAGGTTTAGGAACCGAACCCAGTGTGTATTACTTGCCTCCGGTAGATCGTTTAGCTGATTTTGATGACAGCGTAAAAAATTACAAGGAGTTTGAATCCGTACCTAAAATTGAATAATCATGAATAAAGAGGATAAATTAATTGCCGATTTAGCGCCAAAAGAATTTGGCAGACTCGGTAAAATCTGGGTTGGCTTTTTGCTCGTTGTAATTGCTTGTGCCTTGGCCGCCTACTACCAGCAAATCTCAAAAGGACTTAGTATTACCAATATGCACGACTACGTGTTGTGGGGCGTATATATCTCAAATTTTGTGTTTTTTGTAGCCATTAGTTTAGTAGGGTCATTAGTCACTGCTATATTGCGGCTCTCGGGCGCCAAATGGAGTACACCCCTCACACGAATTGCCGAAGTGATTGCGGTAGCCGCAATTATCATGGCGGGACTCACCATTATCATTGACATGGGTCGTCCGGAACGTATTTACAACATCTTTTTGCACGGCCGATTGCAATCGCCGATTATTTGGGATGTTTTGGTTATCTCTACCTATTTGGTGATCAGTTTGTTGTTGTTGTATTTTCCGTTACTTCCAGACTTTGCAATCCTAAAAAAATATTACGCCAAAAACCCAAAATGGAGTAAAATCTACGGAGCCTTATCGCTAAATTGGATTGGCAGCAAAGTACAAGTAAACCTATACAACAAATCTATTAACATCTTATCGGTGCTAATCATTCCGGTTGCTTTTGGGATTCACACGGTAACTGCTTGGCTGTTTGCCACCACCTACAGACCCGGCTGGGACAGCTCCAACTTTGGACCCTATTTTATTGCAGGCGCCTTTGTGGCGGGTGCAGGTGCCGTTGTAGTGGTGATGTCGGTTTTGCGTAAAATCTACCACTTAGAAGAATACATCACCGATATGCACTTTGACAAAATGGGGAAATTATTGGTGTTGCTGTGTTTAATCTACCTGTACTTTAATGTAAATGAGTATTTAATCCCAGCCTACAAAACCACCGAAGAAGAGTCAGAACATTTACATCAATTGTTCTTTGGCGACTATGCCCTATTATTCTGGTCGGTAATTATCGGTGGACTTGTTGTGCCCACAATTGTTTTATTGTTCAAAGCCGGTCGCAAACCAATTCCCTTGTTTTTAATGGGTGTTTTAGTAGTATTGGGTGCTTGGTGGAAACGCTACATTATTGTAACCCCAACTTTACTTCACCCCTTCTTACCGATACAAGGAGTGCCAAAGTCCTGGCACAGTTATTTTCCTTCGTTCTTAGAATGGACCATTACATTTGGAACCTTGGCTTCGGCTTTGTTGATCATGACCTTATTGTTTCGTTACCTGCCTATTATTCCTATTCATGAAACAGCTGAGGAAAGAGGTATCATTGAAAATCACAACAACTAGCACTATGAAAAAGTTAACTATATCCCGTAAAGCTTCGCAGTTGATTGCGCTGATTTTCATTTTTGCACTGCACACAATTGGATTTGCACAGGAGAAAAAAAGCATGAATATCGCCCTGCAGTATGTAAAGGTGATGCAAGAAAATTCTCTCCTTAAAGTAAGTGTGCAATACAAAGGAAAAAAAGGATTTGAACCCTGCAAATACTTGCATTTTTCGGTTTTCAAAAAAGACACGATCGATGATGCTAAGTCTTTAAAAATTGGCACCTTCTTAACCAATAGTGTGGGGAAATCAACCTTTGTAATTCCGGCACAATATGTTTCGGAATCGGGAGTGTTTAGTGTAAAAATAGAACACAATTCCTTTTTTGAAGACCAAGAAGAGCAAGTAATCTATAGAGCTGCCTCTTTAAACGCATCTATCGATAAAGACGGAGACCAATACACCATCAATGCCCTATTAACCGACGGAAAAGGACAGCCCATTGCAGGTGAAGCCTTAGAAGTTGGCTTAAAACGTTTGTTTGGCAATTTGCCAATAGGCGAAGAAGAAAGTTACGAAACCGATAGCCTAGGTGGAATTTCTGTTCCTATTGATGCTGGGCTCAGCGGTGTAGAGGGCAAGCTCAATTTTCAGGTGGTTTTGAACGAAAGTGATGTCTATGGTACCCTCATCAACAACCAACTAGCCAGCAACGGAATTCCTATTAAAGATCGATCATCGTTTAACAAAAGAACCATGTGGTCACCGCCTACCAAAACGCCATTGTTTTTTTGGATTGTACCCAATACCTTATTGGTAAGCATCTGGTCATTATTGACTTATTTATTCTTTAACCTAATTAAAATTTATAAATCTAAAAATTAAGTACTCATGAAAAATGTAAAATTAATTGCCTTAATGAGCATTGCCTCATTCCTATTCGCCTCATTTACTGTTCTTATTCAAGCCAAATGGGATGTACCTGCCAAATACAAAAGCATGAAAAATCCAACAGACGCAACTGATAAAGAAAGTGCAGCTGAGGGAAAAGCTTTATTTGCCAAACATTGTACTTCCTGTCATGGAAAAAAAGGATTGGGTGACGGCTCAAAAGCACCCGAATTAAAAGGTGACCTAGGAGATTTTACCTCTGCTGTTTTTCAAAAACAAACAGATGGTGAATTGTTTTACAAAATGTCAGAAGGCAGAGACGACATGCCTTCGTTCAAGAAAAAAATTGCAGAAGATGAAGATCGGTGGTTGGTAATCAATTACCTCAGAACACTTAAAAAATAATGAAAGCCCCAGTTGGGGCTTTTTTTATGGTGGCTTAGTTGGCGAGCATTGTTACAAAGTCGTCAAATAAATAACTCGAATCGTGCGGACCAGGACTGGCTTCCGGATGATATTGCACCGAGAAACAAGCTTGGTTTTTCATGCGCATTCCGGCTACGGTATGGTCGTTGAGGTGTTCGTGCGTAATTTGAAAATCGGGGTGTTTTTCTAGTTCTTCTCTGTTTACGGCAAAACCGTGATTTTGAGAAGTGATCTCTCCTTTACCTGTTTGCAAGTTGAGTATCGGGTGATTGATTCCCCGGTGTCCGTTAAACATTTTATAGGTTGAAATTCCATTGGCCAAAGCCAGTATCTGATGTCCCAAGCAAATTCCAAAAACAGGTTTTTTGGTCTGCAAAATTTCACGGGTTACCGCTTGAACTTGTGTTAAGGGATCTGGATCACCAGGTCCGTTGGATAAAAAATACCCGTGCGGATCGAAACTTTGTAAGTCTGCAAAGGTGGTGTTGTACGGATGCACTTTTATATAGCAATCTCTTGCTGCAAGGTTGCGCAAAATATTCGATTTTATACCTAAATCTATAGCCGAAACCCGGTAGCTTGCCGAAGGGTTGCCAAAATAATAGGGTGCTTGCGTCGATACCTGAGAAGCCAATTCTAATCCTTCCATTTTGGGGACGGCAGCCAATAGTTTTTTTAATTCTTCAATAGGGGTGTCGTCGGTGCAGATTACCGCATTCTGAGCCCCGTTATCTCGAATATAGCCCACTAATGCACGCGTATCAACATCTGATATTCCGATCACATTTTGTTCTGTAAAATAGGTCTCTAAACTTTTTTCAGCACCGGCACGAGAATAGGTATAACTAAAATTTTTACAAACCAAACCCGCAATCTTAATAGAATTAGATTCAACTTCATCTGGATGTATACCATAATTTCCTATGTGTGGATGGGTAGCCACCATGATTTGTCCAAAATAGGATGGATCGGTAAAAATCTCTTGGTATCCTGTCATTCCCGTATTAAAACAGACTTCTCCAAAACTTTTGCCCGCAATCCCAATTGATTTCCCGTAAAAAATGGTTCCGTCTTGTAGAAGTAAAAGAGCCTTAGCGCGTGTGGTGTAGTTCATGTGGTAGTAGTTGTAAGTTGTGCAAATGTAAAACTTCAATTTGTAAAGTAAAGAATCGATGTGTCGATTTATGAGCAATTTTTCAACAGCAGGCATAAAAAAAAGGATAAACTAAATCGCTTATCCTTTTTTTATATGTGCAATGAAAATCATTATTCAGCAGCTTCAGAAGTTTCTGTTTCGTCAGCTGGCGTAATTGGAGCCTCTGCTTCAGGAGCCTCAACCACAGTATCGGCATCTGATTTCTTCGCTTTTCCACCACGACGGCTTTTCGCTTTTTTCACTTCTTTTTTACCTCCGTTGTAGATTTCGTTAAAATCAACCAATTCGATCATCGCCATATCAGCATTATCTCCTAAACGATTTCCAACTTTAATAATACGGGTATACCCTCCAGGTCTGTCACCCACTTTTGCAGCTACGTCTCTGAATAAATCAGTTACGGCATATTTGCTACGCAAGTAAGCAAAAACAATACGACGGTTGTGTGTAGTATCCTCTTTTGATTTTGTAATAAGCGGCTCAACAAATTGTTTTAACGCTTTGGCTTTAGCAACAGTCGTGTTAATACGTTTGTGCTCAATTAATGAACAAGCCATATTGGCCAACATAGATTTTCTATGTCCAGTCTGTCTGCTTAAGTGATTGAATTTTTTTCCGTGTCTCATGACGTTTTTTTTATAACTTCATCTTGCTACAATCCGCTTTGGAGAGCAAAATATGAAGTAATTTATTCTTTATCTAATTTGTATTTGGCTAAGTCCATTCCGAAGGTCAAATTTTTAACAGCGACTAATTCGTCTAATTCTGTCAATGATTTTTTACCGAAATTACGGAATTTCATTAAGTCGTTTTTGTTGAACGAAACTAAGTCTCCAAGAGTATCCACTTCGGCCGCTTTCAAACAATTTAAGGCACGTACAGATAAATCCATATCGACCAATTTAGTTTTCAGCAACTGTCTCATGTGCAAGGATTCCTCATCGTACGATTCAGTTTGTGCAATCTCATCTGCTTCTAGCGTAATGCGCTCATCAGAAAACAACATGAAATGGTGAATTAACACCTTAGCCGCTTCAGTCAAAGCATCTTTTGGATTGATCGATCCATCTGTTTTAATTTCAAAAACAAGTTTCTCGTAATCTGTTTTTTGCTCTACACGAAAGTTTTCAATGGCATATTTTACATTTTTTACCGGAGTAAAAATAGAATCTGTAAAAATGGTACCCAAGGCCGCATTTTGCTTTTTGTTTTCTTCGGCAGGAACATAACCTCTTCCTTTTTCGATAGTCAACTCAAAGTTCAATTTTATTTTGCTGTCCAAATTACAAATGATTAACTCGGGGTTAAGCACCTGGAATCCAGAAATGAATTTTTGAAAATCACCAGCTGTAAGTTGTTCTTTACCAGATACAGAAATAGATACTGATTCGTTGTCAACGTCTTCAATTTGTCTTTTGAAACGTACTTGTTTCAAATTCAAAATCATTTCGGTTACATCCTCAACTACTCCTGAAATTGTAGAAAACTCATGGTCTACGCCTTCAATTCTTACAGAAGTAATGGCGTATCCCTCTAAGGCAGATAACATCACTCTTCTAAGGGCATTACCAACAGTCAATCCGTAACCAGGTTCTAAAGGTCTAAATTCAAATTTACCTTCAAAATCGGTTGAATCGATCATGATAACTTTATCGGGTTTCTGAAAATTAAATATTGCCATAATTTCGACTAAGTCAATTATTATTTGTTGTACAATTCGACGATAAGTTGTTCTTTGATATTTTCTGGTATTTGCAATCTTGCAGGTACCGATACAAAAACACCTTCTTTAGTATCGTTGTTCCAAGTAATCCACTCATATACATGTGATGAATTGGCTAATGAACGATCGATAGCTTCAAGAGATTTTGATTTTTCACGTACAGCAACTTTATCACCTGGTTTCAAGTGGTAAGATGGAATATTTACCACTTCACCATTTACAGTGACGTGACGGTGAGAAACGATTTGACGCGCACCTCTTCGTGAGGGAGCAATTCCCATTCTGAAAACCACATTGTCTAATCTTGCTTCGCATAACTGCAAAAGCACTTCACCTGTAACTCCTTTGGTTGCAGACGCTTTTTCAAATAAATTACGGAATTGTTTTTCTAAAATTCCATAAGAATATTTAGCTTTTTGCTTTTCCATTAACTGGATTGCATATTCCGATTTTTTACCTCTTTTTTTGGCCATTCCATGTTGGCCAGGTGGGTAATTTCTTTTTTCGAAAGATTTGTCATCTCCGAAAATTGCTTCGCCAAACTTACGGGCGATTTTGGTTTTAGGACCAGTATATCTTGCCATTTTAAATTGTTTAAGGTAGTGATTATGAATTCAGGTCTAATCCTCCGATAATCGTTGTTCTACCTAGTTATACTATAAATTAAATTTAGACTCTTCTTCTTTTTGGAGGTCTACATCCATTGTGTGGCATTGGTGTTACGTCAATGATTTCGGTAACTTCAATTCCACCGTTATGCAAAGAACGAATCGCAGACTCACGTCCGTTTCCTGGTCCTTTTACATATACTTTTACTTTTCTAAGTCCAGCTTCTAACGCTACTTTACTGCAATCTTCAGCGGCCATTTGAGCGGCATAAGGAGTGTTCTTTTTAGAACCTCTAAATCCCATTTTACCAGCAGAAGACCAAGCGATAACTTCACCTTTTTTGTTTGTTAACGAAATGATGATGTTGTTAAAAGTGGCACTAATATGAGCTTCACCCGTTGATTCAACGATAACTTTACGTTTTTTTGTTGTTGCTTTAGCCATATTACTTATTATTTAGTTGCTTTTTTCTTGTTCGCAACAGTTTTTCTTTTCCCTTTTCTTGTTCTAGAGTTGTTCTTTGTTCTTTGTCCACGCAATGGCAAACCAGATCTGTGACGAATACCTCTGTAACATCCAATATCCATTAAACGTTTGATGTTTAACGAAACTTCTGAGCGCAATTCTCCTTCAATTTTGTAAAATGAAACCGCGTCACGGATTGCACCGATCTGCTCGTCATTCCAATCTTGAACTTTAATATCTTGGCTTACTTGAGCTTTTTCTAAAATCTCAATAGCTCTACTTCTACCTACTCCGAAGATGTAGGTTAAAGCGATAACTCCTCTTTTGTTTTTAGGTATATCTACCCCTGCTATTCTTGCCATAATTATCCTTGTCGTTGTTTAAATCTAGGATTCTTTTTGTTGATTACGTATAATCTGCCTTTTCTTCGTACAATAATGCACTCGGCGCTTCTTTTTTTAACTGATGCTCTTACTTTCATTTTAGTTTAGCTTTTAGCTTTAAGTAATAAGTTTGAAACTGTATGGCTTTAACTTAGTACGAATTGCTTTTTAATATCTATAAGTAATTCTTGCTTTTGACAAATCGTAAGGACTCATTTCTAGCTTCACTTTATCACCAGGTAATAACTTGATGTAATGCATGCGCATTTTGCCAGATATATGAGCAATTACAATATGCCCGTTTTCTAATTCAACTCGGAACATCGCATTAGACAATGCTTCAATAATTGATCCGTCTTGTTCTATTGCTGATTGTTTTGCCATAAAATTAAGCTAGTGCTTTTCTGTTTTTACCGCTTTTCATCAAACTATCATAATGCTTGTTCAATAAGTATGAGTTGATTTGTTGGATTGTATCAATCGCAACACCCACCATAATTATCAAAGAAGTTCCTCCAAAAAACATAGCCCATGATTGTTGCACATCAAATACATTAACTACAATCGCTGGGAACACAGCAATCAAAGCCAAGAATAAGGAGCCTGGGAATGTAATTAAAGACATTATTCTATCTAAGAAATCAGAAGTTTCTACTCCAGGACGAATCCCCGGAATAAAACCACCGCTTCTTTTTAAATCATCGGCCATTTTGTTTGTAGGAACTGTGATCGCCGTGTAGAAGAACGTAAAAATTACGATCAACGAAGCGAAAACTAAACAATACCAAAAACCAAATATATCACTGAATGCGCCGGCAATGCTTTGAGAAGTCTCCGATTGAGACAAACCAGCCAAGGCAGCAGGAATAAACATAATCGCTTGTGCAAAAATGATTGGCATAACTCCCGAAGCATTTAGTTTCAATGGAATCCATTGTCTATTGCCTCCCATCATGTCTTGCTCAAAATCGCCGGTAGTTGTTCTACGGGCATATTGAACAGGGATCTTACGAACAGCCATTACCAATAAAATACAACAAATAATTACCAATAACCAAATAATAATTTCGATAACCAACAACATTGGTCCTCCGTTATTATTGGTTACTCTAGTGGTAAATTCTTGAATGAATGCTTGTGGAAGTCGTGCTAAGATACCCACCATAATTAATAACGAAATACCATTTCCGATTCCTTTATCGGTGATTTTCTCACCCAACCACATGGCAAATATTGTTCCTGTAGTTAAGATTAATACCGAGGAAAACAAAAAGGCAACAGAATCAAATCCTAAAAGAAATGCACTTCCAGGAATCGTTCTGTATAGGTTATAGATGTATCCAGGTCCTTGTACTAAAGTAATCACGATGGTTAACCATCTGGTGATTTGATTGATCTTTTTACGTCCACTTTCGCCGTCTTTTTGTAGTTTTTGCAAATAAGGAATCGCAATCCCCATTAATTGCACAACAATAGATGCCGAAATGTAAGGCATGATTCCCAAAGCAAAAACAGAGGCTTTAGAGAATGCACCACCGGTAAACATATCCAGAATTGAACCAATACCATTTTTAGTTTGACCCGCTAAACTATTTAATTGAGAAGCATCAATACCTGGCAGAGTAACGTGTGCACCAAAACGATACACCAATAGCAATCCCAAAGTAATTAGGATTCTATTTTTAAGTTCCTCTATTTTCCAAACATTGGCTAATGATTCAAAAAAGTTCTTCATCGTTCTATAAAATTATAGTGTTACCGCTTCACCACCAGCCGCTTCGATTGCTGCTTTAGCAGTAGCTGTAAATTTGTGCGCAGCTACTTTTAATTTGGCTTTCAATTCGCCTCTTCCTAAAATCTTAACGATTTCGTTTTTAGTAGCCAAACGATTCATTACGTATACTGACATATCTACAGTATCGGTAACAATTCCGTTATCTACCAATAATTGAAGGGTATCTAAATTTACGCCTTCGTATTCTTTGCGATTGATGTTTGTGAAACCAAACTTAGGCACACGACGTTGCAAAGGCATTTGACCTCCTTCAAAACCAATCTTTTTAGAATAACCAGAACGAGACTTAGCTCCTTTGTGGCCTCTTGCAGCAGTGCCACCTTTTCCAGAACCTTCTCCTCTACCCAATCGTTTGTTTTGATTGTGTGTAGAACCTTCAGCAGGTTGTAAGTTACTTAAATTCATACCTGTTATTGTTAGTTAACTTCCTCTACGGAAACTAAGTGTTTAACTTTATTTATCATACCAAGGATAGCAGAATTTGATTCGTGCTCTACAACTTGACCCATTTTACGTAGACCCAAAGCTTCCAATCCTCTTTTTTGTGTAAGTGGACAGTTGATTTTGCTTCTAACTTGTTTTACTCTTAATTTAGTCATAATTCCTTGTATTAACCTTTAAAAACTTTTTCTAAAGAAATTCCTCTTTGTTTTGCAACCGTGTACGCACTTCTCATTTGCAATAAGGCATCAAATGTTGCTTTTACCACGTTGTGTGGGTTTGAAGAACCTTGAGATTTTGACAATACGTCGTGAATCCCTACTGATTCTAATACGGAACGAACCGCACCACCAGCAATTACTCCTGTACCATGGGAAGCAGGAATTAAGAATACACGTGCACCACCAAATTTACCTTTTTGTTCGTGAGGAACAGATTGGCCATTCAATGGGATACGCACTAAATTTTTCTTAGCATCTTCTACCGCTTTGGCAATCGCTTCAGAAACGTCTTTTGATTTTCCTAAACCGTGACCTACCACGCCGTTCTCGTCTCCTACCACTACAATAGCAGAAAAGCCAAAAGCTCTACCTCCTTTTGTAACTTTAGTTACACGATTTACACTCACCAAACGATCTTTTAATTCAAGACCACTCGGTTTTACTAATTCTACGCTTTTGTATTTAGACATAATATATTAGAATTTAAGACCAGCGGTTCTTGCACCGTCTGCTAATGATTTAATACGACCGTGATATAAATAACCTCCGCGATCGAAAGTTACATGCTCAACACCGGCTTTTAACGCTTTTTCTGCAACGAGTTTTCCAACTGCGTTTGCTACTTCAACGCTTGTACCTTTTCCTATTTCTTTTTCTCTTGAAGATGCAGCTAATAAAGTTACTCCGTTCACATCGTCAATAAGTTGTGCGTAGATTTCTTTATTACTTCTGAATACAGAAAGTCTTGGTTTTGCAGCAGTACCGCTAACAATCTTTCTAATTCTGAATTTAATTCTCTGTCTTCTTTCAGATTTTGTTAATGACATACTCTTATTTTTTAAGCTGATTTACCTGCTTTTCTTCTTAATACTTCACCTACGAATTTAACTCCTTTACCTTTGTAAGGCTCTGGTTTGCGGAACCCACGAATTTTAGCTGCAACCTGACCTACTAATTGTTTGTCAAACGAAGTTAATTTCACGACTGGGTTTTTTCCTTTTTCTGAAATCGTTTCCAATTTTACTTCTGGAGCAACTTCTAAAACAATATTGTGAGAAAATCCTAGAGCTAAATCTAATTTTTGACCTTGGTTTGAAGCTCTATAACCTACTCCAACCAATTCTAATTCTTTTGTAAAACCTTCTGATACGCCTAAAACCATGTTATTGATTAAAGATCTGTATAATCCGTGTTTTGCTCTATGATCTTTATGATCAGATGATCTTTCTACTATGACTTGACCATCTTCAACTTTTACAGTAACATCAGAGTATTCTTGCGTAAGTTGACCTAATTTTCCTTTTACGGTAATTACTGCATCTGCAACTTCAACAGTTACACCGGCAGGAATTACAACGGGATTTTTACCTATTCTTGACATCGTTTAGAATTTAAAATTAGTATACGTAGCAAATTACTTCGCCACCAACATTTAATTGTTTTGCTTGTTTTCCGGTCATCAAACCTTTTGATGTAGATACAATAGCAATTCCTAATCCGTTCAAGATTCTTGGAATGTTTGAAGCTCCAGCATACTTACGTAAACCTGGTTTACTAATTCTTTGGATATCTTTAATAACAGGCTCTTTGGTATCTTTATCATACTTCAAAGCAATTTTGATAGACCCTTGAACAGTCGAGTCCTCAAATTTGTAGCTTAAGATATACCCTTGATCAAATAAGATCTTTGTGATTTCTTTTTTTAGATTAGAAGCTGGAATCTCAACTACTTTATGCTTAGCAGCAACAGCGTTTCGAACTCTAGTCAAATAATCCGCAATAGGATCTGTATACATAGTTATTGTTTTGCGGTCTTGGTTTTCAATTGTTTTTCAAATCGAACCTTAAACCAATTAATACATGTTTGTGTTTACCAACTGGCTTTTTTCACTCCTGGGATCAATCCATTATTTGCCATTTCACGGAATGTAACACGTGAAAGACCAAATTGACGCATATAACCTCTAGGTCTTCCCGTTAATTTACATCTGTTGTGCAAACGAACTGGTGAAGCATTTTTCGGTAATTTTTGTAAGCCTTCGTAATCGCCAGCTTCTAATAAAGCTTTTCTTTTCTCAGCATACTTCGCTACCGTTTTTTCTCTTTTCACCTCACGGGCTTTCATTGATTCTTTAGCCATATCTTAATTCTTTTTAAAAGGTAAACCTAATTCAGCTAATAATGATTTAGCTTCCTTGTCTGTTTTTGCATTGGTTACGAAAGTGATATCCATACCCGAGATTTTATTTACTTTGTCAATATCAATTTCTGGGAAAATGATTTGCTCTAAAACCCCTAGGTTATAATTTCCTCTGCCGTCAAAACCTGTAGCTTTAATTCCACTAAAATCACGCACACGTGGCAATGCAGAAGTGATCAAACGATCTAAAAACTCATACATTCTTTCTCCACGCAAAGTAACTTTAGCTCCAATAGGCATTCCTTTTCTCAATTTGAAAGAAGCAACGTCTTTTTTAGATATGGTAGCTATCGCTTTTTGACCGGTAATTTTGGTCATTTCGTCTACAGCATAGTCAATTAGTTTCTTGTCAGAAACTGCTGCACCAACTCCACGGCTTACAACGATTTTTTCCAATTTTGGAACTTGCATTACGTTTTTGTAACCGAATTCTTCCTTAAGAGCAGAGATCACTCTGTTCTTGTATTCCTCTTTTAGTCTAGGTATATAAGCCATCACTATAGTACTTGATTAGATTTTTTTGAAAATCTTACTTTCTTATCTCCTTCTACTCTTACTCCAACACGCGTAGGTTGTTTTGATTTTGGATCAATTAACGCAATATTAGAAATATGCAACGGAGCTTCTTTCTTAACGATACCTCCTTGAGGGTTTTTGGCACTAGGTTTTGTGTGTTTAGAAACCATATTTACCCCTTCAACTATCGCTTTGTTTTTTTCACGATACACACGTAAAACTTTACCTTCAGATCCTTTGTGATCTCCAGCAATTACTTTTACCGTATCTCCTGATTTTATCTTTAGCTTTATCATCCGTATAAATAATTAAAGCACTTCTGGTGCTAATGATACAATTTTCATGAATTGTTTTTCACGAAGTTCTCTTGCTACTGGACCAAAAACACGAGTTCCTCTCATTTCACCTGCCGCGTTCAACAACACACATGCGTTGTCGTCAAAACGGATATAAGATCCATCAGCTCTTCTCACTTCTTTTTTGGTTCGTACAACCACTGCAGTAGATACTGCTCCTTTTTTCACGTTTCCGTTTGGAGTGGCATCTTTAATAGATACTACAATCTTGTCGCCAACAGAGGCATACCTTCTTTTGGTACCTCCTAAAACACGGATAGTTAAAACTTCTTTAGCTCCTGTGTTATCTGCTACTTTTAGTCTTGATTCTTGTTGTACCATAATTATTTAGCTCTTTCAATGATTTCAACTAGTCTCCAACATTTGGTTTTACTCAACGGACGCGTTTCGCTAATCTTAACAGTATCTCCAATGTTACAGTCGTTTTTCTCGTCGTGTGCAACGTATTTCTTTGTTTTTAACACGAACTTACCATACAAGGGGTGTTTTACTTTTCTAACTTCGGCAACAACAATAGATTTCTCCATTTTGTTTGAAGTAACAACCCCAATTCTCTCTTTTCTTAAATTTCTTTTTTCCATCTTTCCGCAGAATACAATTATTGTTGCTCTCTATTGGTTAACTCGGTAGCCAAACGCGCAACTGTTTTTCTAACCGCTCTAATTTGAAGCGGATTAGCAATTGGTGAAATAGCATGAGCCATTTTTAGGTCGGCATAGGTTTTCTTAGTTTGACTAAGTTTCTCTTGCAACTCAGCTGCAGAAAGATTGTTTATTTCTGATTGTTTCATCTGTTTTTACTATTTTTTTTAAAGGTCAGATGTAATGAAGCAAAAAAGCTACATTTCATAATAATTTAAATTATGCTTCGAAATCTCTAGCAACGATGAATTTAGTTTTCACTGGAAGCTTTTGTGCTGCAAGACGCAAGGCCTCTTTTGCAATTGACAAAGGAACTCCTCCAACTTCAAACATAATTCTTCCTGGTTTTACAACTGCAGCCCAATATTCTACTGCACCTTTACCTTTACCCATACGTACTTCAAGTGGTTTCTTTGTGATTGGTTTGTCTGGGAAAATTTTAATCCATAATTGTCCCTCTCTCTTCATGTAACGAGTAGCTGCAATACGAGCTGCCTCAATTTGACGAGAAGTTAGGAACATACCATCTTCATGTACAGATTTAATTCCAAACATTCCATTAGAAAGTTCATGCCCTCTTTGTGCATTTCCTTTCATTCTACCTTTTTGTACCTTACGGTATTTTGTTCTTTTAGGCTGTAACATTTTTCTTTAATTTAAAAATTTACTTTCTTTTACGAGCATCCGGTTTACCACCTTTGTTGAAGTTTGATTTACCACGTGGTGCATCTCCACCTTTTCCGCCAGCAGCTTGTTTTTTGTCCATGCCTACTAATGGAGAAAGATCTCTCTTTCCGTAAACTTCACCTTTCATGATCCACACTTTGATACCCATTCTACCGTAAGTAGTATGTGCCTCAGCTAATGCGTAATCGATGTCAGCTCTAAAAGTTGATAGAGGAATTCTACCTTCTTTGAACCCTTCAGAACGCGCCATCTCAGCACCATTCAAACGTCCGGAGATTAAGACTTTGATACCCTCTGCGTTCATACGCATAGAGGCAGCAATAGCCATTTTAATCGCTCTTCTGTAAGAAATACGGCTTTCGATTTGACGTGCGATGCTTGTTGCAACTAAGTAAGCATCTAATTCAGGTCTTTTGATTTCAAAGATGTTGATTTGAACCTCTTTGTCAGTAACTTTCTTAAGTTCTTCTTTCAACTTGTCTACCTCTTGGCCGCCTTTCCCGATAATGATACCCGGACGAGCAGTAGTGATAGTAACGGTTACAAGTTTTAAAGTTCTCTCGATGATTACTTTTGATACACTAGCTTTTGATAAACGAGCATGAATGTACTTTCTGATTTTATAGTCTTCGGCGATTTTATCCCCGTAGTCATTTCCACCATACCAGTTTGAATCCCATCCTCTGATGATCCCAAGTCTGTTTCCTATTGGATTTGTCTTTTGTCCCATCTTAATTAATTTGCTTGTGTGTTATCGGTTGATCCTAACACGATTGTAACGTGGTTAGAACGTTTTCTAATTCTGTGTGCTCTTCCTTGTGGAGCTGGACGAAGTCTTTTTAACATCATTCCACCATCTACAGTGATTGTTTTTATAAATAAGCCTGCTTCTGAAACATTGCCTTCAGCATTTTTCTGCTCCCAATTGTTGATTGCAGATAATACTAATTTCTCTAATTTTCTTGAAGCTTCTTTTGAGCTAAATCTTAAAATATTTAAAGCTCTTTCCACTTTCTGACCTCTTACCAAGTCTGCTACTAAGCGCATTTTTCTAGGTGAAGTAGGGCAGTTATTTAATTTT